>NZ_NNBP01000011.1 GCF_002803155.1 Streptomyces sp. CB02959
CCCACTACGGGCACTCCAACTCACCTGAATTCCACCCATCAACGGGAGGGGACGGGTCTGTGGGGTGGGGGTGTGCCGGACGTAAAGCGCAGCAGTCCGGCACACCCCCACCCCACAGACCCGGCACCGCGGCCGAACAGCCCCGCGCAGCGGCAACGCCCCGCGCCGCAGGCGCAAAACGCGAACCCCCACGGCGGGCCAGCCGGCAACGTGCGGGCAAAACCAACGGCCCCGTTATTTCGGATCGAAATAATCCCGCTCAGCGGGAACCCACCCTCCCCGGCCGCCCGCCGCCCCGCTTAGCCTCCCGGCACAGACCGACCGCCCCGTGGAGGACCATATGCTCACGGACCGCCAACGGCAGCTCGCGGCACGGCAGTTGCGTGATGCCGAGCGCACCGGCCGGCCCATCGCCCCGCTCACCGGGGAGTTCCCCGGCCTCGATGCCGACGACGCCTACGAGATCCAGCTGCTCAACATCCAGGAGCGGCGACGGGAGGGCGCCACCGTCACCGGGCACAAGGTCGGGCTCTCGTCCGAGGTCATGCAGCGGATGATGGGTGTCGACGAGCCCGACTACGGCCACCTGCTGGACGATATGGAGCTGCGCCCCGGCACGCCCGTCCCGCTCGCCCGCTACTGCGCGCCGCGCGTCGAGGTCGAGGTCGGCTTCGTGCTCGGTGACGATCTGCCGGGCGAGGGCTGCACCCCCGCCGACGTGCTCGCCGCGACCGAACGGGTCGTTCCCGCGCTGGAGTTGATCGACAGCCGGATCCGCGACTGGCGGATCACCCTGCCCGACACCGTCGCCGACAACGCCTCCTCCGCCGGATACGCCATCGGCGACGGCCGGGACCCGCGCGGGCTGGACCTCAAGGCCGTCGACGCGGTACTGCATCGCGGAGCCGAGCGGATCGCGGAGGGCCGCAGCGACGCCGTGCTCGGCGACCCCACCCTCGCCGTCGCCTGGCTCGCCCGGACCGTCGCCCGCTTCGGCGTGCCCCTGAAGAAGGGGCACCTGGTCCTGCCCGGCTCCTGCACCCGGGCCGTCGACGTCGCCCCCAGGGCGACCTTCACCGCCGACTTCACCGGGCTCGGCCCGGTCTCGCTCTCCTTCGTCTGAGGGCCCGTCGGCCGGGAGGCCCACGCGGGCCGCCCCGGCCACGGGTCCGCAGCTCCCCTCAGCCCGTTCACCCGAGAGGTGATGATGACCCGCACGACCAAGGCCACCGCGGCCATCGTCGGTTCCGGCAACATCGGCACCGACCTGCTGTACAAGCTCCAGCGCTCCCCGCTGATCGAACCCCGCTGGATGATCGGCGTCGACCCGGACAGCGAAGGACTCGCCCGGGCCCGCCGCGCCGGCATCGAGGCCAGTCACGAGGGCGTGGACTGGCTCCTCGCCCAGGACGAGACCCCGGACCTGGTCTTCGAGGCCACCTCCGCCGCCGTCCACCGTGCCAACGCCCCGCGCTACGCCGAACGCGGCATCAAGGCGATCGACCTGACCCCGGCCGCGGTCGGCCCCGCCGTCGTCCCGCCCGCCAACCTCACCGCGCACCTCGACGCCGACAACGTCAACATGATCACCTGCGGCGGACAGGCCACCATCCCGATGGTGTACGCGGTCTCCCGGGTGGTCCCGGTCCCCTACGCGGAGATCGTCGCCTCGGTCGCCTCCGTGTCGGCCGGGCCCGGAACCCGCGCCAACATCGACGAGTTCACCCGCACCACCGCCCGCGGCATCGAGCGGATCGGCGGCGCCGGGCGGGGCAAGGCGATCATCATCCTCAACCCCGCCGAGCCGCCGGTCATCATGCGCGACACGGTCTTCTGCTCGATCCCCGAGGACGCCGACCGGGACGCCATAGCCCAGTCCGTCAAGGAGGTCGCCGAGCAGGTCGCCACCTATGTCCCCGGTTACCGGCTGCGGGCCGAGCCGCAGTTCGACGACCCCTCGGTGGTCAACGGCGGGATGGCCCGGGTCGCCGTCTTCCTGGAGGTCGAGGGCGCCGGCGACTTCCTGCCGCCGTACGCCGGCAACCTCGACATCATGACCGCCGCCGCCACCAAGGTCGGCGAGGAGTTCGCGAAGGGCATGCAGGCATGAAGAGCTACTCCGACACTCTCGACATCCGCATCACCGACTCCTCACTGCGCGACGGTTCGCACGCCAAGCGGCACCAGTTCACCGTCGAGGACGTACGGTCCGTGGTCGCGGCGCTGGACGGCGCGGGCGTGCCGGTCATCGAGGTCACCCACGGCGACGGGCTCGGCGGCTCCTCGTTCACCTACGGCTTCTCCAAGACGCCCGAGCAGGAGCTCATCAGGACCGCGGTGGAGACCGCCCGGCAGGCGAAGATCGCCTTCCTGATGCTGCCCGGACTCGGCGTCAAGGACGACATCCGGGCCGCGCACGGCAACGGCGCCACCGTCTGCCGGATCGCCACCCACTGCACCGAGGCCGACATCTCCGTCCAACACTTCGGGCTGGCGCGGGAGATGGGCCTGGAGACCGTCGGCTTCCTGATGATGGCGCACTCCACCACCCCAGAGGCGCTCGCCCGCCAGGGCCGCATCATGGCGGACGCCGGCTGCCAGTGCGTCTACGTCGTCGACTCGGCCGGCGCGATGGTGATGGACGACGTCACCGCGCGGGTCCGGGCGCTGGTCGCCGAGCTGGGCGAGGACGCCCAGGTCGGATTCCACGGCCACGAGAACCTCGCGCTGGGCACCGGCAACTCCATCGCCGCGATCCAGGCCGGCGCCCGCCAGATCGACGGCTCCACCCGCCGGCTGGGCGCCGGCGCCGGCAACACCGCCGTCGAGGCGCTGGTCGCGGTCTGCGCCAAGATGGGCATCCGCACCGGCATCGACGTCCTGAAGATCATCGACGCGGCGGAGGACGCGGTCCGCCCGGTCATGGACGACGAGTGCCAACTCGACCGGCTGGCCCTGCTCATGGGCCACGCCGGCGTCTACTCCAGTTTCCTCAAGCACGCCTTCCGGCAGGGCGAGCGGTACGGCGTGTCCGCCGCGCAGATCCTGCTGCGCGCCGGCGAACGCCGGCTCGTCGGCGGCCAGGAGGACCAGCTCATCGACATCGCCGTCGAACTCGCGGCGCAGAAGTAGCAGGGAGAGAACGATGACCGCACTCAACGACGAGGCCCGTGTCATCGAGGCGGCCGCGCCGCCCACCCGGTTCGCCCGGGGTTGGCACTGCCTGGGCCTGGCCGACACCTTCAAGGACGGCCGGCCGCACGAGATCGAGGCGTTCGGCACCAAGCTCGTGGTCTTCCAGGGCGCGGACGACGGTGAACTGCACGTCCTCAACGCCTACTGTCCCCACATGGGCGGCAACCTCGCCCGGGGCAGCGTCAAGGGCGACACCGTGGCCTGTCCGTTCCACGACTGGCGCTGGTCCGGGAACGGCCGCTGCGCCGGCATCCCGTACGCCCGCCGGGTCCCGCCGCGCGCCCGCACCCGGGCCTGGACCGTCCTGGAGCGCAACCAGCAGCTCTACGTCTGGCACGACCCCGAGGGCAACCCGCCGCCGCCCGAGGCCGTCATCCCCGAGATCGCGGGCGCCGGCCACCCCGACTGGTCCGCCTGGTCCTGGAACACGCTGCGGGTCGACGGCTCCAACTGCCGGGAGATCGTCGACAACGTCGTGGACATGGCGCACTTCTACTACATCCACTACTCGTTCCCGACGTACTTCAAGAACGTCTTCGACGGGCACATCGCCACCCAGTACATGGAGTCCTCCCCGCGCGGCGACATCGAGGTGACCACCCCGTCCTCGATCGGCGACCTCCGCTCCGACGCCTCGTACTACGGCCCGTCCTACATGATCGACAAGCTGTGGACGGACGTCGGCGCCGAGGTCGAGATGGAGTCCGTCCTCATCAACTGCCACTACCCGGTCGACGCCGACAGCTTCGTGCTGATGTACGGCGCCATCGTCAAGAAGCTCCCCGGCATGACCGACGAGGAGGCCGCCGAGGCCGCCCGGCTGGCGTCCGAGGGACTGAAGGTCGGCTTCGAGCAGGACGTGGAGATCTGGCAGAACAAGACCCGCATCGACAACCCCCTGCTGACCGAGGAAGACGGCCCGGTCTACCAGCTCCGCCGCTGGTACGAGCAGTTCTACGTGGACGCCGCCGACGTCAAGGACGAGATGGTGCGCCGGTTCGAGTTCGAGATCGACACCGAACGGGCCAACACGGCCTGGCGCGCCGAGGTCGCCGACAACCTCGCCCGCCGCGCGGCCGGGGCCTGACGGTGCGGCCCGTGATCTGCGGGACCTGCGGGAACCAGGTCCTGTGCGAGAAGTTCAGCCCCGCCCACACCCAGGTGCAGTGGACCGGTGACGCCGCCGAGAGCTGCCCGCGGATCGGTGCGCGGGTGACGACCGGAGAGGCGAGCGCCCGGGTCCGCTCCTGCGACGCGCTGCGCGCCAGCATCGCCCGTGCGGTCGCCGACGGCAGCCTGGTGGTGGCCGACAAGGACGGCAACCCGGTGCCGGCCGCGGCCGCGGAACCGGCGGTGGCCGATGCCTGAACCGCGCATCCACCGGCTGCGGATCGCCGAGGTGATCGACGAGACCGCCGACGCCCGCTCGCTGGTCTTCGAGCCGCACCCTCAACTCCCTTACGTTCCAGGGCAGTTCCTCACGTTCAAACTGCCGGGCCGGGAGGGTGGGGCGGCGGCCCGCTGCTACTCCCTCGCCAGTTCCCCGCACACCGGCGAACCGATGAAGGTCACCGTCAAACGGGTCCCCGGCGGCCACGGCTCCAACTGGCTGTGCGACCACGCCCGCCCCGGCACGGAACTGGAGGTGCTGCCGCCGGCCGGCACCTTCACCCCCGCCGGCCTCGACACCGACCTGCTGCTGATCGCCGGCGGCAGCGGCATCACCCCCGTGATGTCGGTCCTGAAGTCGGCGCTCACCCAAGGCACCGCCCGGCACGTCCTGCTCTACGCCAACCGCTCCGAGTCCGCCGTCATCTTCCGTGGCGAACTGCGCGAACTGGCCGAGGACTACCCGGACCGGCTGGTGGTCCTGCACTGGCTGGAGAGCCTCCAGGGGATGCCCGACCCGGGGCGGTTGGCCGCCGTCCTCGCCCCGCACGTCGGGCGCGAGGCGTACCTGTGCGGACCGCAGCCGCTCATGGACGCCGCCGAACAGGCCCTGCGCGGCCTGGGCGCGCCCCGCGGGCGGCTGCACCGGGAGCGGTTCTTCTCGCTGAGCGGCGCCGCGGCGTTCGAGGCGGTCGGACCGGTCGAGCCGCCCGAGGCGGTCGAGGCGGTCGAGGCGAACGGTGCGGACCGGCCGGGCGGCCCGGCCCGGCCCGACGCGGGGGCCGCCACCACTCTCACCGTCGAGCTCGACGGTGAGACCCACCAGGTCCGCTGGCCGGTCGGCACCCCGCTGCTGGACGCCCTGCTGGCCGCCGGGGTCGACGCGCCGTACTCCTGCCGCGAGGGCGCCTGCGCGGCCTGCACCTGCCGGGTGGTCAGCGGCGAGGTGGCCATGGCGCACAACGAGGTGCTGGACGCGGAGGACCTGGCCGAGGGCTACGTCCTGGCCTGCCAGGCGGTCGCGACCGGCGGCGAGGTGGAGATCAGCTACAGCTGAGCGGCGGGGGCGGCGGGGGCGGCGGGGGCGGCGGGGGCGGCGGGGGCGGCGGGAGATCTTCGCGCCGCCCCCGCCGCATGTCCGTGCGCCGCCGCCCCCGCACCTCCCGTCACTGCCCCCTCACACCCATTCGCTGTCCCGCAGCCAGGCCAGGGTGTTCGCCATCGCCGCCGGTGACAGCACCGGCCCCGGCGGCGGCACCTCCGCGGTCCGGTGCGGCCGGACGGTGCGCCGCCCGGGCCCGAACAGCGACCGCCACACCGTCCGCGCGCAGTCCGCCACGGCCGGGGCGAGCCGGTCCAGTTCCCGGTGCGCGCCGTTGCCGGAGAGCGAGATCGCGGCGATCGCCCGGCCCGAACCGCGCAGCGGCACGGCCACGCACGACACCCCCCGGTACGCCTCCTCGTGGTCGTAGGCGATCCCGCGGGCCCGCGCCGTCGCGAGTTCGGTGCGCAGCGCCTCCGGCCGGCAGATGGTCCGCGGCGTACGCGGCCGCAGCCCGCGCCGCACCACCTGCTCCACCACCGCGTCGTCGCTGAAGGCCAGGATCGCCTTGCCGGAGGCCGTGCAGTACGCCGGCTGCCGACCGCCGACCCGTGAGGGCACCACGGTGTCCGCCGCGCCGCCGATCCGCTCCACGTGCACCACCTCGGCCTCGTCCAGCACCGCCAGATGCACCAGGTGCCCGGTCGCCTCGTGGAGTTCGTGCAGGTGGGGCAGGGCTGCCCGGCGCAGCCGGTGGTGGTGGGAGGCGAGCGCGCCGAGTTCCAGCACCCCCATGCCCAGCCGGTAGCCGCGGCCCTCCCGCTCCAGCCAGCGCAGCCCCAGCAACTGGTCCAGGATCCGGTGCGCCGACGAGCGGGGCACGCCCGAGCGCTGCACCACCTCGGTGAGGGTGAGCCGGGACTCGGTATTGCTGAATGCGTTCATCACCCGCGCCGCCTTCTCCAGCAGCGACAGCGGCCCGCAGTCGCCCCCGGCAGTCTGCTCCGGCATCGGCACACCTCCCACGCAACGGCGAAACCCCAGGTCCAGGCCGAATCGGAGGCCGCCCACCGGGTTCTCGCGGATTGCCGGGAACGTTGCCAGCCCTCCCGCTGAGTGGGAAGAGGGTATTTCGTTTCGGAATAGTAAAGCGTAGGTTCCTGCCACCCCTGCCGCGGGACGGCGCGGCAGGGCCCTACCTCAGATCGAATCGAGAGGGGATGCGCATGCGCGACGAAGACGTCCTCGCAGCGGTCCGCGAACTCGCCCCCACCCTGCGTGAACGCGCCGCCGAGGCGGAGGAGCTGCGCCGGGTGCCGGACGCCTCCATCAAGGACCTCGCCGAGACCGGTTTCTTCCAGCTCCTCCAACCGCGGGCGTACGGCGGACTCGCCGCCGACCCGCTGGTGTTCTACCGGGCCGTCAAGGAGATCGCCCGGGCCTGCGGTTCCACCGGCTGGGTCGCCTCGGTCGTCGGCGTCCACCCCTGGCACGTGGCGCTCTTCGACCGGCGGGCCCAGGACGAGGTCTGGGGCGACGACCCGCACACCCGCGTCAGCTCCTCCTACGCACCCACCAGCCAGGTCACCCCGGTCCCCGGCGGCTTCAAGATCTCCGGCCGCTGGCACTTCTCGTCCGGCTGCGACCACGCCGACTGGGCGCTGCTCGGCGGACTGGTCACCGACACCGGCGGCAAGCCCGTCGAGGTCTACACCTTCCTCGTGCCGCGCAGCGACTTCCGCATCATCGACGTCTGGGACACCGTCGGCCTGCGCGGCACCGGCAGCAACGACATCGCCATCGACGAGGTCTTCGTCCCCGAGCACCGCGCACTCGGCTTCGGCCCGGTCAGCGCGCGGGACTGCCCCGGCCACGCGGTCAACCCCGAACCGCTCTACCGGCTGCCCTACGCCTCGGTGTTCACCACCACCATCTCCACCCCCCTCGTCGGCATCGCCGAAGGCGCCTACGAGGGATACGTCGCCGCCACCCGGGAACGCTTCCGGGTCTCCTACGGCCAGAAGGTCGTCGAGGACCCCTTCGCCCAGGTCCGGATCGCCCGCGCGGCCAGCGACATCGACGCCGCCTGGCTCCAACTCACCCGCAACATAGGCGAGTTGTACGACCTCGCAGTGCGCGGCGAGGACCTGCCGATGGCCCTGCGCACCCGCGCCCGCCGCGACCAGGTGCTCGCCACCGAACGCGCGGTGGCCGCCGTGGACCTGCTGATGGAGAACTCCGGCGGCAAGGCCATGCGCACCGGCCCCAACCTCGTCCAGCGCGCCTGGCGCGACGCACACACCGGCCGCGGCCACGCGGCCAACGACCCGGAGCGCGCCCTCGTCCTCTTCGGCCAGGGAGCCCTCGGCCTCGACATCCAGGACACGATGCTGTGACCACCCACGCGAACGTCACCTACGAGAGCACCTCGAAGACCGCCAAGGCCGGGGAGCCCACCCTCCACTACAACGAGGCCGGCGACCCCGCCGCGCCCGCCGTGATCATGCTGCACGGCGGCGGCCCCGGCGCCTCCGGCTGGTCCAACTTCGGCCGCAACCTGCCGGCCTTCGCCGAGCACTTCCGCACCCTGCTGGTCGACATGCCCTGCTACGGCGCCTCCGACAAGCCCGAGCCGACCAAGGACTACTTCTCCTTCGCGGCCGACGCCGTCGCCGCCCTCATGGACCGGATCGGCCTGGAGAAGGCCCACTTCGTCGGCAACTCGCTCGGCGGCGGCACCTCCACCCGGATGGCGCTGGACCACCCCGAGAAGGTCGACAAGCTCCTCCTCATGGGCCCCGGCGGCATCTCGGTCAACCTCTTCGCGCCCGACCCCACCGAAGGCGTCAAGAAGCTCTTCGCGTTCAACCGCATCGCCGAGCCCACCCGCGAGATGATGCGCGACTTCCTCACCACCCTCGCCTACGACCCGGCGATCGTCACCGACGAGTTCGTCGAGGAGCGGTTCGCCCGCGCCACCGACCCCGAGGCCAAGCTCGGCAACGACCGGATGGCCGCCGCCTTCGCCAAGTGGCCCGCCGACACCGCCCTTTGGCGCGAGGCCCACCGCATCACCCACCCCACCCTGCTCACCTGGGGCCGCGAGGACCGGGTCAACCCGATCGACGGGGCGCTGGTCGCCCTCAAGGTCATCCCCGACGCCCGGCTGCACGTCTTCCCGCACTGCGGCCACTGGGCGCAGACCGAGAAGTTCGACGAGTTCAACCGCCTCGCCCTCGACTTCTTCCGCCACTGACGCCACCCGGCACCGAAAGGCACGGCCATGGACATCCGCTCTCTGGGCTACCTGCGCATCGAGACCGCCCGGCTCGCCGAGTGGCGCACCTACACCCTCGACATCCTCGGCATGGTCGAGGCCGAGGGCAGCACCGACGCGGTGCTGCACGTCCGCATCGACGACCGGATCCGCCGCTTCTCCTTCGAAGCCGGCGAACAGGACCGGCTGCTGGCCGCCGGATTCGAGGTCGCAGGCAGAGCGGCGCTCGCCGAAGCCGCCGCCGAACTGGAGGCCGCCGGCGTCCCCGTGAAGCACGCCGACGAGGCCACCCTCGCCGACCGCCGCGTACAGGGCCTCATCCACTGCACGGACCCGTCCGGCAACCCCCTGGAGATCTACTGGGGCCAGGCCCAGGACCACACCCCGCTCGGTACCCCCTACGGCAACCGCTTCGTCACCGGCGACCACCTCGGCCTCGGCCACGTCGTCCTGCCGGCCCCCGACATGGACGCCGCCGTCGCCTTCTACGAGGACCTGCTCGGCTTCCAACCGCGCGACCGGATGAAGCTCCCCCCGGCCGCCGTCCCGACCGGCGAACCCGGCCGCGACCACTACTGGATGAACTTCCTCAGCCCCAACTCCCGCCACCACAGCCTCGGCCTCTACCCCGGAGCCCTGCCGCCCGGCATCGTCCACTTCATGGTCGAACTGGAGACCCTCGACGACGTCGGCTTCTGCCTGGACCGGATGCACAAGGCCGGCATCCCCATCGCCTCCTCCCTGGGCCGGCACTCCAACGACCACATGGTCTCCTTCTACGCCCAGGCCCCCGGCGGCTTCCAGGTCGAATACGGCTGGGACGGCCTCCTCGTCGACCCCGCCACCTGGGTCACCAAGGAGATCACCGCCGACAGCTTCTGGGGCCACCAGTGGAACGGCTGATCGACCCCGCGGCGTTCCGGGACGTCCTCGGCCGGTTCGCCAGCGGCATCACCATGGTCGCCACCCTCGGCCCCGACGGCGCCCCCGCCGGACTCGCCTGCCAGTCCTTCGCGTCGCTCTCCCTCGACCCGCCGCTGATCCTGCTCTGCGTCGGCAAGCACTCCACCAGCTGGCCGCGGATCGCGGCCGCCGGCCGCTTCGCCGTCAGCGTCCTCGCCGAGGAGCACCGGGAGGCGTGCGCCGCCCTCGCCGCGTCCGGCACCGACAAGTTCGCCCGACTGGCCTGGCGCCCCGGCCCGCACGGCACCGTCCACCTGGACGGCGCACTGGCCACCGTGGACTGCGAGCTGGACGCGGTCCACGAGGCCGGCGACCACCTCCTCGTCACCGGCCGGGTCCTGGACCTGACCGCCCGCGAGGACGGGGCGCCGCTGCTGTACTTCCGCGGCGGCTACGCAACGGGAGCCTTCGCGTCATGACCGACTCCCTCTTCCGGAAGATGGGGGCACCGCCGATCGACGTGGCCCGGGTGACCTCCGCGGCACCCGTGCGCACCGAGGTCACCTGGGACGACCGCGACGTGCGGCTCTACCACCTCGCGCTCGGCGCGGGCGTCCCCGAGACCGACGACGACGAACTGGCCTACGTCTACGAGCGGCACGCCCGCGGCCTGGCGGTGCTCCCCACCTTCGGCACCGTCGCCGGCGGCACCGGCGGCATCGGCTTCCAGGTCTTCGACCTGCCCGGCGTCCACCTCGACCTGGCCCAGGCACTGCACGGCGGCCAGGAGATCACCGTGCACCGCCCGCTGCCCGCCGCCGCCCGGGCCACCGCCGTCACCCACGTCCCCGCCGTGTACGACAAGGGCCGGGCCGCCGTCCTCGTCCAGGAGTCCACCCTCCTCGACGAGGACGAACGCCCCCTCCTCACCCAGCGCAACCACATCTTCGTGCACGGCGCCGGCGGCTTCGGCGGCGACCGCGGCCCGACCGACCCCACCCCCGTCCCCGACCGGGCCCCCGACCACCTCTTCGACCTCCCGACGATGCGTCAACAGGCCCTCCTCTACCGCCTGACCGGCGACTGGAACCCGCTGCACGCCGACCC
This sequence comes from Streptomyces sp. CB02959, assembly GCF_002803155.1. Taxonomy (GTDB): domain Bacteria; phylum Actinomycetota; class Actinomycetes; order Streptomycetales; family Streptomycetaceae; genus Streptomyces. The sequence continues at coordinate 10,914 of NZ_NNBP01000011.1, forward strand.
CGCCACCGCCCGCGCCGCCGGCTACGACCGCCCGATCCTGCACGGCCTGTGCACCTTCGGCATGGCCGTCAAGGCCGTCACCGACCGGCTGCTGCGGTCCGACCCGACCCGGGTCACCGGCTGCCGCACCCGCTTCGCCGGCGTCTTCCTCCCCGGCGAGACCCTGCGGCTGCACCTGTGGCACCATCCCGACGGCGACGGCTACCTGCTCCGCGCCACCGCCCCGGACCGCGACGACGCGGTGGTCCTCAGCCACGCCGCCGTCACCGTCCGCTGACCGCCCACCGCACCAACGGAGCTGCGATGAAAGACAGTTGGGACCACACCTACGACGTCGTGATCGCCGGATCCGGCGCGGCCGGCTTCGCCGCCGCACTCACCGCCCGGCTGCGCGGCCTGCGCGCCCTGATCATCGAGAAGACCGACCGCTACGGCGGTTCCACCACCCTGTCCGGCGGCGCGATCTGGGTACCCACCAACTTCCACCTGGACGCCGCCGGCCTCGGCGACACCCGCGAGAAGGCCCGCGCCTACCTGGACGCCACCGTCGGCGACCGGGTCCCGGACGCCCTCAAGGACGCCTACCTCACCAACGGGCCGCGCATGGTGCGGGAGTTCCACGACCGCACCGCCGTCCGCTTCGTCTACACCCCCGGCTACTCCGACTACTTCCCCGAGCGCCTCGGCGGCTACCCGCAGGGCCGCTCCGTCGAACCCGCCGTCTTCGACTTCACCAACCTCACCGCCGAACAACGCCGCACCATGCGCCGGGCCGGCCTGCCCACCTACGGGCTCACCATCACCAGCTACGACTTCCGCTACCTCAACATGGTCGCCCGCACCTGGGCCGGCCGCCGCACCTCCGTCAAGGTCGGACTGCGCGCCGCCAAGGCCCTCGCCACCGGCGCCAAACCGCTCTCCCTCGGCGAGGCCCTGATCGCCCGGATGCGGCACTCCCTCGCCTCGCTCGGCGGCGACCTGTGGCTGTCCACCGCCCTCACCGGCCTGATCGAGGAGAACGGCCGGATCACCGGCGTCCGCGCCCTCCGCAACGGCCGCGAGGTCACCATCCAGGCCACCGGCGGCGTCATCCTGGCCTCCGGCGGCTTCTCCCACAACCAGCAACTCCGCGAGAAGCACCTCCCCGCCCCCACCTCCACCGCCTGGTCCTCGGCGTCCGAAGGCCAGACCGGCGACGCCCTCCAACTCGGCATCGAGGCCGGCGCCGCCACCGACCTGCTCGACAAGGTCTGGGGCGCCCCTTCGGTCTGCCCGCCCGGCGAGCGCCCCTTCTTTCTCGTCGCCGACCGCGGCATCCCCGGCATGGTCATCGTCAACCAGGCCGGCGAACGCTACGCCAACGAGGCGGCCCCGTACCACCAGTTCGTCGACGCGATGTACGCCGCGCACACCCCCGAGGCGTCCACCGTCCCGTCCTGGCTGATCCTCGACGCCCGCGCCAAGTCCCGGTACCTCTTCATGGGCCTCTTCCCCGGCCAGCCGTTCCCTCGGAAGTGGCTCGCCGACGGCTTCATCAAGAAGGCCGACTCGGTCGCCGACCTGGCACGCGCGACCGGCACCCCCGCCGACCGCCTCGCCGCCACCCTCGACCGCTTCAACGCCTTCGCCCGCGCCGGCCGCGACGAGGACCACCACCGCGGCGACAGCGTCTACGACCGCTACTACGGCGACCCCACCCTGCCCAACCCCAACCTCGCCCCGCTCACCAAACCGCCCTACTACGCGATCCCCGTCCACCCCGGCGACATCGGCACCAAGGGCGGCCTGGTCACCGACGCGGACGCCCGCGTACTACGCGAGGACGGCACCCCCATCGACGGCCTCTACGCCTCCGGCAACGCCTCGGCCGCCCCCATGGGCGAAACGTACCCGGGCCCCGGCGCGACCATCGGCCCCGCGATGACGTTCAGTTGGGCGGCGGTGAACCGGGTCGCGGCGCTTGGCTGAGCCCGCACGTTGTCGGCCTCCCCGCCGTGGGGGTTGCTGTTTTTGCGCCTGGCGGCGCGGGCCCGCTCGTACGTTGCCGCTGTGCGGCGTCGTTGCGCCTGCGGCGAGCCGGTCCGCTGCGCGGGGCTGGTCGGGTGCGGTGCCGGGTCTGTGGGGTGGGGGTGTGCCGGACTGCTTCGCTTTACGTCCGGCACACCCCCACCCCACAGACCCGTCCCCTCCCGTTGATGGGTGGGAAAAAGAAAGGGGGGATGGTGGTACGCGTGAGTGGGACGGTGCGGGTCCGCTGTTGAGTCGTGACCGGGTCGATCAGCGACCGGCAGGCGACCACTCAACAACGAGCCCCACCCACCGTTTCTCCTCACCACCACCGGGAGGGGTCGGGTCGGAGGGGTCGGTGTGCAGGACGTAAAGCGCAGCAGTCCTGCACACCGACCCCTCCGACCCGACACCGCACCCAACAGCCCCGCGCAGCGGACAATGGCTCGCGCCGCAGGCGCAAGAACAGCAACCCCCACGGCGGGACAGCCAAAAACGTGCGGGGCCAAAAAAGGGGGCCGCGGGCCGATTAGCCGCTGGCCACCTGCATCCGTTCCGGCCCGGCCTGGCCCTCCGCTGCCACCGGCCACGGCATCAGGACGGGTGAGGGCCGCCCCGGTGCGACCGTGCGTCGGGCGGAGCCGGCGGGGCCAGGGCCGGAGGGTGGTGCGGAGGTGCAGCCGGCCGCGGCGAGGGAGGCGGCGGTCAGCGCGGTGGCGAGGAGGGGAGAGATGCGGCGCACGGTCTCACGGTGCGGGAGGGGCGCCGGGGGGCCAAGCGACGCGCCGGGGTGTCACGCGGACGAACGACAGTGACGGACCCTCCTGCACGACCGTGCCGGGCGGGTCGGCCGGGCTGCGGTTAGCGTCGGGGGCGGGGGCCGACGAGGGAAAGGTGGGCGTGTGGCGGTGTGGCTGCCCGTCGTCTTCGCGGTGCTCGCGGCGGCGTGCAACGCGCTGTCCACGGTGCTCCAGCGCCGCGCGGCGCGCACCGTGCCGGTCTCCGACCGGCTCCGGCTCGGCCTCTTCGCCGATCTGCTGCACCGGGCGGCGTGGCTCGGCGGGATGCTGATGGTGCTGCCGGCCGCCTGCTTCCAGGCGTTGGCGCTGTCGCTGGGCGCGCTGTCGGTGGTGCAGCCGATCTTCGTGTTGGAGCTTCCGCTGGCCCTGCTCATCGGCCGGGTGCTGCTCGGCGGGCCGGTGCCGGTGCGGATCTCGGGGCGCGGCTGGGCCGGTGTGGGCCTGCTGGTCGTGGGGCTGGGCACCGGGCTGGCGGCGGCCGCACCCACCGTCGGCCGGGACTACGCCCCGTTGAGCCGCTGGGTGCCCGCCCTGGTCGTCTGCGCGTCGGTGATCGCCGTGACGGTCGGGGCGGGGCTGCGCCGCGGGGCCGGCAGCGTGCGCGCGGCCTGCTTCGGTGCGGCGACCGCGGTGGGGTACGCGCTCACCGCCGCGCTCCTCAAGGACGCCACGCATGTGTGGGAGCGCGGCGGTGCGGCCGAGTTCTTCGTGTCCTGGCAGACCTACGCTTTCGCGGTCACCGGTGCGCTGGCCCTGTTCATGATGGAGAACGCGATGCAGTCCGGCCCGCTGACGGCCTCGCAGCCGGTGCTGACCCTCGGCGACGCGCTGATCAGCCTGTCGCTGGGGGTGACGCTGTTCGACGAGCGGGTCCGCATCGGGTGGTGGCTGGTCCCGGAGGCGCTGGGCGTCGGCCTGATCCTGTGGGGCGCGGTCCTGCTGTCCCAGGTCTCGCTCGCCCGGGACCTGGTGACCGGTCAGACCGGGGAGCGGTTGGAACGGCCGCCGCGGGGGCGGGGGTAGCCGGGCGGCCGGCGGTCGGTACGCGTCCGTATCTGCCGTCGTGCTCACCCGAGGTACGCGGGGGCGACCGCCGACGTCATCATCCGGCGGGCGGTGCCCGAGCCGTCGGCCGGGACCGTCCACAGGTCCGAGCCGTAGTCGCCGGGCAGGGCGTAGACCAGGGTGCCGTTGCCGGACCAGAGTGCCTGGTCGTCGATGTTGCGGTGCTCGGCGGTGGCGGTCTCCTTCATGGTGGCGAGGTCCAGGACGTAGAGCCGCCAGGGGGCGTCGGGGGAGGCGCCGGGGACGCGTTTCTTGTAGGCGATCCGGGTGCCGTCGGGGGAGAGCGAGGGGCACTCGACGTTGGCGTGCAGGGTGGTCAGGGTGCGGGCGGTGCGGTCGCCGCGGACGAGGTAGGTCCGGCCGCCGGTGGCGAGGGTCGCGTAGAAGCGGTTGTCGTCGGCGAAGGTGACGCCCCAGATGTTGGTGTCGGAGGCGTGGTACGGCCGGCCGTCCTTGACGACGGCGTACTGCTCCAGGTTGTCGTCCAGCGCCCAGGTGCGGGTGTCGGCGATGGCCGTGCGGGTGGAGAAGGCGGTGCCCGCGTAGGAGTCGCCGCTGACGAAGACGGTCCAGGCGACCGTGTGGCCGGTGGGGGAGACCCGGGCCCGGGTCGGGATGCCGGGGGCCGGGAAGCGGTGCCGTACCCGGAGGTGGGAGTCGAGGACCACCGCCTGGTAGGTGTCCTGCAGGGCGCCGCGTTCGGCCTGGAGGCAGATGCCGGTGCCGGCGGTGGCGTGGAAGCGCAGGCATTTCACGCCGGAGGCGGTGCGCGGGCCCTGCGGCTGCCCGGCCGGCACCGCGGCGATCTCGTCCCGGTGCGGGCCCCAGGCCAGGTTGCGCACCAGCAACCGCCGTTCCCCGGCCGGGTCGAGGGTGACGGCGCCGCTGCGGACGGCCGGGCCGCCGGCCTGCTGCCGGTCGCGGACGGCGGACCGGTCGGCGGCCCGCAGCACCGCGGCGGTGCCGACCGTCCCCAGCAGGACCACCGCGAACAGCAGCACGGCCAGGCGGGTCTTCCGGTTCATCGGGGCGCTCCCTGGGGGGTACGGCGGTCGTCGTCGGGGCTCGGGTCCAGGTCCGGCGCGTCGGTGGTGCGGAGCAGTCGCGCGGCGATCAGGGCGGCGACGGCGAGTGCGCCGGCGGCCACCGCCAGCGCGGCCCGCCCGTCCCACAGGCTCCAGGCCGCGCCGAACGCCAGCGAGCAGACGAACCGGGCCAGTGCCTGGCCGGTCCCCACCAGGGCCTGTCCGGCGCCCAGATGCTTCTCCGGGACCGCGCCCGCGGTGGCGGCGGCCAGTACCCCGTCGGTGGCCGCGTAGAACGCACCGTGCAGCACCAGCACCGCGAGCACGGTGGCCGGGCCGCGCAGCGGGGAGAGCACCAGCCCGTACGCGAGGAGCAGCGCGGCGTGTCCGGCGAGGAAGAGCCGGCGGCGCCCGGCCCGGTCGGCGAGCGCGCCCAGCGGCACGGCGAGCAGCAGGAAGGTCGCGGCGGTGCCCAGCGGCAGCAGCGGGAACAGGTCGGCGGGCACGCCCAGTTCGCGCTGGAGGAGGAGGTAGAGGAAGGCGTCGCTGACGGTGGTGAGCCCGAGCAGTGCGGCGCACAGCGTCAGCCGGCGCAGTCCGGGGCGGCGGAGCAGGGCCAGTGAGTCGCGCAGGGCGGGGCGGGCGGGAGCGGGGGCGGTACCGGCTGCCGGGGCGGCGACCGCGGGCCGGGCGGGCACGAACAGCACCAGCACCAGCACGCCCAGCGCCGCCACGCAGGCGCTCACGGTGAACACCGCGTCGTAGCCGTCGACCGCGATCCGCAGCACCGCGAACGCCGCCAGCGGTCCGAACAGCGCACCGGCGGTGTCCATCGCGCGGTGCACGCCGAACGCCCGGCCGCGGTGTTCGGGCCGGGTGGCCAGCGAGATCATCGCGTCCCGGGGCGCGGTGCGCAGTCCCTTGCCGGCGCGGTCCACGGCCAGCACGGCGCCGATCGCCGGCAGCCCCTGGGCGATCAGCAGCAGCGGTTTGCAGACCGCGGACAGGCCGTAGCCGATACCGGCCACCACCTTGTGCCGGCGGCCGCCGCCGTCCGCGAGGTGGCCGCCGGCGAGCCGGACCAGCGCCCCCACCCCGTTGTTGATGCCGTCCAGCAGGCCGAAGCCCAGCGGCGACAGCCCGAGGGCGGTGACGACGTACAGCGGCAGCACCGCGGTGATCATCTCCGCGGAGACATCGGTGATCAGGCTGACCGCGCCGAGCGCGAGCACCGTGCCGGGCACCGCGGGCCGCCGCCCCGGGCGGGTGCTGCCCGGGGCGGCGGCGGAACCGGCGGGGCCGGTCGCGTTGTTGCGGGAGTCCGCGAGGTACACGGGCCTCAGTTCCAGATGCCGGTGACGTCGGAGGCCGCGGCGGCGTTGCCGGCGTGGCTGCTCAGACCGGCCAGGTCCTCCAGGGTGCGGAGGATGTTGTAGTGGTTGTACGTGGTGCCGCTGGAGCTGCCGGGCGTGACGTGCGCGCCGTAGAACAGCGTCGGGATGCGGTTGCCGGACAGCCGGTTGTCCTCGTCGAAGGTGACGACCAGCATGCTGTTGTGGGTCTTGGCCCACTCCGCGTAGCCGCTGAGCTTGTTCTTGACCCAGGTGTCGCCGGTGCCCACCGAGCAGTCGTGCATGTCGTTGCAGAGGTCGGGGATGACGAAGGAGACCTTCGGGAGGGTGCTGTAGTCGGACGGGAACTGGGCCATGGTCCTGGCGGTGTCCGTCGGCACGTTGGAGAAGCCGAACCACGGGTTGTGCTTCTGCGCGTACTTCCCGCTGCTGCACGTCGTCGAACCCTGGGTCGGCAGGCCCTCGTTGTAGCTCGCCCAGGTCTGGCCGGCGGCGATCAGCTCGGAGGCGAGGTTGGGCGCGGACATCGAGCCGACCGGGACGCAACTGTCGTCGGTGCGGCCCTGGTTGGAGCCGGAGAACAGCATGTAGTAGTTCGGCTCGCTGGGGTGGGTCAGGCCGAACGACTGGGTGAGGTCGGCGCCGCCGGCCTTGAGGGAGTTCAGGTAGGGCGCGCCGGAACTGCCGACCACCTGGCTGTAGGCGTGGTTCTCCAGCATCACCACGACCACGTGGTCGGGGGCGGGGAGCCCGGCGGTCTGCGCGGTGGCGGCGGCGCCGGTGGCGGCCCACAGCCCGAGCGAGGCGGCGGCGAGGGCCGCCGCGCCGGCGAGCGCGGTGAGGGAACGCCGGGTGCGCTTGCGCGCCTTGACTGGGGTCATGACTGTCCTCCGGACAGGAGTGACGGGCGTACGGGGGAGGGAGCGCGGTAACCCTAGAAGCGGCCGGATGGACTCGGCCGCGTCCACCGGATGAAGAACAAACGAACGAATGCCCTTCACAGTCGAACGATGGTGGCGGCCAACCGGCCACGGGCACAGGGGAATTCCGGCCACCCGGGCACGGGCCCGCCCGGACACCGGAGCGTTCCGGCGCCCGGGCGGGCCGGTGCGTGCCGCCCCGGGTGCGTCAGGTCGCGGTGCGCGGCGCCGCCGGGGTGTCACCCCGTACGGCGTGCAGGTACAGCAGCGCCGTGTCGAGGGTGAAGTACGAGCTGTAGGAGATGTCGGGGGTGTCCCCGCCGGTGTGGTAGCCGCCGATCACGCCGATCAGGGCGTAGCCGCCGAAGTCCCGCACCAGGAACGGCCCTCCGGAGGTGCCGCCGATGTAGCCGGCGCAGGGGATCTCCAGGAAGTCGCCCGGGGCGGCCGGGTCGGTGCTGGTGTAGCGGTGGGTGGACGAGGCGCAGTCCAGCGGCTGGGGGTAGCGGGTGTCGCTACTGCCGGGGTAGCCGATGAGGCGGACGTCGGGGTGGTCGTACCCGGGGTAGGGGAGGAGGTCGAAGCCGCCGGTCACCTGCTGAACCCGGGCGCCGTCCTCGCGCGGGCCGACCCGGACCACCGCGTAGTCCCAGCGGGCGCCGCCGTCCGTGCCCAGGTCGTAGTAGCGCTGGTCGAGGTAGATCCGCTCGACGGGGTAGATGCCGTGCGGTTTGCGGCCGTCGTGGTACTGCGGCACGAACGACAGGTACTTCTTCGGGTCGGGGGAGCGCAGGCAGTGCCCGGCGGTGACCACGAGGTTGCGGTGCGGGCTGCGGACCACCGTTCCGCCGCAGAACCGGCCGGTGTTGGTGCCGTCGGTCCAGAAGAAGGTGCCCACCTGCGGCAGCCCCTCGAAGGGGTGGCTGGGCGGTACCGGCGCGGCGGACGGCCGCGGTGGCGACGGCTCCTGCCCCTTGACCACCACGGGTTCGGCGGCCTCCATGCGCCCCGCGGTCCAGTACGCGTCGACGGAGGAGGCCGGGCCACCGGGGGCGGCGGCGTGCGCGGGCGGTGCGGGCACCGCGAGCAGTGCCAGGACGAGCGCCAGCAGGACGGCGAGCGGCGCGGGGACGGAGCGGCCGCGGGCGGCGAGGGGTCTGCCCATGGACGGGTTCCTTTCGGGCGGAGGGTAGGCCGACATGGTCGTACGGCGGCAGGCGGCTGGCCAGAGGCGCGTCACCGGTTGCCGGGCGTTTCCCGTTCCGTACCGTCGAGTTCCGCCAGAATGCGCTCCCGGTCCTCGTCCAGCGCCGGGATCCGGTCCATCCGCGGCTCCCGGCCGGCGACGGTGACCGGCGGCAGCAGCGCGTCCAGCGGGCCGACCGGGGAGTCCACGGTGCGCCACCGGTCCCGGGCGGCGAGCTGCGGATGCCGTATGAACTCTCCGACGTCCCGCAGCCGTCCGTGGGCGATCCGGGCGTCGGACAGCCGCCGCTCGATCTCCTCCGCCGCCAGGTGGGCGAACCGCTCCTCGATCCGCTCCCGCAGCGCCGCCCGGTGGGTGACCCGGGCGGAGTTCCGGTCGAACCGCGGATCGGCCGCCAGCTCCGGGAGTTCCAGCACCCGCGTGCAGAACGCCGCCCACTCCCGTTCGTTCTGCACGCCGAGGAAGACCCGGGTCCCGCCCGCCGCGCGGTACGGGCCGTACGGGGCGATCGCGGCGTGCTCGGCACCGGAGCGGGGCGGGGTGGTGCCGCCGTAGCGGGTGAAGTAGGCCGGGTAGCCCATCCATTCGCCCAGCGCCTCCAGCATCGACACCTCGAAGGCGCCGCCCCGGCCGGTGCGCTCGCGCTCGTAGAGGGCCGTCAGGATCCCGCTGTAGGCGTACATGCCGGCGGCGATGTCGGCAACCGGGATCCCGATCTTGGCCGGTTCCTGCTCCGTGCCGGTCAGCGACATCGCCCCGGCCTCGCACTGCACCAGCAGGTCGTACGCCTTCGCGTGCGCGTACGGTCCGCCGGTGCCGTAGCCGGAGATGCCGCACACCACGAGCCGCGGATGGGCCGCCTGCAGCGCCGCGGCGGTCAGGCCCAGCCGCTCGGCGGCCCCCGGTGCGAGGTTCTGCACGAACACGTCGGCCCGGGCCAGCAGCCGTCGCAGCACCGCGGCGTCCCCGGGGCTCTTCACGTCGAGGGCGATCGACTCCTTGTTGCGGTTGAGCCAGACGAAGTGGCTGGACATCCCGCGCACCGTCTCGTCGTAGCCGCGGGCGAAGTCGCCGGTCCCGGGGCGCTCCACCTTGATGACCCGGGCGCCGAGGTCGGCGAGTTGGCGGGTGGCGAAGGGCCCCGCGACCGCCTGTTCGAGCGCGACCACGGTGATGCCGTCCAGAGGGAGCATAAGTGGACCTTTCCTGAGGAGACGGGGCGGAGCTGGGCGAGAGGGGTACCTATCTGCCCGTGGATCCGGACCGACGGATCCGCGGATCCGACGGGATCCGGCGGCACCCCACCCACCCGCAGGAGTCACCATGACAGCCGACCGGCACGGGCACGTCCTCACCGACACCGGCCCAGAGGCCCGCGACCACTACGAACGGGCCCTGGACGACCTGTTGTTCTTCCGCCCGGCCGTCGAGGAGCGGGTCCGGGCGGTGCTGGCCGCCGCGCCCCGCTCGCCGATGGGCCATGCCCTCGCCGTCCATCTGGGTGTGCTGGCCACCGAGGAGCGGGCCGTCGAGGCCGCTCGCGCCACCTTCACCGCCTTCCGCGCGGGGCTCGCCTCGGACCGGCTCACCGCACGCGAGCGGCGGCATCTCGCCGCGGCGGAGGCCGGGTTGGACGGCGACTTCCGCACCGCGGCCCGGATCCTCGGCGAGATCGGCATCGCCCACCCCCGCGACGAGCTGGCCCTCTTCGCCGGCCACCACTTCGACTTCCTGACCGGCGACGCCCCGCGGCTGCGCGACCGGATCGGCGGTGCGCTCGACGCCTGGGACGAGGACGATCCGCACTACGGACCGCTGCTCGGCATGTACGCCTTCGGACTGGAGGAGAACGGCCACTACGAACACGCCGAACAGACCGGACTGGCGGCCCTGGAGCGGCAGCCGCACGACGTCTGGGGCATCCACGGCGTGGTGCACACCTACGAGATGCGCGGCCGGTTCACCGACGGCATCCGCTTCCTGGACGCCCGGACCGACGCCTGGGCCGGCGACACCCTGCTCACCGGCCACAACTGGTGGCACTACGCCCTCTTCTCCCTGGAGCGCGGGGACACCGGCCGGGTCCTGGACATCTACGACTCCGCGCTGCACGACGTGGCCGCGGACGGCGGAGCCCTGGAACTCGTCAACGCCGCCGCCCTGCTGTGGCGCCTGCACCTCGCGGGCGACGACCAGAGCACCCGCTGGGCGGCCCTCGCCGACGCCTGGGAGCAGCGCGGCGACGGCCCGCACTACGCCTTCAACGATGCCCACGCGGTGATGGCGTACGTCGGCGCGGGCCGCCTGGACCGCGCCGAACTGCTCGTCCGGGACCGCGAGCGCTGGCTGGCCGGGACTCCGGCCGGCCCGGTGCCCGCCAACCGCGCCATGACCGCCGACGTCGGCCTGCCGGTCTGCCGGGCCCTGATCGCCTACGGCCGCAAGGACTACGCCGGCGCCACCGACCTGCTCCTGCCCGTCCGGTACCGCCTGCACGAGTTCGGCGGCAGCCACGCCCAGCGCGACGCCGTCCAGCGCACCCTGGTCGAGGCCGCGCTCGCGGCCGGCCGCCACGACCTGGCCCGCACCCTGCTCAGCGAACGCAGCCGGCTCCGTCCGGTCTGCCCCTACAACTGGTCGGCCAAGGCCCGCCTGGAGGAGCGGCTGGGCGCACCGGAGCGGGCGGCGGCGGCCCGGCAACGGGCGGCGGCACAGGCGGCCGGTGCCGGGCTTGAGGACCATCGGAACGAAAACCGGCGCTGAGGATCCGACGGCCCTGGTGGGCGGCTGACGGTGTGCCGGGGGCCGGACCCGTCCGAAGCCGTCCCACCGGCAACGCCCACCGACAACGCCCACCGGTCTCTGACGGCGGCACCCCACCCCGTCTGCTCACTCGTCCCGGCAGGCTGTCGGCGCCGCTCCCTGCTCCCGTGTCCCCTGGTCCTCATGGGGGATTGCGGTGGAGGACTCGCGGGTGGGGTGCTTGTCGGGTGCGGGCTGGAGCGGAGTCCGACTGCCGCCGCGTCGTCCTGTGCGTGTGGGCCGTCCCAGGACGACTCCGACCAGGACGAGTGCCAGCCCGCACAACTGCTGGACTGTCAGCACCTCTCCGGCCACTGCGGTGCCGAGCAGCACGCCGGTGACGGGGTTGAGCAGTCCGACCAGGCCCACGGTCCCCACGGGCAGGTGCCGTAGCCCGGTGAACCAGACGGCGAAGGCCAGCGCGGTGGCGACGAGGGTGACGTAGCCGAACGCGAGGAGCGCCGGCGTGGAGAGTGCGGGCGGAGGGCCCTCCACGGCTGCGGCGACCGGCAGCAGGAACAGTCCTCCGGCGGTGAGCTGCCAGGCCGTCGAGGCGAGCACGTCGGTACCGGTGTTCCACCGCTTGGTCAGGATGTATCCGAAGGACGACACGAGCATGGCCGCGGCCGAGGCGAGGACTCCCGGCACGCTCACTTCTCCTGTTCCCGTGAGCAGCATGAGGCAGACCCCGCCGAGCCCGATCGCGGCGCCGGCCAGGTGCGCGATGCCGGGCCGCTCGGAGACGAGGACCCAGGCGATGAGCATCATCGCCAGCGGGGACACCGCCATGACGGTCGAGGCGATGCTCGTCGGCAGTAGCTGGGAGGCGGCGTAGACGAGTACGAAGAACACGCTCACGTTGAGCAGTCCGAGCACCGCGGACCGCCACCACCACACACCGCGCGGTCGCTGCCTGCACAGGCCCAGCAGGACGAGACCGGCGGGCAGCGCTCGCAGAGCCGCCCCGTAGAGGGGGCTGTCGGGCGGCAGGAATTCATGGGTGACGTAGTAGTTGGCGCCCCAGGCCGCCGGTGCGACCGCGGTCAGGGCCACCCACCGCATATTAGCTTCCATGGAAGACAATATAGCTTCCCGGGAAGCTACCATGGTGTGCATGGACGATCCGCAACCACTGGACCGCGTGGCCCGCATCCAGGCCGACTGGCGCCGCGAGCGGCCCGACCTCGACATCTCCCCGCTGGGCGTGATCGGCCGGCTGCACCGCCTGGCCGGCCATCTCACCGAGGAACTCTGCCTCGTCTACGGGCGCTACGGACTCAGCGAGGGAGAGTTCGACGTCCTGTGCGCACTGCGCCGCGCCGGTGAGCCCTGTGAGCGCGCGCCCGGCGAACTCGCCGCGCACACCATGGTCACCACCGGCGCGATGACGAAGCGCATCGACCGCCTGGAGCGGGCCGGACTCGTCACCCGCCGGCGTGCAGACGACGACCAGCGCGGCCGGATCGTGGCCCTCACCCAGCCCGGTCGCGAACTGATCGACCAGGCATTCGCCGACCACATGCGCAACGAACGCCGCCTGCTGAGCCGGCTGACGCCCGCCGAGAACACGGCACTTGAAGGGCTGCTCACCACCTGGCTCTCACACGTGGAGGACACGCGTCCGTCCGACAGCAAGTGACCCGACCGGCGCCGGGAGGCCGACTCCGTACGGGACGGCGCCCCGTCGTACGCCGCGTACGCGGCAGCGGCATGCGGCGTCAGCGGGTCGGCGCCGGGGGCGGCGAGGCTGCGTCCGGTCATGGGCGCGACCGGCCCCGAGACGAGAGACACTTGAGGGCTGCAACTGCTCGACGCGTTCACCGGGGTCGTGGACTCCTCGCACCCGCCCACGCTCGTGGTGCCCTCGCGCACCCTCGTGGCGCCGCCCACCGAGGACGGTCCTGGAATGGCCCGGGAGGTCCCTTCCGAGGACGTCGAGTTCTACGCCGAGGACGGCGAACGTGCCGTACTCATCGATGCCCGCGGGGTCGAGATCAGGCTGGTCGGACCCAACGGCATCAGTATCGACTTCCCCTGGGACGATATCGCGAGCATCAGCCACACCCTCAGGGAGGCCGGCCTGCAGTGCACGCTGTTCATCGAGTTCACCGACGACGTTCCGTACGACTGCGCGCTGACCGCACCCGACGACGTGACGTACGGCAGATGGGCGCGGCACCTGCCGGACGTCCTGGATCACTACTGCGAGTAGGAGCATGCCTCGCCGGCGACCCGCTGCGCCGCGCGGGTCAGGCCAGCAGCTGTTCCGCCCAGATCACCTTGCCGTCGGTGGTGTAGCGGGTGCCCCACCGGTGGGTGAACTGCGAGATGAGGAACAGCCCGCGGCCGCCCTCGTCGGTCGTCCGCGGATGCCGCAGGTACGGCGAGGTGCTGGAGCCGTCGCACACCTCGCAGATCAGGGTGTGCTCCATGATCAGCCGCAGCCGGATCGGCCCCGACCCGTACCGGATCGCGTTGGTGACCAGTTCGCTGACCACCAGCTCGGTGGTGAACGTCAGCGTGGGCAGGTCCCATTCGGTCAGCTGCCGGGCGGCCATCTCCCGGGCCCGGCCCACCACGGCCGGATCGGAGGTCAGTTCCCACGAGGCGAACCGGTCCGGGGCCAGCCCGCGGGTCCTGGCCAGCAGCAGCGTGACGTCGTCGTGCTGCCGGCGCGGCGCCAGCGCGCCGATGACCGACTCGCCCAGTGCGTCGAGGGACTCGTCCGGGGCGGCGAGGGCGTGCAGCAGCCGCTCCTGGGCCGGTTCGCCCGGCCCGGGGGCCGCGCCGGCCAGCAGCCCGTCGGTGTACAGCGCGAGCACGCTGTCCTCCTTGACGGTCACCTCGACGGCCTCGAACGGCAGCCCGCTGACGCCGAGTTGGGGGCCGACCGGAAGTTCGGCGAACGCGGCGGTGCCGTCCGGCCCGACGATGACCGGCGGGGGGTGCCCGGCGCTGGCCATGGTGAAGCGGCGGCCGACCGGGTCGTAGACCGCGTAGAGGCAACTGGTGCCCGTCGCACCGGCGTCCGCGCCCTGGCCGCCCTCCTCGGACACCCGGCCGACCAGGTCGTCGAGGTGGGCGAGGAGCTCCTCGGGCCGGAGGTCCAGGGCGGCGAGCGTCTGCACCGCGGTGCGCAGCCGCCCCATCGTGGCGATCGCGCCGATGCCGTGCCCGCGGACCTCGCCCACCACCAGCGCCAGCCGCGCCCCGGACAGCGGGATCACGTCGAACCAGTCGCCGCCCACCCCGGCCAGCTCGTCCGCGGGCCGGTAACAGGTCGCCAGGGTCAGCGCACTGTGTTCCAGGACGCCCTGCGGCAGCAGACTGCGCTGGAGGGTGAGCGCCGCCTCGCGCTCCCGGGTGTAGCGGCGGGCGTTGTCCAGGCACACCGCGGCCCGGGCCACGAACTCCTCGGCCAGCCGCTGGTCGTCCGGGCCGAACGGTTCACCGTGCTCGCGGCGGAAGAAGCTGGTGACGCCCATCGTCGTGCCGCGCGCCCGGATCGGCACCACCATCGCGGTGTGCAGGCCCTCTTCCCGCAGCTGCCGGCGCCGGCCGCCGGGGACGTCCGCGGCCCACTCCGCGCCGTGCGGGTCCAGCCACTCCACCCGCCAGGACTTGCCGTCGGCCAGCGCCCGGATGGGCGGTGACCAGGAGTGGTACGACGCCAGGTCCCCGACGCCGATGACCGCTTCGGGGATGCCCGGCCGGGCGGACTGCTGGCCGCCGCGGCGCAGCGCGACCCGGTCCGCTTCACCGGGCGGCCCGGTGAGCGGGTCCCCGCCCCGGATCACCGAGTCGAGCAGGTCCACGGTGACGAAGTCGGCGAGGTCCGGCACCGCGACGTCGGCGAGTTCCTGGGCGGTGCGGAGCACGTCGAGGGACTGGCCGATGGCGGTGCCGGCCCGGTCCAGCAGGGTCAGCCGCTGGCGGTTGCGGTACCGCTCGGTGATGTCGAGGACGGTGTAACACACGCCGATGGGGCGGCCGTTGCGGCCGTCGAGCCGGACGAACGACATGGCGTGGGCGCGTTCGTGGCGCGGTTCGGACTGCGGGCGGCCGATGTGTTCGTAGCCCAGGACCGGTTCGCCGCTCTCCAGGACGCGCCGCATCTGGGTCTCCAGTGCCGCGGCGTCGAGGCCCGGTTGGATCTCGGCCAGCCGCCGCCCGATCCGCTCCCCGGCGGGGCCGCCGCCGAACCGCTCCAGGGCGAGGTTGGACCAGACGAACCGCAGGTCGGTGTCGACCACGGCCATCCCGACCGGTGCCTGCATCAGGAGCTTCTCCAGCACCGCCCGGCTCAGCTCCCAGCCCGGGAACGACGACGCCTCGGCGGCCACCGCCAGCCAGTGCGGGGTGCCGTCGCCGTCGGTCACCCGGGCCAGCTGCACCATGACATCGACCAGTGCGCCGTCCTTGCGCCGGGCGGCGAGCGTCCCGCTCCAGCCGCCGTGCGCCCGGCACTGCGCGGCCAACTCGGGCAGCCGGGCCGCGTCGTCCGGTGCGAGCAGCGCCGCGGCGGCCCGCCCCACCACGTCCGCGGCCGCGTGGCCGAACAGCCGCTCGGCGCCGTCCGGCCAGCTCTCCACGCGGCCGCGGGCGTCGCACAGCACCAGGGCGGCGTCGGCGACGTCGAGCGGCGCCTGCCGCCCGTCGTGGCCGTGCTCCTCGAAGTCCACCATCAGAGCCGTTCCGTCTCTGCCGGACGAGCCGGACGAATGCGGTATAGACGAAAGAGACTAATCCCTCATATGGGAGGTTTACCCCGTCTGAGGGTACTGGCCCCGGGACTTTCGGACCGTCTCACAGCCCGGCGAGTTCCCGGGCCCGGGTGAGCAGGGCGACCAGCATGTCCGCGGTGAGCGTGCCGGTGAAGGTGTTCCGCTGGCTCGGGTGGTAGCAGCCGAGCACCCGCAGCTCCCCGCGCCGCCGGCCCGCCGGCAGGTCCACCTCCACGCCGTGGCCGAACACCGGCCGGGGCCGCGGCACCGGCCACCCCGCCGCACCGAGCGCCGGCCACAGCGCCTGCCAGCCGAACCCGCCCAGCGCCACCACCGCCCGCAGACCCGGCGCCAGCAGGCCCAGCTCCGCCGCCAGCCAGGGGCGGCAGGTGTCCCGTTCGGCCCCGGTCGGGCGGTTCTGCGGCGGAGCGCAGCGCACCGGCGCGGTGACCCGGACGCCGTACAGCTCCAGCCCGTCGCCCCGGTGTGTGGCGGTCGGCTGCGAGGCCAGGCCCACCGCGTGCAGCGCCGCGAACAGGAAGTCCCCGGAGGCGTCGCCGGTGAACATCCGGCCGGTGCGGTTGCCGCCGTGCGCGGCCGGGGCCAGTCCCACCACCGCCAGCGCCGCGTCCGGCGGACCGAACCCCGGCACCGGCCGCGCCCAGTACTCCCAGTCCCGGAACGCCGCCCGGCGCTCCGCCCCCACCCGTTCCCGCCAGGCCACCAGCCGGGGGCAGGCCCGGCACCGGACCACCGCGGCGTCCAACGCCGGCAGCCCGCCGCAGCGCGCCGCCCGGTGGGCCGGATACCCGTGGTCCTCCGGGCCGGGCGGGGCCCCGCTCGGCTCCCCGCTCATCCGCGGCCCTCCTCTCCGCGCGCCGCCTCCGCACGCCGCCTCCGTGGGCACCGCCCCCGGGTGTACCCGGTCATGCCCCGCCGCCGGGTCCGCCGCCCTCCGTCGGGGCGAGCAGCAGCAGCGCCACGTCGTCCATCCGCTCCGTGTGGGCACCGCGGCGGGTCAGGATCGCGTCGGCGAGGCCGCCGGGGTCCGGGGTGCGCGCCCCGGCGAGATCGGCGGCCAGCGCCGCCACCCCCTCGTCGAGGTCCCGGCCGGGCCGTTCCACCAGCCCGTCGGTGTAGAGCGCGAGCACCGCCCCGGGCGGCAGGGCGACGGTGGTGGAGGTGTAGCAGGTGCCGGGTGCGACACCCAGCAGCAACCCGGGCGGCACCCGCAGCACGGCGGTGCGCCCGTCGGGGTGGCGCAGCACCGGCGGCGGATGGCCGGCGCTGGCCAGGCAGGCCCGGTGCGTGCGCAGGTCGAGGTGGACGTAGAGGCAGCTGGTGAACAGGTCCGGGTCCAGGTCGGTGAGCAGCCGGTTGGTGCGGGCCAGCACCTCGTCCGGGGCCGCGCCGGCCGAGGCGTGGGCGTGCACCGCGGTACGGGCCTGCCCCATGAGCGCGGCGGCCGCCGCGTTGTGGCCCTGCACGTCGCCGATCACCGCGGCCACCTGGTGCTCGTCGAGCCGGATCAGGTCGTAGAAGTCGCCGCCGATGTCCATCCCGCGGGTCGCCGGCAGATAGCGGGCGGCGACCGACAGCCCCGGGACCGGTGGCAGCCGGTGCGGCAGCAGTCCGGCCTGCAGGTCGTGCGCCAGCTGCTGCTTGGTGTCGTAGAGGAACGCCCGGTCCAGGGCCTGGGCCATCAGCCCGGCCAGTGAGGTCAGGACCTGGCGTTCCTCCGGTGCGAAGGTCCGCGAGTGCCGGTAGGCCAGTACGCAGCAGCCGACGGGGCGGCCGGAGACGATCAGCGGCAGCACCGCCCGGGCCGCCATCCCGGTCAGCCGCACCAGCCCCGGGAAGAGGCGCTCGGTCTCCTCGGCGGAGGGGAGGAAGCTCGGCTCGCCGGTGGCCAGGGCGCGCACGGTGGGGCTGTTCGCGGTGCTCAGCGGGAGCCCCTCGTACGCCTCCACGGCCTCCCGCGGGTAGCCGCGCTGCCCGACGGTCCGCAGCCGGCCCGCCTCCGCGACGTACATCAGCATGCCCTGGGCGCCGAAGGCCGGCACGATCTGCTCGGCGAACAGCTCGGTGACGTCCTTGACGCCCACCGCCTCGGTCAGCGCGGCCGCGAGGTGCAATACGTGGTACATCTGCCCGGCCCGCAGCGGCATGACCTCCGCCGGCCAGCGCGCCTCCGGATCCGGCTGCTCGGCCCCGGCGCTGATCCACACGCTCACCCCCCGGCCGTCCGGGAACAGCCGGAACGTCAGCCACTGCGCCGGCGGACGGCAGGCGGTGAACGACGCCGGCTGCCGGCTGATCACCGCGGCCCGGCAGCGGTCCTCGAAGACCGGCCCGGCCAGCCAGGGCAGCGCCTCCCACGGCCGCGCGCCGTGCAGCCGGGCCGTGCCCAGCAGCGCCGCCGCACCGGTGCTCAGCATGGTGACGCGCCCCTCCAGGTCGAGCGCGCAGCCGCCGCCCGGCAGCCGCTCCACGTAGTCGACCGAGGCCAGCGCCTCGTCGGGGCCGGCGGTGCGGGCCGGGGGCATCGGGACCACCAGCGGCCCGTCGGGGTTGCGGCCCGCGGGCAGCAGTCCGGCCAGGCGCCGGCAGGCGGACTCGAACGCGGTGCGTTCGGCGTCCGACAGCTCCGGCGCGTGGCCGGCCGGCCACAGCAGCACCATCGCGCCCCGGCAGTCCGTGCCGTCGTCCAGGGGCGCCGCGCCCAGCGCGAAGTCGTACGGCAGCGCCACCGCCGTCCGCGGGAAGTCCCGGGCCAGCTGCTGGTGGCCGGCGGCCCACACCAGGCGCCGCCGGCGCGCGGCCACCGCGACCGGGATGGGCGCCGCCAGCGCGATCCGCCGCCAGGGGTCCAGCACCGGACGGGGGATGCCGCTCAGTGCGGTCAGCCGCAGTACCGGCGCGTCGGGTGCCAGCTCGTAGACCATGGCGGACGAGGCCCCGGTCTCCGCCATCGTCCGGAGCAGTTCCCGGCCCAGCGGGGCCCGGGAGGTCCCGCCGGTCGTCATGGTCCACCTACCCACCGCCGCGGCACAGTGCTGACGTTACGCCGCCGGGCGGTCGGCGGCAGTCCTGGTGGTGGCGGGCCGCCGGCGGGTGGTCGGTTCGACGGCGGCGGGCTCAGCGGGACGCCCGGCGGCGCAGCGCGGGGGCCAGGGCCAGCTGGCCCAGCCCCGCCAGCAGGCTCAGCGCCGCGCAGCTCAGCCAGAGGGGGGTGGGGCCGATGACCAGCAGGCGGGTGCCGACGAGCGGGGCGATCAGGAAGCCGGTGCCCCAGGCCATGCCGATCAGGCCGTTGTAGCGGTCGCGCAGTGCGGGCGGTGCGAGGTCGGCGACGACGGCCGCGGTGAGGGCGAAGACCAGGGTTTCGCCGAGGGTGGCGACCGCGACCGCCAGGCCGTAGCCGGTGGCCGACCCGGCGGTGGCGGCCAGCGCGTGGCCGGCCGCGGTGACGGTGAGGCCGAAGGCCAGTACGCGGCTCTTGTCGCGGCCGTCCAGCCGGTGGCCGATCAGCGGCCGGGTCGCGATGACGACGATGCCGTTGAGCGCCAGCACCGTGCCGTAGGCGCCGGTGGACATGCCGGCGGCCCGCATGGCCAACGGCAGGGTGGTGAAGGTCTGTTGGAAGACCACGGCGTAGAGCACGACGATCCCGGCGAACGCCACCATCACCCGGTCCCGCAGCACGGTGCGGAAGCCGTCGGCGGCCCGCTCCCGGGTGGTCGGCCGGGTCTCGGGGGCGGCGAGCCACACCAGCAGTCCGAAGGCCGCGCAGGCCCCGGCGTCGATCTGGAACAGCGGCCCGAAGCCGTCCGCGGCGAGGTGGCCGCCGAGGAGCACGGCGACCGAGAAGCGCAGGTTGATCGCCCACAGCAGCAGGCCGTAGGCGCGGGTCCGGTCGGTGGTCGGCACCGCGTCGGCGACCAGTGCCCGGGCGGTCGGCCGGAACAGGTCGAGGGTGATGCCGAGGGTGAAGCACGCCGCGGCCAGCACCGGGAGGCTGTGCGCGTGGCCGAGGGCGAGCAGTGTCGCGCTGTTGGCCAGCGTCCCGCCGATGAGTGCGGCCCGGCGCCCGAACCGGTCGCCGAGGTAGCCGCCGAGCGGCCGTGAGATCACCGTGCCGGCGCCGCCGGCGGCCAGGACGACGCCCGCGGTGGTGACCGGGACGTGCCGGGCGCCGGTGAGGTAGAGGCTGAGGAACGGATTGGCCATCGCGCCCAGCCGGTTGACCAGGGAGCCGCTCCACAGCACCCAGAACGCGCCGGGCAGTCCGCCGGCCCGTTCCCGGACGAAGGCGCGCAGTCGGCCCTCCCCGGTGATCCCGGCGGGGGCGGGTTCGCCGAGTCCGGTCACCGGGTGTTCCCGGCGGCCGCGGCCGGCGCGGCCCGGTCGGCCTTGCCGTGGGCGGCCGTGGGCGGCCGGTCCGGCAGCCGGGTCTCGCGGGGGGCCCAGGGGTGCGGTGTCCCGGCGCGGGAGGTGCGCAGGTCGCCGGTGTCGGTGGGGGAGTCCGCCGCCAGGACGACCCGGGCGCCGGGGGAGTGGCGTGCCGGGTCGAAGAGGAAGTCGTCCGGTAAGTCCTGGCGGAGGTCCGCGGCGGCTTCGGCGGGCGGGTGCGGCGGCTGGCTCACGGTGCTGAAGCCCCCTGTGGCGTTCACACACTTTGATGCGGAGTAAAACCAGGGCAAATCATGGGATATCGCCTGGAAAAGCTGTGGCTGAATTCTGGGATCCGGAAAGGGTATTTCGGCAGGTGGCAGTTAGGTTCTCACGGCTTCATGGGCGCCAGCGTGTGAGGTGGGTCACTTCGCGGCGTCGGCCGCTCCTTGCTGCGTTCGACGGATTGTGGCAGCGTCGATTCCGAATGGAAGTCATCTTCCGTATAACGAAAATGAGGCATGGGGGATCCGTATGTCCGAGGCAGGACCGCTGCCGCTGGGGCAGCTCTCGGTGTGGCACGACATCCGAGACCTTCCGGCAGCCCGGTGGCACGAGCCGAACAACGCCGCCGCCCGGCCCCTGCCCTCGGGCACGACCGCCGCACAGGCCCGCACCGCACCGCACGCCGTCGTCACCAGGCGCCCGTCCCTGCGCACCCGGTACGACGTCCACGACGCCGCCGCACCACGGCAGTTGCCGCCCGAAGCGGACTTCGACGACGACCTGCCGGCCCTCGACACGCCACCGGACGACCCCCACCGCCGCGCCGCCCGCCCGGCCGCCGAACCCTTCGACCTCGGCCGGCCGCGGTGGCTGTGACCGGAAGAACCGGACGAAGGAGAGCGGACATGGCCCACCTCGACCCCGGCCCGGTCCACACCGGCCTGCTGGACTGCATCCAGGTCAACCTCGCGGTGCTCGCCGACCACCACCACGGCCCCGGCACCCACCTGCGGCTCGGCACGCCCCTGGACCTGCGTGCCTGGGAGCGCCCCGCGGACGGACTGCCCACCGTCGCCCCGCCGCCGACCGAGCAACTGGCCACCCTCCCGGCCCTCGTCGGACTGCGCGTCGTCGACCACGCCCGGCTGACCCGCGCGGAACTGCTCGCCGACCGCGCCGCCGACGACGTCCCCCGCTACGTCGTCGCCGACGCCTACCACCTGCCCTGGCTGCCGTACCACGGGCGGGCCCACCAGCCGCACAGCTTCCTGCTGGCCGCGGGCCCGGACGGCTGGCACATCACCGACGCCTACCGCGACGAGACCGAGTGGGGACCGGCCGCTCCCGGCCACTGGGTACTGCCCGCGGCGGACCTCGCCGCACTCACCACGGCCGACGTCGTCGAACTGGCGCCGGCCGACCTCCCGCCGCTGTCCGCGCAGCCGCCCGCCGCCACCCTGGACCCGGCCGCCGCCGACGCGTACCTCGCCCCCTACGACGCCTGCCCCGACCGGGCTCGGGCGCTCGCGCACCTCACCGCCGAGACCCGGCTGTTGGCCCGCACCCGCAAACTGCACGCGACCTACCGGGCGCTGTACGCCGGCCGCGCCGACGGGCCGGAACCCGGCCCCGAGGCCGACCACCTGCGCGCCTGGGACAAGGTCGTGGAGCAGACCCGCCTCGCCCACCGCCGGGTCGCCGGCGGCGGCTCCGAACCGCCCGGTGCGGTCGACCGCCTGCGCGGCGTCCTCGCCGCCGACCGCAGGGTCTTCGGCACGGTCCCCGCCCCGGCCGGACCGCCCGCCCCGGACGGCGCGGAACTGCGCCGCCGGGTGGCCGCGGTGGCCGCCGACGTCCTCGGCGTCCCCGCGTCCGACCTGCTCGGCGGGGCACCGTTCGACTCCTTCCCGGCGTTCAGCTCGTTCCGCCTGGTCGAGATCATCGAACGCCTGGAGCGCGCCCTGGGCCGCGAACTCGACGCCGACGAACTCATCCCGGAGAACCTCCGCCGGGTCGACGACCTCTGCCGCATCGCCCGCTGACCGCCCCGCACCCCCGCAAGAGGCCCCGATGGACGCCCGCTCCACCGACCCGCCCCGACCGTTCCGCGAGTGCCGCGGCACGGTCCCGACCCGCGCCGACCCACGCCGACCCGCGAGCCGCGACCGCTCGACGCCCGGCTGTGGAAACGGACTTACCCCTCGGCGGAGCGTGCTCCGCCGTACGCTGACGACTCCCCGCCCGACCCCGCACCACCGCCTGCCGAAAGGGGCACGGCCATGCCCGCACTCCCACTGATCATCGACACCGACACCGGTTCCGACGACGCCGTCGCCCTGCTCCTGGCCGCCGCCAGCGGGCTCGGGGACATCCGGGCGGTGACGACGGTGGCCGGCAACGTGCCGGTCACCGTCGCCGCCCGCAACGCCCTGATCTCCCTGGAGACCGCCGGCCGCACGGACATCCCCGTCCACCTGGGCTGCGCCGGGCCGATGCTGCGCGAGGCGTCCGGCGCGCAGGACGTGCACGGCGAGGACGGGATGGGGAACACCGGCCTGCCCGACCCCGGCGCCGCGCCCCGGGACGGGCACGCGGTCGAGGCGCTGCTGTCCTACCCCCGCCGGCACCCCGGGGAGCTGACGCTGGTCACCCTCGCCCCGCTGACCAACATCGCCGCCGCCCTGCTGATCGATCCGGAGTTGTTCACCCGCTACCGGCACGTGTACTGCATGGCAGGCGCCGCCGACCTGGCGGGCAACGTCTCCCCGACGGCGGAGTTCAACGTGTGGGCCGACCCCGAGGCGGCCCGGATCGTCACCCGGGCCGCCGACGCGGACAAGGTCACCTGGATCGGCTGGGACGTCTCCCGCAAGGACGCCGTCATGACCCCCGCCGACCAGCGGCGCCTCCAGGAACTCGGCACCCCCATGGCGACGTTCACCCACCGCATCAACCGCACCGTCGCGGACTTCGCCCGCAACGTGACCGGCCTGGCCGGCTACGACCTGCCCGACCCCATCGCCATGGCCGTCGCCCTCGACCCCGCCCTGATCACCGAGCAGGAGCGGGCCCACGTGCAGATCTCCGTCGCCGACGAGACCCGCGGACAGCTGATCATCGACCGGCGGGTCTCCGCACCGGCCCCCAACCTCACCCTCGTACGACGCGTCGACGAGGCCGGATTCAAAAAGCTCCTCTTCGACACCGTCGCCGCCCCCGGCGCGCCGCTCCCCGGCGACGCCCCCGCCGGCTGAGGCGGATCGCCCGGCCCGGCGGCGCCACCGCGCCGCGGGGCCGGGCCGGTTGCCGCAAACGTGCCGGGCCGGGGGATCGCCCGGACGTGTGGTTTCTGAACTGAAAGCCTGTCAAAAACCACCTGGCGAAGGCTACTTGTACGGCTGAGCGGGCGTTCGGCGCCCGCCGAACCGACGCCGTACCGCCGCCCGTGGGGAGACGCCCGTGTCCACTGTCCTGCCCGGCTCCGACCGCCTGCTGCGCCGCACCCTCGGCGAGCGCC
This sequence comes from Streptomyces sp. CB02959, assembly GCF_002803155.1. Taxonomy (GTDB): domain Bacteria; phylum Actinomycetota; class Actinomycetes; order Streptomycetales; family Streptomycetaceae; genus Streptomyces. The sequence goes on from NZ_NNBP01000011.1 coordinate 34,731, forward strand.
GCATCGCCCTGGTGGCATGGCGCCTCCTGGTGCTGCAGAGCGCCGACCCGACGGTCGCCGCGGGACTCGCGGAGTTCTCGACCTACCGCGCCCACCCCTGGCGCCGGGTGGAACACACCATGGACAGCGGCAAGCGGTTGTTCTTCTCCGACCGCGAGGGACTCGACCGGGAAATCGCCCGCCTGGAGCGGACGCACCGCCGGATCCACGGCACCGACCGGGAGGGCCGGTCGTTCACGGCGCTGGAGCCCGCGGTACGGGTGTGGGTACTGGTGACGCTGTACGAGTCGATGACGGCGATGGCCGAACTGTCCGGCGCCCCCCTGAGCCCGGCCCAACGCGACCAGCTGTACGCCGAGTTCCGCTCCGTCTGCGATGCCTTCGGGCTGCCGGCGGAGCTCTTCCCGCCGACCGCCGCGGACGTCCCCGCCTACATGGACCGCACCGTCCGCGAACGCCTGGAGTACACCGAGGCCGCGCACGACCTGCTGTTCGAGATGCTGCGCCAGGCACCGGCCCCGCGCCGCCTGGGACGCCTCCGTCCCGCCTGGCCGCTGCTGCGCCCGGTGATCGCCCGGATGCTGACCGCCCTGACCCTCGCGGACCTGCCACCGGCCTTCCGTGAGCGGTTCGGCCTGCGCCGCAGCCGCGGCGCCGCCGTCCTCTCCTGGACGCTGCACCGCGGCGGGCGCCACGTCATGACGCGCCTGCCCGACCGGCTGCGCTACCGCCGGCGGATGACCGGTGACGACCCCGCCCGGCAGGAGGCCGCCGCCGCGGACCATGGCACCCGTGGCACCGGTGGCACCGCACGGGCCGGATGGATGCCGCGGCCGCGCCGATCCGACCCCGGCACCGCCCGCCGGGCACGGGTGGAGACGTTCTTCCGGCAGGTGCTGGACCAGACCGGCGACGGGTACCTCGCCGCCGCCGACCTTCAGGCCATGGCACACAACGTCTGCTGGCAGCTGGAACTGCCCGAGGACCGGGAAGCCCTGGTGTACGCGGGCTTCGACGCCTGGTGGCAGCAGATCCGCACCTCCATGGACACCGACGGCGACGGCCGGGTCTCCCTGGCGGAGTTCACCACGGGCGTGCTCGCCGGCATCGACCAGGACCCCGCATACCTCCACAAGGGCCTGCACCCCGCGCTGCGGGCGCTGTTCCGCGCGGCGGACACCGACGGCAGCGGGTACCTGGGCGCCGACGAATACCGTGTCCTGTTCGGCGGCTCCCGCGTCCACCCGGCCGAACTCAACCACGGCTTCCGCCAACTCGACGCCGACGGCGACGGGCAGATCACCGAGGACGAGTTCGTCGCGGCGTTCACCGCCTACTTCACCGCCCGCGGCGACACCGCGGCCGGCGCCCAACTGCTCGGCCGCCCCTGACCCCGGCCCCTGACCCCGGCCACCGTCACCGGCCCGTCACGGCGTCCGCCGCGGTCGCCAGGTCGCGGTGATCGACAGGGACGCCCGCCCGTCGCCCGCGACGATGCCGAGCTTGAGGTCCTGCCCGACCTGCACGCCGAACTGCACCGATAGCTCGTCCGGGGGCTGCTCGGCGGAGGCGACCGCATCGTGGATCTCCTGGAGCAGCGGGCCCAGCGGCCGGAGGGTGGTGCGCAGCGCCGCCACCGCGGCCGCGGCGACCCGTTCGCCGCCGCGGGCCGCCGGCATCCCCGGTCCGGTCCCCTCCGGCAGGGCCGCCGCCGCCCCGCCGGGCATGCTGTCCGGCCGGGACGCGCCCGGCACCGGAGCGAGTTCCAGGCGGATGGACGTCCCGTCGGCGAGGGTGAGTTCAGCGTCGGGCGGCACGTCCTTCATTGTGCCGATCACGGGTGGTGGCGGCAGTGGAACGGCCGGATCGGCGGTGGCCGCCGGGTTTGGTGGAGGTGCCGTGGGCCCGGCCGACGGCGGACGGGAGTCCCATGGGCTCCCCGGGAGGCCGAGGGGCTCAGCCGGTGCCGGGCCGGATCGACCGGGCGGGCCGGAAGATCGGCTTCGCTGTGTGGTCAACTCGCCACCACGCGTGAGAATTCCCATGGGAGGCGGGAGCGCGGCGGCCCCGGGCGGTGCGCCCCTGCCGACCGCCGTGCGCCCCCTCGGCCGCCCGCGCCCCGTAACGCCGAAGTCGCCGGTTTGGCGCAGTCGCGCACCGCTGACGTAAAGTTCCGCCGAAGCTCGAACAGGCAATCCCATGGGCCCAAGGCCGGCCTGCAGAGACCGAACGAACCCAGGGAAAACCCAGTGAAAGCCGCAGCGGCGATGACGGTGACCGAAGCAGACCGGGCCGAGAGCACGGGAATCGACGCCGAGCGGATGGCGATCTGCCTGAGCGTCCTCGAAGAGCTGGACGCCCTGCCGGTGGACCATCCGGACGCGATCACCATACGACGGGCCACCGCCGGCATCTTCCGCGAGGTCAAGCGGCGCCGCCGGCAGGACCGCCGGGCCGCCAAGACCGCCCACGACAAGGCCGTCACCGAGGCCACCGCCACCGGTGCCGCCGACCGGATCGACGACGAGACCATGGGCCGCGCCCTCGCCAGCTCGGTGAGCACGGACGTCGCCGGCGTCCTGCAGCGGCCCCGCAGCTGCTACGTCTGCAAGTCCCGGTACGTCCGGGTCGACGCCTTCTACCACCAGCTGTGCCCGTCCTGCGCCCAGGAGAACCGGGCCCGCCGGGAGGCCCGCGCCGACCTCACGGGGCGGCGTGCGCTGCTCACCGGCGGCCGCGCCAAGATCGGCATGTACATCGCGCTCCGGTTGCTGCGGGACGGCGCCCACACCACCATCACCACGCGTTTCCCCAACGACGCGGTCCGGCGCTTCACGGCGATGCCGGACAGTGCGGAGTGGCTGCACCGGCTGAAGATCGTCGGGATCGACCTCCGCGACCCGTCCCAGGTCCTCTCGCTCGCCGAGACGGTGAGCGCCGAGGGCCCGCTGGACATCCTGATCAACAACGCCGCGCAGACCGTCCGCCGCTCGCCCGAGGCGTACCGCCAGCTGGTGGAGGCCGAGTCCGCGCCGCTGCCCGCCGGGGAACTGCCCGCCTCCGTCGTCCTGGGCCACTTCGGCAGCGGCGCCCCCGCCCTGCCCGCCGTGGCGCCCGGCGGCCCGGCCGCGCTGACCGCCGAGAACCTCACCGCCCTCGCGCTGACCCGGGGCTCCGCCTCGCCGGCCCGGATCGAGGCGGGCACCGCGATCGACGCCGGTGGGCTGGTGCCCGACCTGCACCCGACCAACAGCTGGATCCACAAGGTGGACGAGGTCGACCCGCTCGAACTGCTGGAAGTCCAGCTCTGCAATATGACCGCGCCGTTCCTCCTGGTCAGCAAGTTGCGTCCGGCGCTCGCGGCGGCCCCGGCCCGGCGCAAGTACGTGGTGAACGTCTCCGCGATGGAGGGCCAGTTCAGCCGCGGCTACAAGGGTGCCGGCCACCCGCACACCAACATGGCCAAGGCCGCGCTCAACATGCTCACCCGCACCAGCGCCAGCGAGATGCTGGAGACCGACGGCATCCTGATGACCGCGGTCGACACCGGCTGGATCACCGACGAGCGCCCGCACCCGGACAAGATGCGGCTGGCCGACGAGGGCTTCCACGCCCCGCTGGACCTGGTGGACGGTGCGGCCCGGGTCTACGACCCGATCGTCCGCGGCGAACAGGGCGAGGACCTGCACGGCTGCTTCCTCAAGGACTACGCCCCGTCTCCCTGGTGAGCCCGCGGGACGCCGGCGCGGTGCCGCCCTCCGGCGGCACCGGCCGCTCGTACGGAGATCACCGCGCCGTACCCTGGTGACGTGACCACGACCACATCCGGCTCCGCTCCCGTGCCCGATTCCGACGACGTCCGCCGTATCGCGCTCTCGCTCCCGCAGACCGCGGAGAAGCAGGCCTGGGGCATGCCCACCTTCCGGGTCGCCGGGAAGATGTTCATCACCGTGCCCGACGACGAGACCTCCTTCGCCGTGCGGTGTCCCGCGCACGAGCGCGGTGAGCTGATCGCGGCGGAGCCGGAGAAGTTCTGGGTGCCGCCGCACGAGGCCGGCTCGAACTGGGTGCGGGTGCGGCTGGCCGCCCTCGACGACCTGGACGAACTCCGCGACATCCTCGTCGACTCGTGGCGGCAGGCGGCCCCCGACGACCTCGTCGCGGCCTACCTCACCACCGGCTGAACTCCTCGTCGGGTACCAGCACGGCCGCCCCCTGGACCCGGTCGCCGGCCAGGTCGGCGAGCGCCTCGGGCGCCCGGCCGAGCGGATACGGGCTGGTGGTGACCTTGATCCCGATCCGTTCCGCGGTCTTGAGGAACTCCCGCCCGTCGCGCCGGGTGTTCGCCGTCACGCTGCACAGGTTCCGCTCGTAGAAGAGGTGTTCCTGATAGGTGAGCGGGGGGATGTCGGTGAGGTGGATCCCGGCGACGGCGAGCGTTCCCGACCGGTCGAGCGCCGCCAGCGCCACCGGTACCAGATCGCCCACCGGCGCGAAGAGGATCGCGGAGTCCAGCGGTTCGGGCGGGCGGTCGTAGGCGCCACCGGTGGACACCGCGCCCAGCTCGCGCGCCAGATCCCGGGCCCGCGCGGACCGGGTGAGCACGTGCACCCGGGCCCCTTCGGCCACCGCGACCTGCGCCGCCAGGTGTGCCGAGCCGCCGAAGCCGTAGATGCCGAGCCGCCCGCCCGGTGGCAGTGCGCACCGCCGCAGCGCCCGGTAGCCGATGATGCCCGCGCACAGCAGCGGGGCCAGCGTCGTCGCGGGCACGGACTCCGGCAGCGGGTACGCGTAGTCCGCCGGCAGCAGCGTCCGGTCCGCGAAGCCGCCGTCCGCGTCCCAGCCGGTGTACCGCGAGGCCGGGCAGAGGTTCTCGGCGCCGGCCCGGCAGTACCGGCACTCCCCGCAGGTGGCACGCAGCCAGGCCCCGCCGACCCGGTCGCCGGTCCGGAACCGCGTCACCGCCGCACCCGCGGCAGCCACCCGGCCCACGATCTCGTGTCCCGGTACGGTGGCCGGCCGGTGCGGCGGAAGATCACCCTCAGCGAGATGCAGATCCGTACGACAGACACCGCAGGCCTCCACCGTCACCAGTAGGTCCCCGGGGCCCGGCTCCGGGACGGGGCGGCGCACCCGCGCCAGCGGCCCGGAGCCGGCCGGTCCCGGTCGCTCCACGGCCCACCCGGTCAGCGTCTCCGGGTGCACGGCGCACGCCATACCCTCAGCGTCCCGCCCGCCCGCCGCCCGGGCAAACGCTGTGCCGCCCGGCCTGGCTCGATCGTGCGCAGGCAACTTCTACAGTGATGTAGATTTTCGGTCCGCACCTACCCAACGACCAAGGAGAGGATGTCCCGTGGGCATCGTCAGCTGGATCGTGCTCGGGCTCCTGGCCGGGGCGATAGCCAAGTTCCTGCTCCCCGGACGTGATCCGGGCGGACTGGTGGGCACCACGCTCATCGGCATCGCCGGTTCGTTCATCGGCGGTTGGCTGTCGGCGAAGTTCCTGCACCGCCCGATCGCGCACAACTTCTTCGACCTCGCGACCTGGATCGCGGCCGTCGCCGGCGCCCTGGTTCTGCTTGTCGCCTACCGGTTGCTGTTCGGGAACTCCCGGAACTGAGCGGATGCCCGGCGCGGCGGCGGTGTCGATTTCCGTCCCGGAATGTCGGCTTCTACTGTGAGGTGGATCCTGGATTCGTCGGTGGAAGCCGGAACTGCCGTGCCGGCGCGTCCGTTTCCAGTTGAGACCGACATATGGGGAATCAGATGAGTGTGAACTTGAGCAAGGGCCAGAAGGTCAGCCTGAGCAAGTCCGACGGCGGCGCGCTGAGCGTGGTCCGGATGGGGCTGGGCTGGCAGGCGGCACGCCGCAAGGGCTTCCTCGCCCGGCTCACCGCCCGCGAGATCGACCTCGACGCCTCGGCCGTGCTCTTCGCCGGCCAGCAGCCCGTGGACGTCGTCTTCTTCAACCACCTGGTCAGCGACGACGGCTCGGTGCGGCACACCGGCGACAACCTCGTCGGCGGCGCCGGCCAGGGGGGCGACGACGAGTCGATCCTGGTCGACCTGCAGCGGGTGCCGGTCCACGTCGACCAGATCGTCTTCACCGTCAACTCCTTCACCGGACAGACCTTCCAGGAGGTGGAGAACGCCTTCTGCCGTCTGCTCGACGACGCCACCGGCCAGGAGCTGGCCCGCTACTCCCTCTCCGGCGGCGGCTCGCACACCGCCCAGATCATGGCCAAGGTCTTCCGGTCGGACGGCGGTTGGGAGATGGCGGCGCTCGGCACGGCCGCCCAGGGCCGCACGTTCGAGGACCTGATGCCCGCCATCGCCGCGCATCTGTGAGTCCCCGGTCCGCGCGCTCCCGGCCCGGATCTCCGGGCTCCCGGGGTGCCGTGGACCGGCGGCCGCGGGCGCAAGGGGACGGTGCCGGCGCCGCCGAGGGGTGACACCCTCGGCGGCGCGGGTCAGGGCGCCCCGGGCGAGCTCGGCCCCGAGAAGCCCGGGCTGCCGAAGTCGGGTCCGGCGAAGTCCGGGCTGGCGTACTCCGGGGAGCTGAAGCCGGGGCCGTCGGCCCGTGCCGGGCGGGCCTCGCCCCCACCGCCGGCCACCCCGGCGGTGGCCGGGCGGGGGAGTGCGGGCCGTCCGCCGGGTCCCCCGCCGCCCGTCGCGCGATCGATCCGGCCGAGCAGGAACGGCATGATCCCCCGTTCCAGCAGGGCGAGTTGCCAGGCGTCGTGCGCCCGGGCGGCCGCCGGATCGGCCTCGTCGGACATCTGGGCGTCGGCCGCCGCGCGGTTGCGCGAGGCCGTCACCAGCATCCAGGTCAGCCCCGTCAGGGTCGCCACCCCGGCGACCCCGGCGGACGTCCAGCCGGCGGCGATCAGCTCGTCGGCGAGCCGGGACGGTGCGGCCACGGCGCGCAGACCGAAGCCGAACAGCAGGAAGACGGCAGCGGCGGTGGCGGCCAGACCGGGCACCAGCACCCCCAGCGCCGGGAGCACCCCGCCGCTCCGGGACGTCGTCCCGGGGGCGGGCGGCGGCGGGACCGGGCCGGTGTCACCGGCCGCGTCGGCGCGCAGCCGGACGAGCTCGCGGTATTCGGCGGCCGCCGTGGCGGTCAGGGCGTCGCGCGCTCCGAGTGCCGCGCTGCGCAGCTGCTCGGCGTTGAGCGAACCGACCGTGTGCGACAGCGCCGCCCTGATCTCCGGGGAGTTCAGGGCCTGGTCCACGGTGTGCTCGAACGCGGCGGTGTCCGGTGCCTGTAAGCGGTCGTTCTGGTGCACGTGTATTCCCCGATGGGTTGAGAGCCAAGATTGCCCGACGGTCCGGCCCGGTGCTCGGCCGCGTCGTCCGGACGGTGGCGTGGTGCGGCCACTGTCCGGACAACGCGGTGCACCCCTTGATGGTTCCCTGCTTGCGCAATCCCTAAAGTGTTGCTCATGGACGAAATGGACGCGGTGACGGATGTGCGGGCGGACGCGGTGCGGTGGGAGGTCGCCGTGCTGTCCGGCGGTCCCGCCGACGGGGCGCGGGTGCGGCTGACCGGCCGGCCGAGCGTGCTTCAGGTGAGCCACCCCTGCCGGATCGAGAACGCCCCGGACGGCATGCAGATCGCGGCGCTGCACATCTACCGCCGCGACCTGAAGGTGAAGAGCGAGCCCCTGCGGTACGGCTTCGACGGGGTGAGCCCGTGAGGCGGGCCGGGCCCCGTGGGCGGCTAGGCCCCTGATGGGCAGTCCTTGACGAGCGGTCTTCGATGAGCGGCCCCTGAAGGGCGGTTGTGCGGTGTGCGGTCCCGGGGCGGCCGGCCCCGCCTCAGTGCGCGGGGTTCGGGCCGGCCTCCCGGTCCGCGTGGGCGCCGACGCCGCCGGGTGCCGCGCCAGTGGTGGTCGTGCCGGTGGTGGTCGTGCCGGTGTGGGTGGTGCTGGTGGCGGCCGCGCCGGGCGCCGCGTGGATCGTGCGCGGCGTCTCCGCCGGCTCCTGCGGACCGGGCGCGTAGGCGGCGGTGGGCGGTGTGCCGTCGTCCTCCTTCATCGCCTTGGTCTCGCTCTTGAGGATGCGCAGGGACTTGCCCAGCGCGCGGGCGGTGTCCGGCAGCTTCTTGGAACCGAAGAGGAGAATCACCACGAGCGCCACGATCAGCAGATGCCAGGGTTCCAGTCCATTGCGCAGCATCGCTGCCACCCTTCTCTCGTTGTCACCACGGTCGGTCTTCGCGGCCGCGGTCGTGCGGACCGGGCCGGAATTTCACTTGCTACATTGCGCAACTGTATAACCCTGGGCAGGGGGGATCCGTCTGCCGGCAGGAAAACGCACGGACGAGGGTGTACACGTGACACGCAGCCACGCGGCTCGGGCCGCACACGGGGGCGGCCGGGGGGCCGGCGACGGGCTCGGCCGGGGGGCGGGGCGCGGGGTCCGGACGGCCGCCGCGCTGACCCTCTCGGTCCTCGTGCTGCTGGTCGCCGGATCCGGCTGGCTCTACCTCCAGCTCAACGGGGACATCACCACCTTCGGCGCGGACGGCTTCAGCCGGGACCGGCCCGCCGCCGGCGCCGGCGGCAGCAACGTCCTGGTCATCGGCTCCGACTCGCGAGCCGGCGGCAACCGCCGGCTCGGCGGCGGGGAGGGCGACGTGGGGCGCTCCGACACCGCGTTCCTGCTGCACGTCTACGGCGACGGCCGGCACGCGCTCGCGGTCTCCTTCCCCCGCGACGCCCTCGTGGAGATCCCGTCGTGCCGGCTGCCGGACGGCAGCTGGACCCCGCCGCGGTCCGGCGCGATGTTCAACTCCGCGTTCACCGTGGGCAGCACCGTCAAGGGCAACCCCGCCTGCACCCAGAACACCGTGGAGCAGCTGACCGGGCTGCGGGTGGACCACACCGTCGTCGTCGACTTCGCCGGCTTCGCCGCGCTGACCACCGCGGTGGGCGGGGTACCCGTCTGCCTGCCCCAGGACGTCTACCAGGGCGACCTCAACCCGAACCTGGGGTCGCGCGGCACGCTGGTCTTCGCCCGGGGGCCGCAGACCGTCTCCGGCCAGCGGGCACTGGACTACGTACGGCTCCGGCACGGCCTCGGGGACGGCTCCGACATCGGCCGGATCAAACGCCAGCAGGCGTTCACCGCGGCGCTGGTCAAGAAGGTCAGGGCCCGGGGCATGAACCCGTCCGCGCTGCTCCCGCTGGCCCGGGCGGCCACCGCGGCCCTGACCGTCGACCCCGGGCTGGGCACCGCGGACCGGCTGCTGGCCTTCGCCCTGGCGATGAAGGACATCGACCTGCACAACACCAAGTTCCTCACCCTGCCCTGGCGTTACCAGGGCGCCCGGGTCGCCGTCGTCCACCCGGACGCCGACGCGCTCTGGGCCGATCTGCGCGCCGACCGCACCGTGGACGGCCAGGACGCCGGCGGCACCGCCCGCCCCGGCGCGACGGACGACGGCAAGGCCGCCGCGCCCGCCCCCGCGACGCCGACCGCCGCACCGCCCGGGACCGGCATCGGCGTCGCGGTCTACAACGGGACGACCGTCCCGGGGCTCGCCGCGCACGCCGCCGCCGAGCTGCGGGCGGCCGGTTTCACCGTCCTCGGTACCGCCACCGCCGCCTCCCAGCAGCACGCCGTCACCGTCGTCGCGTACGGCCCCGGCCGGGACGTCCAGGCGCGGACGGTGGCCCGGTACTTCCCCGGCGCGGTCCTCCAGCAGGGCGCCGCTCCCGGCGTCGGCGTCACCCTCGGCCGGGACTACGCCGACCGGCCCGCGGGCGGCGGCGGGGCCCCGGCCGCGCCGCCGGAGCGCGGGGGCGGTGCCGCGCGCTCCGCCGACGACGACCCCTGTTCCGATCTCTCGTACGGTTAGCCGGAGCGCACCTCGCGGCGGTCACCGGCACCGGTACGTCACTTGTCGCCCATGTCCCCTATGTCGCCATGACGTTGAGGAGAAGATCAGCCCCATGACAGCCCTTCGCCGGCCCACGCCCGGCGTTCTGCCCAGAGCCCTGCCCAGGGTTCTCACCGGTTTCCTGCTGGCGGCCCTGCTGCTGCTCGCCGGGGCGGCCTTCCTGCCGCAGCCGGCCCACGCGGCCGGCACCGGCCTGGACGCCGTGGCCGAGGCCCTCAAGAAGAGCCCGGTCTACGTCGATCCGCGCGTCCGCGACCAGCTCCCGGACGCCGACCGCAACGCGCTCGCGCAGAAGATACGGGACGCCGACAAGCCGGTCTTCGTCGCCGTCCTGCCGGACGCCCCGGAGTTCCCCCCGGCGACCCTGCTGCAGGACCTGCGCACCAAGGTCGGCATCACCGGCGTCTACGCCATCCACCGCGGTGCCAACGGCTTCAACGCCGGCGCCGACCCGCAGGTGCTCTCCCACAACGCAGCCCACAACCTCACCGGCGCCGTGCGGCGGTCCCACCAGCACGACGCCAAGGGCATGGTCACCGACTTCGCCCAGCAGGCCGTCGCACAGGCCCGCGGCAAGGCACCGTCCTCCTGGAACGAGGGCGACGGGGCCGGCGGCTCCGCCACCGGGCTGCTCATCGGCGGCGCCGTGGTGGTGGCCGGCGGCGTCGGCGGCTACGCCCTCTTCCGCCGGGCCAAGAAGCAGCGCGAGGAGCGGGAACGCGCCGAACTGGAAGCGCTGCGGGTCGTCGTCGACGAGGACATCACCGCCTTCGGCGAGGAACTGGACCGCCTCGACTTCAACCCGTCCGAGCCCGGCGCCACCGACGCCATGCGCACCGACTACACCAGCGCCCTGGACGCCTACGACCTCGCCAAGTCCAAGATGGCCGAGGCCCGCCGCCCCGAGGACGTCCGCCCGGTGACCGTGGCCCTGGAGGACGGCCGGTTCGCGCTGGCCACCCTGGCCGCCCGCCGGACCGGCGCCCCGCTGCCCGAGCGCCGGCTGCCCTGCTTCTTCGACCCGCGGCACGGCCCCTCCACCACCGACGCCCAGTGGGCCCCGCCCGGCGGCGCCCCCCGCCCGGTCCCGGCCTGCGCCGCCGACGCGACCCGGCTGGCCGACGGCCTGGAGCCGATGGCCCGCACCGTCCAGACCCCGGGCGGCCCGCAGCCCTACTGGGACGCCGGACCGGCCTACTCCCCGTGGGCCGGCGGCTACTTCGGCGGCGGCAGTGTGCTCACCGCCATGGTGGCCGGCACCCTGCTCGGCTCGGTGCTCAGCGCCCCGAGCGCCTACGCCGACTCCGGGTCGTTCCTCGACGGTCCCGAGGGCGGCAGCCAGTCCGGCGCCGACTTCAACCCCGCGGACTTCGCGGGCGGCTTCGGCGACGGCGGCGGCTTCGACGGCGGAGGGTTCGACGGCGGCGGCGACTGGTGAGCGGCCCGACCCGATAGCGCTTCGGCACCCACGAGGGCGTGTCCCGCGGATCAGCTCGACGATCCGCCGGGCACGCCCGCGTCGCTCTCCCGGTGCGCGTACCGCATCCGTGCGAACGCCAGCGCCGCCCCGTAGAGCGTCAGCACCACCGAGAGCAGCAGGTAGTACAGCGGCGGCGGGGCCGACATGGCCAGCACCGGCGCCAGCGGTGACACCGGCAGCAGCAGACCGACCACCGCGAGCGCGGTCACCGCCAGGTGGACCGGGCCCACCGTCCGCCGCTCCGCGGCCCGCCGCCCGGTGCGCAGCAGCAGCATCACCATCCCCTGGGTGAGCAGGTTCTCGGTGAACCACCCGGCGTGGAACATCGTCGGGCTGTCCGTCCCGGCCGTGACCTTCGCGGCGAACGCCAGCACCCCGAAGGTCGCCAGGTCCGCCGTGGCGTTTATCAGGCCGAACACGGTGATGAAACGGAGGAACACCCGCGGCCGCAGCACCGCCGGCCGCCGCGCCGCACCCACCGCCGGCTGGTCGAAGGCGAGCGAGAGCTGCGCCGCGTCGAAGCACAGGTTCTGCACCAGGACCTGCGCCGGGAGCATCGGCAGGAACGGCAGCAGCAGCCCCGCCGCCAGCATCGCGATCACGTTGCCGAGGTTGGACGACAGGGTGATCCGCAGGTAGGCCGCGATGTTGCCGCTGGCGTGCCGACCGGCGGTGATCGCCCGGTCGATCGCGGTCAGGTCCTTCTCGGCCAGCACCACATCGGCGCCCTCCCGCGCCACCGGCACCGCCCCGCGGGGGCAGATCCCGACGTCGGCCGCGTGCAGCGCCGGCAGGTCGTTGACCCCGTCGCCGAGGAACCCGGTGGTGTGCCCGTCCGCCCGCAGCGCCGTCACGATCCGCGCCTTGTCCTGCGCCGTGCACCGCGCCACGACCGTGGCCCGCCCGACGGCCTCCGCCAGCGCCGGCCCCGCCAGCCCGGCGAGCCGGTCGGCGGTGAGCACCTCGCCCGGCTCCAGCCCCAGGTCCCGGCAGGCCCGGGCCGCGGTCCCGGGATGATCGCCGGTGAGCACCTTCACCGCCACCCCGCGCTCGGCCAGCACCCGCAGGGCGTCCGCCGCCGACGGCGCCAGCGCGTCGCTCAGCGCCACGAAGCCGACGAAGGTCAGCCCCCGCACGTCCCCGTCGGTGTACCCGCCGAGCCGGGGCCGGCGGTCGCCGCGGGCCACCGCCAGCAGCCGCAGGCCGCCGGCCGCCTCCTCGGCGGCGCGGCGCAGCAGCCGTTCCCTGGCCGCCTCGTCCAGCTCGGTCTCCGCCCCGCCGGTCCGCACCCGCCCGCACCGGGCCAGTACGTCCTCCACCGCGCCCTTGACGACCAGGGTGTGGGTGCCGTGCTGCCCCGGGCGGCGGATCACCGCCGTGGACATCCGCACCATCGGGTCGAACGGCAGCGCCGCGATCCCGTCGTACTCCAGCGGATCCGCGCCGTGCTCCTCCGCGGCCGCCAGCACCGCCTCGTCCAGCGCGTCCGGCACCGGCAGCTCGGCCAGCTCGATCGTCCAGAAGCTGTTCACCGCGGCCCAGTGCAGGACCTCCGGATCGGGCGCGCCGTCCGGCCCGGCGGACCGCATCACGACCGGCCGGTCCTGGGTGAGGGTGCCCGTCTTGTCCAGGCACAGCACGTCGATCGCGCCGAGGTCGTGCAGCGCGGGCAGCCGCTTGACGATCACCCCGCTGGTCCGGGCCAGCAGGGCGGCCCCCCGGGCCAGCGCGGTGGTCACGATCACCGGCAGCATCTCCGGCGTCAGCCCCACCGCCACGGCCACCGCGAACGGCAGCGTCTCCAGCCCCCGTCCGCGCAGCGCGGCATTGGCCATCAGCACCAGCGGCGGGGTCAGCAGCATGAAGCGGATCAGGGTCCAGGCGATGCCGTGCACCGACCGGTCGAAGGCGGTCTCGCCGCGCCGCCGGGCCCGCTCGCGGTACGCGGCGGCGAACCGGGTGTCCGCGCCCGTCGCCACCACCAGGGCGGTGCCGCTGCCGGTCGCCACGCTGCTCCCCTGGAAGCACATGTGCGGCGGCTCGGACCCGTCCCGGTCCGTGCCGGGCGGGGCGTCCAGGGCCTGCTTCGGCACCGGCGCCGACTCCCCGGTCAACGCCGCCTGATGGACCGTCAGCCCGCTGGCGCGCAGCAGCCGGACGTCCGCCGGCACCAGATCGCCGGGGCCCAGCCGCACCACGTCGCCGACCACCAACTGGTCGACGGGCACCTCCCGCAGCTGCGGCGCCGCGTCCTCGCGCGGCCGGCGCTGCACCGCCGAAGTGGTGGCGACCAGCTCCTGCAGCGCCGCCATCGCCCGGCCCGCCTGGTGCTCTCCGCCGGACCGCAGCGCGCAGCTGACCACCACCAGCGTCATGATCACGCAGGCCGTGCCCCAGGACGCGACGGCCGCCGAGACCAGCCCCAGACACAGCAGCACCGTGGTGAACGGATCCCGCAGCGCGCCCAGGAAACGCCGCGGCCAGGTCACCGGCCGCCACGAGGGCACGGTGTTCTCCCCGAACCGCGCCAGCCGCTCCTCGGCCTGCGCGTCGGTCAGCCCGCGCGGCCCGCTGTCCAGCCGCCGCATCAGCTGCAGCGCCGTCAGCGCCGCCGGCTCCACCGCCCCGGCCGTGCCCGGCGGCTCCGCCGCACCCGCGCGCACCGCATCCGCGTCCGGGGGCACCGGGCCGGCCCCGGGCGCCGCGGTGATCTCAGGCACCGAGGTGGCGCAGGCGGGCCGGTGACGCGCCCTTGTTGCGGGCGGCGAGTTGGACGACGAGGGTCCGGGTCACGGCGACTGTTTGGGGGTCGTCGACGAAGTAGACGACGCGTCGGCCTTCGCGGCGGGAGCGGACCAGGCCGGCCAGTTTGAGCTTGGAGAGGTGCTGGCTGATCGCGGGCAGTGCGCCGCCGACGCGTTCGGCGAGTCCGCTGACGTCGCTCTCGCCTTGGGCCAGTGCCCAGACGATGTGCAGTCGTGGGGGAGAGGCCAGCAGTCCGAACACCGCGGCCGCCTCGGCCAGTACCTCGGCGGACGGATCGGCCGGCGCTGTCTTCCCCTCGATGCTCCTCACCACTGCCGCACTCCGTCCCTTTGGGAGCCCCTTGCCCCGGAGCGCCCAGTGTAGGCGGCGCGCCGGATCCGCCGGGAGGCCGAAGCCCGGTGCCGAACAGGCGCATGCGGGGTGCCGGTCCGGCCCGCGACCCGCATTATGGCGCCAGTACCCGACCGGCCCCCACGGGCGCCCACCCCACCCCGCGAGGTCTGCCCATGGAAGAGAGCCGGTCCGTCCCGGACGACCGGACGGTGCGGACGGCACCGGCACCCGCCGCCCGCCCGCCCGCCGCGCCGCGCTCCCCGGCCCGCGCGCTGCCCTGGCTGGCCCTCACCGGCGCGGTGTTCACCCTCCTCCAACTCGTCCTGGTGGTCCCCGGCACCGGCCTGGGCTGGGACGAGACGGTCTACGTCAGCCAGGTCGCCCGGGACGTACCGGCCGCCTTCTTCAGCGCCCCCCGGGCCCGCGGCATCACCTACCTCATCGCCCCGGTCACCGCCCTGACCTCCTCCACCACCGCCCTACGGCTCACCCTCGCCGTCCTGGCCGGCGTCGGCCTCTGGGCCGCACTGCGGGTCTGGCGGCCGCTGCTGCCCACCCGGGTGCTGGCCCTGGGCGGCGCGCTCTTCGCCACCCTCTGGATCACCCTCTACTACGGCCCCCAGGCCATGCCCAACCTCTGGACCGCCTACGGGGTGCTCGCCGCCACCGGCTTCTTCCTCCGCGCCGTACAGGACCGCACCGACCGCCGGGCGCTCGTCGGGCTCCCGGTGGCCGTCGCGGTGGTCGCGCTGATGCGCCCGCCGGACGCCGGCTGGCTGGTGCTGGTACCGGCCGCGGCGGCCCTCGCGGTGCCCCGGTGGCGGCGCCCCGCACTGGTCCTGCTGATGGCCGGCGGGCTGCTGCTGGGCGCCGCGGACTGGGTCGTCGAGGCGTACACCCGCTACGGGGGCCTGCTCGCCCGGCTGGACCGCGCCGCCGAGATCCAGGGCGGCATCGGCTGGCACCTGGCCGTCGACGACCAGATCCGCAGCCTGGACGGACGGGGGCTGTGCCGGCCCTGCGACGTGCCGTGGACCCACCCCGTCACCGCCGTGTGGTTCTTCGCGCTGCCGCTCCTCACCGCCCTCGGCGTGCGGGCCGCGGTCCGGGCCCGGCGCCCGGCCACCGCCCTGCTGCCCGCCGCCGTCGCGCTGGCGACCGCGGTCCCGTACCTCTTCCTCATCGACTACGCCGCCCCCCGCTTCCTGCTGCCCGCCTACGCGCTGCTGGCCCTCCCCGTGGCCGACGGCCTGTGGCGGCTGGCCGCTCCCGGGGGCCGGTTCCGGCCGCGCGCCACCGCCCTCCTCGCGGCGGCGCTCGCCGCCCACCTGGCCGTCCAGCTCGCCGTGCTGACCGGCAACACCGCCCGCAACCGCCACATGCGGCAGGACTTCACGGCGGCCGCCGGCGCCCTGCACGCCATGGGGGTGCGGCCGCCCTGCGTCCTGTCCGGCGACCACGCCGTCCAGCTCGCCTACTACGCCGGCTGCGCCTCCCGGCAGACCGCCGGCCCGGACGCCGGCACCACCTGGCGGGAGCTGACCGCCGAGGCCGCCCACCGGCCCGTGGCGCTGCTCGTCCCGCCGTCCGCCGCCCCGCCCGCCGCGGCCCGCGGCTGGCGGCCCGTGACGCTGGCCGACACCGGCAGCTTCCGCGGCTACCGCGCCTACCTCCCGCCCGCCCCGCGGACCCCCGCGCCGACCACCCGGTGACGCCCCGGCGTACGCCCCGCGTACGGTCGTGCACCCAGAATTCATCCGCTCTCCGCCCGCAGGTACGGACCGGTGGCTTCCGCACCGTGTTTGATCGAAGGTGCGGGGGAGTGCCCCCACCACCCCACCGCGCCAGCCCCTCGCACCAGCAGTCCCGGAAGTGGGCCCATGAGCGCCAGCAGTACCGGCCACGCCGAACGGGCGCGGCTGCGTGCCGCCGAGGACGCCGCCGAGCGGATC
Source organism: Streptomyces sp. CB02959 (assembly GCF_002803155.1). Lineage (GTDB taxonomy): Bacteria > Actinomycetota > Actinomycetes > Streptomycetales > Streptomycetaceae > Streptomyces. The sequence goes on from NZ_NNBP01000011.1 coordinate 51,169, forward strand.
GGCACCACGCTGGACGCCCGCACCACCTGCGCGGAACTCGCCCGGTTCGTCTGCCGGTCGCTGTGCGACGCCGCCGCGGTGGAACTGCTCCCCGACGACGCCGAGGGCGAGCGCTCCCCGAGCGCCCCGCACCCCGGCGCGCAGTCGGCCGACGGCGGGGCCCCGGCGGCGCTCCACCGGGTCGCGGCCGAGGGCCGCACCCGCCTCCTGGAAGGGGGCGGCCCCACCGCGCCGACCCCGGTGTCGGTCCCGCTCCTGGCCCACGGACACCTCTACGGCGTGCTGCGCGCCACCCGCTCCGGCGGCGGCTTCACCGCGCACGAGACCGCCACCCTCCACCACGCGGCGCGCCTGGCGGCCGTCCATCTCGCACACGCCCGCCGGCACGCCGCGGCCCGGCGCACCGCACTGGACCTCCAGCGCGCCCTCCTCGCCGACCCCGGCCGGCCGCACCCCAACCTGGAGCTCGCCACCCGCTACCTGCCGGCCGACAGCGGGGCGCTGGTCGGCGGCGACTGGTGCGAGACGGTACGGCTCCACTTCGGACGGACCCTGCTGGTCATGGGCGACGTCATGGGCCACGGCCTGGAGGCCGCCGTGGAGATGAGCGCCTACCGCTCCGCGCTGCGCTACGTCGCCTCGGCCGAGCTGCCGCCCCACCGGGTACTGCGCCAGCTCGACGCCGTGGTGGCCCGGGACGACCGCCGCCGCCCGGCGACCTGCCTGCTGGCCCAGCTCGACCCGGCCCGCGGGATCGCCGCGTTCGCCAGCGCCGGCCACCTCCCGCCGGCCGTCTTCGGCGCCGACGGCACCGCCCGGCTGCTGCCGGTGCCCGCCGGCCCGCCGCTGGGCACCGGCGCCGGCGGCTACGCACCCGTCACCCGCGCCCTCGGCCCGGCCGACACCCTGCTGATGTTCACCGACGGCCTGGTCGAGCGGCGCGGCGAGGACATCGACGTGTCCCTCGCCCGGCTCGCCGGGATGCGGCTGCCCGCCCGCGCCGGCCTGGCAGACGTCCTCGACGAGGTGCTGCTCCGCCTCGGCGGCCGGTTCGCGGAGGACGACGTCGCGGTGCTGGCCGCGCGGATCCGCCGCCGGTGACCGGGCCCGGCCCCCCCGGACGCGGGTCTCCGGGTCCCGGTCACCCCGACTCGGGCTCCGGTGGCCGGGTGATCGCGACCATCGCGACGTCGTCGCCCAGATTGCCGTCCGCGTACCGCAGCAGATCGTCGTGCAGGCGTCGGACCAGCGCGGCCGGGTCGGGTTCGTTCCACTGCGCCAACCGGTCGGTCAGCGGATAGAACGCCCCCGAGCGGTCCCGGGTCTCGATCACGCCGTCGGTGTAGAGCAGCAGCACCTCGTCCGGCCCGAACGTGAAGCTCTCGACCTTGTAGTCGCTCTCCGCCGGGGCCGTCAGCCCCAGCGGTACCGCAGGTTCGGCGACCTCCAGCGACCGGATCCGCCCGTCGCCCAGCAGGAGCGGCGGGGGGTGCCCGCAGTTCACCATCTCGATGGCCGGCTCGTCGTCGTGGACGTCCAGGACCAGGGCGGTGACGAAGGACTCCAGGTCCTCCTCGGGGGCGTGCGCCAAGTTCCAGTACACCGAGTTGCCCAGGTGCGCCGCCAGCGCGGTCAGGGGGAGGTGCCGGTAGGCCGAGCCCCGGAACGCCCCGACCAGCGCCGCGGCCTCCCCGATCGCGGCCAGTCCCTTGCCGCGGACGTCGCCGATCACCAACCGGGTCCCGCCGGGCACCGGCACCGCCCCGTAGAGGTCGCCGCCGATCTCGGCCTCGGCCTCCGCGGAGATGTACGCCGACTCGATGCGCAGCCCCCCGATCCGGTGCGGCAGCGGCCAGAGCAGCACCTGCTGGGCCGCCGCCGCCACCGACCGCACCTGGCTCAGCTGCCGTTGGTGCCGATCACGGGCGTAGCGGAAGACGGTGACCAGCACCGAGATCACGATGAGGGCGGCGATCTGCGCCTGGTGATTCGGGGTCGTCAGTCCGCCGTGCAGCCGGCCGATGAGGATCTGGGCGGCCACCGCCAGGGCTCCGATGGCGCCGGTGAGGCCGGGCCCGGCGAACGAGGCGGTGATCGCCGGCGCCGCCACCAGGAACGGGCCCAGGTGGATGCTGGAGGGTGTGCTGATGTCCAGCACGGTGATCGCGGCGATCAGTGCGAGCGGGATGGCGAGCAGCCCGTGGCTCAGCCACCAGGGCCGGCCGCTGCGGGGGAGCTCGCGCCGGACGCGCATACCTCCTCTTTACACCTGCGGCGGCGCCCGCGCCGGGCGGCCGGGGCGGGGAAACCCCACCGCGGCCGCCCGGCGCGACCGCCGGTCAGGTCAGGCGCCCGGCGGCAGATGCGCCGGCCGGCCCGCGCCGCGCGTCATGCGGTAGCCGCCGACGCCCGCGAGCGCCGCCAGCACGCCGCCCACTGCGGTCCACACCCAGCGGTCCGACCACCAGCCCGAGGACCAGCCGCCGTCGGGCGCACCGTCCGCGGTCGGCTGCTGCGCCGAGCTGCTCGGCTGCGGCTCGGGCGAGGCGGCACCGGCCCCCGGCACCAGGGGGGCGGACAGCTTGCCGTCCACCGCCTGCGCGCCGCCCGCGTCCGAACCGGACGCCTGGACCTCCACCTGGACCGGCTGCCCCGCGTCCTCCGCCGGGAGGCCGACGGCGGTCAGCCGCACGTAGTAGTTGCCCGGCAGCGGGTCGTTCGCCCACTGCTCAGACCAACCGCGCACGGTGCGCAGCGCGCAGGACAGCTCGACCGTCGAGGCGTCCTGGGACGCCGCCTTGGTCTGCACGCCGTACCGGCACGCCTGTCGGCGGCGCAGCCCGTCGTAGACGTCCAACTGCCAGGTGGCCGTGCCGTGCCGCGCGGACTCCGGCAGGCTCACCTTGGCCTTGACCGTGACCCGCTGCCCGGCGTCGGCCGGCAGCACCCAGTAGAGGTAGTCGCCGGTGGAGGCGCTGGCGGTGGCCCGCTGGTCCAGGGCGAGCGGGGTCGCGGTGCGGAAGGACGTGCCGGCCTCCGTGGGGCCCTTGGCGGCGTCCCCGCCATCGCTCGCGCTCGCACTCGGGCTCGGGCTGTCGGCGACCGCCGTGCCCGCCCCCGCCATGCCGCCGGCGAACGCCAGGGCGGCGGCGCTCGCGAGCAGTCCGGCCGCCCGCACCGCACGGCCCGTCACGCTACGTACGCTACGCATCAGTTGGTCCTCCAGACGGTGACGCGCCAACGGGAGATCCAGCCCCACACCAGGCCGCCGACGAACCCGGCGAGCAGCAGGGCGCCGAGCAGCCACCAGCCCCGGCCGAGGCCGAAGGAGGCCACGTCGGAGGCGTCGTGCGGCCCGTCGACGAGGTCCACGGCCAGCTCCACCGGCAGGCCCGGTTCGGTCTTGACCGAGGGGGCCGCCGAGAAGGAGTTGCTGACCTGGAGGCAGACCGTCTCGGCGGCGTCCTTGGTGGCACTGTCCGACGAGTCGACCTCGGACTTGGCGTAGCGCAGCCCGGTGGAGATGACGTCGGTCCGGCCGTCACCGGCCTCCGCGCCGCGGACGATCTCCCGGCCGTGCACGGTCGAGGCCCGCAGCAGCACTCCGTAGTCGTTGTCGACCGCGCGGTCCGCGCCGATGCTCACCGATGCGCGCAGCTCCTGGCCGGGCTTGACGTCGACCCGGTACCAGCGGTGCTCGGCGAACTTCTCCCGGTCGCTGTACAGGCCCGGCTTGAGCTCGGGGGCGGTGGCGCACTGCGCGGCGCCCTGGGTCGCCACCGGGGTGGCCGTGCGGCGGGCCGTTCGGTCCACCAACTGGTGGACGCGGTCCCGGAGCTGGTCGGTGTGCTGCACCGCGGTGTAGGTGCCGCCGGTGGCCTCGGCGATGCAGCTCAGCTGGCTGCGGGTCTTGGCGTCCGGCAGCAGTCCGAGGGTGTCGACGGTGAGGTGGATGCCCTGGGCGGCGATGTCCCGGGCCACCTGGCAGGGGTCGAGCGGCTGGCAGGTGTCCTCGCCGTCGGTGATCAGGACGATCCGGCGCTGCCCGTCGCCGCCCTTGAGGTCCTTGGCCGCGGCCTGCAGGGCCGGGCCGATCGGCGTCCAGCCGGTGGGCACGAGCGTGGCCACCGCGGTCTTCGCCTCGGTCCGGTCCAGCGGCCCGACCGGGTAGAGCAGCTTGGTGTCCGTGCAGCCGACCTGCCGGTCGTTGCCGGGGTAGGTGGCGCCGAGCGTCCGTATGCCGAGCTGGACGTCCTTCGGTACGGCGTCCAACACCTCGTTGAACGCCTGCTTCGCCGCGGCCATCCGGCTCTGCCCGTCGATGTCCCGGGCCCGCATCGAGCCGCTGACGTCGAGGGTCAGCTCCACTTTGGGGGCGGCCGCCGGGGTGGCCCCCGGGGTGGGTTCGCCGGCGCTGGCCGGCGTGGGCGACAGCGCCATCGCCATCGCGGCGAGCAGCCCGCACACCCCGGCCGCCAGCCTTCTCCTGGTGATCCGTTTGCTGATCGTTCTGGTGATCATCGCCGGATCGTATGGAGAAATCGGCCCGACTCCAAAACGACCCTGACGGAGGCCGCAAACACCCCATAGGCGGAGCGGCCGTGCGCAACTCCCCGGCCCCGTCCCCGGCCTGTCGCCGGGCGCGTGACCTGTGGGTCGTGTGCCCCGGACGGTGCGGCATGATGTCGCCGAACGGCCCGCGGGCAGCTCCCCGACGGATTCGCGCAGGCAGGCTGCCGCGCCCGACTCCGGGCGCCGCGCCGCCGTCCCCCGGGACGCGCCACTCGACGAGGAGACCCATGAGTACGCCCCCCGGAGGCCATGGCGGCTACGGCCCGTACGGAGCTCCCGGCGGCGGTCGGGGCACCTCTTCCAGCCAAGTCCCGCACGGCGGTGGCGGGATGAGCCCCGGTCATTCCTGGCCGGCCGGCCACCCGGTGCAGGCCGTCCCGCCGCGGGGCCCCGCGGCCCCCGGCTTCCCCGCGCCTCCCTCGCCGCGGCAGTCCGGCGACCGGCCGAAGCCGAAGCCAGACCCGGGCCCGGGGCCGCGTCGTTCGCGGACCGGGCTGGTGGCGCAATTCGTGCTGCCGGGTGTCTACATCCCGGTCTGGGCGCTCCTCGCGACCGGCTTCACCGTGCTGGCACTTCCGCGGCCGCCGGCGCCCACGGTGTGCTGCGGGTGGCCGCCGAGCAGGGCTGGCGGCTCGACCACTCCTACCCGGCCGACCCGAAGGGCGAGCTGCACCTGTGCCGCCCGGAGGACCCCGCCCGGCGCGGTTGACCGGTTCTTGGCGCGTCCACCCGTGTCGCCCGGCACCGTAACGCGATAGGAATCCCTGGGAACCCGCGAGTAACTTCGCGGGGGCCAGGGAATCGCGTGCCAGCGCGGAACCGGCGACCGAACGGAGACGCAGTCGATGCCGTCCATGCCCCAGCCCTTCGGCGACTACCAGCACGAGATCTACGCGGGCGGCCTGCGCGGTGAACTCCCCGGGCTGCCGATGGCCTTCGCCGACCTGGAGGCCCGCGCCGAGGCCGCGCTCCCCCCGTCCGTCTGGTCCTACGTGGTCGGCGGCGCCGGGGACGAGCAGACCCAGCGGGCCAACGTCGCCGCCTTCGCGCGCTGGGGGCTGATGCCGCGGATGATGGTGGGCGCCGCGCAGCGGGACCTGTCCGTCGAACTGTTCGGCCGGACGCTGCCGTCCCCGCTGCTGATGGCACCCATCGGGGTGCTCGGCATCTGCGCACAGGACGGGCACGGTGATCTGGCCACCGCGCGGGCCGCGGCCCGCACCGGCGTCCCGATGATCGCCTCGACCCTCTCCGCCGACCCGATGGAGGAGGTCGCCGCCCGGTACGGCGACACCCCCGGCCTCTTCCAGCTCTACACCCCCACCGACCGGGACCTCGCGGAGAGCTTCGTGCGCCGCGCCGAGGCGGCCGGATTCCAGGGCATCGTGGTGACCCTGGACACCTGGACCGTCGGCTGGCGCCCGCGCGACCTGGCCACCGCCAACTTCCCCCAGCTGCGCGGCCACTGCCTGGCCAACTACACCTCCGACCCGGTCTTCCGCTCCCGGCTCCGCAAGCCGCCGGAGGAGGACCCGGCCGCCGCCGTCGCTCTCTACGCCGGCGTCTTCGGCAACCCGCGACCTGGGACGACCTGCCCTGGCTGCGATCCCTGACCGACCTGCCGCTGCTCCTCAAGGGCCTCTGCCACCCGGAGGACGTCCGCCGGGCCAGGGACGGCGGCGTCGACGGCATCTACTGCTCCAACCACGGCGGCCGCCAGGCCAACGGCGGCCTCCCCGCCCTCGACGCGCTGCCCGGCGTGGTGTCCGCCGCCGACGGCCTGCCGGTGCTCTTCGACTCCGGCGTGCGCACCGGCACCGACGTGGTCAAGGCACTGGCCCTCGGCGCCACCGCCGTCGCGGTCGGCCGCCCGTACGCCTACGGACTGGCGCTGGGCGGCACCGACGGCGTGGTGCACGTCCTGCGCTCGCTGCTCGCCGAGGCCGACCTGCTGATGGCGGTGGACGGCTACCCGACCCTGGACTCCCTCGGACCGGAGGCACTGGTGCGCCTGTGAGCGCCCCGCCGGTCCGGGCCCGGGGGCCCGCGGCCGCCCGGCGGGCCCGCATCGGGACAAGTCCGGGCGGGCCGCGGCGGGCGGGCGTAAAGGCCGTCGGGAGCGGGAAGTGGTTAACGGCGAACCGTGCGGGTCGAGTTCGCGCCCACTTCGAAGGGGGTCTCTTGGCGGCAGCTGTGCCTTCGTCTCCGGAGCCGCTGTCTCTGGAACCGCGCCTGGAAACGCGACCGGCGTCGCTGCTGGGCGCGGGGCACCTCCTCCCCTCGCTCGTCGACGCACTGGGCTCGCCGCTGAACGTGGTCCTGCCCGACCAGATCGCCGAGAACGCCGCACGGTTCCGCGCCGCTTACGGCACCCACCGGCTCCGCGGCCAGGTCTTCTACGCGCACAAGGCGAACCGCTCCAGCGCGCTGCTGCGGCGGCTGGCGGCGACCGACGCGGCGGTGGACGTCGCCTCGCTGGGCGAGCTGCAACACGCCCTCGGCGCCGGCTTCGCCCCGGACCGGATCATGGCGACCGGGCCGAAGGACCGCGAGTTCCTGTGGCTCGCCGCCCGGGTCGGCGCCACCGTCAACGCCGACTCGGCCGCGGAACTGGACGAACTCGCGGCACTGGCGCGCACCCACCGACTCGCCCGTATACGCGTGCTGATGCGGCTGTCCGCTTTCGACGGGCCCGGCGTCCGGGTGCTGACCCGGCCCAGCCGCTTCGGCACTCCCGCCGGTGAGCTGGACGCCCTGCTGAAGACCGTCGAGCGGCACGCCGACGTCCTGGAGCTGACCGGCGTCGGCTACCACCTCGACACCACCAGCCCGGAGGAGAAGGCGCGCGCCCTGGAGGGCTGCGTCCGGGCCATGGACGCCTGCCGGAGCCGGGGCCTGCGGCCGCGGGCGGTGGACATCGGCGGCGGCTTCGGCGTCAACTACCTTGCGCACGCCGCGCAGTGGGAGCGCTACACCTCCGAACTGACCGCCGCCGTGCTCGGCCGCCGCCCCCCGCTCACCTGGCGCGGCCACAGCTACGGGCTCCGCAACGACGCGGGCACCCTGCGCGGGGCGCTCGGCCTCTACCCGGCCCACCGCCCGGTCGCCGGCGCCCGCTACCTCGACGAACTGCTGGCCCTGCCTGCCCCCTCGTTCGGCGGCCGCACGCTGGCCACCCTCCTGTTGGAGAACCTCTACGACCTGTACACCGAGCCGGGGCGGGCCCTGGTGGACCAGTGCGGGCTGGTGCTCGCCCGGGTGGTGGAGGTGCGCCGCACGGACAGCGGGGAGCCGCTGGTGCGCCTGGCGATGAAGGCCGACGACGCCGCGCTGGAGGAGCACGGGGTGCTGATGGACCCCGTCCTGCTCGGGCGGGACGGCACCCGTGCGGTCGCGGGCGACGGCCCGGCGGCCGGCGTCTATCTGGCGGGCAGCCTCTGCCTGGAGGCCGACCTGATCACCCGCCGGATGGTGTTCCTGCCCCGGCTGCCCCGCCCCGGCGAGCTGCTGGTCTTCGCCAACACCGCCGCCTACTGCATGGACTTCCGGACCAGCCGCGCACAGCACCAGCCCGTCGCACGCACGGTCGCCGCCTGGCAGGAGGAAGGTTCCTGGCGCTGGTGCCTCGACGAGCAGTACTGGCCGATCACACGTCCAGGGGGAGAGCCATGAGGTACGAGAGCATCACCGAGGCCATCGGGAACACCCCGCTGGTACGGATCGATCCGGCCGTGCACGGTCTGCACCACATCGACCTGTACGCCAAGCTGGAACTGCTCAACCCCTTCGGGTCGGTGAAGGACCGGGCCGCCTGGAACATGGCCCGGCCGGGACTTGCGGCCGCCGCGGAGCACGGCAGCCAGGTCGTGGAGCTCTCCAGCGGCAACACCGCCAAGGCGCTGGCGGTGATCGCGGGGATGCACGGCCTCCCGTTCAAGAGCGTGACCAACCGGATGCGCATACCCGAGATCAAGGACCTGCTCCTGCTGCTGGGCGCCGACATCGAGGAGCTGCCCGGGCAGAGCGAATGCCTGGACCCGACCAACACCGAGGACCCGCTCACCCTCTTCCACCGGGAGCTGTCCGAACCCGGCACCAGCTACCTCCACACCGACCAGTACTTCAACCCCCGCAACACCGAGGCGCACGCCACCGGCACCGGCCCGGAGATCCTCAAGGACCTGGACGGGCGGGCCCCCGACTTCTTCGTCGCCTGCGTCGGCACCGCCGGTTCGTCGACCGGGGTGGCCCGGGTGCTGCGCGAGCACGACCCCCGGGTCCAGGTCGTCGGCCTGGTCGCCGCCAAGTCCGACTTCATCCCCGGCATCCGCACCCTGGACGAGGTCCACGAGGTCGGCCTCTTCGACCCGGCGACCTACGACACGGTGGAGGCGGTCAGCTCCGACGAGGCCATCGAGGGCATGCTGACGCTGGCCCGCCGCTGCGGCATCCTGGCCGGCCCCACCGGCGGCGCCGCGTACTACGGCACGGTCCGCCATCTCCGTTCCCTGGACGAGCAGGTGACGGTTGATCAGGAAAGTGGGTCGCCGCGCCGCAGGTCGGCGGTGTTCATCGTCTGCGACCGGATCGAGAGCTATCTCGGCTACACCAGGCGCCGCCGCCCGGACCTGTTCCGCCAGCCGCCCCGCAGGAACGACCCGGCCGACCTGACGGACGCCGAGATCGCCGCGGCCCCGGCCGTGGAGACCCCGGACGCACAGAAGTGGATCGAGCGGGACCGCCCGCTCGTCGTCGACCTGCGCAGTCCGTTCGCGTACGCCGCACTGCACATCGAGGGGGCGATCAACATCGTGGACGAGCTCTTCGACGAACTGGTGCGGGGCGGGCTGCCGTTCAGCACCCGGCAGCCCGTGCTGCTGGTCTGTCCGGTCGGCGAGCAGTCCGCCCGCTACGCGGCACTGCTGACCCGGATGGGGCATCCCGACGTCCGCAGTCTCACCGGGGGCGTCATCGCCTGGCGGGACGCCGGCGCGCCGCTGGTCCGGGACTGACCGGGATGGCCCCGATCGCCGCGCACGGCCAGGGCGCCGCGCTCTTCACGGAGCTGGAGCCGTGGCAGCGCGCCCTGCGCGCCCAGTTCCCGATCATCACCGCCCACCCGGAGCTGGCCTATCTGGACAGCGGGGCCACCGGGCAGAAACCGCAGGCCGTACTGGACGCCGTACAGGACCAGTTGACGTCCGCGCACGCCAACGCCGGCCGCGGCTCCTACCCGTGGGCCAACGCCTCCACCGCGCTGGTCGCCGCCGTCCGCGACCGGGTCAGGGCCTTCCTCGGCGACCCGGAGCCGGAGCGTTCGGGGGTCCACTTCACCGGCGGGACCACCGAGGGGCTGCGCCTGATCGCCCGGGACTGGCTGCCCGAACACCTCGCGGACGGGGACGAGATCGTCGTCCCGTTCGCCGACCACGAGGCCAATCTGGCGCCGTGGCAGGAGGCGCAGCGCCTGCTGGACCGGCAGGGCGTGCGGATCCGGGTGCGGGAAATGCCGTACCAGTCCTCCTCCGGCGACTACGACCCCGCGGCGCTGGCCCGGCTCGTCGGCCCCCGCACCCGCTTCGTGGCCGCCACCCACGTGCACCACGTCTACGGCGGCAACATGAACGTCCATCTCCTCCGCCGGGCGGTCGGACCGGAGGTGCCGATCTGCCTGGACGCCGCGCAGAGCGTCGGCCACCTGCCGGTCTCGGTCGCCGAACTCGACGTGGACTTCGTGGTGTTCTCCGGCCACAAGGCGTTGGCGCTGCCCGGCTCCGGGGCGGTCTGGGCCCGGCAGGCCCGCGGCCCGCAGCTGCGGCCCGGAGGCTGGCAGGGCAGCCCCAACACCACCGGGATCGCGAGTCTGGCGGCGGCGCTGGACTGGCTGGACGCCGCGGGCACCGACCGGATCGCGCGCTGGACGGTCGCGCTCGCCGCCCGCCTCTCCGACGGCCTGCGTCACCTCGACGCCTACGAAGTCCTGGGCTGCCAGCGGAGTCTGGCCGCCGACTCGCCGGTCCAGCAGCGCTGCGGGATCGTCACCTTCCGGCACCGCGGCATCGGCGCCCGCGACCTCGGCTTCATCCTCTTCAGCCACGGCTTCATGGTGCGCACGGACGGCCACTGCCAGGCAGGTGCGGGGGAGCGGACCAGTTCCGTGCGGGTCAGTCTGCACGTCTACAACACCCCAGAGGAGATCGACCGGTTGCTCGCCGTGCTCGCTTCCCTGACATGACTGCCGCTACCTGCCCGTTCCGTACCGCCGGGTGCCCGTTCGTCGCCGAGCGGTGCGCCTCCGGTTGGATGCGAGGGGAGGGGTGCCGCCCCGCAGCAGTCGGAGGGGCGGGGCGCTCATGAACAACTCGACGCCAACGCGTTCCTGGTTGATCGGATTGATCGGCGTGCCCAGGTTGGCAGTCGCGCGTTCACACGGGTCGACGCATATCCACCCGATGGCTCTCAGATGTTGCGGCGCCCCACGTTCGTTCAACGCGGGTGTGCGACGCCGGAAGACACCGCGTGGTGCGCGGGGCCTTCCGGCGGATCCATGCGGATCAGGCACGGAGCAGGAGCCAACCCCCGAGGCCGTTGCACAGGTTCGCGTTGAAGGTGGTGATGCGGTAGCCGGCCGGCACAGGCGTGTTGGGGCAGATGGACAGGCCGACGCGGGGCAGTTGCTGGAACCACGAGCCGATGTTGCCGCAGCCGGCGTTGTTGTGGCCGGTGAGCACGTAGCCGGGCGGGATGGGCGAGCCCGCACAGGTCCACTGGCCGTCGCGGGCCAGTTGCAGGTACCAGGCGTCGATGCCGCTGCAGCCGACGGCGTTGTGGAGGGTGATCACGTAGCCAGGGGGGATCGGCGAGGTGGCGCAGGTCCAGATCCCGTCCTGCACGGGCTGCAGGTACCAGGCACCGGCACCGTTGCACCCGCTCGGCGCACGGCCGGTGATCACGTAACCCTCCGGTATGGGCGTGCCGGGGCAGACCCACCCGGGGGCCTGGGGCGCGGCGGTGACCGATCTCAGGGGTGCCGCACTGGCCATGCCGGCGGACGTGCCGGTGAGGGCGGCCACCAGCAGCGCGACCACCCCCACTGCCGCGGCGAGCCGGCTCCGGGCCGCCGACACCAATGAACGACCGAGCAGATGACGGTACTTGATGTTCACTTCACACCGGTCCAATCGCGGGTCCACGAGGCGCTGCACGATGGCCGTGCGGCGCTTGGGTTGCGGAGTTGAAGTGACCTTAGTGGGAAGCGATGCGGTGGGTTGTCACAGAAAGGGATTTGTCACCAGCCTGGCCGAAATCGGTATGAGGGAACGCCAGTTGCCGGTGGGGGCGTCCAGCTCTGCGCGGCCACCTGCTCCATCGCGGCGGACAGGGGGGCGCCGCCCTCGATCCGAGCGTGACCTGTGTCCGCAGTCGGCCCCGACTCCGCGCCCGGGCGCATCCTGCGCCTCGCTTTCGGGGAAGCCTGGAGAGTCTTTGTATCCTCTTTAATTATGTTTGGACGTGCTGTGCCCCTTCTGCGCTGCCTGCCTGTCGCCGGTTTCCTGCGGATCATGTCGTTGGTCCTCGCGGCGGCAGTCGTGTCGGTGTTGCTCGGCGGGTGTGCGGCGGACGGGGAACCCCGCAGCGCCGGACATGCCTCTGTCGCGTCCGCTCCGGTACGCCTGTGGCCCAGTAGTCCGCCGGCGCCGTGGCTGAGGCCGGACGAGTACGGCCGGGGGGATCTGTCACGTTCGCCGAGGCTGCCTCGGGTGCCGTCCGGGGACATTCGCAAACTGGGCGTGCTCCCCGTCGTCGAAGCGCAGATCGCCGAAGACAACCGCGTCAAACAGCCGTCCTACGACGAAGACGGGGTGAAGAAGATCAGCCGTTGCGCCGCTGAGCCGGGCCGGTGCCCGGTGCGGGCCCCCGAATACCAGGACCTGACGGGCGACGGGAAAGACGAGCTGATCATCGGCATCGACAACGCCTACGACCACTCCCTGACCGTGTGGGTTTACCGGCTCCAGGGCGGGGTGCCCACGCGAATCCTGGACACTGCCGGAAGGGTGCTGTCCTTGGAGGTGGCCAACGGCCATTTGATCATGCGCGAGCCCAGCTCTCCGGGATACGAGATGCGCACGGTATTCGCGTGGAACAGCCACCGGAAGACCATGGAGATCCAGGCGGTGGAATACGATCAGAAATCCTCCGCAGCCGCCCGGGAGCCAGCACGGTGAGGACCGCTTTCCCGCGAGCCCGTCTTCGGCCGCCCGCCTGGTCGGGGACGCTTCACTGGAAGTTCGCGGTCTTCATCGCCGCGATCTGCTGTCTGCTGGCCGTATCCCTCGGTGTCCTGGTGCACGTCCAGGTCAGCGCGGACAACGAGAGCAGGGCCCGTAGCGCTGCCCTGGCCTCGCTGGACGGCGTCGTGTCCGCGTACACGGCCGGCGAACCGTTGGGCCCCGGCGCTGCGGTGAATCCGCCGGACCTCCCCGCCGGCCTGCGCGAGATGGTGCTGACACGCCAGGAACGCGGCACTCAGCTCGCCGATGACCACGGTCACCCGACGATGTGGGCGGCTACCCCCGCCTCCGCGGGCAAGGTGCTGGCAGTGCGCCGGGACTACACCGGTCGAGCCGCCGCCCTCCGCACACTGGACCGGGCCATCGTCCTCTCCTCGGTCGCCGCGACCAGCATCACCTTGGTCGCCGGACTCATCGCCGTGTCCCGCCTCACCCGGCGACTGCGCCGCACTGCCCAGGTGGCTCGCCGGATCAGCACCGGCGATCTCGATGCGCGCGTGAACGATCCGCGCATCCTGCACGCCGACCGGACCGGGGACGAAGCGGTCGCCGTGGCTGCCGCGCTCGACGCGATGGCGGCCGCCGTGCAGGAAAGACTGCACAGCGAGCAACGCTTCACCGCCGACGTGGCCCACGAACTGCGGACCCCGATCGCCGGGCTGCTCATGGCATCCGAGCTGCTGGAGCCGGGACGCCCGACCGACATGGTGCGAGAACGCATCCAGAAGCTGCGCCAGTTGACCGAGGACCTGTTGGAGATATCCCGGCTCGATGCCCGGGTGGAGCGGGTCGAGCTCGGCACCCACAGGCTGGGGGAGTTGGCCGAGCGAGCGGCACGGGCCACGGGACAGGCGGTCGACATCCGTATCGTCCGGGACACGAGGGCGCGGACCGACCAGCGCAGGCTTGAGCGGGTACTGGGCAACCTCGTCGCCAACGCCCACAAACACGGCCGTCAGCCGGTGGCGCTGAGCGTCGACGGCCTGGTCGTCACCGTACGGGACCACGGTGACGGCTACCCCGATCACCTGCTCGACCACGGTCCTCAGCGTTTTCGGAGCCAGTCGAAGAACGGCGGGCGAGCCGGGCACGGCCTCGGTCTGACGATTGCGCTCGGCCAGGCACGTGTGCTTGGTGCCGCGTTGGAGTTCTCGAACGCGCCCGACGGCGGAGCCGTCGCCACGCTCCGTCTCCCTGCCGCGTCCCCCGCGGAGGAGGAGCTGTCGTGACACCGGGCCGGACCCGCGTCGGCGTCACCGGCGTCCGTACCATGAAGGGACGGCCCGGCGTCAGAAAAAGTCTGATTGACTCGATCAGCCAGCTCTTGATCTCGGTTCTGATGGTTTCACCGTGCACTGTGGGGTTCCTGTGACGCATCTGCTTCTTGTCGAGGACGACGAGGTGATCCGTGACTCGGCGCAGGCGGTCCTGGTGCGGTACGGCTACCACGTGTCCACGGCTCCGGACGGCCTCACCGGCCTGGAGATGTTCCGCGAGGAACACCCTGACCTGCTGCTGCTCGATGTGATGCTGCCCGATCTGGACGGCATCGGACTGTGCCGCCGCGTCCGGGAGACCAGCCTGGTCCCGATCCTGATGATGTCCGCCCGCGGTGACGGCCTGGACGTGGTGTCGGGACTGGAGGCGGGGGCCGATGACTACATCGTCAAGCCCGTCGAAAGCGCCGTGCTCGTCGCCCGTATCCGCGCCCTCCTGCGCCGGGCGAGCTTCCCGCCTCAGACGCCGCACACCGGGGAAGCCGGGCGACCGGGGAGTGCGGACGCCGGCGGCGTCCTCACCTTCGGTGACGTGGAGCTCGATCCCGGCGCCCTGGAAGTGCGCCGTGCCGGACAGACGGTCGACCTGACCCCGACCGAGCTGCGGCTGTTGCTGGAGTTCGCGGCAAATCCCGGGCTCGTGCTGGAGCGACGGGTGCTGTTGCGCAATGTCTGGGAGCACGCCTGGGACGGTGACAGCAGAGTGGTCGACCTGCATGTGCAGCGGCTGCGCGCGAAGATCGGCGCCGAACACATCGAAACGGTCCGCGGCTTCGGGTACAAGCTCCGCCGCTGACCTGCCGCATGCGGGGCGGCTGCCCAGGGGGAGCTCACTGCCTGCGGCCCAAGTCCGGTCGTGGGCAACGGCATCCGCGTCCGCCCAGGGCCCGGTACGGTCCGCTGCGGCCGTTGCCGCGCCGCCGGATGCGATATCGCCCACCACCTGGATACCGGCGGAGCCTGGCGCCCGCGCGGAAGGGGCCTTGTGCCCAGGAGACCGGAGCACCGAGCCTCGGCGCCGCCGAAGCGGGCGCTGCGGGCCCAGGCACCGGGCCCGATACACGATCTGAACAGAGTTGATACCGAGCCGAGTGGAAGGAGATACGCGGCCGCGGCGGAGAGGAGATGGTCCGTTGGGAGCCTGGCGGAGCCACCGATTCCCCTGCCGCCGATTCCCGAAGGCCCCTGATGAAGTTCGTGTCCAGACGAGCCGGAAGCCGAACGAAGCGCCGCAGCCGCAGCGTCCGCACCACAGCTTGGACAACCACTGCCGGGTTCGCTGCGATCGCGGTGGGAGGCTGTTTGCTCTACGCGAGGCTCGCCGGCGCTGACGAGTCACCCAACGTGGATGCCGCCCTCGGCGACGACCGCCCGGCCCGAACCGTCGCGGGCGCTCTCAACATCCTGTTGCTCGGCTCCGATTCACGCGCGGGAAAGAATGGGGATTACGGCCAGGACCTGGGCGGTGCGCGCTCCGACACCGCCATGCTGGTGCACCTCGCCAGGGGGCGCTCGAAGGCAGTGGTCGTCAGTGTCCCACGCGACACCATGGTGGACCGCCCCAACTGCCCGTTGCCAGGCGGTGGTTCCTCGCGGGCCGAAGGGCCCGTGATGTTCAACACCGCCTACACGGTGGGTGGTCTGATCTGTGCGGCCAAGACGGTCGAGCATCTCGCCGGTGTCCGCGTCGATCACGTCCTGGACGTCGACTTCACCGGCTTCAAGAAGGTGGTTGACGCCGTCGACGGCGTGCGCATCACCCTCGACAAGCCCCTCCACGACCCGTACAGCCACCTGGATCTGGACAGCGGCACCCAGCGCCTCAACGGGGAGCAGGCACTTGGCCTGGTGCGCACACGGCACGGTGTCGGTGACGGCAGCGACCTGGGACGGATTCGCCTTCAGCAGCAGTTCATGACCGCGCTGGTCACCGAGTTGAAGGACGCGTCCCTGCTCACCGACCCACTCAAGCTCTACAAGCTGGTCAATGCCGTGGCGGGCGCGATCACCGCCGACGAGCAACTGAACTCGCCCGGTGCGCTGTTGGCGCTCGCCCTCAGCCTGGGCAGGCTGAATCCCGGCGACATCGACTTCCGCACACTTCCCGTCGTCCCCTACCCGCGCGACCACGATCGAGTCGTCGCCAAGCAACCGGAAGCCGCCCTCCTGTGGCAGGCAGTACGCGACGACACCGCCCCACCCGCGCGGCAGGAGCAGGCACAGCATGGCTGACTCCCTTCAGGCACCGGCCCGCCACCCCCTCTCACACCGCCGCCCGCACACACCGTCCAGGGCCCGCCCGTACGTCCCCGGACTCGACGGACTGCGTGCCCTCGCGGTGACGGCCGTTGTGGTCTATCACGTCAACCCCGGATGGCTGCCGGGCGGCTTCCTCGGCGTTGACGTCTTCTTCGGCCTCAGCGGCTTCCTGATCACCGACCTGCTGCTTGCCGAACGGGAACAGTCCGGGCGCATCGATCTGCGCGGCTTCTGGCTGCGCCGGGCCCGGCGGCTGCTGCCCGCGCTGGCCGTCGTGCTGCTGGTGGCGACGGCCACGGCGGCCGTCGTCCGCCCCCGCCGGCTGTCATCGGCCCTCGACAGCCTGCTCTCTGTCGCGACCTTCACCAACAACTGGTGGCAGACAGCCACTGACGCCTCCTACTTCGCGAGCTTCGGGCCGCCCCCGCTGTTCCAGCATCTGTGGACCCTCAGCGTGGAGGAGCAGTTCTATCTGCTCTGGCCGCTGATGCTGCTCATCCTGATGTGGTGCGTCCGATGGCGCGGCGTCCATGTGGCCGCCGTGCTGGTCTGCGCCGCCGTCTCGATGGTCGCCATGGCCTGGCTGTACGAGCCGGGTGTGGACCCCTCCCGTGTCTACTTCGGCACCGACACCCATGTCTTCCCGCTGCTGATCGGCGCCGCTCTGGCCCTCCTGCGGCCCACCGCAACACTCGTTCCCGAACACCCGCGCTGGGCCGTGCGGCCGGTGGACATTGCCGGGGTTGCGGGCCTGGCCGTCCTGGCGACGATGGCGTGCACGCTCTCCGAGAGCGACGACGTCATGTACCCCGGCGGCTTCGCCGTTGCCGCCCTCGCGACCACGGCCGTGCTGCTCGCCTCCGTGCAACCGCTGGGACGGCTGGCTTCCGTGCTCGGTGTGCGGCCGTTGAGGTGGATCGGGGTGCGCAGCTACGGCATCTACCTGTGGCACCTGCCCCTCATCGCGCTAGCTACTCCCGACCGGATGACGCCCGCCGATGCCCCGGTGCACGCGATCGCCGCGGCCGTCGCGTCCGTCGGCCTGGCGGCACTCTCGTACCGCTGGGTGGAACAACCGATCCGCCGCTGGGGACAGCGCAATGCCGCACGCCCTGCGTCTGCCTGCGCCACCTCGGCGGCCGGGTCCCGAAGGACGGGCGCGTTCCTGGCCGGCGTCACCGTGGGCTGCGCCGCGACGCTCGCACTGGTAGCGGTCCACGCTTTCGCCACGACGTCCAACGAACCGGCTACCGGGGAGTTGCAGACACCGCCCAGTGCCCACGCGACGGCCCGACCCATGGCCCCGTCCGGACAGACACCTACCGCACCCGCACCGCCCCAGCATCCGGCGCCGTCCGGGAAGATCTCCGCGATCGGTGACTCGGTGATGGTCGCCGCGGCTCCCGCCCTCAAGCAGAAACTCCCGGGCATCACCGTCGACGCCGAGGTCAGCCGACAGTTGTCCGTCGCTCCCGAGCTGGTGAAAACCCTTCGCCGGCACGGCACTCTGGGGGACACGGTGATCATCGGTCTGGGCACCAACGGTACGGGAGGGAAGACCGCCCTTGAAGGCGCCATCAACGCGGCCGGACCGGGCAAACGGTTCGTCCTGGTCACTTCTCACGTTTCCCGCCCGTGGCAGAACTCGGTGAACCAGGCCATGGACGAGGTTGCGTCACACCACCGCAACGTCGTCGTCGCCGACTGGAACAAGGCCATCACCGGTCATGACAACCTGCTCACCGACGACGGCGTCCACCCCGATCCCGCCGGCGCTCGGGTCTACGCCGACACCGTCGCCCAGGCCCTGACCGCCTTCCCGGGCTGAGGTGCCACGGAGCTTCCGGACAGCGGCAGCGCCGCCTGACTGGTGTCGACGAGACGGTGCTCTCGCTGTCCGCGAAGGGACCCACGCACGGGGAGATGTCCGCGCACCCCCGAGGTCCACGGCGCCGGAATCCCCGACGTCCTACTCGTTGGGGGCGAGCGATCGCGTCGCCTCGGGGGCGTACCCGAACAGACCTGACGCCCCACCGGTGTGCACAAAGACGATCGGCACGTCGGGCTCGAACTCCGTGGCCGTGAGCAGGTGATGCGCCGCCTTCCCGGTGTAGACCGGATCGAGGACGACACCTTCCCTTCCCGCAATCGTGCGAAGTGCCTGCCAGACCCCTTCGGTCGGCTGACCGTAGCCCGCACCGAGCGTCCTGTCGGTGACCCGGACCTTCTCCATGGAAGGAGCCTCGATGCCGAGCACGTCCGCCGTCTGCGAAATCATCTGCGACAGATCCGCGCGGGAGGGCTCGGCCGCCGCCCGCACACACGGAAAGTCGAAGCTCCACGGCAGCTGAGAGCCGCCGACTGGCCGCTTCCCCGACCGGGAGGACTGGCCATCGCCCGCAACATCGCCCACACCCATGGCGGTTCGCTGACCGCCCACACCAGCCCCCAGGGCGGCGCCCGCCTGCTCCTCCGCCTGCCCACTCCCCAGTACAGGAACGATTCGATGCACACCTCCGCCCACCGATCGGTCCGCACCTGAAGGCAGGCTGGTTCGGTGGGGCGTCAGTCCCAGAAGCGTTGGTGGACCTCGTGGGCTTCGGCGAGGTCGACCGGGCCGATGACGATCACGACGCGGCGGTGTAGCGGGTGGATTGCCGACCGGTCCCAGCGGTCGGACAGCGATTCGACCGATGCTGGCGGTTTGCTGACGCCGGCACCCCTGCTGAGGCTGTGACCAGCAAGAACGACGTTCCTCTGGTGCCTCTTCGGAGTGAACGGGAAACCTTATGGCTAATGGAAACCGTTTCCACCTGTAGCCTCGTGGTCGACGATGTGGCGCGGGTGGGAACGGATGGAGTGGTGCGACCAGATGGGGCTGAGCATGGCCGTCGCGGAGTGGTGGGTGGAGCGTTGGGAGCGCCAGCAGCGGCGCTACGCCATCGACCGCGAGGAGCGGTTCACGGTGATCGCCGATGTCGTCGAGTACGTGACGGCCGGTCGGCGCAGGCCGCTGGTGGTCGATCTCGGCTGCGGGCCGGGCTCGCTCGCCGCCCGGCTCGCGGAGCGGCTGCCGCGGGCCGAGGTCGTCGGGGTGGACATGGACCCGCTGCTGCTGGAACTGGCCCGCACCCACCACTTCTCGGCCGCCCGCTACGTGGACGCCGTGATCGGCGCGGACGGTTGGGCCGAGGCGCTGGCGCTGGGCCGCCCGCTGGACGCCGCGGTCTCCACCACCGCGCTGCACTACCTCCCCGAGCCCGTACTGCGCCGCACCTACGCCCAACTCGCCGCCCTGCTGCGGCCCGGCGGCGCCCTGGTCAACGGCGACCACCTCCCGCAGTCCGGGGCCGTCGCCGGGGCGCTCGCCGCCCACGTCGGGCGCCGGCGCGCCGCGCGGCTGCAGGACGGCGCCCACGAGGACTGGGAGTCCTGGTGGGCGGCGGTGGTGGCGGAACCGGAGCTGGCCGAACCGCTCGCCGAGCGCCGCCGCCGGCTGAGCGTGCCCGCCGCCGGCGGTGGCGGCTGCGCGGACAACGGGCTGTCGGTGTCCGATCACAGCGCCCTGCTGCGCGAGGCCGGTTTCGGGCACGTCGTCCCGGTGTGGCAGTTCGGGGACAGCTGCGTACTGGTCGCGATCCGGTAGGCGGCGTCCGCGGCCGGCGGGTGCCCGCCGCGGACCGCCGACCGACGCCGCTCAGCCGGCGGCGACCGGTACCGCTTCCGCGGGGGCGCCGTCGGCCGCGTCCCTGGGGGTGTCCTTGCCGGTCACCGCGAGATAGCCGATGAGCAGGGCGATCGGCACGGTGAGGGCGAGGGTGACCGGTCCGGTGCCCCAGCCGAGGCCGCCGCGGGTGGCCGGGACGCCCATCCAGTCGGCGAAGGAGGCGCCGAGCGGGCGGGTCAGGATGTAGGCGCCCCAGAACGCGGCGACCGCGTTGAGGCCGAGGAACCGTCCGGAGAGCGCGGGCACCAGGATGAGCGCGCCGAAGACCAGGCCCGAGGTCAGGTAGCCCAGGCTCAGGGTGCCCGCGGTGAGGTCGCCGACGGCGGTGCCCAGGGCGAAGGTGGTGAGCACGGTCGCCCAGTAGAAGGTCTCCCGGCGCCGGGTGCGGACGCTGTGGATGGAGAGCGTGCCCTCGGAGGCGTACCAGGCGACGAGGATGACGGCCAGTGCCACGGAGAAGGCGAGGGTGGACACCAGGTACGGGACGCCGGCGATGACGTGGACGACGTCGGCGGCCATCGTCCCGAAGACGCTCACCATGACGATCGCCGACCAGTAGATCCCGGCCCGGTAGCGGGTCGAGCGGAACTGCGCCACCAGCGCGACGGCGAAGCACGTGAAGCCCAGGGCGCCGGCGGGTATCGGTCCGAGCGTCCGGCCCAGGTAGTCCGAGGCGGTCTCGCCCATGCCGGTGGTGAGGATCTTCACCACCCAGAACAGCGCCGTGACCTCGGGGACCTTGCTCAGGCCCGGAGTGGGGCCGCGGTATCGTCCTGGGGCCTCGTGGGCCGCCGCCGCGCCGCCCGGCTGTCCGATCGTCATGTTCCGCCCTTCCGGCGCACGGTTGCGCACGTTCCCTGACCAGCGAATGTCTACAGGACTGTAGACGGTCATGGCGAGTCGGAGGTTCACCCCCGCACCCCGTGGATTTTCCGGAACCGGCCGGACCCGTGCCCGGCGACCGCTTGCCGCGCCCCACGCGACGGTGAAACCAGGGGAAACTCTTGGTGTCCGGGACGTCGGAAGGATGTTCGGCGGCGCCGCGTCTGCCTAGCATGTGCGGCGGAGCGACCCCGGGTCCCTCCCGCCCGTCCGACACCGCTCCCCGTACGCCCCCAGGAGGACCCGTGCCACGATCCGGCCTGCGGCGACTGCGGTCGCCGCGCGTCTGGGGTCCCGGCGGCGCCGTGGTCGTGGCCGGAGCGATCACCGCGGGAACGCTGATCGCGGGCGCCGGACCGGACGCCGGGACCACCGCGGACGGCCTCCCGCACACCACCGTCGAGATCTCCTCGGGCGACTGCGGCCGCGGCTGGCAGCACCCCCGCCCCGGCACCCAGGTCTTCGACCTCCACAACAGCTCCAGCCGCGCGGCCGAGGTCTACCTGCGCGGCGCCGGCGGCGGTCCGGTCTACGGCGAGGTCGAGGGCATCGGCCCCGGCACCACCCGGCAGCTGCGGGTCCGCCTCGGCCCCGGCGCGTACGCCTTCACCTGCCTGCCCGACGACGCCAACGCGGTCACCGGGCCCACCGTCCGCATCGCCGGCACCGGCCCCGGCGGCCCGGCCGCCGCGCCGGTCACCCAGCACGACCTGATCGGCCCGGCGATCGACTACCAGAAGTGGGTCGCCGGCGGCCTCGACGACCTCGTCCGCCGGACCGACGCGCTGCGCACCGCCGTCACCGACGGCGACCTGGCCGCGGCCCGCACCGCCTGGCTGCCCGCCCACCTGACCTACGAGCGACTGGGCGCCGCCTACGGCGAGTTCGGCGACGCGGACAAGAAGATCAACGGGACCACGGCCGGGCTCGCGGACGGCGTCCATGATCCCGGCTTCATCGGCTTCCACCGCGTCGAGTACGGCCTGTGGCACGGCGAACCGGCCGCCGGGCTGCGCGTCCCGGCCACCGCGCTCGCCGCGGCGGTCCGGGCGCTGCGCGACGACTGGGCGCAGGCCCGGATGGACCCGGCGGCGCTCGGCCTGCGGGCCCACGAAATCCTGGAGAACACCGCGCAGTTCGAGCTGACCGGTCGCACCGACTACGGCAGCGGCAGCAATCTCGCCACCGCCCGCGCCAACCTCGACGGCACCCGTGCGGTGCTCGCCCGGCTGCGGCCCCTGCTCACCACCCGCGATCCGGAACTCCCCGCCCTGGACAGCGCGTTGGACCGCACCGGCCGGCTGCTCGACGGCTTCCGGCGGGACGGGCGCTGGACCCCTTTGGACGGCCTGAGCCGACCCGAACGGCAGCGGACCAACGCGGCGGTGGGCGACCTGGTGGAACGGCTGGCCTCGGTGGCCACCCTGTGCGATCCGCGGAGGACGGTGTGAACGACGCCCAGCACGGCGCCCGGCAGGGTGCCCAGTACGGCGGCAGCGGCGACGACGGGACGAACGGCGTCCGGCGGACCGGCGTCGCCCGGCGCGGGTTCCTGCGCGGCGCGGCACTGGCCGGTGCCGGACTCGCGGCCGGCGGCGCCGCGCCCGCCCGCACCCCCTCTGCCGACGGCCCCGGCCCGCAGCTCCCGCTGCCCGGCACCGGACCGCTCGGCGGCACCGCACCCGCCGTGCCCTTCCACGGACCGCACCAGGCGGCCGTCCTCACCCCGCCCCGCCGGGTCACCGCGTTCGTCGCCTTCGACGTCACCGCCGAGGGCCGCCGGGACCTGGCCGACCTGCTGCGCACCCTCACCGAACGGGCCCGCTTCCTCACCGGCGGAGGCGTCCCGGACCCGCTCGGCATCACCGGCCCGCCCGCCGACTCCGGCATCCTCGGGCCCCAACTCCCGCCCGGCGCCCTGGCGGTCACCGTCGGCGTCGGCGCGGCGCTCTTCGACGACCGGTTCGGGCTGCGCGCCCGCGCGCCCCGCCGCCTCACCGCCATGCCCGCCTTCCCCGACGACGACCTGCAACCGGACTGGTGCCACGGCGACCTGAGCCTCCAACTCTGCGCCGACGACACCGACACCGTGCTGCACGCACTGCGCGACCTCACCCGCCACACCCGCGGCGCCCTCCAGGTCCGCTGGCGGCTCGACGGCTTCGCCAGCCCGCCCCGCCCCACCGGCACGCCCCGCAACCTCTTCGGCTTCAAGGACGGCACCGCCAACCCCGACCCGGGATCGGCCCGCGAGATGAACGGCCTGGTGTGGGCCGGGCCGGGCACGGGAGAGCCGGACTGGGCGGTCGGCGGCAGCTACCAGGTCGTCCGCCTGATCCGGATGCTGGTGGAGTTCTGGGACCGGGTCTCGCTGACCGAGCAGGAGCGGATGTTCGGCCGCGCCCGGGAGACCGGCGCCCCGCTCGACGGCAACGACGAGCACGACACCCCCGACTACCCCGGCGACCCCAAGGGCGACGTCATCCCCCTGGACAGCCACATCCGCAAGGCCAACCCGCGCACCGCGGACACCGCCGACCAGCGGCTGCTGCGCCGCGCCTACAACTACGACCGCGGTATGGACGCCAACGGCAACCTCGACATGGGCCTGCTCTTCTGCTGCTACCAGCAGGACCTGGCCCGCCAGTTCGAGACCGTCCAGCGCCGGCTGGCGGGCGAGCCGCTGACCGACTACGTCAAGCCCTTCGGCGGCGGCTACTTCTTCGCGCTGCCGGGCGTACGGGACCGGGCCGACTGGTACGGCCGGGCCCTCCTGGCGCAGTAGTCCCGGCCCCTGCCGTCTGGCAGCCCGCCCACCGCTCGCGTAGAACGGAAGCACGAGCCACCCGCGAGCCCCAACGGTCAACAGACAGTCAAGCTTTGCCCTGGGATACCTGACCCGGTGTTCACCCACCCGCCATCATGGCTCTGCCCCGCCGCCGTACGCCCGGCAGAGCATCCGGCCGTACGGAGCAACCGCGAACCGCCCGGAGGATTGAGAACCAGATGGCCATCAGGGGAAAGACCCAAGCGATACGGATCGTAGGGGCCCTCACCGGCGCCGTGGCGCTCGCCGCACTGGGCGGGGGAGCCCCGGCCCTGGCGGCCGGCGGCCCGCACCCCGGACCCTCCGGAACCGCCACCCCCATCAAGCACGTGGTCGTCCTCTTCGACGAGAACATCTCGTTCGACCACTACTTCGCCACCTACCCCAAGGCCGCGAACACCGACGGGACGAAGTTCACCCCGTCCCCGAAGACCCCTCGGGACATCGACAACCTGCGCACCGCCGGGCTGCTCAAGCACAACCCGAACCAGTACCTCCCCAAGCGGCTCACCCCGCAGCAGGCCATGACCTGCGACCAGAACCACGAGTACGGCCCCGAGCAGTACGCCTACAACGGCGGCAAGGCCGACCAGTTCGTCCAGAACACCGACTCCGGCAAGTGCTCCGGCGGCCTCTTCGGCGAGCCCGGCCTGGTGATGGACTACTACGACGGCAACACCGTCACCGGCCTGTGGAACTACGCCCAGAACTACGCCCTCAACGACCGCTCCTTCGGCTCGGTCTACGGCCCCTCCACCCCGGGCGCCATCAACCTGGTCTCCGGCCAGACGCACGGCGTGATCTCCACCGACCCGGCCTCGGGCACCGAGAACCCCAAGCAGACCGCCAAGCCGGACGGTTACGCGGTCCAGTCGCCCGACGCCAAGGGCGTCGGCACGATGATCAACGACCCGGACCCGGCGTACGACGACTGCGCGAACAAGGACCACACCGGCAAGAGCGCGCTCGCCGCGATGCAGGGCCGCAACATCGGCGACCTGCTCAACGCCCGCAACGTCAGCTGGGGCTGGTTCCAGGGCGGCTTCCGGCCCAGCGCGGCGTGGGACGGCCAGCAGGGCCACTACGCCAAGTGCACCGGCACCACCCACGCCAACGTCGGGGGAGCGGCCGTCGTCGACTACAGCCCGCACCACGCCCCGTTCCAGTACTACAAGTCCACGGCCAACCCGCACCACCTGCCGCCCAAGAGCGTCGACGAGATCGGCCACGCCGGCCAGGCGAACCACAACTACGACCTGACCGACTTCGACGCGGCCCTGCGCGCGGGCAAGCTCCCGGCCGTCAGCTTCCTCAAGGCCCCCGCCTACCAGGACGGCCACGCCGGCAACTCCGACCCGATCGACGAGCAGCACTTCCTCGTCGACCAGATCAACCGCATCCAGCAGTCGCCCCAGTGGAAGGACACCGCCGTCGTCGTCGCCTACGACGACTCCGACGGCTGGTACGACCACGCCTTCGCCAAGCCGCGCAACGGCTCCAAGGACACCGGCGCCGGTTCCAACGGCAAGTCCACCGACGGCCCGGCCTGCCAGTCCGGCCCGGCGGCCGCCGGCGGCTACCAGGACCGCTGCGGCCCGGGCACCCGTCAGCCGCTGCTGGTCATCTCCCCGTACAGCAAGACCAACCACATCGACCACACCGCCACCGAGCAGACCTCGGTCATCAAGTTCATCGAGGACAACTGGCACATCGGCCGGATCGGCGACGCCTCCTTCGACGCCCGTGCCGGCGCGCTGACCACGATGTTCGACTTCCGGCACCCGAACGACAAGCAGGTACTGCTCAACGCCGACGGCTCGGTCAAGTCCGTCGGCCCGATCCGCCCGGTCAAGCCGGTCCGTACCAGCATCACCCCGGGCCCCGCGATGCAGAACACCGCGGCCGTCGACGACCGGTCCGGCTTCCCCGTCCTGCCCGTGGGCATCGCCGCGGCCGCGCTCGCGGCCGGCGCCACCGGCACCTTCTTCGCCCTCCGGCGCCGCAAGGAGCAGCACACGGCCTGAACCGGCCGACCCCCGGGCCCACCCCTTCGCGCCCGGCCGGACCACCGCCCCCATAGGGCGGCCCGGCCGGGCGCGGCAGTTGGGGACCGGGGCCTAGCCCCGTTCCGCGACCAGCAGGTTTGCGGCGAATCCCAGGAAGGCGAGGCCGCTGATCTGCTCCATGCGGCGCCGGAAGGCAGGGCGCCGGATCCGCTCGCCCAGGGCGGCGGCGGCCGCGGTGACGGCCCAGTACCACAGCGCCAGTTCGAGGACGTCGATCGCGGTGAGCAGCAGGGTCGGGCCGAACGCCGGGGTGTCGTGCGGGATGAACTGCGGGATCAGGCTCATATAGAAGATGCCGGCCTTGGGGTTGAGCAGATTGGTGCCGATCCCGGCCCGGAAGGCGGCCCGCCGCCCGTGCGCGGCCGTCCCCGCCGACGCTGCGGACGCCGGTACGGGGGTGGTGTCCGCGGCCGCGGCGTCCCCGGCCGCCCCGCTTCCCGCGCGCCGCCGGGCCTGCCACAGTGCCGAACCGCCCAGCCACACCAGGTAGAGGGCGCCGCCGATCCGCAGCACGTCGAAGGCGAGCCGGGACGCGGTCAGCACCGCCGTCAGGCCGACGGCGGTGGCCAGGCCCCACGCCAGACAGCCGGTCAGGATGCCGAGCGCGGCGGCCCGTCCGCCGGTCCGGCCGTGCGCCACGGAGGTGCGCAGCACGAGCATGGTGTCCAGTCCCGGTGTGACGTTGAGGAGCGCGGCGACACCGGCGAACCACAGGAGTGCGGTGAACATGTCATGCGTGAACATCCCGCGAGCCTAGGAGGTCGTCGTCGATCCGTCCCCGTGGTTGCCCCGCCACCCGTCGCCCCGGGTAGGGTCGCGCGACCGGAGGAGAACCGGACGGAGGGTGGATGTTGTGATCTGGGTGGGTCTGGTCGGCCTGGTGGTGGCGGCGTGCTGTGCGTTCCTGGCGCGTCTGGCGAACACCCGGGCCCGCGTGATGGAGCGCACCGAAACCGTCCCGGTCCAGGAACTCCGCGCCCTGCACGAGGCGGCCGCGACGGCGGCCGGCCCGGGGCACTTCCGCTACCGCTGCGAGGTGGTCGGCCAGGCCCGCCCGCACAAGGACGGCGTGCTCCGCTCCGAACTGGAGGGTCTGGAGTGCGTCTGGCACAGGCACAGGATCACCCGCAAGTACGAGGAGTCCTACCGGGACGGCAGCGGCAACCGCCGGCGCCGGACCCGCACCGAGGTGGTCTCCGAACACCGCAGCCCCACCGCGTTCTTCGTCGAGGACGCCACCGGCCGGATGGTGATCCGGCCCGGCGACGAGGACTTCATCGGCGCGGAGAAGGTCCTCGACCGGTTCGACCCGCACGCCCGTGACGGCAACCGCCTCACGATCGGCCCGCTCAGCCTCCACCTCGGCGGCGGCAGCGGCACCCTGGGCTACCGGCGGGAGGAGTGGATCGTCCGCCCCGGCAGCCGCTGCTACGTCCACGGCGAGGCCGGTGACGCCGGCGGTGGACTGGCCCTGGGCGCCCCCGCGGAAGGCGGCGTCTTCGTCCTCTCGGTCAAGTCCGAGGAGGAACTGCTGCGGGCCGAGAACAACCGGGTCCTCGGCTACGGCATCGGTTCCGGCCTCGCCGCTCTGGCCGGGCTGGTCCTCGTCGTCCTCGGCATCATCCGCTGAGACGGCCGCTCGCCGCGCCGCTCACAGTTCCCGGGCGGGCCAGTCCAGCAGCCGGGCGCCGATCACGGCGGTGTGCAGGGTGTACCGGTGTACCGGTGTACCGGATCGGCCGGATCCGCGCCGGTGAGCTGGTGCACCCGCGCCAGCCGATAGGTCAGCGCCCGCACGCTCAGCGACAGCCGCCGGGCCGCCTCCGCCGCTATGCACCCCGCGTCGAAATACACCGCCAGGGTCTCCAGCAGCGGCCCGGCCCCGCCCCGGGCCTCCCGCAGCGGCCCCAGCGTGCTGAGCACCAGGTCGGCCATGGCCTGCCGGTCCCGGGTGAGAACCGGGTAGACCAGCAGGTCGGCGGCGTACAGCACGGCGTCGCCGAGCCCCATCCGCTCGGCCGGCTCCAGCGCGTTGAGCGCCTCCTCGTAGGACTGGACGATGCCGCCGGCGCCGCCGTGCGTGCGGCCGACCGCCACCCGGCCCCCGCCGGTGGCGGTGTGCGCCTCCCGCGCGAAGCACGCCGGCACCTCCGCCGGATCGCCCGGCGCGATGCAGATCAGCCGGCCTTCCTTCGTGGTCAGC
The DNA here is from genome assembly GCF_002803155.1 of Streptomyces sp. CB02959. Lineage (GTDB taxonomy): Bacteria > Actinomycetota > Actinomycetes > Streptomycetales > Streptomycetaceae > Streptomyces. The sequence continues at coordinate 79,276 of NZ_NNBP01000011.1, forward strand.
AGCGGCTGCCGGTCCCCGAACCGCCCCACCAGTGCCTGCTGCACCCGGCGGGCCACCGGGTCGGCCTCCGCGCAGGCCTCCGAGCCCTCGGCCACCGCGACCGCGTGGGCGTGCGAGAGCCGCAGCCCGAAACGTTCCGCCCGCTCCGCCAGCCGCCCCAGGTCGCTGCCCCCGTAGAGCAGGTCGTCGATGAACTCCCGCCGGGCGGCCTCCTCCTGGCGCACCGCGAGGTGCTGGGCGCGCTCGTAGCCGCCGGCCAGTGCGTCCACCGCCTGGGCCAGCGCGGCCAGTGCGCTGTCGGCCGTCGCCGACGCGGACCGTGGCCAGGCCGCCCGGGCGACCGCGAGGTGCGCATCGACCAGGGCCCGCAGGCTGTGCCCCTCCTCGGCGGCCCGTTCCCCGGCGGCGCGGCGCGCCTGGAGTTCGTCGCGATTCAGCCGCCGCCCGGTCCGTGCCACATCGGCGAGGACCCCCGCATACCCGGCCAGGAATTCCTCTGGCCGGAGGCGTATGCGCCGGGGGTGCGCACGTCGACGACGGTGAGCTCGGCCAGGCGCGTGCGGGCCTGGTCCGGGGTGAGTTCGGTGGCTGCGCTCATGGAGATCGTTCCGTTCTCGTGGGTGGTGCCCCCCCACAGGTAGAATACCCATAGGGGTATATCGAGGGGAGTTGCTGTGGAACTGGCGATGGCGGCCGAGGAACTGAAGAAGGTGGTCAACCGGCTGCGCCGGGCCCAGGGGCAGATCGCCGGGGTGATCAGGATGATCGAGGAGGGGCGGGACTGCGAGGAGGTGGTCACGCAGCTCGCGGCGGCCTCCCGCGCGCTGGACCGGGCGGGCTTCGCGATCATCGCCACCGGTCTGCAGCACTGTCTGACGGACGTGGACCCGGCCGCCCCCGAGGACCGCGAGCGGATGCGGGCCCGTCTGGAGAAACTGTTCCTCTCGCTGGCCTGAACGGAGGGTCTGGCCTGAACGGACGGTTCCGTACCCGGGCCCGGGGCGGGCGGGCTCCGGGGTGCCACCCGGCGCGCGGACCCGGTCGGGCACCATCAATGGGGTGGCCGCGGTGGCCACCGGGCGGCGCCGCGTGCCCGATCGGACGCCAACTGGAGGAAGCAGTGGCCGAGTCCCTGCGGAACACCGCGCGGCCCGGGCCGCTGCCCAACGGCCGGCACCACCTCAGCCGCGCGGAGGTGGTGGCGTCGCAGCGGAAGCGGATGCTGGCCGCGCTCGCCGAGGCGATGAAGGACAAGGGGTACGCGGGGACCTCGGTCGCCGAGGTCATCCGGCGCGCCGGCGTGTCGCGGGAGACGTTCTACCAGCAGTTCCGGTCCAAGGAGGACTGCTTCGTCCAGGCCCTCGACGCCGCCACCGACCAGCTGGCGGGCCTGCTGGAGACGGCCTGGCAGTCGGCGGACGGCTCCCCGGAGGCGACCCGGCCGGTCGCGCCGGAGGAGACCTTCCGCCGACTGCTGCGCCTCTATCTGCACACCCTGGCCGAACGGTCCGCCTTCGCGCGGCTGTTCCTCGTCGAGGTGTACGCCGCCGGGCCCGAGGCGATGGCCCGGCGCACGGCGTGGCAGGGACGGTTCGCGGACGCCATCGCCGAGATCTTCGGCGGGGGCGCGGCGGGCGGTGCGGACGAGCGGCGCTTCGACTGCGAGGCCCTGGTCGCGGCCGCGGCGCACCTGGTGACGATGCGTCTGGTCGCGGACGACGTGCAGGGCATCCGCGGGTTGGAGGAGCCGCTCGTCCGGCTCGCCGTACGGCTGCTCGGCTGAGCGGTCAGCCGGCCGCGGGGAGCCAGGCGGCGTTCCCCAGCTGGTTCCGCAGGGCGGCGGGGAGCAGGGGCGTGAGCAGTGTGCGGTAGCCGGCGACCTGCTGCCGGCTCTCGGCGAGGTTGTTCTTGAACAGCTCGCGGGGCGTCTTGCTCGGGATCGGCAGCCCCGGGCCGCAGATCGGGATCTTCGGTGCCTGGCGGTTGAGTTGGTCGCCCCCGCCGGAGACGGCGTGCGGGTCGATGGCGTAGCCGTGGTCGCCGGTCAGGTAGCCGACCACGCCGTTGGCGAAGCACGCCAGGTTCGTGATCACGTTCTCGGAGTAGCAGATGCCGTCGTTGGTGTTGCAGATCTCCTTGACCGTGAGGTCGCCGAAGCCGCGCGGTCCCTTCATGGTCATGCCCGGCAGGATCGTCGGCAGGTTGGTCTCGATACCGCCCGGGCCGCCGCCCGCGCCGGGCCGCCGGGGATCGCCGTAGAGCACCCCGTTGATCTGGTTGTGCGGCACGGCGTTGCTGCCGGAGAGGGCGGCCAGCTCGTCACCGGCGACGATGGCGCCCTGCGAGTAGCCGGCGATGGTGAGGTGACTGGCCCCGCAGGCGCCGTGGAACTCCTTTACCGCGCGGTCGAGTTTGGCGATGCCCTCGGCCACGGAGTCGTCCAGCGACACGGTGTCGCCCGGATACGGGGCGATCGACGCCGAGTAGTGGATCTTCGTGAAGCCCACGCCCTGCGGGAGCTTGGCGTTGCTGGCGTCGTAGACCACCGCATCGCGATCGAGGTGCCCGCCGACCTCGAAGAGCATGGTGTTCGGGCAGTCGGCCCGCGGCTGTGCCTGTGGGGCGGCCACGGCTTGCGGCATGCCCAGCCCCAGGACGGGCAGTGCGGCAAGTGCCGCGAGGAACGATTGTGCCTTTCGCATGTGCACCTCGGCTCCAATTGGCTTGGCTGGAACGGGAGTTCCGGCTCAGTGCGACGCCAAAGGTAGCGCTGGGCGAGGTTCTGCGAACAGCGACGTTCGTGAAAGTACGGTGTGCGCGCGGGGCGTGTTGTGGCGGTGCGGAGCGCGCCGGGGAGGTCTGCCGGGGGAGCCGAATGTGCGGAACCGCTGCTGGTGCCTGGTGGCCGGGAGTCGACGGACGGACTCTGGTTGTGAACGTCGTGCGATGCGGGGCGGGGCGGGAATTTCCGGAGCCGGAAGTTCCGGGCGGCGTGGAAGGCGACGGCGCGGGCCGGAGGTCCCGATCCGCGCCAATAGGCCCTCGGGTCGAGGTCGTTGGGGAGTCCCGGTGAGCGCCACGAGGCGCCGGGAGGGCGCGCGAGGGCGGCGACCAGCCCCGCCTCGGGCCGCCCGGCGCGCTGCCCGGTGGGGCTGTTGCCGCCGCACGCCCTCTGGGAGGATGCCGGCATACGGGAGTGCGGGGCGCGCCGGGGCCCGACCGAGCCCGGGGACCCTCGCCCGCGTGGCACGGTCCGGGGCGGCGGCCGATGCGTGATGCCTGATGCGCGACGCCGTGCTCCGCTTCGCTCCCGGCCGCTACCGCACCAACAGCGAACTCCTCGAACTCACCCCGTGGCTCATCCCGTTGGCCTGATCCCGCCGCCGTCCGCACCGGCTCGTCCGGATCGCCCGGTTGGTGGGCGCGGTGCGTCGTCCGGCGTGCGGGACCGCGGAGAGCGGCCCGTCACCCGCCGTCGCCGGGCGGTCCGGGCACCGGCCCGGGTACGCGGGTGAGGTGGAAGAAGAAGTCCGCGGGCTCGCCCTTCTTGTCCATCACGCACAGCAGCACGTCGTCGGTGAGCCGACGGAAGTGGTCGACGATGGGCAGCTGGTCGTAGACCATCGCCGTGGACTGCTTGCCGCGGAAGACCACCTCGCGCAATGTCGCGAGGCCCATCTCCTCGAACGAGAAGACCGCCCCCTGCTCGTCCCGGCACAGCAGGGGTTCCACGTGATCGGCGTCGGCGAACCGCTTGCCGTACCAGCGCATCTGCGCCAGCAGCGCGGCGTTCTCGCTGGTCCGCTCGAACCCGCCGCCCTGCCAGGTGCCGAGGAGGAGCGCGGTGTCGACCGGTTCGAGCCGGTCGAAGAGCGCGGCCAGCCGCGTGCCGTCGTACTCCCCTCCGGACGCGATGACGTCCAGGACTTCCTGTTCGATGCCCATGGGCGGGGCCTCCTTCGGCCGGCGGACGAACGGGGTGTGCCGGGTGCGCGCGGTGCCGCCCGGTCCGCCCGGCAGGGGACCGGAGACCGCCCGACCGGGCCGTACGGGGTCGAAGCGGTGGTACATCCGCGCATGCCAGAGCACCACCCGCTCCAACGCCACCGCGGAACCATACCCGGCCGCGGTGAGCGGAGCCAGGGCCCGCCGGCAGGCGTCGAGCGCCGCCTCGGCCCGCTCGTGCGCCTCCTGTTCGCTCAGGCCGAGGGCGAGGGCGTCGACCTTCCCCTCCTGCTGTTCCCGGTGGTGGCCGCGCAGATCGTTGAGCAGCCGGATGGTGATCGCGGCCTGGCGCAGCGCGCCGAGCAGTACGGGGAGGCGCCGGGGCAGACCCGGTTCGTCCATGAGGGCCCACAGGGCGGTGACCTGCTGTTCCACGCCGATGGTCCAGGCGCCGTGCGTCAGGTAGTCCGTCAGCCGGGGTGCCCCGCCACCGGCGGCCGTCCTTCGCGCCGCCGCGCGTTCGCGGTCCATGCCCCGCAGGGTCTGGTGCATGCTCTCCCGCCAGTGGGCGAGGAGTTCGGGCCTGCCGTGGTGGTGCAGGTCCGCGGCGATCTCCGCCAGTGCGCGGGTCATCGGATCGACGCTGTCGCTGCCGTTCTCGTGTCCGGCGAGGACCCGGTGCCAGGTCCGGACGCGGGCGTCCGTCGCGTCCGGACCGACGGAGTCCGATGCATTCCGGTCATCCGGTGCGTCCAGGACGTTGTCGATCGCCATCAGCCAGACCGTGAGCCGGGAGATCTGATAGCAGGTCTCCGAGGGCAGCCACGGGGTGAAGAAAGCGGTTTGAAGGCACATCACGGGGACGAGCGCGGTGCTCACGGGCAGCCCGAGCCCTTTGAGCCAGATCTCCAGCCGCGGCATGTTCTGCAAGGCGGCGGAGCATGTGTCCGCTATGGAAACGATCTCCCGGGGAGGATGGCAGGCAGGTCGCGAAGTGTCCACGCCGACAGGCTACGTCCGGCACCTCGCACCCCGCCCGGCATGTCCGTGACGCATGGACCCATGCGTACGCGGCGGAGGCGACGGCGGGACCGGCGGGGCCGGGACAGGCGAAACGGAACCCGGAGAAGCCGAAGCGAAACCAGGAGAAGCGGAGGCTCGATGCCGAACGGACACGCTCAACCCGCCTTATCGGACGCGCACTTGTCGTCGGCACTCCTGACGCGCATGCACCGCGCCGCCGACCTCGCCACCCGGCACATCCTCACCACCCAGCGGGACAACGGCTCCTGGCTCGCCGTCCCCGACCCCCGCATCACCGAGACCGCACTGTGCACCCTGGCCCTGGCGCGCTCACCGATCCCCGGTGCCGCCCGCGCCGCCGAGCGGGGCAGGGCGTGGCTCGCCACCGCCGCCCCGCAGCGCCACCATCCGGTGGCCCAGGCCGTGGAGACCGCACTGCTCTCCCTGGCCCTGGACACCGGTGAGGCCGTCGACGTCGGCCACCCCGCCTTCGCGGACCGGGCCTTCTCGGCCCGCGCCAGGCTCCTCCAGGTGGTCGCCCTGCACACCGCCCGACCGACCCGTGGCGGCGCCGGACCCGCCGCACTGCGCGCCAGGCTGGCCGCCGCCGTCGCCGCTCCGGAGCGGCTCAAACGCTGGACCCAGGTGGAACTCTGGTCCGCGCACGCCCTGGTGGAGATCCACTTCGGCGACCGGATGTCCGCCCGGCGCGCCGCCCGCATGATCGCCGACCAGCAGTCGCCGTCGGGTGACTTCTTCGCCAACCCGGTCACCACCGCACTGGCGGCGCTCGTGCTCCAGGCAGCCGCCCCCGGCACGGCCGCCACCCGGCGCTGCGCGGAGCACCTGCTCGCCGGTCAACTGCCCGACGGGACCTGGCGCTTCGTCACCAGTGATGTCTGGGACACCGCGCTGACCCTGCGGGTCTTCCAGGGTGCCGCGGCCTTCGACCACCACGGGTTACCGGCCGCCGTGGCGTTCCTGGCCGCGGCACAGAACCCGGACGGTGGATGGCCGTACCGCTCGGGCGTCGAGTCCGACAACGACACCACCGCGGCCGCCCTGATCGCCCTGGCCGGAGCAAGCGGCGCGCCCGGTACGGTGATCCGGGCCGGGCTGCGGCACCTGGCCGGGCAGCAGACGCCCGACGGGCTCTGGCGGACCTGGCAGTCCGCGGGCGACCCCCCGGTGGACGATGTGATCGCCCATGTCGTCACCGCGTTGGACCGCCACTCCGGCCGCCATCGGATACCGCTGGCCGCGGCGCGTGACTGGCTCACCGGGCGCCGCGCCGAACAGGGGCGTTGGCATGCCGGGTGGTACCAGGGCCCCGCGTACGCCACCGCCGAGGTGCTGCCGGCGCTCGACGCGGCAGCCCACGAGGGCGGCCACCCCGCGGCCCGGGCGCTGGCCGAAACCCGTAACCCCGACGGTGGTTGGCCCGTCGAGACGGGCGGCCCGAGCACCCCTGCCACCACCGGGCTGGCGCTCGCCGCCCTGGAACGCGGCGGTGTCCTCGACGACGCACACTGGCTTCCGGGGCTCGGATACCTCGTGGACACCCAGTGCGCGGACGGCACGTGGCCGGGGGTGCCGCTCATGTACGGCCCACGCCCGCTCCTGGCGCACTTCCCCACCCAGAACCATGCGCTCGCCGCCGAGGGGCTCTTCGCGGGTCTGCGCCGCCTCCACGCCGCTGCGGGCGCCGCCGCTCCCGCGCACGAGGCGGACTGACGTGCGCCCGGCCGCCAGGCGAAGCGGCATGGACAGGAGCGGTATGAGGAGGGCCCCCTTTGCTCCGGGGCGGGTGCCGCTGATGGGGCACGCCCTCGCCCTGCACCGTGACGGGCTGCGCTTCCTCTGCGAGCTGCGGAACCACGGCCCGGTGACGAGGATCTCCATCGGACCGCGACCGGTGCACGTCGTCAACACCCCGGAGATCATCCGGGAGTTGCTGACGGTGCAGGCCCGTGCCTTCGACAAGGGCGCGATGTTCGACGCCCTGCGCGTGCCGCTCGGCGACGGGCTGATCACCGCCGCCGGCGACCGCCACCTCAGCCACCGCAGGCTGGTGCAACCCGCCTTCCACCGCGACCGGATCGCCCGCTACGCGCACATCATGGCCGAACGGTCCCGGGCCCGGGCCGACGGCTGGGAGCCCGGCACCACGCGCGATCTGGTGCCGGAGATCCACCGTCTGACCCTCGACATCCTGCTGCGCACGCTCTTCGCCGACCCGCGGGACCCGGCCCTGAACGCCGCCGTCGAGGACTGGCTGTCCGTCAAATACCACTCGATGCGGCTGGCCCTCTCCCCGCTGCACGCCTGGGCCGAACGCCTTCCGCTGCTGCCGGGGTGGCGGCCGCCGGACGCCGGTCCGCTGCAACGCCTGGTCGACGTCCAGCGGCGGATCATCGGGACCTACCGTGCCGACGGGCGCGACCGCGGCGATCTGCTGTCGATGCTGCTGCTCGCGGGCGGACCGGAGGGCGGGCTGACCGACGCCGAGGTGACCGACGAACTGATCACCCTCTTCCTGGCCGGGACCGGCACCGTCAGCGCGTCCCTGGCCTGGGCGCTGCACGAGATCTCCCGCCGTCCCGCCGTCCAACGGCGGATCCACGACGAACTCGACACCGTCCTCGGCGGGCGGCCGCCCCGTTTCGAGGACCTGCCTTCGCTGGTCTACACGCGGCAGGTGCTGACCGAGGTGCTGCGGCTGTACCCGCCGTCGTGGCTGCTGATGCGCCGCGCGGTGCGGCCGGTCACGCTCGGCGGCGTCCGGCTCGCCCCGGGCGACGAGGTGTTCTTCAGCCCGTATGCCCTGCACCGCGATCCGCAGCTGTACGAGGACCCCGGGCGTTTCGCCCCCGACCGCTGGCCGGCCGACGCCGCCGCGAAGGCGCCGCGCCACACCTTCCTGCCGTTCGGAGCGGGCAGCCGGCTGTGCGTCGGCGAGGACTACGCCTGGACCGAACTGACCCTGGCGCTGGCCGCGTTCACCGCCCACCGCCGCCTGGAACCGGCCGGTTCCACGCCCGTACGGCCCCTGGTCGGCACCGTCCTGCGCCCGGACCGACTGCCCCTGACCGCACGGGCCCGCACCGCCTGACCTCCCCACCGCCACCCGCCCGCCCCTCTTCCCCGGCAGGAGCCGCAGATGCCCGCACCCGCCCCGCCGTCCGACGGCACCGCGCAGCCCCGCCTGGAGTCCGGGGAGCCCGGTCGGCTACGGGACCGGGTCGCCCTGGTGACCGGCGGCGCCTCCGGGATCGGCGCGGCGTGTGCCGCGCGCCTGGCCGCGGAGGGCGCGGTGGTGGTCGTCGCGGACCTCGACGAGGACGGTGCGCACCGGGTGGCCGGGCAGATCGCCGCGGCCGGCGGTACGGCCCTGCCCCGCCGGATGGACGTCACCGACCCGGACGGCGTCGCCCGGGTCGTCACGGACGCCGCCGCCCTGCGCGACGGCCTGCGGATCGCGGTCAACAGCGCCGGAGTCAACGGCCCGCTCGACCCACTGGCCGACCTCTCGCCCGCCGACTTCGACAGCGTGCTGAAGGTGAACCTGTACGGCGTCTTCCACGCGATGCGCGCCCAACTGCCCGCCATGGCCCCTGCCGGCGGCGTCATCGTCAACCTCGCCTCCGTGGCGGCGCATGCGGGCTTTCGCCGGCACGCCGCCTACGCCGCCGCCAAGCAGGGGGTCCTCGCCCTGACCCGGACCGCGGCCCGGGAGTACGCCGAGCACGGCATCCGGGTGCTGTCCGTGTCGCCGGGCATCGTCGACACCCCCATGGTCACCTCGCTGCCGCCCGGCGCCACCGACGGTCTGCTCTCCGCGATCCCTCTGGGGCGCACCGCCCGGCCCGCCGAAGTCGCCGCGTTCATCGCGTACCTGGTGTCCGACGACGCCTCGTACCTCACGGGCAGCGACCATGTGGTGGACGGCGGCTACCTGGCCAAGTAGCGCACCGGGAGGCCGGATCGCCGCTGCCCGCTAGACGGACGTCCGGAAGCGGTTCCGGTATGCGGTCGGTGTCGTGTCGAGCTTCCGGCGGAACGCGCGGACGAGGGTGTCGGTGGTGTTGAATCCGCAGGCGGACGCGATGCGTTCGAGGGTGTCGTCCGTGGATTCCAGTCGGTTGCGGGCGGCCTCCACCCGGGCCGCTTCGACGTAGGCGGCGGGCGTCATGCCGAGTTCGGTCTTGAAGATGCGGGTCAGCTGCCGTTCGCCGACCCGGGCGTGGGCGGCGAGAGCGGAGACGGTGAGGCTCTCGGCGATGTTGCGGGTGATGTGGTGGCGGAGCTCGTCCATCCGCCGGGTGGTCGAGACGGGTTCCATCGGGACGCTGAACTGGCTCTGTCCGCTGGGACGTTTGAGGTACATCACGAGCTGCCTGGCGACGCGCAGGGCGGCGGCCTCGCCGAAGTCCTCGGCCACCAGGGCGAGCGACAGGTCCAGGCAGGCGCTGATACCCGCGCCGGTCCACACGTCGCGGTCGCGGATGAAGATCGGATCGGCGTCGACCTCGATCGAGGGGTGTTCGGCGGCGAGTTGCTGCGCGGTCGACCAGTGGGTCGTGGCGCGTCGGCCGTCGAGGAGTCCGGCGGCGGCGAGGATGTGCGCTCCGACGCAGACGGAGGCGACGCGCCGGGTCCGCCCCGCGAGCGTCCTGACCCAGTCGACCACGGCGGGGTCGGTGCGGGCGCGGATGCGGCGTTCGCCGTCGACCTCGACCGAACCGGGAACCATCAGGGTGTCGATGCTCCTCTTGGACACCTCGTGGAAGGTGGTGTCGGGGAGGACGCGGACCCCGGCGAAGGTCGTGACGGGGTCCATGGTTTCGGCGGCCAGGGCGACGCGGTACCCCGCCGCGTCGTCCAACTCGCGTCGCAGCAGGGCGAACACCTCCGGCGGGCCGGTGACGTCCAGCAGGTCGACGCCGTCGAAGAGGACGACGACGATGAACCGTTCGGTGCTGCTCAAGGGGGCTCCGTCCGGCCGGCGACGGCAAGGGCGACGGCGATGCGAGGGGCGTGAGCGGAAGTGCGCGAGGGGAAGGGTGACGCCTCGCGGATGTCCGTATCTGCAGGTTACATGTCATTGCCGACATGTGCGGTGGCTCCTAGCGTGGGAGACGGCCACCGCGTGCTGGCCCTGACGAATCGACATGCAGCCCGAGGGGACACTTCCATGCCTACGACCACCCTGCGCGAACTCAACGGTCTCGACCAGACTCCGGCCTCGCTGGCCGACGCGACCCTGATCCTGGTCGACTACCAGAACACCTACACCCGCGGCGTGATGGAGCTGACGGGGTGGCGGCCCGCCCTGGACGCCGCCGCCGCGCTGCTGGCCGACGCCCGGGAGGCCGGCGCGAAGGTCATCCACGTGATCCACGACAGCGGGGAGGGGTCCGCGTACGACATCCGGGCCGAGATCGGCCAGATCCACCCCAGTGTGGCGCCCGTTGACGGTGAGCATGTCGTCGTGAAGGGCGCTCCCGACTCGTTCGTCGGCACCGATCTGGGGGAGCGCGTCGACGCCGCCGGCAACCAGGACGTCATCGTCGTCGGATTCATGACCCACATGTGCGTGACCTTCACCGCGCAGGGCGCCTTCCTGCGCGGCAACCGGCCCACCGTGGTCGCCGACGCCTGCGCGACCCGGCCCCTGCGGACGGCGGTCGCCGAACAGCCCGCCGACCAGATCCACCACGGTGCCCTCGCCACGATCGCCGACCTCTACGGGGTGGTCGTCCCCACGGCCGCGTCGTTGCGCTGAGCGCCGGCCCGGCGGGCGAGGCGGGAACGGGGCCCGCCGCACCCTCGTGCCGGTGCGGTGGGTCCCGCGCCGGCACGCCGGGCCGACGCGGTCTACCGCGGGCCGTCCGCCCGCCAGCGCAGGGTCATGTCGGGCAGCGACTCCATGTTGCGGCTGCCGTCGTTGGTGTCGACCACCGTGAAGCCGTGCCGTTCGTAGAACGCCCGCGCACCGGTGTTCTGTTGGAAGACGAACAGCGACACCTCGCCGGGGCTGTCCCGCTTGACCTCGTCGAGGAGCAGCGTCCCGATGCCCTGGCGCAGGACGTCCGGGCGGAGGTAGAGGTCGTGGAGCTCGCTGCCCTCGGCGGCGGCGTAGCCGACGATCTCGGTGCCGCGCACCGCGACCCACGTCCGGTACCGGGTCAGCACCAGGTCCCGGATCCACTGGGTCACCTCGTCGTGGTCGTGCTGCTGCGGAGGCAGGTACGGCATGGTCGCCGCCCGGGAGGCGAGGTGGATATGGGCGACCGGGGCCGCGTCCGCCGCCTCCGCGCGCCGGATCACGATCGTTCCGTCGAGAGTCATCGCAGGAACGTACCGCGGAGGGGGCGCGCCCGCCCGGCCGGGGCTCCTTCGCATGCCGGGGCGGGAGGTGTAAGTTAGGTTAGGCAAACCTAAGTAGCCCTCCCCGGTCGCCCCTGGAGAACCCGGATGCGTCTTTCCCGTGCCCGTGCTGGTACCCCGACCGCCGCCGAGCGTGTCTGCTCGATCCTGGCCGCCGCGCACTCCATGACGGTGGTGAGCGACGGGCACCACACCGAACTGCGGCGGCTCGACGGCACCGGCGCGATGGGCCACTTCCACCTGCACGCCCCGTGCCGGCGCGACGGCGGCCAGGCGGCCGGGCGCGTCCCGGTCCGGCTGGAACTCACCGACATCGCGCCCACGTCCGTGCGCGACCGCCTGCGGGCCCGCGTCACGGTGGCCGGGCTGCTGGCCGCCCCGTACCGCCCGGATTCCGGGAAGGGCACCTGCATGGAGTTCGGCCAAGCGGTCCTCGAAGACGCCGAGGGGCGCACCTACGTCACCTTCGAAGCCCTGGAGGCCGCGGAACCCCACCCCGTGGCGACGAGCGAGGCGGGCATGCTGACCCACCTCGTCGACCACCACGCCGAACTCGTGCCGCTGCTGCTGCGCCTCGTCCGCCCGCTGCCGGCAGCCGGCGTGCGGCGCGTGCTCCCGGTGCGGCTGGACCGCTACGGCCTGACCCTGCGACTCGAATACGCGCACGGCCACCGCGACGTCCGGCTGCCGTTCACCACACCGCTCACCCGCGTCGACCAGGCCGGCCCCCGGATCCACGCCCTCGCGGCCGCGGCGCGCCGCCTCTCGCACAGCGGCCACCTGCTGACCTGAGCCGCCCGAAGGCCCGGCTCAGAGGCGGTCGTCGGGGAGGTCCAGATAGCGCTGCCGCAGTGCGTCGAGCATCGGGTGCGCGGTGTCCAGCGGCACGTCGTCGACGGCGGCGAGGGGCCGCACGCCGATCGCCGTATTGGTGGCGAACGCGGCGCGAAATTCCGGGAGTTCCGTGCGCGGAACGGGGCGCCGCCGCCATGTGTGCACGGCTTGGAGCAGGCGCATGGTCACCCCCGGCAGCACCCGCGCCGCCGGCCAGACGACGCGATCCCGGGCGTCGATGAAGGCGACGTTCCACGTCGCGCCTTCGGCCAGCAGGCCGGTGTCCGGCTCGGTGAACAGCGCGTCGTCGAAGCCGGCCCGCTGCGCGGCCCGCCGGGCGGCCAACTGCCCGAAGAGTCCGACGTGTTTCACCTCGGGCAGCTCCCGCTGGTACGCGACGGTGGTGACCCGCAACGGTGACGACGCGTCCCCCACGGGACGGCAGGTGACCAGGAGGCGCGGCTCGGCGTCGGCCCCGGGCCGCGCCACCCCCAGTCCGGGGTCGAACGCCGTCACCCGCACGGCCAGCGAACCCGTCCGCCCGTCCACCGCCTGCGTGATCAGGTCGCGGATCCGCACGCGGTCCAGCGCCGCGTCGAACACGGTCCGGCAGTCGGCCTCCAGGCGGTCCAGGTGCAGTGACAGCCCCTTGACGCGCCCGTCGTCGACGCGCAGCGTGGTGAAGTGCCCGAAATTGGTGAGCGCCAGTGCCTTGAGCTCATCGACACCGACCGGTTCGCCGTTGAGGTAGTCCATCGGGTCAGTCTGGCATCGGCGCCGGGGGCGCGCGGCGACTGGGAGGCCAGGGCGATGTGCCGGGCGGCCTGACGTCTGGTCGGCCGCCGGAGGTCGTGGGCGTCGGCCGGCACCGTTCCGGAGTCCGGTCGGTGCAGGCGGGCGACGGCCCGCAGCAGAGTGGACTTCCCGCAGCCGGGGCCCACGATCGCGCGATGAGGCCGCCGACGCCGACCGCGATGCCGGCCAGGGCCACGGCGAGCGCGACGGCCCGTACGCGGCGCAGGTCCCCCCCGAGGCGGGCGGCCAGGTCGTCGGCGGAGCGCAGGAGTTGCAGCCGGTGGCCGGCAGCCAGGCGGAGCGACACCGTCACCACCGGCGCGAACCCCAACCACGTCACCGTGGCCCACGGCACGGCGTTCGTCCTCGCCGAGTCCGGCTCCGGCCCCGCCGGCCAGGACGAGCTGCACCGCTTCCGCGTCACCCGCTGAACCGCCGCGAAGCGGCGCGCCCGTTGCCGCCCCGCCACCAGGACGACGGGCGCGCCGCACCCCGCCAACGGCCGTTCCCCTTCACTAAAAACATGCATTCCGCACGTCCTCTCCATGACAGGCATGACTGTTTCACCCTTCGCCGGCGTGACAGCGTGGCTGCTGCCACCGCCCGAGGGGAGTGCGATGAACAAGGGGTACGCGGTCTTCTGCGATGCAGACCGGCAGTTCTACGACGCTCCGCACCGCGTCGCCGGCGATCCCGCCGGGCGCACCGCGCCGTACCCGGTGCTGAGCCGGGAACTGCCGGACGGCTGGCAGCGCCACCGCTCGGGCGACTGGCTGGCGTTCCGGCCGCTGGACCGCGAACTGCCCGCCCAGGGCTGGAAGATCCACGTCTCGGCCTGCCCGGACAACGCCGAACGGGTGCTGGCCGCGGTCTGGGACCACTGCGTCCCGCGCTCGGTGGCCTTCAAGTGCATACCGAGCCGCTACCTGCTGCACCAGCGCAACGCCAAGTACGCGGACCGCGGCGCCAGCGGCAAGTTCCTGACCGTGTACCCCGCCGACACGGAGGAGTGCCGGGTACTCGCCGAGGAGCTGTCCGCACTCCTCGCCGGGGAGCCGGGCCCGTACATCCTCAGCGACCTGCGCTGGGGCGCCGGCCCGGTCCACGTCCGCTACGGCGCCTTCACCGAGCGGTACTGCTACGACGAACACGGCGACCGGCGGCCGGCGATCGAGGACGCCCGGGGAAAGCTGGTCCCCGATCTCCGGGAGCCGGCCTTCCGGGTCCCGGACTGGGTTCCGCTCCCGGACTTCCTCGCACCGCACCTGGCCGCCCGCAACGCCACCACCGTCACCGACCTGCCCTACACCATCGAACGGGCCCTGCACTTCTCCAACGGCGGCGGCGTCTACGTCGCCCTCGACCGGCGCACCCAGCGGCGCGTGGTGCTCAAGGAAGCGCGGCCGCACGCCGGTCTGGCCGCGGACGAGGCGGACGCGGTCGCCCGGCTGGCGCGGGAGCGCGACGCCCTGCAACGGCTGTCCGGCCTGGCCTGCGCACCCGAAGTCCTCGACTGGTTCACCCTCGGCGAGCACACCTTCCTGGCGCTGGAGTACATCGAGGGCCGCCCCCTCAACACCTTCTTCGCCCGCCGCCACCCCCTGATCGAGAACGACCCCGGCCCCGCACGACTGGCCGACTACACCGCATGGGCGCTGCGGGTGCACCGCATGGTGTCGGACGCGGTCGAGGAGATCCACGCCCGCGGAGTCGTCTTCAACGACCTCCACCTGTTCAACATCATGCTCGCCGAGGACGAGTCGTCCGTGGTGCTGCTGGACTTCGAGGCGGCCTCGGTCGACGATCCGGACAGCCGCCAGACCGTCGCCAACCCCGGCTTCGTGGCGCCCGCCGACCGCCGGGGCCCGGACGTCGACCGCTACGCCCTCGCCTGTCTGCGACTGGCTCTCTTCCTGCCGCTGACCAGCCTGTGCGCCCTCGACCGGGGAAAGTCCGCGCATCTGGCCCGGATCGCCGCCGAACAGTTCCCGGTGCCGCGGGAGTTCCTGGCGGCGGCGGTCGCGGAGATCACCCGCGGCCGGCCGGCACCGGTGACGGCGGACCGGGACGCGTCCCGCACCGCAGCACCGAGCGCACCCGACGCCTACCTCCCGGTCCGCCTCGACGACTGGCCGCGCAGCCGGGACTCCATGGTCCGCGCCCTGCTGGCCTCGGCCACCCCCGAGCGCGAGGACCGGATCTTCCCCGGCGACATCGCGCAGTTCTCCGTCGCGGGCGGGGGGACGTGCGTCGCCTACGGAGCGGCGGGCGTGCTGTACGCCCTGCACGCGACCGGGGCCGAGCCCTTCCCGGCGGGCGAGGAATGGCTGCTGCGGCGCATGAAGAGCCCGGTGTCGGGCAGCCCGCTCGGCTTCTACGACGGCCTGTCCGGCGTGGCGTGGGTGCTCGACCGACTCGGCCACCGCGAACCGGCCCTGGACCTGGTCGACCTCCTCGCCGAACAGCCGTGGCAGGCGCTCGGCCCGGACCTGCACGGCGGACTGGCCGGCCTCGGCCTGGCGCTCGACGGACTGGCCGCGTCCACCGGCGAACGCGCCCTGCACGAACGGGCGTTGCGCTGCACGGAACTCGCCGTCCACCGGCTCCGGGCCGCCCACCCCACCGCCGGCCAGACGGCCCCGGCGCCCCGCGCCGGACTGCTGCACGGCGCCAGTGGCGTCGCGCTGCTCTGCCTGCGGATGTACGAACGCACCGGCGACACGGGCCTGCTGGACCTGGCCGCCGACGCCCTGCGCGGCGACCTCGACCACTGCGTGCGCAGCGCCGGCGGCACCCTCCAGGTCGACGAGGGCTGGCGCACCATGCCGTACCTCGGCGCCGGCAGCGTGGGCATCGGCATGGTCCTCGACGACTACCTCGCGCACCGCCCGGACGAGGAGTTCACCCGGGCGCGCAACGAGATCGTCCGGGCCGCGCAGGCCAAGTTCTACGCCCAACCGGGCCTGTTCCGGGGCGCGGCGGGAATGGTGCTGTACCTCAGCCGCACCACCGTCACCGGCCCCGGCACCGAACCGGCCGACCTCGGGCGGCAGATCGACTCGCTCTCCTGGGGCGCCGTCCCCTACCAGGGCCATCTGGCCTTCGCCGGGGAGCAGATGATGCGCCTCTCCATGGACCTGAGCACCGGCACCGCCGGATGCCTGCTCGCCCTGGGCAGTGCCCTGCACGACGCGCCCGTGCAGCTGCCCTTCCTCCCGCCGCTGCGGCGGCCCTGAAGCCGGCCCCGGTCACCCGGGACCGTTACCGAAGAGCACACCCGTCCCGTGACGAAAGGAAAACCGATGTCCCTTCTCGACCTCCAGACCCTCCAGACCCCCGAGCCCGAGACCACCGACGAGCTGCACACCGGCAGCCGCGCGAGCCTGCTGCTCTGCGGCGACAGCAGCCTGAGCGTGACCACCTGTAACTGACCTCCGGTCACCCCGGGGCGCACCGAACGCCCCGGGGTGACCGCCCGCACGACGGAGGTGACGTTCCCGCCATGCCCGCAGCCCCTCGTCGTTCCGCCGGGACCGCACCGGCCGCGCGACCCCGCGGCCACGGTGACGCCACCGCAGCCGTACTCCTCGGCGCACTCCGGCACAGCGCGACCGGAACCGTGGCGCTCTGCCTCTGCGCCCTGGCCGTCGCCGCCACCGCCCTCGCCCTGCCCGCCCAACTCGGCCACACCCTCGACCTGGTGCTGGTGGGCGCCCCGGCCGCGCCCGGCGCCCTCGCGCTGAGCGCCGCCCTGCTGGCCGCGGAGGTCCTCCTCGAAGCGCTGATCACCCACACCGGCGGCACCACCACCGCCCGCAGCACCGCCTGGCTGCGCCGCCGCGGCCTGGACCACCTGCTGTCCCTCGCGCCGCACCGGGCCGCCGACCGCTTCGCCCCCGGCGACCTGGTGACCCGCCTCACCGGCAACGCCGCGGAGGCCGGGACCGCGCCCGGCGCCGCGGCCGGGGGAGTGGCGGCCGTGCTCACCCCCCTCGGCGCCCTGCTCGCGCTGGCCCTCACCGACCCCTGGCTGGCCGCCGTGTTCGTCGCCGGACTCCCGCTGCTGGCCTGGCTGTTGCGGTCCTTCACCCGGGACTCCTCTGCCGCCGTGCGCCGCTACCAGCACGCGCAGGCCGAGCTCGCCGCCCGCCTCGTCGAGGCGCTCGGCGGGGCCCGGACCATCGCCGCCGCGGGAACCCTGCGGACCGAACACCGCCGGATCCTCGCCCCCCTGCCGCAACTCGGCGTACACGGACGGCAGATGTGGCGGGTCTACGGGAACGCCGTGGCCGGCAGCGCCTTCCTGGTCCCCCTGCTGACCACCGCGGTACTGGCCGTCGGCGGCATCCGGCTGGCCCACGGCGCCCTCACCGTCGGCGCACTCCTCGCCGCCACCCGCTACGCCACCCTCGCCGCCGGACTCGGCGGCGTGACCGGACAGCTCAACACCCTGGTGCGCGGCCGGTCCGCGGCCCGGCGCCTGGGCGAACTCCTCGCCCTGCCCGCACTCGCCACCGGCTCCCGCCCCCTGCCCGCCGACGGTCCCGGACGGCTCGAACTGCGTGCCGTCACCGTGATCCGCGACGGCGCACCCGCGTTGCGCGACGTGGACCTGGTGGTACCGGGCGGTACGACGATGGCGGTGGTCGGTGCCTCGGGCGCCGGCAAGTCCCTGCTGGCGGCCGTCGCGGGACGACTCGTCGAACCCGACGCCGGGTGCGTCCTGCTGGACGGCGTCCCCCTCGAAACGGTCGACCCGCGCCGGCTGCGCCGAGAGGTCGGCTACGCCTTCGAACGGCCCGCGCTGTTCGGCGACACCCTCGGCGAGGCCATCGGCTTCGGCCCCGACGGACCGGCCGACGAACGCGACGTGGCGGCCGCGGCCCGCGCTGCCGATGCGGACGCCTTCATCCGGCTGCTGCCCCACGGATACCGCACCCCGCCGGACCGGGCGCCGCTCTCCGGCGGCGAGCACCAACGCATCGGACTGGCCCGGGCGTTCGCCCGCGCCGGACGGCTGCTGGTCCTCGACGACGCCACCTCCGGCCTGGACACCGTCACCGAACACCGGGTCGGCCGGGCCCTGCTGCACGGCGTACGGCCGGGCACCCGGCTGCTGATCACCCACCGGGTCGCCACCGCGGCCCGCGCCGACCTGGTCGCCTGGATCGCGGACGGGCGGGTCCGGGCGGTCGCACCGCACGCCCGGCTCTGGCAGGACGCCGCATACCGGGCGGTCTTCGTCCCCGGCGCACCAGACGCCCCGGCCCCCGCGGCACCACGGGCCGCCCCGTGACGGCCCCCGTCCGCCGGCTGCTGCCCCGCGCCGTGCGCTTCCTACGGGCCCGGCCGCGGGCGCTCCTGGTGATGGCGGGCTGGTCCGTCCTGGAGTCCGGCCACACCTTCCTCAGCGGCTACGCCGTCGCGCACGCCCTCGACGCGGGCTTCCTGGCCGGCCGGACCGGTACCGGCCTGGCCTGGCTGGCCGTCGCCGCGGTGGCCGTCGTCCTCGGCGGGACCGCGGGCCGCGGCGTCTTCCGGGGGCTGGCCGAGCTGGTCGAGCCGCTGCGCGACCGGCTGGTGCACGGCGTGGTCACCGCCGCGCTGGGCCGGGCGGTGGCGGACCCGTCCCGCCCGGCCGACAGCGCCGTGGTCTCCCGCCTGACCAACCAGACCGAACTGGCCCGGGACAGCTTCGCCGGCCTGGTGCTGGTGGCCCGCTCCTTCGTCTTCACGCTCGCCGGCGCCCTGTTCGGGCTGCTCTCACTCGCCCCGGAACTCCTGCTCGTCGTCGTACCGCCGCTCCTGGCCGGACTGGCCCTCTTCCTGGCCACCCTCGTCCCGATGGCCCGCCACCAACGGGCCTTCCTGCACGCCGACGAGGCCCTGGCCGCGCAGCTCGGCGCGGTGGCCACCGGACTGCGCGACGTGGTCGCCTGCGGGGCCCAGGACCGGACGGCGGCCCGCACGTACGCCCTGATCGAGGCCGAGGCCCGGACGGCACGCCGCCTGGCGCGCTGGACGGCCGCCCGCAGCCTCGCGCTCGGCATCGCCGGCCAGTTGCCCGTACTCCTGCTGCTGGCCGCCGCCCCCTGGCTGCTGCGGCGGCACCTCACCACCGGGGACGTCGTGGGCGCCCTCACCTACCTGACCCAGGCGCTGCAACCCGCCCTCCAGACCGTGATGCAGGCCCTCGGCTCCGCCGGCACCAGACTCCTGGTGGTCCTCGAACGGCTCACCGGCGGGGCGCCGCCCGCCACGCCCCCAGCGCCACCGACCGTACGGGCGGCCCCGCCCGCCACCGGCCCCCGCGTGGAATTCCGCGCCACCACGTTCTCCTACGGCACCGGCGCCCAACCGGTCCTCCGCGACCTGGACCTCACCGTCGAACCGGGCGAACACCTCGTGGTCGTCGGACCGAGCGGAACCGGCAAGTCCACCCTCACCGGACTCGCCGCCGGCCTGCTCACCCCCACGTCCGGCGAGGTGCGCATCGCCGGCCGGGCGCCGTCCGCGCCCGCCGCCACCGGCCCCGACCCGCACCGCGTCCTCATCCCGCAACAGGCGTACGTGTTCACCGGCACGGTCCGCGAGAACCTGCTGTACCTCTGCCCCGACGGCGCGCCGCCCCAGGCGGTCCAGGCATCCCTGGACGCCGTCGGCCTGGGCCCGCTCGTGGACCGGCTGGGCGGCCCGGACGCCCCACTCGACCCGGCCGCGCTGTCCCAGGGAGAGCGCCAACTGCTCGCGCTGGGCCGGGCCCACCTCTCCCCGGCCCCGCTGGTCCTCCTCGACGAGGCCACCTGCCACCTCGACCCGGCCGCCGAGGAACGCGCCGAACGCGCCTTCCGCGACCGCCCCGGCACCCTCGTGGTCGTCGCGCACCGGATCAGCTCCGCCCGGCGGGCCGATCGCATCCTGGTCCTGGACGGCCCGCACACCGCCCTCGGCACGCACACCGAGCTCCTCCGGCGCTCACCGCTCTACCGCGACCTGGCCGGCGGATGGGATCCGCAGTGCCCGGAGCGGCCCCGGAGCGAGGCCGGCAGCCGTTGACGCGCGGACCGGGCGACCGGCGCCCTACACCCAGCCCGCCGCCTGGGAGATGCGGAGGGCGTCGACCCGGTTCCGGGCACCGGTCTTGCGGTTGATGGCCGCCATGTAATTGCGCACCGTCCCCTTGCTCAGATACAGCTCGCCCGCTATCTCCGGCACACCGGCCCCCTTCGCGAGCAGCCGCAGCACCGTCAACTCACGGGCGGTCAGCGGGATGTCGGCGGCGTGCAGCAGGTCGCGGGACAGTGAGTGGTCGAGGTAGCGCTCGCCCGCCGCGACCAGGCTCACCGCGTGCCGCAGGCGATCCGGTGACGCGTTCTTGTCCACGAACCCGCGGGCCTTCGCGGCCAGCGCCCGCTGCAGCACGCCCGGCCGGCAGGCGCTGGCGAGAACGAGCAGGGCGCAGTCCGGCCCGCCGGGCGGGGCGGCCGTCGGGATCGGGTCGACGCAGTCGCCGTCCACCACGCACACCTGCGGACGGAAGGACCGGGCCGCGCCGGACGCAGTGCTCCAGCAGGCGGCGACCGCCTCGATGTTCTCCTCGTCACGCAGCAGCGCGGCCAGCGCCGAGCGCAGCAGCCGTGTCTCATGAACCACCAGAACCCGGATCACCTGTATCCCTTCGGGCCGGCCGACTCTGGATGCACGGCTGCGATTCTCACCGGCCGGGCCCGACGCCGGGCAGATTCCGGCCTGTCTGACCTGAACAGGCGCTTCACCACCGTATTGACGCACTGCCCAATACATGCCGGACATGGCGGGATCGCACAATGTCCCCCAGGCCGCCCGCCGTGATCCATCCGCCCCGCAGCCCGGCCACCCGTCGTGGCCACCGCGCACGGCCGACCGACCGCCGCCGGGCCGCGGCGCCTCCGCGGCCGCCCGGCGACATTTCCGTAGGAACCGCACAGTGCCCCCGGCGGCCCACGCCACCGCCCGGCGACGCATTCCTGCCACCCTCACCCCATCGGGCGGCCATGGCGTCCAAGTGGCCGAACTTCGTCACCGCGTCGGAGCAACGCGGCGTGATCTTCCGGGCGCTGCTTCGTTGGCGCGGTGATCCCGGCACTCGACCGGGACCAGGACAGGAAGGAAGTTCCGTGATGGGTAAGGCAATGCGCGTGGCCGCTGGAACCGTCGGTGCCGGTGCGCTGCTGTTGTCGGTGGCAGGCACGGCCAACGCGGGCGGCGGCGACCGGTTCGACGAGCGCGTTCGCTGCGCACCCTCGTTCAGCTTCAGCCTGCTGCTCCCGCCGAGGGACGGTTGCCGCACGAACATCGGCATCGACGCCCGCAAGCGGATCGTCAAGGTCGTCCAGAGCGCCGGGGGCAGCATCTACGGCATCGACATTGACGGCCGAGGCGGTCGTCGCTGACACCAGCCCCGCACCCCGGAGCATGCCGCTCCGGGGTGCGGTCGTATCGGCCCCCGCCCTCACCGGGCCGGTCGCGGTGGCGGAAGCCGCACCCCGAAGCCGGTCAGCGCACGTGGGACCACAGGGCCGCCGTCAGCACCGCCGTCCACACCACGCCGATCGCGAGCGCGCCCACGACGGCCTTGGCGTCCGGAACGCGCAGCCCCCGCAGGACGCCCACCGAGCCGAAGGCGACGGTGCCCCCGCAGACCGTGCCGATCAGGAGCACCTCCCCGAAGCCGGGGTGCTCGCGGGCCAGGGTGTAGGCCAACGCGGCGACGAGAACGGTGGCGGCCGTTCCCAACAGGACGAAGAAGAGCCCGCCGAACAGCGGAGCAACGTCGATGGGCCGTTTGCCCTCCGTGCGCTCCACCGCCCGCTCCACCGGCGCGACGCCCCCGCCGTCGCCCCGAGGCCGCCACTGCCGAGCACCTCCTCCAGCCGGTAGCGTCCCGCGATCACACGCCCCGGCTCGGCTCGCCCCACCACTGAAGCCCCCCATCCGCCCGTCGAGTGCAGCCGCACAGTACGCCACACCCGCCGCGCGCATGGGGTTTCCTTCCCCCCTTGCCTCCGGACCGGTCGGCCGCCGCCGGCCGGGCGCACGGCACGGGGTGCGCCGGTCGGAGCCCAGGGCTCGGCGGCCGGGGCGTGCACCATCGTCCCGGCCCCTGGACGCGGACCCGCGTGCCGCGCCCCACCGGGCCGTATATAGGCTCACGGCCGTAACACGCCTGACGGGGGAGAAACACCAGAGTGGAGCAGTTGCGGCAGGACGATCCACCGCGGATCGGGGACTTCGTGACGTTGGCGCGCCTCGACGCGGGCGGCGGCCGGGGCGCACCCGAACGCCGCTACCTGGCTCGCAGCGCCGACGGCGGGCACACCGTCGTGGCGTGCCTGCCCGCACCCGGCAGCGACCGGGCGCGGTGGGCGGCCGAGGCACAGCAGGCGGCCCGCCTGACCCAGCCCGGGTTCTGGCCGGTCGCGCAGCTCGGGGGGACACCGGCCTTCCCCTGGTACACCAGCCCCTATCGGCCCGCGCTGCCGCTGCCGGCCGTGCTGGCCGCGTACGGCGGACCGCTGCCGGAACCGCTGGTCCGCACGCTCGGCGGCGCGCTGGCCGAAGCCCTGGCCTCGGCCCACGTCCTGGGCATCGTGCACGGCGGCGTGTGCCCGGCGGGCGTGCTGCTGACCGCCTGCGGGCCGCTCCTGGGCTGCTTCGGCGCGACCCGCGCCCAGCTCCTCGCCGAGACCTCGCCCGCACCGGACACCGGTCTGGAGACCGGCTGCCTCGCTCCCGAACGGGCCGCGGGCGGCCCCGCGGACCGCGCCGGCGACGTCTACGCCCTGGGCGCCGTGCTGGCGTACGCGGCGACGGGGCACACCGTGCCGGAGCGGGACGAGATCCCCGCCGGCCTGCGCGACCTCATCTCCGCGTGCCGCTCGCGCGACCCGCAGGGCCGACCCGAACCGGCAAGGGTGCTGGGGGAGTTGCTGCCGGGCGCGGCGTACGGCGGACTGGCCGGCGCCACCGAGCCGATGTCGCTGCCCGGCCGCGTCGTCGAGGCGCTGTCCCGTCAGTCGGCGGAGGTCCTCGCCGCCGCACTCCCCACCCACGAGCGCTGAGGCCATGATCTCCCCACTTCTGCACGACGATCCGCACACCGTCGGCCCGTTCCGGATCCTCGCCCGCCTCGGCGGGGGCGGCATGGGCACCGTCTACCTGGCCCGTTCGGCGGGTGGCCGCACGGTCGCGGTGAAGACGCTGCACACCCGCCTCGCCTCGGACACCACGCTGCGCACCCGGTTCCGGCTGGAGGCGGACGCGGCACGCGTCATCGGCTCCGAGCACGGCGCGGTGGTCGTCGACGCCGATCCCCAGGCGCCTACCCCGTGGCTGGCGACGGAGTACGTCCTCGGCCCGCCGCTCGATGCCGCCGTCGAGGCGGGCGGGCCGCTGCCGGAGCCGGCCGTCCGCGCCCTGGGCGCCGCGCTCGCCGCCGGGTTGGAGCAGCTCCACCGCTCGGAGGTGGTGCACCGCGACCTGAAGCCGTCCAACGTGCTGGTGACGGCGCAGGGCCCGCGGATCATCGACTTCGGCATCGCCCGGGCCTTCGGCGACGAGCACCTCACCAGCGTCGGCAGTGCCGTGGGAACACCGGCGTTCATGTCGCCCGAGCAGGCGGCGGGCCTGGAACACGCGGCGGCGGGCGATGTGTTCGCGCTGGCGGGGGTGCTGGTCTTCGCCGCCACCGGCGTCGGCCCGTTCGGCGGCGGGGCCCCCACCGACCTGCTGTACCGCGTCCGGTTCGGCGAACCGGAGCTCGGCCGGGTCCCCGAGGCGCTGCGCCCCCTGCTCGCCCGCTGCCTGGCCAAGGATCCCGCGCTCCGCCCGTCCACCGCCGAGCTGCGGACCGCACTGATCGGTGCCGGTCACGCCCCGGCCGCACCCGGCGACTTCGCGGAGCTGCTGCCCGACGGGGTGCTGCGGGAGATCGCCCGGCGCAGCGACGAGGTGTGGCGCGAGCCCCCGCACCGCCTGCCGCCGCCGGCGCCCACGGAGGCGCCGCGGGCCGAGCCGGCCGCCGCGCCGGGGGTCTCCCGGCGGCGGCTGCTGACCGTGGCCGGCGGCGCCCTCCTGGGGGGCGGGCTCCTCGGTGGCGGGGGCTGGGCCCTGTTCGGAGACTCCGGCGGCGGTGGGGACGACACCCCGAAGAAGGACGCCGTCGAGCGGCCGAAGCCGCCTGCCGTGGTGTGGAGCGCCGCCCTGTGGTGCCCGGAGTCCGGCGGCGAGGTGATGCCGGTGGGCCGCAACCTGGCCATGCGCGCTGGCATCGTGCTGTGCGGCGTCAACGCCGAATCGGGCAGCGCGATGTGGCAGGCGAACATCGAGGAGACCTACCGGTCGGCGACCGACGGGACCCGGATCTACGCCCTGCGCGGGGCCGAGGACGGGGCGTCGCTGGCGGTGTGCGAGGTCGCGCAGACCGACGGGCAACTGGGCAAGCCCCTGGTGGAACTGTCCGCGTTCGCCGGCAAGGAGAAGTTCAACCAACTGCTGTGCGTGGCCGACGGCGTCGCCTACCTGGTGGCCAAGGCCGCCTCCGGCGGGCGCTGGTACCTGGTCGCGGCCGACCTGGGCACGGCCAAGGAACGCTGGCGCAGCCCGGTGGACGGGCCGCAGGCCGAGGGCACCCCGCCCGCGCTGTGCGGCACCGTGGCGGGGTCCCGGGTGGTGCTGTGCGGCGGCCCGGCGCAGGGCTCGAAGTTCCTCCGGCTGTCCGTGCACGACAAGGCCGACGGCCGCCAACTGTGGCACCTGTCCGAGACGTTCGCGGGCGCACCCCCGACCCGGCTGGTCGTCGACGACCGCAACATCTACACGGGCGCGGAGAGCCTCACCGCCCGCCGCCTGTCCGACGGCGGGCTGGCGTGGCTCTTCGGCATGGGGCGGGACACCGGCGGCAGCGCGGGGGAGGAGCGCCGCTACGGCGCGCCCGTCGTCCAGGACGGCGTCGTCTACTGCACCGAGGCGGACCGCGGACTGCTCGCCGTCGACGCCCTCTCCGGCACGCTCAACTGGCAGGAGAAGGGGCTGTCCGGCAGGAAGACCCTGCGGGATGTGGCCGTGGCGGTCGGCAAGCGGTACGCCTACTGCGCCGACGACAAGGGCGTACGCGCCGTCGACCTCAAGGCCCACCAGGCCGTCTGGACCTACGAGGCCACCCCCGTCGTCCTGACCGCCGACGCCGAGACCAGCCACCTGTACGTCCGCCAGGAGAAGCGGACCGTCGCCCTCCCGCTCGCCTGACCCACCGCCCCTCACCATCCAGGAGACGACCACCCGTGAAACCCCTCGGCCAGGGAGACCCGCTGCGCCTGGGCCCCTACCGCCTCCACGGCGTCCTCGGCGAGGGCGGCATGGGCAAGGTGTACTTCGGCGTGGACGCCTCCGGACGCCCCGCCGCGGTGAAGGTCCTGCTGCCGGAACTCGCCCACGACGGGCACCTGGCCGAGCGTTTCCTCCGCGAGGCGCGGACCGCGCAGGCCGTGACCAGCGAGGGCGTCGCACGCGTCCTGGCAGCCGAGTTGGAGGGCGGCCGGCCGTGGATCGCCACCGAGTTCCTGGCCGGACCCACGCTGGACGACGCCGTCACCCGCTTCGGCCCGCTCGACGACGCCGCCGTGCGGGAGTTGGCGCGGTCACTGGCCCGCACGCTCCAGGACGTGCACGCCACGGGACTCGTCCACCGGGACGTGAAGCCTCCCAACGTCGTCCTCACCTCGGGCGGCCCCCG
Organism: Streptomyces sp. CB02959; assembly: GCF_002803155.1. Classification (GTDB taxonomy): domain Bacteria; phylum Actinomycetota; class Actinomycetes; order Streptomycetales; family Streptomycetaceae; genus Streptomyces. Next base: position 105,035 of record NZ_NNBP01000011.1, read on the forward strand.
CCTGATCGACTTCGGCATCGCCCGCCCCGAACACGGCCTGACCCTCACCCGCACCGGACAGATCCCGGTCACCCCCGGCTACGGCGCGCCGGAACAGGTCCTCGGACAGCGCGTCGGACCGGCGGCCGACGTCTTCTCCCTCGGCGCCGTCCTCGCCTTCGCCGCGGCCGGCCGGCCGGCGTACACCGGCGCCGAGATCACGGCCGTCCTGTACGAGGTCGTACACGGCGAACCCGACCTGGCGGCCGTGCCCGAGGCCCTGCGGTACCTCCTCACGCCCTGCTTCGCCAAGGACCCGGCGGCCCGCCCGCAGCCCGGCCAGGTCGCCGACGCCGCGGCGCCCCCGAGGCAGCCCGGGAAGCTGTGGAAGTCGGGTCGGCTGGGGGACGAGATCCGGCAACGGGAGGCGGTGGCACGGCGCCTGACGTCCCAGTCGGCCGGTCCTCCGCCCGCCGCCGGGTCCGCCGCGCCCGGCGGCGGACCCGGCCTCACCCGGCGGCGGCTGCTGGTCGCCGCCGCGGGCGGCGGGGCGCTGCTGGCCGGGGCGGGCGGCACCGCCTGGTGGCTCAACCGCGCCGACCCCCCGCCCGACCCCTTCGACATCCCGCCCGCCGCCCAGGTGCAGGCCGCGTCGCTGGGCTCCGCCGCCGGCACCCCCACGCCGCTGTGGGGCCCCCTCCAGGACGTCGCCGACGCCGGGTCGCCGGCTCCGCTGCCGGTGCGCGACGTGGTGGTGTTCGGCGCCGCCGGCGGCGGCATCGCGGCACGCCGGGTCACCGACGGCCGGGAACGGTGGCGGGTCCGCGACGCCAAGGCCGCCGCCGGCTACCTCTCGATCGGGGACCGCCTGGTGGCCACCGCCGACGGCGGGGGAACACTGCGCACCTGGGTCGCCGCCACCGGATCGCCCCGGTGGACGGTGGACGCGCAGGCGGCCGCCCTGCTGGCCGCGGACGCCCACGCCGTCTACCTGCTCACCACCGACGGGCGGCTGCGCTGCGTCGGCACCGACGGGAAGGTGCGCTGGACCCGGCAGCCCCCGTTGGCGCTGTCCGGCGGTCACCCCGTCGCCGCGCTCGGCTCCGGCCACCTGGTGCTGTGCACGCAGACCGGCGACGTGGCCGCGGTCCGCGCCGACAACGGCGCCCGAGCCTGGGTCCGCAGGGGTCAGGCCGACGGAGCGCTGCGCCCCGCCGTCGACGGCGGCACCGTCTACCTCGGCGGCCGCACCCTGGTCGGGGTGGAAGTCGCCGGCGGCCGCCAACTGTGGTCCCTGGACCCGATACGCCCGCCCAGGCGCGGCGCCGGCGGCTGGGGACCGCCCACCGTGGCGGGCGGCGTGGTCTACGCGCTGGACTGCGACGCGATGCGCTCGGTGCACTCCGACGGCAGCCAGGCCACCGCCCCGGTGATGGTCGCCGGCGTCGTCCCGCCGTGGCTGCCCCCGGTCGTCCAGGGCAACGGCGCCTGGATCGTGGAGAGCGAGGAGACCGGAGTGACCGGTATGCCCCGCTCGGGAGAGGGCCACCCCCAGACGTACCCCCTCTCCGGCGGCCAACCCCGGTCCATCGCCGCCGGCGGCAACCGCCTCTTCGTCCTCAACCACGCGACACTGCTGGCGCTGCCGGTGTACTAGATGATCCGTTCCACGGGGCCGGTGAGCGTACGGGGTGAGCGGGCGGAGGGCGTCCAGCCCCTCTGGACCGGATCCGGTTGCCTCGGGGCGGTCGTCACCACCGCCGGTTCACGGTTGCCTTGCCGCCGGTCACCAGGCTTGCCGGTGGCACGTCGTCGGCCACGACCGCGCCGGCGGCGACCACGGCATCACGGCCGATGGTGACGCCGGGCAGGATGGTGGCACCGGCACCGATCCACACGTTCTCCGCGACGTCGATGGGCGCGCCGGTGAGGTACAGCCGCCGCTCCTCGGGATCGACCGGGTGGCCGCTGGTGATGAACGTGACCTTCGGGCCGATCATCACGCGTTCGCCGAGCCGGATGCCGGCGTAGTCCAGGAACGTGCAGTTCTGGTTGATGAACACGCGCTCGGCGAGGTCGAGATGGAGGCCGTGGTCCGTGTAGAAGGGCGGATAGATCGTGACCCGCGGCGGCAGCGGCTTGCCGAGGATCTGCTCGAACAGTTCCGCCTTGCCCGCCTTGTCCTCGAAGGGCAGGACGTTCAGGCGGGAGGTGAGCTCGGTGACCTCCCGGACCCTCTCGGCCATGGACTGGAACTCGGCGCTGTGGATGCGCATGAGACGGTCGCTGGACATGCCGCGATCCTTTCTGGTGTACCGGTGACCGGTAGGACTCGCTGGATGATCGATTGCAGCGGGCCCGCGGAGACGAGAAAGAGGGCGCCCAAGGTCGTTCTCTGACGAACAACCGGGACACCCTCGCGACGGCACTCTATGCGACGACCGACGACCTGCCGGCGGAACGTCCGGATCCGGCGCCGTGACGGCCGGCTGGGGGGATCGCCGCGGGTGCGGAACCGGCGCGATGTGAAGCCGGGGACGTACGAGGTCGGTTTCGTGGACGGCTCCTGGGCCACGGTGTTCATCGGGGCCCAGGGGTGGACGCGGTTCGAGCGGGCGTTCAGCCATCGACTGGGGCCCGCCGATCCCATCCCCTGATATTGCCCGCTTCCCGCCCCGCGGCTCCGGGCGGCCCGCGCCGTACGGCGGGCCGCCCGGAGCCGCGGCCTACGCTGCGGCGGGCTGGGGCTGCGGGGCGGTGAGGTGTCCGGTTCGGGCGAGGGCGGCGACCGCCGCGGCACAGGCCGTCCCGGTGGCCGTCAGGGCCGCCCAGGTCAGCCATGTGGCGTGCTGGCGCCCGGCGAAGTCCCAGAGCGCGCCCGTGCCGAGGTTGCCCAGGGTGATGCCCAGTCCGGAGACGGTGTTGTAGAGGCCGTAGTGGGTGGCGACCAGGCGGTTGCCGGACAGGGCGACGACCGTGTCCATCTCGAAGGGGTAGACGATCGCGGATCCGGCAGCGAGCAGGACCACGGCCAGCACCAGGGAGATGAGCACGGCGGTTGCGGAGCCGCGTGGGCTGAGGGCGAGCGGCACGAACGCGAGCCCCATCGCGGTCAGGCCGCGGACGAGGGCGTCACTGGGCTGCCAGCGGTCCTTGGCCCAACGGGTGAGCCGCAGTTGGCCCACCACGGCGACCGCGGCCGAGACGACGAACAGCCCACTGGTGACCGTGGTGCCCTTGGTTCCGAGGGCGTCGGTCGCGGCGAGCGGCAGGGCGAGGTAGACCTGGAAGGTCAGCACGTAGGAGCCGATCATCGCGGCGGAGAAGAGCAGGAACGGCCGGTTGGCCACGACGCTGCGCCACTGGGTGAGCACACTGTCCCGCCTGCTGTCCCGCCCGTGTGGGCGATGCGCCGGGAGCGCACGCCACTGCAGCAGGGTGAGGAGGGCGAAGATGCCGGCCGCGACCGTGCACACGAGCTGGAAGTCGGTGGCCAGCAGGGCGAGTCCGACGAGCGGGCCGAGCAGCATGCCGGCCTGGTAGTAGACGTTGAAGGTGGCGAAGGCGTCCACCCGGCGTTCGCCGGCTTCGGCGGCGAGGTAGGCGCGGACCGCCGGGTTGAACAGGGCGCCGGCGAACCCCGTCGCGGCGGAGGCCACGAGCAGGGTGGGCAGGTCGTCGACCCAGCCGAGCAGGCCGAAGCCCAGGGTGCGCAGCAGGCATCCGGCCATGATGGGGATCTTGTGGCCGAGGCGGTCGGCGAGGGTGCCGCCGATGAGGAACATGCCCTGCTGGGAGAAGTTGCGGACGCCGAGGACGAGGCCGACGGCCCAGGCGGCGAGGCCGAGGCCGTGGGACAGATGGGCGGCGAGGTACGGCATGAGCATGTAGAAGGCGAGGTTGATGGCGAACTGGTTGGCCATCAGCAGTCGCGCGGCGGGCGGGAAGGACCGGGTCTGCTGCCACAGGTGCTTCATCGGGCGGCTCCCACGAGGTCGTGGCCTTCGGGGCGGGCGAGGGGGGCGGTGACGCGCGTACAGCGGGTCCAGCGGGTGACGGTGCGCTCCCGGGGGTCGTCGATCTCGTCGGGGGCGTCGGCCGGCGGGCGCCCGAGCAGGTTGTTGCTGCGGCAGTAGGCGTTGTCGAAGACCGTGCCGACGTAGCGTTGCGGCCCGTCGGGGAAGACGGCGACGATCCGGTTCTCCGGGGGCAGCGTGCTGGCCAGCCAGCGGGCGACCAGCGCGACGGCTCCGACGCTCCAGCCGCCGGTGGCGTAGTGCTCGCGGGCCAGGCGGCGGGCCGCCCACACCGCTTCCGGGGCGGCCACCCAGTGGACCTCGTCGAAGAGGCCGTAGGCGACGTTGCGCGGGTGGATGCTGGAGCCGAGGCCGCGCATGAGGCGGGGGGCCGCGGGCTGACCGAAGATCGTCGAGCCGGTGGTGTCGACCCCGACGACGCGCAGGTGCGGGGAGTGCCCGCGCAGCACCGAGCCGATGCCGGCGGAGTGGCCGCCGGTGCCGACGGAGACGACGAGGGTGTCGATGCGGCCGAGCTGCGCGACGAGTTCGTGGGCCAGTGGGGCGTAGGCCGCGACGTTGTCGGGGTTGTTGTACTGGTCCGGGGACCAGGCGTCCGGGTGGGCGGCGAGGAGTTCCTCGACGCGCTGTCGGCGGGCCGCCTGCCAACCGCCGTCCCGGTGGGGCGCGGCAACCACGTCGACCTCGGTGCCGTGTGCGGCGAGCAGCCCGGTCATCAGCGGTTCCATGCCGGGGTCGGTCACCACGGTGACCGGATGGCCGTAGGCCGCGCCGGCCAGGGCCAGGCCGAGTCCCAGGGTGCCGGAGGTCGACTCGATGATGCGGGCGCCGGGTCGGAGCTGCGCTCGCTCCAGGGCGGCGCGGACCATGTGCAGGGCGGTGCGGTCCTTGATGCCGCCGGGGTTGTGGCCTTCGAGCTTGGCCCAGAAGCCGCGGCCCGCGGCGGTGAAGGGTTCCCCGATCCACAGGACGGGGGTGTCGCCGACCAGGCCGGCGGGGGTGTGCAGGGGGTGTCTGGCCTCGGCCGGGGACTGGGCCGGAGGAACGGGCGAAGTGGTGCGGAGCGGGTGGTTCATGGCGTGCTTCTCCTGCGGACGGCGCGGTGAGGGCAGCCGGCCGGTGGGTGAGGAAGGGAGCGGAGGCGATCGTTCGTCGTGCGGTCCGCCGGGAGTGGGGACCGCGCGGGGGCGATCAGTTCCGCCACACGCCGAGCAGGGCCCGCGTCGCTCCGCCCGGCACCGTTGTGGACCGCGCGCGGGCGGGGTGAGGCGCGGATGGTGGGATGCCCGGGTGGAGGCCGGCGGAGCCGGACGGCACGGCTGCGACGAGGGCCGACGCGGCCAGGTCGTCTTCACGCGATGCCTGGACGGTCGGCTGGTCCAGGGCGCAGCAATGGGTTTCCCGGTCGGGGGCGGGTGCACCGCGCCCGGGTGCGGTCCCCCGGTGCCCGTCCGCAACGAGTCGGTCGCCGGTGGCGGATGACGCGTACGACGGGAGGTCGGCGCGGAGGGCGGGGGCCGCGGTCGGGCCGTGTGCGCACCCCAGGATGTGCAGGAGCGTGGTCAGCAACACGACGGCCACCGCTCCGGCCCACGGACCGGAGCGGCTGCTTCGCGTCGGCGACTCAACCCGCATAGTCACGAAGCGTAATTCCGACGGTGCGTAAAGTGCTCGCCGGGAATGCCGCGCGGTGCGCCTGGGGTCGCCGGACGGGATGCCGGGGTTCCGCTGCTGCGAGGCCCTCCGGGGCGGTGTGGCCGGTCTCCGCGACGTCGGTATTCCGCATCGGTGATCACCGCATCGAGTGAACCCGGACATCCGTCGGGCCGGGCAACGGCCCGGCCGGACGCGGAGGGCCGCCCCCGTCCCTGTTCGTCGGCGCCCTCGCCGGCGGCCACGCGCTGCGGGAGTGGCCGTAGCCGCAGGGCCGCAGGGCCGCCCCGCGAGCGCGGGCGGCCCGTTGCGCGGTACCGGTTCAGTGCCTCGATGAGCCCCGGGTCAGTGCTGCAGGGCGTGCAGGGTGGCGTCGAGGTCGGTGGTGCGGGGCTGGTTGTGGGGGAGTTTGGCGAGGACGGCGGCCATACCGCAGGTGTTGGTTGCGGCGGAGAAGACCAGGCCGGTGCCGACGGCGGCGGACAGCCAGCGGGCGGGGCGCCAGCGGGTGCCGGCGGCGAGACCGAGGACGACGAGGGATCCGGCGGCGAGGCGGACCTGGCGTTCCATGGGCCAGACGGCCCGGGCGCCCTCGGGGCGGTGGAGCGGGTGGCCTTCGCCGGCCCAGGCGGTGGTGCCGCCGGTGAGGGTGCCGGCGGGGATGTCGGCGGCGGCGAGTTCGGTGCAGGCGGTGGCGGAGCGGTTGCCGCTGGCGCAGACCATGAGGAGTTCGCCGCGGGCGGCTGCGGCCTTGAGGGCCGGCAGGGCGGTGTGCAGGTGGTCGAGGGGGATGTTGTGGGCGCCGGGGAGGTGGCCGGTGGCGTATTCGCCGGGGGTGCGCACGTCGATGACGACGTAGGCGTCGAGACGGGCGGCGGCCTGGGAGGGGAGGAGGGCGGTGGGGGTGGTCATGTGCGGGATGGTCCTTCCGTGGTGACCCTGGGGTCGGGTGTCCGCACCCGGTATGATACCCCTAGGGGTATTTATGGAGGTTGACGATGGCATTGGAGATGGCGGCCGACGATCTGAAGTCGGTGCTGAACCGGCTGCGGCGGGCCCAGGGGCAGATCGCGGGAATCATCAAGATGATCGAGGAGGGCCGGGACTGCGAGGACGTGATCACGCAGCTCGCGGCGGTCTCCCGTGCGCTGGACCGGGCCGGTTTCGCGATCATCGCGACCGGCCTGCAGCACTGCATGGCCGAGGGCGGGCAGGCGACCGGCGACCGGGACGAGATGCGGGCCCGGCTGGAGAAGCTGTTCCTGTCCCTGGCCTGAGGGGGGCCGCCGTGTTCATGCGATCACGTCGATGAGCATGAACACGGCCACCGCCAGGAGCACGCCGGCGAACGCCTTCTGCAGGCTGCCGCCGGAGACCTTGGCCGCGAGGCGTTTGCCGTCCCAGGCGCCGAGGATCGCCGCCCCGGTGAACGGTCCGATCAGCGCCCAGTCGAGTCCGCCGCCGCTTCCCGCGCGGGCGATCAGTGCGGCGAGTGAGTTGACCGTGATGACGAGCAGACTGGTTCCCACCGCCCGCCGCATGGTCAGGCCCAGGACGCCCACCAGGGCCGGGACGGCGAGGAACCCTCCGCCGACGCCGAGGAAGCCGGTCACCGCGCCGAGGCCGGCGCCCGCCCCCGCCGCCTTGCCCGGCCGTATCCGCGCCGGTGGCCGGGCGGCGGCCGGACGGAACATGCGCGCCGCCGCCAGCGCGGCGATCACGGAGAACGCGACGGTCAGGACCGCTTCCGGCACGCGGCCGGCGGCTGCTCCCGTGAGATAGGCGGGGACGAAACCGGCTGCGGCGAACAGCGAACCGGTCTTCCAGGCGACATTCCCGTCCTGTGCGTGGGCGTACAGGGCGGTGGCGGAGGTGGCGGCCACGATGATCAGGCTGGCAGTGGTGGCCGCTGCCGGGGTGAAGCCGAGCAGGTAGATCAGGGCGGGCACGGCCAGGACGCTGCCGCCGCCTCCCAGGGCTCCGAGGGCGAGACCGATGACGGCCCCGGCGAGGACGGCGATGACGAGGGCGGTCACGCTATCCGACCGCTGTTCCCGCGTTCGACGCCGACCGGGTATCCGGCGGCGGCCCACGCGTTCATGCCGCCCCTGACGTCCACGGCCCGCTCGCCGCGCCGGCCGAGGAGTTCGGCCGCCTGCCGGGAGCGGTGTCCGCTGCGGCAGATCACCACCAGCGGCCTGCCCGCCGCCTCGGCGGGCAGGGCGCCGCCGGCGACGAGCCCGGACAGCGGGGCGTGCACCGCGCCGGGGGCGTGCCCGGCGTTCCATTCGGGCTTCTCGCGCACGTCGAGCAGGACCGCCGCCGGGGTGGCGCCGCTGACGCGGCTGCGGGCTTCTTCCACGGTGACGCGGGGCTGGTTTCGGCGGAAGCGGAACATGGCGCTCTGCCCTCTCCTTCTTCTGTGTCGTGCGGCGGGTGGGTCAGCCGGTGGTCAGGGGCAGGCCGGCATCGGCGGCGGCGTCGAAACCGTCGTCGACGGCGACGACGTCCCGGCCGGTCGCGTCCAGCAGGGACGCGGCGATCGCGGCGCGCATGCCGCCGGCGCAGTGCACCCACACCGTCCCGGGCGGCACTTCGCCGAGGCGGCCGTGGAGTTGGTGGAGGGGGATGTGCGCCGAGCCCTCGATCCAGCCCTGCGCGCGCTCGGAATCACGGCGGACGTCCAGGACCACCACGTCATCGGTGCCGCGTGCGGCGAGCCCGGCGAACGTGGAGCGGGGGAAGGAGGCGGGCTTCTCGCCCCGGGGGAGCCAGGCGTCGGGGCCACCGGTCGCGGCGGCGGCCGGGCGGTCGATGCCCACCCGCACGAGTTCGCGCTGGGCGGCCGCGAGCTGCTCGGCCGATTCGGCGAGCAGGGTGACCGGCTTGCCCCAGGGGATCATCCAGGCCAGGTAGGTGGCGATCTTGCCGTCCGCCTCGAAGTTGAACGAGCCCGCGACGTGCCCCTCGGCGAACGCGACGCGGCTGCGCAGGTCGACCACCCATTCGCCGGCCGCCAGGCGTGCGGCGATCTCGGCGGCGTCGGCGAGCGCGGGCGGGGTCAGGTCGACCGGGTCGGGGCCCGCCGCGTTGGCCGGGCCCATGTGCACGTAGTAGGCCGGTACGTCCTCCAACCCGGCCAGCAGGTCGGCGACGAAGGTGTCGACGTCGACGGTGAGTGCGGTGTTGGTGGCCTTCTCCTTGCCGATGGTGGTCCGGTCGCCCTCGGACTGGGCCGAGGAGCAGAAGCTGCCGAAGCCGTGGGTGGGCAGCACCGCCGTCTCGTCCGGCAGGCCGGCGGCCAGGCGGTGGGCGGAGGCGTGCTGGGCGCGGGCCAGGCGCTCGGTCAGCCGCGGCTCGACCAGGTCCGGCCGGCCTACCGTGCCGATCAGCAGCGACCCTCCGGTGAACACGGCCACCGGCCGGCCCGCCTCCCGCAGCACGTAGGAGGTGTGGTGCGGGGTGTGGCCCGGGGTCGCCAGCGCGGCCAGCGCCACCCGGCTGCCGGGGTCGATCTCCACGGTGTCGCCGTCGGCGACCGGTATGCGGGCGAACGAGACGTTCGCGTCGGCCGGTACGAGGTACTGGGCGCCGGTGATGCGGGCGAGTTCGAGGCCGCCGGTGACGTAGTCGTTGTGCACGTGGGTCTCCACCACGTGGGAGATCCGCACACCACGCCGGGCGGCTGCCGCCAGGACCTGGTCGATGTCGCGCGGCGGGTCCACCGCCACCGCGGCGTTCTCGCCGCCGGCCAGGTAGCTGCGGTTGCCGAGCCCTGCCAGCTCGATGGTGTCGACGAAGAACACGCGGACGCTCCTTTCGCGGGGGAAATTACCCCTGGGGGTATCTGTCACCACCGTAACACCAGTACCCCCGGGGGTATATTCCGTGGACGGGTCGCCATGCCCGGGTGGGCGTCCGGCGACTCCCGGATCCACCCGGGGCGCCTGCCGGGCTCCGGCGGCGACTTACGGGGCGCGGGTGGCCGACCGGGCGTGGGACGGCCACCAGTAGCCTGCGCGGATGACGCATTCCGCACCCGCAGATCCGGGTCAGTGGCGAGCATGTTCGCGCGGCTGTCGCGCACTGTGTCGCCACTCTTTCCGGCGCCCCCTCCACCCAGTGGCAGGCAGCCGCCGGCCAGCTGGAGTGGACGTGCTGGGAGACCCTGGAGCATCTCGCGGACGACCTGCTCACCTATGCGCTGCGCTTCGGGCTCGCGCACCCGGGCGGCGTCCCGCGCGTACCCCTGCGTACTTCCACCGATCGCCCCCGAGGGCCGGCCAACGTCATCTTCGGCGACCCGGCGGCGGGGCCGGAGGGCCTGCTGACCGTCGTCGAGGCGTGCGGCGGACTGCTGGCGACCGTCGTGGACAGCGCCGCGCCCACCGCGCTCGCCCCGCACGTCTTCGGCGCCTCCGACCCGGAAGGGTTCGCGGCCATGGGCGTCGTCGAGACCCTCGTGCACACCCACGACATCGCTCGCGGGCTGCAGCGCGACGGGGACCCACCGGAGGACCTGAGCAAGCGCGTACTCGCCCGGCTCTTCCCCGACGTGACCCTCGCGGACAGCGCCTCGTCCACGCTCCTGTGGGCTACCGGACGCCTCGAAACGCCCGCCCGTCCTCGCCGGAAGGACTGGCGCTGGTACGGAGCGCCGCGCGGGCGGCACTGACCCGCGCCCTCGGTGGGGAACGGCGTCCGGTGGCGTCGCCAGGACGGCGTGCGGGCGGGGTTCACGGTCTCGGCCGGGGCGGTCGCCCGTAACCCGCTCCGGCCGCCTCCTCGGGCGGTCGCGCGGTGGTGGTGCGGCGCGACCCGAGACGCTCGTCCCCGGGCGAGCACCCGGCCGTGTTCCACCTGTCGGTGGCCGAACAGGGCGCGGAACTCTATGCGTTCATGGTGCGGGGTACGGAGATCCAGCGCTCCGGCGCGATACCCGAGGCCCTGGACCCCGCCAGGCTGTTCCGCCCGGAGGACACCGGACCGGACTGTGAACTGCGCGTGCTGGAGGCCCTGCACACCGAACTCGGCCTCTCGCTTCCGCCTGCCGCCTCGACGGTCCCGGGGCTCATGGGGCCGGTTCGACGCGGGTGAGGTGGAGACCGATGCCGTAACCCGCGATGACCGTCAGGGTGTAGGCGTCGACGGGGACGCGGTCGGCGTCGTAGGCGATGCCGGTGATGGCCAGTGCGGGGTCGCCTGAGGACGCCCCGCACCGTTCGGCGTCCTCGGCGTCCAGCAGGGCGGGTTCGACGCGTTGCAGGCTTTCGGCGACCCGCCTTCGCGCCAGCGTCAGCGCGTCGACGAGGGTGGGGCCGGCCGCGAGGACATCGGCGGTGATGCGGTCGGCCACGGCCTGCGGGACGATGTCCGTCGCGATGCCGTAAGGGACGCCGTTGCGGAGCCTGGTGGCGCGGTAGCGGACCACGGGTGCGCCCACCGGGATCTTCAAGCGCGCGGCCAGGGCCTGGTCGGCACGGAGGGTGTCCTGGACGCGGGCGCGTTCGCGGACGTGGTGGGCCTCGTTGTCCAAGTCGTCGAGGAAGCCGGTGTAGACCGGCCCCGACCGGGGGGACAGCGGCTCGATGGGCAGGGGGTCGGCGACGTAGCTGCCCGAGCCGCGGCGGCTGACGACGTACCCGGTGTCGCGGAGTTCGCCCAGCGCCTGGCGAACGGTGCTGCGGCTGGCCGACATGGCCGCGGCGAGGTCGTCCTCGCTGGGCAGCCGCTGCCCGGGAGGGTGGTGCCCGGCCAGGATGCGGCTCTTGAGCGACATCGCGATACGCACGTACAACGGGCGGTCCGGCCCTGGGGGGCGTGCCACGGCGGGTTCCTCCTGCTAGCGGGTGCCGACCGCGGTCGCGTCGCAGTCCCTCATGGGCGGGTCTCCTGGAGTTCACGGGCGACGGCGGCCTTGGTCGCGGCAGGGGCGTAGGAGGCGCTCAGCGCGGTGATCTGGGCCTCCAGCAATGCCTGACGGGAGAAACCGTGCAGGTCATGAGCGGTCCGCAGCTCGTCGTTGAGGGTGGTCTGGAAGTAGGCGGGGTCGTCGGTGTTGAGCGTCACCGCCAGCCCCGCCCGGGCCAGTTCGCCCAGCACATGGCTCTCCGCGTCCTGCACGAGGCGGAGGGCGACATTGGAGGCGGGCGCCACCTCCAGGGGGATCCGCTGCTCGGCGAGGTGGGCGACGAGTGCCGGGTCGTCCAGGCAGCGGATGCCGTGCCCGACGCGATCCGCCTTGAGCGCCCGCAGGGCTCCCCAGATGCTCGCGGGACCGGCGGTCTCGCCGGCGTGCGGGAGTGAAGCCAGCCCGTTGGCCCTGGCCTTGGCGAACGAGGAGGCGAACAGCTCCGGCGGGAAACCGTGTTCCACGCCGCCCAGCCCCAGTCCGACCACCGCTTCGGGAGCGTCCGGGCCCAGCAGGAAGTCGACGGTGCGGTGGGAGTCGGGGGCCTCGGCATTGCGGACGATGTCGCAGATCCAGCCGATCTCCACCCCGTGCTCCGCGCGGGCCCGTCGACGTCCCTCGTCGAGCCCCGCGGCGTACTCCGCCAGCGCGATACCGCGGTGGTGGTGGCCCATGGGGGAGGTGGTCACCTCCGCGTAGCGGACGTTCTGCGCCGCCAGTTCGGCGGCGAGCGCGACGGTGGCGTCCGCGAAGTCCTCCGCGTTGCGCAGCACTCTCAGCCCCGTCATGAAGAGCCGGCCGAAGTCCTCGAAGCTGCCGAACCGGTACAGCCCGGTCAGCTCCTCGGCGCTCCGCGCCCCCAAGGTGACGTCGTTCCGCTCCGCCAGCGCGAACAGCGTCGCGGGCCGCAGCGAACCCTCCAGGTGCACATGCAGCTCCACCTTCGGCAGCCGCTGGATCCACTCGTCGATTCCCATGATCCCCCCATCTGTATGGCTCACCGTACAGATGATTTGTACGGTGAGCCATACAGATCGACGAGTGGCGGCGTTCCCGCCCGCACGGCGACAAGCATGGAGCGCCGGCGGTCAGGACCCTGCCGCCGAACGGAAGGGCGGGCGCGGCTCAGGTCCGGTAGGCGTAGTACGCGGCGCTCGGGTACGACGCGACCAGGCTGGCCACCGACCTGTTGTAGGTGTTGGTGGAGTGGTAGGTGACGTACGGCATGCCCTGCCGGCTGCGGTTGGTGACGATCATGGAGTGGTCCTTGGACCCGTCCCTGTCGAAGTCCAGCTGCAGTACGTCACCGATGTCCAACTGGTAGACGTTGGCGAGGCTGCTCGCCCGCTTGGAGGACAGGGCGAACCAGGAGAACTCGTTGACGCCGACGAAGGAGTCCGACTGGATCTCGGAGTTGCCGAACCACTTGTGGAAGTCCGTCGTGTAGCCGGGGACGTGCTGCCAACCGCCCGCCTTCAGTGCCTGGCTGACGAAGTTGGTGCAGTCCCCGCCGTCGCCGGCGCCGTTGAAGTCGGGGTAGTCCGGGTTGTATCTGCTCCAGTACGTCGTCGCGTAGGCCGCCATGGCGCGGTAGTCGTAGCCGGTGGCCGTGAAGTCCTTCGGGGCGGCCGGCGCGGGCCGGGTGGTGGCCGAGCGGGTCGCCGAGGGCGGGGTGTCGGAGGTGGTCGGCGCGGCGCCGAGCGGTTTGGCCACCTGGTTGACCGCGAGGTGGCCGCCGTCGGTGTCGCGGACCCCGGTCAGCTGCCAGTCACCCGTGCGGTCGGCCTGGAAGGTGAGTCGGTGGTGGGCCTGGAATCCGGTACTCCTGGGCTCGGTGCCCTTGGCCCCCTCGTACGCCAGGGTCGTGGTCTCGGTGACGTCGACCGTGGCCCGTCGCCCCGTCACCTCGGTGCGGTTCAGGGTGACTTCGGTACCGGCTCCGCTGTACTTCTCGCCGAGTTGGGCCAGGCGGGACTTGCGGGCGCGCAGTGCGTCGAGTGTCGAGCGCTCCTCGCGGGACTGCGTCGCGGACAGCCGCACCTTTCCGGTGAAGCGGGACGTCCGCCGCGGGGACGACTCCTGGTGCCCGCTCCGGGCGCCGTCGACCAGGGACTGCGTGCGGTCGGCGAAGACCGCATCGGCCAGGTGCTGGAATGCCGCCTTGGTGGCCGGGTCCACGGCCGGGTCGTCGGCGACCGCCGCGCTCGCGCTCCAGTTGGGGAGCCCGACGCCTGCGACCACTGAGGCTGCCGCCACCGCGATCACGGTGGCACGGCTCCGCCCGCGTCCTATTCTTCTCGATTTCAACGAAATTCCCCTCTATCTCGGTACACAGGCCGGACGGTCACATTTTTGCACGAGATGTGTGCATGTTGTGAAGGGGTGTGCGCGAGGGGAATCAGGCTGGTTCCGGGGTCACTTGGCGAGTCACTTGACGACCGTGGACCAGTCCGGTGACTGCGCCGGATCCAGCCCGCGCAGCCGCTGCAGCGTCTCGGGCCGCTGCGCGTCGAGCCAGTCGGCGAGCTCCTTGAAGGACACGCACCTGACGCCCTTCTTGGTGCAGGTGCCCTTGACCACCTTGTCGATGGCCTTCATGTAGATGCTGCCGTTCCAGTCCTCGAAGTGGTTGCCGATGAACAGCGGCGCCCGGCTGCCGTAGTAGACGCGGTTGAAGCCCGCCATGTAGGAGTCGACGGTCTGCTGCTCCCAGGTGGCGTACTTGGCCGGGTCGCCCTTGGTCTCGCCCTTGGACTGGTTGTAGAGGAAGTTGAAGTCCATCGACAGGCCCTGGTAGTTGCCGCCCGGGTACGGCAGCATCTGGAGCGGAAAGTCCCAGACGCCGTCCTTCTTGGCCGGCCATATCTGGAAGTCGCCGGGGGAGCTCGCGTCGTAGCGCCAGCCGTAGCTCTTCATGGCCTTGAGCAGGTTCGGCTGCCCCTCCAGGCAGGGGGCGCGCCCCCCGGTCACCTCCTTGCGGAAGTCGAACGGCAGGGCGGGAACGTCCCGATAGCCGGTGTTGGTCCGCCACTTCTCCACGAAGTCGTAGAACTGGTCGATCTCGCTCTTCCACTCCGCCACGCTCCAGTCACCGCCGCCCTTGGCGCCGCAGAAGTGGCCGTTGAAGTGGGTCCCGATCTCGTTGCCGTCCTGGTAGGCCGCGGCGAGCTGGGTCAGGGTGGTGCGGATGTGCTCGTCGGTGGGGTAGCTGATCGCGGCGGAGCCCACCGGGTGCCGGGGCGGGTGGTAGAGGTCCTGCTTGCTCTTGGGCAGCAGGTAGATGCCCGTGAGGAAGAAGGTCATGTGGGCGTCGTAGTCCTTGGCCAGCTCGCGGTAGTGCGAGAAGAGCCGCTCGTCGCCCTCCAGTGCGCCGTCCCAGGAGAAGACGACGAACTGCGGCGGCTGCTCGCCGGGTTTGAGCGGTTTCGCCGCCAACTGCTTCTTCTGCGGGCCGGTGTAGGAGGTCGATCCGTCGCCGAGGACCTTGGTCCTGCCGTCCCAGGCCGGCTCCTTGCTGGGCTGCGCCGGACTTCGGTCGGCCGACGTGCTCTTGCTGCCGGAGGACGCCACGGCATCGCCGTTGGGGTGGTCGAGCACCAGGTACCCCGCGACGGCCGAGCAGACGACGAGGGCGGCCGACGCGAGGACTGCGGAACGGGTGCGGACGGTGCGGCGGGGTGCGCGTGCCTTGCGGCGGCGACCTGGAGTCGACTTCATACGGGGCTCAAATCTGCGAGGGGGGTTCCAGTGCGGATGCGGTGCGGGTACGGGGTGGTCCGGCGGTCAGCGCGATGGGCTCATGAGGCTCGCCCAGATGCCGTAGGGAACGCTGTCGGCGGCGGTTCCGGCGAGCCCCTTCAGCGGCAGCGGTTCGAGGCTCTTGGCCAGGTCCATGCGGTAGACGACCACGGCGGTCGAGACGCTGCGGGCCGTGCCGACGTACCAGGCGGCGGTGTCGTCGCCGGTGGTGCCGGCCTTGCCGGACACCGCCGCCGTAGCGGGCGCGGCGCCCGGGTGGGCGGAGCGGAACGAGTCGGTGAGCGCCCGCGTCACCTCCTCGGCCACCTGAGGGGCGACCGCGCGGCCGGCCTCGGGGGAGTCCAGCCGCACGGCCGTGCCGTTCCGGGTGACGCGCTGCACGGAGTACGGCTCGACGTGCTGTCCAGCGGCGGCGAAGGTGGCGTAGCCGCCGGCCATGCGGATCGCACTCGGCGTGGAAGTGCCCAGGGACAGGGCGGGGACCTGGGGCCCCATGGTGGAGGGCAGCAGCCCGGCGGCCTGGGCCGTCTGCTTGACCTTGTCCAGTCCCGCGTCCATGCCCAGTTGCATGAAGGGGGTGTTCACCGAGTTGGCGAGCGCCTCGCGCAGCGTGATCCGGCCCCACGACTTCCGGCCGTCGTTGTGGGCGGCGACCTTCTTGCCGCCGCGGTCCCAGTAGGGGCCCTCCGGTGTGCTGACGGGCACGCCGTCGTCGCCGTCGTAGCGGGTCTGCGGGGTGACCTTCTCCCGGGGAGCGTCCCGTCGCTTGACGACGCCGTGTTCGAGGGCGGTGGCGTACACGAACGGCAGGAAGGCCGAACCGGCCGGTACCGTCGCGGCGTTGGACTCGTTGTAGCCCTGCTTCCGGTGGTCGGGGCCGCCGTAGACGGCGAGGATGCGGCCGTCGGTGGCCACCGACGCGATGCCGTAGTGGGCGGCGTCCGCGGTGTCCGGGTGGGTCTGCCGGGCCTTCTTGCGCGCCGCGGCCACCACGCCGTCGAGAGCCGCCTCCCGTTTGCGGTCGAAGGTGGTGTAGATCTGATAGCCGCCCAGGTCGAACTCCCTGGCCGGGATGTGCCCGGCCTTCTGGGCGTACTGGGAGGCGAGTTCGACGAGGTAGTCGGTCTGCTGGCCGGTGTCGTACAGCGGGTTCTGCTTGAGCGGCTCGGGGAAGACGCGGTACCCGGCCCGCTCGGACGGCGACAGCTTGCCGATCCGCACCATCCGGTCCAGGGTCCACTTCCAGCGCTCCACCGCCCGCTTGCGGTTGGCGGCGCCCAGTGTGGGGTCGTACAGGCCGGCGCCCTTGAGCAGCGAGGCCAGGAAGGCCGCCTGGCTCGCGTCGAGTTCGCTGACGTCCTTGCCGTAGTAGGCCTGCGCGGCGCGCTGGATGCCGTAGGTGCCGCGGCCGAACCAGCTGGTGTTGAGGTACCCTTCCAGGATCGCGTCCTTGCTCATCCGGTTGTCCAGTTTGAGCGCGATCATCGCCTCGGTGAACTTGCGGCCGAGGGTCTGGTCCTGGTTGAGGTAGACGTTCTTGACGTACTGCTGGGTGATGGTCGAGCCGCCCTGGGTGTCGCCTTGACCGACCGTGCGCCACAGGGCGCGGGTGAGGCCCTTGAACGAGACGCCGGGGTCGTCGTAGAAGTTCTCGTTCTCGGCCGCCAGCACGGCCCAGCGGACGTCCTCGGGTATCTCCTTCAGCGGCATCGCCTGCCGCTGGACCCATCCGGTGCGGGCCATGGGCGTGCCGTCGGACCAGAAGTACACGTTGTCCTGCTGGGTGGCGTACGCGTTGAGGTCCTTGGGTATGTCGGTGGCGGCGTAGGCGATGCCCAGGAACAGGCCGGTCAGCCCGACGGCCGTCGACGCGACGCCCAGCCACTGCCGCCAGGAGGGCGCCCAGCGGCGCCAACCGGTGCGGCCCGGACGCGGATAGCGCGGCCTGATCCGGCGGGCGTACGGCGACAGCCGCGCGACGAGGGCGCCAGGCAGCGCACCGATGCGTATTCGGTCGGAGGACGGCTGCGCGGCCTTGCGCGGGGCGGCCCGACCACCGGACTGCCCACCGGCCCGCCCACCGGACCGTTCCGGCAGCTGGGACGGCGCGGTCCCCTCGGACGCTGCGGGCGGTCGGAACCTCAGCCGTAACGTGCGCTCGGGGTCTGCGGGCGGAGCCGTCCGGACCTCGTCCCCTTCGCCGGTGAGGGGCTTTTGGGGCGTGATCCGTCGGCGGCCCGACGGCCTGTGGGTCTCATCCGGACCGCCCGGCTCCCGCCCAGTCGCTGTCACTCCGTCTTCCCTCCGCGCTACGCGGGTGACTCACACGGGGCGACGCAGCCGCCGCAGGCGCAACCGCCACCCCCCATCCCCCCCCAGCCACGCCGCAACCTTCACGACTTATACGAATCTATCAGTGGCCTTTTCGAAATCTCCTCGCAAAGCCCGAACATGGCATCACTTCAGACGGACCCGGCGGCCCCACCACCGTGTCCCCGCCTCCCACCAGCGGCGAGTGGCCCGTCAGAAGTGCCGGGTCAGCCAGTCGATCAGGAGGGTGTTGGCGCCTTCCGGGTCTTCGGGTCGGGTCCAGCGGCCGGTGTCGATCATCCGGCGTTCGAACTCCTCGAAGTACTGGAGCACGTTGTCGGTGAGCATCCGGTGGCAGATCGGGTCGTGGCGGGCGGCGATGAGCAGGGCCGGCACATCGGCCTTGGGGACGCTTCCGTCGGGGAACAGCGCGGTGTGCACCTCCCCGGTCTGGAAGTGCGCCACGTAGTTCCGTGGGCCGTAGAACCGGCCCCTCCCCAGGGCCGTCGCGCGCCCGGTACCGGCCCGCGGGCCAGGCATCCGGCATGCCTGGCCCGGGGGTTGAGCGGTAGGCCGGTGGCCCAGGGAGCCGGACGCGGTCGGGTAGGCGCACCGAGGGGCTGCCGGACGCGGAATCGTTCCGGTCCGGCAGCCCCTAGGGGAGGACATGGATCAGCTCGACAGTGCTGCTGCGCCCCTTTCCCGCATAGCGTCAACTGCCCTTGCTCCACCTCTACTCGGTGACTTCGATCCTGCCGTTGGGGGAGGCCGCCGCCGCGGCGGCGGTGGTGCCGGGTGCGGTGCTGCCATCGCGGCCCCCGGTCACCCGCTTCAGCATGCTCGCCAGGTCGACCCCCGCGACGGAGTCGAGGAGTTCCACGCCCTGGGCGACGTTGTTCGCGACGGTACGGGGCAGCTGGCCCGCGCCGTCGGTGGAGATGACGGTCAACTTGTCCACGGCGCCCAGTGGTTCGGACGCCTTGGCGACGACCTGCGGGAGGACCTCGACCAGCATCTGGAGGACGGCCGCGTCGCCGTAGCGGGCGAAGGCGTCGGCCTTCTTGTGCATCGCGTCGGCCTCCGCGGTTCCCTTTGAGGCCGCCGCGGCCTCGGTCTCGACCCGGATCTCGGCCTGCCTGAGGTAGAGCGTCCGCTCCGCGACCGCGATCTCCTCGGCGGCCTTCAGACGTGCCTGTTCCGACACCCGCTGGGCGTTCGCCTCGGCGATGTCCGCCTCCTGGCGGGCCCGAGCGGCCTCCGGGCGGCCCAGGTCCTCCAGGTAGGAGCCCTCGGTGGTGATGTCCTGGATCTGGTACGCGTCGAGGATCAGGCCCTGCCCGGACAGGCTGGCCTCCGCCTCCTCGGCGACCTGCCCGGCGAACGCGGCCCGGTCGCGGATGATGTCCTCGACCGACATCCGGCCGACGATCGCCCGCAGCGCACCCGACAGCACCTCCTGGGTGAACCTGACGATGCCGTCCTGCTGCTGGAGGAAGCGCTGCGCCGCGGCCCGTATCGCGTCCTCACTGCCGCCGACCTTGACGATCGCGACGCCGTCGAGGTTGGCCTTCACCCCGCGCAGCGTGACCGCGCCGCGCACCGCCATCGGCAGGTGCCGACTGGAGAGGTCCAGGGAGAAGCGCTGCTGGACGAACGGGACGACGAAGACGCCGCCTCCGACGACGACCTTCTGGCCGCTGTTGTCGACGCTGACCCGGCCGGTCTCCGGGTCGGTGGACTTCTGGCCGCGGCGGCCGGTGATGATGAATGCCTCGTTCGGCCCGGCGACCTTGTAGCGGGTGATCACTACCAGGGCGAGCAACACGACGAGGACGACGGCGCCCATGACGGCGACGATGGCTGAACTCATGACGAATCCCCCCTGCCTTCCTGGGGGTAGGCAGATCAAGATGATGGTTTGCGTTCCCGGTCCGGCGGGGTGCGCCGGGTCCGGGGGAGTGGGGCGGGTCCGGGCCCGCATCGGCGGTCGGGTCGGGCCCCGCCCCGGCTCAGCGTTCGACGGGACGGACCGACACCGAGGTGGACGAGAGCGATGCCTCGACCCAGATCTCGGCACCGCGGGCCACGGGATCGGCGCTCCGGGCCGCCAGCTTCACGGGATGCCCGGCGAGGCGCAGCAGCACCTCGCCGTACCCGTCGGCGGGGATCGCGGTGACCACCGACCCGGCGGTACCCACCAGGTCTTCCCGGCGTGGCGCGGAGCCGGTGCGGTCGCGCATCAGTGCCCGGCTGAACTTCCAGGTGGCGCCCCCGGCCGCGGCCCCCGCCGCCAGCCCGATGCCGATGGCAGGCCAGGCGCCGAGCCCGGTGCAGCCCCACACGATCGCGCCGGCGAACCCGAACATCGACAGGAAGCCGGCGATGACCGGCAGGGACAGCAGCCCGTCGAGCCCGTCCAGCACGCCGCCGAACAGCCCCTCCAGCACCCCGTCGAAGATCAGCGAGAGTGCGAGCACGGCGATCCTTCCGATACCGAGACCAAGACACCAGGCCATGCGCAGCCCTCCCGTACTCGCTCATTCCGCTCGAACGGGGATGGTCGTCACACGCGGCGGGGGCGCCGCACATTGCCGTATCCCGGCAATCTTTACGCGCTCTTGATGTACAGCAACGCGCGCCGACCGGCTTCGGCAGTTTTTTCCGTCTGCTCCCGACTTACCCCTTGACTCTGGGCGAAACGGGAGGAAACTGGTGTTTACCCAGAAAACCGAAGAGCCCCACCGTCGACAAAGACGTTTGTTGGCAGGCGACCCTTGAATGGCTCTGGTTAGGCCCCCGGAAGCCCCGCGAACCGGAGCCTCAGCGACGACTGAGGTAGATGGTGGCGATGAGGACTCCCGGGGACTGTGTTGTCCGGGGTGGTGTGGGGGGTGTGCGGCTGCTCCGCCGCCCGCGATGAGTCGATCTTCATCCTCATCCCCATCCTCATCTCCACCCCCACTCCGCTCCGCCCCCCTTCCCGTCCTGATCGCCGCATCGCGCCGAGTGTCGCGCTGACCCGCGACCTCGGCGCCTGGTTCGTGCGGGTCCAGGGTGGACGTCCCGCTCGGAGGCCGTACGCCCCGGGATCTTCGGGGCCGCCGGGCGTACCACCTCATCGTGTGTCCGCGGGCCTTGCGTGCCTCAATGACAATGCGGCGTGCGGGATTTGAGCTCTGGTCAGGTCGGGACCTTCGGCCCCGGGTTACCGTCCGGCGTCGCAGGACTCGTGGGCCTTGACCACGGTGAGGGTGATCGGCCGGTGCGAGAACGGGGTGCCGGCCTTGGGGTGCTGGTCGCAGACCTTCCAGCTGCCGGGCCACAGGACGTGGCGTCCGGCGCCCCGACCGTCCTTGAGGCGGACGGCGGTGTCGTATTTGAGCGCCTGGTAGGCGGCGACGAGTCCTTTGCCGCTGACGTCGGGCATGGTGTCGCCGTCGGCGTGTGCCGGACCGGCCGCGGCGAGGGCGGCCAGGGTGAGGGCTGTGGTGACGAAGGGTGCGAGGGGTGCCAGGCGCCCGCGGGGAGGGCGGAGGCGGGGGATGCGCGTTCTGGGCTTGATGTGTGCTGTGTTCTTGATGTCCGTGTTGTTCATGTCTGGAGAACGCGCGGTGGGGGTGGTGGTCACGACGGATCGTCAGGTGGCCGGGCGGGGTGAGGTGGGGGGTGTCGGTGGGGGCGCGTGGGGCCTGAGCTAGGGTCGTTATCCGTCCGTGACTATGCGACTACAGCGATGTAGACATCTTCAGATCGTCTGACTAAGGTATGCCTTCGCTAACTGAGGTAAGGCATACCGGCGCGGTTGTGCGGGCCGGAGAGGACGACTATGTGGGACGACGCGTTTCCGAGCTTCTTGATCGGGTTGAGGGAAGGTCTAGAAGCCGGACTCATCGTTTCGATCCTCGTGGCCACACTCGTCCGGGCCGGGGCCAAGTCCCGTCTCCCGCAGGTGTGGACCGGTGTACTGGCCGCGATCGCGCTCGCCATGAGCTTCGGCGCGGTGCTCACGTTCACCGCCGCCTCGCTCTCGGCCACCGCGCAGGAAGCGTTCGGCGGCACGTTGAGCGTCATCGCGGTCGCGTTCGTCACCGCGATGGTCTTCTGGATGCGGCGTTCCGCGCGCAGCCTCTCCGGTGAGATCAAGGAGAAGGTCACCGGGGCGCTCGCCATGGGCGCGGGCATGCTGGTCGTCACCTCCTTCCTGGCCGTGGGCCGGGAGGGGCTGGAGACCGCGCTGTTCCTGTGGACCACGGCGCGGGCGGCGGGCGAATCCGCCGGGCCGATGATCGGCGCCGGGATCGGCCTGGTCATCGCGGCGGGGCTCTGCTGGGGCCTCTACCGCCGGGTGCTCAAGATCAACCTCACCAAGTTCTTCACCGCGACCGGTGTCGTGCTCATCGTCATCGCCGCCGGTGTCCTGGGGTACGGCCTGCGGGACCTCCAGGAGGGCGGTGTCCTGCCCGGCAAGGCCGCGTTCGCCTTCGACCTCAGCCAGACCATCGACCCGAACGCCTGGTACACCACCCTGGTGCAGGGTGTCTTCAACCTGATGCCGGCCATGACATGGCTGCAGATCGGTGCGTACGTGGCGTACCTCGTCATCGTGATGACGCTGTTCGTCCGCGGGGTGCGGTCCGCCGCGAAGCCGGCCCCGGCGCCGCGTCCGGCCACGGAGAAGGCGGCGGCGGACAAGCCGGTCGAGGAGAAGCCGGTCGAGGACAAGCCGGTCGAGGAGAAGGCGGCGGACGAGGCTGTCGTCGAGAAGGCCGACGCTGCGCAGGGCGCTGCTGCGGAGGCCGGTGCGGCGGAGGACGGTTCGGCGGGCGGCGACGCCCCCGAGTCGGAGTCCGCGGTGGAGCCTGCGGAGGCGCCGGCCGGTGCGGGGCGGAAGCGGCCCGGCTGGCTGCTGCCGGTCGCCGTGGTGGCCGTGCCCGCCGTCGTCGCGGGCGGGATCGTCGCCTTCGGCAAGTCCAAGCCCGCCGGGGCACCGACCATCGCGGTGTCCGAGAAGGAGTGCGGCAAGGGCTTCACCGCGCCCAAGCCGGGGCGGCAGACCTTCCAGATGCAGAACACCGGCGACAAGACCTCCGAGGTGTACCTCGTCGACCCCTCGACCAACGCGGTCTACGGCGAGATCGAGGGCCTGGCCCCCGGCACCACCCGCGACCTGGTCGCCACCATCGCCGGCGGTTCGTACGCCTGGCGCTGTGTGCCCACCGGCGGCAAGGCGGTCACCTCGGCCGCCGTGCGGGTCAGCGGCGGAGGCGGCGCCAAGGCCGTCGTGCCGGTCGCCGAGGAGGACCTCGCCGGGCCGCTGCGCGCCTACAAGCAGTACGTCGACCGCGGCCTGGCCACGCTCACCGACCAGACCCAGAAGCTCAGCGACGACCTCGCGGGCGGCGACCTGGACGGCGCGCGGACCGACTGGCTCACCGCGCACCGCACGTACTCCTCGCTGGGCGCCGCCTACGGCACGTTCGAGGACTTCGACAAGAAGATCAACGGGCGGGCCGACGGGCTCCCGGGCGGTGTGCACGACAAGGACTTCAGCGGCTTCCACCGGATCGAGTACGGGCTGTGGCACGGTGCGTCCGCGGATGAGCTGAGCGGCCCGGCGCAGCAGCTGCACGACGCGGTGGTGGGGCTGCGGAAGGCGTTCCCCACCCAGGACTTCGACCCCGGTGACCTGCCGCTGCGGACCCACGAGATCCTGGAGAACACCCTCCAGTTCGAGCTGACCGGCGACACCGACCAGGGCAGCGGCACCAACCTCGCCACCGCCGACGCCAACCTCACCGGCACCCGGGAACTCCTCGACGTCCTGCGCCCGCTGATCGCCAAGCGCGAGCCGCAGCTGCTGGCGTCCATCGAGAGCGACATCGCCCGGATGCAGAAGCTCCTCGACGACGCGCACCACGACGGAACGTGGACGCCGGTCGAGAAGCTCGACGCCACCGCCCGGCAGCGGCTGAACGGGATCACCGGGCAGCTGCTGGAGCACCTGGCGCCGGTGCCGGACCTCCTGGAGATCCGGAAGTCCGCCTGACCCTCCCGAGGGCCGGGACGCCCGGACGCCCGCGCACACCGCGGGACGCACCGGGCGCCCCGCCCGACGGCCCCCGAACCATCCGCCCCACCCGCAGCTACACCGCACCACCCCATGCACGCTCCGAAGGGAACCACGAGATGTCCGCCGAAACGCCCGGCCCCCAGGGTCGCTGTCCCGCCGACCGGCGCTCGTTCGTGAAGACCGCGCTGGGCGCCGGCGCGGCCGGTGCGGTGCTGGCCGGCGGCGGCTTCGCGCTGAGCCAGAGCAACGCCGGTACGGCGCAGGCCGCCGACACCGCCGACGCCGGGAAGGTGCCGTTCCACGGCACCCATCAGGCGGGCATCCTCACCCCGCAGCCGGCCGCCGCCGCCTTCGTCTCGCTCAACGTCATCGCGGACAACCGCAAGGAACTCACCGACCTGCTGCGGACGATCACCGAACGCGCCCGCTTCCTGACCGCCGGCGGCGCCCCGCAGGACCTCGGCGTCGGTGCCCCGCCGTCCGACAACGGGATCCTCGGGCCGGTCGTCCCGGCCGACGCGCTGACCGTCACGGTCGGCGTGGGCGCCTCGCTCTTCGACGACCGCTACGGCCTGGCCAAGGCCAAGCCGCGCAAGCTCGTCCCGATGCGGACCTTCCCCAACGACAACCTCCAGGCCGCCGAGTGCCACGGCGACCTCTCGCTGCAGATCTGCGCCGAGCGCCAGGACACCGTGCTGCACGCGCTGCGCGACATCGCCCGGCACACCCGCGGCGGGATGCAGATCAAGTGGCGCATCGACGGCTTCCAGAACGCGCCCCGGCCCAGCGGCACCCAGCGCAACCTGCTCGGCTTCAAGGACGGCATAGCCAACCCCGACGTGAAGTCCGGGCGCGAGATGGAGCGCCTGGTCTGGGTCGGCGACGGCGACGGTGAGCCCGCCTGGACCACCGGCGGCAGCTACCAGGTCATCCGGGTCATCCGGATGCTGGTGGAGTTCTGGGACCGGGTCTCGCTGGCCGAGCAGGAGAAGATGTTCGGCCGCCGCAAGGACACCGGTGCCCCGCTGGACGGCGCGGGCGAGTTCGACGTGCCCGCGTACCACAAGGACCCGCACGGCACCGCGATCCCGCTCGACGCGCACATCCGGCTCGCCAACCCGCGGACCGCGAAGACCGACGACACCCGGATCCTGCGCCGCGGCTACAACTACGACCGGGGCGTCGACAACGTCGGCAACCTGGACATGGGGCTGGCCTTCTGCTGCTACCAGCAGGACGTCCGCCGCCAGTTCGAGGCCACCCAGGAGCGGCTGATCGACGAGCCGCTGGTGGACTACATCTCGCCGACCGGCGGCGGCTACTTCTTCGCGCTGCCGGGCGTGCGGGACGACTCGGACTGGCTCGGCCGGAGCCTGCTGGCCGCCGTCTGAGACCCCCGCCGCCCGACGTCCGCCGCCGACCCTCAGATCCGCAGGGTCAGCGGCGGATGCGTGCCGTTGAGGTAGTGGTCGCCGATGGCCCGGAGGCTGTGCGCGGCCGACCGCTGGGCGGTCAGCACGCGGGCGTTCCGCCAGAACCGGTCGAAGCCCGGATCGCCGGCGGTGGCGTCGGCGGTGGCGGTCAGCTCCAGGATGCGGGTGGTGATCTGCAGGGCCGACTGGCCGGTGACCGCCTCGGCCGCGGCGACCAGCACCGCGATGTCGGCGCGCTCGTTGACGCCCAGCTCCTGCCCCATCAACAGGCCTCGAGCCAACGCCTCGGTGGCCGGCTCCACGACGGCCGCGGCGGTGTGTGCGGCGGCGACCAGTTCGCCGTAGGCCAGCAGCAGGTAGGGGTCGCCGCCCGGCTGCTCGGCGTAGGGGGCCGGGAGGGCGTCGGCGGCCTGCCAGGTGCGGGGGGCGGCGCGGCTGAGGTCGCGGGCCTCGGCGAGCGCCCCTTCGGCGATGCCCAGCGCGACATGGACGAGGGCCAGCCGCAGGGCCAGCGGCGCGAGGGTGGCGTACGGGGTGATGTGCTGCTCGTCGTGGGAGGTGGTGCCGAGGATCCGCTCGGTCGGCACCGGCACGGCGTCGAAGGTGATGTTCCCGGCGCCGGTGAGGCGCTGGCCCAGGCGGTCGTGGGCCGGGTCGGTGGTGACGCCGGGGTGGGTCGGGTCGACCAGTGCGACCAGCCAGTCGCCGGTCTCCGCGCAGGCGGCGCCGACGACCAGGCGGTCGGCCACGGTGACGCCGGCGGCGAACGACCGGCGGCCGTGCAGGAGGTAGCCGGATCCGTGCGGGGTGAGGGTGAGGTCGGGGGCGGTGCCCGAGGTGGGCGGTTCGGCGTCGGCCGCCGGGTCGCCGGCGTCGCCGGCCAGCAGCCAGTGCTCGTCCGCCACCCGGCGTTCGAGCGCGTCGGCCTGGTGCGAGGTGCCGAAGAACCGGGCGCTCCAGGTGAGGGCGTAGTGGCGGGCGAGGAGTTCGCCGATGGAGCTGTCGGCGGCCGCGATCTCGCGGATGACCGCACAGGCGGTGCGCCAGTCGCTGCCGCCGCGGAGCGGGCCGGGCGGGGTGAGCAGGGCCGGCAGGCCGGCCTCGCGCAGCCGGGACAGCTCGTCGAAGGGCGGCTTCCCGGCCCGGTCGCGGATCAGTGCGTCGACGGCGAGGTCGTCGGCGAGTTCCCGGGTGACGCGCGGCCAGATCTCCTCCTCCGCAGGGGGGCCGGCGTGCGGCGGGGCGGCGGGGCGTGTTGCGGACCTCTTCGGCATGGCGCCGTTCACCGTCCTCGTCGGCTGGAACCGGGGCGGTGGCCGCCCCCGGTCGGGCTTACCCGGGCTTCACTTTCCTAGTTTTCCCACTGGATTAGTAGGGAATACGCATGATGCTGTCGAACTCCGGCTCCGGGCAAGGGCTGTTCAAGGGGTGGACGGAACGTGGTCGTATTTCGGACGTGCGTGCGCCCGCACGGTCCGCTACGGGTTCGTCCAGGAGGCCGGGTCGCGGGTCAGCGCCGAGACGCCGCTGGGGAGTTCGGCGGACGCCACATCGGCCAGCGAGACGCCGTCGAGGATCTGCCGGACGTTGGCCCGCAGCGCGATCCACAGCGGGAGCAGCGACTCGGCGGGGCCGGTGTACGACAACTCCGGCGGCCGTACGCCCCGTACGGACACCAGCGGACCGTCCACGACGCGGATCACATCGGCGATGCTGATGTCCTTCGGGGCCTTGGCGAGGCGGTAACCGCCGTTGCCGCCGCGCTGGCTGAGGACCAGACCGCCGCGCCGCATGTCGTTCAGGATGCCTTCGAGGAACTTGTGCGGGATGTCCTGGGCCTCGGCGATGGCCTCCGCCTTGAGCGGGCCCCCGTCCCGGGCGTGCGCGAGTTGCAGTGCGGCGCGCACCGCGTAGTCCGCTCTGGCTGAAATCCGCATGCCCGCATTATCCCCGAGCGGATCGGGGCGGGTACGCGGGGCGCTCCCGCACAGGGCACGCGCCGAGCACCTCACCACCGGAATCACACCGGCGCACCACCCTTGACGCAGCCCGGTGCCACCTCGACACTCAAGGGCGGGAACCCTAGTGAACGGGTGGGAAACCATGGGGCGCACAGAGCGGGACGGTGATTGCGCGGCACGCGCGGACCGGCCGCTTCCCCTCCTCACCTCCCGTCGCCACATCGATCTGCTGCGCGTCTGCAGCGCGGCCTAGTCCCCCCACGAGGCGCCGCCGGGCCGGTTCCCCGACGCCGCGCCACCCTCCCGGGCCCGGACCCCTGCCCGGCGCCACCGCGCGGACGCCCGTCCACGCCCGCCCGCGAACGCCGCCAGGTGCCCGCCCGCACGTCCACGCACCGGACCTCGCACCCAGGGACTCGTATGACCACCACCCCCGCCGCATCCGCCGGCGAGCCGTCCGCCACCGCCGCGACGGCCTTCCGGGGCCGCATCGGCTCCGACGTCCGCAGCGGCCACTACCCCGTCCCGCACCGCTACCGCCTGTACCTCTCCCCGTCGTGCCCGCACTGTCTGGGCATCGCCCTCACCCACAGCCTGCTCGACCTCGGCGACACCCTCCCGGTGACGCTGCTCCCCGCCGTCCCCGACACCCCGGACTGCGGATACGCCGCGCTGCGCCCCCTGTACGAGGCCAGCGCGCACCAGTACCGCGGACCGGCCACCGTCCCGGTGCTCAGCGACGACTGGACCGGACGGATCGTCAGCACCCACGCCCCCGACATCCTCCGCGACCTGGCCGAGCGGTTCGGCACCCGCGGTCCGGCCCTGTACCCGGCCGCCGACCGGGACGCCATCGACGCGCTCGCGCACCGCTGCGAGCAGGGCATCAACCAGGCCGCCCAGCTCGCCGGCCGCCTCGGCAGCGACCACTCCGGCTACGAGACCGCCCTGGACACCCTGCTCGGCACGCTCGCCTCACTGGAACGGCGACTGGCCGACCGCCCCTACCTGCTGGGACCCGAACTCACCGCCGCCGACGTGCAGTTGTGGGTGACCCTGGTCCAACTCGACACCGTCCACCGCTGGCACCTCGACGCCGCGGCCGTGCAGCGCATCGCCGGCCACCGCCGCCTGTGGTCCTACGCCCGCCGACTGGCCGCCCGGCCCGCCTTCGGCCGCCACCTCGACCTGGACGCCATCGCCCGCCGCCACCACGCCCGCTGCCAGGGCCGGGAGGCCGCCGGGGCGGCCGTCCAGATCGTCGACTGGACGACGGCACACACCCCGGGCCGGCACGTCAGCCCGGCCCCGCACTGACCGCCCGCCTCACGTCGCCACCCGCAGGGGCAGCGACTTCAGCCCGTTGATGAAGTTCGACACCAGCCGCTGTGGCGGTCCGGCGACCGCCACAGCGGGCAGCAGCGCGCAGGTCTCCTCGTAGAGCACCCGCAGCTGCAGCCGCGCCAGGTGCGCACCCAGGCAGACATGCGGACCGTCCCCGAACGAGACGTGCGGATTCGGGGTGCGGGCGAGGTCCAACCGGCCGGGCTCGGCGAACACCCGCTCGTCGTGGTTGGCCGAGCCGTGGAAGACCACGACCTTGTCACCGGCGCGGATCCGGCGGCCGGCCAACTCCGTGTCGGCCGCCGCGGTCCGGCGGAAGCTGAGCACCGGCGGATGCCAGCGCAGCAGTTCCTCCACAGCCGTGCCCACCGGCACCGCACCGGTGCGCAGCGCGGCGTAGGCGTCCGGGTGCCGGGCGAGCGCCAGCAGCCCGCCGGGGGCCGCGCTGCGCACGGTGTCGTTGCCCGCGATGGTCAGCAGGAAGAAGAACATCTCCAGCTCGGGCACGGCCAGTTCGCCGTCCGCGGCGAGCACCGTCAGCACGTCGTCCCCCGGATGCCGCCGCTTGTGCGCGGCCAACTCGCGGGCGAACGCGAACATGTCCTGGAGCATCGCCGGGGAGCGGGGGTCGGCGGGCCGGCCGTCCGCCCCGGTCACCGCCGGGCCGGCCTCGTCCGGGTCCTGGTAGCCGATGACCCGCCGGGTCCAGTCCAGCATCAGGCCGCGATCGCCGGGTGGCACGCCCAGCAGGTCGGCGAGGTTGAGCAGCGCGTAGTCGTCGGTGACGGCGCCGACGAGGTCGCACACCCCGTCGGCGGTTCGCGCGGCGCCCACCGCCGCGGTCAGCAGGGCGCGCGCCCGGTCCCGGACGGCGGTCTCGAAGCGGTCCACCCGGCGCGGGGTGAAGGCCCGGCTGACCAGGCGCCGCAGCCGGCCGTGGTCCGGGGGGTCCTGATTGAGCATCATCCGGCGGATGAACGGCAGATCGGCGGGGTCGGGGTCGCGGATCTGGGTGGCACCCAGGTGGGAGGAGAAGGTCCGCGCGTCCTTCAACACCCGGATGACGTCCCGGTGCCGGGTCACCGCCCAGAAGCCGGGACCGGCCGGCCACCCGAGCACCTCGGGCTCGTCCTGCCATGCCACCGGATGGTGGTCGCGCAGCAGGCGGTAGGCGTCGTGCGGCAGCCCTCCGGCGTAGCGGCGGGGATCGAAGACGTCGGGGACGTCCGGGATATCGGGGACGTCCGGGCCGCGCCGCGGTGTCGCGGCCTCGCCGGTGCGGTCTGTGGGGTCGGTGCGCTCGGTGTGGTCGGTCACCCGGCCGCCGATCCGTCGCCGGCGGAGCCGGTATCGCCGGTGGCCGCCCCCTCGGCGGTGTCCTCCGCCGCGCCGTGGCCGCGGAGGTCGGCCAGGGCGTACGGGAACGCCTCCCGGTCGTGGTCCGGCACGACCGGATCGCACGCCGACCGGTCGGCGAACCGTCCGTGCACCGCGCTGATCTTGTGCCGGCCCCCATCGTGCGGGGTGTGCGGGAGGACGAAGGAAGCCACGCGCTCTCCACCTGTGCTCCGGGCCGGACACCGCCGGCCTGCGGACGGACGACTCCGACCACCCTGACCGCCACCGCGGCGCCCCGCAAGAGCGCCGCACCCGACGGCGCCCGAGGTCGTCCCGCTGCTGCTGAACGTCCTGGCCCGCCGAAACCGGCCCGGCCGGGTCGCCGGCCGGCGCGGCTGGCGGTTCGACGACAACGCCTGCGGTTGGCTGGGCGAGTTGGGCCCGCGCGCCGGGGCCGCGGCGCCCGCGCTGCGCGGGATGCGCGATGGCCGGACGGAGTCGGGCGCACTGCGCGTGGCCGCCGCGGACGCGCTGTGGCGGATCACCGGGGACGCGGCCGGCGCGCTGCCCGTCCTCCGGCACTACGCCGACCCCGCCCCCGCCCCCGCCCCTGGTACCGAACGGGCCGCGGCGGACGACGCCGACGACGGCCTGCCGGCGAGGGCCCGGGACGCGCTCCGGCGCATCGAGCGTGCGGTGTCGGCAGCCCGGCCGGACGGTGGAGTCGGCAGTGTCCGGGGCGGGGCGGGGGAGTGAGCTGCGGGTGCGCCCCGGCGGCCGGGCGCACGTCGGCGGCGGTCACGGACGGCCGTCCCCGGTGTCGTGGGGCGCGTCCGGGCCGGGCCGGAGGAGGCCCGCCTCATGGGCCAGGAGCGCGGCCTGCACGCGGTTGTCCAGGCCGAGTCGGGTCAGGATGCGGTTGACCCGGCTCTTCACCGTGGCCTGGGACAGCTCCAGTTCCTCGCCGATCTGGAGGTTGGACCGGCCCCGGGCGACCAGGACGAGCACCTCCAGCTCCCGGGCGGTGAGGGTGTCGACGAGCCGGTCGGTGCCGCCGCGCGACGGCGGCGCGCCCGGCAGCAGCCCGGCGGGGAGCGCCGTGAAGGCGCCGATCAGCCGGTGGGTGACGCTCGGGGCGAGCATCGCCTCGCCCTCGGCCACCACCCGGATGGCGTGGGCGAGTTGGTCCGGCGGGCTGTTCTTGAGCAGGAATCCGCCGGCCCCGGCGCGCAGCGCCGCGTGGACGTACTCGTCCAGGTCGAAGGTGGTCAGGACCAGGACGCGGGGCGGCGGGCCGGGGTGCGGCCAGTCGGTGTGCAGCCGGCGGGTGGCCTCGACGCCGTTCATGCCGGGCATCCGGACGTCCATCACCACCACGTCCGGGCGCAGCTCGGCGGCGAGCGCGACCGCCTCCGCGCCGTCGGCGGCGGCACCGACGACCTCGAAGTCCGGGCGGCGGCCGATCACCGCGCACAGCGCGTCCCGGACCATCTCCTGATCGTCGGCGAGGAGCACGCGGACCGTCATACCGGGGCCTCCAGGGGAAGGGTGGCGGACAGCCGCCAACCGCCGTGCGGGTGCGGCCCGGTGCGTACCGCGCCGCCGAACGCGGCGACCCGTTCGCGGATCCCGAGCAGCCCCCGGCCGGAGCCGGGCGGCGGGCGGTGCCCGGCCGTGGGCGGCCCGTTCTCGACGGCGACGGTCAGCGCCGGCCCGTCGAGGCGCAGCGCGACCCGCACGTCCGTGGGGCCGGCGTGCTTGAGGACGTTGGTGAGGGCTTCCTGGACGATGCGGTAGGCCGAGACCTGGAGCGCGGGCGGCAGTTCGCCGAGGGTCTCGTCGAGCGCCGTGGTGACCCGGCAGCCGGCCGCCCCGGCCGCCGCGAAGAGCCGGTCGAGGTGGCGGAGGGACGGTTCCGGCGGCAGGCCGCTGCCGTCGTCCCGCTCCGGACCGGCCGCCAGCAGGCCGAGGATGCGCCGCATCTCGACGAGCGCGGTGTCGGCGGTCTCCGCGATTCGCGCCACGCCCCGCCGCCCGTCCGGCGGAGCGTCCGGGAGCACCTCCTCGGTGGCGCGTGCCTGGACGGCGATCGCGCTCACGTGGTGGGCGACCACGTCGTGCAGGTCGCGGGCGATCCGGGCCCGCTCGGCGACGACCGCCTGGCGGGCGTTGATCTCCCGCTCGGCGCGCAGCCGTTCGTTGGCGTCCCGCAGCCGCGCGTTGACGTCCTGCAGCTGCCCGTTGGCGTCGCCGAGCCGCAGGTTGAGGTCGCGGAGCCGGTCCGCCTGGCGCACGATCCGCCGCCGCCCGTACCCCACGAGCCAGGCGGCGCCGTAGAAGACGACGAAGGTGGTGGCGGTGACCGGCTCCACCGAACCGGCCTGCGGCGGCCCGGTCCGGCCGGTGAGCAGATCCGTCGTCACCGCCGTGAGCAGCGACAGCACCGTCCAGGGCAGACCGGCCCGCACCGGCGTGTGCCGGGCCACCGCGTACACCGCGAAGACCAGCAGATACGGACCCGGGATCTTGCCCGGCACCGGATCGACCACCTCGAAGGCGACGAACGCCGCGGTCATCGCGCACAGCACGGCCCGCGGCCGGCGGCGGCGCCAGACCAGCGGCACCGTCTGGAGCCCCCACAGCAGCACGCCGACCGGCCCCGGCGCCGGCTCCCGGGACAGCAGCGTCAGCACGTCGAACGCGGTCAGGCCGCCGCCGAGCGCGAGATCGGTCAGCCAGGGCCGCCGGGTGACGAGCCGGCGCCGGGCGCCGCGCAGGGCGGCCGTGGGATGCGTGTTCATAGCTGACGGCAAGGCTAACCAGCCGCACCGGCCGCGGTGATCGTGCCCGAGGAGGGAACGGGCCCGCCGCCGACGCAACCACGGTTGCGCGGGCCCGCCGGGGATCGGCATCCAGGACGACGCCACGGCCGCCCCCGCCTTCCTAGCGTCGAGACCTGACCGGAGCGCGCCACCCGCGCCACCTCGAAGGGACCGACGAACCACGTGAACACGACGAGTACCGCCGGGCGGACGGACCGCACCGGCCCCCGCCCACCGGCGGCCCGCGCCCGCTGGGCACTGCTGGCGCTGGGCACCGCGGCCCACCTCCTCGCCGACGGCGGCCGCTGGGACATCGCCGCCGCGGCCTGGATCTTCCCCGTCCTCCTGCTGCGGTTCGCCCGCACCGGCCGGGCCTGGTCCGGCGCCCTGTGGCTGTGGGCGGCCAACCTCGCGGCGGCGGCCTTCTGGCTCGCCGAGTCGGCGCTCGGCTTCAGCCCGGTCACCCTGGCGGGGGCGGCTGCGCTCGCCGCTCTGCTGACCCTGCCGTACCTCCTGGACCGGCTGCTCGTCGGCCGGTTGCGCCCCTGGGCGGCGCTGCTGGTGTTCCCCGCGGCGGTGGCCGGGGCGGAGTTCCTGATCACCCGGCTCTCCCCGTTCGGCACCGCCTACGGCTCGCAGGCGACCACCCAGTTCGGCGCGCTGCCGCTGCTGCAGCTCGTCTCGGTCACCGGCTCCTACGGGATCGGCTTCCTCATCGCCTGGTGCGCCGCGGTCGTCAACCTCCTCTGGGAGACCGCCTCGTGGCGCGCGGCCCGGCGCGCCGTGGCCACCTGCGCGGCGGTGCTGCTGGCCGTCGTCCTCGCCGGCGGGGCGCGGCTCGCCTTCTTCCCGCCGGACGGGCCGACGGTGCGGGTCGCCGCGGTCACCGCGGACGCGGCCCTGATCCGCGCCCAGAAGGCGGCGTACGCCCGGGGCACCGGCGGCCGGGCGGACCTCGTCGCCCACCCCCCGCCGGGTCTCCGCACGGCCCAGCGCGCCGTCCGGGACAGCCTGCTGGCCGCCACCCGGCGCGAGGCCGCGGCGGGCGCGAAGATCGTGGTCTGGCCCGAGCAGGCGGTGCGGGTGCCGGCCGCCGACGAGCCCGCGACCGTCGCGGCGGCCCAGGAGGAGGCCCGCCGCTCCCGGATCTACCTGGAGATCGGCCTCGGCGTCCACACCGCCCGGGCACCGGCCTACGGCCGCAACGAGACCCTGCTCATCGACCCCCGCGGCACCGTCCAGTGGACCTACCAGAAGGCCCACCCCATCCCCGGCTCGGAGACCTTCACCCCCGGCGACGGCCGGGTCCCGGTCGCCGCCACCCCGTACGGCCGGCTGGCCAACGTCATCTGCTACGACGCCGACTTCCCCGGCATGATGCGGGTCCCCGCCGACATCATGCTGGTCCCCTCGCACGACTGGCGGGAGTACGGGCGCACGCACACCCGCAAGGCCGCCCTCCGGGCCATCGAGGGCGGCTACGCGCTGGTCCGCCCGGACGGCGAGGGCGTCACGGCCGCCTTCGACAACCAGGGCCATGTCCTGGCCGCCACGGACTACTTCACCGCCGACCGGCAGGCCACCGTGGCCTACGTACCGGTGCGCGGCACCACCACGGTCTACGACCGGATCGGCGACACCTTCGCCTGGCTGTGCCTGGCGGCCGTCGGGGCGCTGCTCGTGACCGGCGCGGCAGCCGGTCGCCGACCGCCCACCGCGCCGACCGAACCGTGACAACCAGCCTCTCCGCTAAGTGAGTCGGGCATGCTGCGGGCCCGCCGACGCGCCGGACACGGTCACCTGGGCGGGGCGCAGCAGCCGGTCGCCCACCCGGAAGCCCTGGCGGACGACCTCGCTGCAGACCGCACGTTCGCCCGGTGCGCTCCGGTCGGCCGGCCCGGTCCGGTCGGGCGGGGTGTAGGCCACCGCCTCGTGGACGGTCGGGTCGAACGGCTCGCCCGCCGTGCCGAAGGACGTCAGGCCCAGGGACGCCAACTCCGTCTCCAGGAGTTCGGCGACGCGCCGGAAGCCGTCGGTCAGCTCGCCCTGCCCGGTGGCCTCGGCGATCGCGTCGAGCACCGGCAGCAGCCGTTCCAGCACGTTGACCACGGCGATCTGGCCGACCGCCAGCCGGTCGCGGTGGACCCGGCGCCGGTAGTTGTCGAACTCGGCCTTGAGCCGTTGCAGATCGGCCGTGCGCTCCCGCAGTTCGGCCGCCAGCCGTTCGGTGTCGGGTGCCCCGGTGCCGCGCCGGGTGGAGCCGGGGGGTGCGGTGCCGCGCCGGGCGGGGTGCGTCGCCGCACGGGAGGCATGGCGGTCCGGCCGCACCGGGTCGGGCTCCGGCCGGGGCGGCGGGGCCGGGCCCCGCTCCGGCCCGCTGCGCCCGACGAGTGCGAGCGGCGGGCGGGGGAGGCGACCGGTATCGGTCGGACCGTTCATCGTCCGCCGCCTTCCCGCTTGTCGTCGTCCACGATCTCCGCGTCGACCACTTCGTCCTCGGCCGGAGCCTGCTGGGCCCCGTGCCCGCCGCCGTCCGGACCGGCCGCGCTCTGGGCATCGGCGTACATGGCCTGCCCCAGCTTCTGGGAGACGGCCGCGAGCCGCTCCGAAGCGGTCCGGATCTCTGAGGTGTCCTCGCCCTTGAGCTTCTCCTTCAGCTCGCCGACGGCGGTCTCGACCTCGGTCCTGACGTCGGCGGGCACCTTGTCCTTGTTGTCCTGCAGGAACTTCTCGGTCTGGTAGACGAGTTGCTCGCCCTGGTTGCGGGTCTCGGCGGCCTCCCGCTTGCGGCGGTCGTCCTCGGCGTACTGCTCGGCGTCGCGCACCATCCGGTCGATGTCGTCCTTCGGCAGCGAGGAGCCGCCGGTGACGGTCATCTTCTGCTCCTTGCCGGTGCCCAGGTCCTTGGCGGTCACGTGCATGATGCCGTTGGCGTCGATGTCGAAGGAGACCTCGATCTGCGGGACGCCGCGCGGGGCCGGCGGCAGACCGGTCAGTTGGAACATCCCGAGCTTCTTGTTGTACGCCGCGATCTCCCGTTCGCCTTGGAAGACCTGGATCTGCACGGACGGCTGGTTGTCCTCGGCCGTGGTGAAGATCTCCGAGCGCTTGGTCGGGATGGTGGTGTTGCGCTCGATCAGCTTGGTCATGATGCCGCCCTTGGTCTCGATGCCGAGGGACAGCGGGGTGACGTCCAGTAGGAGGACGTCCTTGACCTCGCCCTTGAGGACACCGGCCTGGAGGCTGGCCCCGATGGCGACGACCTCGTCCGGGTTGACGCCCTTGTGCGGGTCCTTGCCGGTCAGTGATTTGACCAGTTCGGTCACGGCGGGCATCCGGGTCGAACCGCCGACCAGGATCACGTGGTCGATGTCGGCGACCTTGATCCCCGCGTCGTCGACCGCGTTGTGGAACGGCGCCTTGCAGCGCTCCAGCAGGTCCGCGGTCAGCTGCTCGAACTGGGCGCGGGTGAGCTTCTCGTCCAGGTGCAGCGGCCCTTCGGGCGAGGCGCTCAGGTACGGCAGGTTGATCGTGGTCTCGGTGGCCGCCGACAGCTCGATCTTGGCCTTCTCCGCGGCCTCGCGCAGCCGCTGGGTGGCCATCTTGTCCTGCGACAGGTCGATCCCGTACGCGTTCTTGAACTGCTTGGTCAGATGGTCGACGATCCGCTGGTCCCAGTCGTCGCCGCCCAGGTGGGTGTCGCCGTTGGTGGCCTTCACCTCGACGACGCCGTCGCCGATCTCCAGCAGGGAGACGTCGAAGGTGCCGCCGCCGAGGTCGAAGACCAGGATGGTCTGGTCGTTCTCCTTGTCCAGGCCGTACGCCAGGGCGGCGGCGGTCGGCTCGTTGACGATCCGCAGGACCTTCAGCCCGGCGATCTCCCCGGCCTCCTTGGTCGCGGTGCGCTGCGAGTCGTTGAAGTACGCCGGGACGGTGACGACCGCGTCGGTGACCTCCTCGCCCAGGTAGTTCTCGGCGTCCCGTTTGAGTTTCTGCAGCACCCGCGCGGAGATCTCCTGCGCGGTGTAGCGCTTGCCGTCGATGTCACCGCTCTCCGGGAAGTGCCATTGCGCGTCCCCCATGTGGCGCTTGACCGAGCGGCACGTGCGCTCGATGTTGGTCACGGCCTGGCGCTTGGCGATCTCGCCGACCAGGACGTCCCCGCCCTTGCCGAAGGCGACCACCGAGGGAGTGGTCCGGGCGCCCTCGGCATTGGCGATGACCGTCGGCTCACCGCCCTCCAGCACGCTGACCACCGAATTCGTCGTCCCGAGGTCGATACCGACTGCTCGTGCCATGGTCTTCTCCTCGTCTTGCGGCCCGATCCGGGGCGACGGTGTCGTCGAGGGCCGGTGCCCGTCGGGGCAGCGCCCGACCGCATCCCTCGCAACGCCTCTCACCTGCTGATACGGCGACCGAGCCGGCTACATCATCTGCATAGAACGTGCCCCGACACCTGTCAAGATGCACCTTTTGTTGTGAATATTCCCCATGGTGGGTGGGGGGCGCGACCGGACCCGCGGAATTCCGGCGCGGGGCCGCGGCGGCCGCTGTTACGGTCCGCCGCATGGCAGTACGCAGCAACTTCCTCTGACGACGTCCTCCGCCGAGCGCGGCGCACCGACGGCCGATCGGCCCGGTGCCGATCGCGCCTGCGCGTACGCGTCCCCGCGCCGGGCCGGCCCGCGGACGCTCGACCGTTTCGGACCTCCGTCAAGAGAAGAGACCGCTTTCCATGCCTGACCGGACCCCCTCCCACCGCCCGCTCGCCGACTGGTTCCGCGCGCACGCCGCAGAACTCACCACCCTCGACCCCCACGGCAACCTCGACGATCTGGAGCCGCTGCGGGAGATCGCGGGCGACGCCCGGGTCGTCGCCGTGGGCGAGGGCGCCCACTTCGTCACCGAGTTCTCGCTCGCCCGCCAACGCGTCCTGCGCTTCCTCGCCGAGCGCTGCGGATTCACCGTCCTCGCCTTCGAGTACGGCTTCAGCGAAGGCTTCGCCCTCGACCGGTGGCTGCGCGGCGAGGGCTCCGACGACGGCCTCGCGCAGGCGGGCCGGGCCGCGGCCGAGTGGGGCGCCGCGGACTTCATGCACTGGCTGCGCGACCACAACCGCACCAGCCGCCACCCCGTGCGCTTCGCCGGCCTCGACGTCCCCGAAGCCGGCGGGGCGCTGCGGCCCGCCCTGGACCCGGTCCGCGACTACCTGCACGACGTCGGCCCCGACGCGCTGCCGCTGCTCGACACGGCACTGGAGATCAGCGACCGGTTCCTCGCCGGCGCCGGCTCCGGCGCCGCGGCCGCACCCGCCTGGGCCCGCCTCGCACCGGCCGAGCAGGACGCACTGACCGCCACCCTCGCCCGGCTCCTGCTCCGCCTGCGCGCCGCGGAACCGCGGTACGCCGCCCGCGGCGGCCAGGAGCGCTACGACATCGCCCGGCGCCGGGTGGAGGGCGCCTGCCACACCGACGCCATGTTCCGGGCGATGCACGCCCTCCGGACCGGCCAGGGCGACAGCGCCGATCTCGCGATCCGTGAGATCTATCTGGCCGAGTCGGTGAGCTGGCACCTGGAGCGCAGCGCCCCGGGCACCCGCATCGTGCTCGCCGCGCACAACGGCCACATCCAGAAGACCCGGATCGCGTCCGGCGGGTCGTTCACCGTGGTCCCCATGGGGTACCACCTGGCCCGGACGCTCGGCACGGACTACCGCGCGGTGGCCGTGACCCACACCGCGGACCACGTCCCCGAGATGGTGCCGGACGAGCGGAGCCGCGTCGGCTTCACGGTCGCGGACACCCCGCTCGCGGCCCCGGCGCCCGGCAGCGTCGAGGCCGCCCTGATCGACGCCGGACTCGGGGACCGGATCAGCCTCACCGACCTCCGCCATCCGCCGCGCGACGCCGACGGGACGCCGCTGCCGAACGGCATCCGGTCGCAGAGCACCACCCTCGCCACCCCGGTGCCCGCGGCGTTCGACGCCGTCCTCGCCGTCCCCACGGTGACCCGGGACGCCTCGGTGCGCTTCTGACCCCACCGGCCCCGGGGCGGGCGGCGGCCCGGCCCCGGGGCCTCCGTCCGCCCCCGCCCGGCCACCGGTACGCGGCGCACCGGACCGGGGACGCATCCCGCATGACCCTCCACCTGGGAACCTCCGGCTGGCAGTACCGCGACTGGCGCGACGTCCTCTACCCGCCCGACGTGCCGCAGCGGCGCTGGCTGGAGGAGTACGCCCGGCACTTCGCCACCGTCGAGAGCAACGCCGCCTTCTACCGCCTGCCCGAGGCCGGCACCTTCGCCGACTGGCGGGACCGCACACCGCCCGACTTCGTCATGGCCGTCAAGGCCAGCCGCTACCTCACCCACATCAAACGGCTCCACGACCCGCAGGAACCGGTCCAACGCATGATGTCCCGCGCCGCGCACCTCCGCCCCCGGCTCGGCCCCGTCCTGCTCCAGCTGCCGCCCACGCTGCCTGCCGACGCCCCCCTCCTGGACACCTGCCTGGGCTGCTTCCCCGCCGGGACCCGGGTGGCCGTCGAGCCCCGCCACGACTCGTGGTGGACCGACGCGGTCCGCACCGTACTGGAGCGCCACGGCGCCGCCCTGTGCTGGGCGGACCGCGGATCCCGGCCCGTGACGCCCCTGTGGCGGACCGCCGACTGGGGGTACCTGCGCTTCCACGGCGGTGCCGCCGCACCCTGGCCGCGCTACGGAGGGCAGGCACTGGATGCCTGGGCGCGGCGGATCGCCGACGCCTGGCCCGACCGGGCCGACGTCTACGCGTACTTCAACAACGACCCGGGCGGGGCCGCCGTCCTCGACGCCACCCGCTTCGCCCGTGCGGCCGCCGCCGCGGGCCGCACGGTGACCCGAACGCCGCCGGGGCGGTAGTCCGCCGCCGGGCGGGCAGGGCCGCCCGGGACCCGCCTGCCGCACCCCGGGCGCCCCGCCGCCGGGCCGCCGGCGCCCACCGCGAAACGGGATCGCACGCCCTGGCCAACTCCGCGGGCCCGCCGGCACTTTGACCGCGGACCGGTGCGCCCGCGCCACCGCTCGAAAAGCCTTTCGCCCCGTGTGCTGATCGTTGATACGTTGCCGACGTGGCGAAACTCAACCAGATCATCGCCGTGGAGAAGGGCATCAAGTCCAAGTCCCACCAGGACCTGACGTCCGCTCACCACGGGCTCCAGAAGCCGGCGTTGCTGGCCGGTATCTCCCGTACGTACCAGCCCAAGGACGAGGAGGGCGAGCAGCTGCCGCCCGAGTCGACCCGGGTGCAGGTGCACGCCGAGGACGTGCTGCGGGACACGGCGCGCGCGCTGACCCGGCTGTTCGACGTGACCGCCACCAAGGACTGGGCCAACTGCACCGCGCGGGCCGACGTGACCGTCGAGGGGCGGACGCTGCTCCGCGACGTCCCGGTGTCGTACCTGCTGTTCCTGGAGAAGCAGCTCACCGACGTCAACACCTTCGTCCGGAAGCTGCCGGTGCTGGACGCCTCCGAGGCGTGGGTGCAGGACCCCTCCACGGACGCCTGGAAGACCGAGCCGGTGCGCACCGTGCGGACGAAGAAGGTGCCCCGCAACCACGTCAAGGCAGAGGCCACCGACAAGCATCCGGCGCAGGTCGACGTCTACTACGAGGACGTGCCGGTCGGTTACTGGACGACCGTGAAGTTCTCCGGCGCGCTGCCGGCGAAGCGGGTGAACGAACTCCTGGACCGGGTCGAGAAGCTCCAGCAGGCGGTGAAGTTCGCCCGTGAGGAGGCGAACGGGGCCGAGATCACCGATCAGCGGGTGGGCGAGGTCGTCTTCGGCTACCTGTTCGGGTAGCGTCTACAACTCCCCGGCGCCGCTGTGCGTCCGGGGTGCGCGAGGAGCGCAAGCTGACACTGAAGTTCGTCGTGACCAACGCGGTTCCAGTGGAGGTTCGAGTCCTCCCCGCGGCCTTCCGGGCCGCGGTGGCCCAACTCGGCAGAGGCAGACCGCGATCAATCTCAGACTCTCGCTCCAGTCTCAGCATCCGCCACCCATCGCCGGATCGACCGGGCCGGGCCCTGGTCGTCGGATGCCGGTTCAAGTCCGGCCCGTGCAGCTCGATGCGCGGTAGTTCAAAGGCAGAACACGACGACGTGATGACTGACCCGCGCCCTCAAGTGTGCCGGCGTGTGCAGTGGGGTGGCATCCGAGGGCTCGGGGGCAGGCTACGCCCCCGGGCCCGCTCCCGCTTCCGGCCCTGCTTCCGGCTTCGGCTTCCTTTCCCCGTGGTGCACGCGGTCATGGCGAAGCGGCGGGCCGCCCCGGAGCGGCCCGCCGCTTCGCCGGGTCGTGCGGGGGTCAGCCGATGACGAGTTCGCCCATCGAGCTCCAGCCGTCCGCACCGGGGATCGTGGTGCTCACGATCTCGGGCGTGCGGCGCAGCAGCGGGCGCATCGCCTCCATGCCGGCGCGGAAGTGGTCGGAGTTCACGTGCGCCTCGCCCGCGTCGTCCTTGAACGCCTCGACCAGGACGTAGGTGTTCGGGTCCTCAAGGCTGCGCGACCACTCGTACCAGAGGTTGCCCGGCTCGTCCCGGGTGGCGCGGGTGAACGCGCTGACCTTCTCGGGCCACTCCTCGACATGTTCGGGCTTCACCGGAAACTTCACAACGATAAAGATCATCCAAGCACCCTAAACCATTTGCCTCATCTCTCGCATTTCGCCCCCTGGGGATCGCCCAAGTGGGCATCCCGAACCAGGGGTTACCGGAGAGTAATTTGGCTGATCATGATCTCGTCCAGGGTGGGCGCGCCGCCCTACGCTCCCGATCACCGCACCGGACGGACGCCACCGTGGCGCCGCGGTCAGACCCCTGGAGCAGCGATGGCGCGATCCCGCCGTACCGCAGACCACCCCCTCGGCCGACGACGAAGGGCGTCAACCTCCTTATGCGCGGCGGTGGTTGCCGCGTCGCTCGCCGTGGCCGTGTCCGCCGGTCCCGCCGCGGCGGCCGCCCGGCACCGGCCCGCGGCCGCCGCCCCCGGCACCACCGCCCCCGCGTTCCGACTGGCCGACCTCCCGATGAAGGACGGCACCGTCCTCAAGGCCGACGTCTTCACGCCCGCCCCCGGCACCCCCGGCGCCGACCGGAACGGCCACTACCCCCTGGTCGTCCAGCCGGCCAGCTGGGGCCAGAACGACCTGGAGTACGTGGCCCAGGGCCGGCAACTGGCCGCCGACGGCTACGTCGCGGTCACCTACACGGTGCGCGGCTTCTGGGGCTCCGGCGGGCAGATCGACGTCGCGGGCCCCAAGGACGTGGCCGACATCTCCGCGGTGATCGACTGGTCGCTCGCCCACACCCCGGCCGACCGGAGCCGCGTCGGCATGGTGGGACTCTCCCTGGGCGGCGGCCTCACCCTGCTGGGCGCCGCCTCCGACCCGCGGGTCAAGGCGGTCGCCTCGCTCAGCGGCTGGGCCGACCTGGCCGACTCGCTCTACAGCGGGCAGACCCGCCACCTCCAGGCCGCCGGACTCCTCGCCGCCATCCAGGCACCGACCGGCCGCCGCAGCCCCGAGTTCGCCCGGATGCTGGCGGACCTCTTCGCCGACCGCGACCTGCCCCGCGTCGTCCAGTGGGCCCGCACCCGGTCCCCGGCCGCCTACGTGGACCGCATCAACGCCCACGGCACCGCCGTCTTCCTCGCCAACGCGTGGGGCGACAGCATCTTCAACCCCGGCCAGATGACCTCCTTCTACCAGCGGCTGACCGGGCCCAAGCGGCTCGAACTGCGCCCCGGGGACCACGCCACCCAGGAAGTGACCAGCCTGCTCGGGCTGCCGAACGCCACCTGGGCGAGCGCACGGCAGTGGCTCGACCACCACCTCAAGGGCGCCGGCGGCCCCGGCGGGCCGCGCCAGGGCGTGGAACTGGAGGTCCGGCCGGGCGGCGGGGAGGAGAACTACCCGAACTGGCAGGCCGTCAGTTCCCGGACCGACCACCTGCGGCTGGGCCGCCCCGATGCCCACGGCACCGGCACGCTCGG
The DNA here is from genome assembly GCF_002803155.1 of Streptomyces sp. CB02959. Taxonomy (GTDB): domain Bacteria; phylum Actinomycetota; class Actinomycetes; order Streptomycetales; family Streptomycetaceae; genus Streptomyces. The sequence continues at coordinate 147,682 of NZ_NNBP01000011.1, forward strand.
CGAACCGGCCGGGACCGGCGCGGCCGGCACCGGCTGGTGGCGGCCGGTGTCCGGCGGCACCGACTCGGGCGCCGACGGCGGCATCGCCGAGCTGTCCGGGCTGCTCGACCAGGTCGTCGGCCTGCCGCCGACCGTCGTCGTCCCGCTCCTGCCCCGGAGCGCCGCCGCGGTCTGGCAGTCGGCGCCGTACCCGACCGCCCGGCACCTCCGAGGCGCCGCGCGGCTGCACACCGCCGTCACCGCGTCCGCCCCGCAGGGCACCGCCTTCGCCTACCTCTACGACGTGAACGCCCTGGGCGTGGGCAAGCTGATCGCACACGCCCCGCAGAGCTGGTCCGGCAAGCGGCCCGGGCACGCCTTCCCGCTCGATGTCACGCTCTTCCCCACCGCGTACGACCTGCCCGCCGGGCACCGGCTCGCCCTGGTCCTGGACACCGCGGACCCGCTGTACGGCGGCAGCACCCCGCGGGGGAGCGGCGTCTCGTTCGGCTCGCCGGCGGACGGCCCCGCCGAGCTCGCGGTGCCGCTGCGGTGAGGGGCCTTGCCGCCCGCCCGCGGCGGCCCGGGCCGTTCGGCCCCCGCGCGGTGCCCACCGGCCCACTGGCCCCGCGCCGCGCGGACGCGCACGCTCGATAGCGCGGGGCGAGCGCTCCGCCATCGGACGTGTCGAGGGACAGCCATGGAGCCGGAGATCATCACCGCCGGGCTCGACGGCTCGGCGGAGGGCCTGGCGGCGGCACACTGGGCCGCCGACGAGGCACACCGGCGGGGAGCCGTGCTGCGGCTGCTGCACGCCTGGATCCTGCTGGCCGCCCAGGCGCCGGACACCGCCCCCGAGCGGGACCAGAACATCTACGCCCGCCGGGTCCTCCAGGAGGCCACGGACGCGGTCCGGGACCGCCATCCGCACCTGCGGATCATCGAGGACCTGGTGGGCGACGAGCCGGAACCGGCGCTGCTGCGGGCCTCGGCGGAGTCCCGGCTGCTGGTGCTGGGGTCGCGGGCCCTCTCGGCGTGGGAGAGCTTCGTCCTCGGCGACGTCAGCCTGAGCGTGGTGGCCCGGGCCGCGGGCCCGGTCGTCCTGGTGCGGGCCGGCGGGCCGGGCCCGCGGGACGGCACGCGACCGCCGACCCAGGAGCCGCCGGACGGCCCTGTGAAGGCCACCGGACCGCGGGTGGTGGCCGGGCTCGGCCTCGGCGGGCCCGCCGAGCACCTGCTGGCGTTCGCCTTCGACGCGGCGGCCGGCCGCGGGGTCCTGCTCCAGGTGGTGCACGGCCACCCGCTCCCCGTGCAGGTCTACACCCCGTGGGGCGTGGACCCGGACGCCGCGGGCGAGGTGACCGCCGCGACGGAACGCGAGCTGGACGACGTCCTCCGCCCGTGGCGCGTGCGGTTCCCGGGCGTACCGGTGCAGCGGACCGTGCTGCCGGACAGCCCGGCCCGGGCCGTCGTCGAGGCCGCCCCGGGAGCCGGGCTCCTGGTCGTCGGCCGCCGGCGGCACCATCGCCTGCCGGCGCCCCGGATCGGGGCCGTCGCCCATGCCGCCATCCACCATGTGGTCTGCCCCGTTGCCGTCGTTCCGCACGACTAGGGCCCCATGGGACGGGGGACCCGGCCCGGTGGATCAGCGGCGGACCGGCCCCGGACGGGCCGCGCGGCGGTGCGCCGTCGCGCTTCACGGGTCCGGTACGCCGTTCGGGCGCGCGACGCGGGATCATGAAGGCAGGAATCCGGGCGCATCCGTCCGGGACCGACAGATTGCCGTACATCCGGAGGTAGTGGCCCACCATGAGGCACCGCAGAGTGGCCGACCTGATGACCCCCAACGCCGTCACCGTCCAACGGGGCACCCTGTTCCGGGAGATCGCGCGGCTGCTCGACGAGTACGACATCACCGCCGTACCGGTCGTCGACGACGACGGGCGACCGGTGGGGGTGGTGTCCGAGGCCGATCTGCTGCGCCGGCAGCTCTCCAAGGCCGGGGCCGCCACCGCCGAGGCGATCATGACCAGCCCGGCCGTGGTGGCGCGGCCGGGCTGGAGTGTCGTCGAGGCGGCCCGGACGATGGAGCAGCGCAAGGTCAAGCGGCTGCCCGTGGTCGACGACAGCGGCCGGCTCATCGGCGTGATCAGCCGCAGTGACCTGGTCCAGCTGTTCCTGCGGCGTGACCGGGCGATCCAGGAGGAGATCCTGGAGGAGGTGCTGACCCGCACGCTCGGCGTCGCACCGTCCGCGGTCACCGTCGCCGTCACCGACGGCACCGTGACACTCATCGGCGCGCTGGAGCGCAGGAGCCTGGTCCCGATCGCGGTCCGGCTCTGCGAGAGCGTGGACGGGGTGATCGAGGTGATCGACCGACTCACCTTCGAACGGGACGACCTCTCCCTGGACGACGCCTCCAGGGACGACGCCGTCCAGGACCGCGGCGCACCGGACGGCATCGCCCGGTCCGGCCAGCCGGCGCCCGAACCGGGCTGACGGGGCCGCCCGCCCGGTGCCCCCGGACGGCCCACCGGGCCGGGCGGCGACCGGCGGCCGGAGGTGTACTTGACCCACAGCCACCCATCCGGAGAGCGAGGTCGGCCGCCGGTCGCCGCCGGCGGTCCGTGAACGAGGGGAGCGGGCCCGTGTCGCCACCGGACGCCACTGCCCTTCCGGCCCGGCCGGACCGGATGTTCGACCGTGCCGACGAGTGGACGGACCTCGTGGGCTTCGCCTGCGAGCCGAGCCCCGGGCCCACCCTCGCGCTGGTCTCGGGGCAGCGCAGGCAGGGCAAGACCTTCCTGCTGGAGGCGGTGAGCCAGGCCACCGGCGGCTTCTACTTCGACGGGCAGGCGGCGGCCGAGGCGGAATCCCTGCGCCGCCTGGCCGAGCGGCTCGCCGAGCACACCGGCACGGCGCGGCCGGCGCACTGGCACCGCTGGGACGAGGCGGCCGAGGCGCTGTTCGCGCTGGGCGACGAGCGGCCGGCACCGGTGATCCTCGACGACTTCCCCGAACTCGTCGGGCACAGCCCCGCGCTCCCCTCGGTCCTGCACTGCGCCTACCTCCGCATGCGCCAGGAGCGCCCGGACAACCGCACCCGCTTCATCCTCAGCGGCGCCAGCCCAGCCGTCATCCGCCGTCTCTTCGCCGGCCCGTCCTCGCTGCACGCGGTGGCCTCCCTGGAGGTGGCGGTACGGCCGTTCGGCTTCCGCAAGGCGGCCCGCTTCTGGGGCATCCGGGCGCCCCGGCTCGCGGTGCAGGTGCACGCCGTCGTCGGCGGCACCCCCGCCTACCGCGGCGACCTGGTCTGCGACGACGTGCCCGCCGGCCCGGACGACTTCGACGCCTGGGTGTGCCGGACCGTCCTCAACCCCCGGGTGCCGCTGTTCTGGGAGGCCCGCCACCTGCTGGAACAGGAGGGCGACTACGCCGACCGCGCCCTGTGCCACTCGGCGCTGGTCGCCATCGCCGGCGGCCGCTCCACCCCCGGCGGTATCGCCGACCGCCTCGGCGCCTCGCTGCACGACATCAGCCACGTCCTGGCCGTGATGCACAAGCACGGACTGCTGCACGGCGAACCCGACGCGTTCCGGCCGGGACTGACCCGCTACCGCATCGCCGAGCCGCTGCTGGCCTTCGAGCACGCCATCGCCTGGCCGCACCGCGCCGCACTGGAACAGGAGGAGCCGTCCGCCGTCTGGCGCCGGATCCGCCCGGATTTCGACGCCACGGTGGCCGCGCCGCACTTCGCCCAGCTCTGCCGGGACTGGGCCACCCGGTGCGCGGCCTGGGACACCTTCGGCGGCGAGGTGAGCACGGCGGTCCGCGGGACCGTCCCCGAGCCGGAGGGGAACACCCGGCTCGACGCGGAGGTGGTGGTCCGCGGTACGGCCGACGGACGGCCGGGGGTGCTGCTGTCGGTCGGGCTGGCCCGTTGGAACGAGGTGATGGACGCCCCGCACCTGGAGCGGCTGCGCCGGATCCTCGCCCTCCTCACCGCGTCCGGCGAGGACACCGCCCAGGCCGTGCCGGCCTGCTACAGCGGTGTCGGCTTCGGCCCGGAGCTGCGCGCCGCGGAGGCCAAGGGCGAGGTCCTGCTGATCGGCACCGACCGGCTCTACCACGGCGAGTGACCACCGCCCGCTGACGCTCCGTCAGCGGCCCGGGGCCCGTCCGGGTCGCGCCGGTGCGCCGACGGTGCCCAGCATGGAGGGAGCAGAAGCGTTCTGCGGCCCGTACGGGAGGTGACCCTGATGGATCTGCCCATCCGCCACCGGTCCGGCACCCTGGAGGAGCGCGGGCGGGGCTGGCCCGGGGCCATGGCCGAGTTCCAGGAGATCTTCGACCGGATGAACCACTTCCTGGAGTCCGCCTCGTCCACCCCGGCCCTGACCGGGACGATCGCCTTCGCCCCGCCGGCCGACCTGCACGAGACCGACACGGCCTACGTCGTCGAGTGCGAACTGCCGGGGATCGCCCGCGAGGACATCGACGTCGAGGTCGGCGAACACGAGGTGAGCATCACCGGGGAGCTCAAGGGGTGCGAGCGGGAGGGATCGCTGCGCCGCCGCGGTCGCCCCACCGGGAAGTTCGCGTACCGGGCGCTGCTGCCGGTGGACGTCAAGGCGGACGAGGTGACCGCCGCGCTCGCGAACGGTGTCCTCACGGTCACGGTCCCGAAGGCGCGGCCCGCCACGCCGCGGCACGTCGAGATCGAGGGCTGAACCGCCGGGGCGCGGTGCGGCGTCGCCGCCGACCGGTGACCGCGTACCGCGCCGCCGAGGTCCCGCCGCCAGGGCCGGCCGGCCGCCTTCCCCATGCGGTCCGCGGCCGGGTACGCACACTGGAAGGAGGCGGGACGCGCGCCCCGGCCGGGCGCGCGCACAGAGTCACGGCAGTGCAGGGAAGGGTGAGCGGCGATGCAGGCGCACAAGGGAGACGTACTGCGCTTCACCGGGCGCGCGGTGGGCCGTCCGGAGCACCGGGCCACGGTGGTCGAGGTGCTCGGGCCCAATGGCGAACCTCCGTACCGGGTGCGGTACGAGGACGGCCACGAGACGGAGATCTTCCCCGGACCGGGCTGCGTCCCCGAGAGTGCCACCGAGGGCCGGCCGGCGCGGTCCGACGCGCTCCGGCACGGGGCGTAGTTCCCATGGGACGGAAAGCGGCGGCCCGCCGCCGGCACCGGACGGCACGCGCCGGCTCCGGGCGCCCGGGTCGCAGTGGAAACCCGGCCCGTATCGACGAGCCGGGGCGGCCGGGCCGCACCGGGGAACCGGGCGGCACCGGCAGATCGGCCACCACGGGGATCTCGGATGCGGCCGGTGGCATCGACGCGTCGGCCGACGCGGCCCCCGGCGGCCGACTGCCGCCGCGCCAGGAGCCGAAGCCGAAGCGCCCGGTCCGCACGATCCGGGTGCCCGGCCTGTTCGGCTGAACCGGCGGCCCGGCTGCCGGAGTCGCCGGTCCCGGCCCGGGCGCGCAGCATGGAACCAGGCACGCGTTCCAGGCAGGCGTCCGCGTCATGCCTGGCCCGACATCCTCGTTTCGCGGAGGTGACCGCGATGAACATGCCCGCGCGACACCGGCCCGGCAGCCTCCTGGAGCAGGTTCTGCCGCCGTTGAACTGGGGCGAGCCGATCGCCTCGGAGTTCGACGACCTCTACGAGCGGATGGGCCGCCTGCTGGAGTCCGCCGGCGGCGGGGCCGCACTCGGCGCGCGGACCCACTGGGCGCCGCTGGCGGACCTGCACGAGACCGACAACGCCTACGTCATCGAGGCGGAACTGCCCGGGGTGCAGCGCGACGACATCGACGTCGAGATCGACAACCGGGAACTGCGCATCAGCGGCGAGCACAGGCAGTGCGAGCGGGAGGGCGTACTGCGCCGCACCACCCGCCGGACCGGCCAGTTCGAGTTCCGCGCGGCGCTGCCCGTCGACGTCAGGACCGATGAGGTCACGGCGAACCTGACGGACGGGGTGCTGACCGTGACCGTCCCCAAGGCGGAGGCCGCGACACCGCGCCACATCGAGATCACGGACTGACGCGGGGCACAGCCGTCCGGCAGTCACCGGACCGTCAGCCCAACCAGCTTGCAGCACAAGCCACTTGACGCGCCGCCTCCCTGCGGTCCGACCGCCCCCCCAGGTGTCGGTCGCCCCGGCACGGAGGCGCCGCGACGCCCGGACGACGCCCCGTACCCCGCGTACGGTCCCCGGTCGCTCGCCTGCTCCGCGCTGCACCACCTCGAAGACCCTGCTGGAGACCGGCGACACGCTTCCCGAGCCCGAGCCGCAGCGGGCGTGAGGACGGAAACCGGGTGCCGAGGCGACCGGATGACGGTCCGGCACCGCACGCCCGGCTCCCCGCCGCCGGGCTCAGGCCGCCGGGCTCAGGCCACCGGCGCGGCCCGGTGGCGGCCGGCGAGCGCCCGGGCGGCGAGTTCGAAGCGCAGCGCGCACTCGTGCCGGCCCTGGACCGGGCCGGCCGGATCGATGGCCGGTTCGAACGCCCGCTGCAGCACGACCACCAGGTCGTCGTGCTTGGCGGTGAAGTAGGCGAGGTTGCGGCGCCATTGGCGGTGCCGCGTCGGGGAGGCCGGCGCCCGGTGCAGGTGGTAGACCGCCGCCTCGGTGGCGTAGCGCAGGCGCAGGCCGCGCCGGGTGAGCCGGAAGCCCAGTTCGGCGTCCTCCAGCCCCCAGCCGACGAACGCCTCGTCGAAGCCGCCGGCGGCCACCAGATGGCTCCGCCGGACCGAGGCGTTGCACGCCCACAGGTAGTGCCAGGCGGTCTCCAGTCCGGCCAGTTCGCAGTCGAACGCCTCCAGCACCGGTTCCCGTTCGTCGCCCCGCACGACCGGCGGCAGGGCCTCGAAGCTGAACTCGTAGCGCAGCCGCTCCCGGTCGACCGGCCCGTCCCCCAACTGGAACCGCCGACCGACCACCATCAGATCGTCGCCCTGGGCATGGGCCCGGGCGTGCTCGGCGAGGAACGTCGGCGCCACCACCTGGTCCGCGTCGAGGAGCACGACGAGGTCGCCGCCCGCCTGTGCCAGTCCGAGGTTGCGGGCCCGGGCGCGGCCGGAGGCGGGGGAGCGCGGCTCGTACACGTAACAGAGGTCGAGACCGGCCGGGAGCGCGGCGACCATCCGGTCCGTGCCGTCGGCCGAGCCGTCGTCCACCACGATCACCTCGGCCGAGTGCTCCGCGTCGAGCGACTGACGGGCCAGGGACAGCAGGCACAACTCCAGCGCGTCCCGGGCGCGGTAGGCGGGGATGACGACACTGATCCTCATGCTCCGGTGGGCCTCATTCCTCGACGGGCGGCAGCCTGGTGAAGGAAATCCATGACCGATGCTTACCCGGAGTCATGGCGGCGCCCACGGCTTCGACGGTTCCGGGGGTGCGCTGATGGCTGCCGGGGTGCGTGGCGTGATGCGGGTGACGCGGGAAGTGAACCACTGGGTCAAGAAGAGGGTCAACGGCACTCTTCCGGGTGGGAGCCGACCCCGCCTTGACGCGAACGAATTCCGTGCGGTAGGGCGCCCGCACGGCGTGTCGCCCGCACACCTGAGGCCGGTGAGGCGCGGGTACGGTCCTGAGGCGCGCGCATGCGGCGACGGTCGCTCCACGAGGACGTCCGCCAAGGCCGGGCCCCGCGCCGCGCCGTCCCGCCGCCGCCCGAACGGCCCAGCGGAAACCGGCCCGAACACGGCCGAGAAGTCCGCCCCACGGATGAGGCGGACCTCAACCACCGTGCCCCGTGGGGCTATCGGCGCCGCTCCACCCGCGGCTCGTCCCACACCGGCTCCGGGGTCTCGCGGACCCTGCCGTCCTGCCCGAAGACCAGGTACCGGTCGAACGACCGGGCGAACCAGCGGTCGTGCGTGACCACCACCGCCGTTCCCTCGTACGCCTCCAGGCCCTTCTGCAGCGCCTCGGCCGACTCCAGGTCCAGGTTGTCCGTCGGCTCGTCCAGCAGCAGCGCGGTCGCCCCGCCGCTCTCCAGCAGCAGGATCTGGAACCGGGCCTGTTGCCCACCGGACAGCTTCTCGAACGGCTTGTCGCCGTGCCGGTCGAGCTCGTACCGGCGCAGTGCGCTCATCGCCGGCCCTCGGCTCTGCGCGTGCTCGGTCCAGAGGATGTCGACGAGCGTGCGCCCCAGCAGCTCCGGTCGCGCGTGGGTCTGCGCGAAGTGCCCCGGCACCACCCGGGCACCCAGCTTCCACTGGCCGGTGTGCGCGACCTCCTCGCCCGCCAGCAGCCGCAGGAAGTGCGACTTTCCCGACCCGTTGGAGCCCAGGACGGCGACCCGCTCCCCGTAGAAGATCTCCAGGTCGAACGGTTTCATCAGCCTGGTCAGCTCCAGCCGCTGACAGGTCATCGCCCGGACGCCGGTGCGGCCGCCCTTGAGCCGCATGGTGATCTTCTGCGGCCGCGGCGGCTCGGGCGGCGGGCCGATCTCCTCGAACTTCTGCAACCGCGTCTGCGCCGCGTGGTACCGCGACGCCATCTCGTCGCTGCGCGAGGCGTACTGCCGCATGTCGACCACGAGCCGCTTCAGCTGGGCGTGCTTCTCGTCCCACCGCCGCCGCAGTTCCTCGAACCGCTCGAACCGCTCCGCCCGCGCCTCGTGGTACGTCGCGAAGCCACTGCCGTGCACCCACACGTCGCTGCCCGCCGGTCCGGGCTCCACGCTCACGATCCGCTGCGTGGCGCGCGCCAGCAGCTCCCGGTCGTGCGAGACGAACAGCACCGTCTTGCGGGTCTCCCGCAACTGCACCTCAAGCCACTGCTTCCCGGGCACATCGAGGTAGTTGTCCGGCTCGTCGAGCAGCAGCACCTCGTCCGGCCCCCGGAGCAGCGCCTCCAGCACCAACCGCTTCTGCTCCCCGCCGGAGAGCGTCCGCACCGCCCGCCACTGCGCCTTCTCGTACGGGATCCCCAACGCGGACATCGTGCACATGTCCCAGACCGTCTCGGCCTCGTACCCGCGGGCCTCCGCCCAGTCGCTCAGTGCCTGGGCGTACTGCATCTGCGCGGTCTCGTCGTCCCGCTCCATGATGGCCAGTTCGGCCTCGTCGACGGCGTGGGCCGCGTGCCGGATGCGTTCCGGCGCCACCGAGACGAGCAGATCGCGCACGGTCCGCTCGTCGCGCACCGACCCGACGAACTGGGGCATCACCCCCAGGCCCCCGCTGACCGTCACCGACCCGCCGTGGGGCTTCAACTCGCCCGAGATCAGGCGCAACAGCGTGGTCTTTCCCGCGCCGTTCGCCCCGACGAGGGCGGTGACCGCCCCCTCGCCCACCCGGAAGGAAGCGTCGTCGAGCAGCACCCGGCCGTCCGGCAGGTAGTACTCCACGTGCGCGACTTCTACATGCCCCATGAATCGGCCCAAACTGAGAAATCGAGAAAACCAAAGAACATTGCACCGGACGCCGCGCGAGCACCGGCGTCCCCGCAGGCGTGGACGCGGCCCGCTTTGTCACTGTATCGGAAGGGGGAACAGCGCCCCGCGCGGCGAACTCCCGCTGCACTCTTCCCTGTACGGCGCCCTGTGGCCATGCGGATTTCCCCGCGGGACCGGATACCGGCCATCTCGCCGGCGGACCGGGAAGGCGGCCGGCGCTCGCCCTCCGCCCTTACCCGCCCTCGCCCGCGGGCTTCTCCCAGACGGACACGTGCCGGTGGCTCTCGCTCGTGAACGGTGCGCCCGCCCACCCGTCCCACCGCTCCCGCAACCGCAGCCCGGCGAGCTGCGCCATCAGATCGAGTTCCGCCGGCCAGACGTACCGGAAGGGGATCGACTCGTAGGTGCCGTGCCCGTCGACCACGTCGACGTAGTTCGAACTCATCGCCTGGGTGGCGACGTCGTAGACATCGAACGCCCACCGTGTCGGGCTGACGTGGAACGGTACGGCGTTCTGCCCCGGCGGGAGCTTCCGCAACTCGGGGACCATCACCTCGATGACGAAGCAACCGCCCGGCTCCAGGTGCGCCGCGACATTGCGGAAACAGGCGACCTGCGCCTGCTGGGACGTCAGATTCATGATCGTGTTGAAGACCAGGTAGGCGACGGAGAACGTCCCGTCCACCCGCGTGGTCGCGAAGTCGCCGATCGTCACGCCGATGCCGTCGCCACCCGGCTTGGCCCGCATCCGGGCGACCATCGCCCGCGACATGTCGATGCCGTGGACCGGGACGCCGCGGCCCGCCAACGGCAGTGCGATCCGCCCGGTCCCGATGCCCAGCTCCAGGGCCCGCCCCCGGTCGGCGAGCCGGGTCAGGACCTCGACGGCCGGATCCACCGCATCCGCCGCGAACATCTCCGCCGACGACTCGTCATAGGTCGCCGCGACGCTCTTCCCGAAGTAACCGTCCTCGTCGTCCATGGCCGGACGGTACTGCGCCTGGCACCCGCCCCGCCCGCCATTTTCCGCTCGACGGGAGCGAGTACGCCGACGATGACCGCCGCGGGCCGAGGTGACCGCACGGGCCGCGACGCCGAGTTCATCGGCGGCCCGGCGGGCGAAGGCCACGGCCCGCTCGTGATGCCGGGCCACCACGACCGCCTCCGTCACCTCCCGCACCGCGCACAGGGCCCACAGCTGCGTCCACGCCTGCGGCCCGGCCCCCACCAGCGCGGTGCGGACCGGTCCGGGCCGGGCCGCCGCGTCCACCGCCACGGCACCGATCGCCCCCGTCCGCCGCGGTCCCAGCTCGGCGCCGTGCACCACGGCCCGCAGGCGGCCGTCCGCCGTGCTCCAGACGGCGACCAGCTGCTCCGCGCCGACGAAGGTGTCGTAGGAGCGGAAGCCGAACAGCTGCCGGGACGGCAGATGGCCCGCGGTGACCACCAGGTCGCCGTCCCCGAGCCCGGCCCGGACCCGGGGCGGCGCCTCCAGGTCGCCGTGGTGCGCGGCCAGCAGCGCCGCACGCACGGCCCGGACCGCGGTCGGGGCGTCCAGATGGGCGCGGACATCGTCGTCGTCGAGCAGCAGCACGGACACCCGCGGATCCCTTCGCCGGGAGAGCACAGACGGTACGAGGACCACTGTGCCGGTCGGATGCCGTGCGGGCATCGGGCTTTCGCCCTACGCCCGCGTCCAGCCGCGTGCGCCCTGCGCGCTACGTCCGCGTCCTCCCGTCGGCGGCGGGTTCCCGGTCAGGCCCCCGCCGGGGTGACGTTGGTCGCGTCCAGCACGGTCCGCAGGGCGCGGGCGAGGTGGACGGCGTCGCCGACCGCCCAGACGTGTACGAAGAACAGGCGGGGTTTGTCCCTCAGGCCGTGGTTGTGGAGTTCGACGAGCTTGACACCGGCCTTCCGGAGCAGCCGCAGGACGCGTTGGACCTCGTCGGCGACCATGCAGCAGTCCGCGCTGAGCGCGGCCCGGCCGTTGCCCAGCGGCTGGAAGTTGAAGGCGCTGGTCGATCCCAGGCCGGGAGGCAGCAGCCGGTCTCCGTCGGAGATCTTCTCCCGGCGGACGAAGATGCACTTGTAGATCCCGTCGTCGCCGGATCCCTTGGCGCCCAAGGCGTGGTCGATCCCGTCGGTGTCCAGATCGTCGGGCTTGGCCTGGTCGGACGCCCTGGGGTGCGGGGCGCCGGTGCCCTCGAACGCGGCGTGGATGCCGCGTGCCAGGGCCACCGGATCCTGGCCGTGCCCGTGCACGTGGAGCCACCAGACGTCGGGCGTCTGCGACAGCAGGTGCTTGTGCAGCGCGGTCACGCCGATGCGGTGCTCCTGCAAGGTGTCGACGAAGCCCTGTAGTTCGTGTTCGGTCACCACCACGTCGCCCATCAGCAGGTTGCTGTGGTCGGTGTAGCGGACGAAGGAGATGTGCGAGCCCAGGGCGAGGGACGGTTTGACGTGGACGTGGTGGGAGAACACCCGGAGGTCCCGACGGGGGAACCCGCTGTGGTACATGACCTTGTGCTTCATGTCGCCGGGTCCGCCCAGGACCTTGGCCACCTCCTTCCAGTCGGAGAGGGTGGTGTGGACCGGCTTGATCAGCTTCTGTGCGGCGGGCGCGAGCGACTCGCCGGGCCGGGCGGCGGGACGGGCCCGAGCCGGGGTGGGCGCCGCGGCCAGCAGCGGGGCGAGGGCCGCTGCGGCCAGCACGCGCCGCCGCGGGGTTACCGCGAGCGAGTCGGTGATCTGCTGTCGGTCTCCAGCCATTACGTGAGCACCTCCACGACGACCATCACGAGGAAGTTGGAAGCATGACGGATCTGATGCCCCGTCAGCTCGTCATGAGGGGCCAGCTGGGCTAACACGATCATCGTGACGGGTGAGCGGGCGGGCGCAGGGCGGTCGGTGACGGCCCGTCGGACCAAGGGCCGGCGGCCGGCTTCTGGGAGGACCGGGCCGCGCTCCGCAGGTCGTTCAGGACCCGTCGGCCGGTCGGTCCCCGGCCTCCGCGAGCCGGCGCAGCAGCGGTTCCACTTCGACCAGCCGGCGGATCTCGTCCGGCCGGAGCGCGGTGAGGCGCCGGGCGAGCACCTGCGCCTCACCGCGGGCGACGTCCGCCAGTGTCGCGGTGCCCTGCTCGGTGAGCAGGACCCGGCTGGCGCGCCGGTCCTTCGGGTCGGCCTCCCGGCGCACCAGGCCCGCCGACTCCAGGCCGAGGACCGCGGCGGTGGCGGTCGGTTGGGAGCAGGGCACCCACTGCGCGATCTCCCCGATCCGGGACGGCCCGCGCTGGGTCAGCAGCGCCAGTACGGCGATATGGGTCAGCTGGATGCTGTCCGCCGTGGCGGACCTGCGCAGGCTCCGGGTGAGCCGGTGCAGCGAGATCACCAGTTGCAGTGCCGCGTCGTCACCGATCGTCATCGCCCACCCATCGCCTGCCGTACCGGATCCGGTCCGCGGCGGAATCCCTGCTCAGGGCCCGCCGTGGATCAAGAGAGCGTAATGGCGGGGGAGTACATCTCCAACCACAGGGCCAGGTCCAGCGTCCGTTCGAGGCCGCGTCGTGACGCCTGGGTGATCTGCGGTGCCTCGTGGTCCGCCGCGCGCTTGAGCCAGTCGCGGTCGACGAGGTCGAAGACCTGGTGCGAGGGGCGCGCCAGCAGGTCCTTGGCGTGCTCCTGGAGCGCGACCGCGTACTGCGGGTCCTGGGTGGAGGGGTACGGGCTCTTCACCCGGTCGTACACCGACCGGGGCAGCACGTCGGCGGTGGCCTCGCGCAGCAGGCTCTTCTCCCGTCCGTCGAAGGACTTCAGGGACCACGGGGCGTTGTAGACGTACTCGACGAGGCGGTGGTCGCAGAACGGGACCCGCACCTCCAGCCCGACGGCCATGCTCGCCCGGTCCTTGCGGTCCAGGAGGATCCGGACGAAGCGCGTCAGGTGCAGGTAGCAGATCTTCCGCATCCGGAACTCGAAGTCGCTCTCGCCGTCGAGCCGTTCGACGTCCCGGACGGCGCGGTCGTAGCCGTCCTGGATGTAGGTGCCGAGGTCGAGGGCGCCGGTGACGTCGGCGGTGAGGATGTTGCCGTCGTCGCCGAAGTCCTGGGTGAAGCGGACGAGCCAGGGGAAGGTGTCGGCGGTGCGGGCCGCCTCGTCGAAGAACTGCTTGTACCCGCCGAAGACCTCGTCGGCCGACTCGCCGGACAGCGCCACCGTCGAGTGCTCGCGGATCGCCTTGAACAGCAGGTACAGGGAGGCGTCCATGTCGCCCAGGCCCATCGGGAGGTCGCGGGCGCGCAGCATCTTGGCGCGGACGTCGAGGTCGGCCAGGGCGGTGGAGTCCAGCACGATGTCCTGGTGCTCGGTGCCGGCGAGCCGGGCGACGTCGTGCACGAAGGGCGTGTCGGGGGTGGCGCGCAGGTCGTCGGCGACGAAGTTCTCGGTCCGGCCGACGAAGTCGACGGCGAAGCTCCGCACCGTCTCGCCCACGTCGGCCAGCTGACGGGCCGCCAGTGCGGTCATCGCGGAGGAGTCCAGCCCGCCGGACAGCAGGGTGCAGCGCGGTACGTCGGAGACCAGCTGGCGGCGGACGATGTCGTCGAGCAGGGTCCGGACGTGGCCGATCGAGGTCTCGCGGTCGTCCTGGTGCGCCCGGGTCCGCAGCGACCAGTAGGTGTGCCGGCGCAGCCCGTCGGCGTCGACGGTGACCACCGTGCCCGGCTCGACCTCGCGCATGCCGTCCCACACGGCGTGCCCGGGCGTCTTGACGAAGGCGAACAGTTCGCGCAGGCCGTCCAGGCCGACCCGCCGCTCGGCGAGCGGGTTGGCGAGGATCGCCTTGGGCTCGGAGCCGAACAGTATGCCGTCGGCGGTGGGGTAGTAGTAGAACGGCTTGATGCCCATCCGGTCGCGGATCATCACCAGCCGTCGGCGCTGCTCGTCCCAGACGGCGAACGCGAACATCCCGTTGAGGCGTTCGGCGACCGCCTCGCCCCACTCCAGGTAGCCGCGCAGCACCACCTCGGTGTCCGAGTCGGTGGTGAAGCGGTGGCTTTTTCCGGCGAGTTCGTTGCGCAGTTCGCCGAAGTTGTAGGTCTCGCCGGAGTAGACGATGACGACCTGGCTGCCGTCGGGGCGCTCGGCGGTCATCGGCTGCCGTCCACCGGGCAGGTCGATGATCGCGAGGCGGCGGTGGCCGAGTGCGGCCGGACCCCGCACCCAGGTGCCGCGGTCGTCGGGGCCGCGGCAGGACATCGTCTCGGTCATCGCGTCCACGGTCTCCTGCTCGGAGCGCAGATCGCGGTCGAAGGAAATCCAGCCGGTGATGCCGCACATGCCATGTCCTCCTGCTCCGAACCCTGGGGCCGCCGGTGCCGCGGGTCGCGGGAGGCGCCGCGGCGGGCCGGGGATGCGGGAGGGCGGGCAACGCCGAAGATCGGTGGCCCGGCTCACTCCGCCAGAGTCAGTTGTATCGAGCACCTATGTAACGAGGGTGTGCCTGGGGAGCCCCTCGCGTCAACCGGGGCGTAACGGGAGAGGGGGCGTGCCGGGACGCGCCGCGGCGCGCGGGAGGCGCCGACGATCTCCCGTGAGGCGGATCCGACCTGCGGTTTCGAGGCGGGGGAGCGGCGCGGGCGGCCCGTGTGGAGGGCGGGGCGCCCTACGGGGACGAGGGAAAGGTTTTACCGGGAGGTGACGGAAGAGGGGCGGGCACCGGGCCGCGCCCGCCCGATGCCCGCTGCCCGCGTCAGATGCTCTTCCGCTTGGTCCGCCCGCTCACCGGCACGTCCAGGGCACGGGCGATACCCACCACGCCCTCGTCGAGACGCTGCAGGTGCCGCAGCACACGGAAGGTGACGGTGTGCGACGGCGGCACCGGGGAGCCGTCCGCGTCCAGCAGCGACGCGATGCTGGCGCCCGCCTCCACCTCGCCGTCGGCCGGCTCCTCCTTCACCCGGGCGGAGATCAGGTCGATGTTGCGCGCGATGCGCCGGCCGACGCGTTCCAGCCGGGGGTCGGCCGCCACCGAACGGCTGGACGGCAGGACTTCGGCCGTCGCCGCCAGCGACCGGGCGTGGTAGGCGCAGGTCTCCAGGAGCGCCACCAGATACCGCGCGGTCTGCCGGCGCACCCGCAGCGGGGTGATCGGATGCACCAGCGGCTGGGTGGAGCCGCGCAGGTCGTTCAGGGCGGTGTCCAGATCGCGCGCCAGGGTCAGCAGGTCCGCCGCCGGACCGCCGGAGAGCTGCGCCACCGCCGCCGACACCGCCTCCCGCAACCGGTCCAGGACGGCACCCAGGTGCTCGTCGGTCCGCCGGTCGGTGTGCACCGGCAGGACCAGCGCCGCGGCGATGATCCCGCACGCCGCGCCCAGCGCGGTCTCCTCGATGCGCAGCACCAGCGTCGCGACGCTGTAGGTGTTGAGGAGGGTGTAGAGCAGGCCGAGCATCGCGGTGACGAAGAACGACATCAGCGCGTACGACAGCGGCGCGGTGAAGAACATCCCGAAGACGCAGAGCAGCACCAGGGCGAACGCCGTCCAGGTGTGGTTGCCCACCAGCCCGGCCAGCGCCACACCGGCGACCACGCCGAGCACCGTGCCCAGCAGCCGGCGGTAGCCCTTGACCAGGACCTCGCCCGTGGAGGCGGTGTTCAGGAACACCACCCAGCAGGTCAGCACCGCCCAGTACCAGCGCTGGGTGGACAGGAACTCGCCGCCGACGATGGCCAGCGCGGAGCCCGCCGCGACCTGGAACGCGGCCCGGGTGGTGGGCCGCTGCAGGCCGGTGCGCTCGTCCTCCTCGCCCTCCTCGTCCTCCGCCACACCGACTATCGCCAGGTCCTCGGCGTCGAACTCCTCCCGCGAGCGGGTGGTGGCGGAGGTGTCGTCGGACTCGTCCTGCGGCCCGTCCAGCGCCAGTCGCAGACCCAGCACCGCGCGGGCGGCCTCACCGAGCGCGCGGAAGGCGTCCTGGACGGCCATCGAACCGCGCGGCAGGTCCTCCTCGTCGCGGTAGCCGAGCAGCCGGTTGCGTACGTGGGCCAGGGCGGTGCCGCGGTCCCCGGGCGCCCGGCGGGCCACCAGCAGCCCCAGCGCGTCGAGGTCCCGGCGGAGGGTGGCCACGGCGTCGCCCTCGGACTGCATGCGGTTCGCGGTGGCCGGTACCGGGGCGTGCGGCAGGTGCAGGGTGAGGGTGTCGGTGCGCTCCGCGCTGCGCGCGTTGAGCAGCGTCATCCCCAGGCGTTCGGCGGCGATCTCGGCGTCCGCGATCCGGCGCTGGAGCAGTGCGGCGGTGGCGGAGTCGCGGGTGCCCTCCTCCAGGCGGCCCTGGATCATCAGCGCCGTCTCGTGCAGCCGGGCGGTGTGCCGCCGCAGGTCGTCGAGGACGCCGTCCAACTCCTCGGGCCCGGTGTCCACCAGCTCCCGGTGGGTCGCCACCAGTTGGGCCAGGCGGGCCCGGAACGCCTCCCGCAGCCGGCTCAGGGTGCGTTCGGGGGTGTCGGGGAAGACCGCGAACCGGACCACCGCGCTGCACACGAACGCGACGGTCAGCGTCAGGAACAGCTCCGGCAGCGTTGGCGCGGTGGCGTGCACGAACAGCGAGAGGAAGTAGACCTGAAAGCCGATCAGGCCCAGTGCCGTTCCGCGGTCGCCGAACCGGCGGGCGTAGGCGGCACCGAAGATCAGCGCGATGAAGAACAGGTCGCCGGCGATGATCCGGTTGTGCAGCACCGCCCCCAGCCCCACCGCGGCCAGGGCCACCGGCAGGCCCAGGGCGAGGGTGACGGCCTGACCGCGCACCTCCTTCTCCCGGATGGCGAAGGTCGCGACCATCGCGGCCATGGCCCCCGCGACCAGGAGCGTGACGCCGGTGCCGAGCAGGGCCAGGACGACGAGGGTCAGCACGATCGCCCCCACCGTGCGTAGCCCGGCCATCAGCCGGAGCAGTCCCGGGTCCGACGCCGCGAAGCGGTTCCACGTGCCGGTAACGGTCCGTCGTATTGCTGCCTTCACGCTGCCGTACGCTCCCCATCTTTGGCATCGACCGAGGTCACGCGCCTCGGCCGGGCGCCCCCAGCATTGCACGAGGATCGTCGGAACGGCCGGTGAGTGTGCCGTCAGGTGGCTTCGTACGCGGCGCCCGCGACCGCGAGGTCCTCCCAGGCCATGCCGACGCTCTTGAAGAGGCGGGGGCGGTCCGGGGCCACGGTGGCGGCTCCGGCGGCCAGTCCGGCGAGCGTCACCAGCGCCTCCCGGGCGAGCCGGCCGCTCTCCAGCTCCGGGATGAGGTCGCCGGCTTCGCGGGCCGCGGCGGACCGGGACTCGACCACCACCGTGCTGCGCAGCACGGTGGTGCCGTCCACCTCGCGGCTGCCGCGCTCGTGGGAGCCGACCGCGGTCACCGTGGCGTGCGGCGGGAGCAGGGCGCCGTCGAACAGCGGGGTGCGGGCGGTGGTGCAGCAGGCGACCAGGTCGGCGCCGGCGACGGCGGAGGGCTCGCCGGCCCGCACGGTGAGCCCGGTGTCCCGGCGGGCCGCCGCGACGAACCGCTCGACGTTCGCGGGGGTGCGTCCCACCACCGTGACGTGGCTGAGCGGACGCACCGCGCGCAGCGCGTCCAGGTGGCCGCGGGCCTGCGGGCCGGTGCCGAACACCACCAGGCGGCCGGCCTCGGGAACGGCGAGCAGGTCGGCGGCGAGGGCGGACACCGCGGCGGTGCGCACGGTGGTGAGCGCGATGCCGTCGAGCAGCGCGAGCGGGGCGAGGGTCGGGGCGTCGAAGAGCAGGTACTGGCCCTGTACGCGGGGCAGTCCGGCGGCCGGGTTGTCGCGGGCGACGGTGGCGACCTTGACGCCCGCGTACCGGCTGCGGTGCGCGGGCATCAGCAGCAGCTGTCCGTGTTCGACGGGCACGATGGTGCGCGGCGGATCGGCTTCGGGGTCCGGCCCGTCGCGCAGTGCGGCGCGGAGTGCGTCGACGGCCGCGGCCATCGGCAGCGCGCGCAGCAGTTCGGTCTCGTCGATGGTCCGGGGCGGGTGGGGGACCGGGGGAGTGGCGCTCATACCGCCGAGTCTGCCCCGGTCGGCTGCCGGGATGCGTGAGCTTCGGCGCATCGGAGGTGCGGGGTCGCGGGAGGAGGGAGGAGCGGCCCGGCGGACCGCTCCTCCCTGTGGGTCAGCAGGCGCCCAGGTCCTGCCAGACCCCCGAGCCGCCGGTGGACGGGGCCTCGCCCTGGGTCCACCACCGGGCCTTCCAGGTGTGGCCGTTGGAGGAGACGGTGTCACCGCCGACGTAGACCGTCCCCGCGCTGTAGGGACTGGCGGCGCAGCTGCCGCCCGGGGGTGTGGTGGGCGGCGGGGTGGTCGGGGGTGTGGTGGGCGGGGTGGCGCCGGCGAACTTCACCGAGAACTTGGTGAAGTCCCAGGCACCCTGCGGGACGCTGCTGCAGGTGCCGGAGGTCCGGCCGTTGTTGTCCGGTGGGGTGCACTGCCGGTCCCGGTTCACGGACCAGTTGGTGAAGCGCGCCATGTGGTGGGAGGTGGCGAAGTCCAGCACGGTCTGGAAGTCCGCCTGGGTGAAGAACTCCCCGGTGTCGCTGCGCCCGTTCATCTGCGAGATGCCCTCGTGGGCGTAGGCGGTGGCCTCGTCCCAGCCGAAGGTGGACCGCAGTACGGCGTTGAAGTTGGTCAGTGCGGAGGTCTGGGCGGCGGCGCCGTTGAAGCCGCCGTCGAACGGCATGATGGAGAAGTTGTCCGGGACGAAGGACTGGGACTTGGCCTCGTTCAGCATCTGCTTGCCGAACCAGCCGGTGCCGTCGGCGGTCCCGGCGGTGGTGACGGAAAGGTAGAGGCCGGGGTTCTTCTGCTGGAGGATCTTGGCGGCGCCGATCTCGTTGTGGATGGCCGCGGTGTTCTCGTACTCCGGCTCCTCCAGGTCGAAGTCGAGTGCCTTGAGGCCGTACTTGTCGATGACCTGTTGGTAGGCGGCGGCGGTCGCCTCGGGCGTGCCGCATGCCTGGCCCAGCTTGGTGCCGTTGTAGCCGCCGATGGACGCGGAGACGTCGCCGCCCTTGGCGCGGATCGCGGAGATCACCCCGGTCACCGCGGTGTCCGAGGCCACCGGGTGGAGGCCGTCCCAGGTCGGCGAGCAGCCGCCGCCGTTGGGCGCGAGGATGAAGGCGAGTTGGAACGCCTTGAGGCCGGTGGCGTCCATCACCGCGCCGGCGTCCGGCGGGTCGTTGTCGAGCGGCATGAGGTAGGGCGCCGCCGCGTACCAGTTGGCGCCCAGGGCCGTGGGGGCCGGGGCGGTCGCCGCGGCGGAGGACTGCGGCGCGGTGCGGTGGCCGGTGGCGAGCGCCGTGCCGGCGGCGCCCAGCGCGAGTGCGGCCGTCGCGAGCGCGGCGGCGAGAGTTCTGACGTGACGAGGTGGCACTTGACCTCCACGAGCCGACGAGGGGGGTGGTCCAGACCAATTGCCCCACAGCGTGAACCTTCATCGTGGGCACGTCAACAGTTTGGACTGGACCAATGCGCGAAGTGCCGCCCGGGAACGGTCCCCGGGCGGCACGGACGCGCGGTGCGGCTCAGCTCGCCAGGTGGAAACCGGCTCCCACCCCGCCCTGCGCGTTCATCTCGTCGATGATGCTCAGGATCGGCGAACTGTGCTGGGCGCCCCAGGCGTTGCCGACCAGCGTCTGGCCGTTCACCACCGGCGAGCCGGAGTCGCCGCCGTCGGTCCATATCAGGTGGGTGAACCACATGTTGTGGGTGCCGAGCTTGATGCCGCAGGTCAGGCCGGTCCGGTGGCCCTGCTTGCACATCCGGGTCCCGTTGGCCGGCGGTGCCCCGATCGACGTGATGGTCACCCCGCCGACGGTGTTGGTGGGCGCCACCCGGCTCTCGTCCAGGCGGATCACCGCGAAGTCCAGGCCCTTGGGGCCGGTGTTGAGCAGGTTGTTGGGCGTGCTGACGTACGTCACGGTGCCGATGGACCCGGTCTTGAGGTCCGGGGTGCTGTTCTCCAGCGGGGCGGGCGCGGCGGCCGTCCCGACGGGCGAGGAGTCCAGGTAGACCTGCTCGCCCACCAGCTTGTTGCCCTGCTCGTCGATGAAGCAGTGGGCGTTGGTCAGGCCCACCAGATTGCCGGCCTGGTCGCGCCCGACCGCGGTGAGCGTGCAGACGTAGTAGCTCTTGTGCTCCTCCGGCGTCGGCTGCATCCGGAAGATGATGCCGCTGCCCCCGCCGACGGCCGTGCGCGTGGCGGTGCTCGCGCTTGCGGCCGGGGCCGCCGAGAGAGACAGGCTCGCCAGGAGGGCGGCGGCGCCGAGCGCGCGCAGAACGCGGAACATGCGATCACTCCCCGTGTGGTGCTCAGTGGTCGAAAGACTGACGCGCTCAGCTAACTGCCGGGGGAGCCGGCCGGATGGCCAATCATCCATTTTGGACTATGTGAGGTGCGTCACGTCCGCCGATGCTGACGAACAGTCAATGTCGTTGCGACGAGGCGGTGTTGGTCCGCCGGGCGGGGCCTTCCGGGCGGCGGTCGATCCGGCCGTTGGAGTGACGCGCCGTGGCTACTGTGTCCTCCATGTCTCGCATGCCCGTGCCGCTCCGCCGTGCCGCCGGTGCCCTCGTGCTCGTCGCACTGCCGCTCGCCGGCTGCTCCACGGCCGGGACCGCGCCCGCGCCCGCGCCCGCGCCCGGCCGCCCGACCGCGACGGAGACCGCCCGCCACGGCCTCCGACTGCCGCCCGCCGACGCCGTCTTCGACTACCAGATCGGCGGACCGTACCCCCCGGCCGACGACGTCACGGTGGTCTCCCGCGACCGCGCCGCACCACCCGCCCCCGGCCGCTACGGCATCTGCTACGTCAACGCCTTCCAAGGGCAGCCCGGCGCCGACGCCCGGCAGTGGTGGCGGCGACACCACCCCGATCTCCTCCTGCGCGACCGGGACGGCGAGCCGGTCGTCGACGAGGACTGGGACGAGCCGCTGCTCGACATCTCCACGCCCGCCAAGCGCACCGCCCTGCTGGGCGTGGTGGGACCCTGGATCGACGGCTGCGCCCAGGCCGGCTTCGACGCCGTCGAAGCGGACAACCTCGACTCCTACGAACGCTCCCACGACCTGCTCACCAAGGACGACGCCCGGGCCTTCGCCGCCCTCCTGACCCGCCGCGCCCACGACCGGGGACTGGCCGCCGCACAGAAGAACGCCGGCGACCTGCTCCCCGAACGCCACCGCACCGGCTTCGACTTCGCCGTCACCGAGGAATGCGCCCGCTACCGGGAGTGCTCCGACTACGCCGAGACCTACGACGACCGGGTCTTCGACATCGAGTACCGGCGCACGGACTTCGACACCGGCTGCCGCACCTGGGGCGCCCGGCTCTCCCTCACCCTGCGCGACCGCGACGTCGGCCGCCCCGGCGAGCACGGCTACGTCCGCCGCGCCTGCTGAAGCCCCGCACAACAGGGCCGGCGCCGCCCGCGCCGGGAACGCCGACCGGCGCGACGATCACCTAGACTCGCGAAAATGGCCAAGTACTTCGACGTCCACCCGGAAAACCCGCAGCGCCGCACCGTCACCACGGTCGCCGACGCCATCCGCTCCGGTGCGCTCATCGCCTACCCCACCGACTCCTGCTTCGCCCTGGGATGCCAGCTGGGCAGCCGGGACGGGATCGACCGCATCCGGTCGATCCGCAACCTCGACGACCGCCACCACTTCACCCTGGTGTGCCAGAACTTCGCGCAGCTGGGCCAGTTCGTACAGATCGACAACGACGTGTTCCGCGCGATCAAGGCGGCCACCCCCGGCCGCTACACCTTCATCCTCCCCGCGACGAAGGAGGTCCCGCGCCAGCTGCTCCACCCGAAGAAGAAGACCGTCGGCGTCCGGATCCCGGACCACACCGTCACCCAGGCACTCCTCGCCGAGCTGGGCGAACCGCTGCTCTCCAGCACCCTGCTGCTGCCCGACGAGGACGAGCCGCTGACCCAGGGCTGGGAGATCAAGGAACGCCTCGACCACGTGGTCGACGCGGTGGTCGACTCCGGCGACTGCGGCACCGAGCCCACCACGGTCGTCGACTTCTCGGAGGGCGGTGCCGAGATCGTGCGGCGCGGCGCCGGTGACCCGTCACGCTTCGAGTGACGGGCGGCGGAGCGATGGCGCGTACCCGCAACCGTGCGGCAGCGGTGCTCGCCGTGGCGCTGGCCCTCCAGGCGGGGGCGGCCGGAGCGGCACAGGCCCAGGCGGGCCCGGCGGCGAGCGCCCCCGCCGTGGCCCCGGCCGCCGCGATCAGGATCACCGAGGGGCAGGTCGGCGAGGTCGGGCCCGGCGGCACGCTCACCTACCCCGCCGTGACCAGCTGCCTGACGGTCACCGTCCGCCTGGCGGGCGGTGGGCTGGTCGGCGCGCACGCCAGTTTGTTCCAGGTGCCCGGGGAGTACCGGTCGGACCGGATCCTCGCCGCGGTCGCGCGGCGCGTCGGGACGCGGGCGGTACGCGCCGTGGAGGTGCGGGGCGCGGTCGGTGCCTGGCACCCCGGCTACTTCACCAGGGCGATCGAGAGCTATCCGGACGGCGCGCAGGTCCCGGTGCCCTCCCGGCCCGACCCCGACGGCCTGGCCCGGGCGGTGGCCGACGGGCTCGGCCAGCCGCGCGGCAAGGTCACCGTCCAGGACCTGCCCGACGGGGACCAGACGGTGAAGTGAACCACCGCACCGGACACTTCTTGAACGCGACAGGAATACGCCGGTGAATGCGCCCGGCGCCGCGTAACGGCACCAACTGCCCTTATGGGCACGTAACTTGATGGCGGGTTGGTGCCGCCACGCGGAACTCTGGTCATGACTCTTGACGCACCCTTCACGAAGCTGAAGCATGCGACGGCGGGAGCGCGCTCCCCACCCCCCACGTCTTCACTTCCTGAATCAGGAGAGTCGCCCATGACCCCTGCCTCCAAGGAATCCCCCACCCCCGGACAGCCCGCCGTCCGGCGCCGGTCCGTCCTCGGCGCCGCCGCCGCGGCCGCCGCGGCCCCCACCCTGCTCGGCCTCGCCGGGACGGCCGCCGCCGCACCGCGCAGGACCCCGCACGCCCTGCCCGGCGGCGGCGACCTGGGCCCCAACGTCCTGGTCTTCGACCCGTCCACCCCCGGCATCCAGGCGACGTTGGACGAGGTGTTCAAGAAGCAGGAGAAGGCGCAGTTCGACAGCGGGCGGTACGCCCTGCTGTTCAAACCGGGCACGTACCACGGCCTCAACGCCCAACTCGGTTTCTACACCTCGATAGCCGGCCTGGGGCTGTCACCCGACGACACCACCATCAACGGCGATGTCACCGTGGACGCCGGCTGGTTCGACGGCAACGCCACCCAGAACTTCTGGCGCTCCGCCGAGAACCTCGCCCTCGTCCCGGTCAGCGGCACCAACCGCTGGGCCGTCGCCCAGGCAGCCCCGTTCCGCCGGATGCACGTCCGCGGCGGCCTCAACCTGGCCCCCGCCGGCGACGGCTGGGCCAGCGGCGGCTACCTCGCCGACAGCCGGATCGACGGAACGGTGGAGCCGCGCTCCCAACAGCAGTGGTACACCCGCGACAGCGCCGTCGGCGGCTGGTCCAACGGGGTGTGGAACATGGTCTTCTCGGGAGTCGAGGGCGCCCCCGGCCAGACCTTCCCGAACCCGCCCTACACCGTGCTGGACACCACCCCCGTCTCCCGCGAGAAGCCCTTCCTCCACATCGACGGCGGCGGGTACCGGGTCTTCCTGCCCGAGCAGCGCACCAACGCCCGCGGCGTCACCTGGGGCAACGGCACCCCGCGCGGCACCTCGCTGCCCCTGTCGCAGTTCTACGTCGCCAAGCCCGGGGACTCCGCGGCCACCCTCAACCAGGCCCTCGCCCAGGGCCTCCACCTGCTGCTCACCCCCGGCATCTACCACCTGGACCAGCCGATCCGGGTGACCGCGGCCAACACCGTCGTACTGGGTCTCGGCTACGCCACACTGATCCCCGACAACGGTGTCACCGCCCTGAAGACCGCCGACGTCGACGGCATCCGGCTGGCCGGCTTCCTCATCGACGCCGGACCGGTCAACTCCGAAACGCTCCTCGAAATCGGCCCGGCCGGCGCCTCGGCGGACCATTCCGCCAACCCGACCACCGTCCAGGACGTGTTCCTCCGCATCGGCGGCGCCGGCCCCGGCAAGGCCACCACCAGCATCGTGGTCAACAGCCGGCACACCCTCATCGACCACACCTGGGTCTGGCGCGCCGACCACGGCGACGGCGTCGGCTGGGAGACCAACCGCGCCGACTACGGCATCCGCGTCAACGGCGACGACGTACTGGCCACCGGACTGTTCGTGGAGCACTTCAACAAGTACGACGTGCAGTGGTACGGGCAGCGCGGCCGCACCGTCTTCCTGCAGAACGAGAAGGCGTACGACGCCCCCGACCAGGCCGCCGTCCAGGACGGCGACATCAAGGGCTACGCCGCCTACAAGGTCGCCGACTCGGTCACCACCCACGAGGCATGGGGGCTCGGCAGCTACTGCTACTACAACGTCGACCCCGGCATCGTCCAGCACCACGGCTTCGCCGCCCCCGACGCCCCGGGGGTGAAGTTCCACGACCTGCTGGTCGTCTCGCTCGGGGGCAAGGGCCAGTTCGAACGCGTCATCAACGACACCGGCGCGCCGACCTCGGGCAGCACGACCGTCCCGTCGACCGTGGTGGCGTACCCCTGACGGTCGGCCGAACAGTGCCGCCCGGGCCGGTTGGCCGCGGCCCGGGCGGTCCCCCGATACCCACTTTTTTGTGCGTACTTGGCAGCCCGCCGCGGCCGGGAGAGGCTGTTCGCAGGCGGTCACCGGGCCGCCCGCGAACGGACCGGACGGAGGTGAAGTGACGTTGCGTCAGGAGGCGTTCTCCGCCTCGGCGAGCTTCTCCAGACGGCGGTGGCCCCAGGCGTCGAGAGGCGCCATCGCCTCGGCCAACTCGCGGCCG
This sequence comes from Streptomyces sp. CB02959, assembly GCF_002803155.1. Classification (GTDB taxonomy): domain Bacteria; phylum Actinomycetota; class Actinomycetes; order Streptomycetales; family Streptomycetaceae; genus Streptomyces. The sequence goes on from NZ_NNBP01000011.1 coordinate 173,095, forward strand.
AACGGGGTCAGCGCATACTCGGTCTTGAGCGGCAGCACCTCGTGCACCTCCCGTTGCACCAGCTCGTCGTCGGTCATCTCGCGGAGTGCCTGAGTCAGCACCTTCTCGCTCAGCCCCGGCAGGAGCCGGCGCAACTCGCTGGGCCGGCGCGGGCCGGACTCCAACAACCACAGCAGTGGCGTCTTCCACTTGCCGTCGATCACGGCGATCGCCGCGGTCGTCCCACAGACATCCCGATCCCGGGCCCGGCTGCGCGTCATCGTCGCCCCGTTCCTTCCGCTCGTCTCTTCGTACGCCTTCTTCTCTCCCTTCTACGAATCGCTTTCACCGGTTCGGTATTTCCGTATTTCCGCATTCCCGAGGAGTCGCACCGCATCATGTCCACCTCTGCCCCTACGCCCACCACGTCCGCCCGATCCGCCTCCGAACCCGCCGCGCGGCGGGCCGTCACCGTGCTCGGTCTGGGACCGATGGGCCGGGCCCTGGCCGACGCGTTCCTGCAGGCGGGGGTCCGGACCACGGTCTGGAACCGCACACCGGGCCGCGACCGGACCCTGATCGAGCGGGGCGCGGCCGGCGCTCGGACCGCGGAGGAGGCGGTTGCCGCGAGCGACCTGACCGTGGTCTGCGTGGTCAACTACGAGGCGGCGACGGCCATTCTGCGCCGGCCCGCGGTCGCCGACGCCCTGAAGGGCCGCACCGTGCTCAACCTGACCGCCGGCACCCCGGGCGACGCGCGGGCCACCGCCGACTGGGCGGCCGACCACGGCGTCCGCTACCTCGACGGCGCGATCATGACCCCGATCACCACCATCGGCACCCCGCACGGCGTCTTCCTCCACAGCGGCCCCGCGGACCTCTACGACGCGCACCGGCCGGTGCTCGACACGCTCGGCGGCACCCACACCCACCTCGGCGCGGACATCGGCCGGGCCGCGGCCCACGACGTGGCGCTGCTCGACCTCTTCTGGACCGCGATGACCGGATACGCACACGCCCTGGCGGTGGCCCGCGCCGAGGGCATCACCGCCCGCGAGCTGGCACCGTTCGCCAAGGGCATCGGCGCGATCCTCCCGCCGATCTTCGAACAGATCGCGGCGGACGTGGACGACGGCAACCACTCCGGGGCGAGCAGCGCGCTCACCTCGGCCGCCTCGTCCATGGCCCACATCGTCCAGGCATCCGAGGCGCACGGTATCGACTCGGGGGTGATCCGGGCCGCGGAGGGACTGGCCCGCCGCGCCATCGGACGGGGCCACGGCGGGGACGGGTTCAGCCGGGTCGCCGAACTCCTCGGCTGCCGCTGACACCGGGCGGGCCGGTACCCCGCCGGCCCGCCCGGCGGCGCTCAGCCCACCTGGTAGTCGAAGGCGTAGGGGAAGGACGGTTCGCCGGCCCGGCAGGTGTAGCTGCCCGATCCGGTCAGCCCGGCCAGGTCCCCGGTGGCCGATCCGGGCACGACCGCGAAGGTGCAGCGCACCGTGCCGTCGGCGTCGAACGTGCCGCGCTCCTCGACGACGAAGGTGCCCGCCCGCCCTTCCAGGCGGCCGGTCAGCAGCTCCATGCCGGTGAACGTCCCGGTCCTGTCCGAGGTGTAGACGATGCTGTACTCGCAGGTGGTGCGGGCGGCCTCGATGCCGCCGGAGAAGGAGTTGGTGACGGAGGCGTGGGCGAGCCGCGGGCTCGTGTCCTCCGCGCCGACCGGGCGCTCCTCCCAGTCGGCGTAGGTGATGCGGCCGGTGGTCTGCGCGGGCATGGCTGTCCTTTCGGTCTGCCGCACGGCTGGTACGTGTGCGGTGTGCGACCAGCCTGACCGCGGTACCTGACACCTTCTGTCAGGTACCCGGGACAATCGGGCCATGCGCGCCGACCGGCTCCTCGCCCTGCTCCTGCTGCTCCAGAACCGCGGACGGATGACCGCCACCGCACTCGCCGCGGAACTGGAGGTGTCGGTCCGCACGGTCTACCGGGACATCGAGGCGCTCGGCGCGTCCGGCGTCCCGGTCCGCACCGACCGCGGGCCCGACGGCGGCTACCGCCTGATGGACGGCTACCGCACCCGACTGACCGGGCTCACCGACGCCGAGGCCGGTGCGCTCTTCCTCGCCGGAGCTCCCGGCCCGGCCCGCGACCTGGGACTGGGCGCGGTGCTGGCGACCGCCCAGCTGAAGGTCCAGGCGGCGCTCCCGGCCGAACTCGCCGAGCGCACCCGGCGGATCCAGGACCGCTTCCACCTCGACGCCCCGGCGTGGTTCCGGGACGCCGACCCGGTCGCGCACCTGGCGCCGATCGCGCGGGCGGTGTGGGAGCAGCGGGTGCTGCGCGCCCACTACCGGCGCTGGCGCGGCGAGGTCCACCGGGAACTGCGCCCGCTCGGGATCGTCCTCAAGGGCGGCATCTGGTACCTGGTGGCGTCCGTCGACGAGGCGGTGCGGACGTACCGGATCGCCCGGTTCCTGGCCGTGGACCTCACGGACGAGGCGTTCGTGCGACCGGCCGGTTTCGACCTGGCCGCCTACTGGGCGGAGTCGTCCCGCCGCCTGGAGGCGGCGCTGCACCAGGACACGGCGCGCCTGCGGATCTCCCCGCAGGCGCGCCGGCTGCTGCCGATGCTCTACGGCGCGGTGGGGCGGCGGGCCCTGGAGGACGCCGGAGAGCCGGACGCGGACGGCTGGACGGTGGTGGAGATGCCGGTCGAGGGACCGGCGGTGGCCGTCGGCGACCTGCTCAGACTGGGTGCGGAGGCGGAGGTCCTGGGTCCGCCCGCCCTGCGCCGGGCGGTCGCCGAGGCGGTGGCCGTCCTGGCCGGCCGGTACGGGGCGGCGCCCGGCACGCGGGAGTGACCCGACCGGTACACCGCGGGTGCGCAGGTCCCCCGTTCCGTAAAATCTTCGACGCTTCACGACAACCACCAACACTGCCGTTCTATGCGGTATTTGGCATGTATATACGCTACATCGGGATCAATCGCCCACCGTGCGGCGCGTTTTCCGCCACCCCCGCCGCGAACGCCCTTGAAACACAGGGCAGTTGTTCTTTGACGTGATACGGGTCACTTGACGCCGTCATGCCCCCGGCATTCACTTCTGCGGCGGTCGAAGACCCATTCGACGGCCTGCCACTGGGGAACAGACCTTCCCCGCCATGGAGGTACGGATGAAGTTCGTTCGTCTCGTGAAGCGGATGCGCAGCGAAAAGAGCCTCAAGGCGTATGCGTGGTACGGCTGGATCTGACCGGCCCACGCCCGTAGAGGACGGTGGTGGGCCGGGCGTGAAGGCCCGCCACCGGCCCGCGTTCCCGGAGGTTCCCGATGCCCCAGCGACCGACCGTCAGCCGCGGCGGCCGGCGGGTGCGCTTCGCACCCAGGATCGACGCGCTGCTCAGCCGCCACACCGGCCAGGACCTGTTCCGGCTGGAGCCCAACACGATCGGCGTCGCGGGCGCCGACCTGATGGACGCCCTGCTCCGCAGCCGGCCGGCCAACGCCGAGGAGCGCCCGACCTTCAAACCCGTCCTCGGCCGGCATGTCGACCGGGCCGACGCCGCCGCCTATATGCAGGCCGTGGCGGCCGACGTCCGGAAGGCGCTGCAGCGCCCGTTGGAGACGCCGGTCGACCTGACCGGCCCGTGGCCGCAGGTGCCGCACGCCTACCTCCGGGACCTCGTCTTCGGACGGGAACTCCTGCGCTTCCGGGTCCTGGTCGACCGCAGACTGGAACTCACCCCGAAGCTGACCTGGTCCGCCGTCACGTCGGGCGCCGCCCTCCTGCGCCGCCCCGCCCATGTCGAACCCCTCTCGAAACTCGCCACCCTCGTCCTCGACTCCACCGGCTTCCCGGACCGCCGGTACGCGATGTACCTCTACCGGCGGGTGGCGGCGCCCGTCTGCTTCACCGTGGCCGCACTGGTCACCAACGCGGTCTGGCTGGGCGCACCGTTCGACGACTCCGTCCCGAACCGGCACGTCCTCGCCGAGGCGCTCCGGCTGCTGCCGCCGTCCTGGAACATCCTCCGGGCGGCCTCACCCGAATTCACCGCGGTGGACGGCCGGATCGGCCCGGCGGACGACCTCCTGCTGCTGCCCCTCCTGAGCCACCGCGACCCCGCGCTGTGGGAGGACCCCGACGTCTTCCGCCCCGAGCGGTGGGCGGACCTGGACCCGGACGACCACCCCGGGTACCTGCCGTTCGGCCATGCCAACGAGCGCTGCTGGGGCCGCCACATGGTGCTGCCGCTCGCCGAGCGGCTGCTCGATCTGGTGCGCCGGGACGGTCTCACGGTGCACCCCGGCCAGACCGCGGGCCGGGTCGAACTCGACGGGCTGATGGAAGTCGCGGAGGTCCGGATGACCCGGGGCTGAGGCGCCGCCTACCTGATCGGTTGGGGGGCGACGCGCCCGCCGTCCACCGCCAACTACCCGGTGCGGACGCCGGGTTCGCACCCGGCGCCGGTGTCCGGTCACCGCCCCCGACTGCCTGCTAAGGCCCTGCTTCGCCATGGACATGAGGCGGTGGCACGCCGGAGCGGTGGGGGATGGGCATGGGACGGCGCGGATCCGTGTCGGCCGTCCGGGGCGCGGCACTGCTACTGGTGGCCGGCTGCGAGGGAGGCGACGGGAAGCCGGACGGCAACGCCGGGAACAAGGCGCTGACCGACGGTGTCACCAAGGGGTGCGGCGGCTACCTGAAGCCCGAGACGGTCGCCGCGGCACTCGGACACGCGACGTTCGCCAACGTGAACAGCGCGTTCAGGGCCCCGGAACGCGAGATGGGCGGCTGCCTGGTGAACATCACGACCAGTGCAGGCCCGGCTCGCACACCGCCGGGCCGATCGCCGTCTACCTGATGCTGGAGGTCTACGACTCCCCGAGCGCGGCGTCGGCCGCGGAATTCGTCGCCGGCGCGTGCGGCACCCGGCTGGCGAACGGCGTCCGCCACCATCCGCGCGTGCCGTGCGCGCATCTCCTCTTCTGACACCGCGCGGTGGCGTACCGGTCGACCGTTGACCTCGGTGACGACGGCGGCGACGGCGTCGTAGGAGAGGGCCTGCGGTCCGGTGAGGATCCAGTCGGTGTTGTGGGGCGCCGGGTCGGTCAGGGCGTGCGCGGCCACCGCGGCGACTGGCGGCCCTGACCGGGTGCCCGGCCGCGGTCAGCCGGGCCGCGAGGCGGCTGCCGGTGGTGCCGGTGGTGCCGGTGGCGCCGGTGACGAGCAGCGGCCCGGTGGCGGGGGAGGCGTTGCGGGGTGTGGTCATAGGGGGCTTCCTGATAATCCGGACCTGGCTCGACGCCTACGTCCACTCCGTGCTGCCGGACGACACGCGCACCTGACCCGCACCGGGCCGGACCGCGCCCGCCGTCGCGGAGGCCCGGACGGCCCGGCGGCGTGGCGCGTCCGAACGGGCCCCCGGAGCCGATGTGATGTCCGGGAAGGCGACACGGCAACAAGGCGAGAGGCGGTGGCGGCAGCATGGACGCCCCGGAGACACTCCCGGAGGAACGCCCCGGGCGGGCCTGTCTGGTCACCGGCGCCACCGGGTACATCGGCGGCCGGCTGGTGCCCGAACTCCTGGCCGCCGGGCACACCGTCCGCTGCCTGGCACGCCACCCGGGCAAACTGCGCGACCACCCCTGGGCGGGCGACGTGGAGGCGGTGCGCGGCGACGTCACCGACGCCGCCTCGGTGGGCGCGGCGATGCACGGGATCGACGTCGCCTACTACCTGGTGCACGCCCTGGGCACCGGCAAGGACTTCGAGGAGACCGACCGCCGGGCCGCCCGGATCTTCGGCGAACAGGCCCGCGCCGCCGGCGTCCGGCGCATCGTCTACCTCGGCGGGCTCACCCCCGCCGACGTCCCCGAGGACGAACTGTCCCCCCACCTGAGGTCGCGCGCCGAGGTGGGCCGGGTGCTGCTCGACTCGGGCGTGCCGACCGCGGTGCTCCGCGCCGCCGTCATCATCGGCTCCGGGTCGGCCTCCTTCGAGATGCTGCGCTACCTCACCGAACGGCTCCCGGTCATGGTCACACCGAGGTGGGTCCGCACCCGGACCCAGCCGATCGCCGTCCGCGACGTGCTGCGGCTCCTCGTCGGCTGCGCCCGGCTGCCGGCGGACGTCAACCGCACCTTCGACATCGGCGGCCCGGACGTCCTCACCTACCGCACGATGATGGGCCGCTACGCGAAGGCCGCCGGACTGCCGCGCCGGCTCATCCTGTCCGTGCCGGTGCTCACCCCGGGCCTCTCCAGCCACTGGGTCGGCCTGGTCACACCGGTGCCCTCGAAGATCGCGCGCCCGCTCACCGAGTCACTGCGCCACGAAGTCGTGTGCCAGGAGCGCGACATCGCCCGCTACGTGCCGGACCCGCCGGGCCACCCGTTCGACTTCGACACCGCCGTGTCCCTGGCGCTCCAACGCATCCGGGACGCCCAGGTCACCACCCGCTGGTCGTCCGCCTCGGTGCCCGGCGCCCCCAGCGACCCCCTGCCCACCGACCCGGACTGGGCCGGCGGCAGCCTCTACACCGACTGCCGGGAACGCGACGTGGACGCCCCGCCCGACGTGCTCTGGCGCGTCATCGAGGGCGTCGGCGGTGTGCACGGCTGGTACTCCTTCCCGCTCGCCTGGGCCGTCCGCGGCTGGTTGGACCGGCTGGTCGGCGGGGTCGGACTGCGCCGCGGCCGCCGCGACGCCAGCCGGCTCCGGGTCGGCGACTCGCTGGACTTCTGGCGGGTGGAGGAGATCGAACCGGGGCGGCTGCTGCGACTGCGCGCCGAGATGCGGCTGCCGGGCCTGGCCTGGCTGGAGATGTCCTGCCGGGCCACGGGCGACGGTCGGGCGCACTACCGGCAGCGCGCCGTGTTCCACCCGCACGGACTGCTCGGCCATGCGTACTGGTGGAGCGTGTCACCCTTCCACGCCGTGGTCTTCGGCGGGATGGCACGCAACATCGCCCGCGCCGCCGCCACGGCCACCGAACCAACACGCAAGGCCGACAAGGGAGTTGCCCCGTGACCGTCGCCGTCGTCCTCTACACCTCCGATCTGCGGTTGCACGACCACCCGCCGCTGCGCGCGGCCCTCCGCTCCGCCGACGCCGTCGTCCCGCTGTTCGTCCACGACGACGCCCTCGCCGCGACCGGCTTCAGCGCCCCCAACCGCCGCGCGTTCCTCGCCGACTGCCTCACCCAACTCGACGCCGGCCTGCGCGAGCGCGGCGGCCGGCTGGTGGTCCGGGCCGGTGACGTCGTCGAGCAGGTCTGCCGGGTGGCCGCCGAGGCGGACGCCACCGAGGTGCACGTGGCCGCCGGGGTCAGCGGCTACGCCACCCGCCGCGAGGAACGGCTGCGCCGCGCGCTCCAGGCCGAGCGGCGCCGGCTGTGCGTGCACGACGCGGTGATCACCGCGGTTCCGCCCGGCGCGGTCGTCCCGGCCTCCTCCGACCACTTCGCGGTCTTCACCCCCTACTTCCGGCACTGGGCCCGGCAGCACCTGCGCGACCCGTTGGCCGCGCCGCGCAAGGTCCCGGTGCCCGAACACCTCGGCTCGGCGGACCTGCCGTCGACCAAGGACCGGTCCGGGGTCTCGGAAGGACTGGCGGCGGGCGGCGAGGCGGCGGGCCGGGCCCGGCTGACGGCATGGCTGCGCAGCGATGCGGCGGCCTACGAGGACCGCCACGACGACCTGCCCGGCGACGCCACCTCGCGGCTCTCCCCGCACCTGCACTTCGGCACCCTCTCGCCCGTCGAGCTGGTCCACCGGGCCCGCCGGCTCGGCGGCCCCGGCGCCGACGCCTTCGTCCGCCAGCTCGCCTGGCGGGACTTCCACCACCAGGTCCTCGCCGCCCGGCCCGAAGCGGCCGCCGCCGACTACCGCACCCGCCACGACCACTGGCGCACCGAGGAATCGGCGGCGGACGAGATCGCCGCCTGGAAGGCCGGCCGCACCGGATATCCCGTGATCGACGCGGCCATGCGCCAACTGCGCCACGAGGGCTGGATGCACAACCGCGGCCGCCTGCTCACCGCCTGCTTCCTCACCAAGACGCTCTACGTGGACTGGCGGGTGGGCGCCCGGCACTTCCTGGACCTGCTGGTGGACGGCGACCTCGCCAACAACCAGCTCAACTGGCAGTGGGTGGCCGGAACCGGCACCGACACCCGCCCCAACCGCGTCCTCAACCCGGTCCTCCAGGCCAAGCGGTACGACCCCGACGGCGCCTACGTCCACCGCTGGGTGCCCGAACTCGCAGGGCTCGCCGCGCCCGCCGTCCACCAGCCATGGAAACTCCCGGCCGACGAGCGCGCCGGCTACGACTACCCCGAACCCCTGGTCCAACTCGCCGACGGACTGGCCCGGTTCAAGCGCGCCCGGGGCCGCGACTGACCGCCCGCCGACGTCAGGACTGGCCGACCAGACCCGTACGGAGCCGGTCGAGGATCCGGGCGAGCAGCCGGGAGACGTGCATCTGCGACACGCCGAGCTCCGCCCCGATCTCGGACTGGGTCTTCTCGTGGACGAACCGCAGGGTGAGGATCCGGCGGTCGCGCTGGTCCAGCTTCCGCACCAGGGGAGTCAACGCGTGCAGGTCCTCGGCGAGTTGCAGCCGCGGGTCCTCGTCTCCCAGGGCGTCGGCGAGGCTGCGGGCCGACTCGTCCTCCCCCGGGTCGGTGGGCTGGTCCAGCGATCCGGCGGTGTAGCCGTTGCCGGCGACCAGCCCGTCGATCACCTCGTCCTCGCCGATCCCGAGGTCCGCGGCGAGCTCGGCGACGGTGGGGTCCCGGTCCAGGCGGGCGAACAGGCGCTCCTTGGCCTGGGCGAGCTCGATCCGCAGCTCCTGCAGCCGTCGCGGCACGTGGACCGCCCAGGTGGCGTCCCGGAAGAACCGCTTGATCTCGCCCATGATGTAGGGCACCGCGAACGTCGTGAACTCGACCTCGCGGGAGAGGTCGAAACGGTCGATCGCCTTGATCAGCCCGATGGTGCCGACCTGGACGATGTCCTCCCGCTCGCTCGGATCGCCGCCGCGGTTGTGGAACCGGGCCGCGGCGTACCTGACCAGGGAGAGGTTCATCTCGACCAGCGTGTTGCGCACGTACTGGTACGCGTGGGTGCCTTCCTCCAGCTCCGCGAGCCGCTCGAAGAACGGCCTGGACAGCGCCTTGGCGTTCTTGGGCGCGACCTTGGAGGCATCCTCGATGTACGGCAGTCCGCCTGCTCCGGAGCTCACGGTCCGGTGGTCCCGGTCCTGGCTCCGGCCGTACCGCGTTCCGGTGTGCGTGCTGACCGCCGTCGTCATGGCTGCCCTCCCATAATTTGGATCATGGTCCGGTAAGCGGCGTCTGCCCTTCGTTCGCGGAACGAAACACCTTCCGCTCGCTTTCTGCCACCACGAGCCTGATGGGCCGTCAGAAGTGCTGCCGCGACGGCGATATGGAACTCCACCGGCCCAAATGCGACCCCCGAACGGCCGGGGGAGAGGCGTCGGGGCCGGGCGCCCCGGCGAGGGGCGCGCGAGGGTTTGGCGTCAGCGGAATTGATGGCGAGGAGTCAGCTCGACGGGGTGCCGATCTTCCGGTCGAGCTGCTCCAGGACGTGCGGCCAGGCATCCCGGTGCCGATCGCGCGCCGCCTCGTCCGCGAACCCGGCATGGGTGAGCCGCAGCCGCGTCCCGGCGCTCTCGGCGGCGCACTCGACCGTGACGACGGTCTCCGCGCCCTGGGTGCCACCCGCACCGGTGACCCACGTCAGCTGGACCAGCCGATCCGGATCGAGTCGCAGGAAGCGGCCGTAGTGCGGGTAGCGGACCCCCTCGTGCTCCGTCTCGAAGAAGAACGCCGTGTCCACCCGGCCCTGGGTCAGCACCGACCCGGGGGCCGCGAACCAGCGGTCGAACTGCCCGGTCCAGGCGCGGTACAGGGCGCCCGGCGTCGCACCCATCAGGCGCTCGACGGAGAGCTGGTGCGGTCGGGAGGAGAGGTCGGGGAAGCGGAACGGTTCGTTATTGGGCATGGGGAAAATCTAGCCCAATGGGGCAAAAGGGGCGACCTTCTGGTGGGGTCCGGCGGCCGACCGGCCGCCACACCTCTCGCCCCTCGCTCAGCCTCTCCGCCGCTCCCGACTCGCCCGTTCCTCCTACTTGCCCGTTTCGCTCTGCTGCTTCCGGTAGAGCGCGATGGCCTGATCCGGCGGGTAGTTGGGGAGGGTCGAGATCGTGCCGGTGCCCTTGGCCACGACGAAGCTGCTGCCGCCCGGCGGGGTGGGCAGCGGCCGCCCGTTCGCGTCCACCGGCTTGGCGTACGTGGCGTAGACGAGATATCCGAGATCGAATTCCCGCACCTGCAAGGGGGCCGGGCTCCCGTCGAAGGAACGCGGCTCACCGAACGCGGTCCGCACGATTTCCAGAGCCTCGTCGGAATTGGTGGGAACGGACTGCGGGCCGGTGGGGGAGTCGTGGTCGGGCGTCATGGTGCTTCCTCGTCTGTGGTGGTGGGGAAATCCTGGCACATGCGAAATGCGGGGCGAGAATCGGGAGAAAAGGTGCCGTCCGGCGCGGAGTCGTCATTGTCGGAGCGGGCGTTGCGGCCCTCGCTGCGACCGTACTCCAGGTTTCCGGGCGGAGCGCAGAATCCCTTCGTTCAGCTCGGTTAGGGTCGTGTGCATGAGTGAGGAGATTGCCGCACTGGTGCGCCGTCTGGCCGCCGAGAGTCGGGACGACCGCGCAGCCGCGCAGGACGCACTGACCGCTCTCGGGGCCCCGGTCGTTCCGCACCTGCTGCCGCTGCTGAAGAACGACGGAACGCCGGGCGGAACGGCCGCGGAACTGTGTCTGGAAGACATCGGCGCCGCGGCGCTGGCCCCGCTGCGCGAGGTGCGGGCGCACGGTCCGGGCGCCCTGCGGGCCGCCGCGTTGCGCATGCTGGCCGAGCTCGGCGGCGGCGACGCGCTGAGCGACGCGGACCGGGCCGCCGTCGAGCGGTTGGTGCGGATCAAACTGCCGGACGAACAGCCCGGCGACCTGCCCGCCGACCGTTGGGTCGCGGTGCCCAAGGCGGAAGTCGCCGACATCGTCCGCGCATTGGACCTGCACGACGCTCGGCCCGTCACCACGGCCATGGGACTGTCCGCCGCCGTGCACCACGAGAATTCACTGAGCCGCCCCGCGGACGACGGCAGTGACGCCACTTCTTACCGGGTCTTCATCACCCCGGAATTCGAGGGCTGGCGACTCGTCTACGGCGCCGACTACCTCAATGAGAATTGGGCGGAGGTCGTGACCCGGCTCAGTGCGCACTGCGGAGAAGCTCATTTCTACGCCGTCGACGAGTACGACGGGGCGTGGGTGTGGTGGGTTTCGGAGAACGGACAGGACCGGCGCGGCTACCGCACTTACGGGGACCCGCAGTGGATCGGTGAACCGATGGAATTCGAGCGGGACCTGATGCCGGACGAGGACGTGGACCCGGACTCGGAGGACTACGACGCCGAAGCCGCCGAGGAGTACGCCGAGGGGGTGCGCGACCCCGAGGAGGTCGCCTCCTCGATCTCCGTCCAACCGACCGTGGTGGAGGTGCTCGACCGGGTCGGCCACGGCTGGCTCGCGGTGACCGACCCGGAGGTCGGCCACGGCCGCTTCCGGGGTGCCCTGGACATCTGAGGACCGGGCCCGAGCCGTGCCGCCGCTGGTTCCGGGAACCAGCGGCGGCACGGCTCTGCGCATCTGCTACATCAGGCTCGGCTGGATCTTCTTCCAGGTCGAGTTCAGGTGCTCGATGTGCCGGTCCATTTCGCGCGTCATGGCCTGCTTCTCGGGCGTCGTGGACTCGTCCTTCCGCTTCTTGTACTCGGCGTCGATCATCTTCTTGAGCTCCTTGCGGGCATCCGCGTCGTTGGAGCCGTCGATCTTGCTCTTCTCCCGGTCGATCCACTGCTGGGTGTGGTCCGTGCGGCGGTCGAGCCGTTCCTTGGCCTCTTTCTGGACGTCGGCGTGGGACATCTTGGCCACGTCCTTCTTCACCTTGGCCTTCTCCTTGTCGATGTCCTTCTTCGCCTGGACGTCCTCGGGGTCGGTGCGGTACGTCGTGCTGTAGTACACCTTGGAGCCGTCCGGCATCATCTTGCGCAGCGTGTCCGAGCAATGGGCGTGCCCTTGCCCCTTGCCGCACGGTTCGCGCTCGGTGTACAGGGCGTTCGCGGTGTACTTCGTGCCCTCCTTGTTGGCCCGGTCCAGCCAGTCGAGGAGGTGCTTCTCGGAGTGCCGTCCGGAGACGTTCTTCTCACCCACCGGAACGGACGAGTCCGCGACGTAGTGCACCTGGTTGTCGGGCGGCGGCCCCTTGACCTCCAGGACCGCGTAGTTGCGGTCCGAGAAGTCCGGGGTGTTCTTCTTCAGGCTGTCCGGGGCACCGTCGGTCAACTTGAGGTTCTCGAGGACCTTGTTGCCGCTGTTGCGGTGTCCGCGGGCCCCCAGTGACTCCTCGGCGTTCTTGGCGCCGCTGTCCTTCGTACCGTCCGCGGGGGCCGCTTCGTTGGGATTGCGGTACGGATGCTTGACCTCGACCGGGTTCTGTCCCACACCGTGCTGCTCGTGGAATCCCCCGCTCATCCGCGCCAGGGACGAGACGACCGCGAGCTTTTCGCCGCGCTCCAGGTCCTTGAAACCGGGCAGCCGCTTCTCCAGGTCGCTCTCGGTGAACTTCTGCGGCCCCTTGCCGGCGTCCGGACCGGAGTCGGCATGACCGGAGGAGGCCCGGAAGACCTGTGCGAGGTGCCCGTCGTCGGCCCATCGGGTCAGGTCCGTGTGGACCCGGTCGAGCGGAATGCGGTGGACGTCCAGGGTCTGGCGCTCGCGGAGCTTCTGCTGCTCCGCGTCCGGCTCCTTGCCGTACTCCTTGGAGTGGCCGTCCTCCCGGTCGAGGGTGTGCTTCCCGTCCTTCTCCTGCTGGGCGGTGTCGCTGTCGCCGCGGTCCTTCGGGTCCGAGTAGGGGTGATCGGCGTTGCTCTTGGAGTCGGACTTCGCGTCGTTCGAGCCTTCGCCCTGGGTCTCCTTGCCCTTCTGCTTGTCGTCCTGCTGGCCGTCCTGCTTGTCGTCGGCCTTGGGGGTGTCCTTGGTGGAGTCCTTCGTGTCGTTCTGGTTGTCCTTGGGGGCGGGGCCCGCGGCGTCCTTGTGGTCGGTGCCGGTGTCGTGCTTGCCGGTGCCCTTGTCGTCCGCCGTCGGCCCGGTCTTGTTGCCGTCGTTCTTCGAGTCCGTGGTGGACGTGCTCGTCTGGTCGTGGTCCGGCGTGGTGGAACCGTGCCCGTTGCCGTCCGACTGCCCGGCGTGCGGCTGGCTGTCGACGTCCATGGGCGTGCCGGAGCCGGACTGCCCGTCGTGTCCGGTGCCGTGTTCCCCGGTCGGCGGGCCGTGTTGCGACGGCGGTTGGTGCGCCGGGGAGTCGACGTTCATGGAGTCGTCGAGGTTCAGGGCGTTGAGGTGGTCCGGAAGGCTGCCGGACAAGGTCTGGGGCGGCGACGGGGTGTTGTTCTGGCCGTTGCCGACCGACTGCTGGCCCGACCGGCCGTCGTCGTCCACCTCCATCTTGGTGCGCTTGTGCGGGTCGGAGTCGGAAACGGGATCGGCGGTCCGGCCGTCGTGCGAGGGCTGGTCCTCGGCCTTGCGCTTCGCCGAGGGGTCACTGGCCTCCGGCTGGTCGCCCTTCGGCTGGTCGCTCTTCGGGTGGTCCGCGCCGGGTGCGTCGTGCGTCGAAGCGCCGTCGTGCGAACCGTTGTCGGACTGGCTGTACGAGCTGTCGGAGTCCGAGTCGTGGGACGGGTCCGGAGCCTGGTGCAGGGGGTTCCGGTCGGCGTCCAGCGGGATGTAGAAGACGTCCGTGGCGCCGTCGGTGTTGATGGGCTGGTGGCTGACCTCGCCGCTCTGGGTGTCGACCCAGACGACCTTCCCGTCGTGGTTGACCGCGTTGAACGCGTGGCCGCCGCCGTCCGCCCAGTTGACCTGGACGATCGCGGAGGAGCCCGGCCCGGCGTTCAGGAGGTCCTGGGCGATCGCGTGGTGACCGTCCGGGCTGGTGCCGGCGTAGGAGTGCGACGCCCCGGCCCAGTCGATGATGTTCTCGTTGGCCTTGTTCTCCGGCGACCAGCGGTCGGGCGTCCCGTCGGGGTTGACGTCGGGCGTGCGTGGTGCGGACACCTGGGGGTTGCCGTACCAGGTCTCCAGGAACGAACGGCTGCAGTCGGCGCAGTTGTTGGAACGGCCCGGCACGTCGGTGCCGCCGTCGTTCTGCAACTTGGCCCAGTCGCCGGTCGGGTCCGGGAAGCGTTGCGGAGTGCCGTCGTCGTTGCGCGGGACGGAGTTCTCCAACGCCTGCTGGTCGGCGGCGTGCGGCGGCTCCAGCCCGCCGGGTGCCTCCTGGATGCCGGAGCGGATCTCGTCCAGGCTCGGACGGTCGTCGTGCTTGTCCGTACCGTCGGAGTCCGGCTGGTCACCGTGCTCCGACTGGTCCGGGTGGTCCGATTCCTGGGACTGGTCCGGGTGGTCCTTCTGGTCGGAGTGGTCGGACTGGTCCGACTCGGGGGAGTTCTCCGAGTGGTCCGGCTCCGGGGAGTGGTCCGGTTGCTCGTCCTTGGCGGGGCCGCTCTCCTCGTTCTTGTCGTTCTTGTCGTTCTTGTCCGGTGTCTGGTCGCCCTCGGGCTTGGGGGCGTCCTCGGGCTTCGGGTCGCTGTCGGACTTGCCGTCGGACTTGTCGTCGGACTCGTGGCCGTCGTCCTTCGGGCTGCCGTCCGCCTTGGGGTCGGCGTTCTTGTCGGGGCCGTCGTCCTTGGGCTGGGCGTTCTTGTCGGGGCCGTCGTCGGCCTTCGGGTGATTGTCCTCGGCGTTCGGGGTGTCGTCGGTCTTGGAGGTCTTGTCCTCGGGCTTCGGAGCGTCGCCTTCCGGCGTGGGGGTCTCGTCGGCCTTCGGGGGGTTGGTCTCCGACTTGGGACCGTTGTCCTTGGGACCGTCGTCAGGAGTGGGCGTGTTGGCGTCGGTCTTCGGGGGGTTGTGGGACTGCTGGCCCCCGTCGGGCGTCTGGTCGTGGGCGGGCTTCGGCGTGTTGTCGGCCGTCGGCGCGTCGTGGTCCGACGCGGACGAGGGGTTCGGCTTGGCAGACGCCGGCGGACCGTCATGGGCCTGCGGCGGCTGCTGCGCGGGCCGGGACGGGCGCGCAGACGGCTGGCCGTCCTGCGGCCGCTCGGTGCGCGGCGACGGGTCGGGCCGGGGAGTCGTGGGCCGCGGGCGTGAACTCTGGCCGGCCTGCGGGGTGTTCCGCGGATCGCTGCCAGGGGTGTGCCGCGAGGGCGCGCCACCGCTGCCTGCGGACGTGCCGGAGGACCGCGGCGGCGTTGCGGAGCCGTGACCGCCGGCCGTGGGGGCGCCCGTGGGCGGCACGCCGCCGCCCATCATCATGCCGGGGGGCGGAGCGTGCTGGCCGGACGACGAGGGCGTGCCGGTCGGACCCGACGTGCCCGGTGCGTCGCCGCCGGACGGCCCCGTCTGCGTGAGGCCGGAGGGCGGCGGCGGGGCCAGGGTCGCGCTCTCCGTCTCCACGGTGACCGGGCCGCCCTCGTCCGGGCGGTGCGGCGCGGGCTGGTGCGGCACACCGGAGGAGGAACCGGAGGAACCGGAGGAACCGTGACCCGACGAGCCCGCGTGCGGCACGCCGCCGGTCGGCACACCGCCGCCCGTCGGCATGGCACCCCGACCGCTCCCGCTGCCGCTGTCGTTCTGCGTCGAGGAGTGGTCCGGAGCGGACGACGGGGAGGAGGCGTGGTCCTGACCCGGGGAGGACTGCGGGCCGTGCGCCTCAGGACGGCCTCCGGAGTCCGGGGACGCCGAGTGCGAGGAGTCGGGGGTGGGCCCCGAGTCCGGCGTCGGAGCTGACGTCGGAGTGGCCGAGGGAGCGTGCTGCTGCGGCGGGTTGCCCTCGTGCGCCGGGCTGGTGGCACCGCCGCCGTGCTGCTGCGGCGTCGTGTCGCGGGGTTCCGGGGCGGGGTTGTGGTCTTGTGCTGGGCCGCCCTGGTGTTGCGGGGTGGGGCTGTGGTCTTGCGCCGGTCCGCCCTGTTGCTGCGGGGTGGGGCTGTGGTCTTGTGCTGGCCCGCCCTGCTGTTGGGGCGTGGGGTTGTGGTCTTGTGCCGGTCCGCCTTGTTGCTGCGGGGTGGGGTTGTGGTCTTGTGCCGGTCCGCCTTGTTGCTGCGGGGTGGGGCTGTGGTCTTGTGCTGGCCCGCCCTGCTGTTGGGGCGTGGGGTTGTGGTCTTGTGCCGGTCCGCCTTGTTGCTGCGGGCCGGGGTTGTGGTCTTGTGCCGGTCCGCCCTGTTGCTGCGGGGTAGGGCTGTGGTCTTGTGCTGGGCCGCCCTGCTGTTGCGGGGTAGGGCTGTGTTCTTGCGCCGGGCCGTCGTGCTGCTGCGGGGTGGGGCTGTGGTCCTGCGCCGGGTCGCCGGTGTTGAAGGGGGTCGGGGCGGGACCGTTGTCGTGCGGAGCGGGTGTCGTCGGACCCGAGGAGTCCGGCGTGGGGGAGTTGCCCGGCGCAGGAGGCGGCGTCGAACCGGAGCCGTGGTCGGTGCCGGGCCCGGGGCCGTGGTCGGTCCCCTGCCCGCCGATTCCCTGGGCGGGGCCGTCGTGCGTGGGCGGCGTGGGCGCAGGGGTGGGGTCCGGGGAAGGCGTCTGTGCCTGCGTGGTGCCCGGAGGCGGCGTGTGCGAGGCGCCGGGCGGCGGGGCGTCGGCGTTCTGCGGTGTCGACTGGGACTCCCGGTACCCCTCGTCGAAGGGCGTCAGCCGGCTGGGCGGCGGCGTGTCGGAGTTCATCGGCCGGGGCGGGGTGCCGCCGTTGGTCGAGTGGTCACCGGTTCCACCGGTGGGCGAACTGCCTTCGTGCGTAACGGGGTTCGGGGAACCACCGGTGTTGCCGCTGCCGCCGGTGGAGTCGCCGGCACCGACCGACAGGGAGTCGTGCGGCGCGGGGCCGCCGTTCGAGGGGCCGCCCGTTGGGGAGCCACCGGTCGAACCGCCGGTGGAGCCGCCGGTCGAGCCGCCGCCCGTCGAGGTGTGCCCGCCCGGTGATGCGCCTCCGCCGCCCCCTGACGACGTGCCGCCACCGGAGGACGTTCCGCCGCCGGACGAGGATCCGCCGTCACCCGACGAGCTCGTGCTCTCGGAACCGCCGCTCCCGCTTCCGGACTCGTGTCCCGAGTCCCCGCCGGAGTTGTGGCCCGCGGCCGAGTCCAGGCCGTTGCGGACGTGGTGGCCGGCCTTGGCACCGGCGCCGTCACGGAGCGACTCGGTGAACGTCTGCCCCGAGTTCTCCAGCGCGTTGCTGCCTTCCTCAACGCCCTTGTTGAGGGTGCGGCCGGCGTCGAAGCCGTCCTGCGCGCCGAAGCTCATGTTCACGGACTGCGTGATGACGTCGGAGATCATGGCCTGGAGCGCCGAAACGGCGGGCTCCTTGGCGGTCTCCAGGGCCGCGTCGAGGACCTGCTTCGCGGCTTCCTTGATGATCTTCCGCACGATCGCGCGGGTCGCCGCGGTGGCCGCCGCCACGCCTATCTCCGATAGGCCGAAGGTGAACGGTGCCGCGGCTTGGGCCGCGATGATCTCTGCCGCGAGGATCGCCAATTGGACGATCACCGCGACTTTCATGCCGATGACGAGGCCGGCGGCGATGTCCAGGGCGACGGCGATGGTCTCCGCGGCGGTCCGGGCGTCGGAGAAGTATCCGGAACCGGAACCACCGGTGAACTTCTCCCAGGTGGTGTTGAAGCCCTCGATCGAGTCGCCGGAATTCTGCGACACCACGTTGCCGGCCGCAGTGACGCCCCGTTGCTGGAGCTCCTCGACCCCGGAAGCGAAGTTCCGCCACTCCTGGGCGGATTCTCGCAGTTTGTCTTCGTCTGCCGTGGGCCAGTTGAACCCCAGCATTTCAAGGACCCACTCAAGTGCGTCCGGCAGCATTAGCGACACGACTGGGTTCCCCCGGCAGTTTCTAGGTCACATGTGTACGGATGGGGGTGAGATATGGCGAGAGGTAAGGAAGGAGACATGGACCGGCCAAAGTGGGTGGGGGCGGGGGTGGGGGTGGGTGGGCGTAGAGCGGGAGTGCCCGGCGGAAGGGGGAACGTAGGGGTGGGAGGGGTCCGTTGAGCCGTCCGTCAGAGGTTGGGGCTCTTGAGGCGGCCGACCGCCTGGCTCTCCGTCTGGGCTTCCGTGAGGTGTCGCTGCATCAACGAGTCGTTGAACTCTTCGTCGGCCTCGTGGTTCTTCGCCATGTTGGTCAACCCGCCGCCGATTTCCTGGAGCTTGTTGGCCAGGTGCCCCATGGATTCGTACATTCCGTCCCGCAGGCCCTCGTAGACGATGCCGAACTTCTCGCCCAGGTCGTCGTCCCCCCAGGGGGGTGTGTCCGTGCCCTCCAGGGAGGTCAGCGCACTCTCCAGCTTGTCGACAAGGCTCTGGTAGTCCTTGCCGATCTGGTCGAAGTCGCTGCCGCCCGTGCGTAGTGACGGCACGTCAGCCTTGAAGCTGTCTCCCACCGAGTTCCCTACATCTCTCGCGTGAATGTGACTGCGCGCCACAATGGTGATGGAAAGTTTAATCACTTGAGCTGGACAAACCTCAAGAATGTCTTTGCAACAGCTTTGTTGCAGAGCCTGCGGGGCGCTGGACCGGGTAGCGGCTTGCGCCCGTGCCGATGGTGTGCTCTCGCGCTGCCCGACTCGTCCATCCCGCCCGGGTCCGTCCCCGCCTTCTCCGTTCCGGCGGCACGATCTGAACGTCCGCTGAACAATCGGCGGCCGGTGGATCCCCGGCACCCCTCCGGTCATCTGGCACACCGACCGGTGAGTTCCACCAGGGAGGATGGTCCATGGCCAGCAGCACTTCAGCGGGGAGCGTGTCCGCGGGGGAGCACACGTCCTCAGCGGGAGACGCACCCTCGACGGGTGCGCCGACCGCGCCGACGAGCGTGACCGCGCCGACGAACATGACTTCGGCGGCGGACACGCCCTCGGCTGCACACACACCGAACGGGCGGTCGGGCATCGGCCGGCTGCTCACACGCGGCAAGGCGGCGCGGCAGGACGCGGCGCCCCGGCCGGTGTACGCCCGCCTCGCGCTGCCGGCGATCCTCGTCCTGGCGGCGGTGCTGTTCGCCTGGGACATCCAGCACAGCGCGTTCCACGCGTTCTACGCGGAGACCGCGCGCAGCATGTCGGAGAGCTGGCACGGCTTCCTCTTCGGCTCCTTCGACCCCGGCAGCTCGATCACCATCGACAAGCTGCCGGGCTTCCTCTGGCCACAGGCGCTCTCCGTGCGGATCTTCGGTTTCCACCCGTGGGCACTGACCTTGCCCCAGGTGATCGAGGGCGTGCTCAGCGTCGCGGTCCTGTACCGCGCGGTCCGTCGCTGGGCGGGTGAGCAGGCAGCCCTGCTGGCGGCCGGCGCCTTCACACTCACCCCGGCCATCGCCGGGCTGTTCCGTACCCAGGTCGAGGACCCGGCGTTCACCCTCTGCGTCCTGCTGGCCGCCGACGCCACGCTGCGCGCGGCACGCCTGGCCCGGCTGCGCCCGCTGCTGGCGGCCGGTGTCTGGGTGGGGCTGAGCTTCCAGGCCAAGATGCTGGAGGCGTGGGCGGTACTCCCGGCGCTCGGCCTGCTGTACCTGCTCTCGGCCCCGACGGCGCTCCGGCGGCGGCTGGCGCACCTGTCCGTGGCGGGCGCGGTGTGCGTGGCGGTGTCGGCGTCGTGGGTGCTGCTGGTGACGTTCACCCCGGCCAAGGACCGCCCGTACGTCGACGGTACGACCAACAACTCCGCGATCAGCCAGGTGGTCGGCTACAACTTCCTCAACCGTTTCTCCAGTCTCGACGTCAGCGCCAAGGACACCGGAAGCGTCGCCGTGTCGACCATGGCCGGTACCGCCCCGGCCCCGCCCACCGGCCATTCCCGGCCCACCGCCGCACAGTGGGCCAAGATGTTCGCGCCGTCGCTGGTCTCGCAGATCGGCTGGCTGTACCCGGCCGCGGCGCTCGCCGCGGTGTGCGGACTGGTGTGGCGGCGCGGCCGGCCGCGGACGGATCCGCTGCGGGCCGGCTTCGTGCTGTGGGCGGTGTGGCTGGCCACGTACTTCCTGGTGTTCAGCGCCGGGGCGATCGGCGGCCATACGTACTACCTGGGGGTGGTGGCCGTTCCGCTGGCAGCGCTGTTCGGCGCCGGGACGGTGCAGTTCTGGCGTGCCTGGCTGCGCGGTGGGCGGGCCCGGGCGTGGGCGCTGCCGACGGTCGTGGGCGGCACGGTGGTCTGGTCGGCGGCGGTCGCGGAACTGTTCCCGACCTTCCTGCCGTGGTCGGCGCCGGTCGCGGTCACCCTGGGAGTGGGCGCACTGGTGCTGCTGGCCTGTGCCCGCCCGGGACTCCGCCGTCGCTCGCCGTTCCGCAACCTTTCGCCGTTCCGCAACCCCTCGGCATCCCGCAACCCCTCGCCATCCCGCGACCGGTCGGCCTCCGGAGCCGACGGTGCTGCGGTGCGGCGGCGGACCGCCGTGTTGGGGCTGGTCACGGGCCTCGTGGCGATGCTGCTGCCGTCCGCTGCCTGGGCGTCGTCGGTCCTCGATCCGACGTACGGCCACTCCGGCATGGGCTCGACCGGACCGGTGGCCCTACGGCATCGCCAGGCAGCCCACCGGAGCGCCGCCCCCAAGCCTGCCGCCGCACACCCCGGCCGTACGGACGCCCCGGCCACTCACCAGCCACGTCATCCCGACGACACGACGTCCGACAAGACCCCCGGGAAGTCCGCTGCGAAGCGCTCGGCGGAGTCCTCCGAGAAGACTTCTGAGAAGTCCTCCGAGACCTCGCTCAGCCCCGCCCAGCAGTGGATCCTCGACTACACCCGGTCCCACCGGGGCGGTGCCCGGTTCCTCTTCGCCACCACCAGCTGGCGCACCGCTTCCCCCTACATCCTCCACGCCGGAGCCGCGGTGCTCCCCATGGGCGGCTTCACCGGCACCGCGCCCACGCCGACCGCCTCCGCGTTCCGCCGGCTCGTCGCCACCGGCCGGCTGCGCTACGTCGTACTCGGTGGTCCGGCGACCGGCCCCGGCCGCGCCATCGGCCCGTGGGTACGCGCCCACTGCGACCGCGTGCCGGGCCAGGAGTACCGGCTCTACCAGTGCTCGCCGGAGTCCGCCGCGCCGCGGTAGACCGAGGCCGACCGGCGGGTGTCGTCCGCGGCCGGCCCGTTCCGCCGCACCGGCGGGTCAGGGTTGCGTCAACGTCCGTGCGGTGCGGTCCGGTTCGTGATGGTGGGCGGTGACGATGCTCGCAGGGCTCGGAGGAGGAGTTCGCGCGCCGGCCGGCGACAGACCGCGGGGAAACGTTCCGCGCGGTGCCGTCCGGCGCGCCGTGGTGTGGAAGGGGAGCACGTCATGGGGTGGGGCAGCGAGGGGACCGCGGCGGTGGACCGGGCGCGTCCCGGCAGGCTCAAGGTCTTCCTCGGGGCCGCCCCCGGTGTCGGCAAGACCTACCGGATGCTGGACGAGGGGCGGCGGCGGACCGCACGCGGCACGGACGTGGTGGTGGCGTTCGCCGAATGCCACGGTCGGCCGGTCACCGAGGCGATGCTCGACGGGCTGGCCGTGCTGCCCCGGGCGGTCCGCCGGCACCGGAGCACGGAATTCGCCGAACTCGACCTGGACCGGGTGCTGGAGCGGCGTCCGGAGGTGGTGCTCATCGACGAACTCGCGCACACCAACGCACCGGGCTGCCGGCACACCAAACGCTGGCAGGACATCGAGGAACTGCTCGCCGCCGGTATCGACGTGGTGGCCACCCTCAACATCCAGCACCTGGAATCGCTCACCGACGTCGTCGAGAAGATCACCGGGGTGCCGCAGTACGAGACGGTGCCCGACGCGGTGATCCGCCGCGCCCACCAGATCGAACTGGTCGATCTTCCGGCCGAGGGCCTGCGGCGGCGTATGGCGCACGGCAACATCTACCCGCCGGAGAAGGTCGACGCCGCGCTGTCGCACTACTTCCGGCTCGGCAACCTCAGTGCGCTGCGCGAGCTGGCGCTGCTGTGGGTCGCGGGCCGGGTGGACGAGGCGCTGCGCAAGTACCGGCACGAGCACCGGATCGGCCCGGTGTGGGCGACCCGCGAGCGGGTGGTGGTGGCGCTCACCGGGGGCCCGGAGGGCACGACCCTGATCCGCCGGGCAGCCCGGATCGTGCATCTGCCGCGCGCCCTCAACGCCGTGCGGGCCGGGGAGACCCCCCTCTCCACCGGTGATCTGCTGGCCGTGCACATCACCCGCAGCGACGGGCTGGCCGGCTCCTCGGCCGCCGCGCTGGCCGGGCAACGGCAGCTCACCGAGAGCCTCGGCGGCAGCTACCACGCCGTGGTCGGTGACGACGTCCCCGCCGCCCTGCTGGAATTCGCCCGCGCCCAGAACGCCACCCAACTCGTCATCGGCGCCAGCCGCCGCGGCAGACTGCGCCGGCTGCTGGCGCCGCGCGGCGTCGGGGAGACCGTCGTCGAACTCTCCGGCGGCATCGACGTCCACACGGTCGGCCACGAGTACGCCGGTCAGGGGCGCACCTGGATCGCCCCCGGCAGCGGTCTGCCGCGCCCCCGGCGGGTGGCCGGCCCGATCGCCGGCCTGGTGCTGCCCCTGCTGCTGACCCTCGTCCTGCGCGGCGTCTCGGGCCCGCTGTCGCTCAACCTCACCAGCGAGGCACTGCTCTTCCTGCTGACCGTGCTGGGCGTGGCCTGCATCGGCGGTGTGGTCTCCGCGCTGCTCGCCTCCGTGACGACCTCGCTGCTGCTGAACTACTACTTCCTCTCGCCCGTCGGCCAGTTCACCTTCGCCGAGGCCAACGTCGTGGTCGCCCAGGCCGCGTTCACCACCGTCGCGGTGACCGTCGCCGCCATCGTGGACCGCTCGCTGCGGCTGGGCCGGCGCGCCGCCCGGGCCACCGCGGAGGCCGAGACGCTGTCCTCGTTGGCCGGTGGCATCCTGCGCGGGGACGGAGCGGTGCCCGCCCTCCTGGAACGCACCCGGGAGACCTTCGGCATGGACCGCATCGAGCTGCGGCCGCGCGGGGGCGCGGGGGAGTCGTGGCCGTCCGCCGTGGCGCCGTCCGCCGGGGCGTCGGCGGTCACCGACGACGGGCGGGCGGTCGCGACCGGCGGGGGAGCCGCCATCGCCTTTGCCGTCAAGGGAGTTGCTCCCGCTCCGGCTGGCGCCGGCGGTCCGGGCGCCGACCACCGCACCGAGGTCGCGATAGGGGACGACAGTGTGCTGGTGCTGACCGGGCGCCGGCTGCCCGCCTCCGAGCACCGCGTGCTCACCGTTTTCGCCGCGCACCTGACGGCGGCCGTCGAGCGCGCCCGGCTCGCCGAGGCCGCCGCCGAGGTCGAAGCGGTCAGGGCGGGGAACCGGATGCGTACCGCGCTGCTGGCCGCGGTGGGCCACGACCTGCGCACCCCGCTCGCCGGCAGCTGGGCCGCGATCAGCTCCCTGCGCAGCCGCGACGTGGACTTCTCGGCCGAGGACCGCGAGGAACTCCTCGCCACCGCCGAGGAGTCGCTCGCCAAGCTCAGCCGCCTGGTCGACAACCTCCTGGACATGAGCAGACTCCAGGCCGGTGCGCTGACCCTGCATCTGGAGCCGGTGGCGCTGGCCGAGGTGCTGCCCGCCGCCCTGGACACCCTGCCCGGCTCACCCCCGCAGGCGCCCGGGCACGTCGTGCCCCAGGGGCTGGACACCGCCCCCGACGTGCTTGCGGACCCGCCGCTGCTGGAGCGCGTCATCGCCAACCTGGTGTCCAACGCGGTACGCCACTCGCCCGCCGGCCGCCCGGTCACCATCGGTGCCAGCGCGCTCGGCGGCCGGGTCGAACTGCGGATCACCGATCGTGGGCCGGGAATCCAACTCCCCGACCAGGAGCGGGTGTTCGAGCCGTTCCAGCGACTCGGCGACACCGACAACACCACCGGCCTCGGACTCGGCCTGGCGCTCTCCCGCGGCCTGACGGAGGCGATGGGTGGCACGCTCACCCCGGAGGAGACGCCCGGTGGCGGCCTCACCATGGTCGTCTCCCTGCCGGCGGCACCGCAGCCGCCCCTCCCGCCGACGCCGGCGGCCGAGGGGCGGACGGCACCGGTGCCGTCCGCAACCACCCTGTCGGCGCCGGTGGTTGTCGTGGCCGGACCGCCGGCGCCGGACGCCGGACCTGCCGGGCCCGTTCGGCCCGGGTCGGTCGCGGCAGCCCCGATCCGGCGGACCGCGGCGGGGGAGGACTGAGGTTCCCCGACACGCAGGGCCAAGGCGCCGGATGCGCCCTATCCTGAATGCGACGTCCGGGGTGAACATCCAGGAACGAGGGGGCGCGGCATGTGGTCGGGCAGGCACGACGATTACGTGGAGCAGACCGTACGGGCCGTCGTCGAAGAGGTCGCGCGCAGGCGCGCCGTCCAGCGCGCCAAGGCCGTGAAGTACAGCAGAGAGCTGGTGGCGGAGAGCCGCCGCATCGCCCAGGAGGACGAAGCCGCCGAGCTCGAACGCCGCGCGGTCCTCGGGCAGATGCCGCAGGCCGAGTACAAGTCCCGCGCGGCCGCCCTCGCGGAAGGCGTGGCGGCGGGCCGCAACCCGTTCGCGCGCTAGGGTGCGAACGTGAGTCTTCATGTCGTCATCGGATTCGGACCCGCCGGGGCGGCCACCGCCCGGCTGCTGGTCGAGCAGGGGCACTCGGTACGCGTCGTCACCACGTCGGGCCGCAGCCCGGAGCCCGGCATCGAGCACCTCGCCTGCGACGCGACCGACCGCGACCGGCTGAGCGAGATCGCGCGGGGCGCCGCCGCGCTCCACAGCTGTGCCGCACCGCCCTACCACCGCTGGGCCGTTGACTGGCCGCCGCTGGCCTCGTCGCTCTGCGCGGCGGCCGAGGCGACCGGCGCCGTCCTGGTCATGCTGGGCAACCTCTACGGCTACGGCCCGGTGGACGGTCCGCTGACCGAGGAGCTGCCGCTCGCCGCGACCGGCCCCAAGGGACGCGTCCGCGCCACCGTGTGGGACCAGGCGCGGCGCCTGCACGAACAGGGCCGTATCAAGGCCGTCGAGGTGCGGGCCTCGGACTTCTTCGGCCCCGGCGTGACCGACGGCGGGCACCTCGCCGCACAGGTCATGCCGCGTCTGCTGCGCGGCAAGCCGGTCTCCGCCCTCGGGGATCCGGACGCACCGCACAGCTGGAGCTACCTCCCCGACGTGGCCCGGGCCCTGGTCGAGGTCGCGGGTGAGGAACGCGCCTGGGGACGTGCCTGGCACGTCCCGACGGCGCCCGCGCTGTCCACCCGGGAGATGGTCGACCGCCTGGCCGCCCGGGCGGGCACGGGACGTGTCGCGGTGCGCAGGCTGCCGCCGGTCGCGCTGAGCCTCGCCGCGGTCTTCTCCCCGCTGATCCGCGAACTGAAGGAGATCCGCTACCAGTTCGACCGCCCGTTCGTGATCGACGCGAGCGCCTACGAGGCCGCCTTCGCCGTACGGGCCACCCCCCTGGACGAGCAGGTGCGGGCGACGGTGGACTGGTGGCGCGCGCAACCGGCCACCACCGCGTGACGTCGCGGCGGTGGAACGGTCGCCGTCCGCCGCACCGAGGTCAGGCCGCGACCGCCTCCACGATGGACGCGAAGGTGGGCGTGGGCAGGATCCTGGTGCGGCGCAGCCCGGCACGGGCGAAGAGGACGTCCAGGTCCTTCGGGCCGCGCTCCTTGCCGGTCACGATCGTCATCATCGCCACGTCCAGCGCCTTGCCCGGGTGCGGCGCGTTGCCCGGCGCGGGAACGGAGTCGACGACCAGGACCGTGCCGCCCGGGGCCAGGCCGCGCCGGCAGGCACTCAGGATGCGCACGGCCGCCTCGTCGTCCCAGTCGTGCAGGACGTGCTTGAGCACGTAGACGTCGCCGCCGTCCGGGACGGAGGCGAAGAAGTCGCCCGGCTCGGCCCGCCACCGCCCGGCGAGCGCCGACTCGCCCAGGACGTGGTCCGCCAACGCGGGCGCCTGGTCCAACAGCACTCCGGACAGCCCCGGGTGTCTCAACAGGACGCGCCGCAGCAGCCCGCCCCGCCCGCCGCCGACATCCACCACGGTGCCCCGGTCGGGGAACGGGTACGCGCCGGCCACCAGGTCGTCGAGCGGTTCGGAGAACGCCGCCATACCGGTGTCGAAGAGCTCCCGGGCGGCGGCGTCGCCCTGGAGGTACGCGAAGAACGGGGCCCCGAAGACCGTGGGGAAGCCCGGTGTGCCGGTCCGTACGGTGTGGTCGAGGGCCGACGACGAGCGGACGAAGATCTCGTCGGTGAACATCAGCACCGCGTCGCGCAGCGAGCCCGGCACCCCGGCGCGCAGGAACTGGGCGGCCGGAGTCAGGTGGAAGGCGCCGTTGCCGTCCTCGCGGAAGATCTCCCGCGAGGCGAGGTACCGCAGGCAGCGACGGAGGAAGGCGGCCTCGGTGCCGGTGAGTCGGGCGAGTTCGGCGGCGGTGCGGGGGCCGCCGGCCAGATGGTCGGCCAGGTGGTGGAGGGCGGCCGTCCGTAAGGCCGCTGAGTACAGATGTCCCAGCGACTGTTCGATCAGGTGCGCCGCTCCCGCATGTGCCGTGGCGTCGGTCAGGTCGGGCTTGTCGGTCGGGTTCGGGGTGTTCACCGTCAGCCTCCGGGCAGGTGGTCGGTGAGTCGGGCAGCTGCCCCCTCACTCTTGCCGCGCCCTTCCGCCCCCGGTACCGCCCACGTGCGGATCTCCGTCTCGGCCTTCCGGCCTAGGGCTGCCCGACCTGCCGGACCGGCTCCTCGACGGGAAACCGTGGGGTCGGGCGGCGGCAGCGTCCGGGAACGGCAGGACCGCCCCCGTCAGCAACGGGGATTCGAGGATGTCGCAGTGCGTGGCGCCCGGCAAGACTGCCGGTCGTGCCGTGCGACGGGTGCGGGCAGTACGGGCCACGAACGCCTCGCCCGGCCCGAGTTGGTGGGGCGGTGCGGGACGGACCGCGGGGCCGCCGGGTCCGCCGCTCGGCGCCGAAGTCCCGGCTGGCCCCTGACGTCCCGGCCGGTGCGCCCCGCCCCGGCAGCCGCCCCCGTTCCGGTCAGTCGTCGAACCCGCCGTGTCAGCCGTCGAATCCACCGTCCCGCAGGATCGCGTCGATACGGGTGCGATGCGCCTCCTCCCAGGCGTCGAGGGACTCGTCGGCCTCCTTGGCCAGTTTGGCCCGGGCGGCGTCGAGGACCTCCTCCTGCCGGTCCCGGGGTACGACGACGACGCCCTCCTCGTCCGCGACCACGATGTCCCCGGCGGACTTCGGTCGGTCGAGTGCCGGTGGGCGGCACGGAGACCCGTGCCGCCCACCAGGTCAGGCGTCGTAGCCGAGCAGCCCCATCATCCCGCTCTCGCCGTGGTAGGCGTTGTGGCAGTGGATCAGCCACCGGCCCGGGTTGTCCGCGTCGAAGTCGCAGGTGGCCGTCGAGCCCGGCAGGACGATGACGGTGTCCTTGCGGGGGCCGGTCGCGCCGAGTTGGGGCGTGTGCCCGTGCAGGTGCATCGGGTGCCACATGCCGGTGGCGTTGACGAACTGCAGGCGCACCCGTTGGCCGCTGCCGACGGTGAAGGGGTGGGCGGCCGCGTCGTTCATGTCGAACCGCCTGCCGTTGAGCGCCCAGTCGTACTTCGCCATACCGCCGGTCAGCTCGATGCGGTGGGTGACGTCCGGCTGACGGTCCTTCAGACGGACGCCCTCGGCGGCCCGCAGGGCGGTCGCGACCGGGATCCGGCCGTTGAGCTCCGCGGGCCGGACGGAGGCGGACGGGGCGCGGCCGGAGCCGGTGCGCACGAGGGCCAGCCCGGCCGCCCCCTTGCCCTCGGCCAGGGCGACGAATGGGAAGACGCCGTCGCCCAGCGTGACCAGTGCGTCGTACCGCTCACCGGGGCCGATCAGCAGGGCATCGGCCGGTTCGTGGACGATCGGACAGCCGTCGGTGTGGGTGACGGTGAGCCGGTGGCCGCCGAGGGCGACCCGGAAGGCGGTGTCGCCGCCGGCGTTGATGATCCGCAGCCGCAGGGTCCGGCCGGGCTTGCCCTGGTGGGTGGCGGGCGCGGCCGGGACGCGGCCGTTGATCAGGTAGTGCGGGTACTTCACGTCACCGGCGTCGCCGCCGAGGAGGGTGCTGGTCGCCCCCATCAGCATGAACGGATCATCCATGCCGGGCATTTCCTGCATTCCCTGCATTCCCTGCATCCCAGGCATGGAGTCCGCGCCCTGGGTGCCGCCTGTGCCTGACATGTCTCCCATGCCATCCATACCGCCCATGCTGCTCATTCCATCCATGCCGCCCGTGCCGCCGTGCGAGCCCCCCTTCCCGTCGTGCGGTGCGGAGCCGTGGTCCATGCCCCGTCGCAGGGCGGCGAGTGCCTGGTCCGGGGTGCCGGTGACGCCGTCGAGCCAGTCGTCGAGCACCACGACCCACTCGTCGTCGTACCGCAACGGCTCGTGCGGGTCCTCGACGATCAGCGGACCGTACAGACCGCGGTCCAACTGGACGCCGACGTGCGGATGGAACCAGTAGGTGCCGGGCGTATCGGTGACGAACCGGTAGGTGAAGGCGCCGCCGGGCGCCACGGCCCGCTGGGTGACGGGCGGGACGCCGTCCATGTCGTTGCGCAGGGCGAGACCGTGCCAGTGGACGGAGGTGCTCTGCGGCAGGTGGTTGGCGAGCTCGGCGACGAGGGTGTCGCCCGCGGTGAGCCGGAGTTCCCGGCCCGGCAGCCGACCGTCGAAGCTCCAGGTCCGGACCGTCTTCCCGCCGCCCAGGTCGACGGTGCCGGCGGTGGCGGTGAGCCGGAAGCGGCGTTCTCGGCCGGAGTGGTGCCGCTTCTTCTCGGTGGCTGCCACGGCCGCCCCGGACGGGCTGACCAGGGTGGGGCCGGAGCCGTGGGCGGCCGCCGAGCCCCCGGTGTCCGTGGAACAGGCCGCGAGCAGGCCGGAACCCGCCGCGCCCAGACCCGCCAGCAGGACGGAGCGTCGATTGAACGTGGTCATGGAGTTGTGTCCTTACGCAGGTGTGCCCGGCGCTCGGTGCGCGCGCCGCGGGGCGCGGCGCTCGTGCGCCGTGGGAAAGGGGACCGGGGAAGGGGGCGGTCGGCCTAGATGCGCAGGACGGAGAGGGCTGCCGGATCGGGTGGGGAAGGCCCGCCGGTCGGGCGCGGTCCGGGTGCGGAGGGCGCCGTGGCGTGTGCCGCGCGGGCGGTTCCGAGGAGCGGTGGCGGCGCCACGAAGTGCTCGGACCGGACGTCGTACGACGAACAGTGGGCGCCCGACGGGCAGGCGGCACCGCTGTCGCGGAGGTGATCGGCGCGGACGCCCTGCGACCGGCCGGGTCGTGTCTGGTCGGACTGGGCGTCACCGGGCTGGGCGTGACCGAGCCGGGTGTGACCGGATGGAGTGCGGCCGGACTGGGCGTGGCCGGAGGCGGTGAGGACGGACTGTACGGGCGCCATCGCGGGGAGGGGGCCGGGCAGTTCGTGGTGGGCGATCACCGCGATGATCAGCCAGAGGAGGGCGAGCAGTGCCGCCGGTCGCCGCCGCCCCGGCGCCGCCGTCCGCCTCCGGCGTCGCGTCCGCATGCGCATTTCCCTCCTCTCCGCCGCGTGGCCGAATCCGCCGCACGGCCGACGGGTCGCTTCGCGCCACTTCCCGTGTGCCGCCGCGGCCCGACCATACCCCCTGGGGCTATGAGGGCAGGGTGTCGGCCCCGACCGGAGGAGCCGAAGTCGAGGCGTGCGCCGCGCCACGACCCCGTCCGGAACCGCCCCGGCCCGCGGCTCGACGCAAGGATTCGGCCACTCTCCGCCGGTGCGGCGGCTGTTGCCTGGTGATCTGCCACGATGAGGCGGCCCGATCGCGATCTGTGCGCGGTGTCTCCGCGTGGTGAGAGGAGTGGCCCGGTGAGCACGACTTCCCTCAGTTCGGCCGTGATGACCCACCCCGTGCGCGAGCAACAGGCCGCGGCGCTCGCCGCCCGACTGGGGCTCGGGGGCCTGGCACGCGACCCGGACCCGGACGGTCCGCCGTCCGCGTTGCGGACCGCGCTGGTGGCGTGGGCGGCGCGGGCGGAGGGAGCCGGGCACCACCTGGTCGTCCAGGACGACGTTGCGGCGCCGCCGGAGCTGTTGGAGCTGGTGGCCGGATCGGTGGCGCGGTTTCCGGACGAGGCGTTGATCTTCTACACCAACTGGCACGCCCGCAACGGAGCCGCGGCCCGACTGGCGGCGCTGGCCGGGGCGGGGTGGGTGCGGGCGGTGCCGGAGGAGTTCGCGCCGACGCTGGCCATCTGCCTGCCGGCGCACACCGCGGACGCGTTCCGGGCGTTCGCCGCGGACACCGCCGAGCGCCATGACGACGAGGTGATGGCGGCGTTCCTGCGCGCCGAGGGGCGGTCGGGGCTGCTGGCGGTGCCGACCGTGGTCGAGCACATCGGGACGAGCAGCATCAACGGGCATGCCGCGCAGGGGATCCGGCTGGCGGTGTGCCCCGTGGGGGCGGCGGAGGCGCGTCCGCTGCTGGACCGCGGATGGGTGCTGGAGGAGCTGGACTGGCTGCCGTACATGCGGTACGGCGAGGGGTACCTGCGGCCAGCGGGGCACGAGCACGACGCCGATCCGCGGCGGCACCTGCGGTGGACCGAAGCGCTGCCGCACACCGGCCTGACCGAGGGGCGGGTGTGGGACGTGGTGCGGCGGCACCGGCCCGAGGACGCCGCGGCCTCGGTGGGGCGCCTCTTCGGGCGCGCCTTCGCGGACGAACTGTGGATCCACTGCCTGCTGTTGGGTCGGCAGGCCGAGGACGCCGCGCGCCGGCACGCGGCCCGACTGGCGGCGGCCGGGCCGGTGGGCGAGGCCGCGGCCCGGGTCCGGGCCGCCGCGCTGTCCACGGTCGGCCCGGCCGGGCTGCCCCCCGAGCGGCGGCCCGAACTGCTCCCGGAACACAACGCGCTCATGGCGGCGTACGCGGACGGCGCGGTGCGGTGCGGCGGACTGCTGCTCGGGTCGGCGGCGGAGCTGCTGGGGGAGGTTCAGTAGGTGCGGACGTCGTGGGTGATCCAGACGCAGGGTTCCCAGTAGGCGCCGCGGTCGCGGGAGTGGTCGATGTCGAGGGGCGCCAGGCCGTCGGGGAAGACGTAGCGGCCGTCGTCGGGGAAGGCCATCTGGGTCCATGCCTCCCATTCGGCGACGGTGCCGGTGATGCGGGAGGACTCCGCCACCGCCGCGGCGATGGTCCCGCCCTGGCGGACCTGGGTGCGGATCCACGGGTCGAACGGCGCGCCGTCGGCCCGGGTCCACGACGCGTAGCGCTCGATGGGGGTGAGCGGGTAGCGGGCCTTCCAGGTGGGGCGGATCGGGACGATCACATGGGAGAGGCCGGCGGCGCGGGCCATCTCGGCCATGTGGTCCAGGAGGCGGGTGGAGTACCCCTTGCCCTGATGGGCGGGGGCGATCTCGATGCCCAGGGCGCAGAGGGCGTCCGGCTTCGCCCCGGTGTCGTGGTCGCGGAAGGCCGCTTCGATGGAGGCGTCGAGGCCGGTGCCGAGGCCCTCGGGGGTGCCGTCCCAGGTACGCGGGAGGGTCCGGCCGGTGCCGAGCACGGTGTCCGTGGCGGTGTCGTGGAGAAGGAACTGCTGGTCGGGGAAGTCGGTGAACAGACGGTCCCAGAAACCGGCGTTGATGTCGCCGTGCAGGTTGTATTCGGGGACCACGCCGGCGAATTCCCCGGTGATCCGGTCCCACAATTCCGGACGCTGGGAGTGGTGCACGAACTCCAGGGTCATACGGCACTCTCCTGCGACTCTCCGGGCTTTTCCGCGGCCCATACGACGACCAGCGGCAGGTCCTTCCAGGCGGCCCGTGCGGCGTCCGCAATGGCCTCCTCGTAACCTCCGGGCGCCAGCCGGTCGTTGAAGAGCGGTTCGTGGCATTCCCGTACGGTCAGTCCGGCGGAGTGGAAGGCGTCGAGATAGCGGCCGGGCAGATGTACGTGGTTGCGGACGAAGGCCAGTTGGTCCGCGCCGTGCACGAATACGCACTGGCCCTGGAGGGAGATGACGAACGGGTGCAGGTCGGAGAGGATGATCCGGCCGCCGGGGCGGAGCACCCGCGCGAGTTCGGCGATCCCCGGGGAAACGTCCGGGAGATGCGTCATGGCCAGCGAACAGACCACGAGGTCGACGCTTTCGTCGTCGACCGGGAGGCTTTCCAGCCGACCGCGCCGGAATTCCGCGCCGGGCACCTTGCGGCGGGCCTGCGCCAGCATTTGCGGTGACTGGTCGACGCCGATGGTGCGGTAGCCGCGGGCGGCCAGGGCGGCGGTCTGACGGCCGGTTCCGCAGGCCGCGTCCAGGGCGGTGCCCACCGGCCCGCGGTCCAGCAGCCGGTGCACCACCGGCTCCTCGACCTCGATGTATGCGCTGGGCAGGGAGTCGTAGCGGGTCGCCCAGGAGGCGTAGCCGTCCGCCACGTCCAGTTCGTCGAGCGGGGTCCCGCCGTCCGGCAGTGCGGTGCCCTCGCCGGTGACCAGTGCCCGGATCTCCTCCACCCGGGCTTTCAGGAAGTCCTCGTCGGCGTCCAATGCGTGACGGAGCAACGCCATGCCCTCGACGCCCAACATCAGTTCACGTACCCGGAATTCTTGGTCCATTTCCCGCTGTCTCCCTTGGCCGGAATTTCTGTTGTCGGTGCCTCGTCCGCGCTCCTAGCATGACGCGCGTGATAGAGGGATATATGGAACGTGAGAGCGTGCCAGCCGGTCGGCGTCTCGGATTTCATGTGTCGACGACTGCCGAGGAATTCAGGGTCCGCTTCTACCGCCTGGGGAAGGAACTGTCCTTCATGGTGGAAACCGGACCGTATCCGGGGGTTCCGGCCGCTCCGCCACTGCACCCGGACGGCGTCCCCGAGCACGCCTCGCCCGCCGTGGACTGGAATTGGCCGGAGTATCACCACACCCTTCCCGAGGACTGGCCGCCGGGAATCTATCTCGCCCATTTCATCGAGGGCCCGGAACATCGTTCCCGGCAGGTGCCGTTGCTCGACGACTCCGGAATCGAGGGTTTCGGACGGGAGTTCTTCGTCGTCCGCCCGGCCCGGCCCGCGGCGACCGGCGCACGTATCCTCTACAAGAAATCGACGTACACCCGGCACGCGTACAACCGCGCCGACCGGGCGGACGTCCAGCGGGCCGCCAGTCTCTACGACAACCCCGTCCACCGGCAGGCAGGTCCGGACGGGCCGCGCGGCCACCGGCTCAGCCTGCACCGGCCCGGCGGGGTCATCGACCTCGCCTACTGGGACGCGCCGTTCATCGCCTGGCTGGAGCGCAGCGGCTACCACGTCGACTACTGCACCGACCTCGACCTGCACGAGGACCCCGGGCTGCTCGACCCCTACCGGCTGCTGCTCAGCGTCGGCCACGACGAGTACTGGAGCGCGGCGATGCGCGGCCACGTCGACCGGTTCGTCCGGGGCGGCGGGAACGTGGCGTTCCTGAGCGCCAACACCTGCTGGTGGCGGGTCCACCCGGTGGACGGGAACACCGCGTTCGTCTCCGACACCGACCACCACGTCGGTACGGAGTACCCGCACCTCCCGGCCACCGACCAGTGGTGGCCGGCCCCGCCGGACGGCGTCGGCGAACCCGAGAACGCCCTGACCGGGGTGAGCTTCCGCAACGGCGGGATGTGGCCGGGCGAATGGCCCGGCGACCGGCCGCGCGACGGCTACCGGGTGCAGCACGCGGACCACTGGGTTTACGAGGGCACCGGGTTGCGGGACGGCTCCGACGGCGGGCCGGCCGACGCCCTGGGAGCGGGCACGGCGTTGATCGGCTACGAGTGCGATGGCGCGGCCTTCGCCCGGGACGCGGACGGCGTGGCGCACGCCACCGGGGCGGACGGTACGCCCGAGTCCTTTCTCATCCTGGGGATCTACCTCCTCGATCCGGTGCACGACGACTTCCACCACCTGAAATGGGGCCACTGGAACTGCCCGGCGCGCGAACCGGCGATCACCAGTCCGCGCGCCGCCACGATGGGGCTCTACACCGCCGGCGGCACGGTGTTCACGGCCGGGACCACCGACTGGCCGGTGGTCTGCGGCCGGGAACTCGACGCCGGCGTCGTCCGGGTGACCCGCAACGTGCTGGATCGGCTCGCCGGTCCGGGCCCGGCTACAGCAGGCCGCTGAGCGCGGCCAGTGAGCGGATGCGCGCGGCCCCGTCCGGGAGTGTCGGGGCCGCCCCCGCCACCGCCCGGTCGGGGCGCCACAGGTGCACCGCCCGCATCCCGTGCGCCAGAGGGCCCGCGACGTCCGCCTCCCACATGTCGCCGACGAACAGGGCCTGTTCGGGGCGGAGTCCGCACCGTTCCAGCACCGTCCGGTAGATGAGGGGATGCGGTTTGCGGGCTCCGGCGCGGGCCGAGGGGACCGCGACGTCGACCAGTCCGGCCAGCCCCACGTCCTCGATGGCGCGGTCCAGGTCCCAGTACCAGTTGGAGCAGACCGCCACCGTGAGGCCGCGGGTGCGCAGCCCGGCCAGCGCCGCCGGCACGTCGTCGAAGAGGGCCAGGTGCAGGTCCTTCATGGCCCGATCGATCTCGGCGGCCAGCGGACCGGCCTGCGGCGCGGGTACGCCGCAGGCCAGCGCCCGTCGCCGGAGCCGGTCCAACTCCCAGGCTCTGTAAGCCCGTTCGCTGGTGGAGTGTGCGGTGTGCTCCTCGCCGTCCCGCGGTCCGACGGCCCACTGGTCGCCCCACGCGTCGGCGGCCTCGGCCAGGCCCCGGCGGAGGAAGAGCGGCCGGTGGTCGGGTGGCAGGGGTTCGACCAGCCGCACCAGCGTGCCGTAGAAATCGAGGATCACGCCCCGGACGGCGGGCCGGCGGGGCGGCGACGGGTCCGGCACCGTCCTCAGTACCGTCCGTGGCGGTGCGGGAAGTAGTCCTCCAGCGTGCCTTCCCGTTCGATGTCGAAGGTGGCGCAGTGCAGTCCGCCGCCGAACGGGCCCACCGCGCGGAACGGCACCGGCACGATCTCGAAGCCGTAGCCGGACAGCTGGTCGGCGAGGGCCACTTCCTTCTCCTCGATGCACAGGGTGTTCGGGTCGAGGTTGAGCATGTTTCCGGCCAGCCACGGGCTGCAGTACGACAGTTTGGGCGGATGGTCCCAACTGGCCGGCTGGACCGCCTCGATGATCTCCCAGTCGTTGCGCCGGAAGAACTCCATCAGCTCGGCGTCCGCGAGCCGCTCACCGCAGTGCAGCACCAGTCCGGGACGCAGCGGCACCCAGGTGGCGTCGATGTGCAGCGGGTGGGTGTTGGTGGAGGTCACCACGTGCACCCGGTGGTCGGGGAAGTGGCGTTTGAGCCACTGGTAGCCGCTGCGGTTGGTGACGAAGGACAGCTGGACGAAGAGGTCCTTGCCGAAGCGCGCGATGTCCGCCGCGTCGAACAGCGGCTCCTCCTCGGTCAGGACGAGGTCGTAGTCCCGCACCCGGGCGAGCTGCACGTCGGTGGGGAGGGAGTTGTAGGTGTCCCAGAAACCCGTTTTGTAGGAGGCGTCGGTCAGCCGGGGCTTGGGGGCCGCCTCCCAGCGCATCCGCGGGTCGGCCCTGAACAGCTCCTGGAGCAGTGGCCGGTAACAGAGGTACTCGAACCAGCGGCTGCGGTACGACATGGTGGCTTCGAGGATCTCGTTGCCCACGGTCAGCAGCAGATCGCGCGGCGGCATGCAGCCGGACATGGTCTCCTGGGCCCAGTCCGGGGTGCTGACCTGCTGGTTGAAGTCGACGGGCGCGGGGCGGTCGACGCGGATGCCGCGGCGGCGCAACATCGCGGCGAAGGCGTCGAGTTGCTCGTTGGCCTCGGCGGTCATGTCGGCCGGCATCGGGCCGTGGGTGCCCAGCGGGAACCCGTCGTCGGGGAAGTCCCGGCGGACCGCCGGCTCCGGGGCCTGCACCACCGCGTTGTCGGCCCGTCCCACGACGACGTGCCGCAGGGGATCCCAACCGTTCCAGGCGTTGACCTGTACCGGGCGGGTGGCCGGATCCGCGGCCGTCGTGTCGTACTCAGTCACGTGCAAACCCTTCGATAGGGGACGTGGGTGACACCCGAGCAAAACTGAGGCAGTGGAGGCGGCACCGTCAAGAGCCGATCATTCGGGCAGCGCGCCTTTTGCGTCAAAACAACGGCGGCTTTGCCGCGGCGAATGCAAGATCAGCATATGGTCCGGCCTGCCGTACGGCTGTTTGCGGAATATTTCGACGGCAAGTTCCGGCCGTCGGATTTTCTGGCCGGAAAGACTCCACGAGGTGAGAGGCGAGGTGCCCGGGGTAGATACAGCCGGTTCCGACAACCCGACGGAGGAGATCATGGCCGAACGCATCTCCCGTTTGGCGGCGGGCCTGGCGGCAATGGTTGCGCTCGGCGCGGTGGCCGGTTGTGGCGGCAACAAACCGGTCGCCGCCGCGGACCGGACCGGAGAGCTCACGGTCTGGCTGACCGTGGACGCCCAGGAGAGCTGGCCGGCGCTGGTGACCGAGGTCAACGACCGCTTCCGGAAGACCTATCCCAAGATCAAGGTCACCGTGCAGTACCAGCAGTGGACCACGAAGAACCAGAAGATCGACGCCGCACTCGCCGGGCGGAAAGTCCCCGATGTGGTCGAAATGGGCAACAGTGAGACCACCAATTACATAGTCAACGGCGCCTTTGCGCCGGTCGATCCGAAGAAATTCGATCACTCCACGGAATGGCTCCCGGCGCTCCGCGACGCCTGCCGCAACGACGGCAAGACCTACTGTGTCCCGTATTACGTAGGTGCCCGAGTGGGCATCTACCGCACCGATCTCCTCGCCCAGGTCGGAGTGGACCGGGCCCCCCGCAGCTATCCCGAACTCCGCGCCGACCTCGACAAACTCAAGGCGAAGTTCGGCGCCGCCGACAAGAATTTCTCCGCCTTCTACATGCCCGGCCGCTATTGGAACGCGGCGATGGCCTTCGTCAAGGACGCCGGTGGCGAGATCGCGGTGCGCAAGGACGGCCGCTGGCACGGCGCGCTCTCCTCCGCCCGGTCCGTGGCCGGACTCACCGCCTGGAAGGACCTCCTGGACGCCTACTACACCGGCGACCGCTCCAAGGACAACGGCGACGAACCGGGCGTCGTCGGCCAGGGCAAGGTCGGCATGTTCTACGGCAACACCTGGGAGGCCAAGGCCGCCACCGACAGCAGGTCGGGCGGCGACCCGGCGCTGCGCGGCAAGTTCGCCACGTTCGCCTTCCCCGGCCCCTCCGGCAGACTGCTTCCGCCGTTCCTGGGCGGCTCCACCCTGGCCATCCCCGCCAAGTCGGGCAACCAGGACCTGGCCCAGGACTGGATCCGGCTGTTCACCGACCGCACCTCGCAACGCCGCCTGATAGCCGCCGACACCCTGCCCAACAACACCGCCCAGCTCCGGGAGGTGGCGGCCGGCGGCATCAACGGCCCGGCCGCGCGGGCCGCCGAAACCGGCTGGGTGACCCCGCTGGCCCCCGGCTGGGGAGCCGTCGAGAAGTCCAACGTCCTCCCGGAGATGCTCCAGGACATCGCGACCGGGAAACAATCGATCCCGGACGCCGCGCGGGCCGCGGACCGCCGTATCGACGCAGTGATCAACGAGCGCTGACGGCCGTGGGGACCGTGGACCTGCCGGGACCGCCCCGCGCCGCCCGGCCGCCGCACCGGCCGCGGACGGACCGGGCCACCCGCCCGCGGCGCACCGTCCGGCGGCGGGTACTGCCGTATCTGCTGATCGCGCCGACCGTGCTCGCGCTCGCCGCGGTCCTCGGCTACCCGCTCGTCGACCTGGTGCTGCTGTCCTTCCAGGACATGACCCGGCGCGAACTGTTCTCCGGGGCCGCGCCCCCCTACGCCGGGCTCGCCAACTACCGCTCGATCCTCTCCGACGGCTTCTTCTGGACCGTCGTCGGCCGCACCGCCCTGTTCACCGTGGCCTGCGTCGCGGCGACGATGGTGCTGTCGCTCCTGGTGGCGCTGCTGATGCGACGGGTGGCGCCGTGGGTGCGGACCACGATGACCGGCGTCCTGGTCGCCGTCTGGGCGATGCCGGTGATGGTGGCGGCGTCCATCTTCCGCTGGCTCTCGGACGCCGACTACGGCGTCGTCAACTGGCTCCTCGGCCTGCTGCCGGGACTCGACTTCAGCAAGCACAACTGGTTCGAGAACCCCTGGCAGGGCTTCGCCGTCATCACCGGCGTCGTGGTCTGGGGCGCCGTCCCGTTCGCCGCGCTGACCCTCCAGGCCGCGCTCAGCCAGGTCCCCGCCGAACTGGAGGAGGCGGCACTGGTCGACGGCGCCCGCCCCGGCCAGCTGTTCCGGCACGTCACCTGGCCGGTGATCAAACCCTCCGTCGTCCTGGTCACCTCGCTCAGCGCCATCTGGGACTTCGGGGTGTTCAACCAGATCTGGCTGATGCGCGGCGGCCAGCCGGAGAAGGAGTACTACCTGCTCGGCGTCTACTCCTTCATCGAGTCCTTCGCCGTCAACCGCTACAGCGCCGGCGCGGCCATCGCCGTCCTCACCGTCCTGATGCTGCTGGTCGGCGCGGTCGTCTACGTCCGCCAGCTCGTCCACCTGGGAGCGGCCGAGTGAACACAGCCCCTGGCACCGGGAGCGCACCCGGCGCCCGCCGCCGACGCCGCGCCGCGGCGAACGTCCTCGGGCTCGCCTTCAGCGCCGTGATGGCCTTCCCGCTCTACTGGATGCTGCTCACCGCCTTCCGCCCGGCCACCGAGATCCACGCCGACCCGCCGCACATCTGGCCCGACCACCTGACGCTGGAACACTTCCGCCGCGCCCTGGGCACCCCGACGTTCTGGGCCAACGTGCGCTCCAGCGTCCTGATCGGCGCCGGCACCGTGCTGGTCTCCCTGCTGATCGGGGTCCTGGCGGCGTTCGCCCTCGCCCGCTTCTCGTTCGCGGGGCGCAAGGCCCTCGTCCTGGTCATCCTCGGCGTGCAGATGGTCCCGCTGGCCGGCCTGATCATCCCCCTCTACCTGCTGCTCAGCGACGCCGGACTGACCGACAGCCTGCCCGGCGTGATCCTCACCTACCTCGTCTTCATGCTGCCGTTCACCGTCTGGCTGCTGCGCGGCTTCATCGCCGCCGTCCCGGTCGAGCTGGAGGAGGCCGCGATGACCGACGGCTGCACCCGCCTCGGCGCGTTCCGCCGGGTCGTGCTGCCGCTGCTCGCCCCGGGCCTGGTGGCGACCTCCATCTACGCCCTGGTCCAGGCGTGGAACGAGTACGTCCTCGCCTACGTCCTGCTGTCCAGCAACGACAAACAGACCCTCAGCATCTGGCTGGTGTCCTTCCAGACCAGCTTCGGCACCGACTACGGCGCACTGATGGCCGGCGCCACCCTCACCGCCCTCCCCGTCGCGGTCTTCTTCGCCTTCGTCCAGCGGCGGATCGGCGCGGGCCTGACCACCGGCGCGGTCAAAGGGTGACCCGCCGAAGACGGGCCGCCGGCACCGCCACGGCCACCTGCCGTTGAGCCGCCGCGCCCACCAGCCGCCCGCGCCCGACCACCCCCACGGGCATACCGCCCAGCGCCATGTGGCACGCGCTCGGCCGGCGGACCGACGATCCGCCGGTGTACGCAACCTCCGACCTTGCAGGAGATCACGTGACGTTCGACCGTCTCGACCTGGTGTCCAAGCTGTACCAGCCGTCCGGCTGGCCGCGGATCCTCGAAGCGGCCACCGGGACCCGCTCCAGCGGCCCCTTGGTCGTGGACCTGGACCCGACGACCTTCTGCGACCTGGCCTGCCCCGAGTGCATCAGCGGAAAGCTGCTCAACCAGGGGCGTTTCACCCCCGAACGGCTCGCCGAACTGGCCGGTGAACTGGTGGAGATGCAGGTCCGGGCGGTGGTCCTGATAGGCGGCGGGGAACCCCTCGCCCACCGGGGCACCCGCCAGGTCTTACGGGTCCTCGGCGAGGCCGGCATCGCGATCGGCGTGGTCACCAACGGCACCCTGATCAAACAGAACCTCGCCGAACTCGCCGCCTACGCCTCCTGGGTGCGGGTGTCCATGGACGCCGGCACCAGCGAGACGTACCGGCGCTTCCGCCCCGACCGCAAGGGCCGCAGCGTCTTCGACAAGGTCATCGCCAACATGCGGCTGCTGGCCGAGGCCAAACGCGGCGCCCTTGGCTACTCGTTCCTCGTCATGACCCGGCAGGAGCCCGACGGCACCGTCGTCAGCAACCACCACGAGGTCCTCCAGGCCGCCGAACTCGCCCACGACATCGGCTGCGACTACTTCGAGACCAAGGCGATGTTCGACGACGGACACCACGTCATCCAGGTGCCGGACGAGATCCTCGCCTCCGTGGACGAGCAGCTCGACAAGGCCGCCGTCCTGGCCGGCGACGGTTTCGAGATCGTCAACTCCTCGACGCTGACCTCCCTGCGGAACCGGGTCGGGCCCGTCCAGGACAAGGACTACCACCGCTGCCGGGTCGCCGAACTGCGCACCCTGGTCACCCCGTCCGGGGTGTACGTCTGCTCGTATCACCGGGGGAACGCCGGCGCTCGGATCGGGGACGCGGTCACCGAGAGCCTCCCCGAGATCTGGCGGACCTCGGACCGCGGCATCGTCGACCCGAGCCGCGACTGCCGCTTCCACTGCGCCCGCCACCGCTCCAACCTCGAACTCGACAGGATCGGGGCCGGCACGGTGGCGGGCACGGTGTCCGCACCGGAACCCGGCACGGACTACGACCCGTTCATCTGAGGGGCGGGCGCGGGGACCCCGCCCACAAGGTCGGGGACCCCGCCTACGAGGTCGGTGCCGCGGCGATCTCCGGTGCCAGGCCCGCCGCGGCCCGGGCCGGGATCACCCGGGCCCGGGGGTGCGCCGGGCCGAGCGCCCGCCGCAGCCGCGCCACCACCTCGGCCTGGTCGGCGGCCGGACAGACGCCGACCAGCGCCCCGCCGCCACCGGCCCCGCTGAGCTTCAACGGAAGCCCGACGGAGCGCAGGGCCAGCTCCCGCAGCTCCTCCAACAGCGGTGTGGACATGCCCTGGAGGTCCCGCATCGCGCGGTGCGCCCGACTCATCGCCGCACCGAGGCCCGCCAGATCACGGTCCCGCACGGCCTCCCACACCGCGGCCGAAGCCGCGTCGGTCCGCTCCCGGTACGCGGCGAGCCGGGCGTCCCCGGCGGCCAGCTGCGCGCGCACCGAGCGGATGTGGTCGCTGGTGTCCTTCCGGGTCGCCGAGTCGAGCACGACCACCGCCCACTCCTCGGGGAACGCGGTCCGCCGCCGGATCTCCGGCAGACCGGTGGTCCGCCCGTCGAGCAGCAGCAGACCGCCCGCGATGACCGCGAGATGATCCATGCCGCCACCGTTGAAGATCGCGAACTCGAACTCGTACGCCCACTGGGCCAGCGTCCGCGCCGGGACCGGCCGATGCGCACCGCCCCCGGCCGCCGGCACCGCGGCCCCGGTGAACGCCCGGAACAGCGCCACGATCAGCGCGGTCGACGACGACAGTCCGCTGGCCGCCGGCGCGTCGCTGTGCGCGGTCACGGCCGGCGGCCGGGCGCCGAGGCCGGGCAGCCGTTGCCGCAGGAACGCCCACACCTCCTCCGCCCAGGCACCGGGGAGCCGTCCGGCACCGCCGTCCGGCACCGCACCGGCGTCCGCTGCCGCACCGGCGGGCGGCCGGGCACCCGGCGGCCGCACCGTGACCGAGGTCATCAGGTCCAGCGCCAGGCTGACCGACCTGCCGCCCAACCAGTCCAGGTCCTCCCCGGAGAGGCAGGCCCGGCACGGCACCACCGCGGGCCCCGCCGTCAGGGCGGCGCCGGGCACCGCAGCCGCTCCCTCTTCCGCTCCGGACACTGTCGTCGGTCCGTTCATCGGGCCTGGAACCTTCCGGTCGAGCTGAACTCCCGGAACATCTCCAGGACCACAGCGGTGGGCGGATGCAGCGGACCCGGCGGATCCGCCAGCACCCGGAACCGCGCCCGGGTCACCTCGTCCCGGCCGGGGGAGAGCACGCCGGACCACCGGCGGGCCACGAAACAGAGCGCGAAGCAGTGGGTGATGTCGCCATTGGGATAGGTCAGGGTGTGGACCGAGGGGTCGGACAGTGAGCCGAACGCCTCCAGGTCGCCCCGCTCCACGCGCAGCCCGGTCTCCTCCGCCAGCTCCCGCTGGGCGGTGCCGGCGAAGTCGCTGTGCTCCTCGCACGCACCGGCCGGCAGCTCCCACACACCGTTGTCCGCGCGTTGCTGGAACAGCCCCCGGCCGGCCGCGTCCAACAGCAGGACCTGGGCACCGGGCACGAGGAGCGACCGACTGCCCACTTTCTGCCGCAGCTCCCAGAGGTACGAGCCGACATAACTCACCTGGATGTCACCTTTCCTGGCGTCTTGTCCATATGTGTGGTGGCAGGTTGTCATGCGGCGGGCTCGGCGGCCAGCCATCCCGGCACCGCGTGCGGGGTGGCGGACAGCCAGCGCACGTACCGCTCCACGCCCGCCCGGACGTCGATCCGCGGCGACCAGCGCAGCAGTTCACGGCAGAGCCCGGTGGCCGCATAGCCGCCCAGCGGATCGCCCTCCGGTAGGGGAGTGGTGACGAAGTGCGCCCCTGGGAAATGCGGGGCGATCAGCTCGCCGACCTCGCGGACCGATGTCGGCACACCCGTACCGACGTTGACGGTCGCCCCGGCCATCCCCTCCTCGACGAGGGCGAGCGCGGTGGCCGCCGCCACGTCCTCGACGTGGACGAGGTCCCGCACCTGGACCCCGCCCCCGTTGAGCCGCATCGGGCGGCCCAGCCGCGCCTGCATGGACAGCCACGCCACCATCCACGAGTGGCTGCCGGGCTTGGGGATCTGCGGATCGCCGTAGACCGAGAAGTACCGCAGCACCGCGTACTCCGGGGTGTCGGCACCGCTCAGCAGCAGCCGGGTCTGATGCTCGGCCCAGAGCTTGGAGTTGGCGTACACCGACACCGGGTGCGGCTGCTGCTCCTCGCGGAAGACCTGCGGCCCCCGTATGGCGGGATCGCCGTTCCCGTACACCGCGGCCGACGAGACCAGCACCAGCCGGCGCACGTCGGAGGCCGCGACCTCCTCCAACACCACCTCGGTGCCCTGGACGTTCGCGCGGAAGGCGATGTCCGGCCGCCGGGTGCAGGCCGCCACGTCGGCATAGGCCGCGGCATGCACCACGTAGTCGGCCCCGGCGAGCACGCGGCGTACCGCTTCACGGTCGCGGATGTCCCCGACCACCATGTCCGCCCCGAGACGGTCGACCCCGAAGAGTGTGGAGTGCACCGCATCCGGATAGGCGTCCAGCCGGTCCAGGATCGTCACTTCGGCGTCCGCCCGGCGCAACAGCCGGACCACCCGACTGCCGACCAGTCCGGCACCGCCGGTCACCACCACCCGGGAATCCCGGAGTTTCTCCAGGCGGGCCTCCACCGATTCCTCGAAGACATCGTGCGCCGGACTCCCTGTTCCGGCAGCGCCATTACCGTTCGCATTGTCGTGCGCCCCGACGTTCTTCTTTCCGTTCACCGTTCCGGGCATGGGTGCCTCTCTTCCCGCATAACGGAGCACGAGTCGGCCCGGCGTGGGCCAGCGGTCAGCATGTCCGGCGCTGATTCCGGTGGCCAGAGCGCCATTTCGGCAGTCTTGCGGCGCGCATCCGGACCGCCGTACTGTCCGGATTCACCTGTGCCGGATCGACCCGGCCCGACGCAAAAGCCCGGCGGGCCGGAAAAGCGGAGAACCGGAGGAATTGATGACGCCTTATCGGCTGAGCGGAGCCGTGATGACCCACCCCAAACGCCGTGCGGCGGCGGAACGGCTGGCGCGGTCCGCGCCACCGGGAGCGCTGCACGTCGTCATGGATCCCGATCCGGCCGGCAAACCGTCCGTATTGCGGACCGCACTGTGCGCCTGGGAGGCAATCGAGGACGGCGCCACCCATCAGCTCGTCGTCCAGGACGACATGATCCTTTCCGATACGTTCTTCGCACGCGCCCGGATGGCGATTGCCGAGATGCCGCACGCCGCTCTCGCGCTTTTCGCGCTCTGGGACTCCCGGAACGGCGCCGCGGTGCGTTTCGGTGCCCTGACGGGCGCTCGATGGGTGGGTGCCGTCAACGAGTACTTTCCCTGCGTGGCCATCATTCTTCCCAGGGAAGTCGCCTCCGGTTTTGCGGCTTTCGGTCGCCGCCACCTCGACAGTTGGCCCGACGACATCCTGATGAACCGCTACTTACGCGCACACGGAATCCCGTCATACGTTTCGGTGCCCAGCCTCGCCGAACACGAGGACCACGGCAGCATCTCCGGCAATGCCTTCCGCGGGCCGCGCCGTTCGGTGTGCTTCGTGCCCCAGGACGTTCCCGGGTGCGAAGGGGCGCGGCTGACCGGCCTGCGGGTGCTGCCGTTCTTCAAGCAGGGCGTGGCGCAGTGCGCGGTACGCGTCGACGACCCCGGCGACGGTCCCGCCCAGGGCGCCGGCCACTGGCTCCACCTCGACTGCGAGCAGTACCTGGAGGGCGTCGGAGTCCGCCCGGAAAGGCACCAATCAGCCATCGTGCGAATGGCCGAAGTCACTACCCCCGAGGCGGCCA
The DNA here is from genome assembly GCF_002803155.1 of Streptomyces sp. CB02959. Lineage (GTDB taxonomy): Bacteria > Actinomycetota > Actinomycetes > Streptomycetales > Streptomycetaceae > Streptomyces. Next base: position 217,871 of record NZ_NNBP01000011.1, read on the forward strand.
AGGGAGCCTGGCTGACCGCCTTCACGATGGGATTCGTCCACCGGAGGGACGGACTCCGCTGCGATCCGGCGACCACCGGTCCCGACGGCCCCTCCGGCCCGGCTCCCGTACCGGACGCCGCAACGGCCCCCGCAACGGACGTCGTGCCGGACCCGGCGGTGCTCGCCGAAGCCCTCGCCACCGTGGGCCCCGGCGGGATCAGCTATGCCCAGTCGGAGGACCGGATCGCCGAGCAGCGGGACGAACTGGCGCGGATCACCCTGGCCGGTCTGGAAGCCGGCCACGAGGCGGCCGAACGCGCCCGGCCGGCCCGCCGGTTCCAGGCCGAGCCGTCCGCATCCCGCCGGAACGATTCCCACCAGGGCGCCCCCCACCGAAGCACTTTCCGCCGGTCCGATTCCCGCCGCCCCGACCCCGACCACGGCGCTGCCGACCGCAGCGACCCCCACCGCAGCGACCCCCACCGCGGTGATCCCGACCGCAGTGCCGCCGAACGCATGGATGCCGACTCAAGCGATCCCCTGCCCGTCGAGGTGATCGGTGCCGACACCCCCCTCGGCGAACACCTCGTCCGCGGGCTGACCGACGCCGGGCACCGGGTCACCACCTCGACCCACCGGCCGACCGGCCACCCCACCCCCGCACTCCTGGACCTCACCGCCCTCACGTTCCCGCAAGCCGAGCCGCCCGGCATCCGCTCCACGCTCACTCTCACCCTCCAACTCCCTTCCCTTGCAACCGAGTTCGCCCTCCGCCTCGGCGACCTCTACGGCCCCGGGTGCCCCCACGACTCGCGCATCGGCCGTCTGGTCTGGGACGCCTTGCGCAGCTACCCCCTGACCCTCGACGACCCTGCCGAGCGGCTGCGCCCCCTGCATACCCGCGACCTGGTCGCCGCCCTGGCGGGGCTGCTCCGCACACCGCCCCCGGAAGGAGTGGTCGGCCTGGCGGACGCCCCGGTCACCGCCGCCGAACTGGCCGAGGCCGTGCGCACCGCGGTACGCCCCGTCCCCCTCGCCCCACCCGGTCCCGCCGCGCCTCCCACCTCCGAGGACGCCGCCTGGCCCCCGCCCCCACCCGGCTGGAAGCCGGTCACGGAGCTCCACTACGGACTCCACACCCACGCCCAGTGGCTCGCCTACGAAGGCATCCACCTCGCCATGGAGGTCTGACCTCCGGGCCGACCGCCCGCCCCGCGCGCCGGGGCGGGCGGCGCCTCCCCGGCAACGGGCAACGGGCAACGGGCAGTGGGCAACTGGCAAGGCGTGTCGTCTGATTGCCGGTACCCCGGCGCATGCATCCACGGCCGTATACCCACCCTGTATACGCGACGCGTATACAGCGCATGTATAGTCGCGTCATGATCATCGACTTCCCCCCACTCGGCCTGCCCGCATCCGTTGACCACTGGCGAAGGCGCGGCGCGACCGCCCTCGGCTCTTGGGCCGCACGAAGGGCCGGTGCCTGATGTCGCAGGCCGTTCGCGAACGGAAGTCGGGCCCCGTGGCCATCGGTGGGTCGCCACGTGCCGGCCGGCGCTGGGACTGGCCGCTGCTGGTGGCCTGCGGGGTCTCCGCGCTCGTGGTGGGTCTGCTGTCACCCGCCGACACGGCGCAGGAAGCTTGGGGCCTGGCCGCCGCGTTGGGGTACGGCTGCGCCGCCCTGATCGCGGCGAAGTCGTCCACGCCGTGGGCGCCGGCCCCGGCCGTGGTCGCGGTCGTCGGGGCGGCGGTCGTCCCCCTGCTATACCTGACGGTGATCAACAAGGCGCAGATGGAAGTCGGCGTGGTGGAACGGGCGGCCGACCTGCTGTTCGCCTCCGGCACCCCGTACCACCCCACACCGCAGGCGGTCCGGGACTTCAATCCCTACCTCCCCGGTATGGCGCTCTTCGGGATACCGCACATGCTGTTCGGCGACACCCCGTTCACCGGCGCCCGGTTGTGGTTCGTCATCGGCTTCCTCGCGGCCGTGGCGGGGGCCGTGCGGGTGCTGACGCACGGCCGGAACCCGAGCATCGGTCAGGCCACCGCTTCGCACGGCACCACCGGCCGGACCGGCGTGCTGTGGCTGATCGCCTGCCCCGTCGTCGCGCTCCCGCTCACCATCGGCGGCGTGGACCCGCCGGTCATCGGACTGATCTGCCTGGCCCTCGCCTTCACCCGGCGCGGCGATGCCGGACGCGCGGGCCTGGCCCTGGGGTTGGCGGCCGCGCTGAAGTGGACCGCCTGGCCGGCCATCCCGGTGCTCATCGCCGTCCTCGCGGTATCCAACGGGAAGCGCGCCGCGGCCAAGTGCGCGGCGGGCTCCCTGGGGATCGCCGTGTGCGCCGTCCTGCCCGTGGCCCTTGCGGACACCGGCGCGTTCTACCAGAACGTCGTCCTCTACCCGTTGGGCCTCGGCCCCACGGCGTCCTCCGCACAGAGCCCCCTGCTCGGGCACCTGATCAGCACGCTCGTCCCCCACGGCGAGACGGTCACCGTGGTACTCATCGCGCTGAGCGCCCTGGGCGTGGGGGCATCGCTCCTGTTCCGCCCGCCGCGGAGCGCCGTGGCCGGTGCCGACCGGCTGGCGCTCGGCCTGATCCTGGCGATCGTGCTGTCCCCGGCGACCCGCATCGGCTACGCCATCTACCCCGTCGTCCTGCTGGCCTGGCCCCGCTTCGCCGCCGGCTTGTCGTCGGACCGGTCCGACGACCACCGCCACCTGCCGGCGCCGACGGCGGACCGGCGGGACCGGATGGCGTCGGTCTCCTACCTCCCCCGCTGAAGGTGACGGAGGCGACGCTCGGCTGCGGGGTGCGGCTCGGGTGTGCGGGATTCGGTCCCGGTGCCCGTGCCGCCGCCCCTGCGGCACGTCCGCCCGGCGGGCGCCCTGAAGCCGGTCACCGAACTCCGCGCGGAAGCACGGCAGTTGACTGATGCCGCCCCGCCGCCCGCCGCCCGGCTACCGTCGACCGCCCACCGGAACGGAAGCCGGTCCCCGCGCACCGACCGGATGGTGGTGGGGATCGCTCCCCACCACCGCCGTCAGGCTGCCGCGTACACCGGCTGCCGGATCGCCATCGCGTTGAGCCGGATCGCGCACTGCGCGATGTCGTCCATCGTCAGCGCACCGGCCTGGTCCGCGCTCAGCGCGATCGTCACGTTCACGCAGAAGGCCAGGGCGTAGACGTACCCTTCGGTCTCCTCGTCCTGGAGCGCGAACAGCAGGTCGTAGTAGTAGCTCGTGGTGTCGGGGGAGTCACCGTAGAAGGAGAGGTGGGGCCCCTTCTGGCCGCCCAGGCCGACGAAGACATCGGTGAGCGCGGCCTCGGCGCGCTCCCAGAAGGCGGGGTTGCCGAACCGCTCGGAGAGCGCCTGGCGGACTGCCTCCCTGAGCGACATCACCATGACGCCGACGGGCGCCGTCTCCTGGAGTCCCCAACCCCGAACGATCTTCACGGTCGAACTGTCGGGGATGGCGCTCGCGGCCCGGCTGATCTCGCCGAAGTCGAAGTCCACGGTGGCCGGCGCAATCGCGTACTGGAACGTGTCGGCAATGGCCTGGGTCTGCTCCAGGGCCGCGGGGCTCACCTCGAAGACCGTCCTGAAGGCCGTCTTCTCGGCGGTGGGTTGGTCGGACATGACTGCTCCTCACGTGCGGGAAAGATCGCGTCGCGCCGACGGGCAAGTATGCCCCTGCCGCTCTCCGCCCCTTCCGCCACCCTCACCCCGGAGCCGCCAGGCCGCCCGCGTCACCGGCGTCACCGCGCTCCGCGCCGTCGGCCGCACCGGTGGAACCCCTTCGCAACCCCGGCGTCGCCATGCCCACCAACACCACCGCCACCAGGCACAACACCCCGCCACTCACCAGCGCCGTCACCCCCGACGTCGCATCCGCCACCACCCCGCCCCGCATGTTGCCCACGTCCGGACCGGCCTGCCCCACGATCTGTTCGGCGGCGCCGACCCGGCCCAGCAGCGCGTTCGGGGTGTGCGCCTGGACGAGGGTGTTCCGGGACACCACGGAAACGGTGTCCGCCGCACCCGCCACGACCAGGCAGACCAGCCCCGGCCACCTGCCGGGGACGAGGCCGAACAGGGTGAGCGCCAGGCCCCAGCCCGCCGATCCGCCGAGCATGACCAGACCGGGCCGGGGAAGCCGGGTGAACGTCCCGGAGAAGAGCGACGCACCGATGCCACCGACCGCGATCGCGGACAGGAACAGGCCCAGCGTGCGCGGATCGCCCCCGAACCGCTCGGCGTTGACCAGCGGGAACAGGCTGATCGGCATCGACAGCACGGTGGCTGCCAGATCCGTCAGCAGCGCCCCGCGGATGACGGGCGTGCGGACCAGGAAGACCAGCCCGTCCCGGACGCCCCGCAACCCGGAACGGGCCGCCGCCCCGCCCTCCGCGGTGATCGACGGCAGGCCGCACGCCCCGTACAGCGCCCCGGCGAAGCTGACCGCGTCGATCGCGTAACAGGCACCGACCCCCAGCCCGCCCAGCACCAGTCCGGCCAACGCCGGTCCGGCCAACATCGCCCCCTGGAAGGAGATCCGCCGCAACGCCAGCCCGGCCGCCAACTGCTCCCGGGGCAGCAATGCCGGAACGAACGTCTTCGACGCCGGACCGCCCCCCGCCACGAAACAGGACTGCACCGCCACCAGCAGCACCACCCCCACCACCGGTACGCCGCCGACGAACGCCTGCACCGCCAGCAACACCGAGGAGACCGCCTGCCCGGCCGTCATCGCCAGATAGAACTTCCGCCGGTCCACCCGGTCGACGACCGCCCCCGCGAAGAGCCCCAGCGCGATGAGCGGCACCGCCTGGGCCAGCGCGACCGCACCGGTCCAGGTGGTGCTGTGCGTCGTCTGCCAGACCTGGAACATCACGGCGACCACCGTCATCTGGCCACCGAACCCGGACAGCGTCTGCCCGACCCACAGCCGCCGGAAGGCCCGCGACGCACGCAGTGGGGTGATGTCGACCAGCGCGCGCCTCATTCCCACGCGGGATCCTCGGCGAGCTTCTCCGCGATCCGGTCGTGGAAGCTCTTGCGTGCCAGCGCCTGCTCGATGTCGACGACGACCCGGCTGAGCGGATACGGCACCTCCGCCTCGATCTCGGCGACCGCGGCCTCGGTGGCCCGCCACTCCGCCGCCAGCCGCCCGATGATCTTCCGGGTCTTCGCCGTCAGCGTCACCTTCTTGCTCCGCGCGTCCTCGCCGGGCACGGTCTCGACCCAGTCGGCCGCCCGCATCGCGGCCACCTTCTGACTGAGCGCCGAATGCGTGAGGCCGACCGACTCCGCCAACTCGCCGATGGTCATCGGCCCGCAGGCGTTGAGCCGCAGCAACTCCCGTACGAAGCTCGGCTTCAGCCCCTCGATCCGCCGCTCCGAGTAGAGCCGCGCGATCTCCGCGTCCATCACCTCCTGGAGCACCCGCAACGGCCGCCAGAGACTCTCCCGACTGGGATCGCTCACGGCCCCCTCCGCAGTGCCCCGCCCGTCCGCTCTCTCCGCACTCATCCCGCCACAGTAACAGTGCTTATATAAGCGCTGTCATGTTCAACGGCGAAGTCGATGACCGAGGTTGGCGCTCGGGGTGATGGGCGCCGACGTCAGCCGGGCGCCGGGCCGTCGGGTGACGACCGGCCCACCGAGTGCTGTGCCGCGGCGGCCGACAGGACCGCGTCGGCGAGTTCGCCGGGCGACCGGCCGTCCCCGGAGTCGAGGTGATCGAGGCCGAGACGGTGGACGACGGACAGCATGAGCGCTTGGTAACGCTCGGTCCGGGCCAGGAACTTGTCCATGAGGTGCCGTTCCTCCGCCGTGGCCGTCGCGTAGCGTCCGCCGTCGTGCACCCGGGTCCGCACGACGCACCGGTCCGCGGTGAGCCATACGGCGGCGGTGTGCGGAACCGCCAGCCCGGCGACCTGCGCGGGCCACAGCGCCGAACCCTCCAGGACCAGCCCCGTCTCCGCCTCCTCGCCGGTCGCATGGGCGGTGATCAGCGCCTCGATGCGGGGCCAGAGCCGACCGTAGTGGTCGAGGACCGATGCGATCAGTTCGTCCACCGGGAGCGTGGCGTAGTGCTCGGCGACGTGCGCCGGGACGGCCCGTTCCGGTGTCCGCCAGGGGCGCCCCGGATGCCGGGCCAGCCTGTCCGTCGACCGATAGGCGAACCGCAGCCGCTCCGCGACCACTTGGGCCACCGTGGACTTGCCGACATTCGAGGTCCCTCCGATGAGCACCACCCGCACGTCGCGCATGCCGGCGACCCTAGCCCAGCCACCGGCCGACGGCACCGGTGAAGCGGCCGCCGGCACAGCGATCCGGCCAGCGGCCCACTTCACCCACCTGCACCGTCCTTCACCGTCGACGAGGCGCGGGGGCTCCCCGTCGATCCTGATCCGCGGTCAGTCGCCGTCCCCTCCGGCGGCAAGGCGACGTGCCGCCCGTCGGCCCGCGTAGCGCTCCTTGCGGTTGCCGGCCTTGACGAACCGCTGCCATTCCCTGGTGCACCCGCGCGCATGGCATCCCGCGCAACAGGTGCGGCCGAACAGCAGCATGCCGGGGTGTTCCCACCGGCACCGGGTGTCGGGGGCCTCCCGCGTCGGCTCGGGCGGCAGGTCGCAGGCGCCGTAGCGGTGGTCGTGGACCGGCCGTGGGCCGTGCTCGGCGTGGCGCACCCACAACGGCTTCGTTTTGTCCGTACGGGACATCTCGTTCCTTCCGGAACCGCCGCCCGGACTCCCGGACTTTCCGGGCGGGCGGCTGGGTTCGCCACTTCACGGCGCCACACTCCTTCCTCGAACCACGGTGCCCTCCGCGGGAGCGGAAAGCCTTCCAGGCTATCCGGCGGCGCCCTGGGCCGCACCCGAGTTACGCCGCGGCCGGTTCGACGCCGCGTTCCTCGTGGCGACGGCTGCGTAGGGTGGCCGGAGAGGGCGGGCCGTCGTACGAGGCAGAGTTGTGGGGAGTGTTGGGGAGTGAGGGGTGCGTGATGGGTGACGACCTGGGCATGGGCGACGACCTGGGCATGGGTGACGACCTGAGCTACGACGAGGTGACGACCGCGGCCGGGCGGATCGCCGGGCAGGTGCGGCCGCTCGCCGTCGCACCGCTCGACGCGGCGGCGTTCCGGCGGGGCACCACGGGAACGGCGGCGGGCCCGGAGGAGCCGCCCGGCCGCGATCCGGTGTGGTTGGGGTTGGAGTACCTGCAGCGCACCGGGTCGTTCAAGGCACGTGGCGCGCAGAACTTCCTGCTGGCCCACCGCGCCGCCGGAACCCTGCCGGACGTCGGCGTCGCCATCGCCTCCGGCGGCAATGCGGGACTGGCGTGTGCCTGGGCCGCGCAGCAGCAGGGAGTGCCCGCCACCATCTTCCTGCCGGAGACCGCACCCGAGGTGAAGGTCGCGAAGCTGGCCGCGTACGGGGCCGATGTGCGGCTCGTGGGCGCGGAGTACGCGGAGGCACTGGCGGCGTGCCGGGAGTTCGTCGCCGCGACCGGTGCGCTTGCCTCGCACGCCTACGACCACCCGCTGATCGCCGCCGGCGCCGGAACCGTGCTGGACGAGTTCCGCGCCCGGGTGCCGGACCTGGACACCGTCGTCGTCGCGGTCGGCGGCGGGGGACTGTTCGCGGGGGTGGCGGCCGCCGCCCGGTACCACGACATCCGCGTCATCGCCGCCGAACCGGAGCACTGCTGTGCCCTGAACGCCGCCGTACAGGCCGGACGGCCGGTCGACGTCGCGGTGGATTCGGTGGCCGCGGACTCACTGGGCGCCCGACGGGCCTCCGCGCGGGCCCTGCACGCCGCGCAACAGGACGGCGTGTACTGCGTGACCGTGTCCGACGCCGAGATCGTGCGGGCCCGCCGCACGCTGTGGGCGGAGCAGCGCATCGCGGTCGAGCATGCGGCGGCCACCGCGCTGGCCGCCTGGGCCGCGTGGCGGACGAGCCCCCTCGACACCGGGGACGACTGGCCGCCCCGCAGGAGTACGGAGCCGGGCAGGGGCACGACGACCGGCATCGTGCTGTGCGGAGCCAACACGGACGTCCGGACGCTGGCCGACGAGCCGGGGCGGCAGCCTGCGGGCTGAGCGCGGCGGCCTGCGGGTCGCGGGCTCGTCGCGCACCGTTGGCGGCGCGTCCGGCGGCGGGCCGCTCAGCGATCGACCGTGATCTCGACGTGGACCGGGGGCGCGCCCGCGGCGGTGACGGTGAAGGCCGCGGTGCCCGCCGCGTCGCCGGCCTCCAGCCGAGGGGTCTCCGCGTAACCCTGCGGGTCGGTGAGCACGGTGACGGTGGCCTGGTCGCCCTCGAAGAGGGCCTGCTGACTCAGCGAGTCCCAGGCGAAGGTCACCGGCAACTCCGTTACCGGCTTCTGGTCGTGACTGTCCACCACCCGGGCCTTCAGCCGGTGGGGGAAGGTCTGGTGGTGACCTGCGTGCTGCCCGGTTCCGCCGGCCGGCTGGATGGTGTACGTCGTCCCGCCGTGGTCCGCTTCCGCACTCATACCGTCTCTCTCCTGACTGGCTCTGGACCGTCCCGCGGCCGCGTGCCGGCGAGGTGCGGCGGGGGCTCGGGCGGCCCTCGCGGAAGGGCGGCCCCCGCGGAAGAACGAGCGGCTTCCCGGGCCCATGCCGGCGCCCGTTCCCACCGGCGGCTACCAGTAGTGTCGCCGTCCGCCGACAGCGTGCCCCACCGTGCCGAGCAGCCACAGGACCGCGCCGATGACGAGGAGGATGATGCCGATGGTCCACAGGAAGGACAGGCCGGTCAGAAAGCCGATGATGAGCAAGATGATGCCGAGAACGACCACGATGTGCTCCGATCTCGTTCGAGTGTTCCCTTTTACTGTGTGCCTCAGCCGGAGTAACGGCAACTCCTCTCCCAGCAGGGCCGGACGGGCGTAACAGCCCAGGTCACGCCCGGTGTCGGCGCGCCGGGACCGGACGATCGGCCCGGGACGCCGCAGGCTCCTCGCAGTAGCCTGAAAGGTTTCGGCCGCGGCGGTGTCCGACGGTACGGACCAGCAGCGGACGGGGCCCGGCGGGATTCCCCACCACTCCCGGCCGGGGCAGCACCGCGCCCGGCAGCCGGCGACGCCGACCGGGTGCCTTCGAGGGAATACCGGCCGGTCGCGTTCGGTGACCGCCCAGCGGTGATACCGGTCCCTTCAGGGCCCATGGCAGGAGGGCCCATTCGGAGGCCCGTGGGCGGGAGGAGGTGGCGGCTCAACGTGTCGAACGGAGCCCGCCGAACCCACCCGAGTCGCCGGCCGCGGGATGCCGCGACCGCCGCGCGACGGGTCGTCCCGCGCCGGAGACGGTGGCCCACCAGGCGGCCGGCCGGCGGGATCCCGGGCGCACGGCTGCGCGAGGTCGTCGTCGTGCCCAGGCCACTGCGGGTGGCCGCCGCCTACGGGTGGCGGCTGCTCGTCGTGGGCGCCGCCGTCTACGTGGTGTTCATGGCGCTGGGGCGGTTCCACCTCGTCACCCTGGCGGTGTTCCTGGGCCTGGTGCTCACCGCGCTCCTGGGACCCCTGACCGATCTGCTGGACCGGTGGCTGCCGCGCTCCGCGGCCGTCACCCTCGGACTGCTGCTCGGGATCGTGCTCCTGCTGGGCGTACTCAGCCTGATCGGCGCCAACGTGGCCGATGAGTGGCCCGGTCTGCGAAAGGTGTTCACCGGCGGTGTGACGCGGATCGAGCGGTGGCTCGAAGGCCCGCCGTTCCATCTCCAGCACGGTTCCCTCGCCCACCTCCAGACATGGGTCTCGCACTTCGTGTCCAGCAACCGCGCCAACCTGATCAACACCGCGCTCAGCGGCGTGGGCCGCCTGGCGGAGGTCCTGACCGTGGCGGTGCTGGCCATGTTCTGCGCGATCTTCTTCCTGCACTCCGGCGGCCGGATGTGGCTGTGGTTCGGCGGCCAGCTGCCGGAACGCGGGCGCGGTTCGGTGCGTACGGTGGGCGCCGCGGCGTGGACGACCTTCACGGGCTACACCCGCGGCATCGTCCTCATCGCCGCGACCAACGCCGTCCTCGTGGGCTTTGCCCTGTTCCTCCTGGGCGTCCCGCTGGTCCTACCGCTGGCCGTCCTGGAGTTCTTCGCGGCCTTCGTCCCGCTCATCGGCTCGCCGGTCGCCCTGGCGGTGGCCGCCGTGGTGGCCCTGGCGGCCAAGGGGCCGTTGGTGGCCCTGCTGGTCGTCCTGCTCATCGTGGTCATCGGTCAGCTTGAAGGCCACGTACTGCACCCCCTGGTGATGAGCCGCGCGGTGAGCGTGCACCCGCTGGTGGTGGCCCTGGCGGTGGTCTGCGGAGGCGTCACGGCCGGGGTGCTCGGGGCGGTCGTCGCGGTGCCGCTGGTGTCGGTGGCCTGGTCGGTGTACGGCGCGCTGCGCAGTTAGGACCGTGCGGTGGCATCGGGGTCCGACCGGCCCGGCGGTCGACGACCCGGGCGCGGGTCGCCGCGGCTGCCCTACGCTTCCGCCATGGACCCTGCCTCGGATCGCCAGGCACTCGCGGAGGCGGTGCGAGCCGCCCTGGAGCGTGACTGCCCCGGCTCGCGGACGCTGCTGCTGGGATCCCTGGCGGCGGGCACCGCCGACGACTACAGCGACATCGACATCGAATGGGTCGTACCGGACCGCGCGTTCGCGGTGTGCCTGGCGCGGGCGGAGGGCGTACTGGGCCGGGTGCAGCCGGTGGCGGAAGTGCGTTGCGATCCCGACTTCCGCCACTCCGACCGGCGCCGGCTGCTGTTCGTCCGCTTCGCCCGGCTGCCGCTGTTCTGGCGGCTCGACCTTTCCGTGCGTACGGAGTCCGTCGCGGACCACCCGGACTACGACCGGGACAACCCGCGGGCCCGCGCCCGCGACGACGAATGGTCGCGACCGGCCAGCGCCCTGGCCAACGCCGTCGGGGCGGTCAAGGCACTGGCCCGGCACCGTCCGGAGGAAGCCCGCGGCCTGCTCGACCGCGGCTTCGCCCGCATCGGCGAACCGCACGAGGCGCCGGAGGCAGGGGAGAGGGACGGGCCGGGCGGACTCCGGCGGGGAGGGGCCGCCGAGGTCGCGCGACTGGCGCGGGCCGCGGCGCGCCGGGAACCGGAGCTGGCACCGCTGGCCGAACAGGTTGTCCGGCTGGCGGATGAGTACGGGCCCGGCGACCGCCGGTAGCGCCTTGCCAGGCGGTGTCGTAGGGCTGCCGTGGGGTGGTCGGCGGCGGCTGGGACAGCGGGGACAGGCGCCTGTCCAGGCGGACGGGCGGACACGCGGACGGACGGGCGGCCAGGCAGTGTTGCAGGGGGACCAGAGCCTCCTGGTCACACGGTGATGCGCAGCATGCTCGGCGGACGGGGCGCTGGTTCGGGCAGCCGGAGCGGCCGGTGGCCCGGTGTGATGCTCCCCAGGAGCGTGGCGTGACGGGCGCCTGTGCTCGACGGAAGGGTGCCGGGCAGTCCGTGGAAGGTGAGGAACCCCAGGATGGTGAAGGCCAGGGCCTCCTTGGCCTCGGAGGGCAGGCCGAGGTCGTCGCTCGGACGCAGCGGTACGTCGGGGAGTTCCCCGGCGAGCATCCGCATGAGCGTCGGGTTGCGGGTGCCTCCGCCGGAGACGACGAGTTCGGTGACACGGTGCGCGCGGCAGGCGTCGGCGACGACGACGGCGGTCAGGCGGGTCAGGGTGGCCAGCACGTCATCGGCGCCGAGTCCCGGTGTCGCTTCCCACGCTTGCTGCAGGTAGGGCAGATGGAAGTGTTCCTTGCCGGTGCTCTTGGGGGCCGGCCTGCCGTAGTACGGGTCGGACAGGAGACGGCGGAGCAGGCCGGGGTGGGTTCGGCCGGCTGCGGCCCGGCGCCCGTCCTTGTCGTAGGGAGCCGCGCCGCCGGTGAAGTGACGGACGGCGGCGTCCAAGAGGGCGTTGGCGGGGCCGGCGTCGAAGGCCAGCGGCTCGGTGCCGGGGGCGACGACGGTGATGTTGGCGATGCCTCCGAGGTTGAGCGCCGCCGGTGTGCCGGGCAGTGCACGCAGCAGCAGGGTGTCGGTCAGGCTGACCAGCGGGGCGCCCTGCCCGCCGGCGGCGACGTCCTTGGCGCGCAGGTCGGAGACGACGGGGAGTCCGGTTCTCTGGGCGATCCAGGCGGGCTGGCCGAGTTGGAGCGTGCCGTGCACGGTGCCGTCGTCGACCCAGTGGTAGAGGGTCTGGCCGTGTGAGACCACGAGGTCGGCGGTGTCGCCGCACAGTTCGTGCAGGGCGCGTTCGGCGGCGCCGGCGAAGGACTGTCCGATGCCCGTGTCCAGGGCGCAGATGGCCTGCGCGGTCGTGGCGGCCGGGGGCAGCGCGGTGGCGATGAGAGTGCTCAGCGCGTCCGGGTAGGGGACGGAGAGGTGCCCGAGCGGGTGCAGGCGCAGCGTGTCGCCGTCGAGGGTGAGGTCCGCGGCGGCGGCCTCGATGGCGTCGTAGGAGGTACCCGACATCAGGCCGATCACGCGCAGGGTGCCGTCCGGTACGTCCGTTGCGCGGCCGGGGTGGGAGGGAGACATGGTTCCTTCCTGAGGCTGCCGACACCGGAGAGGGCGGAGAACTCTCCTGCGGTGCTGGGTGGTTGAGTGTGACAGGGTCGCCCGGTCCGGTCACGGCGGTGGCCGGCTCGTCAGTCGAAGCGGATGTGCCGGACGCCGGTCCAGGCGCGGCGGAGTCGGGCTCGGAGCGGGCCGTCGGTGTTCGGGGCGAGCGCCAGACCGGCCGAGGCGGCGATGTGGTCGGCGACCTGATGCATCGTCAAATCGTCGGTCCAGACCTGCTCGGCGAACTGCGGCTCGCTTAGCCGTGCCAGGCACAGGTCGACCTTCGACACGGCGAAGCTCTCCCGCCGCAGGGCGGCGCCCTGACCGGCGACGACCTGCACGGCACGGCCGAAGGCGCGCTCCCGCAGCCGCCGCAGCACGGTTTCCCGCCCGGCGAGCAGCGCGAAGTGCCGCACGTCGTGGCCGCGTTCGCGCAACCGACCGACCGTTTCCTCGAAGTAGGCCGGCTCGGTGATCGTCATCGGGGCGATCACCGGGCCGGGGTGCCGGGTGAGGACGAGGTCCAGAACCTCGTACACGCCCTGGCGCCACGCCTGGTGGTCCTGGAAGTCGCCGCGGAGGTGCGGCGGTGTCATGCGGTGCAGACCGAAACCGACGTGTTCCGGGTCGCAGAGGACACTGCCGGGGAGGCGCCGTTGGAGCTCGTGCGCGGTCTGCGTCTTTCCACCGCCGAAGGGGCCGTTGATCCACAGAAGCATGGCGCGACTTTACGGGCGGGGGAGGGCGAGCGGGGGCACCACGACGCTTCAGCGATTCCCGACCGTTCAAGGTTTGCCGACCGTCCGGCGATTCCCGACCGTCCGGCGATCCCCGACCGTTCGGGGATTTCCGACCGCTCAGCGCTTCCCGACCGTCCGGCGCTGATCAGTGCGGCCACTTCTCGGGTGTGCTGCTGGTGGTGACCTGGCAGACGGCGGGGCGGCCGGGGGCGGGAGACCTGCCCTCGGCGACGACACGGACGCCGTCGAGCAGGATCCGGCACGTCGCGACCGTCTCCCCGGCCGGCTCCACCTCCACGCGGGCCAACTCCCCCGTGTTGACCAGCACCTGGCTGCTCCACGGGAGCGGGGTGCGACCGAGCCGTGCGATGTGGTGGGCCGGTCGGAAGCTGTCCGGGTTGAACCGGTACCGGACAGCGGTGGCCCGGCCCGGGCCGCCGACGGCATCGCCCTGGTAGGTCAGCGCCCAGGCGTTGCCGCCCCGCAAGCGCTTGAACCAGACGGTGTGGTCCTTGACCCACAGCCCCGAACCGACCACGAGGCAGGCCAGGACGAGCCCGCTCAACGCGAGACAGACAGTGCCAAGGGAACGGCTACGGGCTTGCGGAGACATGGACTGCCGGGCTCTCTGTCATGCGGATGCGGATGCGGATGCGGATGCGGATGCGGATGCGGATGCGGATGCGGTGGGTATGGGTATGGGTATGGGTATGCGGGCTGTGCGTTGCGGATGGCGGACGGCGGATGGCGGATGGCGGCTGCCCGTAAGACGTGCTGGACGGCCGACTGGTTGAGTCTGGATATCCGTGAGCACCCAAAAAGCCCCCGGACATTCACTGGAAGTCCACCAGGAGCACCACACTGTTCTGCCAGCGGCAGAACACCGGCCCGACCGGCTTCGACGATCACTACAGTCCCGTCTCATGACGACGATCGCAACGCGCACGGTCGAGTACCCGGCCGACGGTCTGACGATGATCGGGCACCTCGCGCTCCCGTCCGGTGCCGACCGCCGGCCAGCGGTGCTGCTCGGACCAGAGGGCCTGGGGCTCGGCGACGTCGAGCGCCGCCGGGCCGATGCGCTCGCCGAGCTCGGATACGTGGCGCTGGCCTTCGACCTCCACGGCGGGCGCTATTTGAGAGACCCGGAGGAGATGCTGGCCCGTTGCCTGCCGCTGCTCGCCGACCCCGAGCGGATGCGGGACGTCGGCCACGCGGCGCTCGACGTGTTGCGCGCCGAACCGCGGACCGACCCCGACCGGATCGCCGCCGTCGGCTACGGCACCGGGGGCGCCATCGGGCTGGAACTCGGGCGCGACGGCGTCGACCTGCGCGCGATCGGGACGGTCAACGCACTGACCACGGGCCGACCGGGCGAGGCGGCGCGCATCCGCTGCCCGGTGTGGGCGGGAGTCGGGTCGGAAGACCCGATCATGCCGCCCGCGCAACGGGACGCGTTCACCGCGGAGATGCAGGCCGCGGGCGTCGACTGGCGCCTCGTGGTCTACGGCGGCGCCCTGCACGCCTTCCATCACCCGACCGTCGACCACCCCGTGCGCCCCGGCGTCGGCTACCACCCACGGCACGCACAGCGGGCCTGGCACGACATCGTCGACCTGCTCGCCGAGTGCCTGCCCGTGACGGAGTGACCTGGTCGGCAACCGCGATTCCGCCCCGCGAACCAGGCCGACCGACCGCCACCGGCTGTCAGCCGATGCGAGCAGCACCGGGGCGCTACGTCGCGCGGTGCGCGGCCACTGGCCCGACGCGCGAGAATCCCGGTGCCCTGAAGGCAAGGGCCATGCGAGCATCGGCGGGTGATCGACGATGAGGGCCTCTTTCCCGCCGATCTGATCGGGAGGCGACTGCTGCAGGTGACCACGGCTTGGCACCACTACGCCGACGACGAGCCGTCGCTGTTGCACCTGTGGCTTCACCTGGAAGGGCTGGGCCCGGTTCTGTTCCACACGCCTGGGACCGGCTTGTCGCTGCGGCGCGAACAGCCACACGGGCCCTACGCGATGGAGCAGCACGGCAGCGTCTCGGTGGTCGACGACGCGCCGGACCTTCCGTTGACCCGGTTCGTCGGGCAGCCGATCCGATCGGTCCGGGAGATCGAATACGCCGACGGCCGCGTCGACTTCACAGCCGGCCTCACGCTTCAGTTCCCCACCGGGGGTGTTCGCCTGCTCGGTCTGGTCGATGACCTTGTGATCGCCCACGATCAGCATCTGGGTGCTGTCGAGGCCCATCTGCACGAGGACGTGACCCTCGCGCGAGTGGTGCAGACCTGCGCGAGCTCTCCCTCACAGTGGGATGCCTGGACCACCAGAGGCCAGTACCTGTACTTGCGGTACCGAGGCGGCCAGGGAACCGTCGAACAGCATCCGAGCGAGAACCCGGACACCTGGGACGGCGAGGGGTCGAGACTCCGGACCCGCTGGGACGAGCATAGGGCGTCCATGGGCCGGCGCGCCTCGGTCCGGTCCGTACCGTGCCGCGCCGGGGCCGGTGTGTCACTGCCAGCGGCGTTTGACAACCGCGGTGTTGGCGGCCCTGTCGTGCATGCACTGCCGGAACGGCTCATTCCAAATACACGACAACACGCTGATCAGGCCCAGAACCGGCACCATGCCGATCCCCAGATACGCCAGCCAGCGACCCAGGGCATGACCGAAGCCGAGCTTGTTACCGGTTTCGACCTGGACGACGCGCAGGCCGCAGATGGCCTTGCCGATGGTGCCGCCCATCGCCATCGTCAGCGGTTCGAAGAAGAGGCCCACGAGCAGCGTCCAGGCGAAGAGACCGAGAACTACAGGCACCCCGCGGCCGTCTCCGGGCTTGAACGTGCTGTACATCCAGATGTTCGCCGGCACCCAGGCGCCCGCGATCAGCACGCCGACGATCAGGAAGTCGATGAAGCGGGCGAGCAGGCGCATGCCGGGGACCGCGAGTGCCTGCGGGGGCGGGCCCTGCGGCCTACCCATGTGCGGATGCATGGGCTGCGGCGCCCCGTAAGGCGGCACTGGGGACTGCGGCGGATACGGCTGGGACGGTACGCCCTGCGGTTGACCGTAGTGCGGTTGAACGGGACCGAACCCGGGGCCGGGCTGGTTGGGAGGCGGTGGCGACTGAAAGGTACTCACAGAAGGTGATCCAAACCGATACCGCGGCACCGCGACAACCTGGGATGCACGAACAGGGCCATGCCGACCAGCGGTTGTCCGACGTCCCCCGACCGACCCGAGGCACCGGGAAACGGCTCCCCCCCGCACCACCGGCCCCATCACGGACCGTTGAGCTTGCTCTGCTCCACGCAGCCACGACCGATCAGCAACCGGATCGTGGCCACCGTGAACTCGGCACGGACGCGGTGCGCGCGATCCGGGCCCCGGCCACTGCCCAGACACAGATGCGCCACAGCAGACACCTCCGAGGGCTATGGCCGCACGCTCGCCGCGCACTTTAGTGCCTCCAGCCGCTCAGGCCGAGTCGTCTGCATCCGAATAGGTCGAACCCGAGTAGAGCTTCCCGACGGCGTGTAGCGCCTTGCCGAAGGTTCCCACCACAGCGCAGCCCGCTGAGGCCCCGGCAGGGCAAATCTGCTGGTCCGCGTCGTCGGTTACACCGATTTTCGTTGTGGGGGCAGCGGTGGCTGCCGGCGCGATGAATGCTGTAGCGGACACAGCAAGGGCGATGGCTGTGAGTACGGTGCGAGGCTTCGTCATGTGTTGAGCAACGACGGGATTAACGGTCGGTAACGTAGCTCGACAGGAAACTCCGCCTACCTGGTGTCCCGGATCGCCGGCCGCTTCGCCCGGGTCGAACCGCGTCGCCGGGGGGCGATTGGCGCTCGGTCTTCTCACGGACCTGCCGCGCTGGAACAGCACCAGGTCCGCTACGTCCTCGCCGCTGCCTGCTCGGCCGAAGTCGCCACCGGTGCCGGGAAATCCCGCGCGGATGCTCGGCCGTGAAGGTACCCAGGCGGGCCTGGCAGAAGCTGTCTGGCCCCGCTGGGGCATCCCGGCCATGCTCGCCCACGCCTTTCTCGCCCTCGTCGACAAGCCATGAATTCAGAGGTGCCGAAGCACGGTAGAAGTCACCAGTTTGATGGGGCGATCTCGCCATTCACGTCCGGTGAGGCGCGCTGGATGCCATCGACACGGCAGGATGCTCATCGCAACCGGCGCGCTCGCGGCCTCGTTGCCATCATGGGCAGTACACGCCGGTGATCGCCCCTCGTACTTGGAGCCAGACAGTGTCGTCATCCTCTGCTATGCCCGCCGACCTGGTATCGAGCTACCGAGCTGTCGAGAACCTGCTCGCACGTTACGCAGAGCTCGTGGACGACGGCGATTTCGCAGGGCTCGGCCTCCTGCTCGCGGACGCCACCTTCGTCGGCAGCGGCACGCCGGTGAGCGGCAGGGAAGCGATCGAGAAGATGTTCCAGGACACTCTGATCGTCTATGCCGACGGCACGCCGCGAACCCAGCATGTCACCTCCAACATCGCCATCGAGGTCGAGGAACAGACCGGCACGGCGGTCGCACGTTCCTACGTCACCGTGCTGCAGGCGCTGCCCGACCTGCCGCTGCAGACCGTCGCCGCCGGCCGGTACCGCGACCGCTTCGAGCGCCGCGGCGGGCAGTGGCGTTTCACCGAGCGACACGTCGACATCCGCCTCGTCGGCGATGTGAGCCGCCACCTGCAGCAGGCTGCCGCACGACGATAGACCCTCGCCGAAGCACGGTCTGCTTTCCGGTTCCGCGCTTCGTCCATGCGCCCGTCGCGGCCGCTTGTGACCATCGGCCTGCCTTTGTGACAACCAACATGCATGACTGTGCTCGGACACAGCTGCGGCTCGACGGTGGTGGGCGACGCGGCAGCCCACAGAAACGGTATCGACGCCGCCGACGTCCGCACATATCGCCGCCCGCCTCTGCGGCCACCAGACCGTCGACATCACGCTCGGATACGCCGCGATCTATCCCGAGCCCTGGGGACCTCCCTACGTAGTGCAGGACGATCAGGAGGACCCCAAGCCAGCTCAGTCACGCGGACCTGTGGTCTGCCGTGAAGAAGGCTTCGTCATCTCGGCCGGCAGTCAACCGCGAAGCCCGCGCGGACGACGTGCACGACACGCCCGACGGAACGCGCACCCAACTTCTTCACGACTACTTTCCGTGGTGAACGTCGGCTCGCAGGCGGACCTGCCGCCGAGCTTGGCTAGTTCGGATAAACCAGCTCGATGCGCTCGGACTGGTCCTCACCGCCCTCGTGCTGTTCACGACGCGGTACACGGACGCCACGGCGAACCGGCTGCGCACGGACGGCTTCGACGTCCGTGATGAGGGCATGGCCCGCCTCTCCCCGTTCGTGCGGCACCACTTCAACATGCTCGGCCGGTACTCCTGCCTGCTGCCAGAGATGCCCGGTGGCCTGCGCCCGCTGCAGGATGCGGACGCCGCCGAGGCGTGAAGCCGCAGGCACCGTCGCGGGGGAGTCGTCCCGGACGCTGTGCTACGCACTACCGGGCCCCGCGGCCGAGGTCTGGCGTGCGCGGTCGAAGGCGCTCTCCCTGCGGCCCGAACATGATCAGGTATTCGACCGGTCCGCCGGGTCCGGCGTTCGCGACTCCGTGGGCGGTGCGGGTGTCGAACTCGGCCACCTCCCCGGCGCTCAGGACGAGGTCCTGCTCGCCGAGCGCCAGCCACAGCCGCCCGTACAGGACGCACAGCCATTCGTACCCGTCGTGGGAGACCTGCCGCGGCCGCGCCGGCGGCGCGTCCACGGCGGGCAGGACGTGCTTGTGGGCGTGCAGGCCTCCCACGTACCGGGTCAGCGGCAGCACCGCCTTGCCGTCGCCGGAACGCTGCGGCATCGGGGTGCGCGGTCGGGCCGCGTCGACGGGTGGTGCGGTGCCGGCCAGCTCGTCCAGGGAGATGCCGTACGCCTTCGCGAGCTGCAGCAGCACCTCCAGGGTCGGCTTGCGCCGGCCGGTCTCGATCCGCGACAGCGTGCTCGGTGAGATGCCGGTCGCGCGGCTGACGCCGGTGAGTGTGGCGCCGCGCTGCTCGCGCGCAGTCCGCAGCCGGGGGCCCATGGCCGCCAGCGTGTCGGATATGCCGTCGTCCGTCACCGTCACCGTCGCCCCGCTCCCTCCGGCCATGCCGCTTTCACCGCCCTGTCCTGCCAGTTTGCCAGGTTGGCAAGGGTGTTCGCGTCGGGCGGCCGCCGCGCCGCATGATCGGTGGGTAACCGCGACCGCCCGTGAACCGAGGAGAAGCGATGCACCAGTCCGCGCCGCCCGCCGACCTGCGCCACCGCACCATCGAGGCACCCGCCGGGCGCCTGCACCTGGTCGAGCAGGGCACCGGACCGCTGGTCCTGCTCGTCCACGGCTTCCCCGAGTCCTGGTACTCCTGGCGCCGCCAGCTTCCGGCTCTCGCGGCGGCGGGGTACCGGGCCGTGGCGCTCGACGTGCGCGGCTACGGCCGCTCCTCCAAGCCGGCCGCGACGGACGCCTACCGGATGCTCGACCTGGTGGAGGACAACGTCGCCCTGGTGCGCGCCCTGGGCGAGGAGACGGCGGTGGTCGTCGGGCACGACTGGGGCTCCAGCATCGCGGCGGCCTCCGCTCTGCTCCACCCCGAGGTCTTCCGCGCCGTCGGACTGCTGAGCGTGCCCTACACGCCTCCCGGCGGCCCCCGCCCCACCGACGTCTTCGCCCAGATGGGCGGCGACCAGGAGTTCTACGTCTCCTACTTCCAGCAGCCCGGCCGGGCCGAAGCGGAGATGGAGCCCGACATCCGGGGCTGGCTCGCGGGCTTCTACGCGGCCCTGTCCGCCGACACCATGCCCGCCCAGGGCGAGCCCGACCCGCACTTCGTGGCCCGCACCGGCGGCCGGCTGCGCGACCGCTTTCCCGACGGGAAGCCGCCTGCCTGGCTGACCGAGGACGACCTCGACGTGTACGCGGGAGAGTTCGAGCGCACCGGCATGACCGGAGCCCTCAACCGCTACCGCAACATGGACCGCGACTGGGAGGACCTCGCCCAGTACGGCGGCGCCCCGATCAAGCAGCCGTCCCTGTTCATCGGCGGCGCCCTGGACGCCTCCACGACCTGGCTGGCCGACGCGATCGACGCCTACCCGGTCACCCTCCCCGGCCTGGCCTCCACCCACATCCTGGACGGCTGCGGGCACTGGATCCAGCAGGAGCGTCCCGAGGAGGTCAACCGCCTGCTGACCGCCTGGCTCGCCTCCCTCCAGGGCTGAATCGCCGGGCGTGCCGGCCGGACTCCGCCGCAGGAGAACCTCGGCCGGCACGCCCGCGGGCAGCGGTCGAACCTCACGCCCGCTCAGTGCCGAGCGTCCCGCGGCGCGAACAGGCCGGTCACCTCGGCGATGGCCGCCGCCGACGGCTGACGTAGCGTCGGGCGTTCTCCGCCTTCTTGTGCCTCGACTTGGCCATCAGGGTCAGCATCAGCATTAACAGGGACGGCGCCCTGGTCCGCGATGTGGGTCAGAGGAGAGTGCCGCCCCTTGTGCAGGTCCCAGCCGGTGCCCGGCTTGGCCGACGCGGTGTGCTGGCCGAGCAGCGCGCGGGCCTGGCCGTAGGACAGGAGAGCCAGGCCCGTGTCGGTGCAGACGTCCGGGGGGAGCGCACCTGGCGCGGTCTCGCCGCGGTATCAGCGACTGGGGGCAGGTCCGCATAGTCGCCCTGCACGACCTTGACGCCGGCCTTCTCCGCCTTCTTGATGTTGCGGCGCCACTGCTGGTTGAGGCCCCGATGGATTTCCTCCAACGTCCGTTCGGCGAAGGGTACTTGGAAGACGTATCGAGGCTGGCCCGCAGCGAAACTGTCCTCGCCTGCCGACTCGGCCTGCTGCCAGCCCATCCGCCGCAGCTGGTCGGCGACGTCGAAGGCCCGCGGCTCGTGCACAGTTGCCTCCACGTCGCGCAACTGCCTGGCCTGCGGCTCGGCGATGGCAGCCTTGACCGCCTCGGCACTCCAGCGGCGGGTCACCACGGGCGGCCCCATCTTCACCGAGAACGCCCCGTGCTGCTTCAAGTACGCGAGCATTGGATCAAGCCATCGCTCCAGGTTCGGCGCAGCCCAGTCGATGACCGGTCCCTCGGGCAGGTAAGCGAGGTACCGCTTCAGTTTCGGCAACGGCCGCAGCAGCACCAGTCCCGCCCCGACGAGGCGGCCGGCCTCGTCGAACCAGCCCAAGCTCTCCGCTCGCCAGTCCGGCTTCACATCTCCCCACGAGGGGACCTGCATATGACTCACCGAGGGCCGGGCCCGAACGAAGGCCAGATGATCCTCACGGGTGATCACCTTCAGGCGAAAGCTCATGCGCAGTGCTCCTTTGTTCTACGCGCCAGCCTCCTGAGACGCACAGCACGGCGCAGGTCCTTCGTGCGCACACGCCGTCGTTCACGAAACAGGCGCAGGTTGCCGAGCAAGATCACAAACCACGCACATCGCGCGTATCGCGAAGCCGATACGTCATCAACATGCAGAGCATTGCCCAACGGTACTGAGGCGACTGAGGCGGCACTATGTGCTGATGCTCGCAAGGGAAGCCCTTCCCCTTCAGGGGAGAGAAGTTCACGCCCACGGCCAGGAGCAACCCACGCTGCGGACCGGCCGTGGGCACCGAAAGGCGGTGGGATGATAGGCGGGTGACCACTGTCCCGTCCCTGCCGCCCCGCGACCGTGCACTCGGACGCGGCGTCAGCACCCTCATTCCGCATACCGGATCCAGTGCTACGCCCGCCACGGAACAGGCCGCGGCCGCGCTGGCCGCGCTGGAGACCGTGCCGGTCCAAGCCGGCCTGCTGCAGGCCGCCGCGGTACTGCTGGAAGAACGGGCCCGCGTCAGCGAGGACGACGCCGAACGCGCGGCCGCCGGCGCCACGGCGGCACTGCTCCGCCGCACACTCGACGACCGCCGCGCTGATCGTTCGGCGCCCTCGTCCTAGGCGTCCTCCGCGCCGCCGGTGGTCTGCGCAGGCGCGAGTGCTCGGGCCGTGGCGTCGAAGCCGTCGTCATCCGGTCCGGCGATGGCGACGGCGACGGCGACGGCGACGGCGACGGCGACCAGAGCGTCGGCTATTGAGGCTCTCTGAAAAAACCCACTGGTACTCGCCGAGCTCGCCAGACCTGCTCCGCCCCTCACCCCTGCGTGACGGCCGGGTTCGTGCCACGGTCGGCGCGGTGTCGTTCGAAGTCGGCCGCGTGGTCGGACACCCATTGGCGGTAGGTGCGGGCGGGTGTGCCGGTGACCGTTTCGACTGTGGAGGTGATGCTCGGGGGAGGGGCGGCGAGCATGTCGGCATAGCCGTCGAGGAGGGGATCCACGAACGGGTCGGGAAAGCTGTCGTCGGCCAGGAGCCGCCGGCGTGCTTGCTCGCGGGACAACTCCTGCCACCGGAGAGGGCGGCCCAACATCTCGCCGATGGTGCGCACTTGCTCGACCTGGGTGAGGACCTCGGGGCCGGTCAGGTGGTGGACGGCGTGATCGTGGCCGTCTCGGGTGAGGGCCCGCACGGCCACCGCGGCGATGTCGGCCTCGTGGAGGAGCGCCATGGGTACCGCTCCGTAGGCGCCCTGCACCACGTCACCGGTCTGGATTTGATCGGCCCACCACAAGGTGTTGGCGGCGAAGGTACTGGGGCGCAGGTGGGACCAGGCGAGCCCGGACTGCCGGATGAGGTGTTCGACGTGCCCATGGGACCGGCCTACGGGGTGGGGCTGCTGCTCCGGGGCGAGTCCGTCCTGAACGGCGCCGGACGACAGGAAGACGACCCGGGGGGTGTGCCGCTCGATGGCGTCCACGACGGTGGCAGCCGGTTCGGCGTCGTGGAAGGGCCACATCAGGAACACGGCGTCCACGCCTTCCAGAGCCGCCTCCAGTGCGGTGGTGTCGGCCAGGTCCCCCTGCCGCACCTCGACGTCATCGGGGAGTCCGGCGGCGGCGGGGTTGCGGGTCAGGGCCCGCACCTTGCAGGCGGTGGCGGTGAGTTGGGACACCACCTGTCGGCCCACGTTCCCCGTGGCCCCGGTGACGAGGATCGTGTTCTTGCCAGTCATCGAAGTTCTCCTTGCCCGTGCTGTGCCGGCGTGCCTTCAGCCGTCACGATCACCGGTACGTGGAACCGGTGCCGGCAAACGGCTCATGGATGCAGGAATCCGTCACCCAGTAATCTGAATCGATGGATACCGTCACACTGGATGCGACTGACCGTGGCCTGATCCACGCCCTGCAGATCGACGGGCGCGTGTCGTTCCGCGCGGTCGCCGAGGTGTTGGGCGTCTCGGAGAACACCGTCGCCCGCCGTTACCGGCGACTTCGGTCGACCGGCCTGCTGCGGGTCGTCGGAGTGGTCAACGGCGTGCGGCTCGGCTACACCTCCTGGACGCTCCGGGTGCAGTGCACCCCGGACGCGGCCGGTTCCATCGCGAGCGCACTGGCCGCCCGGCCCGACACCGCCTATGTGCACTTGCTCTCCGGAGGCACGGAGATCTCCTGCAACGTCCAGACACCGACCGCCGCCGACCGCAACGCCCTGCTGCTCGACAAGCTCCCGCGTACCAGCCGCGTCACCGCGGTCTCCGCACATCTCCTCCTGCGCACCACCGCACTACCCACCACCTGGGCGGGGGCCACTTGGCTCACCGAGGAACAGGCCCGCACACTCCGCCCCGCGCCCTCGTCCCCGGACGCCGGGACAGTCGCCCTCGACGAGCAGGACCGGGCCTTGCTGCACGTCCTCGCCCGCGACGGACGGGCCAGTTACGCCGAACTCGCCACCGTCGCGTGCAACGCGGACTCCACGGTCAAACGCCGCCTGGGCACACTGCGCCGGAGCGGAGTCCTCACCTTCATCGTCGACGTCGCCCCAGCCACTCTCGGCTTCCCTACCGAAGCGCGGCTCTGGATGTCCGTGCAGCCCTCCCGGCTCGCCGACGTGGCCCTGGCCATGGCCGAACACCCCGAGGTCTCCTTCGCCGCCATGACCACAGGCCCCAGCAACCTCGTCGCCGCTGTCAACTGCCGTGATACCGAAGACTTGTGCCGCTACCTCACCGAACGCGTAGCCGCACTCGATGCGATCCGTTCCATCGAGACCGCCCCCGTCATCCGCACCCTCAAAGGCGCGGCAGGGCCTTTCCCGACACGCTGATCAAAGCAACTCCCCATCCTGGCAACGGGCGTTCTCCAGCCCTGCCGCCGACCCGTGGGCGCTTATGTGGGGCAGCGGTGTCGTCCTCGCGGCCTTGCAACTGACCGCGGCAGCCCTGGGCGACGCCCGGTTCCCGGTTCTCCATGTCCCTCGTCATCGGCATCACCACGGTCCTCGCTGCGCCGTGCTTCGGAGAACCAGCCGACCGCGGAGCATGCTCCGCTGCTCAGCAGGGCTGCTGACTGCCGCTTCGAGGTCGCACCGTACTCATGGGGCATGACGAGAGACGGCCGTGCCCCGCACCCTCCACCGCCTCGGCGACACGGCTGACCAGGTCTTCCCACGGACGCGGAGCGACGACCGGCACGCCGGCCGCCCGTGCCTGCGCGGCCAGCCACCGGCCGTACAGCACGCTGACACGTGCGCGATGGCGTTGCGGTCCGGCCTCCGGCTCCCGGTGCAGGTAGTTGGCCGCCACCTGCGCCTCGTCGTCCTCGTGAAGAAAGACGGCACGGACCGGGCCTCGGGGCGTCGCCGGTCCAGGCAGGACGTAGTCCCCTTCCAGGATCACCGGGGTGTCGGTGCCCACATGGTTGGTTATTACCGCCTCGATCGCCGGCGCCAGCGCCTCGGCGATCGCAATCTGCCGCTCGACCACCGACTCGGGTGCCTGGCGGGCGGCCTCCGGGTGAGTGCGCCAGAAGTGGACCTCCGGCAGGTGCTCGGGCAGTGTCACCGCGAGGAGGGCCTCCACGATGTCGTCGACCTCCACGACGGGGACGTCGTACCGTCGTGCCAATGCCCGGCCGACACCGGTCTTCCCCATCCCCGACGCGCCCCCGACGACGAGCACCCGCCAGTCGGGAAGACCCCGCACCTCATCCGTACCGTTCACCCGGGCAGAGTAACGGGGGATCGATCACGAGTTCATCGATTTAGACCGACCGGCAAATGGATCACTTGAGGCGGCGCGTGGTGGGACGGCTGTCCCATCGGTAGTGGGTGGTGGCTCGGCGGATCAGTATTCGAAGCGTGACGAGTGCGGCTGCCAGGTGGAGGTAGAACTCCACGACCGCGCCGTTCTTCTCAGTACAGCGCCGCAGCTTGCCGTAGCCGTTCATCCACGAGTGCGTCCGCTCTACGGTCCACCGCTTGCCAGCCTGGATCGGGGCAGGTACGCCCTTGCAGGCGATCTCGCCGGTGAAGCCCAACTCCTGGAGGAGAATGCGGGACTTGTTGTTGTCGTAGCCCCGGTCGAGGTTGACGTTCACGCCGTCTGGCATGAGGCCGACCTGCCCCATGGCTGCCTGCAGGGTCGGTTGGAGCAGGGGGGAGTCGTGGCGGTTGGCCCCGGTTGCGACCAGGCCGAGCGGGACGCCGTGGGTGTCGGTGGCGATCGAGCGTTTCAGTCCCTGCTTCCCGCGGTCCACCGGGGACCGTCCTGCGTGCTCGCCGCCGCACGGGGACTTGGTGATACAGCCATCCACCGATATATCGGAGAGTTCCAGGCCGATCATGCGGTCGTATGCCTGAAGGGCGAGGGCGTGCACGGCTTTGGAAATCCCTTGCTCGGCCCATTCTTTGAGGCGTCGGCGGATGGTTCGGTCGGAGCATCCAGGGGTGGAGATCCGCTCGTAGCCTGAGCCGTGGATCAGGGCGAGCACCACGTGTTCGAAGACGGTCCGGTCGGGCACCCGGCGGCGGTGGCAGCCAAGCGGGTGGTTGGTGGCGAACTCTCCCCGGGCGGGCAGGAGCGCGGCGAACTGCCCCCAGAGGGGGGGGCGAGCAGGCATGATGGCAGTGCGGGCACGACTGTCCTTCACAGAGCGTAGAGAACTCCATGATCACGTAGATCCGTGCCCGTTCCGCCACCCGCTCAGCGTTCGGATGCGTATTGTCGGTCGGTCTTACGCACCGGCTGCTCCACCGCGCTGGCTTCCTTCCCCTGCCCCTGGCGCTCGCCCGCGACGGACGAGGCCGGCTTGGGTAGCGCCTGGACAAGCAGGGTGACGATGACCGGGAACGCCACGATGACCGCGATGCTGAGATAGAACGCCTTGGGGTAGTCGTCCAGTGCAGGCGAGTCGCTGAGCGTGCCGAAGAAGACGACGCCGACGAGCGATACGCCGAGCGCCGCGCCGCCCTCCATCGCCGTGGACAGCACGCCGGAGGCCGAGGAAGCGTGCTTCGGGTCGATGCCGGCCAGGGCCGCGGCAGGCAGCGGCGCGGCCACCAGGCCCATGCCGAAGCCTGCGACCAGCAGTCCGGGCGCGCCCCAGCCGGCCGTGCCGTCCGTGCCGATTCGCGCGACGATCAGTCCGACCATCCCGTAGCCGACGGCGACCAGTCCGGCGCCCAGGGCGATGACCTGGTTGCCGATGCGTGCGGCGAACTTCCCCGCGAGGAAGGACGAGCCGAAGAAGCCGGCGCTCATCGTGGTGAAGAGCAGCCCCGAGGGGAGCGGATCCCAGCCCCTGCCTTCCTGCATGTAGATCGCGAAGAGCAGGAAGAAGGAACCCATCGACATGAAGTACACGAAGTACGCGGTGACGCCGACGGTGAATCCCCGCTCGCGGAACAGCCCTGGGTCGATCAGCGGCGCCGCGTTGCGCGCGGCCAGTCGCCGCTGGTGCGTAAGGAACAGGACGAACAACGGCACGGCCGCGATCAGCGACAGCCACGCCCACAGTGGCCAGCCCTGTTCCCAGCCCTCCAACAGCGGCAGCACCACCGCGGCGAGGCTCACGATGGCCAGGGCGGCACCCGGCAGGTCCAGCTTGGCGCCGGCCCCGGTGCGGATGTGGGGGACGATCCGCCGCGTCAGGGCCAGGATCACCAGGCCGATCGGGATGTTGATCAGGAAGACGGTTCGCCAGTCGAGCCCGGCGACATCGAGGGCGATCAGCATGCCGCCGATGAGCTGCCCGCACAGCCCGGACAGACCCAGCATCAATCCGTATGCGCTGAAGGCACGGCCTCGCGCCTCACCGGTGTAGACGTGGCTCACGACGGCGAGCACCTGCGGGGTCAGCATCGCCGAGGAGAGGCCCTGGACGACACGGGCGACGATCAGGAACCAGATGCTGGGCGCAAAGCCACAGGCCGCCGATGCGGCGGTGAAGAACGCAAGGCCGATCACGAACATCCGGCGAGGGCCGAAGAGGTCACCCATCCGACCGCCGGTGATGAGTCCTACGCACAGGGCCGCGCCGTAACCCACCATGACGAGCTGTGTCTCAGGTGCGCTGGCGTCCAGGTCGCTCTGGATCGAAGGGATGGCGACGTTGGCGATGAAGAAGTCCAGAAAGGCGATGAAGCCGCCGATCAGGACGACGGCTAAGGGCGCCCAGGACGTGGGCTCGACTGCGCGGCCGGCAGTCTGCGGACTGGTCATGTCAGGGTCTTCCATCCTCGGGTCGAATGAACGGGTCCGAGGCTAGATCCGGGTCACTGACATCTACTGTCAGTGACCCGGATACTTTTCCTCCATGCGGGCTAGTCGGTTGGTGAGCATCCTGTTACTCCTCCAGACACGCGGCCGGATGACCGCGCGGGAAGTGGCAGAGACCCTCGAGGTGTCGGTCCGCACCGTCTACCGGGACATGGAGTCGCTCGTCGCCTCCGGCATCCCGCTGTACGGCGAGGCCGGCCCGGACGGCGGATACCACCTGCTCGACGGATACCGGACACGGCTGACCGGGCTCACCGCCGACGAGGCCAGGGCCCTGTTCCTGACCGGCCTGCCCGGGGCTGCAGCCGACCTCGGGCTCGGGGCCGTGGCGGCCGAGACGCAACTGAAGCTGACCGCCGCCCTGCCACCCGAGATGCGCGAACGCGCCGAACAGTCCCGGCAGCGGATCCACATCGACATCCCCGCCTGGTACCAGGACTCCGAGGAGACGCCCTGGCTGTCCGCGGTGGCAAGCGCGGTGTGGAACCAGCAGCAGGTGCGGATCCGGTACGAACGCTGGGCCACCCCGCACGAAGTGATCAGGACCGTGGACTCCTACGGAGTGGTCCTCAAGGCCGGCCGCTGGTACCTGGTGGCCGGGTCAGCGCACGGCGTGCGGACCTACCGGGTATCCCGGATCACTGAACTGGAGCCCCTGACAGGGACGTTCACGTGGCCTGCCGGATTCGATCTGGCGGCGCACTGGCGCGAGTACCTGGCGTCCTTCGACGCGCGCCGATACCGTGACCAGGCGGTGCTCCGCCTGTCGCCCGAGGCTCTCGCGAGCATCGGGCAGGTACTCGACTCTTCGGCGGCCCGGGCCGCCGAAGAGTCGGCGGCGGCGCCCGACGCAGACGGCTGGACGCGGGTGGTCGTCCCCATCGAGTCCTATGAACAGGCTCTCCCGAAGCTGCTGCTGCTGGGCGTGGGCGCCGAGGTGGTGGGGCCGCCTGAGCTGCGGGAGAGGATGCGGGCCACACTCGCCGAGATGCTCGCCCGGTACGAGGGTGACGGCCCGACGCAGGAGTGAGAAAGGCCAGCCCCGGCCCCGTCGCCGGGAGCGGGCAGGCCGCCCCCCTGCTGTGGCGCGGAGTCAGCGTCTCGGGCTGCTGGGGAGAACCGACCGCATGATCGGCCTGGAACTCTCCTTCCGATCGAGCCACCACCCACTACCGGTGGGGCGCCTGGCACCACCTCAGCGCGGTCTGAGGCCGTCCATGAGCAGGTCGAGCAGGCGTCGGGCCTGGGCAGGTTCTCCGGACTTGGCGGCGACGGCGAGCATACCGAGGATGCTTGCGGAGACGTCGTCGGCGCGAGCATCGGCGCGGATGTCCCCAGCGGTGGCGCCGGCGTCGAGGATCGTGGTGATGGCCGACAGGAGCTCCTGTCGAGTGTGAGCGAGGGAGATTTCGCCGGAATCGATCATGGCGAGCAGGGTGTCGGTCATGCCGTGCTTGGTGGCCTGCCATTCCGCGAACAGGTCCATCCACAGGCGCAGCGCCTGCGCGGGCGGGTGGCTGGCGAGCAACTCGCTTGCCCCGGCCGTCAGTCGGACGACCTGGTCCTGATAGACGGCGTCGACGAGCGCCTCCCGGGTCGGGAAGTGGCGGAAGAGGGTGGCGACGCCGACGCCCGCCTGTCGAGCGATCGCGCGCATCGATGGCTCGGTGTCGGAGGTGGCGAAGGCGCGGGTGGCCGCCGCGAGCACGGTCTCGCGGTTGCGCGCGGCGTCGGCGCGCAACTGCTGGTGGGCTGCCGGGGATGGTTCGGTGGCCATGTCTAAGCGGATCACGTTCCATTTGAGTCGGTCCTGGGGGTAGTCTAGGCCTGAGATAAACGGAACGCGTTCCGATTAACCCTGGAGGAGACCTCATGGCCGAACCCGCTTCCGCGCCGGGCACCATGCGCACGGTGCGCTTCCACGAGAACGGCGAGCCCGTCGACGTCCTGCGCCTGGAGACCGCCCCCGTGCCCGAACCGGGACCCGGCCGCATCCGCGTCGCCGTGCACGCGTGCGGACTGGCCCCGGCCGACTGGGCGCTGTGCCGCGGGCTCTTCCCCGGGAGCCTGCCGCGCGGCATCGGCTGCGACGTCTCGGGCACGGTCGAGGCCGTCGGCGCGGGCGTCACGGACGTGGTCGTCGGCGACCGCGTGTTCGGCACCGCCGACTTCGCCGGCCAGCCGAGCGCCGGCGCGGCGGACCGCGCCGTGCTGGACCACTGGTTCGCCGTGCCCGAGGGCCTGGACCTCACCCGGGCCGCCGCGCTCCCGATGGCGCTGAGCACCGCATCCTGGCACCTCGCGCGACTCGGCCTGGCCGCGGACCGCACGATCCTGGTCAACGGTGCCGGAACCACCATCGGCTACGCGGCCGTGCAGATCGCTCTCGTCCGCGGGGCGCGGGTGATCGCGACCGCCGGGGAGACCTACGCCGAGCAGTTGCGCGACCTCGGAGCCACGGTGGTCGGCTACGGTGAAGGCCTGG
The DNA here is from genome assembly GCF_002803155.1 of Streptomyces sp. CB02959. Classification (GTDB taxonomy): domain Bacteria; phylum Actinomycetota; class Actinomycetes; order Streptomycetales; family Streptomycetaceae; genus Streptomyces. The sequence goes on from NZ_NNBP01000011.1 coordinate 248,311, forward strand.
CCGAGCGGGTCAAGGCCCTCGGCGTCGGCCAGGTCGACCTCGTCTTCGACACCGCGCCGCCCAACGGCGCCCTGCCCGAACTCGTCGAGATCGTCGGCGGCGATCCCAAGCGTGTGCTGACCTGCTCCGACCTGGCCGCGGCGCCGGAGATCGGGGTGCGCGACACCTTTCACGAAGACCCCGCGAAACGGACCGACGGCGAACTCTTCGGCGTCTTCCCCGAGTTCGCACAGCTGGCCGCCGAAGGCAGGTTCACCGTGCCGGTCGCCGGAACCTTCCCCCTCGCGGACTGGCGCAAGGCCCTTGAGATCAGCCTGACCGGGCGCGCCCGCGGGAAGCTCCTGCTCCTGCCCGCCGTCGGCGCCGATTAAGTAACCGGAGAGACCACCCGGGCTCGAGACATTCATCGCACTCAGGGCGAGCCCGACCGCAGGCCGACCCAATGGGCGGGTCGCCGCCCGAGAATACGACGCCCCCGGAATAAGACCGACCGGCGATGGGCACTGAAGGGCCGAGGCGGGCAGCAATGGGCACGGCCCTACGCGATCATGGAGTTCTCTACGTTCTGTGACCCCGAAGGACAGCCGTGCCCGCGCTGCCATCCTGCCTGCTCGAACCCCTCTGGGACCAATTCGCCGCACTCCTGCCCACACGACCGGAGTTCGCTGCGGGCCACCCACTCGGCTGCCACCGCCGCAGAGTCCCCGACCGAACCGTGTTCGAACACGTGGTGCTCGCACTGGTCCACGGTTCGGGCTACGAGCGCCTCGCCGGCCACGGATGCTCGGACCGCACCATCCGTCGAAGACTCAAAGAGTGGGTGGAGCAGGGCATTTCCGAGGCTGTCCACGCTCTCGCGCTCCAGGCGTACGACCGCGTGATCGGCCTGGAACTGTCTGAGATATCCGTCGACGGCTGCATCACCAAGGCCCCGTGCGGCGGCGAGCGTGCGGGCCGGTCCCCGGTCGACCGCGGGAAGCAGGGCCTGAAACGCTCGATCGCCACCGAGGCCCACGGCGTCCCGCTCGGCCTGGTCGCCGCAGGGGCCAACCGCCACGACTCGCCTCTTCTCGGGCCGACCCTCGAGGCCGCCATCGGGCAGGTCGGGCCCCTGCCTCAGGATGTGAACGTCAACCTCGACCGGGGCTACGACAACAACAAGTCCCGCACTCTGCTTCAGGAGTTGGGCTTCACCGGTGAGATCGCCCGCAAGGGCGTACCCGCCCCAATCCAGGCCGGCAAGCGGTGGATCGTGGAACGAACGCACTCGTGGATGAACGGCTACGGCAAGTTGCGGCGCTGTACCGAGAGGAACGGCGCGGTCGTCGAGTTCTATCTCCACCTGGCCGCCGCACTCGTCACGCTCCGCATGCTGATCCGCCGCGCTACCACCCGCTACCGGTGGGGCGGCCGCTCCACCACACGGCGCCTCAAGTGATCCATTTGCCGGTCGGTCTTAGTTGTGCTGTCTCGGGAGATCGGTGCAGCGTCAGCGGCAGTTGGTGATCTCCGCCGCTGCGCACACTCGGCGCCAGGCCCGCGCCCCGGACTGGCTCAGCCCAGCGTGTCCATCAGGGAGGTGACATAGGCATCCAGCCGCTCCTCCACGGCTCGCGTCGTCAGCTCTGTCCTTCCTGCCTCCCGCCATGGCTGCGCCACCAACTGCACCTCTTCTGAGCACGCCAGTCCGTCCCGGACCCGCCAGTACAGCCGCTCGCTCGCGGTCGCGGCCAGCATCCCGCCGGCCCCCTCGTACGCCTCGGCGAACCGCTGACCCCACGCCGGGCCGTGCAGTAGCGCGAGATTGGTGGAGCAGTGCGCGACATCGAGATCCGCCGGGCCCCAGGAGGTCGCGGCCCAGTCGACGACGCCGGTGATCCGGGCACCTGCCGGCCTTTGGGGCGACACGTCGAACAGCACATTGCCGGGTTGGAAGTCCCGGTGCAGGAACCGCCCTTCATAGGGCGGCGCGGGCTTGCGGATCACATCGATCGCCGCGGCCCATGCCACCGCGTCGGCACCCTTCGGAGTCACGACGGTGTCGGCGGTCGTCCAGGCCACATACTCCCGGGGCCGCTCGGCGGGTCGCAACGCGTGGATCGCCACGAGTTGGCGGGCCAGCAGAGGAACGCGCGTCTCCAGTCCCTCACCGTCGAGGACCGTCCGGCCCGCCATATGTGTCATGAGGAGCGACGGATACGCGCAATGCGCGGCGGTCGGATCAACCGCGACCAGTCCAGGAGCCGGCACGCCGGTCCCGGTGAGCAGGGTCAGGGCGTCGGCCTCCCTGTTCAGCCAGTCCTCGGCGTGCTCCACGTCGACGAAGGTCCGCAGCACCAGGTCACGGGTGCCTCCGTCCCTGGTGCCGATGGTCAGCCTCCGCATTTCGGCAGTGATGCCGCCGTGCAGCGCCTCGGTTCTGACGATCCGTTCGCCGACCTCCAGGTGCCGGCTCACCCACGCCAGTGTCAACGGTCGGACGGCCCCCGCCTCATCGTGGTTGATCACCGTGCGACCTCGTCATCCGTACGGCAGCACGCCCAAAAGCCTTCAGCGGCATGACCGGCACCTTCCCCTGGACCATCTTGATGCTGGCCGGTCAGGCACTCAGGCGCTGTCAGAACCCGTGAACGTCGCCCGCCCAGGGAACCAGTTGCCTCCCAAGAGGGTCTCGTCTGCGCGCACGACGCGGTCGGCTTCGGACTCGGGCATGGGGGTTGGGCTTGTGCCAGGTGTGCCACGCCAACCCCGATGCCGAGCGCGTACATCCCGCCGGATCCCACCAAGCGGGACTGAACCTCTTCTCCCGCCGGGTCAGTCGGATCCGCGGTCGGTGACGGTGACCAGTGCGAGATGCCCGTCGACGTCGATGTCGTCGGCGTCCCCCTCGGTGAGCAGTGCGGCGTCCAGGCGGTCGAGGCGGACGGACTCCCGGCCGAGGGCGGCCGCCCCTTCCAGGACCACTGCGAGCACGCACGTTCCGGCTTCCGGCCGCACCGCGACGCGGTCGCGCACGATCCGGACCCGCGCCGTCACGTCGGCGCGCCGCACCATGACGTTGAAGTCGACGATCGGGCCGCCGAGCAGCTCGCACTCCGTGTCGGAGTCACCGGAGAAGGCGAACGGCTCGTACGGGGCGGTTATCACGTGCGGGGTGCCGTCGACCGTCAGTGCCATGCCGGGGCCGTCGACGACGGTGATGATCCGGTCCACGCCCTCGAAGACGGAGAACGGTCCGCTCTGCGCGACATCGGCGATGCTGACACGCCAGAGGAAATCGCCGGTCCCCGCTCCCTCGGGACGGGCGGCCACCTCGGTGGTGACACCTCCGCCGTTCTTCCACGGCGCGGGTGTTCTCTCCTGTGCCCGCAGAACCTGTGGTGCCATGTGCTTTCCTTCCGGATCGGACGGCCGCCGAGCCGTTCCTCACGGCTCGGCTGGCCCGGACAAGAGGAGAGGGCCCGCGGGTCGGGCTGCGAACCCGGACCTTGAGGCCCGCGCCACCGCACCCTACGCGACGGCCTCGTCGAGGTCCGGGGCGAGCTTTTGTGTACCTGGCCGAGCACATCAAACGGTTCGGCGAGTACAGCACCCGCGAACTCGGCACCCAGCCCAAGGCGTACGGCCCCGCGCTCGACATCGACTTCACCCAGCTACGCGACCAGGAATCCGCCGCCAGCTCGACCGGCCGGACCTCTTCAACCACCTCTTCAACCGGCTCAACCGAGGCAGTCACCTCACTCTTCAGGTGCTACTTCCATGACTGGGAGTTGCACCAGTACAGACCCGCCTCGGGCTGCGGCGTTCATCCGGCGGTGTCGGACGCCGGTGTCGGCTGGGGCTGGGTGAGGTTGTCCATTACCAGTCCGAGGGTGAAATCGAACCGGTCGTGTCCGGTGCCGGAGGTCAGTTCAGCGGCATAGCGTCGAGTCTGCGGAAACGTGTCGGCCGGCAGCGCGGTGAACCGGCTGATCAGCTCCTCGCGGCCGAGGACCCATTCCTGGTCCGGGTGTCTGCGCCGCTGCTGGACCAGCGACTGCTCCAAGGTGTAGGCGCCGACGTAGAGGGACAGGGCATCGAGCGCCCAGGCGGCGCGCTGCGGTGCGATTCCGCCGGCGAGCAGGATCGCCAGAAGCCCTTCCTTGACCCGCAACGTGGAGAGGTTGGTCGGGACTACGCCCAGCGCGGCACGGGAGACGCCGGGGTACTTCAGGTACTGGTCGCGGATCTGCGCGTACACGTCGAGGATCTGCTTGCGCCACGTGGCCGGGTCGGGTTCGGGCAGCACGACCTCGGAGCAGAGCCGGCCGACGAGCAGATCGTCGATGTCCTCTTTGCTGACGATGTGCGCGTACAGAGACGACGGCCCGGTGCCGAGTACCGCGGCGACTCGGCGGATGGTCAGTGCGTCGTAGCCCTCGGTGGCCACGACCTGCAGGGCGGCGTCGGTGATCCGGTCGACCGTGATGGGCTTCTTGCGTGGCGACGCCGCTGAGGGCTCCCCAGCGGGCTGGGCGTGACGAGCTGCTCGGCGTTGCCGGGGATCGGAGGGCATGCCGATCACTATAGCTTGACACGATCTAAGTTCTCCAAGTAGAGCTTAGATCGTACATGTAGAACTAAGTTCGTCTCTGCGTGGTGCGCGTATCCCCTGCTCAGGTCCTGAGCAGGGTTCGGAAAGTCCGTTCAGGAGGTGTGTGGTGCGAGTTTCTGTGGTCGGAGCCGGTCTGGGAGGTCTGTGCTTGGCACAGGGTCTGCGTGGTGCCGGGATCGAGGCCGACGTGTACGAGCGGGACCCGGCGATCACCGCGCGGTTCCAGGGCTACCGGCTCGTGCTGAGCCCGATGGGGTTCGAGGCGCTGCGCGGTTGTCTGCCGCCGCGCTGGCACCCGCTGCTGGACGCGATCGTCGGTGACGCCTATGCCGAGCAGCTGATCCTGGACCCGCAGCTGAACCGGATCGGCGCGCTCGGCCCCGGTAGGACCGGGATCGTGATCGACCGGCACGTGCTGCGGCACCTGCTGCTGACCGGACTCACCGTGCGCACCGGGGCCGCGCTGACCGGCTACGACGTGCTGGACGACGGCAGGGTCGAAGCCCGGTTCGCGCACGGCGACCCGGCCACCGCCGACCTGCTCGTCGGGGCGGACGGGGTCGGCTCCGCCGTGCGCGCGGTGCTCTCGCCGCAGACCACCGCCACCGACACCGGCGCCCGGTTCGTCATCGGCCGTACCCCGCTGACCGAGCGCTTTGCCACCCTGGCGCCGGCCTTCGGCTCGAAGATCGCCGGGGACGGGGTGAGCCTGATGCTCGGAGCGATGCGTTTCCGTACCCCGCCGAAGCAGGCGGCCGAGGAACTGGCGCCCGAGGTGACCCTCCCCGACATCCGCGACTACGTGCGCTGGGCCATGCTCCTGCCGCCGAACGGCTCGCTCGGCGCCGCGACCGCGCAGGAGGCCGCGCTGTCCAGAATGGAGGGCTGGCATCCGGACCTGCAGGCGCTCATCGAGCAGGCCGACCCGGACAACAGCACCCTGCTGTCCATCCGGGTGGTCGAGCCCCGCGAGCGCTGGGCGCCCGGTCCGGTCACGCTGCTCGGAGACGCCATCCACGCCACCTCCCCGACCGGCGGCAACGGCGCGAACACCGCCCTGCGCGATGCCGATCTGCTGCGCCGCTGCCTGACCGAGGCCGTCGGGCGCCGCCAAGACCTCCTCGGTGCGGTCGGCGACTACGAGCGGCAGATGTTCGAGTACGGGGGCGAGGCCGTGCGCCACAGCCTTGCCGCGCTACCCGCCTTCGTCCCGAACTCGGAACGACCCGAGCCGGCATAGGTTCGAGGCAGCCGAAATGCGTTGCCCTGCCGGCGCTCCGGTCGGCATACTCGCGGCCGTGATTGCCGAAGACGACCCCACCGTTGCCACCGTCGTCCTGCCCGTCAGCGTGCGCGACCTGCTGCCCCGGGATCTGCCTGCGTGCGCGTGGTCCGGCTCGGCCACCCATCTGCGCCAGGTGGAGCGAGAGTTGGCGCGCGCCGCGGCGGGCGAGGTGGACTACCTGGCTGTCTGCACCCCGGTGGATCTTCCGGTGGCGATCGGCGGAATCGACTACCAGGTTTCCGAGGGAGCCGGAACCCTGTGGCAGCTCGCCGTACTCCCGGCACTCCAGTCCCGCGGCCTGGGAACGCTGCTGATCCGGGCTGCCGAACAGCGGATCAGGGACCGCGGCCTGCGCAGCGCCGAACTCGCCGTGGAGGAGGACAACCCTCGGGCCCGCGCCCTGTACGAGCGCCTGGGCTATGCCGCGTACGGCCGCGCGCCGGATGCCTGGGACGAGGAAGGGCCGGACGGGTCGATCCGTCGCCACGAGACGATGTGCGTTCTCCTGCGCAGGGACCTTTGAGCACGCGCCCGGTGTTACGGGCTCAAAAGACGGCTCGGTTTCGTCCCCGGCTCACCCCACCGGAGTCGGGTCCGGCTCCGGGCGAACGGCGGCAGTCGGTCGTTGCCGCTTGAGCGCCTGGCGTCCGGACATCAGCCGCACACCGACCACCGTGGTCGCCGCGAAGGCCAACATCCCGCAGCCGATGGCGATCCCCGCGGCCAGTGCGGTGCGCCGGTCCAGGCCCGCATAGCGTTCGAAGAGCGCCCCGGCGACGGCGGAGAAGAGCGGGGCCAGGCACAGTGCGACCAGATGCAGTCGCCACTCCTCGCGCGCCCAACTCCTGCCGTCCCGGCCCGCCCGCCGTTGGCAGACGAACACGATGAGGTAGGTCGCGAGGAACGGGATCAGGTAGGCGGCCAGCAGGCGGTGTCCCGTGGCGCCCCATCCCAGGAGGGACTTGGCGATCCAGACGAGGGCCGGCACGCCGACCACGTGGGCCGCGGCGAGCACGGGCAGCGGCACCCAGGTGCCGCGCACCCCGGGGGCGGTGTCCCGCTTGTCCATGGCGCGGGAGGCGAGCAGCGCCCCGAAGGTGACGACCGATCCGAGGTGCATGACCGCGACGCGGTTGACTTCCTCCATGGAGAGTCCCGGCAGGAGGACCGGCAGCGCGCCCCATTCGAGGCGCAGCAGCGGCGCGGTCATCAGGTAGCCGTAGCAGAGCAGCATCCACCGCTGGTGCAGGTCGGGAAGGCCGCCGACGGCGGCGAGGATGCCGAAGGTGACGCTCAGGACGGTGCCGACGAGGATGGTGGCGAGGACGATCCAGAACGCCGGCCCGCTGAAGGCGTCGCGCGGCGCGGTCCGTGCCAGATAGACCGCGGCGCCCGCCATCGAGGCGTACACCGTCAGCGCGAACACCACGCCCAGGGCGCGATGCAGCCGGACGCGCCGCCGGATCGCCGAGAGCAGTTGCACGGGCCCGAGCAGCATCAGGACGCCGCCCAGCACCGAATGGAGGATCAGCGCGACCAGGCTGCGTCCGTACGGGCCGATGCGGGTGGCGAGCGCGTCGGCGACGTACCGCGGTGACACCGCCCGGCCCAGCAGCCATTCGCCGACGGCCGGGGCGCCCCGGTGCGCGTACGGCCACAGTTCGGTCATCGCGATCGGTGCGTACCCCACACAGACGGCGACCACGGCGATGGTGGCCGTGCGCCGCCAAGTGGCCCTCCGCGGACGGTTCATGGCGACTCCCTGGATCGCGGCCCTGTCCCTGACTGGCCCGGTGGCCGATGATGGTCCTTACTGGATGGTCCTTACTGGATGGTCCTAAATGGACTGTCGCGAACGTAAGGGGGATCCGTGCCGGGGTCAATGGGCGGTGCTGTTTCTCCCCTGCGCGCCGGCAGGACACATGTGGCGTCGGCGGAGAAATGGGGAGTGGTGCGGGGGAGTGGTCGAGTGCCTCAAGTGGCGTTGTCTGTACGGCGGATGACCGGTGGGGCGGGCCGTCGGGTTCGGAGCGGTCGTTCCTGGATTACAGTCAGGCGTCCTGTTCGCCCCGCTGCTCCACCCACTGCCAGAAATCAATCATCATCCGCTCGTAGCGGATGCCGAACTCCAGCGCCTCGCGCTGCCCCCGTGACAACAACTCCCCTACGCTCTCGGCGAGTTCCTCGTACTCGGCGAGGGTGCTGTGGTGGGCTTCGAGCTGCACGGGGGAGTGGACCTCCGGCCGTCCGCCGAACCACAGCTTGAGGACGCCGCGCTCCCGCGCCTCGACGGGGACGACGGCCGAGTCGGTGAGCCACTCCTGCAAGGCAGCCCGGCCCGCCGGAGTCAGTTTCAGCAGCCGCCGGTTGCGCCCGCCCGCCTGCCGGGACTCCGACAACAGGCCGGCCGCGACGAGCCGGTCGCACTGCGCGTAGACCTGTGCGTGCGGCATCGACCAGAAGCGGGCCACCGTGCTGGCGGCCGCGACCTTGATGTCGTACGGGCTGGCCTCGCCCAACTGGTCGATGAAGCCGAGCACGAGGAAGGACGGCGTGGTCAGGCGGGGGTCAGCCTGGGGTGAATCAGCCATGCCGTGACCGTATCGCGGCGCGGCGTCCGGGTGGAGCGCCCTCCGGGCGGGCGACGCCGCCTCACCCGGCCGCCCTCCGACGCGCCCGCGCCGGCCGGCTGTTGTGCCAGACCGCGGCGACCACCAGGGCACAGCCCGCGGCCTGGGTCGGGGTCGGGCGTTCGCCGATCGCGACGCCGAGCGCGAAGGCCATCACCGGCTGCAGCAGCAACAGCGCGGCGCCGACGCTCGGTGCCAGTCCCGGCAACGCGGAGGTGATCAGGAGCCAGGCAAGGACCTGTCCGACGACGGCGAGGGTGATCAGCCAACCCCACGCCGGCCAGCCCGGATTCAGGTCGATCCCGGTCCACAGTCCGCCCGCCACCGCAGCCGTCACCGCGGCCGCCGCGGTCGACAGGCACACCGGGGCGAGGGTGTGGTCCCGTCCGCCGCCCAGTCGCATGAGGAAGAGATATCCCGCGTAGGCCACCCCCGCCGCCGTTCCGTACGCCACCCCGGCCACCGGGTCGCTGCCGGGTTGCGCATGCCCGATCGCCCCGCTCGCCAGAGCCACCCCGACCAGCATCACCGGGGCCATCAGGACGAACCGCCGCGACAGCCGGATGCCCGACACCAGCCGGGCGAGCAGGGGGAAGACCACCACCTGGACGTTGAGCAGCACCGTGGACACCGAGGCGCCCACGGCCAGGACGCTGGCCGCCCAGAGCACCATGTCGACGCCGAGCAGTACCCCGGCACCGACGTCCATCACCTGGTAGCGCACCGGCCGCGGACCGATCCGCCGCACCTCCCGCCAGGCAAGCGGAACGAGGAGGAACAGCGCCAGTGCGCAGCGCAGGAACGCCGCCGTCCCGGCGTTCGTACCGGAGAGCTTCATGAAGACGGCCGAGGCGGAGATGCACGCCGACCCCGCGACGGCCCGCACCACGGGATTCCCCGCCCGGCCGCCTGGTGGGGAATCCCGTGGTGCGGCGCCAATGGACCCGGACTCGGACTCGGACTCGGCCCCGGATCCGGACTCGGACCCGGGCCCGGACTCGGACCCGGATCCGGGCCGTATCCGAGGCCGCGACGACGTCTTTCGTGACTCCCTCCCGGTCCGCGGGCCCGCCCCCGACCCGGATGTCACCGCCTTGTCTCCAGTCGTCATGGCATCCACTGTGCCGGGCCCGACCGTAAACGAAAAGCAATGATTCAAGCCCAATAATCGGTAGCATCCGTAATGTGTTCAGCATTGACCGGCTCCGGGCGCTCGCCGCCGTCGCGGCCCACGGATCGATCGCCCAGGCGGCCCGCGCCCTGCATCTGACGCCGTCCGGCGTCTCCCAGCAGCTCGCCAAACTCGAACGCGAGGCGGGCCACTCCCTCCTCCAACCGCACGGCCGCAGCGTCCGCCTGACCCACGCCGGCCGTGTCCTGGCCGCCCACGCCGACCGTCTGATCGCTCAACTGGCGTCCGCAGAAGCCGACTTGGCGGCCCTCGGTAGTGAGGTCCTGGGGCCTGTCCGTATCGGCGGCGTGGGCAGCGCGGTCCGTACCCTGCTCCCCGACGCGCTCGCCGCCCTCGCCGCCGCGCACCCCCGCCTCGTCCCCACGGTCGTCGACGGCGAGGCCGTCGACCTGCTGCCCCGCCTCGCCGGCGGCGAACTGGACCTGCTCCTCGTCGAGAGCTGGGCACCCCGGCCCCTCACCGTCCCCGAAGGCATCACCCTCCGCACCCTCGTCAGCGAAGAGGTCTACGTCGCCCTCTCCGCGCACCACCCGCTCGCCGACCGCGCCACCCTCGACCTCACCGCCCCCGCCGACCTCGGTGAACTCGCCGACACCGCCTGGGCCTGCTGCCCACCCGGAACGGAGGCGTACGAGGCCCTCGTCCAGACACTCCGCGCCCGCGGCATCGAACCCGACATCCGCCACCTCCTCGCCGACCACCCCACCCAACTCGCCCTGGTCTCCCGCAACCTCACCGCCTGTCTCGCCCCCGCCATGTCCCGGCGGCCCGCCCCGCCCGGCGTACGGTTCCTCCCCACCCGCCCCGCCCTCCGCCGCGACATCCGCGTCGCCTGGCCCGCCCGCGTGCAGAGCCCACCGGTCCGGGCCTGCCTGAGTGCCCTGGCGACTGCCGTGCCGGGAGCGTCGAAGGGTGAGTGGGAAGAGTGAGCGGGAAGGGCGAGTCAGAAGGGTGAGCGGGAAGGGCGGGGGCGGGGGAGCGGGTGGGGTGCGAGTGGGGGTGCCGGCCGCGGGGGCCGGTTCACGTCACGGCCGGACCGTCTCCTCCCATGCGATCCGGTGGAAGTGCAGCGCGCGGAACATCTCCTCGGGTGCCGGGAAGGCGGGCGCGGGCAGTTCGCTCTTGCCCGCCTTGACCTTGTTGACGGTCGCGGCGTTCAGCCCGATCGCCTCCACTCGCGGCCGCCGCAGCGCCTCGTAGGCGGCGAACGCCTCGTGGTGCGTGGGGAGATCGCGCAGACAGCGGGCCAGTTCGACGGCGCTCTCGATGGCGAGTGAGGCGCCCTGCCCGGAACTGGAGGACGGCGCGTGCACCGCGTCGCCCACCAGCACCATCCGTCCCCGGGACCAGTGCGGTACGGACGGCATCCGCTCCATCTGGCCGACCACCATCAGCGCGTCGGGGTCGGTGTGCCGCAGCAGTTGCTCGCCCGGGACGTGGCCGGCGTACAGATCGCGGAGCTTGTCCAGCCATGCGGTGGCGGGTACCCGCGCCAGGTCCTCCTGGCTCGGCGGGGTGTCGCTGGGCAGTCCGGCGAACCAGATCAACCGTCCGTCCGGGCCCCGCCAATAGCCCATGAAGGCGCGGCCGAACGCGAAGTACATGGTGCCCGGTGCGACTTCGACCTCGGCCTCGACGCCGCTGTCCGCCGCCGTCAGGCCGCCGAAGCTCAGCACCCCGCCGTACTCCGGCGCGGGCGCCTGCGGGTCGATGACCGTGCGGACGGCGGAGCGGATGCCGTCGGCGCCGATCAGGAGGTCGGCGGTCGCGGAGGTCCCGTCGGCGAAGTGGGCGGTGACCCCGTCGGACGTCTCCTCGGCGTCGACGAACCGCTTCCCGTAAACGAACCGGACGCCCTCGCCGACCGCGTGATCGGTGAGGGCCCGGAACAGCTGGTCGCGCGGCATCGTCATGGTGGCGGGCAGTTCGGGGAAGCCGTCGAAACTCGTGAGGTGGCGGCCGGCGCCGTCCGCCATCACCATCCCGGGCACCGGCTGTCCCACCGCCCGCACCGCCGCGTCGGCACCGACCGTCGCCAGCGCCGCCAGCCCGTTGGGCGCCAGGCCCAGCCACGCCCCGACGCCGTCCGCCGCGGTCGGGTACGCCTCGTAGACCGTCGCCGCGATGCCCGCCTTGCGCAGCGCGAGCGCCGCCACGGGCCCCGCCACCCCGCCCCCGATGACGAGTGCCGTCCGTATGCCGGTGCCGTGGCCGTTGCGGCCGCCGTTGTTGTTCATTACCCCTCCCACAGGAAGTGCCTGACCTGACGCGCCACATAGTTGCAAAGAAACTAGTCTCAATGCAACTAGTTCGTGTGATGACTACGATGACCTGCATGACCGCCCCCGTGAAGAGCTCGCCGCTCGGCCTGACCGTGCTGGCGCTGCTGCACCACCGTCCGCTGCACCCGTACGGCATCCAGCAACTGCTCAAGCAGTGGGGCAAGGAGCAGGTGGTCAACGTCGGCCAGCGGGCCGGGCTCTACCGCACCATCGAGCGGCTTCAGGCCGGCGGGCTGATCGCCGTCCGGCACACCGAGCGGGACCAGCAGTACCCCGAGCGGACCGTCTACGAGGTCACCGACGAGGGCCGGGCGGTCACCCGCGAGTGGCTGGAGCAGATGCTGGCGGTGCCCAAGGCGGAGTTCCCGGTGTTCCCGGCGGCACTGTCGAACATGCTGATGCTCAGCCCCGACGAGGTGGCGCCGATCCTGGACCGGCGGCTGGCACGGATCACGGTCCAGCGCGCCGACCTGGAGCGCCAGACCGCCGCGGCCCCCGACGGACTCCCGCGCATCACGCTGATCGAGAACGAGTACCTGCTCGCCGTCCTCCGTGCCGAGGAACGCTGGCTGCGCGGGGTGATCGACGACCTGCGGAACGGCAGCCTGACGTGGTCCCGGGAGATGCTGGTGGCGTTCGAGGCAGCGTCCGAGCAGCCGGATGCGGACGCGGCCGAACAGACCTCGCGGAGCGGGGAGTCGAGCGGCGGCGCATGACCGCGGAACCACATACGCCGCCGGGAACTTCCGCTACGCGGGCCGACGCCCGAAGGCGGTGGTCACCAGGCGCATGTAGCGGGACCAGTCCCACAGCGGGCCGGGGTCGGTGTGGTCGGCACCGGGCACCTCGTTGTGGCCGATGATGTGCCGGCGGTCGACGGGGATGCGGTAGCGGTGGCAGATCGCGGCGGTCAGGACGGCGGACCGTTCGTAGAGCGCATCGGTGAACCAGCGGGGTTCGTCGACCCGCCCCTCGTGCTCCACGCCGATGCTGCGCCAGTTGTACGCGGTGTTCCCGGCGTGCCAGGCGACGTCCTGCTCGCGTACGCACTGGGCGAGGTAGCCGTCCTGGGACCGCACGGTGTAGTGGGCGGAGGCGTGGTAACCGGGGCGGCCGAACAGCATCAGGGTGTCGGGGAAGGTCTCCTGCGTGACGTGCACGATCACCAACCGCACCGGGTGGCCGGTCGGACGGTCGGCGGGGGTGTAGTTGGTGATGTCGGCGGGCACCCACTGTGCCTGGGGATAGCCCGGCGCGGTGCCGTTGGTGCCCTGGCCCGGGGCGCCTGAGCTTGAACAGGCCGTGGTGGCGGCGAGCGCCGCCATCCCCGTCACAAGGTGCCGACGGGTGAGCGCCTGCTCGTCGCCGGTCACCGGAGACCGGTTCCGAAGGGGGAGAAGCACGGACGCATCGTGGGACGCTCCCTGGGGCCGCAACGTCTGACGCAGGCGGAAGGCGCGGCTGCGCTCCCCGCAACGTACCCGCGCCCCGTAGCGCCTCCCGACTCCGACACGGGCCCGCGTCAGGTGGCCACCCGCTGGGCACCGGCACGGGTTTCGCCTCCGGTCGCCGTGCGGTGTGCGCGTTGTGCCCACCGGACGGCGAACGGCGCGGCCAGTCCCCTCAGGGCGAACAGCGCGCCCACGACGTACCACCCGGGGCGCCCCCAGGTGATGCAGAGGGCGATCAGCAGACCCGGCCCGACGGCTTCGGACAGTCCGGCGCCCAGGCCGAACACCCCGAGGTACTGGCCGGTGGCCTGGGTTGGGGCGAGGGCGAAGGACACCTCGAAGCCGGCGGCGGAGTGCCACAGCTCGCCGATCGTGTGGATGACCACGGCGGCCAGGAGCAGCGCCGCCGCGGCCCAGTCCGGGATGCCTGCGGTGAGGGCGAGGAGTGCGCAGGAGAGGAGGAAGGCGATGCCCGAGCGGCGGTAGGCGTTCCCGCCGGCGGTGGGGGTGTCGATGTGGCGACTGGCGCGCACCTGGAACGCGATGACGATGACGGTGTTGACGAGCATGGTGCCCGACACCAGCCAGCGCGGGGCGGTGGTGGCCTGGACCAGCCACAGCGGAACGGCCACGGTGAGGACCTTGAACTGGATGGCCATGATGCCGTCGACGTGGTGGCCGTGGTGCTACGAGGTCTGTGCCGGGCGGTGTGCCGGAATGCCGACGAGGGAGGCGATATGGGCCGGGACCGGGCGGGCGTGCTCGGTGAGCACGTCGATGAAGGCGGCGGTGAGCGCATCTGGCTGGCTGCGGGTGTACGCCGCCAAGGGGCGCCGGACCGGAGGGTCGGGCAGCAGGACCCGGGCGACCAGGTGCGCGGGGATCATGTTCGCGGGGAGCAGCGTCGGGCCCACCCCGGCCAACGCCAGTTGGAGTGCGGCCGCCGTCTGCTGCGTGCGCGCCGCGACCTGCGGACGGAATCCGGCGCTCGCACACGCATGGTCGAAGACCTTCGACAAACCATTCGGCTCGGTGAAGTGGATCCATTCGCGTGTCGCGAGTTCGGAAAGGCTGAGCCGGGAACCCGCCCGCCAGATCAGGGGATCGTCAGCGGCCAGAACGACAACGAACTCTTCCGATTCAAGCGGAAAGATGGGGCCCGTCCAGTCAATGGGCGGTGGGCCGATGGCCACATCCGCCTGACCGGCCTCCAAGGTGAGTTGGAGTTCGCTGTCATGCAGTTTTTCGACCAGCGACAGGCGAACTCCGGGGTGCGCCCGCCGCCATACGCCTAAAACGGTGGGCAGCACGCCGAGGCTCACCGAATGCAACGTGGCCAGGCGCAGCTCGCCACCGTGCGCGTTGGTCACGCGCAGGGCCGCCGAGCGGGCGTTGTCGACCTCGACCAGTGCCCCACGGGCGTGCGGGAGTATCGCCCGGCCCAGTGGGGTGGGGGTGATCGGGCGGATACCGCGCTCGATCAGGGGCCCGCCGCAGGACCGTTCCAGGATCTGCAACTGGCGTGACAGGGCGGGTTGCGAGACGTGCAGTCGCTCGGCGGCCTTGGTGAACGATCCCGTGTCCACGATGGTCACCAGGTACTGAAGCTGTCTCAAGGTCATGGCCATGACGTGAGGTTATAAGATCCATGATCAAGTGACCGTGGGTGACTCGCCTGTGGCTCAGGCGTGACTTCCACATGACTTCCGCTGTCATCGCGGCTGAGCTACGCCTCGCGGCGTCCACGGACATCTCCCCTTGCTTTCCGGGTGATTCGGCGGAGCAGGGATGCCGCGGGCTGTGCGTCACGTCACTGTTGTGGTGCGTGGGGGAGCGATGATTCTCGTGTGACGCGGCAGTCTCCACTGCCGTAACCCCATTCCTTGCGTGAGCCAGACCTGAGTGTGGAAGAGGAGCGAGTCCCATGCACATCGTGATCAGTGAGTTCATGAGCCTGGACGGCGTGGTGCAGGCGCCGGGCGGAGCGGACGAGGACCGGGACGGCGGCTTCGCCCACGGCGGCTGGTCGCACCGGTTCTTCGATCCGGAGATCGTGGGCGGGGCCTTCGCCGCGGCGTTGGACAAGGCCGAGGCGCTGCTGTTCGGGCGCCGCACCTGGCAGACGATGGCCGCGGCGTGGCCCGAGCGGGCCGGCGACCCGTTCGCCGACCGGATGAACACCATCCCGAAGTACGTGGTGTCCAAGACGCTCGGCGCCGACGACCTGACGTGGGACAACACCGAGCTCATCCCGGGTGACCAGGCCGTCGCCCGGATCCGCGAGCTGCGCGCGAGCGACGGCGGCAACCTGCTGGTGATGGGAAGTCCCACGCTCGTCCGCACCCTGCTGAGCGAGGGCCTGGTCGACGAACTGCGGCTCGTCGTCATGCCGGTGCTCCTCGGCGGCGGGAAGAGGATCTTCCCGGACGACGGTGCGCTGCGGGCGTGGGAGCTGGTGTCCACGGTCAGCGGCGGTACCGGAGCCCAGGTGTGCATCTATCGGCCGGCCGCCGAGGGGTAAGGCCGGACGGGCGGACCGGCGCGGGCTGGGAGTGGGGGCGAAAGGCCGCAACCCTGCGGCCAGGCGGTGCCGGGCGCGCTCCCAGCCGGACGCCGGCGCCGCCCGTACGCCACGGTCGTCATGGCGGCAACGGCTCCCACCGGACCGGCGGCGCTCAGGGACGGTCCGGTGGAACACGGTCGGAGAGGCTCCAGCAGACAGTACGGAGCTGGTGGGGAGGGGCCCGGACCGGGCGGTAGTGTGCCCGCATGGGCTGGCGGGGACCGACGTATCGGACGGTGGACGGGGAGCGGATCGACGGGGCCTGGTGCCATGTCTGGTGGCGGAATCACCATGACGACCAGTACTTCCTCGACGACCTGGTCGTCTTCGCGGACGGGCTGATCAGTGGCCGTGAGCGCACGGACCTGGCCGGCCTCAAGGGGCT
Source organism: Streptomyces sp. CB02959 (assembly GCF_002803155.1). Lineage (GTDB taxonomy): Bacteria > Actinomycetota > Actinomycetes > Streptomycetales > Streptomycetaceae > Streptomyces. Next base: position 264,693 of record NZ_NNBP01000011.1, read on the forward strand.
GCTGGCCTCGGGCCGCCTCTCGCCGACGGATCCGGGCATGCCCGACCCGTCCCCTCCGCCGTCGAAGTGGCGCTCCAGGTCCGGCGGACCGCTGACCCCCGAGGGGTTCCTCCTCGACGTCGCGGACAAGGTCGCGGAACTCGGCGGCCGCCCCACGGCCGCGCAGCGCTGCTGGGAGGCGATCCGGTGTTTCCAGCAGGACCCGAGCGCAGCCCACCGGGCACTGCTCCGACGCGCCTACGTCGCGATTCCTCCCCATCAACGCATCTACGTCCTGGGCGACATGGACCTCCAGGACCGTCCGTTGCGGATCCTGGTCACGGACGTGGGCGACGCCGTGGACGGTGACGGGCCGGTGGTGACGGAGCAGATGCACCGGGAAGCCCTGGAGTACTTCGACCGGACCGACGCGGCGGTCGCGTGCGAAGCGGAGCACCGCGCCGTCCACCATGCCGACGACCCCACCGAACCCGTTCCCGCCACGGCTTTCACCTCGTACGAAACCGTCTATCCCAAAGGCTGGCCGGACACGCTCGGCCCGTATGTGCTGCGCAACGCGTACCCGGCGCCGGTCGTCTTCGGCGGCCGGACGTACCCGTCCGTACTGCATGCCTACTGGGCGCTGTCGGCGGCCGATCCCGCGGACCACGACCGGATCAGGGACGCGGAGGAGGGCCGGGCGGCGCAGGAACTCGGCGGGCGGGTGGCGCGGCGGGCGGACTGGCACCGCATGCGGGTTGCCGTGATGGGCGCCCTGCTGGAGGCGAAGTTCACCCAGCACCCGGAACTCGCCCAGGTTCTGCTCGCCACCGGCGACAGCGTGATCGGCTACACCGGGTGCACCGACTCGCCCTTCTGGCGGGACGTGCCCGACCAGCGGGGACGCAACTGGATGGGGCGCCTGCTCGAACTGACCCGGGCCAAGCTCGCCGCCGGGCCGCTGCTGCCGGACTGACCGCCTTGCCGCCGGTGTCAGAGGGGTAGCACCACCCGCATGTCGAGTCCGCCGCCTTCGCGTGGCTCGGCGGTGATGGCGCCGTCGTGGGCCCGGACCACCGAGCGGACGATGGACAGGCCC
>NZ_NNBP01000012.1 GCF_002803155.1 Streptomyces sp. CB02959
TCGGCGGCCGGCGGCTGCTCGGCGGCGGGGGCGGCTTCCTCGGTGGTGGTCTGCGGGGCACCGGCCGGAGCGGTCGCCTTACGGGTCGCCCGACGACGGCCGCGGGCCGGACGCGACTCCTCCTCCGCAGCGGCGGCCGGAGCCTCCGCGACGGCGGCGGCCGGCGCCTCCACGGCTTCCTCGGCCTCTTCCTCTTCGGCTTCCTCGGCGGCGGTCTCCTCGACAACCGGCTCCGAGGCGGCGGCCGGAGCCGTCGCCTTACGGGTCGCCCGGCGACGCGTACGGGCCGGACGCGACTCCTCCTCGGGAGCGGCGGCCGGAGCCTCCTCGACAGGGGCGGCCGGGGCCTCGGCGGCGGCGCTCTCCTCGGCGGCAGGCTGCGGGGCGCCGGCGGGGGCGGTCGCCTTACGGGTCGCCCGGCGACGGGTGCGGGCCGGACGCGGCTCCTCCTCCGCGGCGGCGGCCGGGGCCTCCGCGACGACGGCGGCCGGCGCCTCGGCGGCTTCGGTAGCTTGCGGGGTGCCGGCCGGAGCGGTGGCCTTGCGGGTCGCGCGGCGGCGCGGGCGGGCCGGCCGCTCCTCGTCGGCGGCGGGCTGCGGCGCGGCGGCGGGCGCGGTGTCCGCCGCTCCGGCGGGGTCGTTGCCGGTGGCCGGGGCGTCGTTGCTCACGAGCGCGGTCTGGGCGGCGGCACCGACGGGCGGGCCGGCCGGCCGGGATGCCACCCGGCGCCGGCGGCGCGGCGGCAGCGTGTCGCTGGGCGAGGTGTTGGTGTCATCCGCACGGTCCGCGGACCGGGTGGATTCGGTGGGCTCAATAGATTCGAGCATGCGGGCGGTTCTCCCGTCACGCTCCCGGGCGCCGCGCCTGATTCCGGCTGCGGTCCGCGCGCTGGGCGCGGTTCCGCAGTCCGGGGCGCGGGCGCCGCACGGGAGCTGTCGTCTCGCTCGCCGGGCCCGTGGACCGGACCGGCGAAAGTCTTCTGGTCAGTGCGTCCGCCGGACCGGGGTGGCACCCTGGTTGATCGGCGACGCGACGACGCGTCCTACGCAGTGCCGTCCCCGGAAGTGGCCGGGGAGGCCCCGCTCTGCACCGTCGCGGTACTGGCAGCCGTGGTTGGCACGGCCGTGGCAGCGTCGCGGTCGGGCGCCAGCGGGTCGGTCACCGTGCCGGTCTCCTCATCGAGCAGCCCCTGCGCCAGCCTGGTCACCGCTGCGGGGACCGGCGGCGCCAGGTCGGCCGTAACCCGGAGGCCGGACAGGACGTCGTCGGGTCGAACGGCAGGTGTCAGATGCCGAACAACCAGCCGCAGTATCGCACAGGCATTGCTGTCGGGCCTATCGCTGTGGATCGAGGTGACGTCCAGCTGCGCCACCGCGCCCCGGGCGTCGAAGCTCCGCATGCCGTTCTTGGTGCGGCGCTCGACCAGCACCTCCTCGGCGGCGAGGAACATCGCTACGGCGCTCCCGGCCTCCTCGGCGGCGACCCCGTCGAGGCGGATCTCCCACACCGACGCCTGGAGCCGGTCGGCGAGGCCGCTGGTGTGCGCCTCCACGGCGTCGGTCACGTCGAGGCCGTCCGGCAGCGACGCGTCGAGCAGGGTCCGGACGGTCTCCGGGTCGCGGTGCGCGGTGAGCTGGATCTCCAGGTACTCGGCCTCACTGCCGGTGCCGGTGGGCGCCGCGTTGGCATACGACACCTTGGGGTGCGGGGTGAAGCCCGCCGAATAGGCCATGGGGACCTCGGCGCGGCGCAGCGCCCGCTCGAAAGCGCGCTGGAAGTCGCGGTGGCTGGTGAACCGGAGGCGGCCGCGCTTGGTGTAGCGCAGTCGGATGCGCTGCACCGCCGGTGCGGGCGGCGGGCCTTCGGGCTGTCGCTTGCCCAGTGTCACTTCTCCTTGGTTTCAGGGCGCGGCTGGTGCCGCCCCGTCCGGCTCGTCCCCGCGTGGGCGAGGACACATCGTGCCCGGACGTCTTTACCTAGAGTACGTGCCGCTCCCCCGCGCGGTTCCCGCCGGGGCGTCCCGGCTGCGTTCCGCCGCCCCGTCCGCCCGGCGAAATCCATTCGGACGAGTGGGCCGCCGCCGGCCCGGACACCGCGTTCACGCGGAGATCCAATAACGAAGCTTCTCCTGCCGGCGGTCCTCGAAAACCCCGCCGCACTCCTCGATCACGCGACGCGACCCGGTGTTGGTGTCGTCGCAGGTCACCAGCACCCGATCGAGGCCGAGCCGTTGGTGGGCGTGGGGCAGCACGGCGCGCAGCATCGCGGTGGCGTGCCCCTGGCGGCGGGCGGTGGGACGCACCGCGTAGCCGATGTGGCCGCCGAATTCGCGCAGGGACGGGGTGAGCCGGTGCCGGACGGTGATCCGGCCCAGGTACGTATCGCCGTCCACCCACCAGAACGTGGACATGGGAACCGGGCCGTCGACCCGCTCGTCCGACGAGACCCCGCCGACCTCCTGGACGTACGCGGCGAAGCCCTCGGCCGAGGGCCAGCGGGTGTGCCAGGTCCGCAGTTCGCGGCCGAGGCCGGAGTGCGGTGAGCGGTGTACGCCCTCTGCCCGGAATTCCGCCATGGCGGCGAGGAAGGAGTCGTGGGCCCGGACGGTCGGGGCGCTCAGCTGTGGGGACATGGCCCTCATTCTGCGCGGGGGCAGCGCCTGTGCATACGCCTCCGGCCCGGCCCCCCACGCAAGGGGGACCGGGCCGGAGGCGTACGCGGAGCGCTACTTCACCACGGTCAGCGGCAGCAGCTTCTTGCCCGTCGGGCCGATCTGGATCTCGGTGCCCATCTGCGGGCAGACGCCGCAGTCGAAGCACGGGGTCCAGCGGCAGTCCTCGACCTCGGTCTCGTCGAGGGCGTCCTGCCAGTCCTCCCAGAGCCAGTCCTTGTCGAGGCCGGAGTCGAGGTGGTCCCAGGGCAGGACCTCCTCGTAGGTGCGCTCACGGGTGGTGTACCAGTCGACGTCCACGCCGAAGTCGGGCAGCGTCTTCTCGGCGCACTCCATCCAGCGGTCGTAGGAGAAGTGCTCGCGCCAGCCGTCGAAGCGGCCGCCGCTCTCGTAGACCGCGCGGATGACCGCGCCGATCCGGCGGTCGCCGCGCGAGAGCAGGCCCTCGACGATGCCCGGCTTGCCGTCGTGGTAGCGGAAGCCGATGGAGCGGCCGTACTTCTTGTCCCCGCGGATCTTGTCGCGGAGCTTGGCCAGGCGGGCGTCGGTCTCCTCGGCGGAGAGCTGCGGGGCCCACTGGAAGGGGGTGTGCGGCTTGGGGACGAACCCGCCGATGGAGACGGTGCAGCGGATGTCGTTGGACTTCGAGACCTCGCGGCCCTTGGCGATGACGTTGATCGCCATGTCGGCGATCTGCAGCACGTCGTCGTCGGTCTCGGTCGGCAGACCGCACATGAAGTAGAGCTTCACCTGGCGCCAGCCGTTGCCGTAGGCGGTGGCGACGGTCCGGATCAGGTCCTCTTCGGAGACCATCTTGTTGATGACCTTGCGGATCCGCTCGCTGCCGCCCTCGGGGGCGAAGGTCAGGCCGGAGCGGCGCCCGTTGCGGGTCAGCTCGTTGGCAAGATCGATGTTGAAGGCGTCGACGCGGGTCGACGGCAGCGACAGACCGATCTTGTCTTCCTCGTACCGGTCGGCGAGGCCCTTGGCGACTTCGCCGATCTCGGTGTGGTCCGCGGAGGACAGCGACAGCAGGCCGACCTCCTCGAATCCCGTGGCCTTCAGCCCCTTCTCCACCATCTCGCCGATGCCGGTGATGCTTCGCTCCCGCACGGGACGCGTGATCATGCCGGCCTGGCAGAAACGGCAGCCGCGGGTGCAGCCACGGAAGATCTCGACCGACATCCGCTCGTGGACGGTCTCGGCCAGGGGGACGAGGGGCTGCTTGGGGTAGGGCCACTCGTCGAGGTCCATGACGGTGTGCTTGGAGACCCGCCACGGGACGCCGGAGCGGTTCGGCACGACGCGCGCAATGCGGCCGTCGGCGAGGTACTCGACGTCGTAGAACTTGGGGACGTAGACGTTGCCGGTCCGGGCCAGCCGGAACAGGAGCTCGTCGCGGCCGCCGGGGCGTCCTTCGGCCTTCCACTCGCGGATGATCCTGGTGATGTCCAGGACCGCCTGCTCGCCGTCGCCGATGACCGCGCAGTCGAGGAAGTCGGCGATCGGCTCGGGGTTGAAGGCGGCGTGGCCGCCGGCCAGGACCACCGGGTGGTCCTCGGTGCGGTCCTTGGCCTCCAGCGGGATGCCGGCCAGGTCCAGGGCGGTAAGCATGTTGGTGTAGCCGAGCTCGGTGGAGAAGCTCAGGCCGAACACGTCGAAGTCCCCGACCGGGCGGTGGCTGTCGACCGTGAACTGCGGCACGTCGTGCTCGCGCATCAGCGCTTCGAGGTCCGGCCAGACGCTGTAGGTGCGCTCGGCGAGGACGCCCTCCTGCTCGTTGAGCACCTCGTAGAGGATCATGACGCCCTGATTGGGCAGCCCGACCTCGTAGGCGTCGGGGTACATGAGCGCCCAGCGGACGTCACACGACTCCCACGGCTTGACCGTGGAGTTCAGCTCTCCGCCGACGTACTGGATCGGCTTCTGCACGTGTGGCAGCAGGGCTTCGAGCTGCGGGAAAACCGACTCGGACATCTCGAACCTTCGTGGGCTGACAGGGGGCGACTCACAAGCGTAACCCGGTTGGCGCCCCCCTACGGACGGGCGCGGGTGCACGGAGGGCGGTCAGACCCGCAGCGCGTCGCGGTGCCTGCGGCGGGAGACCTCGGCCCACAGGGCCGGCAGTTCCCGTTCGCAGTGGGCCGCGCGGGCCTCCTCGCGACCGTAGAGCAGGCCGAAGGTGAAACCGCTCTCACCGGCCCGGTGGGCCTGGGCGGCCAGCTCGCGGAGGGCGGCGCGGGCCACCACGCTGTCCTGGTGGTCGCCGAGCAGCTGCTGGACCTGTTTGGTGCGCCGGGTGAACTTCGCGGCGGGGCGGCCGAGCGCCGGAACGGCCGCCTCCGCCGCGTACCGGGTGCGCTTGGCGGCCTTGCGGGCGCTGTGCAGGGCCTCGTCGCGGGCCGGTCCGGCGGGGGTGCCGAGGGCGTCCTCGATACGGCGGGCCAGGCGCCGGTAGTCCTTGCGTACGGCGCCGGCGACCACCTTGGGTGCGGGGCGGGCGGCGGGGCCGCGCAGCGGCGGGGCGCCGAGCAGGGCGTGCAGGTTCTCCAGGAGGGCGAGGTAGCGCGGGCCGTCGAGGGCGTCGAGCAGGCGGTCGCGGGCCCCTGTATGGCGCCGGACCGACCAGGTGCGCAGCCGGGCCGACACCGGTCCCAGGCGCAGCGTCCTGGGCACCTCCGCCAATGCGGTGGTGAGCCGGTCGGCGAGCACCTCCTGGTCCCGGCCGACCCCCAACTCCGCGGCCAGCCACTTGAGTTCGGCGCCGAGCGGGTCGGTCGCGGCCCGGTCGAGGACCGCGCCGTACGAGCGGAAGGCGCTGCGCAGCCGGCGGGTGGCGACCCGCATCTGGTGCACCGCGTCGGGCAGGTCGCGCCGGGCCGCCGGATCCAGTTCGACGATCGCTCGGACCTGTACCCGGACGTAGCGGAGCACGACCTCCCCGGCGGTGCGGCCACGGCGCCCTCCGGCGCGGCCGGCGTCCTCGCCCGCGGGCCGCGCGGCGCCCTCCGGTGCGGCCTCGGGCGTGCCCTCCGGTGCGGTCTCCGCCAGGGCGCGGGCCAGTTTGGACGGCGCCGCGGCGGGCCGCGCCCCGGCCCCGGTCAGCGCCTCTTCCACCGCGTCCAGCAGTTCCTGGCCGGCGCCGCCCCCGGGCGCCAACTCGACCTCGATCTCCCGCCAGTGGGCCCGTCCCGCCGCTCCCTCGGGGTACCGCCGCCGCGCCGCCACGTCGTCCACCGCTACCTCGGCGAGCAGCGCGCCGTCGGCGTCCCGGAGCTCGTGGACCGTGCGGCGGGTCCGCAGCCGGACGAGGGGGACCAGCGCGGCGTCCCGGGTGCGGGAGCGGGCCAGCGCGGTGAGGTCGGGCGGCGGGGTGTCGGCGAGCGGGGCGCGGATCTCGTCGCGGACCGAGCCGGTGACACCGGGGAGCGCTGCGGGGAGTTTGAGGTGCCAGCCCGCGTCGGAGCCGCCGGTGCGCCGCCGCAGGGTGATGCCGTCCGCGGCGAGGCGCTGGTCGGCGGTGTCGTAGTACAGGGCGTCCAGGGTCTCGGTGCCGCGTTCCACCACGGCCGCGACCCGGTCGACGCGGGTCAGGTCGGGCAGGCGGTCGATGCCGGCAGCCGCGTCCGCCTCGTATTTCCGCTCGACTTCCCGCACGGTGTCCGCCATGCATCGAATCTAGCCAGCCGCAACGCGCCCGACCAGCCGTCCGGCGCGGATCCCCGGCCGAGACGGGTGGCACCGCCGACTCACAGTGTCTTACGGTGTGTGACAAGCCGTCCACGCAGCGTGGCATTCGGCGCTCGATCGACACCGGGAGAAAACGTGCACCCCGATACCGCAGCCCTCGCCCGGAGCCCGCTCCGCGTTGCCGCGGGCGCCCGCCCGTACGTGCTCACGGCGCCGAGCCGGCCCACCGCCCCGAAGACCGCCCGGGACTTCGTCCGGGCGGTGCTGCGGCGCGGCCCGCTCGCCCCCCTGCGCGACACCGCCGTCCTGCTCACCTCGGAGGCGGTCACCCGGGCCCATCTGCGCACGCCCGGTTCCGCGGACGTCCTGCTGCGGGTGGTGACCGCGGCGCACGGCCTGCGGATCAGCGTGCACGACGAGGGCGCGCAGCTCGTCCCCGCCCCGGCCCGGTTCGGCGACCGGGACCCCGCGCACGGGCTGCTGCTGATCAGCCGGCTCGCGGACGACTGGGGGACGACCCCGTTCGAGGGGCCGCCGCACACCACGTCCCTGTGGTTCGAGCTGCACACCGGGCGCTGACCCCCGCGCGGGGCGGCGGGGGTCAGCGGGAGGCGGAGACCGGGCGCTGGACGCGGATCGACTGCAGCAGCCCGATGGCGATCCACACCGCGAACATCGAGGTGCCTCCGTAGGAGACGAACGGCAGCGGCAGACCGGTGACGGGCATGATGCCCAGGGTCATCCCGATGTTCTCGAAGGCCTGGAAGGCGAACCACGCGATGATGCCGGACGCCACGATCGTGCCGTAGAGCTCACCGGTCTCGCGGGCGATCCGACAGGCCCGCCACAGCACCACGCCGAGCAGGAGGATGATCAGGCCCGCGCCGAGGAAGCCCAGTTCCTCGCCGGCGACGGTGAAGATGAAGTCGGTCTGCTGTTCGGGGACGAACTGGCCGGTGGTCTGGCTGCCGTGGAAGAGGCCGGAGCCGGTCAGTCCGCCGCCGCCGATGGCGATCCGGGCCTGGTTGGTGTTGTAGCCGACGCCGGCCGGGTCCAGGCTCGGGTTGGCGAACGCGGCGAACCGGGCGATCTGGTAGGCGTCCAGCAGTCCGAGCTGCCAGATGGCGACGCAGCCGACGACGCCGGTGCCCAGCAGGCCCAGGATCCAGCGGTTGGAGCAGCCACTGGACAGCAGCACGCCGAGGATGATGGCGCCGAGCACCATCACCGAGCCGAGGTCGGGCATCAGCAGGATCACGCCCACCGGGATGGCGGCCAGGCCCAGCGCCTGGAAGACGGTGCGGTGGTCGGGGTGCGGGCGGTCGCCGGCGTCGACCCGGGCCGCCAGGATCATCGCCATGCCCAGGGTGATGGTGATCTTGGTGAATTCGGCGGGCTGGAGCGAGAAGCCGCCGGGGATCGCCAGCCAGGAGCGCGAGCCGTTGATGGTGGCGCCCAACGGCGTCAGCACCAGCATCGCCAGCACCACGGAGATGCCGAAGAGGATCGGGACGGCGCCGCGCAGGGTGCGGTGGCCGAGCCAGATGGTGCCGGCCGCCAGGGCCACGCCGATCGCGGTGTTCAGCAGGTGGTGGACGAAGAAGAAGTACTCGTCGCCCTTGTTGAGTTCGGTGCGGTTGCGGGTGGCGGAGAAGACCAGCACCGCGCCCATCAGGGAGAGCACCATGCAGGACAGCAGCAGTATCCAGTCCAGCCTGCGCACCACGGAGTCGCGGGCCGTCAGCCGACCCCAGACGCCGAGGTCGGGGCCGTAGCGGCGGACGGAGAAGGTCCGGGAGAAGGGGGGCGTGGTCACTGCTGTGGGCTCCCCGAGGGGGACGGCGACGGGTCGGCCGGCGGCTTGATGGGCGGGGCGATGATGGTGCCGTCACTCTCGATCTTGGGCAGGCCGCCCTCCGGCTTCGGGAGCAGCGCGGCCTTCTCGTCGATCTCGCCCTTGTCGTTGACGCCGTAGAGCGCGTTGTAGATGTTGCGGACGGCCGGGCCGGAGGCGCCGGAGCCGGTACCACCCTGGGAGATGGTCATCACGATCGTGTAGTCCTTGGTGTACGTCGCGAACCACGAGGTGGTCTGCTTGCCGTAGACCTCGGCGGTACCGGTCTTGGCGTGCATCGGGATCTTGTCCTGCGGCCAGCCCTGGAAGCGCCAGGCGGCGGTGCCCCGCTCGGTCACGCCCTGGAGCGCGGCGTCGATCTGCTTGAGGGTCCCCGGGGTGTCCGGCAGATGGCCGTGCGACGTGGGCTTGATCGTCTGCACCGACTTGCCGTCGGGGCTGACGACGGCCTTGCCGACGGTGGGGTTGTAGAGGGTGCCGCCGTTGGAGAGGGCCCCGTAGATGGTCGCCATCTGGATCGGGGTGACGAGGGTGTCGCCCTGGCCGATGGCGTAGTTGATGGAGTCGTAGGCGTGCAGCTTCATGCCTTCGAGGCAGTTCTCCCGCGCGAGCTTGGACACGTAGTCATTGGCGTCCTTGGGGTGCGCGCACCAGCTGTCCTTGTTCGCCTTCCAGAAGGCGTTCTTCCACTGGCGGTCGGGGACCCGGCCGGTCACCTCGTTGGGCAGGTCGATGCCGGTCTCCTTGCCGAGACCGAACTGGTGGGCGGTCTTGTAGAACCAGTCGTTGGGGCTCTTGACCGGCTTGTCCCCGCCGTCCTTCTTCCACTCGTCGTGCCCGATCCGGTAGAAGACGGTGTCGCAGGAGACCTCCAGCGCCCGGCCCAGGCTGATGTCGCCCTGCGATTCGCCCTCGAAGTTCCGGAAGACCTGGCCGCCGATGCTGTACGAGCTGGTGCAGGGGTAGTGGCCGTCGAAGGGGTAGCCGGCGTTGACCGCGGCCGAGGTCGAGACGACCTTGAAGATCGAGCCGGGGGCGGCCTGTCCCTGGATCGCGCGGTTGAGCAGCGGGTAGTTGGAGTCCTTGCCGGTGAGCTTGGCGTAGTCCTTGCCGGAGATCCCGCCGACCCAGGCGTTGGGGTCGTAGGTGGGGTTGGAGGCCATCGCGACCACCCGGCCGGTCTTCGCCTCCATGACGACCACGGCGCCGGAGTCCGCCTTGTAGTTGGTGCCGGTGTTCCGGTCCATCTGGGTGCGGGCGTCCTTCATGGCCTGGTCGAGCTGCTTCTCCGCTATGGCCTGTACGCGGGCGTCGATGCTGGTGACCAGGGTCGAACCGGCCTGTCCCTTGTCGCTGTTGGCCTGGCCGATGACCCGGCCGAGGTTGTCGACCTCGTAGCGGGTGACGGCGGCCTTGCCGCGCAGGTAGTCGTCGTACTGCCGCTCCAGCCCCGACCGGCCGACCTGGTCGGAGCGCAGCAGCGGCGAGGGGCCGTCCTTGGCCTTCTTGATCTCCTCGTCGGTGACCGGTGAGAGGTAGCCGAGGACCTGGGCGGTGTTGGCCTTGCCGAGGGCCGGGTAGCGGCGGACGGCGGTGGGCTGGGCGCTGATGCCGGGGAAGTCCTCGGAGCGCTCGCGGATCTGCAGGGCCTGCTGGGTGGTGGCCTTGTCGGTGATCGGGATCGGCTGGTACGGCGAGCCGTTCCAGCAGGGCTGCGGGGTCTTGGCGTCGCAGAGCCGGACCTTGTTGCGGATCTCCTGCGCCGACATGCCGAGCACCTTGGCCAGCCGGGCCAACACGGCCTTGCCGTCGTCCTTCATCTTCAGCAGGTCGGTGCGGCTGGCGGAGACCACCAGCCGGGTCTGGTTGTCGGCCAGCGGCACCCCGCGGGCGTCGAGGATGGAGCCGCGGGTGGCCGGGTCGATGACCTGCTGGACGTGGTTGGACCTGGCCTTGGCGGCGTACTCCTGGCCGTTGCGGATCTGGAGGTACCATAGCCGGCCGCCGAGCGTCGCCAGCAGTGAGAAGACCAGGATCTGGAGGGCGACCAGCCGGATGGTGACCCGGGAGGTCTTCCCCGTCTCAGGAATGTTGCTCACAGGCGCTTGACCCCCTTGATGCCCTTGACCCCCTTGGTGCGTCCGCCCCGGGCCGGTTTGGGCACCCGGCCGGTGCGGATCGCCTTCATCGCGTTGCGGCTGGCCTTGAGGCCGGTGCCGGTGGTGAGCCAGCCCCCGGTCAACGGGCCGGCTCCGCCGACGCGGCTGCCGGCGGCATCGCTGGCCAGCGGATCGTGTTCGGTTCTGCGCGCCAGCGCCATCACCAGCGGGACGGTGAAGGGGGCGAGCAGCAGGTCGTAGAGGGTGGCGCTGAGCAGCAGCCCGACCAGGCCGACGTGCCGGGCCGCGGTGTCGCCGACCAGCGAGCCGACCCCGGCGTACATCAGGGTCGAGCCGATGGCGGCGCCGATGACGACCACCAGCGGCAGGGTCGCCGAGCGGTGCTGGCCGTTGTCCGGCTTGGTCAGGCCGGCGACGTAGCCGATGACGCACAGGACCAGGGCGTAGCGGCCGATGGCGTGGTCGGCGGGCGGGGCGAGGTCGGCGAGCAGTCCCGCGCCGAACCCGATGAGCGAGCCGCCGACGTGGCCGTAGACCAGGGCCAGGCCGACCACGACCAGCATGAGCAGGTCCGGTACGGCGCCCGGCAGTTGGAGTCTGGCGAGGATGCCGACCTGGATGATCAGGGCGACCACCACCAGCGGGACGGCGAGCAGGATCCGGTTGATGCGCATCGGTCAGCTCCTGGGTGAAGCGCTCGCGGAGGGGGTGGCCGTGACGGTGACCGTCGGCGTCGGCGTGGGCTTGACCGGGGGCGGCAGGACGGTGTCCCGCGGGTCCTTGCGGGGCGGCTGGACGACGATGCCGACGACGTCGAGCGACGAGAAGGAAACGAACGGCCGGACCTGGAGGGTGCGGGTCAGATCGCCGTTGAGCGGCTCGACCTTGACCACCGAGCCGACCGGCACACCGGGCACGAACGGCTTGTCCTTGCTGGAGCCGAAGGTGACCAGCCGGTCGCCCTTCTTGACGTCGGCCCGGCCGTTGAGCAGCTGGACGCGGAGCGAGCGCACGCCCTGGCCGTTGGCGAAGCCGATCTCGTTGGTCTTCTCCATACGGGTGCCGACGGTGAACTCCGGGTCGGCGGCGAGCAGCACGGTGGAGGTGTGCGGGGTGACGGTGGTGATCCGGCCGACCAGGCCGTCGCCGTTGAGGACGGTCATGTCGCGGGCGATGCCGTCGCGGCTGCCGGCGTCGATGGTGACGGTCCAGGAGAAGCCCTGCGCGGACCCGATGGCGATGACCTCGGCGCCCTTGATCGCGTACTGGCCGGTGGCCGCGGTCCGGAGGATCTTGTCGAGTTCGGCGGCGCGGTTGCGGTTGCGGTCGGGGGAGCCGAGCTTGAGCTTCAGGGCGGCGTTCTCGTGTTCCAGCTGGCGGATGCGACTGTGGCGCTGGTCTGCGTCCCGTACGGCGCTGACGGCGTTGCCGACCGGGTTGACGACGCGGGCGACGCCGCGCTCCACCGGGCCGAAGGCGGAGGCGGCGACTTGCCGGGCACCGTCGAGCGGGGACTGTTCACCGCCGCGGATATCGACCGTGATCAGCGCGAACGCGATCGCGACCAGCAGCACCAGCAGCAGCCGGCTCTCTCGTGTGTCCCTCACGTGCGGCGGCCGTGTCCTTCCTCGTAGGACCGGCCGGCTGCGGGCCCCGCCGGTCTCGTTCGGGGGTTGAGCGTTGTGCCTTGCTGTGACGGCGCGGTGGTGAAGCGTCAGTACGCCGTGTCTGTGGGGGCGTTGCGGTATGGGTCGGTCGATCCGCCGGACGGATCGCCTGCTTGTCCAGGGTGCCCGACCCGCGCGAACGCCGTGTGACGCCCGCGCGACGGGTCGGGACCGGGTGGGTCAGCGGCGCGGCTGGGAGTCCAGGACCTGCTGGAGCGCCTCGAACTCCTCGACGCACTTGCCGGAACCGAGCGCGACGGAGTCGAGCGGGTCCTCGGCGATGTGGATGGGCATTCCGGTCTCGCGGCGCAGCCGCTCGTCGAGGCCGCGGAGCAGAGCACCGCCACCGGTGAGAACGATGCCGCGGTCCATGACGTCACCGGACAGCTCCGGCGGGCACTTGTCGAGGGTCGTCTTGACCGCGTCGACAATGGAGTTGACCGGCTCCTCGATGGCCTTGCGGACCTCGGCGGCCGAGATGACGACAGTCTTGGGCAGACCGGAGACCAGGTCGCGGCCGCGGATCTCGGTGTGCTCGTCCTGTTCGAGGTCGTACGCCGAACCGATGGTGATCTTGATGGACTCGGCGGTGCGCTCGCCCAGCAGGAGGCTGTACTCCTTCTTGATGTGCTGGATGATCGCGTTGTCCAGCTCGTCGCCGGCGACCCGGATGGACTGGGCGGTGACGATGCCGCCGAGCGAGATGACCGCGACCTCGGTGGTGCCGCCGCCGATGTCCACGACCATGTTGCCGGTGGCCTCGTGGACCGGCAGGCCCGAGCCGATCGCGGCGGCCATCGGCTCCTCGATGATGTGCACCTGGCGGGCGCCGGCCTGGGTCGACGCCTCGATGACCGCGCGGCGCTCAACTCCCGTGATGCCGGAGGGAACGCAGACCACCACCCGCGGGCGGGCCAGGTAGCGCCGCTTGTGGATCTTGAGGATGAAGTAGCGGAGCATCCGCTCGGTGATCTCGAAGTCGGCGATCACACCGTCCTTCAGGGGCCGCACGGCGACGATGTTGCCGGGGGTCCGGCCGATCATCTTCTTCGCCTCGGCGCCGACGGCGAGGATGCCGCCGGTGTTGGTGTTGATGGCCACGACCGACGGTTCGTTGAGGACGATGCCGCGGCCCCTGACGTACACCAGCGTGTTGGCGGTCCCGAGGTCGACAGCCATGTCACGGCCGATGAACGACATGTTGTTCCCCATGAGGATACGTCTGGCCTTCCCAACTGGAGCGAATGCTTACTTTGAGGTCGGCAGGAGGTGATGCGCTGTGACGCGCGGAAGCCTCCATCGTAGTTCGTTGTGTTCCCACACGAACACGGCGGGAGGCCGTTCCGCCATTGTCAGCCGTACACGCACCCGCCCCCCTTAATGGTGACGTCGTGTCGCGGGAACGCGTTCCCCCGCTCGCGGCGGATACACCGAGGGGCGACCGATGATTTCATCGGTCGCCCCTGGTCACAAGGGGGTTGGCTGCTGACTTCGGATCAGGAAATGCCAGGGAAGAAAATCTTGATCTCGCGCTCGGCGGACTCTTCGGAATCCGAGGCGTGGATGAGATTTTCTCGGGTGATCGTTCCGAAGTCCCCACGAATGGACCCACTCGGCGCGGCAATCGGGTCAGTCGGACCGGCCAGCGCGCGGACGCCCTCGATGACCCGCTCGCCCTCGACGACGAGCGAGACGACCGGTCCGGAGGACATGAACTCCACCAGCGGCTCGTAGAAGGGCTTGCCGACGTGCTCGGCGTAGTGCTGCTCCAGCACCTCGCGGTCGAGGGTGCGCAGCTCCAGCGCGGTGATCGTCCAGTTGGCCTTGCGCTCGATACGGCGGACGATCTCGCCGATCAGACCGCGCTTGACGGCGTCGGGCTTGAGGAGGACGAGGGTGCGCTGGCTCACGGAGGGACTCCCTGTATATGAACGACGGTCAGCGGCGCCAGGCTATCGCCTGGACGCGGGGCGGACGGTGCCGGGTGCGACGCCGTGCCTGCCGCCCGCGGCCGGTGGAGAGCCGCCGCGCCGAGCGGTTCGACCGCGGTGCCGGGGCTGCCGGGGGGTGCCGGACCGCTGCGCTCACGTCCGGCACGCCCCGTCCGGCAGCCCCGTCCCGCCCGTTGTGGGCAGGGAAGGGCAGGGCCGCGGGGTCAGCCGGCCGCCGCCGGCTCGGCCTCGGCCGCGAAGCGGGCCTTGGCCTCGTCGACCTTGCGGCCGAAGTGGACCGAGGCCCACCACAGGGCGGCGAAGACCGCGCCGAGGAAGAACATCATGGGGACGACCAGGCCACTGGCGATCAGCGCGATCTGCAGCGCCCAGCCCAACTGGACCCCGCCGGGCCGGGACAGCATGCCGCACAGCAGGAGGGTCAGCAGCATCGCGATGCCGCTGACGATCCAGATGGTGGCCCGGGAGATGTCGGTGAGCTGCATCGCGACCAGGCCGGCGAAGCCGATCACGAAGAACTCGCCTATCAGGGTGCTGGCACACAGCGTGCGCATCGTCACTTCCTTCCCAGGAGCAGCCGGGCCTCGCCGACCGTGATCACCGAACCGGTCACCAGGACACCGGCGCCGGCGAACTCGCCCTCTTCCTCGGCGAGGGTGATTGCCGCCTCCAGGGCGTCGTCCAGCCGCGGCTCGACCTGGACCCGCTCGGCGCCGAAGATCTCCACGGCGATGGCGGCCAGCTCGTCCGGATCCATCGCACGCTGGCTGGAATTACGCGTCACCACGACCTCGGCGAAGATCGGCTCGAACGCCTCCAGGACACCCCGGACGTCCTTGCCGTCGCTGGCGCCGACGACCCCGATCAGCCGGCTGAAGCCGAACGCCTCGGTGACCGTCTCGGCCGCCGCCCGCGCGCCGCCCGGATTGTGCGCGGCGTCCAGCACCACCGTGGGGCTGCTCCGGACCACCTCCATGCGACCGGGCGAGCTGACCGAGGCGAACGCGGAGCGGATGGTGTCGATGTCGAGGGTGCGGGCGTGGCCCGCGCCGACGCCGAAGAACGCCTCGACGGCGGCGAGCGCGACGGCGGCGTTGTGCGCCTGGTGGGCGCCGTGCAGCGGGAGGAAGACCTCCGGGTACTCGCCGCCCAGCCCACGCAGGGTCAGCATCTGGCCGCCGACCGCCACCTCGCGGGAGAGCACGCCGAACTCCATGCCCTCGCGGGCGACCGTGGCGTCCACCTCGACGGCACGCTTGAGCATCACCGCGGCCGCGTCCACCGGCTGCTGGGCCAGGACGACGGTGGCGTCCTTCTTGATGACCCCGGACTTCTCCCCGGCGATCTGCTCGGGCGTCTCGCCCAGCCGGTCGGTGTGGTCCAGCGAGATCGGGGTGATCACGGCGACGTCGCCGTCGATGACGTTGGTCGCGTCCCAGGTGCCGCCCATGCCGACCTCGACGACCGCGACGTCCACCGGGGCGTCGGCGAACGCGGCGTACGCCATCGCGGTGAGCACCTCGAAGAACGAGAGGCGGTGTTCCTGCTGCCCGTCGACCATCTCCACGTACGGCGCGATGTCGCGGTAGGTCTCGATGAAGCGCTCGGCGGAGATGGGGCTGCCGTCCAGGCTGATCCGCTCGGTGACGGACTGGACGTGGGGGCTGGTGTACCGGCCGGTGCGCAGCTCGAAGCCGCCGAGCAGGGCCTCGATCATGCGGGCCGTGCTGGTCTTGCCGTTCGTGCCCGTGATGTGGATGGACGGATAGGCGCGCTGCGGCGAGCCCAGGACGTCCATGAGCGCGGCGATGCGCTCGGTCGACGGGTCGAGCGTGGTCTCGCCCCAGCGGCCCCCCAGCTCCTCCTCCACCGCACGCAGCGCGCGGTCGACCTCCGGGTCGGCGGGCCGGGCCGGGACCTGGTCCCCCTGCGGCGGTCCGGCCTGCGTGCGCAGGGTCCGGCTGCCGGCCTCGATCACCGCGAGATCGGGGTCACGTTGCGTCTCGGCCTCGACCATCTCCTCGAAGGCGTCGGTCGGGTCGGGAGTCGGGTCGGGATCGTCGTTCTG
Source organism: Streptomyces sp. CB02959 (assembly GCF_002803155.1). Taxonomy (GTDB): domain Bacteria; phylum Actinomycetota; class Actinomycetes; order Streptomycetales; family Streptomycetaceae; genus Streptomyces. The sequence goes on from NZ_NNBP01000012.1 coordinate 16,024, forward strand.
GGGGCGCTCGCTCACGACGACAAGTCTACGAGGCGCCACCGACAACGGACCGGCGCCGCCCCCGCGCCGCCGCTCCCCCGCGCCGGCCCCGATCCCGTCCCGTCCCCTCCGCCCCGGTCAGGACAGCGCCGCCTGCATCATCGCCTTGGCGATCGGGGCCGCCAGGCCGTTGCCGGAGACCTCGTTGCGGGCCGCGTGCCCGTCCTCGACCATCACGGCGACCGCGACCCGGTGCCCCTTGCCGTCGTCCGCATACGAGACGAACCAGGCATACGGGGTGCCGCTGTTGTCGACGCCGTGCTGGGCGGTGCCGGTCTTGCCGCCGACGGTCACTCCGTCGATCTTCGCGTTGGAACCGGTGCCCTGCTCCACGACCGTCTGCATCGCCGAGCGCAGCTGGGCGGCGGTCCGGCTCGACATCACCTTGCGGTAGGTCTTCGGACCGTTCTGCTGGACGGTGTTGCCGCTGCCGTCGGTGAGCTTGTCGACCAGCTGCGGGGTCTTCAGGTCGCCGCCGCCCGCGATCGCCGAGGCGACCATCGCCATCTGGAGCGGGGTGGCCTGGTCGTCGAACTGGCCGATGCCGGAGAGCGCGGTCTGCGCCTGGTCCATGTCCTTGGGGTAGACGCTCTTGGCGGCGCGCACCGGGACGTCCACCTTGGCGTCGTTGAAGCCGAACTTCTCGGCCTGCGCCGCGACCTTGTCCTTGCCCAGGTCGACGGCGATCTTCGCGAAGACGGTGTTGCAGGAGTACTGGAGCGCGGTGCGGATGGTGGCGTTCTTGCAGGGCGCCGAGGCGCTCTCGTTGGTCAGCTGGGTGCGGGTGTTGGGGAGGGTGTACGGGTCGGGGCTGTCGGTGGGCTGGTCCACCGAGGAGTACAGGCCGTTCTCCAGCGCGGCGGCGGCGACCACCAGCTTGAAGGTGGAGCCGGGCGGCAGCGGCTGGCGCAGCGCGCGGTTGAGGTTCGGCTGGGCGGCGTCGTTCGTCAGGGCCTGCCACGCCTTCTGGTCGGCGGTGGAGGACCCGGCGAACTTCCCCGGGTCGTACGACGGGGTGCTGACCATGCCCAGGATCCGGCCGGTCGCCGGGTCCAGCGCGATGGCCGCGCCGGTCTTGCCGCCGAGCGCCTCGTAACCGGCCTTCTGCACCTTGGCGTCGATGGTGGTGGCCACGTCGCCGCCCTTGGGGCGCTCGTGCAGCAGGGTGTCGGAGGGGTTCTGGAGCCGGCTGTCGCTGCCGCCGAGCAGGTCGCCGTAGAGGCTCTCCAGCTGGGTGCTGCCGAAGATCTGCGAGGAGAAGCCGGTGACCGGGGCGTAGAGCGGGCCGTCCTTGTAGGTCCGCTTGTACCTCAGGGAGGAGGAGGTGGCGGCGGAGCCGGTGACCGGCTGGCCATCGACGAGGATGTTGCCCAGGGGCGCGGAGTACTTGGCGATGTTCACCCGCGGGTTGTGCGGGTCCTCCCGGTAGTCGCTGGCCTTGGCTCCCTGGATCCACGTGGCCCAGCCCATCAGCGCCAGGATCAGCGCGAGGCAGAAGACCGAGATCCGTCGCAGGGGTCTGTTCATAGGGCGCGGCTCCTCGGTGCTGGGGGCGGGACCGGACATGCGTTTCCGCCGGAACTCCGGCATTCCGGTCCACGGTGCCTCGCCTTCATGAGAGCGTCATGAGAACCGCGTACCACCAGGATGTGAGCGATCGGACCGTCGGACGGGACAACCTTTCCGTCGTACGGTGCCCTCTTGCACGGCGGGGTCTGGAATACCCCCCGGACCGCGACCATCGCGGTCATCGCACAGAGTCGGGAAAGCAGGAGCTGAAGAGGCGTGCCGGCAATCAGTCAGCGGATGCATTTGGTGCTGCTCACCGCTTGGACCGTGCTGTGGTTCATGATCGTGGAACCGCACGGCGGCTTCTCCTGGCACTATCTCCGCGCAGGCGGCGAACTGATCTACCAGGGCGGCTCCGGTGACGGCACCGGCGGCCTCAACCTCTACGCGCACCACCCCGAGCTCCAGATGGGGCCGATCAGCTTCCTGACGGCCGGGCTGTTCAACCCGTTCCCGGAGGCCACCGGCCAGTTCCTCGCCGCGGCCCTGATGTCCGCGCTGGGCCTGGTCATCCTGGTGCTGGCGGGCCGCAGCGCGGCCCACCACTTCCTGGGCACCGGCACCAACCACCAGCGGCTGCGGCAGCGGGTGCTGATAGCCGGGCTGGCCTTCATCCCCATGTGGATCGAGGTCGCGGTCCGCTTCGGGCACCTCGACGACGTCCTGGCGCTGTTCTTCACCGCCCTCGCGGTCCGCGCCGTCACCAGCGGCAACGCCGCCCTGACCGGGGCGTTCCTGGCGCTGGCGATGGACTCCAAGCCGACCGCGCTGGCCTTCGTCCCGCTGCTGCTGGCGCTCCCCCGGGACAGGTGGCTCAAGGCCGGCCTGTGGTGCGCGGGGCTGGTCGCCGTCGCCTGGCTGCCCTTCTTCCTCGGCGACGCCCAGTCCTTCGCCGCCGCCAAGTTCGCCATCCCCAACCAGCCGGCGTCCGCGCTGCGCTGGCTGGGCGCCGACGACCCCGAGACGCCCGGCTGGGTCCGTCCCGCGCAGTTCGGCCTCGGGCTGGTGCTGGGCGGGCTCGCGGTCTGGCGGGGCCGCTGGGCGGCGGTGGTGCTGCTCGGCGCCAACGCCCGGATCGTCCTGGACCCCAGCGTCTACACGTACTACACCGCGTCGGTGCTGCTCGGCACGCTCCTGTGGGACGTCATCGGGCAGCGCCGCCTGGTGCCCTGGTGGAGCTGGCTGGCGCTGCTCGTCCTCTACGGCAGTGTCTTCGCCGTCCCGGACGATTCGGCACGGGGCCTGATCCGGCTGGCGTTCGTGGCGGTCTCCACGGCGTACGTCCTGCTGTGGCCGGTCCGCGAGCGCGGCGACCGCGGTGGGCGGCGGGGACAGCGCAGGCCCCCCGCCCGTACGGACGAGGGGCCTGCGGAGGAGGCTGCGGGGCCCGGCGCGTGGCCGGCGCCGCCGACTACGCCGTGGGCAGGGCCGCCAGCTGCGCGGTGATCCGCTCGATGTCGGCCTCGGCGGCCGCCTTGCGGGTCCGGATCTTCTCCTTGACCTGCTCGGGGGCCTTGGCGAGGAACGCCTCGTTGCCGAGCTTGGCGGTGGTCTGCGCCAGCTCCTTCTCGGCCGCCGACAGGTCCTTCGTCAGCCGCTTGCGCTCCGCCTCGACGTCGATCGCACCGGACAGGTCCAGGGCGACCGTCGCGCCGGCGACGGGCAGCGAGGCGGTGGCGGTGAAGTCCTCGCCGGCCGGCTGAAGGCGCAGCAGCGAACGCATCGCGGACTCGTGCGGCGCCAGCGCCGTACCGGTCAGGTCCAGCTGCGCGGGGACCTTCTGGCCCGGCTGGAGGCCCTGGTCGGAGCGGAACCGGCGGACCTCGGTGACGATCTGCTGAACGGTCTCGATCTTCCGCTCGGCCGCCGCGTCCCGGAAGCCCGAGTCGGCGGGCCACTCGGCGATGACGACCGACTCACCGCCGGTCAGCGTCGTCCACAGCGTCTCGGTCACGAACGGCACGACCGGGTGCAGCAGCCGCAGGGTGACGTCCAGGACCTCGCCGAGCACCCGGCGGGAGGCGTCGGCGGCCGGGCCGCCCGCCATGAACGTCGTCTTGGACAGCTCCACGTACCAGTCGAAGACCTCGTCCCAGGCGAAGTGGAAGAGGGTGTCCGACAGCTTGGCGAACTGGTAGTCGTCGTAGTACGCGTCGACCTCGGCGACGACCGAGTTGAGCCGGGAGAGGATCCACCGGTCGGTCGCCGACAGCTCTTCCGCGGGCGGCAGTTCGCCCTCCACCGTCGCGCCGTTCATCAGCGCGAAGCGGGTGGCGTTCCAGATCTTGTTGGCGAAGTTGCGGGAGCCCTGGACCCAGTCCTCGCCGATCGGCACGTCGACGCCCGGGTTGGCGCCGCGGGCGAGGGTGAAGCGGACCGCGTCCGAGCCGTAGGTGTCCATCCAGTCCAGCGGGTTGACCGCGTTGCCGAAGGACTTGGACATCTTCTTGCCGAACTGGTCGCGGACCATGCCGTGCAGCGCGATGGTGTGGAACGGCGGGGTGCCGTCCATCGCGTACAGCCCGAACATCATCATCCGGGCGACCCAGAAGAAGAGGATGTCGTAGCCGGTGACCAGGACGGAGTTCGGATAGAACTTCTCGACGCTCGGGGTCTGCTCGGGCCAGCCCAGCGTGGAGAACGGCCACAGGCCGGACGAGAACCACGTGTCGAGGACGTCGGTGTCCTGGTGCCAGCCCTCGCCGGTGGGCGCCTCGTCGTCGGGTCCGACGCAGACGACCTCGCCGTTCGGCCCGTACCAGACCGGGATGCGGTGGCCCCACCACAGCTGCCGCGAGATGCACCAGTCGTGGAGGTTGTCGACCCAGCCGAAGTACCGGGACTCCATCTCCTTGGGGTGGATCGCGACCTTGCCGTCGCGGACCGCGTCACCGGCGGCCTTGGCCAGCGGGCCGACCTTGACCCACCACTGCATCGACAGGCGCGGCTCGATGGTGGTCTTGCACCGCGAGCAGTGCCCGACGGAGTGGGTGTACGGGCGCTTCTCGGCGACGATCCGGCCCTCGGCGCGCAGTGCGCCGACGATCGCCGAACGGGCCTCGAAGCGGTCCAGCCCCTGGAACGGGCCGTGCGCGGTGATCACGCCGCGCTCGTCGAGGACGGCCAGGTTCGCCAGCCCGTGGCGGCGGCCGATCTCGAAGTCGTTCGGGTCGTGCGCCGGGGTGACCTTGACCGCACCCGTGCCGAACTCCGGGTCGACGTGCTCGTCCGCGACGACCGGGATCCGGCGGCCGGTCAGCGGCAGCTCGATCTCGGTGCCGACGAGGTGGGCGTACCGCTCGTCCTCGGGGTGGACGGCGACGGCGGTGTCGCCGAGCATCGTCTCCGCGCGGGTGGTGGCGACGACGATCGAGGAGTCCCCCTCGCCGTAGCGGATCGAGACCAGCTCGCCGTCGTCGTCCTGGTACTCCACCTCGATGTCGGAGATGGCGGTCAGGCAGCGCGGGCACCAGTTGATGATGCGCTCGGCGCGGTAGATCAGCTCGTCGTCGTAGAGCCGCTTGAAGATCGTCTGGACGGCCTTGGAGAGGCCCTCGTCCATCGTGAAGCGCTCACGGGACCAGGCGACGCCGTCGCCCAGCCGCCGCATCTGCCCGGAGATCTGGCCGCCGGACTCGCCCTTCCACTGCCAGACGCGCTCGACGAACGCCTCGCGCCCCAGGTCGTGCCGCGACACGCCCTCCTTGGCGAGTTCGCGCTCGACGACGTTCTGGGTGGCGATGCCCGCGTGGTCCATGCCCGGCTGCCAGAGCGTCTCGAACCCCTGCATCCGCTTGCGGCGGGTGAGGGCGTCGATCAGCGTGTGCTCGAAGGCGTGGCCCAGGTGCAGCGAGCCGGTGACGTTCGGCGGGGGGATGACGACGGTGTACGGCGGCTTCTCGCTCTTCTCGTCCGCCTCGAAGTAGCCCCGCTCTACCCAGCGCTCGTACAGCGGCCCCTCTACATCGGCCGGCGTGTACTGAGTCGGCAGTTCGGGGACGCTGTTCTTGGGCTGCTGAGTGTTCTCGGTCACGACGGACAGTGTACGGGCGCCCATGTAGCAGCTTCGAATCGGTTTCGCCCCCGGGGCACCGGCTGTCAGCGGCGTCATACAGGATGTCGGAAGCGCATCGACACGCGCTCGGATGTCACCCGCGGCATCCCGGCGTCCAGCAGTCACGAGGGGAACCGCTCCATGAGCTACAACCAGCCGCCTCCGGGTCCGTACGGGCAGCAGCCCCAGCAGCCGGGCCCGTACGGCCAGCCGCAGCCGCCCGCCCCGCAGCCCGGCTACGGCTACCCGCAGCAGGGCGGCCAGGTGCCTCCCCAGCAGGGCTACGGCTACCCGCAGCAGGCCCCGCAGCAGCAATTCCCGCAGCAGGCCCCGCCGCCCTACGGCCAGCCGCAGCAGCCCAACTACGGCCAGCAGCCCCCCTTCGGCGGCCAGCAGACGCCCTACGGGATGATCCCGCAGGAGCCGGAGTCCGGCGGCGGCAACGGCAAGAAGATCGGCCTGATCATCGGCGCGGTCGTGGTGGTCGCGGCGATCGGCGCCGGCGCGTACTTCGCCTTCGGCTCCGGCAGCAAGGTCAAGCCGTACACCATCGCGCTGCCGGACAAGCTGCTGAGCGGGCAGTTCGAGAAGGTCCAGACCCCTGGCGGCGCCGGCGGTGCCGAGGACTTCTCCAACGACAAGGACGCCAAGGCCCTCGGCATCTCCAGCGCCAAGGGCGTCGCCGGTACGTACCAGGACGCCTCCGGGCTGCGGATGTCCGTGAACGGCGTCTACGGGAACGTCGCCGACCCGCAGGGTGCCGTGACCCAGGGGTTCGCCAAGTACAACGAAGGCGTCAAGGAGGGCTCCAAGGGCTCCAAGATCGAGGAAGTCACCCCGGTCACCGAGTACTCGCCCAGCGACTTCGACGGCGACGTCATGAAGTGCGAGACCCAGAAGATCACTTTCTCGCAGGGCGGGATCACCGTGCCCGTCACCGCCTCGATCTGCATGTGGGGCGACAACAGCGCCCTCGGCATCGTCTCGATGGTCGCCAAGCCCAGCGCGAGCGGCGGCTCCGCCACCACGCCGAGCGCCAAGGACCTGGCGGAGAAGGCCGCCAAGGTCCGCAACGAGGTCCGCAAGGAGAAGTAGCGGCACCCCGGCACCCGAAGGCGCAGGCGCTCGACAAGGATCCTTCCCGGAGCGCCTTTCGTCTGCCCGTGGCGCGCCCTTCGGCGAACTGACGCCCCGCCACCGCCCGTTGACCGGGCCGAGGGAGTCGCCGCGCACCGAGCAGTACGCTGCCCGGCCGCGACGGCACACCGGGCCCCACCACCAACGGAACCGCCCGGCAGCGGAGTTGCTGCCGGGCGGTTCCGTCGGAAGACCGTGAGCGGCTACGCGCTCTTCTCCTGGGGTTCGCCCGAGTCGCCGCGGGTGCGCGGGACCAGGGTCGGGTTGACGTTGGAGTGGACCACGTCCGCGGTGATCACGACACGCGCGACGTCCTTGCGGGACGGGATCTCGTACATCACCGCCTGGAGGACCTCCTCCATGATGGCGCGCAGGCCGCGGGCGCCGGTGCCGCGGAGGATCGCCTGGTCGGCGATGGCCTCCAGGGCCGGGCGGTCGAAGTCCAGCTCCACGCCGTCGAGTTCGAAGAGCCGCTGGTACTGCTTGACCAGGGCGTTGCGCGGCTCGACCAGGATCTGGAGGAGCGCCTCGCGGTCGAGGTTGTGGACCGAGGTGAGGACGGGGAGGCGGCCGATGAACTCCGGGATCATCCCGAACTTCACCAGGTCCTCCGGCATCACGTCCTGGAGCTGGTCCTTGGACTCGATCTCGCGCTTGGAGCGGATCGTGGCGCCGAAGCCGATGCCCTTGGCGCCGGAGCGGGCCTCGATGATCTTCTCCAGGCCGGCGAAGGCACCGCCGACGATGAACAGCACGTTGGTGGTGTCGATCTGGATGAATTCCTGGTGCGGGTGCTTGCGGCCGCCCTGCGGCGGGACCGAGGCGGTGGTGCCCTCCAGGATCTTCAGCAGCGCCTGCTGGACGCCCTCACCGGAGACGTCCCGGGTGATCGACGGGTTTTCGCTCTTCCGGGCGACCTTGTCGATCTCGTCGATGTAGATGATCCCGGTCTCGGCCTTCTTGATGTCGAAGTCCGCGGCCTGGATCAGCTTGAGGAGGATGTTCTCGACGTCCTCACCGACATAGCCGGCCTCGGTCAGCGCCGTCGCATCGGCAAAGGCGAAGGGGACGTTGAGCATCCGGGCGAGGGTCTGCGCGAGCAGCGTCTTGCCGGAGCCGGTGGGGCCGAGCAGCAGGATGTTGGACTTGGCCAACTCGATGCCCTCGTCGCCGCGGCCCGGGCCGTTCTCGCCCGCCTGGACGCGCTTGTAGTGGTTGTACACGGCCACGGAGAGCGCCTTCTTGGCGGGCTCCTGGCCGACGACGTAGCCGTTGAGGAACTCGCAGATCTCGCGGGGCTTGGGGAGTTCCTCCCAGCGCACCTCGGAGGTCTCGGCGAGCTCTTCCTCGATGATCTCGTTGCAGAGATCGATGCACTCGTCGCAGATGTACACACCAGGTCCCGCGATGAGCTTCTTCACCTGCTTCTGGCTCTTTCCGCAGAACGAGCACTTGAGCAGGTCGCCGCCGTCACCGATGCGTGCCACGAGGTGAATCCCCTTCGCCTGGGATCCGCATTGCTCCGCGGACCCGGGTGCTTGCCTATCGACGGTACCTTGCCGGGCCCCCCGTACGGGCCCCCCTTGGACCGACTCGGTTCACTCGGTCCAAGGGGGCAACACTCCGGCGCAATTCGCGAAGATCGCGATCAGACCGAGACGGAGCTCTTCCGCGTCGAGACGATCTGGTCGACCAGACCGTACGCCAGGGACTCCTCGGCGGTCAGGATCTTGTCACGCTCGATGTCCTCGCGGATCTTCTCGATCGGCGTGGACGAGTGCTTGGCCAGCATCTCCTCCAGCTGCGTGCGCATCCGCTGGATCTCGCGGGCGGCGATCTCCAGGTCGGAGACCTGGCCGCGGCCGGTCTCGCTGAAGGGCTGGTGGATCAGGACCCGGGCGTTGGGAAGCGCCATGCGCTTGCCCGGGGTGCCGGCAGCCAGCAGCACGGCCGCGGCGGAGGCCGCCTGGCCCATGCAGACCGTCTGGATGTCGGGCTTGACGAACTGCATCGTGTCGTAGATCGCCGTCAGCGCCGTGAAGGAGCCACCGGGGCTGTTGATGTAGACCGAGATGTCGCGGTCCGGGTCCATCGACTCCAGGCACAGCAGCTGCGCCATGACGTCGTTGGCGGAGGCGTCGTCGATCTGCACCCCGAGGAAGATCACCCGCTCCTCGAAGAGCTTCGCGTACGGGTCGTACTCGCGCACACCCTGCGAAGTGCGCTCGACGAAGCGCGGAACGATGTAGCGGGACTCCGCGGACATGCCGGAGAACTCGGCCTGCGGGCGCTCGTAGATACCGCTTCCGGGGAAGTTGTTCATCTGGAGGTTCACCGTCCTGGTGGCGAAATGGGGCTGGGGGTCGACTGCGGGACGTGGGCCGGGGCTCAGGCCCCGGTGCCGCCCCCGCCCGGAACGCCGGCGGCGGAGGGCATGACGTCGTCGATGAGGCCGTACGCCTTGGCCTCCTCGGCGCCGAACCAGCGGTCGCGGTCGGCGTCCTTGGTCCACTGCTCCAGCGTCTGGCCGGTGTGCATGGCGGAGAGCTCACCCAGACGCTTCTTCGTGCGCAGCAGCTGCTCGGCGTGGATCTTGATGTCCGAGGCCGAGCCGGCCAGGCCCGCGGACGGCTGGTGGATGAGGATCTCCGCGTTCGGCAGCGCGAAGCGCTTGCCCGGGGTGCCGGCGCTCAGCAGGAACTGGCCCATCGAGGCGGCGAGGCCCATGGCGATGGTGACCACGTCGTTCTTGATGTACTGCATGGTGTCGTAGATCGCCATGCCCGCCGTGACCGAGCCACCCGGAGAGTTGATGTAGAGGTAGATGTCCTTGTCCGGATCAGCGGCCAGGAGAAGCAGCTGCGCCGTGATCTTGTTGGCGATGTCGTCGTCGACCGGCTGGCCGAGGAAGATGATCCGCTCGCCGAGCAGCCGGTTGTAGACCTGGTCGCCGAGGCCACCGAAGGTCGGCTCAGCGGCGGCGGAAGGCATCGGGATCGTCACGTGTCCACCTGCTCGTTGTCGGACGGCCAGGGGCCGTCTCAGCGTCGTCTTCAGGGGCCGGGGACCGCGCCGTGTGGTGCGCCCGGCGCACTTACAGCGACTCCCCTGCCCTCGTATCTACGGACCCTAACGCGCAGGTCGGACAACGCCATCCCAGACCGAGAACTGTTCGCTGTGAGCGCAGGCTCACGGACCGGGACGACACACGGGCCCGAACACGCGGACGTGCGCGTTCGGGCCCGTGATCAGTCGGTCAGCGGTGCGACCGGGGCTCAGCCCTCGGACTTCTCCGCCTGCTCGTCGGCACCCTCGGCCTCGGCGACGACGGCCTCGGCGGCCTCCGTCTCGTCCTCGTCCTCAAGGTCGACGACCTCGCCCTTGGTGTCCTTGACCGTGGCGGCCTCGACGACCACAGCGAGGGCCTTGCCGCGGGCGACCTCGCCCACCAGCATCGGCACCTGGCCGCCTTCGACGACGGCCTGGGCGAACTGGTCGGGGCTCATGCCGGAGGACTGGGCACGCCGCATGAGGTGCTCGGTGAGCTCCTCCTGGCTGACGTTCAGCTTCTCCTTGTTGACCAGCTCGTCGAGGACGAACTGGGTCTTGATGCCCTTCTCGGCCTGCTCCTTGGTCTCGGCGTCGAACTCTTCCTCGGTCTTGCCCTGGATCTCCAGGTACTTCGCGAGGTCGAGGCCCATCTGGCCGAGCTGGTGGTGCTCCAGGTTGTGCTTGCGGGTGCGGATCTCGTCCTCGAGCAGCTTCTCGGGGATCGGGACCTCGATCAGCCCGAGCAGCGCCTCCAGGACCTTCTCCTGGGCCTGGGTGGCCTGGTCGAACTTCTTCATCCGCTCCAGGCGCTTGCGGCTGTCCGCCTTGAGCTCGTCGAGGGTGTCGAACTCGCTCGCCATCTGGGCGAACTCGTCGTCCAGCTCGGGGAGTTCGCGGGCCTTGACCTCGGTGACGTCGACCTTGACCTCGGCCTCCTTGCCCTGGGCGGAGCCGCCCTTGAGCTCGGAGGTGAAGGTGGCGCTGCCGCCGGCCTCCAGGCCCTTGACGGCCTCGTCGATGCCGTCGAGGAGCTCACCGGAGCCGATGGTGTAGCTGACGCCGTTGGCGATGCCGTCGGCCAGCACCTCGCCATCGACCTTGGCCTCCAGGTCCACGGTCACCACGTCGCCGTCCTGGGCGGCGCGCTCGACCACGCTGGTCGAGGCGAAGCGCTCACGCAGCTGCTCGACGGACTTGTCGACGTCCTCGTCCGACACCTCGACGGCGTCGACCTCGACCTCGATGCCGGAGTAGTCCGGGATCTCCAGGGCGGGGCGGATGTCGACCTCGGCGGTGAAGGCCAGCAGCTCGTTGTCCTTGAGCTCGGTGATGTCGACCTCGGGCTGGCCGAGGACGTTGAGCTCGGCCTCGTTGACCGCGCTGGTGTAGAACTTCGGGAGCGCGTCGTTGACGGCCTCTTCCAGCACGGCGCCGCGACCGAACCGCTGGTCGATGACGCGAGCCGGGATCTTGCCGCGACGGAAGCCCTTCACCGTGACCTGCTGGTTGATCTTCTTGTACGCCGCGTCGAGGCTGTCCTTGAGCTCCTCGAAGGGCACCTCGACAGTGAGCCGAACCCGGGTCGGGTTCAGGGTCTCCACGGCGCTCTTCACGGTTCGGTCTCCTTGGGCTGACTTCGGGGGTTTTGCCTGAGATCAGCCGGCGTCCGGCATGTCCCGGCCCGGCCGATCGCGCCCGGTACAGAGACATACGGGCACGCAGCTTGCATAGTAACCGCAAGGAGGAGGGCACCCACAACGCGATCTTCAACGGTCGCTTATGCCCGCTTTCCGTCACGCGGGCCGCGTACCTACTGGTCGGGGTGGCCGGATTCGAACCGACGACCTTCCGCTCCCAAAGCGGACGCGCTACCAAGCTGCGCCACACCCCGTCGGTGCGACACGTAGGGTACATGGCCGCGGACGGTGTGGCTGCCCGTTATTCGGGAGCGCGATGCGGTGTGCGCGCGACCGCCTTCACCCGCTACGATGCTCTGCGTGCCGAGGTCTCACCGACCGTCGGCGCTCGCGGGCGTAGCTCAATGGTAGAGCCCCAGTCTTCCAAACTGGCTACGCGGGTTCGATTCCCGTCGCCCGCTCGCAAGAGGAAAGCCCCGGACCCTTCGGTCCGGGGCTTTCCGCGTTCCCGGGGCTTCTGTGCACCCCTGCTTCTCTCCCGCAACGGGAGTCCCTAGGGTGGCCGGCATGGAGATCTGGCTGAATCCCGCGTGCTCGAAGTGCCGTGCAGCGGTGGAGATTCTGGACGCCGAGGGCGCCGAGTACACCGTACGGAAGTATCTGGAGGAGCCGCCGACCGCCGGCGAGCTGCGCGCCGTACTGGACCGCCTGGGCCTGGAGCCCTGGGACATCACCCGGACCCAGGAGGCCGAGGCGAAGGAACTGGGCGTCGGGGCATGGGGGCGCACCGACGCCGAGCGGGACCGATGGATCGAGGCGCTGGCGGCGCACCCCAAGTTGATCCAGCGGCCGATCATCACCGCCGACGACGGATCGGCGCTGGTGGGGCGCAGCGAGGATGCCGTACGTGACGCGCTGACCCGGACCGGGGGCGGACGGACCCCCTGAGCCCGGCCTGCGGACCGTGACCCGTTCCAGGAACCCGTCCTAGAACGTGATGTGGTTGATGGTCTGCGCGATGGAGTTCAAGAATCTGTTGATCGACGGCGCCATGCCCGTGGAGGCAAGGAAGAAGCCGAAAAGTATGGCGACGAACGCCGGTCCGGCCTTGATCGCCTTCTGTCTGATCAGTACGACCAGGATGATTCCCAACATCAGGACAACTGATAGCGACAGAGCCACAACTGATCACACCCTCGGTCGGAACGCCTCACCGGCCCTGGGGCATGCCGCGCACACCCCGGCACCCATCGTGCCATCAACTCCCTGCCCATTGCAGGCGGGTGACGAATCATCGGCCAACGCTTTGCTCGTTCCCGATCGTTCATCCCGTGCCGCTTCCGGTCGGTCCGGCGGGCCCTCTTGCCCCGCCGGACCGACCCCCAAAAGCTCCCGCACCGCCTCACAACGGTCACTGGTTAATGCTTTGGTAATCTAAGTATTGACTAGTTCTTGACGCTGTCTTGACCTCGTGTGCGACCGGCACGTGCCCGGACTCACATCGACGGCGCACTGACGACCAGGAGGAACGGGCCCATCGGACACGCAGACACCCTGATCGCCATGGGCGGCGCCTTTCTTGCCGCCGCCGTCCTGGCCCGCCTCGGCGGCCGCATCGGACTCCCCACCATCCCGCTGTTCATCCTGGCCGGAATCCTGCTCGGCCCGCACACGCCCGGCATCGTGCTGGTCGCCGATCCGCACGACCTGGAAATGCTCTCCCTCCTCGGCCTGGTGCTGCTGCTCTTCTACCTGGGCCTGGAATTCCACGTCGACGACCTCAAGGCGGGCGGTCGGCGGATGGCGCTGGCCGGCGGCGCGTACCTGACGCTGAACGTCGGTGCCGGGCTCGGCTTCGGCTTCGCGCTCGGCTGGGGCGCCTCCGAGGCGCTGGTGCTCGCCGGGGTGCTCGGCATCTCGTCGTCCGCGATCGTCACCAAGGTCCTGGTCGACACCGGGCGGCTGGGAAATCCGGAGACCAAGCCGATCCTCGGCATCATCGTCGTCGAGGACATCTTCCTGGCCCTCTACCTGGCCGCGCTGCAACCGGTGCTCTCCGGGGCCGACTCGCTCGCGGCGGCGGCGCCGGCCGCGGGGAAGGCGTTCGGCTTCCTGCTGCTGCTCGCCGCGGCGGCCCGTTGGGGCACCCGGCTCATCGGCCGGCTGATCGCCACCAAGGACAGCGAACTGCTGGTGATCTCCTTCCTCGGCGCCGCGGTCCTGGTCGCCGGGGTCTCCGAGTGGTTCGGGGTCGCCGACGCCATCGGGGCGTTCATGGTGGGGCTGATGCTCGGCGGGACGAGTTCCGGGCCGCGGATCCGGAAGCTGGTGCATCCGCTGCGGGACGCGTTCGGGGCGATCTTCTTCTTCGCGTTCGGGCTCTCCATCGACCCCGGTGACCTGCCGACGGTGGTGTGGCCGGTGCTGATCGCGGTGGCGCTGACGCTGGCGATGAACGTCCTCGCGGGGCTGGCCGCGGCCCGGATCCACGGCTTCGGTCCCGGGCCGGCCGCGAACATCGCCACCGCGCTGCTGGCCCGCGGCGAGTTCGCGCTGATCCTCGCGACGATGGCGGCGGGGGCCGGACTCGACGACCGGCTGGCCCCGTTCATCGCCGGTTACGTGCTGATCCTGGCGGTCCTCGGACCGCTGGCGGCCGGCCGCTCCGGGCTGCTGGCGCGGGTGCTGCCGGGTGGTGGCGCGGGGCGGGCGGCCGAGCCCGCCGCGGCGGTCAGCCGTCCCGACAGATCAGCAGCAGTGCCCGGTCGTCGTTGACGTCCTTGGCGACGGCCTCGATCAGGTGCCAGGCGGCGCCGGCCAAGCCGCCGTGCACATAGCGCTCGGCCTCGCCGGTCAGGCGGTCGATGCCCTCGGCGATGTCGCGGTCGGCGGCCTCCACCAGGCCGTCGGTGAACAGCATCAGGACGTCGCCGGGGCGCAGCGTCCCCTTGACCGGGTCGAACTGGGCGCCGTCGTAGACCCCGAGCAGCGGCCCCTCCCCCGCCTTCTCCTCCCAGCGGCCGGTGCCCGCGCTGAGCTGGAGGGCGGGGAGGTGGCCCGCGGAGAAGAGTTCGTAGTCGCCGGACTCCAGGTCGAGGACGAGGTGGACGGAGGTGGCGAAGCCCTCGTCCCAGTCCTGGCGCAGCAAGTAGCCGTTGGCGGCCGGCAGGAAGGCGTGCGGCGGGAGGGAGCCGAGCAGGCCGCCGAAGGCGCCGGAGAGGAGCAGCGACCGGGACGCGGCGTCCATGCCCTTGCCGGAGACGTCGGTGAGCACGACCTCCAGGATGTTGCCGCCCTGGGTGCAGGAGGCCACCACGAAGTCGCCGGAGAAGGACTGGCCGCCGGCCGGGCGGAGCGCCATCTCGTGGTGCCAGCCCTTGGGGAGCTTGGGGAGTTTGCTCTGGACGCGGATCCGTTCGCGCAGGTCGAAGAGCATGGTGCCGCCGCGCCGCCAGGGCACGCCGACCCGGCTGCGGAACTGGGCGACCAGCAGCCCGGAGAGGCCGACCGCGGCGACCACCAGGACGGTGCCCGGGGTGATCCGGTCGCGGCCCTCGTCGTACGGGCCGAACAGGGCCGCCTCGACGATCAGTGCGGCGGCGGAGGCCGCGTACAGGGCGAGGAGGTTGGCCGGCCGCAGCAGCAGGCCGCCGGCGATGATCGGGAGGACGAGCGCGGTCGGCGCGATCCACTCCGGGTGCCAGAGGGTGCCGCCGGCGATGGCCGGGACGGCGGCGAGCAGGGCGGCCAGCGCGACCCAGTCGGAGCCGTCGCCGCGGAAGTAGTCGACACCGGCCTTGCGCATGCCGATCCGGGCCCGGTGCAGCCGTTTGCGCATCCGGGCCCTCAGGCTTTCCGCTCCCGCGCCGCGTGTCATTGTTCTGGGACCTTATCCACCCGTTCGGCGGCGCGTCGATTCGCCGCACGTCACCCCGGGGAATTGCGGGGAATTCGCGTTCGAAATGCGGTCGCGCGGCCGGAGGGCGGGCTGCTAGGGATGGCCCATGACAACAGAGTTGCGGCCGTTGCGGGATGCCGACTGGGATGCCTGGTACGACAAGCTGGACGTGGCGTTCGGCGGGATCCCGGACGGGCCGGAGAGGCGCGCGTGGTGGCGGGCGATCACCGAGGTCGAGCGGGCGTTCGCGGTCCGGGACGGTGACGAGATCGTCGGCACCGGCGGATCGTTCTCGTTCGGACTAACGGTGCCCGGCGGCGCGGAACTGGCCGTGGCCGGGGTCACCCTGATCAGCGTGCAGCCGACCCACCGGCGGCGCGGGGTGCTGCGCTCGATGATGCGGCACCAGCTGACGGACGTGCACGAACGCGGGGAGGCACTGGCGGTGCTGACCGCCACGGAGCCGGCGATCTACGGGCGGTTCGGGTACGGCCCGGCCACCCAGGAGCTCCGGATGACCGTGGACACGCTGCGGCTGGCCGCCCCGGACCTGCCGGGCGTGGACGACGTCCGGCTGCGGCTGGTGGATCCGGCGGCCGCGCTGGAGGAGTGCGAGCGGGTCTACGCGCGGCTGGTGCCGACCCGGCCCGGGATGCTGGCGCGCCGCCCGCACTGGGGGCGGGGCGGGGTGCTCGACCCGGAGGGCGAGCGGAACGGCGCCGGTGCGCTGCAGTGCGTACTGGCCGAGGTGGACGGCGAGGTGCGGGGGTACGCGCGGTACGCCGTCAAGCCCGAGTGGGATCACACCGGGCCGCGCGGGACGGTGCTGGTGCGCCATATCGACGCGCTGGACCCGGTGGCCTACGCCGCCCTGTGGCGCTATCTGTTCGGGATCGACCTGACGGCGTCGGTGGCGGTGCGCGGCCGGCCGGTGGACGACCCGCTGCTGCACCTGGTGGCCGACCAGCGGCGGTGCGACATCGGGGTGCGGGAGTCGCTGTTCGTCCGGCCGGTGGACGTCGGGGCGGCGCTGGCGGCCCGGACGTACCAGGCGCCGGTGGACGTGGTGCTGGAGGTCGCCGACGACTTCTGCCCGTGGAACGCGGGGCGCTGGCGGCTGTCCGGCGACGCGAAGGGCGCGAGTTGCGAGCGGACCACCGATCCTGCCGAACTCGCGCTGTCCGTACGGGAGTTGGGCTCGGCCTATCTGGGCGGGTTCACGCTGTCGGCGCTGGCCGGTGCCGGGCGGGTGCGGGAGCTGCGGACGGGGGCGCTGGCCGCGGCGTCGGTGGCGTTCGGGTCGGACGCGGCGCCGTGGCTGCCGCACGGCTTCTGACGGTTGCGGGCACGGCCCGCCGCGTCCTTCAGGGGCGGGCGGCGGCGGGCTGGCAGCCGGGGCACCAGAAGAGGTTGCGGGCGGCGAGGTCGGCGGTGCGGACCTCGCTGCCGCAGATGTGGCAGGCGGCGCCGGTGCGGCGGTAGACGTAGACCTCGCCGCCGTGGTCGTCGACCCGGGGCGGGCGGCCCATGGCCTCCGGGGTGTGCTCGGGGCGGACGGTGTCGATCCGGTTGTTCCGCACGCCCTCCCGCATCAGGGCGGCCAGGTCGGCCCAGACGGCGTCCCACTGGTCCCGGCGGAGGGCGCGGCCCGGGAGGTAGGGGTCGATGCCGTGCCGGAAGAGGACCTCGGCGCGGTAGACGTTGCCGACGCCGGCGATCACCTTCTGGTCGAGCAGCAGCGCCGCGAGGGTGGTGCGGCTGCGGGCGATCCGCTGCCAGGCGCGGTCGCCGTCGTCGTCCGGCCGCAGCGGGTCGGGGCCCAGCCGGTCGTGTATCGCCTGCTTCTCGGCGTCGGTGATCAGCGCGCAGGCGGTGGGGCCGCGCAGGTCGGCGTGGTGGCCGGCGCCGACCAGCCGCAGCCGGACGGTGTCGGTGGGCGGCGGGGCCGGGGCGGTGCCGAAGCCGAGCTTGCCGAAGAGGCCGAGGTGGACGTGGACCCAGCGGTCCAGGCCGAAGCCGAGGAAGAGGTGCTTGCCGTGGGCCTCGGCGGTCTCCATGACCTGGCCGTCGATGAGCGCCGCGCCCTCGGCGAACTTGCCCTGCGGGCTGGTCACCCGGACCTTCCGCCCCTGGAACCGGTCGCGGTGGTCCGCGGCCAGGCGGTGGATCGTGTGCCCCTCGGGCATCGGGTGTCCTCCAGTGGGCGCGCCCGCTCCCCCGGTGGCCACCGGGGAAACGGGCGACGGCGGGGTGCGAGGGGGTCAGCCCTGCTGCGGGTGGTGGGCCGGGATCGGGGGGAGCTCACCGGCGGTCTCGTAGGCGGAGAGCATCTCGATCCGGCGGGTGTGCCGCTCCTCACCCGAGTACGGGGTGGCGAGGAAGACCTCGACGAAGCGGGTGGCCTCCTCGACGGTGTGCATCCGGCCGCCGACGGAGACGACGTTGGCGTTGTTGTGCTCGCGGCCGAGCTTGGCGGTCTCCTCGCTCCACGCCAGCGCGGCGCGGACGCCCTTGACCTTGTTGGCGGCGATCTGCTCACCGTTGCCGGAGCCGCCGATCACGATGCCCAGGCCCTCCGGGTCGGCGGCGGTCTTCTCCGCGGCGCGCAGGCAGAACGGGGGGTAGTCGTCCTGGGCGTCGTAGATGTGCGGACCGCAGTCGACGGGCTCGTGGCCGTTGGCCTTGAGCCAGTCGACGAGGTGGTTCTTGAGGTCGAAGCCGGCATGGTCGGAGCCGATGTACACGCGCATGGTCATGAGTGTGGCATGCCGTTCCCGGGGAATACGCCATCGGGGCAGCGGCCCGTCCGCCGGCCGCGCCCCGCAACTCCAGGCAACTCGCCAGTAACGACACGATCCGGATTCGGCTCTTCCAAACGCTCGTTAACAACGTTCTAATGCCTGGGTTCGACACTAGAACCACCGAAGGACGGTGCACATGGGCGCGCACCCGCCTACCTCCCCCGCGGTCCCCGCTGCCGAACCCGGCAGCGGCACCGCGAACCGGTCGCCTGACGGGCTCCAGGCCGGCCTCAAGAACCGCCATCTGTCCATGATCGCCATCGGCGGGGTCATCGGCGCCGGCCTCTTCGTCGGATCCGGGGCCGGCATCAAAGCCGCCGGCCCGGGGATCCTCCTCTCGTACGCGCTGACCGGTCTGCTGGTCGTGCTGGTGATGCGGATGCTGGGCGAGATGGCCGCGGCCTCCCCCACGTCCGGTTCGTTCTCCGCGTACGCGGACCGGGCCCTGGGCCGCTGGGCCGGCTTCACCATCGGCTGGCTGTACTGGTTCTTCTGGTCGGTGGTGCTGGCGGTCGAGGCGACCGCGGCGGCGTCGATCCTGACCGGGTGGATACCGGCGGTGCCGCAGTGGGCCTGGGCGCTGCTGGTGATGATCGTGCTGACCGGTACCAACCTGGTGTCGGTGGGCTCGTTCGGCGAGTTCGAGTTCTGGTTCGCCGGGATCAAGGTCGTGGCGATCGTGATCTTCATCGTGGTCGGCGCGCTGGCGATCTTCGGACTGCCGCCGGGGCACCACGCGGTGGGCACCGCGAACCTGTTGGACCACGGCGGATTCCTACCGCAGGGACCGGGCGCGATCCTCTCCGGGATGCTGCTGGTGGTCTTCTCCTTCATGGGCAGCGAGATCGTCACGCTGGCGGCGAGCGAGTCGCCGAACCCGGTGACGGCCGTCCGCAAGGCCGTGAACAGCGTGATCTGGCGGATCGCGCTCTTCTACATCGGGTCGATCGCGGTGATCGTGACCCTGCTGCCGTGGGACGACCCGGCGGTGGCCAAGAGCCCGTACGTGGCGGTGCTGAAGTCGCTGAACATCCCGTACGCGGACATCGTGATGGACGTGGTCGTGCTGACCGCGGTGCTGTCCTGTCTGAACTCCGGGCTCTACACGGCGTCCCGGATGGCGTTCTCGCTCGGTGAGCGCGGCGACGCGCCGAAGGCGTTCGCGACCGTCAACAAGGGCGGCGTCCCGGCGGTGGCGATCTGGGCGTCGGTGGCCTTCGGCTTCGTCGCGACGATCTTCAGCTACACCTCGAAGGACACCATCTTCCAGTTCCTGCTGAACTCCTCGGGCGCGGTGGCGCTCTTCGTCTGGCTGGTGATCTGCGTCTCGCAGCTGCGGATGCGCCGGATCATCGAGCGGGAGACGCCGGAGCGGCTGACGGTGCGGATGTGGCTGTACCCGTGGCTGACCTACGCCACCATCGCGCTGATCGTCTTCGTCGTGGGCTACATGTTCTACGACAAGGACGGCCGGGAGCAGATGGTGCTGTCGGTGGTGGCGGCCGTGGTCGTGCTGGTCGCCGGGCTGGTCCTGCAGAAGCGGCGGCCCCGTGAGGTGCCGGCGGCGGCCGCGGAGGCGCCGGAGAACGCGTAACCGCTCAGGAACGCCGACGGGGCCCGCACCCTCCCAGGGTGCGGGCCCCGTCGGCGTTCCTCCGGGTGCTCAGCCGCGGCGGCCGGCCAGCTTCCAGGCGGTGGGCAGCGCGCCCATCGCGAGGGCGACCTTGAGGGCGTCGCCGATCAGGAACGGCACCATGCCGACGGCGACGGCCTGGCCGAAGGACATGCCCGTGCTGAGCGCGAGGTAGGGGACGCCGACCGCGTAGATCAGGGCGTTGCCGGCGGCCATCGTGGCGGCGGTGCGGAGCACCCCGCGGTCGCCGCCGCGGCGAGCCAGCGCGCCCACGGCGGTGGCGGCGAGCAGCATGCCGAGGACGTAGCCGAAGGTGGCCCCGCCGGCGCCCGAGGCGCCGCCCGCGAACCACGGCACGCCGGCCATGCCGGCCAGTGCGTAGACCACCAGCGACAGCAGCCCGCGGCGGGCGCCGAGCGAGGCGCCCACGAGGAGGGCGGCGAAGGTCTGGCCGGTGACCGGGACCGGGGAGCCGGGGACCGGGATCGCGATCTGGGCCGCGATGCCGGTGATCACGGCGCCGCCGGCGACCAGCGCGGCGTCGCGGACGCGGGCGCGGGTGGCGGTGGCGGCCGGCAGCAGGTCGGCGAGGACCGCTCCGATGGGGGTCCCCCCGGTCGAACGGAGTCGAGACTGGGGGAGGAGGGTGGGAGAGGCTGTGCTCATCAGGGGACTCCGCGGGTGTGAGGGGACCGTCCGGGATGGACGGTCCGGCGGGACGTGATGACGTTAGTTCAGCGGGGCGGCGGCGATCATGTGCGAGCGGTGACAAAGCCGTACCGGCCCGCTTGGGGAGATCCGGACAACCGCCAGAATGCCGGAGCCCCTCGGCGCGCGGGGCGTCTTCGCAGGTCACGTGATGCTCGTCACGGGCGGGACGGTGGCGTGGTGCCGGTTTTGTGCTAGCCAGGGGCGGGCGGGGACACTGGGACGGCTCCGCGGCCACCTGTGGAGTTCCCCCAAATCGGGCGGCGATCCCGCCCTTGCGCCCCTTGCGAGAGTACGAACCGATGCACGACGCACCGCCCCTGATAGAGAAAGAACCGCTGTCCGCGGGACTCAAGCAGCGCCATCTGACGATGCTGGGGCTGGGCGGGGTGATCGGGGCCGGGCTGTTCGTGGGCTCCGGCGCGGGGATCGCGGTGGCCGGGCCGGGGATCGTGCTGTCCTATCTGATCGCCGGGGCGCTGGCGATGCTGATCATGCGGATGCTCGGGGAGATGTCGGCGGCGATGCCGGCGTCGGGGGCGTTCTCGGTGCACGCGGAGCGGGCGCTGGGGCGCTGGGCCGGGTTCAGCGTGGGCTGGCTGTACTGGTTCCTGCTGGTGGTGGTGCTGGCGGTGGAGGCCACCGGGGCGGCGCAGATCGCGCACGGCTGGGTGCCGGCGGTGCCGCAGTGGGGGTGGGTGCTGCTCTTCATGGTCGTGTTCACCGTCGCCAACCTGGCCGCGGTGAAGAACTTCGGCGAGTTCGAGTTCTGGTTCGCGGCGCTGAAGGTCACCGCGATCGTGCTGTTCCTGGCGTTGAGCCTGCTGGCGGTCTTCGGGGTGCTGCCGGACACCTCGCCGATGGGGCTGGCCAATCTCACCGGACACGGCGGGCTGCTGCCGCACGGCTGGTCCGGGGTGGTCTCCGGGGTGCTGGCCGTGGTGTTCGCCTTCGGTGGCCTGGAGGTGGTCACCATCGCGGCGGCCGAGTCGGACGATCCGGCGCGGGCGGTGGGCCGGGCGGTGCGCAGCGCGGTGTGGCGGATCCTGCTCTTCTACGTGGGCTCGATGGTGGTCATCGTCACCGTGCTGCCGTGGTCGGCGATGCAGCCGGGCAAGAGTCCGTACGTGATGGTGCTGGACCACATCGGGGTGCCGGGCGCCGGGCAGATCATGAACATCGTGGTGTTCGTGGCGCTGCTGTCGGCGCTGAACGCCAATCTCTACGGCTCGTCACGGATGGTGTTCTCACTGGCCGAGCGCGGGGAGGCGCCGCGCGGCCTGCTGAAGGTGTCGGGCGGCGGGGTGCCGCGGCGGGCGGTGCTGGCGTCGGTGGCGTTCGGTTTCGTCTCGGTGCTGCTGAATCTGAAGTGGCCGGATTCGGTCTTCCTCTATCTGCTCAACGCGGTCGGCGCGGTGCTGCTGTTCGTCTGGGGGCTGATCGCGGTCTCCGAGTTGCGGCTGCGGCCCCGGATCGAACGGGAGGCGCCGGAGCGGCTGGTGCTGCGGATGTGGGCGTTCCCCTATCTGACGTGGGTGGCGCTGGTGGCGATGGGCGTGGTGATCGTGCTGATGCTGACCGACGACACGGCCCGGCCGCAGTTGCTGTGGTCGGCCGGTGCGACCGCCGCGGTGCTGGCGGTCGCGGGGCTGCGGGAGTTGCGGGCGCGCCGGGTGCGGGGCTGAGGGCCGCTGCCGCCCGGAGGGGCGGGCGCGGTCCGGTGCGCCGGGGCGGTGCCGGGGCGCCTGGTCCACATTTGAGATGTACCTCACACTTCATCGCATTCGACGATGTATCAGACACGCTCGGTCACGATCGCGTCTGAATACCGAACAATCGCTGCACGCCTGTTGCCCTGAGCGGACACGGACACTCAGACTGAGCCAGCTTTGCCGAGGACCCCGGAGATGAGCCGTCCGCGGCCCCGGGAGAACGCAGTATCGCCCCGCCCGCATCTCACCTACTGGGACAGGTACGACATGAATCGGACACCCTCGTCCGCCGCGTCCGCCGGTGCGCGGAACGCCGCGGCCCCGGGCACCGGCCAGGACGACGGCGCACTGTCGCACGGCCTCAAGCAGCGCCACCTCTCGATGATCGCCCTCGGCGGGGTGATCGGCGCGGGCCTGTTCGTCGGCTCCCGCGAGGGCATCGCGGCGGCCGGCCCGTCGATCGTGCTGGCGTACGCCGTCTCCGGCGCGCTGGTCATGCTGGTCATGCGGATGCTCGGCGAGATGTCCGCGGCCCACCCCTCCTCCGGTTCCTTCTCGGTGCACGCCGAGCGGTCCATCGGGTCCTGGGCCGGCTTCACCGTGGGCTGGATGTTCACCGCGCTGCTGTGCGTGGCGGTGGCGGCCGAGGCGCTGGGCGCCGCGGACGTGCTGCACCAGTGGTTCCCCTCCACCGAGCCGTGGATGTGGGTCCTGCTGATCATGGTGGTCTTCACCGCGACCAACCTGACCGCGGTCGCCAACTTCGGTGAGTTCGAGTTCTGGTTCGCCGCCCTGAAGGTCGCGGCGATCGCCCTCTTCCTGATATTGGGCGTGCTGGCCATCTTCGGCCTGCTGCCCGGCACTTCGGCTCCCGGCACCGCCCACCTGACCGGCGACGGCGGCTTCCTGCCCAAGGGCGTGGACGGGTTGATGGTCGGTCTGCTGGCCTCGGTGTTCGCGTACGGCGGCCTGGAGACGGTGACCATCGCGGCGGCCGAGTCGAAGGACCCGGCCCGCGGCGTGGCCCGCGCGGTGCGCACCGCGATGTGGCGGATCGCGCTGTTCTACGTCGGCTCGATGGCGATCATCGTCACCGTCATCCCGTGGAGCGCGCCGTCGATCGCCAAGAGCGGCCCGTACGTGGCGGTGCTGGACTACCTCAAGATCCCGGCGGCCGGCCAGATCATGAACGTGGTCATCCTGATCGCGCTGCTCTCCGCGGTGAACGCCAACATCTACGGCTCGTCGCGGATGGCCTACTCGCTGATCGCCCGCGGCCAGGGCCCGGCCTTCCTCGGCAAGGTGAGCGGCGGGGTGCCGCGCCGGACGGTGCTGCTGTGCGCCGCGTTCGGGTTCGTCGCGGTGCTGCTGAGCTTCGTGTGGCCGACCACGGTCTTCCAGTGGCTGCTGAACATGGTCGGCGCCGCCGTCCTGGTGGTCTGGGGCTTCATCGCCGTCGCCCAGCTGCGCACCCGGCGACAGTTGGAGCGCGAGGCGCCCGAGAAGCTGATCGTGCGGATGTGGGCCTTCCCGTTCCTGACGTGGGTGGCGCTGGTCGGGATCGTGGCGGTGCTGGTGCTGATGGTGCGCGACGACAACCAACGGATCCAGCTGCTGTTCACCGGTGGCTTCGGTGTGGTGCTGGCGGTGGTCGGACTCGTCCGGCAGCGGGCGCTGAGCAACCGGTAGTTCTCCTTCCGGACCCCTTTCAGGCGGGGCGGGACCTCCTTCCGAGGTCCCGCCCCGCCTCCGTCTTTGGAACCAGGACGCCCGCCATGACGGGCTCGCGATCATGCCTGCTGATAGCGTGCTCTTGCACATCATTTGCAACTACGGCGTTTACGCAGCTTGGAGGCGGGGTCGGCATGGCGACCTACACACTTCCGGAACTCCCCTACGACTACTCGGCGCTGGCACCGGTCATCAGCCCCGAGATCATCGAGCTGCACCACGACAAGCACCACGCGGCGTACGTGAAGGGCGCCAACGACACCCTTGAGCAGCTCGCCGAGGCGCGCGACAAGGACCAGTGGGGCAACATCAACGGCCTGGAGAAGAACCTCGCGTTCCACCTCTCCGGCCACATCCTGCACAGCATCTACTGGCACAACATGACCGGCGAAGGCGGCGGCGAACCGCTGGACAAGGACGGCGTGGGCGAGCTCGCCGACGCCATCTCCGAGAGCTTCGGCTCGTTCGCCAAGTTCAAGGCGCAGCTGTCCAAGGCGTCGGCGACCACGCAGGGCTCCGGCTGGGGCGTGCTCGCCTACGAGCCGGTGACCGGCCGCCTCATCGTCGAGCAGATCTACGACCACCAGGGCAACGTCGGCCAGGGCTCGGTGCCGATCCTGGTCTTCGACGCCTGGGAGCACGCCTTCTACCTGCAGTACAAGAACCAGAAGGTCGACTTCATCGAGGCCATGTGGAACGTCGTGAACTGGCAGGACGTGGCCAAGCGGTACGCCTCCGCCAAGGAGCGCGCGAACAACCTGCTGCTGGCGCCGTGACCCGGTAGCCGGCCGAGGCGTCCTGCCTCGTGATCGTCTTCTCACCTTTCACTTGGCAGGCGGAACAGAGCGAAGCCCCCGCGAGGACGTGACTCGCGGGGGCTTCGTGCGTGCGGAAGGGACGGCGGCGCGGCGCCGCTCACTCGAAGGACGGCGCCTGGGTGCGGGTCCGCTTGATCTCGAAGAAGCCGGGGGTGGACGCCACCAGCAGCGTGCCGTCCCACAGCCTGGCCGCCTGCTCGCCCTTGGGGGCAGGCGTGACGACCGGACCGAAGAAGGCGATCTGCCCACCCGTCGCCCGGCCTCCGCCCCCGGAAGAGCTCGCTTCGCTCGCGCTGTCGTAATCCGGCCCGGGCACCGCGATCACCGGAGTGCCGACCTCCTGGCCGACCAGGTCGATGCCCTCCTTGTGGGAGGCGCGCAGTTCGGCGTCGTAGGTGTCCTTGTCGGCGTAGTCGATCAGGTCGGCGGGCAGGCCGGCGTCGGCGATGCCGGCCGCGAGGGAGTCGCGGCTGATGCCCTCTCCGGCGGTGTGGAAGCGGTTGCCGAGGGCGGTGTAGAGCTTGCCGACGACCTCGTCGCCGTAGAGCTGCTGGGCGGCGATCACCACGCGGACCGGGCCCCACGCCTTGCCGCCGGGGCGCATGTTCTCCGCGTACTGGGCGGGCAGTTCGTCGAGCTTGTCCTCGTTCAGCACGGCCAGGCTCATGACGTGCCAGCGGACCTGGACGGGGCGGAGCTTCTCCACCTCCAGCATCCAGCGGGAGGTCAGCCACGCCCAAGGGCAGAGCGGGTCGAACCAGAAGTCTGCCGGGGTCTTCGCGGTCTCGGACACGGGGTCTCCTCTTGAGAGCATCAACGGCGTTGTTCCGTGCACGCTTCAACCGACGTCGCCCGTGCCATGATTCCCCGTGTTCGATATCCGAGACGAGGGTGAGGGAGGCACACCGTGCCAGGTGAGAATCTGTCCCGGGAAGAGGCACGTGAGCGGGGGCAACTGCTGACGGTCGACGGCTATGACGTGGCGCTGGACGTCCGCTCAGCGGTCGCCCGGGGCGCGGACGCGGCCACCTTCCGCTCCCGGACGACGATCCGCTTCCGGTGCGCCGAGCCCGGCGCGGCGAGTTTCGCGGACCTCCTGGCGCCCTCGGTCGGCACGGTCACCCTCAACGGCCGGGAGCTGGACCCGGCCGAGGTCTTCGACGGCACCCGGATCGCGCTGGCCGACCTGGCCGCCGAGAACACCCTGGTCGTCGACGCGCAGTGCGCCTACAGCCGCACCGGCGAGGGCCTGCACCGCTTCGTCGACCCCGAGGACGGCGCGGTCTACCTCTACACCCAGTACGAGCCCGCCGACGCGCGCCGGGTCTTCGCCAACTTCGAACAGCCGGACCTGAAGGCCCCGTTCACCTTCGAGGTGACCGCGCCCGAGGGCTGGCTGGTGCTCGGCAACGGCGCCCAGGAGGGCCCCGCCGAGGCGGGCCGGCACCGCTTCGCGACCACCAAGCCGATCTCGACGTACATCACCGCCGTGGTCGCCGGGCCGTACCACTACGTCACCGACACCTACCGCCGCACCTTCGAGGACGGCACCGAGCTGACGGTCCCCCTCGGCGCGCTCTGCCGCAAGGGGCTGGCCCGGCACTTCGACGCGGACGACGTCTTCACCGTCACCAAGCAGGGCCTGGACTTCTTCCACGACCACTTCGACTTCCCGTACCCGTTCGGGAAGTACGACCAGGCGTTCGTGCCGGAGTACAACCTCGGCGCGATGGAGAACCCCGGCTGCGTCACCTTCCGCGAGGAGTTCATCTTCCGCGGCAAGGTCACCGAGGCGTCCTACGAGCGCCGGGCCAACGTCATCCTGCACGAGATGGCGCACATGTGGTTCGGCGACCTGGTCACCATGCACTGGTGGGACGACCTGTGGCTGAAGGAGTCCTACGCGGACTTCATGGGCAGCTTCGCGCAGGTGGGCGCGACCCGCTTCACGGACGGCTGGATCACCTTCGCCAACCGCCGCAAGTCCTGGGCGTACCGCGCCGACCAGCTGCCCTCCACCCACCCGATCACCGCCGACATCCGGGACCTGGAGGACGCCAAGCTCAACTTCGACGGCATCACCTACGCCAAGGGCGCCAGCGTCCTCAAGCAGCTGGTGGCGTACGTCGGCCAGGACGCGTTCCTGGAGGGCGCCCGGCGCTACTTCAAGCGGCACGCCTACGGCAACACCCGGCTGGCGGACCTGCTGACGGTGCTGGAGGAGACCTCGGGGCGGGACCTGGCGGCCTGGTCGCGCGCCTGGCTGGAGACGGCCGGCGTCAACTCCCTCACGCCGCAGGTCACCTATGACGCGCAGGACCGGATCACCGAGCTGAGCATCCTCCAGGAGGCGGCGCTCCCCGTTCATCAGCCGGCTCCGCCGACGGGCACGCCGGAGCTGCGGCCGCACCGGGTCGCGGTGGGCCTCTACCGCCGGCTGGACGCCGACTCGGCGCTGGTCCGCTACGCCCGCGCCGAGGTGGACGTGGCCGGGCCGCGGACCGCGGTGCCGGAGCTGGCCGGGATCGAGCGGCCGGAGCTGATCCTGGTCAACGACGAGGACCTGACGTACTGCAAGACCCGGTTCGACGAGGGATCGCTGGCCACCCTGCGGGCCCGGCTCGGCGACCTGACCGACCCGATGGCGCGGGCGCTGTGCTGGGCCGCGGTGTGGGGGCTGACCCGGGACGGGCTGATGCCGGCCCGCGACTTCCTGGAGCTGGTGCGGCGGTTCGCCGGCGCGGAGACCGTCGTCGGGGTGCTCCAGTCGGTGCTCGGCCAGGCCGAGGCGGCGCTGGAGCACTACGTCGCGCCGGAGTACCGCGAGCGGGCCACCCGCGAGCTGTCCGAGGGCGCGCTGCGCGAACTGCGGCTGGCCGAGCCGGGCAGCGGCCACCAGCTGAGCTGGGCCCGGCACTTCGCGGCGGTGGCCACCACCCCGGCCGACCTCCAGCTGCTCCGGGGGCTGCTGGACGGCACCGCGAAGATCGACGGGCTGGCGGTGGACCAGGAGCTGCGCTGGGCGTTCCTGCTGCCGCTGGCCGCGCACGGGGCCGCCGACGAGGCGGCGATCGGCGCCGAACTGGCCCGCGACGACACCGCGTCCGGCAAGCGCCACCAGGTGCGCTGCCTGGCCGCCCGCCCCTCGGCCGAGGTCAAGGCGGCCGCCTGGGCGGACGTGGTGGACTCCGACGCGCTCTCCAACGCCCTGGTCGAGGCGACCCTCAGCGGCTTCGCGCAACCCTCGCAGCGGGAGCTGCTGGTGCCGTACGCGCCGCGCTACTTCGCCGTGATCGAGCGGATCTGGCGGGAGCGGTCCATCGAGATCGGGATGTCCGTGGTGCGCGGGCTGTTCCCGTCCTGGCAGGTGGACCGGGCCTCGCTGGAGGCGGCGGACGCCTGGCTGGCGGAGCGCCCGGAGGCCGCGCCCGCACTGCGCCGGCTGGTGCGGGAGGAGCGGGACGACCTGGCGCGGGCGCTGCGCGCACAGGCTTGTGACGAGGCGGCCGGCGCCAGGCCGTAACCCGGCCCGCGACCAGTAGTCATCGGCCGTCGAACGCCCGTACTTGAGGGCGGGATTGTCCCGCTTGTGACACAGGCGGGTAACAGCGGTTAGGGGGCGGAGCGGGGCCGGGAATCTGCCGGGCATGAACCACGACACCCCGCTCTCCCCGCTCCCCCTCCACCACCTCGCCGACGGCCGGTGCCCGGTGCTGACGACCCATCAACTGCGGGCGTACGGTGTGCCGCCCGCCGAGGTCACCGAGCGCTGCCGGCCGGGCGGCCCCTGGCAGCAGCTGCTGCCCGGCGTCCACCTGCTCCACCAGGGGCCGCCCACCAGCGAGGAGCGGCTGCACGCCGCGCTGCTCTACGCCCGCCACCGCGGTCCGGCCGTGCCGACCCAGCCCCGGACCGCGGAAGCCGGCCGGGAACCGATGGTCACCGGACTGGCGGCGCTCGCCCTGCACGGCTTCGTCGCCGCTCCCCCGCTGCTCTCCCTGGACCGCATCGACGTACTGGTGGCGCGCACCCGGCGGCTGCGCCCGGCGGGCTTCGCGGGGATCGTCCGGGGCGCCGACCTGCCGGCCCCGCAGGACGTCACCGGGGTGCCCACCGCCCCCGTCCCGCGGGCACTGGCGGACGCGGTGGCCGGCCTCACGGACGGGACCCTGGTGCGCCGGCTGCTGACCGAGGCGGTGCGCGGCGGGCACTGCGAGGCGGCCGCGGTGGTGCGGGAGCTGAGCCGGGCCCGGCTGCTGACCCGACCGCACGTGGTGGACGCGGTCGACGCCCTGATGGCCGAGGGCCGAGCCCTGGCCGAGCAGCGGCTCTACGACATGGTGCGCGCCTACGGGCTGCCCGACCCGCTGTGGAACGTCGACCTGCGGCTGCCGGGCGGCCCGTACCTGGGCGGGGTGGACGCGTACTGGCCGGAGTACGGCGTGGCCGTGGAGATCGACACCCGCACCCCGCGCCCGTCCGACCACGGCCGTGCCGACGCGCCCCGGGACGAGCACCGGGAGCACCTGGAGCGGCTCGGCATCACCCTCGTCCGGTGCCGGCCGCGGACCCTGCGGGAGGCCCCGGAGCAGCAGGCCACGGTGGTGCGGACGGCGCTGATGGCGGCGGCGGACCGGGAGCCGACGCACTACGTGGTGATCCTCCCGCACTGACCGCACCGGTATCGGCACCGGGCGTGACGGTCCGCGACCAGCGGACACGCTCCGTGGGCAACCATGCGGCCCGCACCTCCATCTATTGGAATGGATTGGACAAGGCGACGGGTCTCACACACATGATGGGAGCGCCACTGAGCAGGTGTTCCAGCAGACACCCGGAGCCGGGCCAGCGGGCCAGGTCAGAAAGAAGGAGTCCCATGAGGATCGGTATCGTCGGAGCGACCGGACAGGTCGGCAGCGTGATGCGGCGCATTCTCGCCGAGCGCAACTTCCCGGTCGAGCAGCTGCGGCTGTTCGCTTCGGCCCGGTCCGCCGGACGGACGCTGCCCTGGCAGGACACCGAGATCACGATCGAGGACGCGGCCACCGCGGACTACTCCGGTCTGGACATCGTGCTCTTCTCGGCCGGTGGCGCCACCTCCAAGGCGCTGGCGGAGAAGGTCGCCGCCGCCGGCCCGGTCGTGATCGACAACTCCTCGGCCTGGCGCCGTGACCCGCAGGTCCCGCTGGTGGTCGCCGAGGTCAACCCGCAGGCCATCACCGAACGGCCCAAGGGCATCATCGCCAACCCGAACTGCACGACCATGGCCGCCATGCCGGTGCTGCGCCCGCTGCACGAGGAGGCCGGACTGGTCTCCCTGGTCGTCGCCACCTACCAGGCGGTATCCGGCAGCGGCCTGGCCGGCGTCGCCGAGCTGGACGGACAGGCCCGCAAGGTCATCGAGCAGGACGCCACCAAGCTGACGCACGACGGCGCGGCGGTGGAGTTCCCGAACCCGGAGACCTACGTCCGCCCGATCGCCTTCAACGTCCTGCCGATGGCCGGCTCGATCGTCGACGACGGGCTGAACGAGACCGACGAGGAGCAGAAGCTCCGCAACGAGAGCCGCAAGATCCTGGACATCCCGGAGCTGAAGGTGTCCGGCACCTGCGTCCGCGTCCCGGTCTTCACCGGCCACTCCCTCCAGGTCAACGCCCGCTTCGCGCGTCCCCTCTCCCCCGAGCGCGCCCAGGAGCTGCTGGCCGGCGCCCCCGGCGTCGCGCTCTCCGACGTCCCCACCCCGCTCCAGGCCGCCGGCCAGGACGCCTCCTTCGTGGGCCGGATCCGCCGCGACGAGACCGCCGACAACGGCCTGGCGCTGTTCGTCTCCAACGACAACCTCCGCAAGGGCGCGGCGCTCAACGCCGTCCAGATCGCCGAGCTGGTCGCCGCCGAGCTGCGCG
Source organism: Streptomyces sp. CB02959 (assembly GCF_002803155.1). GTDB lineage: Bacteria > Actinomycetota > Actinomycetes > Streptomycetales > Streptomycetaceae > Streptomyces. The sequence continues at coordinate 46,715 of NZ_NNBP01000012.1, forward strand.
GCTGACCCGCCCCGCACCCGGCGCAGCGCGGCCGGTGCCGGTACGGATCCGCTCCGTACCGGCACCGGCCGCGCGCTTTCGGCGCCCCTTCCCCCGTCAGGGGCGCCGCACCTCGTACAGGAAGCAGCCGTACTCCACCGCCCGGACGTGGACGAGCGCCACCTCCGGGTCGGCGAACGCCTCGTCGAAGGCCGCCTCGAAGCCGGCCGTGGCGCCCTCGGGGATCTCGAAGCACCGCCCGCCGGCGATCCGGCCCTGCCGGTCGTAGCGCCGCAGGGTCCGCAGCGCCCCGGCGCGGTCGTGGGGGTAGCCGTCGGCCGCCGGGTCCGGTCCCGGGCACGCGTCGGCGTGGATGAACACCGGCCCCTGCTCGTCGTAGGCCCCGGGGGCGGCGCCGGCCTCCGCCGCCCAGCGGCGCAGCGGCGCGTAGGACACCAGGGCCACCCGCTCGCCCTCCTCGATGGCCCGCAGGCAGCAGCGCAGCGGGCTGCCGACGCAGTCCACCGGTATTCCGTCCGCGCGGGCGGGGTACGGCTCCATCGGCCGGCCGGCGTCGTCGGTGCCGCGCAGCTCTTCGAGAGTGGCGGCCGGAATGGGAAGCGGTGCGTACGTGGTCATGCGGCCAGCCTGGGCGATCCGCGGCCGGTCCGCTGGCGGGATCCGGACGTCGTCCTGCGCGCGGCGGTGCCGTGGAAGGATGGTCGGACGATGCGCTGACGGATTGTGATGGATAAGGAGAGCGACGGGTGCCTGGTACGAATCTGACCCGGGAAGAGGCCCAGGAGCGGGCGCGACTGCTGACCGTGGACGCGTACGACATCGAGCTGGACCTGAGCGGGGCGCAGGACGGAGGCACGTTCCGGTCGGTGACGACGGTCCGGTTCGACGTCGCCGGCGAGGACGGCGCGGAGTCGTTCATCGACCTGGTCGCGCCGACCGTGCACGAGGTGGTGCTCAACGGCACGGCGCTCGACGCGGCGGCGGTGTTCCAGGACTCGCGGATCGCGCTGGCCGGGCTGCGTCAGGGCCGCAACGAGCTGCGGGTGGTAGCCGACTGCGGGTACACCAACAGCGGCGAGGGGCTGCACCGGTTCGTCGACCCGGTGGACCAGCAGGCTTATCTCTACACGCAGTTCGAGGTGCCGGACGCCCGGCGGGTGTTCGCCAGTTTCGAGCAGCCGGACCTGAAGGCCACGTTCCGGTTCACCGTGACGGCGCCCCGGGGCTGGACGGTGATCTCGAACTCGCCGACGCCGGAGCCGGGCGGCGCGGACGGCACGGTGTGGGAGTTCGCGCCCACGCCGCGGATCTCCACGTACATCACGGCGCTGATCGCCGGCCCGTACCACAGCGTGCACAGCACCTGGGACGGCGCCGACGGCCGGTCGGTGCCGCTGGGGATCTACTGCCGGCCGTCGCTGGCCGAGCACCTGGACGCCGAGGAGATCTTCGAGGTCACCCGGCAGGGCTTCGACTGGTTCCAGGAGAAGTTCGACTACGCCTACCCGTTCGCCAAGTACGACCAGCTCTTCGTGCCGGAGTTCAACGCCGGGGCGATGGAGAACGCCGGCGCGGTCACCATCCGCGACCAGTACGTCTTCCGCTCGAAGGTGACGGACGCGGCCTACGAGGTGCGTGCCGAGACGATCCTGCACGAGCTGGCGCACATGTGGTTCGGCGACCTGGTCACCATGGAGTGGTGGAACGACCTCTGGCTGAACGAGTCGTTCGCGACCTACACCTCGATCGCCTGCCAGGCGTACGCGCCGGGCAGCAAGTGGCCGCACTCCTGGACCACGTTCGCCAACTCCATGAAGACCTGGGCCTACCGGCAGGACCAGCTGCCGTCCACCCACCCGATCATGGCGGAGATCCGCGACCTGGACGACGTCCTGGTCAACTTCGACGGCATCACCTACGCCAAGGGCGCCAGCGTCCTCAAGCAGCTGGTGGCGTACGTCGGCATGGACGAGTTCTTCAAGGGCGTGCAGGCGTACTTCAAGGCGCACGCGTTCGGCAACACCCGGCTGAGCGACCTGCTCGGGGCGCTGGAGGAGACCAGCGGCCGGGACCTCGCGACCTGGTCGAAGAAGTGGCTGCAGACGGCCGGCATCAACATCCTGCGGCCGGAGATCGAGGTGGCGGAGGACGGCACCGTCACCGCGTTCGCGGTGCGCCAGGAAGCGCCGGCGCTGCCGGCCGGGGCGACCGGTGAGCCCGTCCTGCGGCCGCACCGGATCGGCATCGGCTACTACGACCTGAAGGACGGCAAGCTGGTCCGCACCGGCGGCGTCGAACTGGACGTGGACGGCGAGCGGACCGAGGTGCCGTTCCCGGCGGGCTTCCGCCGGCCGGACGTGATCCTGCTCAACGACGGCGACCTGTCGTACGCCAAGGTGCGGCTGGACGAGCAGTCGCTGAAGGTCGTCACCGAGCACCTCGGGGACTTCACCGAGTCGCTGCCGCGGGCGCTGTCGTGGGCCTCGGCCTGGGACATGACCCGGGACGGCGAACTGCCCGCCCGCGACTACCTCGCGCTGGTGCTCTCCGGCATCGGCAAGGAGACCGACATCGGCGTGGTCCAGTCGCTGCACCGCCAGGTGAAGCTGGCGCTGGACCTGTACGCGGCGCCGGAGTGGCGCGGACGCGGCCTGGCCACCTGGACCGAGGCGGCGCTGGCGCACCTGCGGGCGGCCGCGCCGGGCAGCGACCACCAGCTGGCGTGGGCCCGGGCGTTCGCCGCTTCGGCCCGCACCGGCGACCAGCTGGACCTGCTCCAGGGCCTGCTGGACGGCACCGAGGAGATCCCCGGGCTGGCGGTCGACACCGAGCTGCGCTGGGCGCTGCTGGAGCGGCTGGCGGCCACCGGCCGGGCGGACGAGCCGGCGATCGCCGCCGAGCTGAAGCGGGACGCGACCTCGGCGGGCGAGCGGCACGCGGCGACGGCACGCGCGGCGCGGCCCACCGCGGCGGCGAAGGCCGAGGCGTGGGCCTCGGTCGTGGAGTCCGACGAGCTCCCCAACGCCGTGCAGGAGGCCGTCATCGGCGGCTTCGTCCAGCCCGACCAGCGGGAGCTGCTGGCGCCCTACACCGCGAAGTACTTCGAGGCGGTCAAGGACGTCTGGGACAACCGCAGCCACGAGATGGCACAGCAGGTCGTGGTGGGCCACTACCCGGCCCTCCAGGTCTCCCAGGAGACCCTGGACGCCACCGACGCCTGGCTGGCGCAGGCCGACCCGAGCCCGGCCCTGCGCCGCCTGGTGACGGAGTCCCGGGCCGGCGTCGAGCGGGCCCTGAAGGCCCGCGCGGCGGACGCGGCCGCCGAGGCCTGACCGGCTCGCGCGGTACGGACACGGGCGTGCCCCGGAACCGAATCGGTTCCGGGGCACGCCCCGTTCCGCGGGTGCGGACGCGGGGTGGAGTCGCCCGGCGGACGGGGCGTCAGGAGCGTGGCCGTCCGCCGGGCGGGTCGTGGGGCTCCCCGCTCTGCACGAGCCTGCGGGAGCGCAGCCGGGCCCCGTCCCCCTCCTACGGGGCCCGGCGGGACCGGTGGGTCAGCCGCTCAACTCGTCGAAGCGGCGGACCAGTTCGGCCCGGCCGGCCTCGGTGAGGTCGCCGTGCACCCGCATCCGGGCCAGGCCGCCGTCGGGGTAGACGTCCAGGCGGACGTGGGTGGCGGTGACCCGGCGGGGCAGCACGAAGCGGTGCGGGGTGTCGGGCTGGAGCTTGGTCTTGGGCAGGATCTCGAACCACGAGGACGCGTCGTCCGGGTTCCCGTCGCAGCCCGAGAGCCGGGCCCAGCCGGCCGAGTTGCCCTTGAGGTAGGCGGTGTCGATCTCGACGGCGCGGACCTCGCCCTGCGCGGCGAGCTTGAACCGCACCCAGTCGTTGGTGCCCCGCACCCGGCGGCGGCGGTTCTCCCAGCCGTCGTCCATCTTGCGCGACAGGTCGGGCTGGATGATCTGGGTGGGCGAGGAGTAGAAGCGGTCCGAGGCGTCCTCGACGGTGCCGCCGTGCATCACCGAGGCCAGGTCGAGGGTGCCCAGGACGTCCAGCCACTCCGGGTCGGGGACCACCTCGCCGTAGACCCGGAGGCGGGCTATGCCGCCGTCGGGGTGCTGCTTGAGGCGGAGGTGGGTGAAGCGGCGCTCGGCGGTGACCTCGAAGCCGTTGGCGGCGTGGCCGCGTACGGGGGTGCGGGGGACCAGCTCCTCCCACTTCACGTCGTCGGCGAGCAGGGCCTCGGGGCTGGGGCTGCCGGGCAGCGCGGTGGCCTCGACGGTGACCTGCTGCGGGTAGTTGCCGCGGAAGTGGGCGGTGTCGACGATGACGCCGCGGATCACGCCGGGGGCGGCGAGGCGGATCAGCGCCCAGTCGTGCTCGTCCTCGGTGGGGAAGGGATGGTCGCCGTCGGCGCCCCGGCGGCGCCGGGTCTCCCAGCCGTCCATGATCTTGCCCTTGTGGCCGAAGTGCTCGGGGTCGAAGACCGCCGGGTTCGACTTCAGCAGGTTCTCCCGCTCGGCGAAGAACTCGTCGTTGGCGGCGATCACACCGGCGCCGAAGCGGCGGTCGGCCAGGTCGACGAGCGAGGTGAAGGAGAAGTCACCGCCGCGGTAGTCGGCGTACGGGTCGCCGCCGGCGTACGGCTGGGCGTCGTTGGCGTGCGGATCGGTGGAATCGGCGGCCGGGGTGGCGGACATGCGTTTCCCTTCTGCTCCTGTGTGCGGTGCTGGGGACCGGTCCACCGTCGCAGCAGAACACCCGACAGGTCCATCGAAAGTTCGTGAGGAATATCTTCAGCCGGGCTGAATGGTGGCGGGTGCGCGGACGCCCGCGGTCCGCGCACGGCGCCGGACTCACTCGCCGCCGGTGCGCCCCACGGTCGCCTGGGCGGCGGCCGCCTGGCGGAGCGCGGCCAGCACCCGGGCGAGCCCCGGCGCCCCCTCGGAACCGCGCCGGGCGGCGGCGACCACATGGCGGCGCGGCTGGTCGGCGTGGAGCACCCGCAGCGCGACCCCGCTGCCGTGCCCGGGGGCCCGCAGGCCGCCCGCCATCGCCATCCGGGGCACCAGCGCCACGCCCATCCCGGCGGCGACCATCGCCCAGATCGCGCTCCAGTCGGCGGCGGAGTGCGCCTGCTCCGGGACGAACCCGGCGTTCTCGCAGGCGGTGGTGGTGATCTGGGACCACGGGCCGCTGCTGCCGAAGATCCACGGTTCGCCGGCCAGGTCGGCCAGCCGCAACCCCGGCTCGGCGGCCAGCGGATGGCCGGCCGGCAGCGCCACGTCCAACGGGTCGGCGAGCAGCGAGACCCGACTGAACTTGGGGTCGCGCGGGGTGGGCGCGTGCGCGGCCAGCGACAGCGCCAGATCGACGCTGCCCTCGGCCAGCAGCTCGTACGCGGCCTCCGCCTCCGCCTCCCGCACGGTCACGGCCAGGCCCGGGTGGGTGCGGCGCAGCTCCTGGACGGCGGGGACCACCAGCGCCGGGATGGCGGTGGAGAAGGCCCCGACCCGCACCGTGCCGGCCTCCCCCTGGAGGTAGCCGAGGAGGTCCGCGTCGGCCCGCTCCAGCTGCGCGAAGACCGCCTCGGCGTGCCGCAGCACCAGTTGGGCGGCACCGGTGAGCCGGACCCGCCGGCCGTGCGCCTCCAGGAGCGTCACCCCGAGGGACTTGGCGAGCCCGGTCAGCTGCTGCGAAACCGCCGAGGGCGTCATGTGCAGCGCCTCGGCGGTCGCGGTGACCGTGCCCACTTCCTGGAGGGTGCGCAGGATACGCAGCTTCTTGATGTCCCAGTCGGCCATGCGGGCAGCGTACGCACCCGACGCGGCCGGCCCGGTCACCGCGGGCTGCCCGCCGCCCCCAGGGCCACCCCGGCGACGATCAGCGCCATGCAGAGCACCTGCACCGCGCCGATGCCCTCGCCCAGGACGACCAGCGAGAGCAGCGCCACGCAGACCGGCTGGAGGTAGTAGACCGCCCCGGCGCGGGCGGCGCCGACCAGGGCGATCGCCTTGTTCCAGGTGAAGAAGGCGACGGCGGAGGAGCACACCCCGATGTAGAGCAGCGGTCCGACCGTCCCGGTGGTGAGCGGGAAGCCGCCCTCGACGCCGAGGCTGACGGCGTAGGCGGGCACCAGCATCGCGGCGCCCAGCGCGAAGGTCATGAACAGGAACGACAGCCCGCCGATCCCTTCGGGGCGGCGGCGCAGCAGCGCGCTGTAGCCGGCGAAGGTGGCGGTGGCGGCCAGCATCCACAGGTCGCCGACGGCGAAGTCCAGGTGCAGCACCGCGGTCGGCGATCCCTTGCCGACCAGCGTGAGCACGCCCAGCAGCGCGATCGCCATGCCCGCGGTGCGGCGGGCGCCCAGCGGCTCACGGTCGCCGCGCCGGCCGCCGACCAGGTCGAAGAGGGCGATCATCATCGGCGAAGCGGCCGCGATCATCGCCATGTTGGTGGCCGAGGTGCTCTTGCCGGCCGTGTAGATCAGGGTGTTGAAGAGGGTGACGCCCAACAGGGCGGCCAGCGCCAGGAATCCGAGGTGCCGGCGGATCACCGCCCACTCCCGGCGGACCTGCCCCAGGGCGAACGGGGCGACCGCCAGCAGCGCGATGATCCAGCGCCAGAACGCGGTCTGGACGGGTGGCACGGTCTCGTGCAGGGCGCGGGCGATGACGAAGTTGCCGGACCAGACGACGGTCGCCGTCAGGGCCAGGGTCAGCCCCACGGCCTGTGTGGACGGTGTGCGGCGTGCGCGGGCCCGCTCCAGGACTGCCACGGTTTCCTCTCCCTCGATAGTGGATACGAATCCACCGTGGCAGCCCATCACCCATCAGGTCCATCGAATACTTCGGACGATTCCTTTCAGTAAACGTGAAAGGAATCACCTGCCTGGGTCAGCCTCGGGCCGCCCGGCGGGCCAGGATCGCGGCCTGCCGCTCGTCGAAGCGGCGCGCCTGCCCGTCCAGGCCGTCCAGGAACACGCCCAGCTCCTCCTGTGCGGCGAGCCCCTCCGGGCCCAGCCCGCCGATCTCCAGCACCTTCAGGTAGCGCAGCACGGGCTGGAGCACGTCGTCGTGGTGGATGCGCAGGTTGTAGATCCCACCGAGGGCCATCCGGGCGGCGGCCCGCTCGAAGCCGGGCATGCCGTGGCCGGGCATCCGGAAGCCGGTGACCACGTCCCGCACGGCGCACATCGTCCGGTCGGGGGCCAGCTCGAAGGAGGCACCCAGGAGGTTGCGGTAGAAGACCATGTGGAGGTTCTCGTCGGTGGCGATCCGGGCCAGCATCCGGTCGCACACCGGGTCGCCGGAGTGCCGGCCGGTGTTGCGGTGCGAGATCCGGGTGGCCAGCTCCTGGAAGGCGACGTACGCCACCGAGTGCAGCATGCTGTGCGCGTTGTCGGACTCGAAGCCCTCGGACATGTGGGCCATCCGGAACCGCTCCAGCTCGACCGGGTCCACGGCGCGGCTGGTGAGGAGGTAGTCGCGCATCACGATGCCGTGCCGGCCCTCCTCCGCGGTCCAACGGTGGACCCAGGTGCCCCAGGCGCCGTCCCGGCCGAAGAGGGTGGCGATCTCGTGGTGGTAGCTGGGGAGGTTGTCCTCGGTGAGGAGGTTGACCACCAGCGCGGTGCGGCCGATGGCGGTGACCTTGGACTGCTCGAGGGCCCAGGGCTCGCCGTCCATCACCCCGTCGAAGTTCCGCCCGTCGCTCCACGGCACGTACTCGTGCGGCATCCACTCCTTGGCGATCGCCAGATGCCGGTTGAGCTCCTTCTCGACGACCTCCTCCAGGGCGTACAGCAGCCGGGTGTCGGTCCAGGCGGCCTGGCCGCGCGCTCCGTCGAGGCGGTCGGGGGCGATGGTCACGGGAACTCCTGGGGACGACGGACCTACGGCTCCGTAGGTTTGCACTTACGGCCCCGTAGGTTACGTCATCGTAGGTACGCCCCGGTTAAACACCTCCCCAAGGGCGAATCGCCCGCAAAGCTGCCCAACTGACGCCCTATGTCGGGTTTTTCGTGATCACCGACCCTGGTGTGCGAAAAGGGGCGCCCACCGGTCCGGGAAGGACCGGTGGGCGCCCCTGTGAAGGCGTCATGGGCGCGGGCGGACGGCCCGCGCGGGGCTCGGATCAGCCCTTGGACTTGGCCTGCTTGCGGGACTTGTCGGTCGCGATGACCAGCCCGGCGATGATCAGGAAGAGCACGATGGGGGCAACCACGTAGAGGCCGAGCGTCTGGATCACGCTCAGGCCCGGACCCGGGTCGTCACCGTCGTCGCGGGTGAGCGCAAACGCGGGGGACGACATCAGCAGCATCAGCGCGGTGCCGGCGGTGATGGTTCCGGCGCGCAGGGCGGTGTTCTTGACCTTGTTGCTCACCCGTTCAACGTAGCGGACGGCACTGCACCCCGCGCGTCCGGGGTGGGGCAAGCGACATCCCGGCAGGCGGGACGGCCCGGCGCGGCGCCCCCGGCCGGGCCCGCGGCCGTCGCGGTCAGCCCGCGAAGGACGACAGCTCCCGCATCAGCGCGTGCAGCCGGGGCGAGGCGGCCAGCTCTTCGAGGGTGTGCGGGCGGCCGTCGGGGCCGGCGATGGGCAGGCGCCAGTTGGGGTACTCGTCCCAGGTACCGGGGAGGTTCTGCGGGCGGCGGTCGCCCACCGCGTCCGGGAGCCAGATGCCGACCATCCGCGCCGGGGTGCGCAGCAGGAAGCCGTGGACGGCCCGGACCACCGCCTCCTCGTCGCGGACGCCCTTGGGCAGCAGGCCGTGGCGGGTGAGCGCGCCGAGCCATTCGCGCAGTTCGTGGGCGGCCCGGGAGCGTTCCTGCTCGGGCGGCCCGGCGAGCAGGCCGAGGCGTTCGCGCAGGGCGACGTCGGCGCCGGTGAGGCGGGCGGCGGTGGGCGGCAGGTCGTGGGTGGTGACGGTGGCCAGGCAGCCGGCCCGCCATTCGCCGGGGGCCAGGATCCGGGCCGGGGCGGCGGCCGGTTCCGGTGTCGATGCCGGTGCCGGGTCGTCCCCGTCGAGTGGGGAGCCGTCGGCGGCGGTGGCGGTGGCGGCGTAGGACCGTTCGAACCACAGGACGGAGGTGCCCAGGACGCCCCGCTCGGCGAGCGCCTCGCGGACGCCCGGCTCGACGGTGCCCAGGTCCTCGCCGATCACCGCGGCGCCGGCCCGGTGGGCCTCCAGGGCCAGCACGGAGAGCATCGCCTCGCCGTCGTAGCGGACGTAGGCGCCCTCGGTCGGCGGCCGGCCCTGGGGCACCCACCACAGGCGGAACAGGCCCATCACGTGGTCGATGCGGAGCGCGCCCGCGTGCCGGAGCAGGCCGCGCAGCAGGGCGCGGTAGGGCGCGTAGCCGGCGGCGGCCAGGGCGTCCGGGCGCCAGGGCGGCAGACCCCAGTCCTGGCCGCGGGAGTTGAAGGCGTCCGGTGGCGCCCCGACCGACATTCCGCCGGCGAACGCGTCCTGCTGGGCCCAGGTGTCCGCGCCGGAGGGGTGGACGCCGACGGCGAGGTCGTGGACGAGCCCGACGGCCATGCCGGCCTCCCGGGCGGCCCGTTGGGCGGCGGCCAGCTGCTGGTCGGTGAACCACGCGAGCCGGCAGTGGAAGTCGATCCGGTCCAGCAGGCGGTGGCGGATCCGGGCGGTCTGCGGTGAGCGGGGGTCGCGCAGGCCGGCCGGCCAGCCGCGCCAGTCGGGGCCGTGCCGCTCGGCGAGCGCGCACCAGGTGGCGTGGTCGTCCAGGGCGCTGCCCTGGTCGGCGAGGAAGTCGCAGTACGCGGCGCGCCGGCCGGGGCTGAGCGGGACGGTGCCGAGGAGTTCCAGGGCCTCCCGCTTGAGGGCCCAGACGGCGTCCCGGTCGATCAGTGCGCCGCGGTCGAGGACATCGGCGCGCAACTCCCCTGCCCGGGCGGCCAGTTCGTCGGCGCGGGCCCGCGCGTCGCCGGCCAGCTGGGCGTACTCGGGGATCTGCTCGATGCGCAGGTGGACGGGGTCGGGGAAGCGGCGGGAGGAGGGGCGGTAGGGGGACGGGTCGGTGGGGGGCCCGGGGACCGCCGCGTGCAGCGGGTTGAGCTGGACGAAGCCGGTGCCCAGGGCGCGTCCGGACCAGGCGGCGAGGTCGGCGAGGTCGCCGAGGTCGCCCATGCCCCAGGAGCGCCGGGAGAGCAGGGAGTAGAGCTGGACGAGGAAACCGTGGGTGCGGCCGGACGGGGCGGGCACCGCGTCGGGGGCGACGACCAGGTGGGCGCGGGCGGTGCGGCCGTCGGGGGCGTCGGCCCGGAGGTCGTGCACGCCGAGCGGGAGCCCGGCGAGCGCCGCGGGGTGCTGGGTGCCGCCGTGCGGGGTGCCGTCGCGTACTTCCGCGCCGATGAGCGTGCCGTCTTCGGTGCGGACGCTCAGGACGGTGCCGTCGGGGAGGTCCGGGAGGCGCGGGGGCCGGCCGGTGCGGGCGGTGACGGTCGGCGGCAGCAGGGCGCGGCCGGCGGTCTGCTCGTGGGCGGCCAGGGCGGTGCGGACGGCCTGCGGGGTGGAGGCGTCGACGCCGAGTGCGGCAAGCACCGCGACGGCGGTCTCCTCGGCGATGTGGACGGTGCGGCCCGGTGCGGGCTCGTAGGACGTGGCGATGCCGTGGAGCCGGGCGAGCCGGGCGCGGCCCATGGCCGCTCAGACCTCCATCGACTCCGTGCCCAGTCCGGCGGCCGTCGGTTCGCTGGTCAGCGGGAGTTCGGCGGCGATGGGGACCTCGCTGGTGAGCGGGGCGCTGTCGGCGAGCGGGGGCTCGCTGGTGAGCGGCGGCTCGGTGAAGCTGAACGAGCCGGAGCCCTCCAGGCCGGAGTCGGGGCCGGACACCCCGTCGAAGAGCCCGGGCTCGCCGCAGGGTTTCGCGGCGAGCGCGTCGAGGAGGAGTTGAGCGGATGCGGCCACGACGGGCCTCCCGTTCATCGGTAGTGGGACACGTCTGCCCTACCCAGTCGACACGAGGGCAGACGTCTCCACCCAGCAAACGTGACTCACATCACAGTATGGCCCGGACCGGTGATTTCGCGGCGGGGAACGCCGTGCGGCGCACAGAACGCCGGACGATGGCGCTCCGGAACGCAATTCCTGCGGAGCGGTCGGTGTCATGACCCGATCACGACAGGGGACGAAGGGGGCGATCCGCCAGGTACCCGGGAGCGCCCCCGAGGCCCGGTTGACACCCTCGCCGCGACAATGGTGGGCTCACAGCCGAAGGTCTGTCCGATCGGGTGCCGAGGGTGCCGAAACCCCCGGTTCCGCGCCGCGCGCACCACGACCACACGCCTGCACCGCGGCCCCGCCCACCGGGCAGGCCGCTGGGCGCGCGACGGGGACGCGGCGACCGGGCGGCGGGACACAGGGGGAACCGGCGGGAGCCGGTGAGCACGAGATACGGGGACGAGGAGCGATTCGTGCGGGTCCGGGGCGGATGGGGCGGAAGAACCGATACGGGCAGGGGCGGCAGCCGTGCGCGGGTGGCGGGGACCACCGCGCTGGCCGCCGCCGTCATAGGAGGTCTGCTCGGCGGCGTACCGGCCGCCCAGGCGGCCCCGGCCGGCCCCGCCGCCGGCACCCCCGACCAGCCCGGCCGCCCCACCGACGCCGGCGTACCGCCCGCGGTCTGGCCGCGCCCGCAGTCGATGCGGCAGCTCGGCGCGGCGGTCCCGCTCGGCCCGACGGCGGTGCTGGTGGCCGCGCCGGACACCGACCCGTACGCCCTCGACGTGCTGCGCGGGCTGCTGCGGGACGCCGGGGTGCGCACCGTCCGGCAGGCCGCGCCCGGCGACCGGCTGCCCGCGGGCGGGCCCGTGCTGCTGGCCGGCGGCGCGCCCGCGGACGACGCCCTGCGGGCGCTGCGGGTGCCGCCCCGCGGCGACCTGCCGTCCGGCGGCTACCGGCTGGCCGTGGGCCAGGTCGCCGGCCGGGACACCGTCGCACTGGACGGCGTCGGCCCGGACGGCCTCTTCCACGCCGCGCAGACCCTGCGCCAGCTGGTCACCGACGGCCCGGACGGCGGGCGGCAGGTGGCCTCGGTGACCGTCCGGGACTGGCCCGCCACCGGCGTCCGCGGCACCACCGAGGGCTTCTACGGACAGCCGTGGAGCCGGCCGCAGCGGCTGGCCCAACTGGACTTCATGGGCCGCACCAAGCAGAACCAGTACCTCTACGCCCCCGGCGACGACCCCTACCGGCAGGCGCGGTGGCGCGACCCGTACCCGGCCGCGCAGCGCGCCGACTTCCGGGCGCTGGCCGAGCGGGCCCGCGCCAACCACGTCACGCTCGGCTGGGCGGTGGCCCCCGGCCAGGCCATGTGCCTGTCCTCGGAGGACGACCTGCGGGCGCTGCGCCGCAAGGTGGACGCGATGTGGGCGCTGGGGGTGCGGTCCTTCCAGCTCCAGTTCCAGGACGTCAGCTACAGCGAATGGCACTGCGGCGCCGACGAGGAGATCTTCGGGACCGGGCCGCAGGCCGCCGCCAAGGCCCAGGCGGGGGTCGCCAACGCGCTGGCCCGGCACCTCGCCGAGCGGCACCCCGGTGCCGCGCCGCTGTCCTTGATGCCGACCGAGTTCTACCAGGACGGCGCGACCGCCTACCGCAGCGCACTGGCGGCGGCGCTCAACGACCGCGTGGAGGTGGCCTGGACGGGCGTCGGCGTGGTCCCGCGGACCATCACCGGCGGCGAACTGTCCGCCGCCCGCGAGGCGTTCGGCCATCCGCTGGTCACCATGGACAACTACCCGGTCAACGACTACGCCCAGGACCGGATCTTCCTCGGCCCCTACACGGGCCGCGAGCCGGCCGTCGCCACCGGCTCGGCGGCGCTGCTCGCCAACGCCATGGAGCAGCCGCTGGCCTCCCGGATCCCGCTGTTCACCGCCGCCGACTACGCCTGGAACCCGCGCGACTACCGCCCCGCGCAGTCCTGGGAGGCCGCCATCGACGACCTCGCCGGCGGCGACCCCAAGGCCCGCACGGCGCTCCGCACACTGGCCGGGAACGCCGCGTCGTCCCTGCTCGACCGCGAGGAGTCGAGGTACCTCCAGCCGCTCGTCGACCGCTTCTGGAAGGCCCGCGCGGCCGCCGTCGACAGCGGCCGGCCCGGCGCCGACCCGGAGTACGCCAAGGCCGCCCAGGCCCTGCGCTCCGCGTTCGGCACCATGAGCCGCGCGCCCCGGGACCTGACCTCCGACCTGCGGGCCGAAGTCGGGCCGTGGGCCGAGCAGTTGGCCCGCTACGGGAACGCCGGGGCGCAGGCCGTGGACACCCTCCTGGCGCAGGCCCGGGACGACGGCGACGCGGCCTGGGCGGCGCAGCGCACCGTGCTGCGGTTGCGGACCGAGATCGGCCAGAGCCCGGTGACGGTCGGCAAGGGCGTCCTGGGGCCGTTCCTGGACCGGGCGATGACCGAGGCGAACGCCTGGACGGGGACCCGCGGCGGCGCCCCGGCCCCGGACCGCGGCGACGGCCGGACGTCGCTGACCGTGCCGTTCCCCCGGGTACGGCCGCTGGCCGCGGTCACCGCGCTCACCGGGCCGGGTCCGACGGCCGGCGCGGTCTCCCTGGAGGCGCATGTGCCGGGGGCCGGCTGGCAGCGCCTGGGACCGCTGTCCGCGACCGGCTGGACGGAGGTCCGCACACCCGGGCTGCGCGCCGACGCGCTCCGCCTGATCTGGGACGACGACACCCCGGCACCGTCCGTGCAGGCACTCACCCCGTGGTACGACGACGGCCCGCGGGCCGGCCTTTCACTGTCCCGCACCGCGACCGACGCCCAGACCGGCGGCCGGACCACGGTGCAGGCCCTGCTCTCCTCCCGCCGCCCCGACGACGTGCAAGGCCCGCTGACGGTCACCGCGCCCAAGGGCTTCACCGTCCACGCGCCCCGGGACGCGACCGCCCCGCGCGGCGGCACCGCGCTGGTCCCGCTGGGCGTGGACATCCCCAAGGACACGCCCTCCGGGACGTACCGGGTCACCGTCGCCTTCGCCGGCCAGGAGCAGCAGCTGACCCTCCGGGTCTTCCCGCCCACCGGCGGCCCCGACCTGGCGCGCGGCGCGGACGCCACCTCCTCCGGCGACGAGACGGACGAATTCCCGGCGTCCGCGGCCACCGACGGCGACCCCAGGACCCGCTGGTCCTCCCCCGCCGAGGACAACTCCTGGTTGCAGTTCACGCTGCCCGAACCGACCCGGCTGGGACTGGTCGTCCTGCACTGGCAGGACGCCTACGCCGCCGCCTACCGCATCCAGGTCTCGGCCGACGGCCGCACCTGGCGCACCGCCGCCACCGTCCGCGACGGCAAGGGCGGTCGGGAGGCGATCCGGATGGACGCCAAGGACGCCCGCTACGTCCGCGTCCAGGGCGACAAGCGGGCGACGCGGTTCGGGTACTCGCTGTGGGGCGTCGAGGCGTACGCGGTGACCGGCGGGTGAGACGCCGTGGCGGGGGCTCCGAGGAGCCCCCGCCACACCGCATCCGCCGTCTCACCGACGCAAAAACCCGGATCTACGCCGATACGGCATCGATCCGGGCCAAGGCGTCATCCGCGCCGTACGGCTGCAAATAAGGCAGCCAGCGCGGGTCCCTATGCCCCGTGCCAATGATCCGCCAGGCCAATCCTGACGGTGGGGCGGGCTGATGGCGCAGCCGCCAACCGATCTCGGCGACATGCCGGTCGGCCTTGACGTGGTTGCAGCGCCGGCAGGCGGCGACGACGTTCTCCCAGGTGTGCTGGCCGCCGCGGCTGCGCGGGATGACGTGGTCGACGCTGGTTGCGACGCCACCGCAGTACATGCAACGCCCGCCGTCCCGGGCGAACAGCGCCCGGCGGGTCAGCGGGACGGGCCCCCGAAAGGGCACTCTCACAAAGCGCTTCAAGCGAACCACGCTCGGAGCCGGTATGACATGGGTCGCACTGTGCATCAGGGCGCCGGATTCCTCAAGGCTGACGGCCTTCTCATTGAGGACGAGGATGAGCGCGCGGCGGAGCGGTACGACGCCGAGCGGCTCGTACGACGCGTTGAGGACCAGGACGTGCGGCACGGGTGCCTCCTTGTACGCCGGCGGCGCGTGGCTCGCGCCGGGACGATCTCCCCACAGTGTCCCCCGGTGCCTGGTCGGAGCGCCACCATGACCGGGTAACGGGCCGGAGGTGTTTTCCACCACAGCGCCGCAGATCCCTCCAGATCCGGCTCATTCCGGCCTTCCCCGGACCTCCTTGATCGAACACAGGCGCGGTCCGCCCGCGTTGCCCCGTTAGTGTGGTAGATCTGCCCGGCTTCTCGGGCCCCTGAGCGGGCCGGGCGTGCTGTCCCTCACGGAAGGTTCCGCTGTGTACTGGTCCGCCCCGCCGGCCGCCGTCGCGCCGCTGCGCACCGCCGCGTCCGGCTCAACCGGCCCGACCTCCCTCGACGAGGCCACCCAGAAGGCCACCAACGCCGCCGGCTGGATACAGGCGAACTGGGGGACGTGGCTCACGTCCGCCCTGCAGATCATCCTGATCCTCGTGATCGCGGTGGTCCTGCGGCACGTGATACGCCGCACCATCACCAGGCTCATCGAGCGGATGAACCGCACCGCGGCCGCCGCCCAGGGCACCGCGCTGGGCGGGCTGCTGTCCCCCACGCTCGACTTCGCTCCCGAGGGAGGTGCCCCCTTCGCCGAACGGCGGCGGCAGCGCTCGGAGGCGATCGGCTCGGTGCTGCGCAGCGTCGCGTCGTTCGTGATCATGGGCACGGCCGCGCTGACCGTGCTGTCCGTGCTCCAGATCAACCTGGCGCCGCTGCTGGCCAGCGCGGGGGTGGCCGGTGTCGCGATCGGTTTCGGCGCCCGCAACCTCGTCACCGACTTCCTCTCCGGCGTCTTCATGATCCTGGAGGACCAGTACGGCGTCGGCGACGAGATCGACGCGGGCGTGGCCACCGGTACGGTCATCGAGGTCGGCCTGCGGGTCACCAAGCTGCGCGGCGCCAACGGCGCGATCTGGTACATCCGCAACGGCGAGGTCAAGCGGATCGGCAACCTCAGCCAGGGCTGGTCCACCGCCTCCGTCGACGTGCTGATAGCCGCGGACCAGGACCTGGAGCGGGCCCGCGCGGCGATCACCGACGCCGGCGAGGCGATGTCCAAGGCCGAGCCGTGGAACGAGCAGTTGTGGGAGCCGGTGGAGGTGCTGGGCCTGAGCGAGGTGTCGCTGGACACCGTCACGCTGGGCGTCTCGGCCAAGACCATGCCGGGCAAGGCCGGCGGCATCGAGCGGGAGCTGCGCTGGCGCATCAAGCAGGCGCTGGACGCGGCCGGCATACACCTCGCGCCGCGCCCGGTGCCCGAGGAGGAAGAGGAGGCGCCGGCCGACCCGTCCGCCGTCGTCGCCGCCCCCTCGGCGCTCAACAACCCGTCGTCGCCGCAGTCCCAGGCGACGACGCCGATCGCACCGCCGCAGCTGGGGAAGTAACTCCCGCACCGCACGGGCACCGAGGGGCATGTGACTGACGTCACATGCCCCTCTGTCATACGTACCGCGGTCCCGCTTCGTATCCGGGGTGTCGGCACCAACGACACCAACGACGGAGAAGGAGACTTCACCATGAAGATCCGCAATCGCGTGGCCACGGGGGCCGTCGCTTCGGTTCTGATGCTCGGCAGCGCGGCGGCCCTGACCGCCGCCGCCCCCGCGTCCGCGTCCGCCGCGACGCGACCGCAGATCAAGAACGACCTCACCTGCACCACCAACAGCGACGGCCGACGGGGCACCGCGGACTGCACCAACAACACCAACCGCACCATCGGTTTCCGGGTGACCGTGGTCTGCGGCTGGTGGCCCGACCAGACCGGCCCCTGGCGGACCCTCAACCCGGGCGCCCGCGACCACTCCGAGGCCACCTGCGACGGCGGCACCGGCGTCGGCAGCGTCGGCTGGGAAGAGGGCTGAGGCGGACCGGGGCCGCTGATTTCCTGACCAGGACGGGCCGGCCGGTGACAGGCAAGGGGCCGGCCGGCCCACCCCCCTGACCGAGGGACCGCCGCCGCGACGGGGCGCGACAACGGGGGCACGAGCACGGGGGACGCGGGGGATACCGGGGGGCGAGGGGGGGCACGGGGGATCACCGAGGGGCGTACCGGCCGACCACCGGGCGCCCCTCTCTCCGTGCGCTCCCCCGCCCGGTCGGAACGACAACCCTCGCCCGCACCATTGACGCGCACCTGAAGGGCGGCCTACCTTCCTTCCCAGTAATTGGAAGGTTTCCTAACAGACACCTTCCGGTCAGATTCCGCACGGAACACGGGGTGGGCAGCAGTCATGGCCGCAGCAGGACAGGGAACGCCGGGCACACCGAGGGTGCTGCGGGCGATGAACGACCGGGCCGCACTGGACCTCCTGGTGTCCCAAGGCCCCCTGACCCGCACCCAGATCGGCGAACTGACCGGACTGTCGAAGCCGACCGCCTCCCAACTGCTCGCCCGGCTGGCCGCGGCCGGACTGGTCCGGACCACCGGCAACGTCACCGGCCGCCCCGGCCCCAGCGCCCAGCTCTACGAGATCAACCCGGCCGCCGCCCACGTCGCCGCACTCGCCGTGGACCAACTGGGCCTCACCGCGGCCGTCGCCGACATCACCGGACAGGTGCTCGGCGAGGAGCGGATCGACACCACCGAGGTCCCCGCGGACGCCACCGACCTGACCGCCCGGCTCGTCGCACGGGCCGTGGACGGGGCGCTGGCCAAGGCCGGACTGGACCGCGGACAGCTGCACCGCGCGGTGATCGGCACGCCCGGCGCGCTCGACCCGCAGACCGGCCTGCTGCGGTACGCGCCCCACCTGCCCGGCTGGCAGTCGCGGGCGCTGCGGGAAGAACTCGCCGACGTCCTCGGCGTCCCGCTCGTCATCGAGAACGACGTGAACCTGGCCGCGGTCGCCGAGCAACACGACGGCGCCGCCCAGGACTTCGACGACTTCGTCCTGGTGTGGGTCGACGAGGGCGTGGGCGCCGCCATCGTCCTCGACGGCCGGCCGCTGCGCGGGGCCACCGGCGGCGCCGGCGAGATCGGCTACATGCCGCTGCCCGGCGCGCCACTGGCCCGGGACGGCGACCGCAGCGCCGCCCGGCCGGACGCCGGCGGCGGGTTCCAGCGCCTGGTCGGCACCCCGAGCGTCATCGGACTCGCCCACGAGTACGGCGCCCCGGAGGTCCGCACCGCCGCCGAGGCGCTGGCCCGGGACGACGTACGGGCCGAGGTGGCACGGCGCCTGGCGACCGGCCTGGCCGCCGTGGTCGCGGTGGTCGACCCCCGCCTGGTGGTGCTCTCCGGCGAGGTGCCGCAGGCCGGCGGAGAGGCCCTGCGGACCCTGGTCGAGGACGAGTTCACCGGGCTCGCGCTGCCCCGCCCCGAGATCCGGATCAGCGACATCGCCGGAAACCCCATCCTCACCGGCGCGCTGCGCACAGCGCTCGCCGAGGCCCGCGACGCGGTCTTCGACACCGCGTGAACCCCTCCGCCGCACCGGCCGATCCGCCCCGCCAGGCCCCAAGGAACCCCTGACGTAAGGAAGTCCGCATGCCGCTCCCGCGCCCGGGTGGCCGACCGTACCCACCACTCCGTCCGCACCCGCGCCCGCGATCCCGGGCGCGCCTTCGCCTCCCGGTGGCCCTGGCCACCGCCGGGCTGCTCGCCGCGGGCTGCGCCAACCCCAGCGTCGGCAGCGACCGGGACGACCCCACCGAACCGGTCACCCTCACCTTCTGGCACGGCTGGTCCAACGCCGGCGAGGTGAAGGCCATCGACGACAGCATCGCGCGCTTCGAGAAGATCCACCCCAACATCACGGTGAAGGCGGTCGGCAACGTCTCCGACGACACCATGAACCAGGCGCTGCGGGCCGGCGGCAGCGACGCCCCCGACGTGGTGTCGTCGTTCACCACCAACAACGTCGGGCAGTACTGCTCGTCCGGAATGTGGGCGGACCTCGACCCCTTCATGAAGAAGACCGGCGTGGTGAAGGAAAAGGTCTTCCCGAAAACCCTGCTCGACTACACCCGGTACCGCGGCCGGCAGTGCGCGCTTCCGCTGCTCGCCGACGCCTACGGCCTCTACTACAACGAGGACGCGTTCAAAAAGGCCGGCATCACCAGACCGCCGCACACCATGTCGGAACTGAAACGGGACGCCGCGAAACTCACCCGGCGCACCAAGGACGGCGATTACCAACAGGTCGGCTTCATGCCCAACTTCCGGTTCTACCAGAACAGTCCGGACCGGCTCTTCGCACAATGGGGTCCCCGGTACTTCGACCGGAACGGCAAGGCGCAACTCGCCAAGGACCCGTCGACCCGTGAATTCTTCACCACCCAGCGGGACCTCATCAACGCACAGGGCGGATACCGCGCGACGGAGAAGTTCCGCACCACCTTCGGCGACGAGATGTCCGCACAGAACGCCTTCCTGCGGCAGAAGGTGGCCATGCACATGGACGGCGAATGGCGCGGGCTGATGCTCAAGGAGGCCAAGGCGCCGTTCAAGTGGGGCGTCGCGCCGATGCCGGTACCCGACGACCAGGCCGACACCTACGGCCGGGGCTATCTCACCGGCACCATCGCCGGCATCGCCCACAGCAGCCGGCACCAGAACGCCGCCTGGGAACTGGTGAAATTCCTGACCGTGGACACCGACCAGGTCGTCGCCTTCGCCAACGCCATCCACAACGTCCCGTCCACGAACGCCGCACTCACCTCCCCGAAACTCGACGCCGACCCGGACTTCCGCACCTTCCTCGACATCGCCCGCAATCGGCACAGCACCGCGCTGCCGCCCTCCAACAACGGCGACATGTACGTCCTCTCGCTCCAGGACTTCGCCTACGCCGAGGAAGCCGGAAAGGTCCCCGACCTCGACGCGGGACTGCGCGGACTCGACGCGGGGATCGACGCCGACAACCTCCAGTCCGAGAACTGACGGAGCCTTCCATGGCAGCCACGCTCTCCCCCGCCCCGGAACTACGGCGCAAACACCGCCGCGAACGCCTCCGCATCCTGGGATTCCTCTCCCCCTGGCTCGTCGGATTCTCGGTCTTCTTCGGCTACCCACTGATCGCCACCGTCTATTTCTCCTTCATGCACTACAACCAGATCGAGCAGCCCGCCTTCGTGGGCCTGCGGAACTGGAAATACGTGCTGACCCAGATGCCGCTGTTCGGGCCCGCCCTGTGGAACACCCTCTGGCTGGTGGTGGTGATGGTGGCGCTCCGGGTGGTCTTCGGCCTGGGCGTCGGCCTGCTCATCACCAAGATCAAATCGGGTGCCGGGTTCTTCCGCACCGCGTTCTACCTGCCGTACCTGGCACCACCGGTGGCCGCCACCGTCGCCTTCGTCTTCCTGCTCAACCCGGCGAGCGGCCCGGTCAACGAGATCCTCGGAGCGGTCGGCATCCGGGGCCCGGAGTGGTTCAACGACCCGGCCTGGGCCAAACCGTCCCTGGTCCTGCTGTCCCTGTGGGGCATCGGCGACCTGATGGTGATCTTCATGGCGGCGCTGCTGGACGTCCCGAAGGAGCAGTACGAGGCCGCCGAACTGGACGGCGCCGGCGCCTGGGGGAAGTTCCGCTACGTGACCTGGCCGTCGATCACCCCGATCGTGCTGTTCGCGGTGGTCACCGGCGTCGTGCAGACCATGCAGTACTACACCCAGGCACTGGTCGCCGGAAAGCTCGCCTCCGGCGTCTCCATCGGCCCCGGCAGCGTCATCCAGCCCGGCTACCCGGACCACTCCACCCTGACGGTGCCGCAGCTCATCTACTCGCTGGGCTTCCAGAACTTCAACACCGGTGCGGCCTGCGCCCTCTCCCTGGTGCTGTTCGCCATCGCGATGGCCGTCACCACCCTGCTGATGCGCAAGCGCGCCGGCCTGCTCCCGGCGGACGACTGACCGCCATGACCAAGGAGTGACCCGACGTGACCACCACGACGCTCACCCGGCGCCCGGCCCGGGCCCGTACGCCCGGCACCACCGGCGCCCCCGCCGCCCGCGCCCGCCGCAAACGGCTGCTGCACTGGATCGCCGTGCACGCGGTGGCGATCGCCGCCGCCCTCTTCTTCGTCCTGCCGTTCGTCTTCGTCTTCCTGACCTCCGTCATGAGCGACGACCAGGCGATGAGCGGCGAACTGTGGCCGCACGAGTGGAACTGGTCCAACTACGCCACCGTGTTCACCACCCCGGGCTTCCTCGACTGGTGGAAGAACTCCCTGCTCTACGCGGGCCTGGGCACCCTCTTCACGGTCTGCTCGGCGATCCCCGCCGCCTACGCGCTCGCCCGCTTCCGCTTCCGCGGCCGCCGCACCGCGATGATCCTCGTCATCTCCACGATGATGCTGCCGCCGCAGGTCGTCGTCATCCCGATGTACCTGGTGTGGGCGCAGCAACTGCACCTGACCGGCTCGATCTGGCCGCTGATCGTCCCGATGGCGTTCGGCGACGCCTACTCCATCTTCCTGCTCCGCCAGTTCCTCCTGACGATCCCCCAGGAGTACGTGGAGTCCGCGAAGGTCGACGGCTGCGGCGAACTCCGCACCCTGCTGCGGATCATCATCCCGATGGCCCGCCCCGGCATCGCCGCCATCGCCCTCTTCCAGTTCTTCTACTGCTGGAACGACTACTTCGGCCCGCAGATCTACACCGCGCAGAACCCGGCGGCCTGGACGCTCTCCTACGGCCTGGAGTCCTTCAAGAGCGCGCATTCCGTCAACTGGAACCTCACCATGGCCGCCACGGTGCTGGTCATGGCCCCCGTCATCCTCGTTTTCTTCTTCGCACAGAAAGCCTTCGTCGAAGGCGTCACACTCACCGGAGTGAAGGGCTGAAACGGATATGAAGCTCGCAGTGGTCGGCGGCGGCTCGACCTACACCCCCGAACTCATCGACGGCTTCGCGCGGTTGCGCGACGCCCTGCCGGTCACCGAACTCGTACTGATCGACCCGGCCACCGAACGGCTGGAGCTGATCGGCGCACTGGCCCGCCGGATCTTCGCCCGGCAGGACCACCCGGGCAGGATCACCTGGACCGACGACCTCGACGCCGGCCTCGACGGCGCCGACGCCGTCCTCCTCCAGCTGCGGGTCGGCGGACAGGCCGCCCGCAACCAGGACGAGACCTGGCCGCTGGAGTGCGGCTGCGTCGGCCAGGAGACCACCGGCGCGGGCGGTCTCGCCAAGGCGCTGCGCACCGTCCCGGTCGTCCTGGACATCGCCGAACGGGTCCGCCGCCGCTGCCCGGACGCCTGGATCGTCGACTTCACCAACCCGGTGGGCATCGTCACCCGGGCCCTGCTCAACCACGGCCACAAGGCCGTCGGGCTGTGCAACGTGGCCATCGGCTTCCAGCGGAAGTTCGCGAAACTGCTCAACGTGGCCCCCGAACGGGTCGAGTTGGAGCACGTCGGCCTCAACCACCTCACCTGGGAACGCGCCGTCCGCGTCGACGGCGAGGACGTCCTGCCCAAGCTCCTCGCCGAGCACGGCGACGCCGTCGCCGCCGACCTCCGCATGCCGCGCCCGCTCCTGGACCACCTGGGCGTCGTCCCCTCCTACTACCTGCGCTACTACTACCAGCACGACGCGGTCGTGGAGGAACTGCGCACCAAGCCCTCCCGCGCCGCCGAGGTCGCCGCCATCGAGCGCCAGCTCCTCGACCTCTACGCCGACCCGACACTCGCCGAGAAGCCCGAACTCCTGGCCAGCCGCGGCGGCGCCTTCTACTCCGAAGCGGCGGTGGCACTGACGTCGTCACTGCTGGGCGGGGGTGGCGGAGGCGGTGACGGACACGGCGGAGGTCGCGGAGACGGACCCGGGCGGGGTGCGGCCGGCGCGGCCGGGGACGCCACCGCCCGACCGGCCGGCGACGTCCAGATCGTCAACACCCTCAACAACGGCACGCTGCCGTTCCTGCCGGACGACGCGGTGATCGAGGTGCCGGCGGCGGTGGGTCCTCGGGGGGCCTCCCCCCTCCCCCTCCGCCCCCTCGCCCCCCTCTTCGCCGGACTGGTCGCCAATGTCACGGCCTACGAGCACCTGGCCCTGGAGGCGGCCCTCAAGGGCGGCCGCGACCGGGTCTTCTCCGCACTCCTCGCACACCCCCTCATCGGACAGATCGACTACGCGAACCGGCTCACCGACGAGCTGATCGCACACAACCTGGAGCACCTCACGTGGGCCTGACCGGCACAGCGCTCGCCATCGACGCGGGCAACAGCAAGACCGACGTGGCCCTGCTGGCCACGGACGGCAGGATCCTCGGCCGGGCCCGCGGCGGCGGCTTCCAGCCCCCGGTGGTGGGCACCGCCCGCGCCGTGGACGTCCTGACCCCCCTGATCGCCGCGGCCCGGGCCCAGGCCGGGCCGATCGGCGACGGCCCGGTCGCCCATCTCTCCGCTTTCCTCGCCAACGCCGACCTCCCCATCGAAGTGACCCGCCTGACCGCCGAGATCGCCGCCCGCGGCTGGGCGGACACCGTCACCGTCCGCAACGACACCTTCGCGCTGCTCCGCGCCGGACTCCCCGACCGCGGCGAACCGTTGGGCGTCGCCGTGGTCTGCGGCGCCGGCATCAACTGCGTCGGCCTCGGCCGCGACGGAGCCACCGCCCGCTTCCCGTCCATCGGCCGCCTCTCCGGCGACTGGGGCGGCGGGGCCTTCCTCGCCGACGAGGCCCTGTGGCACGCGGCACGCGCCGAGGACGGCCGCGGCGCCCCGAGCGAACTCGCCCGTGCGCTACCGGCCCACTTCGGCCTGGCCACCATGCTGGAACTGATCGAAGCCCTGCATCTGCACCGGATCCCCGACACCCGCCGGCACGAACTGACCCCGCTCCTCTTCGCCGTCGCCGCGGGCGGCGACGCCGTCGCCCGCTCCGTCGTGGCCCACCAGGCGGAAGAGATCGCCCTGATGGCCACCGTCGCCCTGAGCCGCCTCGACCTCCTCTCCGAACCGACCCCGGTCATCCTCGGCGGCAGCGTCCTCGCCGCCCGGCACCCCCTCCTCCACGACCACCTCACCCGCCTCCTCGCCGACCACGCCCCCAAGGCGATCCCGCACGTCATCACCGCACCCCCGGTCCTCGGTGCCGCCCTGGACGCCCTGGACCAGGCGACCCCGGCACCGCCCCCACAGGCCTACGAGCAGCTGCGGTCGGAGTGGACGTAGGGCCCCGGCCGGGGATTCAGCGGTAGCGGTTCGTCACATAGGTGCGGAGTTCCGGGCTGGCGACCGGCCTTCCCACGGATATTTCCGGGAACAACAACTCAAGCGCGTCGCGGTCCCGAAGCTCGTCCAGCAACCGATCAAGGAGTTTCCCCTCTCCTTCCCGATGCTGAAACAGCGCCTCGGCGATCCGCCCCGCTATGTGCCCGCTGTCCGCCCCCGCGACAAATCCGAAAAGGACGTCACGGGAACCCTCGTCGAGTCCCTCCACAAGTGCGTGGAACCGGGCCGCCCGTTGGCCGCTCATCACGGGGTATACGCCCCGCGGACACAACTCGGACAAGCCGGCCCTGGCCAATTTCGGCATTCCCTCATTGATCAGCCCGATGACGACCAAGAGAGGAAACAGCGCATTCGAGTGCCTGGAACCACTGGCCACCGCATACGCCGTCGCCCTGACCTCGTGCGGGGAGCACTCCTCCGCCCCCACCTTGCGGAGAAGGGCGACGACCGCCAGCGGCTCATTCGCTCTGCGCACCAACGCGGACAGCACCCTGTCCCCGATCACGTAGCCGCGGTTTCCGAACCCGACCCTTCTCAACTCCCGGTATACGCGTACGACATTGCGCTCGGTCGTACGCGAAGCGATGGCCGCCACCAAGGAATCAAGGATGCCTCGCGAGCCGTCCCCGCGCCACAACATCAGGCGCCGGCAGAACTGAATGACATCCTCAATGGATCGCAGTCGGCCGACATCGGCCACGAACGCGTTGATCTTCTCCTCGTCCCCATGGATCGCCAACCAGTCGACGAGCGCCGCCACCTCGTCGAGCGGACGCACCCAAGCCGCCTCCGTCAAATCGCGGGCGGCCTCGGGGAATTCCTCCTCCTTCCACATCCGGAGCAACTGCGCCTGGAAGACGTCGAGCGGAATCCGGGCCGCCGTGCCCGCAGTGCCCGTCGGCTCCCGCTCCGCCAGCTCCTCCTCCAATCGCAGCACCCGATCGCGTAATTCGTGACGGTGGACCTCGGCCTCGGCGCGCTGCCGTTCGGCCTCGCGGAGGTCCTCCTTCAGCTGCTCGATCTCGCGCAGCAGCGCCTCCCTGGAGGACGAGAGGGAGTCGCACTCCTGACGCAGTTGGAGCTGTTCACGGGAGGCGGCGGTCCGTTCGGCGCTCCAGTCCAGGCGGAGCCGCGTCAGATCGTCGGCCGCGGCGTGGGCCTCCGACTCCTTCTGCTCCAGGAGGCGGTGCAGGGCTTCGACGTTGCGGTGGGCGCGCTCGGCGTTCCGCTTCGACCTGGCCAGCTCCGCGCGCAGCGTCTCCAACGTGTGCTCCGCCGGGTCGCAGACCTGGAGCGCGGCCAGCCACTGGCCGTGGATGGCCTCCTTCGCCTCCCGTTGGAGGGGAACGCCGCGGTCCTCCTCGACCTCGGATACCAGCCGCTGGACGAACTCCTTGGTGGGCAGCCGGGTGCCGCTGAGATAGCGGGAGACCGTGGACTTGTCGATGTGGATCCGCCGGGCGTACTGGGACTGGTTGATGTCCAACGTGATGAACAGCTTCTTCAACACGTTGCCCAGCTCTGCAACTTCCGCCAGCTCCCCCCGCTCGATCCGCGACGACGCCCCGGAAGTGCGGGCGATCTCGGCCATGGTGCTCCCCCTGCTGTGTTGACTCCGCGTTGGCAACGCGTTGCGGCTTTCGCAACGTACCCGAGGGCACGGAGGGTGACGGCGTCGTTCGACCGTCCCCGGAACCCGGAAGGAACGCCTTCGCCGTGCTCACCCTGTTGTCCGGCCTGCTGGCCGGCGCGCGCCGGACGCAGCGCGTCATCCTCTTCGCGCTGGCCCTGTTGCCCGTCCTGATCGTGACGCTGGCCTCCGTGCCGGCACTGCTCGTCCTCCCGTTCCTCCGGGCGCGCGGCACCCACACGCACTCCCTCGTGCGGGAGCTGGCGGCCTGGATGCGCTCCCTGATGGTGTCGAGCCGCGGGCGGTGAGCTCGCCGTCGGCAGTGGAGGATGCGGCACCCCCGTGGTCTCGCCCGCCCCTCCTCGCCGCGCGTGCTCTCAGCCCACCTGAACGCAGTCGCCTCTGCGGGTCTCGGTGCGTTCGCCCGGGGCGAGGATCAGGTCGGCGGGCGGCGGGGAGTGGTCGCTTTCCGTGATGATGGTGATGGGGTGGTCGGTGTCGTTGATGACGAGGGTGAGGGTGCCGTCGGCAGCGTGGAAGAGGGGGTAGGTGCCGGTCGGGTTGATGTATGTCGTGCTGCCGATGGTGAGGAATCCGCTGGCCGGGGAGGGGTGGGCCGGGGCGGCCGGGGTCCTGGACGTGGTCCTGGCGGTGGCTTTGGCGAGCGGGGTCAGGAGTCGGTTGATGTGGCGCATGGCGATCCTCCGGCGCTTCGGGGGTTGGCGGGATGACCAACCTTTCGTCACTCAGCGTAGTTGGAGGGGATGTGTTCGTCAGCGGCGCGCGGGAGTGAAGTGGGGGGCGTGCGGGGCACAGTGCGCGCCGCTCGACGACTGTGCGGCGCGGCTCCTCAGCGGACGGCAGCGGTCCGGGCCTGAGCAGTCGGCCGCGGCCCCGTCCTGAGCGTTCCTCCCCCGTCCGCAGCAGTCCGCAGCGAGTCAGCGCTCCTCGGCGCTCCTCACCGGTCCGCAATCGGCGTCCGGTCGCCACCGGGCAGCCAGCGCCGCCCGCCCGCCTGCCCGCCCACGCGCCCCCACCCGCCCCCGATCAGTCGTCGAGCGGCAGTGCCAGATCGCGTACGTGGCCGGCGAGGAGGAGGACGGCGGCGTCGACGGCGGCCTGGGGGTCCTGGGCGCGGATGGCGTCGGTGAGGCGGGAGTGCGGGTCGGCGGGAGCGGCGTCGGCGGTGTCGAGGCAGGCGGCCCGGCGGAGTTCCTCGCGCAGGGCGGCGCTGAGGGAGCGGTAGATGTCGGCGAGCACGGGGTTGGCGCTGGCCTCGGCGACCAGGACGTGGAACTCGGCGTCGGCGGCGGTGAACGCCTCGCTGTCGTGGCGCGCGAGGGCGGCCTTGCGGCGGTCCAGGGCCGCCTCGATGCCGGCGAG
The DNA here is from genome assembly GCF_002803155.1 of Streptomyces sp. CB02959. GTDB lineage: Bacteria > Actinomycetota > Actinomycetes > Streptomycetales > Streptomycetaceae > Streptomyces. The sequence goes on from NZ_NNBP01000012.1 coordinate 74,003, forward strand.
CTGTTCGTCGGTGCGGTGCTTGGCGGCCTGGCGGGCGGCGACCACGTCGAGCCCCTGGCGTACCTGGGTGACGTGGCTGAGCTCGGCGCGTTCCAGGCGGCGGCGGAGGGCGACCGCGCTGTCGTCGTCGGAGATCACGAAGGTGCCGTCGCCCTGCCGGGGTTCGAGGAGACCGGAGTGGACGAGTGAGCGGACCGCCTCGCGGACCGAGGCGCGGCTGACGCCGAGGGCCTCGGAGAGGGCGCTCTCGGGTGGGATGCGGCTGCCCACGGGCCAGGTTCCGTTGACGATCTGACCGCGGATCTCGTCGGTCGCGGACTCCACGAGCGACACCCGGCCCTTGCGGACGGTCTGCACTCGATCACTCCCCTTCTCGGCAGGACGGACATCGTCGGGCGGCGCAGGAGGCGGACGGGTCCGGCACGGGCGGCGCGGGGGGTGTGCGGCGCGGGTCCCGTGGTGCGGGACTCCGGACGCGTGTCACCCGGGGCGGCGGCCGGCGGCGGAGCGTCCGATCCCGGTCGCCTGATGTCCGACGACTCCTCGTAAGGGTAATGCGGGGCCGCGGCCCACTCCGGCCCGGAGGTGCGGTGCGGGCGCGCGGGGAACCGGGGTGCGGCGGGCGGACGTGATGAGGAGAGGAGGAGAGGGAGAAGGGGGGAGGAGGGGGAGGAACGGAAGGGGGAGAGGGGGAGTCGGAGGTGTGGGGCGCGGCAAGGGGCTCAGGGGGCGCCGTCGTGGGGTGTGCGGCATTCGGCGTTTGGTGTTCCGAACAAGATCGGGTCAAGTCCGGTGTGTGGGTCGGGCGGCCCGGACATACTGACGGCCGTGCGCCCGTGCTCGGGGGCGCCGGGCGCGGGGCCGGCCCGCAGTCAGCGACCCAGGGGGTGGTTCGTCGGTGTCGTCCACATCGTCCTTGACGCCGGTTTCCCCGGTGCCGTCCGTGGAACCGGCGCCGGCCGACCGCCCCGCGCCGGGGGCCCGCCCCGGCGCGCGCCGGCGCACCGCCTGGGCCGAGGGCCTGGACCAGCTGCGGGCGGCGGCCACGACCGAGCCGGGGCGGCTGCGCGCGCTCGGCGCGGTGCTGGCGCTGCTGGTCCTGGTGTTCGGGGCGGCCACCGCCTGGCAGGTGACGAACCGGTCCGCGGCCGCCGACGACGTCGTACTGCGCAGCCAGCCGCTGACCGCGGACGCGGCGAGCATCTTCCGGTCGCTGGCGGACGCCGACACCACGGCGGCCGGCGGGTTCCTGGCGGGCGGCACGGAGTCCGCGGCGACCCGGAAGCGGTACGAGGCGGACCTCGCGATGGCGTCGCAGCTGCTGGTCAGGGCGGCGGCGAACGCGCGGGTGCCGGGCGCGGAGGGCGGGGCGGCGGATCGGGCCGGGGAGCAGATCGCCCGGCTGAACCAGCTGCTGCCGCGGTACACCGGGCTGATCGAGACGGCCCGGACCAACAACCGGCAGGGACTGCCGCTGGGCGGCGCCTATCTGCGGTACGCGAACGCGCAGATGCGGACGGAACTCCTCCCGGCGGCCCAGGCGTTGTACGAGGCGGAGACGCAGCGGCTGGCCGCCGACCAGGCCCGGGCCACGGCGTGGCCGTGGTTGGCGCTGGTCGCGGGGGTGGGTGCCCTGGGGGCGCTGGTGTGGGCGCAGCGCCGGCACTACCTGCGCACCAACCGGGTGTTCAACCGCGGTCTGCTGGCGGCGACGGTGGCCTCGGTGGCGGTGCTGCTGTGGCTGGTGGCCGGGCACACGGTGGCGCGGGCCGGGCTGATCGACGCCTACGAGCACGGCACCCGGTCGTTGCAGGCGCTGAACACCGCGCGGATCGACGCCCTGCGGGCGCGGGCCGACGAGAATCTGACGCTGGTGGCGCGCGGAGCGGTGCTGACGCCGGATCAGAAGGATTTCTACGAGGTCGACTTCCAGGCGAAGATGGGGCATCTGGCGGGCGCGGCCGGCACGGGGGCGGGAGCCGCCTCCGGTGAGCTGGGGAAGGCGCTGGCGCTGGTGGAGGACGAGGCGGGGCGGCGGCCGGTGCGGGACGCGGTGGCGGCGGTCGGCGAGTGGCGGACGCGGCACGCCGCGGCGCGGGCGGCGGACGACAAGGGTGACTACGACCGGGCGTTGGCGCAGGTGATCGGTGGCGGCGGCTCCACGGGAGCGTCGTTCGACCGGGTGGACACCGGGCTGGGCCGGGCGTTGGTGCACGAGCAGGCGCGGTTCCGGACGACGGCGGACGGTGGGCGCGCGGGGTTCCGCCTGCTGGCGGTGGGCGCCGGGGTGCTGGCGTTCCTGGCGGCGACGGCCGCGGTGCTGGGTGTCGGGCGCAGGCTGTCGGAGTACCGGTGAGGGGGTCTGGGGTGCGGGTGGTGCGCGGGCGGGGGCTGCGGGATCTGCGGGCCGTGCTGGCGCCGGTCGCGGCGGGCATGGCCGTGATGGCGGCGGCCGCGACGGTGCTGGTGCCCGCGCTGGGGCGCGGTGCGCACCCGGAGGTGTCCGGGCCGGTGGCGGTGCACCGGGCGTACGGGCCGGGCACGGCGCCCGCGACGGCGGCGGGGGCGCACTGCACGCCGGGCACCGCGGCGGAGAGCCTGCGGCCGTCGCCGGCCGACGGGCCGGCGGTGGAACGGATCAAGCAGAAGGGCCAACTGGTCGTCGGGGTGGACCAGAACACGTACCGGTGGGGGTACCGGGACCGGGACACGGGCGCGTTGGAGGGCTTCGACATCGATCTGGCGCGGGCGATCGCCAAGGACATCCTGGGGCCGGACGCCAAGGTCGTGTTCCAGGCGGTGCCCACCAACCAGCGGATCCCGGCGGTGCAGCAGCGCACGGTGGACATGGTGGTGCGGACGATGACGATCAACTGTGAGCGCAAGGAGAAGGTGGCGTTCTCGACGGCGTACTTCCAGGCGGGCCAGCAGGTGCTGGCGCCGAAGACGTCGCCGATCACGGCGTTCGACGACTCGCTGCGTGGCAGGCGGGTGTGCACCGCGGACGGTTCGACGGGGCAGGCGGAGCTGACCCGGAGCAGTCACGGCGCGCGGGTGCTGACCGCGCCCAGCCAGCTGGACTGCCTGGTGCGGCTCCAGTTGGGCGAGGCGGACGCGGTGGTCACCGACAGTGCGCTGGCGGCGGCGCAGGCGGCGCAGGACCCGACGGTGGAGTTGAAGGGCAAGCCGTTCACGGACGAGTCGTACGGCGTGGCGATGAACAAGGACGACCCGGATCTGGTGCGCCGGGTCAACAAGGTCCTGGACGACTACCGCAGCGGCGGCGACGACAGCCCGTGGATGCGGGCGTACCGGAAGTGGCTGAAGGCCGATCTGCCGGGCATATCGGGGCCGCCGGCGCCCGAGTACGCCGACTGAGGGCGGCCCGGGCGTGGTCGGGTGCCCCACGGAGCGTCCGATGGGGTCACTATGGAGGGGCTGGAGCGGGGGAAGAGGAGCCGAAAGGCCGGCGAGCGAGCCGGGCGCACCAACCGCCGTGCACGGTACGCGTATTGGAGAGGTGATCGATGGGGGTCCCTGGACCCTTCCCCGGCTCGGCGGGGAGGCCCGATGCCCCGGTCCTGGACCGGGAGGAGGCGGACCGTGCGCTGGCGCGCCTAGGCGCCGAGTACGAGGCGATCGAGGGTTCGCTGCTCGCGTTGCAGGACCACGCCGGCCGCCGGCTCCTGGAGGGCGCCGAACTGTCGGGCGTCACCAAGGAGCGCTGGGGCGAGACGGAGCGGTCCCTCGCGGTGCTGTGGTCGCTGTTCGACGCGTATACGGAGGTGCTGACGGCGGCCCGGGAGGTGCGGGCGCGGCGGCGCTGGCCGTCCGCGGAGGATCTGGCGGAGCTGTCGGAGGTGCTGCGGGGCGGTGCGGCGCCGGTGGCGGCCGGGGCGGGTGACGGCGGGCGGATCGGGCTGGAGGAGCTGGTCGGCCGGTTGACCGGGCTGTACGCGCGGTCGCTGGACGTCATCGTGGCGGCGGACGCGGTGTGGTCGGCGCTGCCGGCCCGGATAGACCTGCTGGCCGAAGAGCTGCGGCGGACGCGGTCGTTGGCGCATTCGGTGGGGGTGCGTCCCGGGGAGCATCCGGCGGGCGACGATCTGGAGCGGATCACGGACGAGCTGGCGCGGCTGCGGGCCCAGGTGATCGCGGATCCGCTGGCGTTCTGGGTGTCGTCGGGGGCGGGGAGTACGGCGCCGGGCGGCGGCCGTCCGGACACCGTCCGGTACGACCGGGCGGCGCGGGCGCTGGAGGACATCCGGCGTGAGGTGGCGGCGGTGCTGGACGTGCGGCAGGACGCGGAGCGGCGGCTGATGCTGCTGCGCGACGTGTTGTCGCGGGCGGACCGGACGTTGACCGAGGCGCGGCAGGCGCGCGGTGAGGTGCTGGCGAAGATCGCCGCGTCGGAGGTGCCGGCGGTCAGCGGCCCGTCGACGGTGCTGCACGAGCAGTTGGCGGCGGCCGCGGAGTACCGCCGCCGGGCACAGTGGCACCGGTTGTCGCCGCTGCTGGACAGCCTGGAGGAGCGGGCCGAGGACGAACTGCAGCGGGCCCGGGAGTCGTTGACGGCGGTGACCGCGCCGCTGGCGGTGCGGGCCGAGTTGCGGGGCCGGCTGGACGCGTACCGGGCGCGGGTGACGCGGCACGGCCTGTCGGCGGATCCGCTGCTGGTGGAGCGGTACGACCTGGCGCGCCGGATGCTGTGGAGCGCGCCGTGCGATCTGCGGGCGGCCGAGCAGGCGGTGTGGCGCTATCAGGACGCGGCGGCGGAGGCCATCGTTCCGGAGCCGCGGGACGGCAGGGGGGAGCCGTGACGGAACGGGACGGGGGACGGTGCCAGCGGCGGGAGTGCGCGGGGCACTACGAGGACGTCGGCGGCGGTGAACTGTACTGCGAGGTCTGCGGGCTGGCGCCGGTGGTGTCCGCCGAGGGGCTGCTGTCGGCGACCCCGACGGTGCTGACGCAGCGGGTGGACGCCGGGGGTGCGACGGTCGCCGCGCCGCCGCCGTCCGGGGGCCGGGCGCGGCGGACGGCCGGAACGCATGTGCCGGTGCGGTCGGCGGGGGCCGGGAGCGGGTCGGGCGACCGGACGCCGCCGGTGGTGCGCGGCGCCGGGAGCGGACACCCGGATTCGGGGTCGGGGGGCGGTTCCGGGGCCTCGCGCGGGCGGCTGGGCGCGGGGCTGGTGACGGTGCCGCAGGTGCCGCGGCGCGATCCGCTGGCGGCAGTGCTGGCGGATCCGGAGGTGCCGGAGCGGAAGCGGTTCTGCAGCCGCGGGGAGTGCGGGTCGCCGGTGGGGCGGGGCCGGGACGGCCGGCCGGGCACGGCGGAGGGCTTCTGCACCAAGTGCGGCCATCCGTACAGTTTCGTACCCAAGTTGCGGTCCGGGGACCTGGTGCACGACCAGTACGAGGTCGCGGGGTGCCTGGCGCACGGCGGGCTGGGCTGGATCTATCTGGCGCGGGACCGGGCGGTCGACGACCGGTGGGTGGTGCTCAAGGGCCTGCTGGACACCGGTGACGAGGAGGCGCTGGCGGCGGCGGTGTCCGAGCGGCGGTTCCTGGCGGCGATCGAGCACCCCAACATCGTGCGGATCTACAACTTCGTGGAGCACCTGGACCGTTCGACGGGCAGCCGGGACGGCTACATCGTCATGGAGTACGTCGGCGGCACGTCCTTGAAGGACCTCGCCAACGAGCGGCGCACGCCCCGGGGGCGGCGCGATCCGATGCCGGTGGAGCAGGCGTGCGCGTACGGCATCGAGGCGCTGGAGGCCCTCGGGCACCTGCACAGCCGGCAGTTGCTGTACTGCGACTTCAAGGTCGACAACGCCATTCAGCAGCACGACCGGCTGAAGCTGATCGACCTGGGTGCGGTGCGGCGGACGGACGACCACGAGAGCCCCCTCTACGGCACGATCGGCTACCAGGCGCCGGAGGTCGGCGAGGTGGGCCCCTCGGTCGCCTCCGACCTGTACACCGTCGGCCGTACCCTCGCCGTCCTCACCTTCGACTTCCAGGGCTACACCAACGTCTTCGCGGACTCCCTGCCGGACCCGGACCACATCGAGGTGTTCCGCGCCTACGAGTCGTTCTACCGGCTGCTGGTGCGGGCCACCGACCCGGATCCGGGGCGCCGTTTCGGGTCGGCGGAGGAGATGGCCGAGCAGTTGACGGGCGTACTGCGGGAGGTGGTGGCGCTCCGGACGGGTGAGCCGCGGCCGGCGTTGTCGACCCTGTTCGGCCCCGAACTGCGGGTGGTGGGCACGGAGCTGCTGCCGCCGCCGGCCGGGGACGGTTCGCTGCTGAGGGCCCGCCGGACCGGTCGGCGGCGCGCCGTGCGGGCGGCGGCGGAGGATCCGGGGCGGGCGCCGCGGCTGCGGCCCCTCGACGTGGCCCGGGCGGCGCTGGCGCTGCCGGTGCCGCGGGCCGATCCGGACGACCCCAACGCCGGGTTCCTGGCCGGTCTGCACGCCGCGACCCCGGCGGAGCTGCTGGCTGCCCTGCGGGCGGCGCCGACGGACTCGCCGGAGGTCCGGCTGCGGTCCCTGCGCGCCCAACTGGAGCTGGGCGAGGGCGCGGCGGACCCGCCGGCCGACGGCCCGTGGGGCGCCACCGGGACGCCCGCCCCGGACGGGACCGGGTCCGGGGACTGGCGGGCGGTGTGGCACCGCGGTCTTGCGGCGCTGGCGACCGGCGACCGGGGGGGCGCCGCGCTGGCCTTCGACGCGGTCTACGACGCCTTTCCGGGTGAACCGGCGCCCAAGCTGGCCCTGGGCATCAGCGCCGAACTGCTGGGGCAGTTGGACAACGCCGCGGAGTACTACCGCCTCGTATGGGCGACCGACCGCGGCTACGTCAGTGCCGCGTTCGGGCTGGCCCGGGTGCGGCTGGCGGCCGGTGACCGGGCGGGTGCGGTGGCGGCGCTGGAGTCCGTGCCGGAGGCGTCCATCCACTACACGGCGGCCCGGATCGCGGCGGTCCGGGCCCGGTTGCGGCAGCGCTCGCCCCGGGAGCCGCTGCTGCCGGACCTGCGGGCCGCCGCCCAACAGGTCGAGGCGCTGGCCGACTTCGGTCTGGACGACCGGCGCCGGGAACTCCTCGCCACCGAAGTACTGGGCAGTGCCCTGGACTGGGTACTCTCCGGGAGCCACGGCGACGGGCCCGCGGCCGGCACCCCGGATGACGGGGGATCGGACGGCACGGCCGGGCCGGCGGCTGCACGCCAGCGGCCGGCACTGCTCGGCAGTCCGTTGGACGAACGCGGTCTGCGGTTCGGGCTGGAGCGTTCGTACCGCCTGCTGGCGCGGCTCGCGCAGCGTGGCGAGGAAAGGATCGAACTGGTGGAACGGGCCAACCGCTTCCGCCCCAGGACATGGGTGTGACATGGGTGTGACTGGGCCGTCCCGGTGCCGGAGCTGCGGCGAGCCGCTCGACGCGGGGGACAACTACTGCGGGCGGTGCGGCGCCGATCCCCTGGCGTCGGGCGGGTACGACGTGCCCGCGGGAGACGGGGCACCGCCGACCGCGGCGCAGGCGGCGGGGCCGGTGGCGCAGGCGGGTCCGCCGCCGCCCGACCCCACGACCCGCCTCCCGTACGCGGAGCACGGGGATGCCGCGGCGGCGCCGACCGCTGCCGCCGGGCGGCCGGCCGACCCGCGGGTGGTCGGCTACGAGGCGGTGGCCGACGCCGCCGCCGGAGCCGGGGCGCGAGCCGAAGCGGACGTTGCGGCGGCGGTCCCGGACAAGGTCGGTGCCGGGGCCGAAGCGGAGCGCGCGGCGGAGACCGGGGCGGAGGTCGGGGCGGCCGTCGCGTCGGGGCCCGAAGCCGCCGAGGGGGCGTCAAGCGGAGTGGCCGACGGCCCGGTTGCCGGGCCCGGCGCCGGGCCCGCGGCGGCGGGAACCGGAACCGCGCCGAAGGCCCCGGCCCGGCCGGCCCGCGACCACCTGGAGCAGGAGCTGGCGGGCGGCGCGGCGGTCAGTGACCGCGGCCACCGGCACCACCGCAACGAGGACTTCTTCGCGCTCGCCGACACCGCGCTGCCGGACGGCTCGCCCGCGGTGATCGCGGTGGTCTGCGACGGGGTCTCCTCGGCGACCCGGCCGGACGACGCGTCCAAGGCCGCCGCCGAGCGGGCCGCCGTGGCGCTGCGGATGGCGCTGCCGCGCGGTACGCACCCTCAGCAGGCCGTGCACGACGCGGTGATGGCGGCCTCGGGGGCGGTCGACGCGCTGGCCGCCGACCCGTCGATAGCGCACGACGAGTACCGCCAGCAGAACGCCCCGGCCTGCACCTTCGTCGGCGCGGTGGTCGGCGGCGGCCTGCTGACCATCGGCTGGGTCGGCGACAGCCGGGCGTACTGGATCCCCGACGACCGCACCGCGCCGCCGGTCCGGCTCACCGAGGACGACTCCTGGGCCGCCCAGATGGTCGCCAACAACCTGATGACGGAGGCCGAGGCCAACGCCGACGAGCGGGCGCACGCCATCACCGGCTGGCTGGGCGCGGACGCGTACGAGGTCGAGCCGCACATCGCGGCGTTCCGGCCGGACGGGCCGGGGACCGTGGTGGTGTGCACGGACGGGCTGTGGAACTACGCCGAGTCGGCCCAGGCGCTGGCCGCCGTGCTGCCCCTGGACGCGCCGCGCCGGCCGCTGAACGCGGCGCGGGTGCTGGTCGACCACGCCCTGGACGGCGGGGGGCACGACAACGTAACGGTCGCGGTGGTGCCGTTCCCGGCGCCCGCGGAAGGGGCAGGAGCGGCCTGAGCACCTCGGAACCGCACGCGCCGGACCCGGCCCCCACCCACCGGGCCGTCCGCCCGCCGGTGGACCGGCCGGCCGGCGGCGGCCGCAAGGAGCGGACGTAACCCATGGCCAACTTCGCCAAGTCGCGGGTGCCGCGCTTCACCGTCGAGGTGCACCACAACCCCTTCCTCCCCCAGGGCGGGCGGACCCTGCACGCCGTGGTCGCGGTCACCGCGACCGGGGGCGGCTCGACCGGCGGACGGCCGGTGCCCGGGCCGCGGCCGGACCCGGCGGTCCCGGCGGCGGCCGAGGGCGCGCCCGGGGCCGCCGGGGCCCTCGGCCCGGACGCCGGGGTGGTGCTGCGGGTGCGGACCCCGCTGGGCGCCGAGGTCGGTTTCCTGCGGCAAGTGGCGCCCACCGCCGAAGACCTGACCGACCGGCGAAGAGCGTCGGGGCCGCGCTCGGGCGACTACCCGACCGGCCCCTGGGGCGACGAGTCCCGCGACTACCACCTCCTCCTCCGCGTCCCGGACCCCGGACTCGGCCGGGAGATGCTCGCCGCCCGGATCACGGTGCTGCTGCCCGCACCGGACGGCGCCGCGCCCCGCGTCGTGGCGCAGGCCCTGGTCCGGGCCGCATGGACGGACGATCCGGTCGCGGCGTTACGAATCGACGCACAGGTCGCACACCACACGGGACGGTCCGAACTGGCGCAAGTCATCCAGCGGGGACTGGATGCGGCCAAGTGGGGAGATGCCGGCCGTGCCGTGGCGGAGCTGCGCCGTGCGACGTCGCTGGCCGGGGCCCCGGGGAACGGGGACACTGCGAAACTCCTTGCGAAGGTGGTGGGCGACGTCGATCCCGCGACCGGTACTGTGCGACAGGCGGCGAAGGCGGCCGAGGCCGAACGGGAGAGCTCCCGGACGGCTCCCGGCCCCCGCTCTCCGTCCGAAGAAACAGCAATGAACGAGCACGATCAGCTCTGACCGGTACCACCCGGAAGAAACGGTACGGAGGGGGAAGAACCGACATGCCGACCTGCCCGAGCGGCCACCAGTCGGTGGCCGAAGACTGGTGCGAGGTGTGCGGCCAGCGCATGGCGGGCGCCGTCCCCCCGCCACCCTCTCTGCCCGCTGGATTCCTGAACACGGCGCCGCCCGCCGAGCCGACCGGCCACGCCGGCCCGCCGCCGGGTCAGCCCGGCCCGCCGCCGCCCGGCCAGCCCGGCCCCGGCTCGATGGGCCAGCCCGGACCGCCGCCCGGCATGGGCGGCCCCGGCGCGCCCGCACCCGGCCCCGCCCCCCAGGGCGGCTACGGCTTCCCGCCGCCGCAGGCCCCGTTCGAGCAGCCGGCCCCGTTCGAGCAGCAGCCGCAGCAGCCGGGCCCGCCGCCCGGTATGCCCGGCCCCGGCGGCCAACCGCCGCAGGGCGGCTACGGCTTCCCGCCCCCGGCCCCCGGCCCGGGCGGTCCCGGCACCCCGCCGCACGGCGCCCCGGCCCCCGTGCCCGGCCCCGAGCAGTCCACGGAGTTCTGCCCGCAGTGCCGTACGCCGCGTGAGGGCATGGCGCCGTTCTGCTCCGAGTGCCATTACAACTTCCTGACCAACTCGCCGGCGTCGTTCGCGCCGCCGCCCGGTGCCCCGATGCCCGGCGGCCAACCGCCGCAGGGCGGCTACGGCTTCCCGCCCCCGGCTCCCGGCCCCGGCGGTCCGGGCGGTCCCGGCGCCCCGATGCCCGGCGGCCAACCGCCGCAGGGCGGCCAGGGCGGTTACGGCTTCCCGCCGCCGCAGGCACCGTTCGAGCAGCCCGCCCCGTACGAGCAGCCGGCCCCGTTCGAGCAGCAGCCGCAGCAGCCGGGCCCGCCGCCCGGTATGCCCGGCCCCGGCGGCTTCCCGGGTCAGCCCGGCCCGCCTCCCGGCATGCCCGGCCCCGGTCCGGCCGGCCAGCCCGGCCCGCCGCCGCCCCCGCAACAGGGCGGTGACGACTGGCCGCTGAGCCCGCCGCACCAGCAGCACCCGGGGAACCCCGCCCCGCCGATGGCACCGCCGCAGCCCGGACCCGGCCCGCAGGCCCCGTTCGAGCAGCAGCCGCCGGCCCCGTTCCCGCCGCAGCAGCAGGGCTTCGAGCAGCCGGCCCCGTACGAGCAGCCGCAGCATGGCTTCGAGCGGCCGCAGCCGGGACCCGACGGCCAGTGGCCCGGTGGGCCCGGCCAGGCTCCGGCCGCGCCGCCGCAGGGTCCGCCGCCGGTGGTCGGCGACGGCTGGGTGGTGGCCATCGCACCGGACCGCGAGTACTTCATGGCGATGATGGGCCGCAGCGGCCCGGAGGCGGCGGGGCTCAACCTGCCCTCGTACTCCCCCGAGCAGGTGCTGCCGCTCGCCAACGGCCAGATCTCGGTGGGCCGGCGCCGCAACAGCACCGGAGAGTCCCCGGACGTCGACCTGGGCCGGACCCCGGAGGACCCGGGCGTCTCGCACCAGCACGCGCTGCTCGTCCAGCAGCAGGACGGCAGCTGGGCCGTGGTGGACCAGAACTCCACCAACGGCACCACGGTCAACCTCGCCGAGGAGCCGATCCAGCCGTACGTCCCGGTGCCGCTGCACGAGGGCGACCGGGTGCACGTCGGCGCCTGGACGACGCTGACCGTCCGCCGCGGCTGACCGCGGCGGCACGCGCGAACACCTCAACTCCGGGGCGTGATCGACCGATCGCGCCCCGGAGTCGTGCCCGGCGGCGATCGTCCTAAGTCCGGAGTCCTCGGTCGGGACGTCTGCCACCATGGACCGGTGAACAACATTCCGCACGGCACGCTTCAGGAGCAGACCTTCTACGAGCAGGTCGGTGGCGAGGACACCTTCCGCCGTCTGGTGCGCCGCTTCTACGAGGGGGTCGCCGAGGACCCGCTGCTGCGGCCGATGTACCCCGAAGAGGACCTGGGACCGGCCGAGGAGCGCCTCGTCCTCTTCCTCATGCAGTACTGGGGCGGCCCCCGCACCTACAGCGAGAACCGCGGCCACCCCCGGCTGCGGATGCGGCACGCCCCGTTCACCGTCGACCGGGCCGCGCACGACGCCTGGCTGCGGCACATGCGGGACGCCGTGGACTCCGTCGGGCTCGCCGAGGAACACCGGGCGCAGCTGTGGGACTACCTCACGTACGCGGCCGCGTCCATGGTCAACACCGCGGGCTGAGAGAACGGTCACACCGACCGGAAGCCGCGCTTCCCCGTCACGATCCGGTCAAGACCCCCCGCAACCCCTCACCCGGCGCCGCCGCCCTCTGAAAACATCCACGGCATCCGATCACCCTTTCGGATATGCCACGTTTTCGGGTGCTGAGAGCCACCGGCGCACCCCGGCCGGGGCCTGAGCCGCACCGGGGGGATCCGTGTCCGGCTTCATCGTGCTGCGGGTGCGCGCGCACCGCGTACTGCTGGCCGCCGCCCTGCTCACGGTGCTGCTGACCGCCACCGTCCTGGCCACCCTCGCCGCCTTCTCCGACGCGGTCGGCGACGCCGGACTGCGGCAGGCCCTGCGGTCCGGTCCGCAAGATCCCCACTCCGTACGGACGGCGGACACCTCGGCCGCGGCCGGCGCCGCCCTCCAGATCAAGGCCCAACTCCCTTCCTCCGGACGGCAGTCCGCCGACCAGGCGGTGGAACGGGGCGCCCGGCGGGCCTTCGACGGCCTCCCGTTCACCGTCCGCACGCTGACCCGCTCCGGGCCGTACGCGCTGCCGCGCGCCTTCCGGCCGCCGGCCGGGGCCGGGGCCGGGCGGACGACGGGCGCGACGGGCGACGCGGAGCCCGACCTCACCCACCTCGCGGTCCTCGACCGCAGCCGGATCACCCTCACCGCCGGCCACTGGCCCGGAGAGGCCGCGCACGGCCGGCTCCCGGTGGCGCTGCCCGAGGCCGCCGCCGCCCGGCTCGGCCTCCGCCCCGGCCGGCGGCTCACCCTCGACAACCGGCTGCCCGGCGCTGCCCGCCTCGCCATCGAGGTCACCGGCGTCTACCGCCCCAAGGACCGCACCGACCCGTACTGGAAGCTCGACGAACTCGGCGGACGCGGGGTGCGCACCGTCGGCTTCACCACCTACGGGCCGCTGCTGGCCGGGCCGGGGGCGTTCCGGGCCGGCGGGCCGCTGGTGCAGGACTCGGTGGCCTGGCTGGCCACCGCCGACTTCCGCACCCTGACCGCGGACCGGCTGCCCGCGCTGGCCGCCGCCGCCCGCCCGGCGGCGCGGGCGCTGATGGCCGACCCGGCGTTCCACGGCCAGGTCACCGCCACCACCGAACTCCCCGACGTCACGGCGAAGTTGCAGCGGTCGCTGCTGGTCAACCGGTCCACCGTGCTGATCGTCGCGCTCCAGCTCCTGCTGCTGGCCGGGTACGCACTGCTGCTGGTCGCCCGGATGCTGAGCGCCGAGCGGACCGGCGAACGGACCGTGCTGCGGGCCCGCGGCGCCTCCCGCCGGCGGCTCGCCGGCCTGGCCCTCGCCGAGGCGCTGCTGCTGCTGGCGCTGCCGGCCGCGGTCCTCGCCCCCCTGCCGGCCGGGCCGCTGCTGCGGCTGCTGGCGAGCGGCGGCGCGGCGGGCCGGACCGGACCGCCGCCGGACGCCGCCCTCACCGGCGGCACCTGGCTGACCGGCGCGGTGGTGGCGCTGGGCTGCGCCGTCACGGTCGCCGCGCCCGCTGTGCTGCGGTCCGGAGCGGACGGCCCGTCAGGACGGGGGCGGGCACTGCCCGGCGCGGTCCGGGCCGGCGCCGACCTGGCGCTCCTGGTGGTCGCCGGGGTGGCGTACTGGCAGCTGTGGCGGCGGACCGGCGGTGACGGCGGCGGGGTGCTCACCCAGGACGGCGCCGGCCGGTTGGGCATCGACCCGGTGCTGGTGGCCGCCCCGGCGCTGGCGCTGCTCGCCGGCACGGTACTGACGCTGCGGCTGCTGCCGCCCACCGCCCGGCTCGCCGAACGGGCCGCGGCCCGCGGCCGGGGACTGGCCGTGGCGCTGGCCGGCTGGCAGATCAGCCGCCGCTCCTCGGCGGGCTCTCCGCCGCGTTCGGGCGGCGGGGTCGCCCACCGCGTCACCGACCCGGTGCTGCTGCTGGTGCTGGCCACCGCGCTGGGCATGCTGGCGATCGGTCAGCGCGCCTCGTGGGACCGCTCGCAGGACGACCAGGCGGACTTCCGCGCGGCCGCCGCGGTGCGCGTACTGAGCGGCCGGACACCGCAGTTGGGGCAGGGCGGCGGTTACGCGGCCGTCCCCGGGGTGGCCGCGGCGGTGCCCGTCGGGCACGCCGCCCTGAACCTGCCGGACGGCCACGCCGCGTCCCTGCTGGCCCTGGACACCCGGCGGGCGGCGGGTTCCCTGCTGCTCCGCGGCGACCTGGCGGGCGGCGCCGCCGACGGTCCGGCGGGCGCCCGCGCCACCGACGCGATGCTGCGGGCGGCGGCACCCCCGGCCGGCGCCCCCGCCGGCATCGAACTCCCGCCGGACACCGTGCGGTTGACGTTCACCGCGACCCTGGCGTCGCTCCGGACCCTGCCGACGCCCACCGACCGCCCGGCCGACGGCGGCGCCCTCGGCCCCGCCCGGCCCGACACCGGCCCGGTGCCCGCGACCGTCTCCGTCGTCGTCACCGACGCCCACGGCAGCCCGCACAGCCTGCCGCTCGACGAGTTCCCGGCCGACGGCCGGCCGCACACCGGCACCGTCGACCTCGCCGCCGCGGCCGGCGCCCCGGTCGGCCGGCCGGCCGGTCCGCTGCGGCTGTCCGGCCTCGTCCTCGACCTGGACCAGCCGCCGGTCCCGCACCGCCAACGGCTGACCCTGGACGCCGCGCGGGCGGTCACCGGCGACGGCGCCGCCCACCGCCTCACCGCCCCGCGCGGCGCGGCCTGGACCGGGCGGATCGCCGACCAGAGCAGTTCCACCGGCCGCCCCGGCGGCCCCCGGGCGTTCCCGACCGCGATCCCCGGCGGCGGGCTGCTGACGCAGACCTACGACACCGGCGCCCGGCAGGACGAGTGGACCGCCGCGGTCACCACCGTGCGGATCACCGCCGCACACCCCGCCCGCCCACCGCTGGCGGCCGTCGCCACCGACGCGTTCCTGCGAGCCAGCGGCTCCCGGATCGGCGCGGTCGTCGACCTCACCGTCAACGGGCAGGCGCTGAAGGCCAGGATCGCGAAGGCGGTCCGCGCGCTGCCCGGCCCGGCGGACGAACCGACCGGCTCCGGCGGGCTGCTGGTCGACTTCGGCGCGGTCAACGAGGCCCTGTCCGACCTCGGCGCCACCCCGCTGGAAGCCGCCGAGTGGTGGCTGCGCACCCGACCCGGCACCACCGCGGCGGTGGCATCCGCGCTGCGGGCCCGCCCCGACCTCGACCCCGGCCAGGTGCTGGTCCGCGACGAGATCGCCCGGGAGCTGCACGACGACCCGTTGGGCCGCGGCCCGCAGACCGCGCTGGCCGCCGCCGCGGCGGTCGCGGTGGCCCTGGCGGCGACCGGTTTCGCGGTCGGCGCGGCCGGTTCGGTCCGCGGACGGGCCCGGGAGTTCGCCGTACTGCGGGCCCTCGGCGCGCCCCGCCCCCAGCTGGCCCGGATGATCGCCGCCGAACAGGGCGTCCTGATCGCGCTGGCGCTGGCCGTCGGCACGGCCCTGGGGGCGGTGCTGACCCGGGCGGTCGTCCCGCTGGTGGTCCTGACGCAGGAGGCGGGCCGCCCGGTGCCGCCGGTGCTGGTGGAGCTGCCGACCGGCCAGGTCGGCGGGCTGCTCGCGGCGGTGGCGGCGGTCCCGCTGCTGGTCGTGGCGGCCGTCGGGCTGCGCCGCGGCGACCCGGTACGGGCCCTGCGCGCCCAAGGGGAGCGCTGAGATGACCGAGCCGACCAAGGTGGGATGACGATGCCGAAGGGAACCACGCTCTCCGGCGGCCCGCTGGTCCGGCTGCGCGCCGCTCTCCCCGCCGCGCTGCACATCGTCCGGGCGGGGGAGGCCCCGACGGCCGCGCTGGCCCTGGGCGCGCTGATGCTGATCACCGCGTTCCTCGCGGCGGCGTTCCCGCGCGGGGTGGACGCCTACGAGACCCGCGGCGTCCGGGCCGCGCTGAGCGACGTCCCGCCCGACCAGCGGACGGTGCAGATCACCGCGGGCCGCACCGACACCACCCCGCACAGCCACACCCCCGCCGTACTGGACCGCCAGGACGCGGCGCTGCGGAGCCAGTTCACCGCCCCGCTGCGGATCTCCCCCGCCGACGCCGCGCACGGCGTGCGCACCACCGCCCCACTGCCCTCCCACGACCCCGGGCTGGCCCGCCCCGACGGCGTCGATCCCCGTTTCTCGCTGTACGCGGTCTCCGGCCTGGCCCGGCACACCGCCGTCGCCCAGGGCCGCCTCCCGCGCCCCGCCGCGCCCGGGTCGCCCACCCGGGAAGCCGCGATCACCGTCGCCACCGCCCGCGCCCTCCACCTGCGCCCCGGCAGCCCGCTCCATGTCGGCGGGCTGGCCCTGCGGATCTCCGGGCTGCTCACCCCGCACGCCCCGGAGGGCCCGTACTGGGCGGTGGACCCGTTGGTGACGACCCCCGCCCTGGTAGCCGAGGGCACCCCGCCGCAGAAACTGTGGCAGGCCGGACTGCTGCTCGCCCCCGAGGACGGGCCGGCGCTGCTGTCCACCAAGGGGCAGCCGGAGCGGTTCTGGCGCTACCCGCTGGACACCGGCGCGCTGACCGCCGGGGACGCCCCGCTGCTCCAGGACCGGGTGCGGTCCCTCCAGCGCGGCCCGGGCCTGGCGCGGCTGCGCGGGGTGGTGGGCCCCGGCGGGCTGGCGGACAGCGCGGTGGACGGCCTGCTGGACGGCTTCGCGCGGACCCGGGACGCGGTCGCACCAGTCGTCGCGGTGGCGGCGTGCGGCATCGGCACCGTCGCCGGCGTCGTCGTCCTCATGACCGGGGGGCTGGCGGCCGCCCGCCGCCACCGGGAACTGGCGCTGCTGCGGGCCCGGGGCGCGTCACTGCCCGGGCTGGTCGGGCGGTTGGCGGCGGAGACCGCGACGGTGGCGCTGCCCGCGGCCGGCGCCGGCTACGCCCTGGCCGTCGTCCTCGTCCCCGGCGAACGGCTGCTGACCCCGCTGCTCGCCGCGGCCGCGGTCGGACTGCTCGGCACCCTCGCGCTGCCCCTGCGGGCCGCCGCCGCACACCGAAGGACGCGCCCCGACGTCCGCGCGGACCTGGTGGGCGGCCGCCCCTCCCGGCGCCGCACGGTCGTCGAACTCACCGTGCTGGTCCTGGCGGTGGCCGCGGTGCTGGCCCTGCGCCGCCGCGGTACCGGCTCCGGGGGCGTGGACGTCCTGGTCAGCGCGGCCCCCGTACTGGTCGCGGTGATCGCCGCGCTGCTCCTGATGCGGCTGTACCCGCTGCCGCTGCGGCTCGCGGCCCGGCCCGCCGCCCGCACCCGGGGACTGTCCGGCTTCCTGGCCCTGGCCCGGGCCGGCCGCGCCCCGGCCGCCGGACTGCCGCTGCTCGCCCTCCTCGTGGCGCTGACCACCGCATCGTTCGGCGGCTCGGTGCTCGCCGGGGTCGCCGACGCACGCGACCGGGCCGCGCTGGCCGCGGTCGGCGCGGACGCCCGCCTCACCGCCGACAAACCGCTCCCCCGGGCCCTGCTGTCGTCCCTCACCGCCGTCCCCGGCGTCCAGGACGCGGTCCCGCTGCGCCTGAGCACCCAGCCCGCCGACGACAACGGCCCGCCCCTCTACCTCGTCATCGCCGACGCCGACGCCTACGCCCGGCTCGCCCGCGCCACCGGCCTGGGCGCCTTCGACGCCACCGAGCTGGCCGACCCCGGCGGCGACCACCCCCTGCCCGCCCTGGTCTCCGCCGGGGTCCGCACCCGTTTCGGGGACGCACCGATGGTGCTGCAACCGGAGTTCGGCCAGCTCGTCGTCCGCCCCGCCCTGGTACGCCGCGACACCCCCGCCCAGCCCGGCGGCGACTTCGTCGTGGTCGACGCCCGCGGCGTGGCCCGGCTCCACCCCGACACCTACGCCGACCCCGCCACCGGCCCCTCCGTCGTCCTCCTGGCCGGCCGCTCTCTCGACCCCACCGCGCTCCGCGGCACCATCCGGACCCACACCCCCGCCGCCCTCCCCACCCGCCTCGCCCTGCGCTCCACCACCCGCGCGCAGTACGCCGACTCCCCCCTCCAGCAAGGCGCCGAACGCCTCTACACCGCCGCGGTCGCCGCCGGTGCCGGCTTCGCCCTGCTGGCCCTGCTCCTCTCCCTCCTCCAGACCGCCCCGGAACGCGCCCGGCTCCTCACCGGCCTCCGCGCCATCGGCCTGCCGGCGGCCCAGGGCCGCCGCCTCCTCGTCCTCGAAGCCCTGCCCCAGGCCCTGCTCGCCGCCCTCGGCGGCACCCTCACCGGCGCCGCCACCCTCCGCCTGCTCGGCCCCGGCACCGACCTCACCCCGCTCGCCCTCCCCACCACCTCCGGCCCCACGGGAACCGCGCCCGTCCCCCTCCACCCCGACCCCGCGTCCCTCCTCCTCCCCGCCACCGCCGTCCTCCTCCTCTCCCTCGCCACGGCCCTCCTCCAGTCCCTCATCGGCCAACGCCGAACGCAGCACACCGAACGACGAAAGGAAGCCCCGACACGAAAGGAAGCCCCGAACTGACACCGACAGGCCACGACGCCCGCCATCCCCCACCCACCCCAACTGCCGCAGCTGCCACAACCGTTCAGCCATTACGGCAACGGGCGACCCCACGACCACCGGAGCCACCCCCATGACGACCCACCCCGACGACACCCCGCCGCCGTCACCACCGCCGTCACCGCCCCCGCCGCCCTCCCTCACCGACCTGGAGCGCCGCGCCGCCGCCCGCCGCGCCCGCCCCGCCTACGGGCACGACGCGCTGATCGCCTGCGACCGCCTGGTCCGCGTCTTCACCACCGACGGCGTGGAGGTGCAGGCCCTCCAGGGACTCGATCTCCTCGTCACCGAGGGCGAGTTGCTGGCTCTGGTGGGCGCGTCCGGAAGCGGCAAGTCCACCTTGATGAACATCCTGGCCGGGCTCGACATCCCGACCGCCGGCGCGGCCCGCGTCGCCGGCCGCGACCTCCTCACGATGGACGCCCGCACCCGCCTGGACTACCGCCGCAACGTCGTCGGCTTCGTCTGGCAACAGACCACCCGCAACCTGCTCCCCTACCTCACCGCCCTGCAGAACGTCGCCCTGCCCATGCAGCTGCGCGGCGGCCGCCGCCGCGCCGAACGCACCAAGGCGGCCCAGGAACTGCTGTCCCTGCTCTCCCTCACCCACTGCCGCGACCGGCGCCCCCACCAGCTCTCCGGCGGCGAGGCCCAACGCACCGCCATCGCCGTGGCGTTGGCCAACACCCCGGCCGTCCTGCTCGCCGACGAGCCGACCGGCGAACTGGACTCGCACACCGCCGAGCAGGTCTTCGCCGCGTTCCGCACCGCCAACGAGGAGCTGGGCACCACGATCGTGATCGTCACCCACGACCAGAAGGTGGCCGACGAAGTCCGCCGCACGGTCGCCATCCGCGACGGCCGCACCTCCTCAGAAGTCCTCCGCCGCACGGAAGTCGACGCCACGACCGGCCAGGAATCCGTCGTGGCCCGCGAGTACGCCACCCTCGACCGCGCCGGCCGCCTCCAACTCCCCGCCGACTACACCACGCCCCTGGGCATGCGGGACCGCGTCCTCCTCCAACGGGAACCCGACCACATCGGCATCTGGCCGGACGCCCCACCGCCCCCACCCGCCTCCGGCCCACCCGGCGTTCGAGAACAGACCTCCGGCCCGACCGACGCCTGAGAACGGACCGCCGGCCGGTCCGGCACCTGAGGTCTCCACCTGTCCGGCGTTTGAGGACGAACCCGCAGAACGACAACGAGCCCGCCAGGCGAGGCCCCCAGGCAGACGGGGCCCCAGCCACCACCCCCTGAGCAGCCCTCGAAAACCCGGGCCCGCCAGGAACCCGTCAAACGGGCGTAACCGTGAGCCCCGACAGCCCGGCCAACCCCGCCGGCCCACCCGCCCGCACGGCAATCGACCCGTACGGCGTGCTCAGCCGCAGCCACCCCCCGGCAGCCAACAGCGCCGGTGCCGGCGCCCGCACCGAAGTCTCCGCACCCGCCGCACCGGCGGTGCCGGCCGTACCGGACACCGCGCCGCCCGCCCGGGAGGCGACGCCCGCCCGGGAGGGCGCACCCGCGCTCCCGGAGGCCGCCATCGCCCCGGCCCGCGCCCCGCGCAGGAACCCGAGCGCCTGCGCGGCATGCACCGCCCGCAACGGCAGCTCCGTATCGCCCAGCGTCCGCGACCAGATCTCCCGTCCGATCCGGTCCCGCTCGTCCCGGTTGCGCCGCTGCGGCGGCAGCGCCTCGTCCCGGGCGCGGAATTCGGCGACCGCGGCGGACACCGCGCGCAGCAGCGCCTCCGGGGACGGCAGCCCGGGCACCCGCGTCCAGCCGCCCCGCGGCGGCAGCACCCCGGCCCACGGCGGGCCGGTGACCGGGGCGGGCACGGTGACGCTGCCCGCCGCCTCCGAAATGCCTTCGAGGAGTTCCCCGGCGGAAACGGTCGCGTCCAGGCCGGGACCATGGGCATCGCCGTCGGCCGCCAGCCGCGCCGTACGGATCGCCAGCACCTCGAAGGACGGCGGGCGGCCGAAGACGGCCAGCACACCGCTCCCGGCCTGGAGCCGCACCGCCGCACCGCGGTCGTAGTGGATCAGCCGGGCGAGGAAGGCGGCGAGATCCGCCGCCTCCCCGGCGTCGGCCAACCGCAGCACCGTCATAGGGCGACGGCCCCTTCCTGATGCGCGGCGTCGTCCAGGTACTCCTTGAGGATCGCCTTCTCCTCCGCCGTGAGGCGGCGCGGCCGCCCCGCGGCGAAGTCGAACGGCACGACCACGGTCGCGGCCCGCAGGTAGACCGTGTCCTCGTCCTTGACCTCGTACCCCACCGTCATCGACGCGGCACTGATCTTCTGCACCCACAGTTCGACGGTCACCGGCTCGGGCCGGTGCACCAGCTGCCGCAGGTAGTCGATCTCGTGCCGGGCGACGACCGAACCGCCCGTGAACGACGGACTGCCGTCCCCCGGCGCCAGCCGGCGCATGAAGTCGATCCGCGCCTCTTCGAGGTAGCGGACGAACACCGCGTTGTTGACGTGGCCGAACGCGTCCATGTCCGACCAGCGCAGGGGGCAGGAGTAGAGGTGTCGCACGGCGGTCAGCCCCGAGTCAGCTTCTTGTACGTCGCACGGTGCGGACGAGCCGCGTCGGCGCCGAGCCGCTCGATCTTGTTCTTCTCGTACGACTCGAAGTTGCCCTCGAACCAGAACCACTTGGAGTTGCCCTCGTACGCCAGGATGTGCGTGGCGACGCGGTCCAGGAACCAGCGGTCGTGGGAGACGACCACGGCGCAGCCGGGGAACTCCAGCAGCGCGTTCTCCAGGGAGGACAGCGTCTCGACGTCGAGGTCGTTGGTCGGCTCGTCGAGGAGCAGCAGGTTGCCGCCCTGCTTGAGGGTGAGCGCCAGGTTGAGGCGGTTGCGCTCACCGCCGGAGAGCACCCCGGCCGGCTTCTGCTGGTCCGGGCCCTTGAAGCCGAACGCGGAGACGTAGGCCCGCGAGGGCATCTCGACGTGGCCGACGTTGATGTAGTCGAGCTCGTCGGAGACCACGGCCCACAGGGTCTTCTTGGGGTCGATGTTCTCGCGGCTCTGGTCGACGTAGGAGATCTTGACGGTCTCGCCGACCTTGATGTCGCCGGAGTCCGGGGTCTCCAGGCCCTGGATCATCTTGAACAGCGTGGTCTTGCCGGCGCCGTTCGGGCCGATGATGCCGACGATGCCGTTGCGCGGCAGGGTGAAGCTGAGGTCGTCGATGAGGACCTTCTCACCGAACGCCTTGTTGAGCTTGTCGACCTCGACGACGACGCTGCCCAGACGCGGGCCCGGCGGGATCTGGATCTCCTCGAAGTCCAGCTTCCGCATCCGGTCGGCCTCGGCGGCCATCTCCTCGTAACGCGCCAGACGGGCCTTGGACTTGGCCTGCCGCCCCTTGGCGTTGGAGCGGACCCACTCCAGCTCTTCCTTCAGGCGCTTGGCGCGCTTGGCGTCCTTCTGACCCTCGACCTTCAGACGGGTCTGCTTGGTCTCCAGGTACTTGGAGTAGTTGCCCTCGTAGCCGTGGAGGCGGCCGCGGTCGACCTCGCAGATCCAGCCGGCGACGTTGTCGAGGAAGTACCGGTCGTGGGTGACGGCGACGATGGTGCCGGGGTACTTCGCCAGGTGCTGCTCCAGCCACTGCACCGACTCGGCGTCGAGGTGGTTGGTGGGCTCGTCGAGGAGCAGCAGGTCGGGGGCTTCCAGCAGCAGCTTGCACAGCGCGACGCGGCGGCGCTCACCACCGGAGAGGTTGATGACCGGCCAGTCGCCGGGCGGGCAGCCCAGCGCGTCCATGGCCTGCTCCAGCTGGGTGTCGAGGTCCCAGGCGTTCGCGTGGTCCAGGTCCTCCTGGAGCTTGCCCATCTCCTCCATCAGCGCGTCGGAGTAGTCGGTCGCCATCAGCTCGGCGACCTCGTTGAAGCGCTTGAGCTTGTCCATGGTCTCGCGGGCGCCGTCCTGGACGTTCTCCAGGACCGTCTTGGACTCGTCGAGCGGCGGCTCCTGCATGAGCATGCCGACGGTGTAGCCAGGCGAGAGGAAGGCGTCGCCGTTCGACGGCTGCTCAAGACCGGCCATGATCTTCAGCAACGTGGACTTACCGGCGCCGTTGGGCCCCACGACACCGATCTTCGCGCCCGGCAGGAAGGACTGCGTCACGTCATCGAGGATGACCTTGTCGCCGTGCGCCTTGCGCGCCTTGCGCATCGTGTAGATGTACTCAGCCAAGAGAAACCGTCCGGCAGTTTGGATCTATCAGGTGGTCTGGGTGGCTCCGCCGCGTGGGCCGTGGTGCGGCGTGGCCGCGCGAGGGCAGATACACCCCATCTTGCCGTACGTCCATCCCCGGACGGAAACGGGTGCCGAGGGATGGACGACAAAGGCCCCGGAGCGGACACTCCGCTCCGGGGCCTTCGTGGTACGCGCCCGGTGACCACCGGTTCACGGTGCGCCGACGGCTCGCTCACCGATGGTCACGAGGTCTACTGCGACGGTGACGACCGTCCGTCTCGCTTACGCGGACTGTCCGGTCTTCTTCTTACGCAGGAAGAACACCGCGCCACCGCCGACCACGACGAGGGCGACCGCGACGCCCGCGATCACCGGGGTGGCGCTGCTGGAACCGGTCTCGGCCAGGTCGGTGCCGTGACCGCCGGTGGTGCTGCCGCCCGTGGTGCCGCCGGCCGAGGCCGGGCTGGGGTGCGAGGAGGGCTGACCGGCGGTCTTGCAGTCCAGGACGCCGGAGAAGGTCTTCTTGAAGCCGCCCGCGCCGGTGATCGTGATCTGGTACGGCTGGTCCTCGCCGACCGGAACGGTCACGGTCTTGGCCGTGCCCGGCGCGACCTCGTAGTCCTTGCCGGACAGCTGGAAGCGGAACGCCTCGTCGCCCTTGTTGGTCGCGGTGACGTCCACGCCGCCCTTGGAGCAGTTCTTCTCGGCGGTGATCGCGGGGATCGCGCCCTGCTTCTTCCAGGAGACCGTGGCGGCCGCGGAGACCGTGGACTCGCTGGAGCCGGCCAGGATCTGGGTCTGGCTCTTGGCGTGCTCACCGATGCCGGTGAAGGCCCGGCCGACCGGGACCTTGGTCGCGGCCTGCGCGGTCAGCGAGGTGTTGCCGTCGGCGGTCCCCTTGGGGACGTCGAAGAACAGCTGGGTGCCGTCGGCGGCGCTGGTGACCGGCTTGCCGTCCTTGCCCACGATCTTCACGCCGGCGGGCACGCCCGCCGCCGGGGAGATGGTGACGCTGTCGGCGTTGGTGTGCACGGTGACCGGGCCGATCTTGCTGCCGGACTTGCCCGAGACCGCCGGCGGGTCCAGGGTCAGCGACGCCTTGGGCTCGGAAACGCTCTGCGCGTTCTTCTCCAGGAAGTCGGCGAGCTTCTCGGCGGCCGGGTCGACCGCGTCCACCTTGACGTGGTCGGAGAAGCGCCAGATCGCGACCTGGGTGCCGGCCGCGGCGGTCTTCTCGGACAGCTGCCCGGCGCCGGCCTTGGCAGAGAGCGCCGCCAGGTCGTTCACCTGCGGGTAGGAGTTCTGCAGGATCCAGCGGATCTTGCCGGCGTCCGCGTTGTTGTGCAGCGACGAGGCGCTCCAGGGCACTTCCTGGTAACGGGCCTGCTGCTGCGTCGGGTTGTGGATGTCGATGCAGTACGTCTGCAGCGTGCCGCCGTTGTCGACCGACATCTCGAAGAGGCCGGCGCCGACGCGCTGGTCCCCTCCGTCTCCGTGCACCACGGCCTGATCGAAGGTCTTCAGGCCGCCGAGCGTCGCGGTGGCGCCCCCGTGCGACGTGGCCGGGTCGTCCGCCACGGCGGTCCCCGCGGTGGCTATCGTGCCCGCCGCGATCAGGCCGGAGGCCACGACCGCGGCGGCAAGGCGGGCTGCGCCCCGCCCCTTCATCGAAAGCATGATTTCCCCTCTGGGCAAGGCGGTCGGCTGGAGAGGTCGCCTCACCGGAAAGATCCCAAGAACTCAGCGGCCGAACTGGTCAGCCTGGTCAGCCCCCGTGAGTACTCGTCGGATCTTATGGAGCGGGCGCATCAGGGTCCCCGGTAATAGCGTCCTATAAGCGATCCGAATCGCAATCGTTACCGAATACACGCACCCTGGGCTGACATTATCGACAAATCTCCGTACCTTTTCAGGGTACAGATGCCTTCTGGGGTGAATTGCCGGGCGGGCCCGCACGCCCCACCGGGGCAACCGTCCGGCGGTTCACCGGCCCTTCCATTACCACAGTCGTACTCGATTCAACTTTCTCCAACGGGACGCTCTCCACGTCCCGTTGCGTTCCGTCCGCCGCTTTCCGCGCTCTTGCCACCCGACGGAATGCGGACGTCCCGCGTGCGAGATCGTGCCCGATCGCCAGGGCGTCGACCTCTGCCGCGAACCAGCGCTGCCCCCCTTTCTCCGGCGGCTGTTCGCCCTCTCGGACCCTCAACCGCCCCTGCACGACGACCGGTTCACCAACCGCCACCGACGCGGCGACATTGTCGGCCAGCGCCCGCCAGGACCGGACGGTATAGAAACTCGTCTCCCCGTCGGCCCAACATTCCCGGGCCTTGTCCCACCGCCGCGAAGTCGCCGCCATCCGGAACCGCGCCACCGGCACCCCCGCCGCGGTCTCCCGATACTCCACCGCCGTGGCCACGTTCCCCACCAGCGTCACCATCGTGTCGTTCATGAAAGACCCCCCGTCCCCTCTCTATGACGCCTCTTCAGTACGCCTCTTCAGTACGCCTCTTCCGTACGCGCCTTCCGTACGCGCCTGCCGTACGCGCCTGCCGTTCAGTGCGTCTCTTCTTCTCTTCTTCCGTGGTGTGACGTCCCGCGTGCGCTGCGCCGAATCCATGCTGCACGGATTCGGCACGGGCCGTGGCGGCCTGTGGACAAAGGGGCCTGTGGACAACTCCGTCACCCGGCGGGGACGGCGGCGGCGCCCCGCCTGCCGCCCCTCCGCAGGGCGCCGGTCACCTCATACGCCCGACGCCACCGCGTACCGCTCCCGCACCTCGCGGTACCGCAGCAGTTCGGCGGCCACCGGCTCCAGCACCCGCGCCCGGCCGCACCCGGCCGCCGCGCCCCGCAGCCGCCGCTCGGCCTCCTGCCCGTACCGTCGGGCCGGTCCACGGGCCGCCACCCCGCACAGCCAGGTCAGTGACGGTCCGCCCACCGACCCCACGACCGCGGGCAGCAGCCCGGACAGCCACTCCGACGCCGCCACCACACCCGTCCCGGCACCCAACAGCCACAGCACACCGACCACTTGCAGCACGAACAGCATCCCCTGCAACGAGGCCGCCACCGTCCACCACCGCGGCTTCACGTCCGGCCCCTGCCGCAACTCCTCCTCGGCCTCGGCCGCCACCGCGTCCAGCGCCTCCGGCAAGCCCGCGGCCCCCCGCGCCGCGGCCTCCCGTACCGCCTGCGCCCAGGGCACCGGCAGCCCCAGCGCGGCCTCGCCCGCCACGGCCCGGACCGCCTGCTCCACCACCGGCCGCGCCGCCGCCCGCCCGTCCTCGCCCCGCGCGGCGCCGGCCCCAGCGGCCGCGGAGGCAACCCGCCCGGCCTCCTCGCCCCCGGAACCGAGCCCGCCCGCACCGGTGCGTTCCATCCCCGTGGGCCCCGTCCCCGTGGGTCCCGTCCCGGTACGCGGTGCGCCGATCCGGACCGCACCCGCGCCCTTGCCGCCACCGCCGGCCGCCGCCATGCCCCGCCGTCGCGTTCTCCGGTCCTTCCGGCGGGCCCGCAGCCGCGACCACGGCGAACCACACGCCCGTTCCGCATACCGCAGCCAGTCCCGTTCCGCCGCCCGCCCGGTGGCCACCGCCCCCACCGCCTCGGCGAGCCGGTCGTCGAACTCCTCCCGGGCCCCCTCGGTCAGCCCCACCCGGCTCTCCGCGACGTACGCCGTCCGCAGTCGTTCCGCCGCGGTGTCCACATCCGCCGTCAGCCTGCGGTCCGCCGCGCCCCGTTCCGCGACGAACTGGCCCAGCGCCTCCCGCAGTTCCGCCACGCCCTCGCCGGTCGCGGCGGAGAGCGCCAGGACCGCCGCGCCCGGTTCCCCGTGCTCGCCCAGCGCCAGCCCGTCCTCGTCCAGCAGCCGGCGCAGATCGTCCACCACCTGGTCGGCGGCGTCGCCGGGCAGCCGGTCCACCTGGTTGAGCACCACGAAGGTGACCTCGGCGTAGCCCGCCAGCGGCCGCAGATACCGCTCGTGGAGCACCGCGTCCGCGTACTTCTCCGGGTCCACCACCCAGACCACCGCGTCCACCAACTGCAGCATCCGGTCGACCTGTTCGCGGTTGGCGGTGGCCGAGGAGTCGTGGTCGGGAAGGTCGAGCAGGACCAGCCCCGCCAGTTCGGGACTGCCCTGCGCAGGGGTGTACCGGCGGTGCACCGGCACGCCGAGCCGGCGCAGCAGCCCCTCCGCGCCCGGCCGGCCGCCCGACCAGACGCAGGCCACCGGCTCGCCGGTCGTCGGCCGGCGCGCCGCTACCTCCGAACGCGGCGCCCCTGCCAAGGCGTTGAAAAGCGAGGACTTCCCGCTCCCGGTGGCTCCCGCGAGGGCGACGACGGTGTGCTCGCCGGACAGCCGGTAACGCTCGTCGGCCGCCTCCAGCACCCGTCCGGCCTCCTCCAGCACCTTCCCGTCCAGCCGGCTCCGGGACAGCGCGATCAGCTCCCGCAGCGCCTCCAGCCGGGGCCGCAGGCCCTGCTCGGCGGCCCGCCGCGCGCCGCCGGGCACCCACTTGTAGCCGGGCCCGCAGTCCCCGACCTCCTCACCGCCCCCGACGCCGGCCCCGGCCGCGTGCCCGCGCCCACCGCCCGGCCCCTCCCCGGCAACCGCACCCGCTCCCGTGCCCCGCCCCCCGCTCTGGCGCCGCCCACGGGACGCCTCACCCACACCGCAAGCCCCATCTGCCTGATTCATCCCAGCAACCCCGTCCACCTCGGACGCCGGCGGACCATCCGACCCGGCGCCAGATCCCTCGGGCCGCCCGCCATGCCTCGACTCCCGCTCCCTCGCCCGCCGAGCGATCACCCCGTCGTCCCACGCCCCGCCGTCCCCCGTCCCGTCACTCCACGCCACCGGACCGCCGTCCTGGCCGGCACCGGTCTCCGCCGGACGCTCCCCGGACTCCGTCACCGCGTCACCGTCTCTCTCCCGTACCGGTCCGCCACCGGGCGTCCGCGTTCCCGCTCCGCCTCCCGCTCCGCCACCGAGCGCGTCCGGTGCCGCTCGCGCTGCACCACGGACACCGCCGCGATCAGTGCGGCCTGCTGGTCGGGCGGCACCGTCAGACGGTCCAGGGGGGCCAGGCGGCGCTCCCGTTCACCGTCGAGGGCGCGCGCCAGGTACGTGGTCAGCAGTCGGGCGCCCTGGTCACACAGCCGCAGCGCGCTCTGTGCGCCCAGCAGGTCGGCGAGGTTCTCCCCCGCCGTACGGGCCCGGCGGCCGCCCAGCAGCGCGGTCGCCAGCAAGGCCGCCGGTTCCTCGGCGTCGACCGGGTCGCCCCGTTCAGCGGCCTGGCCGCCGCGTGCCTCCCGGGTCTCCTCCTCGGCCAGTTCCTCCAGGCAGCGCCGCCATCGCCGGACGATCACGCCGATCCGCCCGGCGGCTCCCGCGGCCCCGTCCATGGCGGTCAGCGCCGCCTCGGCCGCCGCGGGGTCCCGCCGCCAGGCGCCCGCGGCCCGCTCGTCGGCCTCCTCGACGGCGCAGACCAGCAGTG
This sequence comes from Streptomyces sp. CB02959, assembly GCF_002803155.1. Classification (GTDB taxonomy): domain Bacteria; phylum Actinomycetota; class Actinomycetes; order Streptomycetales; family Streptomycetaceae; genus Streptomyces. The sequence continues at coordinate 102,188 of NZ_NNBP01000012.1, forward strand.
CGGTGAGCCCTTGGGCCAGCGCGTCCAGCAGTTCGTCGGCGCGACCGCCGAGCCCGTGCGCGTGCCAGTGGGCGCGGGCGTCGCCGGCCAGCACCTCACCTGCCGCGACCTCGCGCCGTACCCGCTCGGCGGCCGCCTCGTACGCCTCCTCGACCCGGCCGGCCAGCCGTAGCGCCGCGGCGTGCTGTGCGGCGGCGGCCCCGGCCAGCGCGGGCAGCCGGCTGCGCAGCGAGGCGATCACCCCCGAAGCGGTCCGGTCCGCAGCGGCACTACGGGCGACGGGGTCCTGGGCGTGCCGTTCCAGCCACTCCCGCAGACCGGCGACCGCCGTCGCGGGCAGCAGTCCGCGGCCCCCGCCCGCGGACTCGGGCAGCTCGGGAATGGTGAACCGGGGAACGTGTCCGAGCCCGGCCCGCAGCAGGAGCTCCGCGTACCGCGCGGAGATCTCGGCGGCGATCTGGTGCGGCACCCGGTCCAGCACGGTGACCAGCGTGACGTCGTACTCCTTGGCGGTGCGCAGCAGATGCCAGGGCACCGCGTCGGCGTACCGGGCCGCCGTGGTGACCAGCACCCAGACGTCGGCCGCGCAGATCAACTCGGCGGCCAGTTCGCGGTTGCCGGCCACCAGCGAGTCGATGTCCGGGGCGTCCAGCAGCGCCAGCCCGCTGGGCAGCGCGGCGTCCGTCTCGATCCGCACCGTCGGCGCCTCCGGCTCACCGGCCGCCCGGCCGTGCCCTTTCTCCTCTCCCTCGTTGCGTTCGCCTCCCTCGCCGCCGTCCTGCTCCGGCACCCACACCCGGGTGAGCCCCGGCAGCACCCGCTGTCCGGCGAACCAGCGGTGGTCGTCGGGGTGGCAGACCAGCACCGGCGTACGCGTCGTGGGCCGCAGCACCCCGGCCTCCGAGACGCGCCGCCCCACCAGCGAATTGACGAGAGTGGACTTGCCCGCCCCCGTGGAACCTCCGACGACCGCGAGCAGGGGTGCCTTAGGGGCGCGCAGGCGGGGCATCACATAGTCGTCCAGCTGGGAGAGCAGCTCGGCCCGGTTGAGCCGGGCGCGGGCGGCGCCCCCGAGCGGCAGGGGAAATCGTGCGGCGTCGACACGGTCACGCAGAACGGACAGTGCGTCGATCAGCCGGGGTCCTACGTCCAAGGTCGCCACATGTGCAGAATGCCCAATTTTGTTAGGTTTTTGAAGCGTATAACCCCTTGTGTGCGCCGCAAGAATCTCCACGGAACGCGATAGGTGGCATATGGGATTTTCTTAACACTTCAGACGCAGGCATAACGAGTGCACAACACCCGCCGCGCGAGACGGCAAAAGCCGTGCAGGATTCGTACCTGCCTGCGATTATCGGGATCGCTTCACCGAACCTCCACAACGTGCCACGGAGGTGAAGCAACCGGGACGAGCCACCCGGACCTCTATCCTGGTCCGCGGTTCGTGATCCACGCCCACCACCCGGCCCCCGTAGCTCAGTGGATAGAGCAGGTGCCTTCTAAGCACTTGGCCGCAGGTTCGAGTCCTGCCGGGGGCGCCAGACCAGACCCTCCCCTTGGGAGGGTCTTTTTGCTGGTCGGAGCGCGGGGACGGGCCGCGTGGTGAAGCTTCCCGGCGTCCGGAGCGGTTCGGTTAGTGGTGGGGCTGTTCCGGGGTGGTGGTGGCGATCAGGGACGGGTAGTCGTCGAGGGATATGTCGGCCGAGATTTCGTGGCCTTCTTGGAGCATGGCGGTGAGGGTGGCCGGGTCGTTGAGGGCGGCGTTGCGGGCGGTTATCGCCTCTTGGGTGAGGGGGGCCAGGAATTCTCCGGCGGCGCGGCCGCCTTCCTGGCAGCGGGTGACGTACGGGCGCAGTTTCTCTTCGTAGCGGGCGAAGGCCTGGCGGTGGTCGCCGGCCGCGGTGGCCAGTTCACCGGCGAGGACGTAGGCGCCGACGACCGCAGAGCCCGTGCCCATGCCGCCGACGGTGGCGCCGTAGGCGGCGTCGCCGAGGAGGGCTATCCGGCCCGTCGACCATGTCGGTACGTCGACGCGGCTGATGGAGTCGAAGTAGAGGTCGTCGGCGTCCCAGACAGTCCCGATCAGTTCCGTGGTGCGCCAGCCGGCGCCCTCGTACGCCTGGGTGAGGGCCTTTCGCTGGGCCTGCGGGTCACGGCGGTCGTGGCCCAGTCGCTCGGACGCGAAGACGCAGAAGGTCTCGCCTCTGTAGCTGGGGGCGTCGGCCCGGCGGGGGACGCGGCCGACCGTCGCCAACCTGCCTGGCTCGTTGTAGCCGACGGCGCGGGCCGCGAGGTCCGGGGCGGCCGTTGGCGGGAGGTCCCAGCCGGCGACGTAGTAGCCGAGGTGGCTGACGAACTGCTCTTCGGGGCCGAAGGCGAGGCGGCGCACGGTGGAGTGCAGGCCGTCGGCGCCGATGACCAGGTCGAAGGTGCGGGGTGCGGCGCGCTCGAAGGTGACGTGGACTCCGTCGGCGGATTCGGTGAGGGAGGTGAGGGAGTCGCCGAAGAGGTATTCGGTGGAGGGAGGGGAGGAAGAGGAGGGGGGAGGGGAGGAAGGGGCTTGGGAGGTGGGGTGGGTGTGGTTGTAGAGGACTCGGGAGAGTTCCGAGCGGAGGATCTCGATGTCGCCGCCTGCGAACTCGGGGGGCATGGAGGCTACTTGCTCCCCTCGGGCGTCGATGAAGGCCATCGGGCTGCCGGCGGTGCGGCGCTGTCTGATCCTGCCGAGGACGTCCATCCGCTGGAGCACCGTCAGGTGCGCCGCACCGCGGAAGTCGACCGCGAAGCCGCCGCCGCGGAGGGTCGGCGCCACCTCGACGACGGTGGGGTGGAAGCCGTAGCGCGCGAGCCAGTAGGCGAGGGCCGGGCCGGCGATGCTGGCGCCGGAGATCAGGACCGTGCGGGGCCGGGTGGGCCTGGGCGGCGCGGCAGTCGCGCCGGTCACGCCGGTCGTGGCGGTCACGCCGGTCGTGGCGGTCACGCCGGTCGTGGCGGTCGTTGCGGTGGTCGTCGGCGCGGCCGGCGTCGTCGTCTTTGCATCGTGCGCCATTGGACGCTCCCCCTGTGTCGGTCTGGTGTGGTGCGGTACGGCGTGGTGATGGAGTAACTGTATCCAGTGGACGCAGATATGTATACCGGTGGACGCAGTTTTAGGATGCGGGGGTGGCTGGAGACGAGAAAATCAGTGTGTTCGGGGATCAGGCGGGCAGTGTCGAGCTGCTGTGGGGCGGGCGCGGGCGGCCGAGCCGCGGCCCCAAGCCGGCGCTGAGCCTGGAACGGATCACGCAGACGGCCATCGGGCTGGCCGACATCGGTGGGCTGGGCGCGGTCTCCATGCAGCGGGTCGCGGCCGAGCTGGACTTCACGAAGATGTCCCTGTACCGGTACGTGCCCGGCAAGTCGGAGCTGGTCGCGCTGATGATCGACATGGCGATGGGGGAGCCGCCGGAGCCGGCGGGCGCCACGGCCGGCGACTGGCGTGGCGCGTTGCGGGGGTGGGCGGAGGAGCTCGCGGCGGTCTTCGACCGGCACCCGTGGCTGTTGAGCGCCATCGTCGGGCCGCGGGTGATGGGCCCCCATGAACTCGGCTGGACGGAGCGGGCGCTGGCGGCGCTCGCGGACACCGGGCTGACGGGCGGCGAGCAGCTGGACGCCGTGATGGTGGTGAGCGGGCACATCCGGGCCATCGCGCAGGTGTCGGTGTCCATGGGCGTGGGCAGCGCCCGGGCGAAGGAGCCGGAGGCGGCGATGAGCGCCGCGCTCAACGAGCTGCTCGTGGGGCGGTCCGAGCGGTTTCCGGCGGTCGCGGCGGCGGTGGCGGACACCGCGGCGGGCGCGTCCCGGGATCAGGCTTGGGAGTTCGGGCTGGAGCGGATCCTGGACGGGCTGGAGGCGTACGTCGCACGGCGGTGAGGTGGTCGCGTCCCGGTGGTGTTCGTCTTCCCTCGGGCCCTGGTGGTGTTCGTCTTCCCCCGGGCCCCGGTGGCGGGTGGGTGTCCCCCGCCGGGCGGACGGCCGTGACCGCCCCGGTCCCCTGCCTCGGGGCGGACGGGCCGCGAGGCAGGGGAGGTCCTACGGGTGCCGCCGCTACAGGCCCAGTCGGACCGCCCTGCGGGGCTGCTCCTTCGCGCCCGTCAGGAGGCCGTGCAGGGTGGCGAATTCGTCGACGCATTTGGCGGTGCCGTTGACGACGCAGTCCAGGGGGGCGTCGGCGACCGTGACGGGGACGCCCATCTCCTGACGGAGGCGGCGGTCCAGGCCGCGGAGCAGCGCGCCGCCGCCGGTGAGGGCGATGCCGCGTTCGATGATGTCGCCGGAGAGCTCCGGGGGGCATTCGTCGAGGGTGCGGTGGACGGCGCGGACGATGGCCTCGACCGGTTCGGCGAGGGCGGTGCGGATTTCTTCGGCGGTGATCTCCTGGAGGCGGGGGAGGCCGCTGAGGTGGTCGCGTCCGCGGACGGTGAAGGAGTAGGGGGAGGGCGACGGCTCGGGGGACGGGAGGGCCTCGGAGTCGGCGTCGACGTCGGCTCCGGTTGCGGCGGTTGCCGCGGTGAGGGCGGTGGTGTCCTCGGGGGTCCAGCCGGCGGAGCCGATGGCTATCTTGATTTCTTCCGCGGTGCGTTCGCCGATGGCCAGGCCGTGTTCCTTCTTGATGTACGTGGAGATGGCGGCGTCCATCGCGTCCCCGGCGACCCGTACGGAGTGGGCGGTGACCAGGCCGCCCATGGAGACGACGGCGACCTCGGTGGTGCCGCCGCCGATGTCGACGACCATGCAGCCGACCGGTTCGGCCACCGGGAGGCCCGCGCCGATCGCGGCGGCCATCGGCTCTTCGATCAGGTGCACTTCGCGGGCGCCGGCGCCCCGCGCGGAGTCGATGACGGCGCGTCGTTCGACCCCGGTGATGCCGGAGGGGACGCAGATGACGACCCGGGGGCGGGAGAAGCGGCGGCTGGGCAGGGCCTTCTTCATCAGGGCCCGCAGCATTTGCTCGGCGGCGTCGAAGTCGGCGATGACGCCTTCCCGGAGGGGGCGCATCGCGGTGATCCCGGAGGGCGTGCGGCCGATGGTGCGTTTGGCCTCCGAGCCGACGGCGACGACGTCGCCGGCGGCGTTGACGGCGACCACGGACGGCTCGTTCAGCACCACGCCTTTGCCGCGGGCGTAGACGAGGGTGTTGGCCGTGCCGAGGTCGATGCCTATGTCGTACGTACCGGACGAAGTGCTGGACGCCATGGGGAGTTCGTTTGCTCTCTCTCGGGAGGACATTGCGCCGCAGAGAGCGTCATTGGCCGACCAATGACGGTAATTGCGGGCAATTATCTAGACTACTGGGGGTGCGGAATGGTTCCTGCGGGGGTGGTTCGCGGGGTAAAGAGGCGGCAAGGTCAGGGGTCGGGGGGCAGCGCCTCGGCGAGGTCGTCGAGGGCGTCCAGGAGGAGTTCGGAGGCGCGGACGGCGACTCCCGTGTGCTCGCCCTCGGCGTTCCACCGTTCCCAGACGGCGTGCGGTCCGCTCCAGTCCAGGGGGGTGCCGTCGCGGACGGCCCGGGCGGCGCGGTCCAGGGCGGGGTGGAGGGCGGTGGCGAACACGGCGGCGCCGGGCGAGGGTTCGGCGTCCTTGTCGGGCAGGTGGGCCTCCAGGATCATCGTGACCCGGCTCATCGTGGCGAGCGTGGCGCTGGCGGTGCGGGCCGCGTGCAGCGAGAGGCCGCGGTGGCGGACCGGCTCCTTCTCGGCGCGGGCCTCGCTCACCTCCCAGGCGGCGCGGGCCGCGCGGGCGTCCAGCAGGGCCTCGCGGACCTGCCGGGGGCGGCGTTCGGCGGGCCGGGCGTGGCCGTCGAGGACGGCGAGTGCGTAGCGGCCGTTGGCGGTGAGCCAGTCGGCGAGGCGGTCGCGGAGGCGGGGCGTCTCCCAGGCGGGGAACAGCGCGTAGGACAGCATCGCCAGGATGCCGCCGACGAGGGTGAGCACGACGCGTTCCTGGACGGTCTGCTCCCAGCCTGCGCCGACGATGCCGAGCAGGAAGACGACGTAGCCGGCGATGCAGGCCGAGGTGACCGAGAAGCCGGTGCGCATCAGCAGGTACATCAGGAAGACGCAGACCAGGGCGAGGACGGCGCTGATGTACACGCCGGGATGGGCCAGGGCCATCAGGGCGCCGGCGATGGTGACGCCGACGAGGGTGCCGGCGAAGCGGGCGACGCCGCGGGAGTAGGTCTGGGCGAAGTCGGGGCGCATCACCATCACGGAGGCGAGCGGCGCCCAGTAGCCGTGGCCGAAGTGGAGGGTGGTGGCGAGCAGGTAGCCGGCGGCGGCGACCGCGGCGACGCGGAGGGCGTGCCGGAAGATGTGGGAGGACCAGCGGGCCTCGCGGCGCAGGGCGCGGAGGGCGACCGGGACGAGCCTGGGGACGCTGGGGCGCAGCAGGTGGCCGCGTTCGGCCGTGGTGGTGGGGCGGGTGGCCTCGACGGGTTCGTCGGTGAGTTCGACGGCGTCGGCGAGGAGGGAGATCAGGCGGTAGGCGGCGCGGCGGGCGGGGCCGCTGAGCATCGGGCCGGTGGCCGGGACTTCGAGGGCGGCCATCGCCTCCGGTGGCAGCCGGACCGGTTTGCCGTGCCGTACGGCGTGCGCGACGGCGTCCAGGACGGTGGCGGCGGCGCCCAGCAGTTCGCGGGCGCGGTCGCGTTCGGGCCCTTCCAGGGAGGCGCCGACGACCGGGTCGGCGAGTGAGGCGAGGACCGGGCGGACGCGTTCGGCGAGGCCGCGGGGGCCGTGCAGCTGTACGGGGCGGCGCTTGGCCTGGCGGGGGGTGACGGCGGAGGCGAGCCGGGCGTCCATCAGGGGCGCGGGGTCGAAGGGGGCGACCGGGTCGTGCCGTAGGCGTCGGGCGTAGTCGGCCTCGGCGGCCAGGGCGTCGGCCAGGGTGTCGCGCTGGATGCCCCAGGGGCGTACCGGGAACAGGACGATGAGGGTGGCCTGGACGAGGCCGCCGAAGGCGATCAGTGCGGCGTGCTGCAGGGCGCCCAGGACGGACGTCGGGAGCGTGACGGTGATCAGCATGATCGCCACGGTCTGGGTGCCGATGAGGCCGGAGACCGGGCCGATCGCCCAGGCCAGGCCCGCCAGGAAGGTCCAGCCGGTGAGCAGCAGGACGAAGGCGACGACGTGGGCGGCGGCCAGGTAGCCGAGGAAGGTGGAGACCGCCAGGGCACCGGCGACGGCCAGGGCCAGGACCGGGCGGGGCCGCATGCTGCGCTGGAAGGTGGCGATGCCGGAGGAGAAGGCGCCGAAGGCGGAGGAGACGGCGAGGGCGGGGCTGCCCTGCCACAGGCACAGGCCGATGACGACGGCCACGCCGGCGGTGCCGCGGATCGCGATCAGCGGGGTGAGTTTGGCCCGTTCGATGGTCAGCCCCGAGCGGGCGGCTTCCTTGAGCGCTCGCGACCAGGTCATAGCGAGAGGATACGGGCCGGGAGCTGGGGTGACGGGGTGTCGGGCGGCGGGTGCGGGAGGGCTACCCGGATGCCTCCGCGGGGGTGCGGAAGGGGCGCGCTCGGGGTCCGGGAGAGCGGGCGGCCGGGGGCGGAAAGAGGGGCGCGCGGGGTGCCATCTGGCGCCGGCGGCGCGCCCCCACCTGGAAAATCACGGTAAACCAGACCTCCGTTGAGCGTAAACACCACAGGTCAGAGCGGGGTAAGGACTTTCGGCCCGGAGCGATGCGAGCAAGCAGACACCGCGGGAGGGAAACCTGTCCCCGCCCCCTCCCCTCTTGCTGGCCGGTCGGGACAACTCCCGGCCCGTTCGCCAAGGAGAAGGTCCCGTGCGCAAATCCCTTGTCAAACCGGTGATCGCGTTGATCGCCCTGACTGTCCTCGGTGCCACGGCAGGCTGCGGCACGAGCGACTCCGAGGCCACCCCCGTACGGTTCAGTGGCCCCCGGACGGGTGCCGCCATGCAGACCGCGCCGGCCGGCAAGAACTCGCTGGTGCAGATGCCCACCCACCCGATCAGCTTCCAGGAGACCAGCAAGGTCGGCGGGGCCGGCGGGGACACCCCCATAGCCCTGACCACCTACCACGGGAAGAAGTCCGGCTTCACCGGGAAGGTGTGGGTGTGGGCTCCGCCGGAGTACTACGAGAAGAAGAACGCGAACAAGGGCTTCCCGGTCATGGAGGCGCTGCCCGGCGCCTACGGCTACCCGGTCAACTACTGGATCGGTTCCGACCTCAAGCTGGAGGAGAGCCTCGCCACGTGGTCGAAGGAGGGCAAGAGCCTGCCCTTCATCGTCGTGATGCCGGTGCTCAACCCCAACGACAAGCAGTACTACGACGGCAGTGACATCCCCGGCCAGCCGAAGATCGGCACGTGGCTGAGCAAGGATGTCCCCGACCTGGTCAGGGAGAACTTCCGCACCCTGAAGACCCGCAACGCGTGGTGCATCATGGGCTCCTCGTCGGGCGGCTTCTCGGCACTGAAGAACGTGCTGCAGAACCCGAAGGACTTCAAGGTGGCGATCCCCAACGGGCCGGACATCGTGCCGGACTCGCCGCTGTGGCGGGGCCACCTCTCGGCGATGCGGGCGAACAACCCCGAGGTGCTGGCGCACCAGCTGATCGCCCGCGGCGGACCGGACGTCTACCTGGCCTTCCAGGACGGCTCCAAGGAGAACACCGTCCTCCCGAAGGTGCGGAAGTTCATCGCGCAGTACGGCCACGGGCCGGTGAAGACGCGGCTGCAGGTCGTGCCGGACGGCACGCACAGCGGCGCCACCTACGTCCAGGGCCTGGGCATGGGCACGATGCAGTGGGTCAGCGCCCACATGCAGGGTCCGACCGGCTGAGCGCGGGGCGGACCGGAGGGCGGTCGCGACGGACACCGGTCCGTGGCGGCCGCCCTCGTCGTGTGCCGAGGGGTCACGGTGCGCAGTCGACGTCCTGGAGGGTGATCGGGTGGGAGTCCAGGCCGACGTAGGCGGTGAAGGCGTGGCGGGTGCCGCCGTCCCCAAAGGGGACAGTTGTTCGCGGCGGGCGGTGCGTCCCCCGTGCCCGGCCCGGTTACGACACCACGTCCTTGCGGGCGAAGCCGCGGAAGGCCAGGGCGGTGAGCACCAGCGCGTAGGACACCGAGACCGAGGCGCCCTGGAGCATCCCGGACCACTCCATCTGGGGCTGGAGCGCGTCCGCCCACGCGTACTGCCAGTGGGCGGGCAGCACGGCGCGCCAGTCGCCGAGCGCGGTGACCTGGTCGAGGACGTTGCCGACGATGGTCAGCCCGACGGCGCCGCCGACCGCGCCCAGCGGCGCGTCGGTCACCGTGGACAGCCAGAACGCCAGCGCCGCGGTGACCAGCTGGCTGACGAAGACGTAGCCGGTCACCACGGCCAGCCGCAGCACCGCGTCGCCCGGGGCGAGCGCGCCGCCGGTGGGCAGCTGGAGCGGACCCCAGCCGTACGCGGCGGTGCCCACCGCCAGGGCGACCAGCGGCAGCAGCAGCATCGCGGCGGCGCTGAACACCAGTCCCACGGTGAGTTTGCTCAGCAGCAGCCGGGCCCGGGGCACCGGCGCGGCGAGCAGGTAGCGCAGCGAGGACCAGCTGGCCTCGGAGGCGACGGTGTCCCCGCAGAACAGCGCGACCGGCACGACCAGCAGGAAGCCGGCGGAGACGAACAGTGCGGTGGCGGCGAAGTTGCCGCCGGAGGCGGTGGCGGTGGCCATCAGGCTGATCCGGCCGGTGTTGCGGGTGCCGGGGTCGCCGCCGATCGCGAACGCCGCGACGAGGACGAACGGCAGCAGCGTCAGGATCGCGGCGATCACCAGGGTGCGGCGGCGCCGGAGTTGGCGGCGGGCCTCGACGCGCAACGGCAGGGTGCGCCGGGCGCGGTATCCGGGCGCCGCCGCCGGGGTGGTGGCGGTCATCGTCCGTCTTCTCCGATCAGGGTGAGGAAGGCGTCCTCCAGGCGGCGGTGCGGGCCGACGCGGTGCACCGGGACTTCCAGCCGGAGCAGTTCGGCCAGCAGCCGCGGGGTGCCGTCGGGGGCGGCGAGCCGGACCAGCAGGCCCTCGTCGGCGCGGGCCGCGGAGGCCACGCCGGGGAGCGCGCCGACCTTGTCCACCAGCGCGTCGGAGAGCGGTGCGGCGTCGCCGACGTCGATCAGCACGGTGTCGCCGGAGCCCACGATGTCGCCGACCGGGCCGGCCTGGACGAGCCGGCCGCGGTCCATGACGACCAGGTGGGTGCAGCTCTGCTCGACCTCGGACAGCAGGTGGCTGGAGACGATGACGGTGCGTCCGGCCGCGGCGTAGCGGATCATCACCTCGCGCATCTCGCGGATCTGCGGCGGGTCCAGGCCGTTGGTCGGCTCGTCGAGGATCAGCAGGTCCGGCAGGCCGAGCATGGCCTGGGCGAGGGCGAGGCGCTGCCGCATGCCCTGCGAGTAGGTGCGGACCGCGCGCTCCAGGGCGTCGCCCAGCCCGGCGATCTCCAGCGCCTCCTCGGCGTGCGCGTCGGCGGCGGGGCGGCCGGTCGCCTGCCAGTACAGGTCGAGGTTGGCCCGGCCGGACAGGTGCGGCAGGAAGCCGGCGCCCTCGACGAACGCGCCGACCCGCGACAGCACCGGCGCGCCCGGCCTGATGGCCTGGCCGAACACCCGGACCTCCCCGCCGTCCGGGCGGATCAGGCCCATCAGCATCCGCAGGGTGGTGGTCTTGCCGGCACCGTTGGGACCGAGCAGGCCCAGCACCTGGCCGCGTTCGACGCGGAAGGTCAGATCGCGGACCGCGTACCGGTCGGTGGACTTGGCGTAGCGCTTGGTCAGGTCGGTGATCTGGAGCGGGACGCCGGCCAGGGCCGGGTCGGGCGCGGGCGCCGCGGTCCTGCGGCGGGCGGTGAGCAGCAGCAGCGCGGCCAGCACCGCGGCGGCCGCGGGCAGCGCCCAGGTCCAGGCGGGCAGCGGGGCGGCCGCGCTGCGCACCTCGGGCGCGGTGGGCACGTCGAGGTTGCCGGTGGTCGCCGGGGCGTGCGCGGGCGTGCCGCCGGCCAGGGAGACGGTGTAGGTGGCGGGCGCGGCCGGGGTGGCGTAGGCCAGGTCGGTGGCGGCGAGCACCAGGCGCAGCCGGTGGCCGGCGGCGAAGTCGTGGTCGACGGTGGGCAGTCGGAGCCGCACGGTGCGGCCGTCCCCGGCCCCTTCGACGCGGTACGGCGTGACCAGTTGGGACGGCAGCAGTTGGCGGCGGCCGTCCGGGGCGACGTCGTAGAGCTTGGCGAAGAACACCGCGTCCGCGGAGCTGGACCGGATCCGCACGGTGGTGGTGGGGCTGCCGGTGAGGTGGACGGGGGCGCTCAGCGGCGCGGAGTCGAAGTGCGCGTACTGGCCGGGGAAGTCGAGGGAGAGGCCGCCGGCGCCGAGGGCGGAGAGGTTGCCGAGGGCACCCGCGCCGGGGACGGCGGAGATCGCGGGCGGGGCGGCGCCGGCGGGGTTGGCGAAGCGCTGTTCCCGGCCGGTCAGCGGGATGGGGCGCGGGTCGTGGTCCAGGCCCGGGTAGCGGTCGGCGCTCGCGCCGCGGAGCCGTACGGTGCCGGCGGTGGAGTCCACTCCCCCGGTGCGGCTGACCCGGAACGCGGGCCCGGTGGCGGCGTGTCGGTCGCCCTTGAGGTAGCGGTCGAACCAGGCGGTGGTGCGTGCGGTGAGCCGGGAGGTCTCCCGGTCGCCGCCGTCGTGTCCGCCGGCGATCCAGTCGACGGCGACGGGTGCGCCGTTGTGGCGGAGGGCCCGGGCCATGGCGTCGGCCTGGTCGAGGGAGAACAGCGAGTCGGTCTGGCCCTGCATGAGGAGGGCGGGCACCTTGATGCGGTCGGCGACGGCGGAGGGGCTGCGGGCCTCCAGGAGCCGGCGGGCCGCGGCGTCCGGTTTTCCGCTGACCGCGATCCGCTCGTACATCGCGCAGAGCACGGGCTGGAACCGTCCGCAGCCGCCGGCAGAGACGGACGGGTCGGAAGAGTCAGATGAGCCTGACGAGTCGGGAGGGGTGGCGGGGGCGGACGCGGTGGGCGCGGCGGAGGCGGTGCCCGAGGCTCCGGTGGGGGAACCGGTGGTGCCGGAGGGGGAACCGGCCGTGCCGGTGGTGAAGAAGATTCCGGCCCACAGCTTCTTGAACACCCCGTTGGGGAAGAGCGCGTCGGCGAGGTTCCAGTAGGTGATCTGCGGGGCGATGGCGTCCACCCGCGGATCGTGGCCGGCGGCCAGCAGGGCCAGGGCGCCGCCGTACGAGGTGCCGGCGATGCCCACCCGCGGGTCGCCGGGCTTGTCGAGCCGCACCTCGGGGCGTTTGGCGAGCCAGTCGATCAGCCGGCTGACGTCGGCGACCTCGGCGTCCGGGTCGTTCAGCCCGATCTTGCCGGTGGACCTGCCGAAGCCGCGCGCCGACCAGGTCAGCACCGCGTAGCCGTCCTGGGCCAGTTGCTCGGCCTCGGTGCGGACGTCGGCCTTGCTGCCGCCGAAGCCGTGGCCCAGGAGGACCGCGGGCCGGCGGCCGCCGGTGCCGCCGCTCGCGGTGAAGAAGGAGGTGTCGATCCGCACCGTCCGGGTGGCGCCGGGCGTCTCGGGCATCGTCAGGACGTGGTCCTCGCGGTGCACGGTGGGCGGGTTGTCCGAGGCGGCGGCCGCCCAGGAGCCGCCTCCTATGAGGAGGGCCAGCGCGCCCACGGCGGCGTAGAGCCGGCGCCCGCGCAGTCGGAGATCCATGGCTGAATCCTAGGGAGCGGTCCGGGCGGGCGGCCCGTCCCGGGGGCGGAACCGGGCGCCCTCCCCGCGCAGTAGCCCCCGCCGGGGCCATACCGCATCCGCGGTACGGGCCGCGGGCCCGGCCGTCCGTCGCCGGTCGCGGTCTTCGAAGTCGCCGTCAGGCGGTGCCGCCGGTGCGCGGATACGGGAACGGCGGCCGTCGGCCCGTTGGCCGGCGACCGCCGTTCCCGTATCCGCTCCTGGTGTCAGTACTGCGGCGGGCCGAAACCGCCCTGCGGGGGCTGCGGGGCGCCGGGCGGCATGGGCGGGCCGGCGACCGGCGGCATGGGCGGGCCGCCGACCGGGGGCATGGGCGGCGGGCCGGGCTGCTGCCAGCCGGCCGGCGGCGGGCCCGCGGGTCCCGGTACGAAGCCGGGGGCGGCGAAGGCCAGTGCCGGGGACGGCGGCTGCCAGGTGGGCGCGACCGGCTCGCCGCGGACCATCAGGGCGCCCAGCGCCAGCGACCCGAGCAGGTCGAGCGCCAGCTGGGCGTAGATGATGATGCTCAGGCCCGGCATGTCCTTGCTCAGGTCCAGGAACGTGCCGGAGTCGAGGAACGACACGACCGTCAGCACGGCGTTGGGCAGCAGTGCGACGGCCAGGCCGAGGCCGAGGCCGCGGGCCGCGCAGCCGCGCGCCAGGCTGTTGATCCCGGCGATCGCGGTCAGCAGGAGGAACACCACCGCGTACCAGCCGGGGGCGAGCGCCAGCAGCGAGGTCAGCGCGCCCTTGCCGAGGTAGAGCATGGTGAAGGATCCCGTGCCGTACTGCACCAGGATGTAGAGCTGGTAGACGACGTAGCCCAGGGCCATGGCGCCGAGCGTCAGTCCGCCGATCACGCCGGCGGCCTTTGCCGGGCGGGCGGGCGGCCCGCTGGGGGCCGGGCGCGGCCAGGACCGCATCCCGGCCAGCAGCACGATGCCGGCGACCAGGGTCAGCAGGAACAGCGGCAGGCTGCTGAGGAAGACCCCGTCGAAAGTGGCGGTGCCGGTCTCGGCGTTGCGGAACCAGCGGTCGTCGCTGGTGTGGTTGCCGACGCTGATCAGGGCCTGGAGGGCGGTGGCGAAGGTGACGGTGGTGGCGACGGCCAGCAGCCCGCCGGCCGAGCGGCGGCCCGCGAACGCGGCGATGGCGGCGGTCAGTTGGAGCAGGCAGAAGCCCAGTTGGACGGGGTCGGTGACCGCGTTGGTGCCCGGCGGGCGGCTGCCGGTCCAGCTGTCCCAGACGCCGACGATGCCGAACGCGCCGAGGTCGACGACGAGCCAGTACGCCGTCCAGAAGAAGAACAGCAGGCAGAGTATGCCCGCGGTGATCCGCGCGCCCTTGGCCAGCGCGTTGCCTTGTGCCATGTGATCCCCCGTGGTGTCGGTGCCGCGCGGCGATGCCTTCCGCGGCGCGACCAGCACCGTAGCAATGCCCGGCCGCGGGGTCTGCCCCCGGACCGGGGCCCGTTGCCGCCACCGGGCCGCGGCGGTGGACGGCGGCCTGCGGCACCGGTGGCGGCGGGCATGCGGACTCCCTGCCGGCGGGGGTCCGGCAGGGAGTCCGGGCGGAAGCGCCCGTGAGGGGGGCGCGTCCGCCGGCCGGGATCCTGGGTTCCGGTCAGTGGTTGCTGGGGAAGCCCAGGTTGATGCCGCCGTCGGCCGGGTCGGGCCAGCGGGTGGTGACGACCTTGCCGCGGGTGTAGAAGTGCACGCCGTCGTTGCCGTAGATGTGGTGGTCGCCGAAGAGCGAGTCCTTCCAGCCGCCGAAGGAGTGGTAACCCACCGGGACCGGGATCGGCACGTTCACGCCGACCATGCCGGCCTCGACCTCCAGCTGGAAGCGGCGGGCCGCGCCGCCGTCCCGGGTGAAGATCGCGGTGCCGTTGCCCCACGGCGAGGAGTTCATCAGCTCGATGGCCTGCTCGTAGGTGTCGACGCGGACGACGGAGAGCACCGGGCCGAAGATCTCGTCGCGGTAGGCGTCCATCTCCGGCGTGACGTTGTCGAGCAGCGAGACGCCGACCCAGTGGCCGTCCTCGTAGCCCTCGACGGTGTAGCCGGTGCCGTCGATGACGACGTCGGCGCCCTGGGCGGCGGCACCGGTGACGTACGAGGCGACCTTGTCGCGGTGCGCCTTGGTGATCAGCGGGCCCATCTCGGAGGCCGGGTCGTCGCCGGGGCCGATGCGCAGCTTGTCGGCGCGTTCCTTGATCTTGCCGATCAGCGGGTCGGCGGTGTCGCCGACGGCGACGACCACGGAGATCGCCATGCAGCGCTCGCCGGCCGAGCCGTACGCGGCGTTGATCGCGGAGTCGGCGGCCAGGTCGAGGTCGGCGTCCGGGAGGACCAGCATGTGGTTCTTGGCGCCGCCCAGCGCCTGGACGCGCTTGCCGTTGGTGGTGCCGGTGGTGTGGATGTACCGGGCGATGGGGGTGGAGCCCACGAAGGAGACGGCGGCGACGTCCGGGTGCGCGAGGAGGGCGTCGACGGCCACCTTGTCGCCGTTGACGATGTTCAGCACGCCGTCGGGCAGGCCCGCCTCGGCGGCCAGCTCGGCGAGCTTGAACGCGGCGCTGGGCACCTTCTCGCTCGGCTTCAGGACGAAGGTGTTGCCGCAGGCGATGGCGATCGGGAACATCCACATCGGGACCATCGCGGGGAAGTTGAACGGCGTGATGCCGGCGACCACGCCCAGCGACTGGCGGATCGAGGCCACGTCCACCCGCGTCGACACCTGGGTGGACAGCTCGCCCTTGAGCTTCTCCGGGATGCCGCAGGCCAGCTCGATGATCTCCAGGCCGCGGGCGACCTCGCCGAGCGCGTCGGAGTGCACCTTGCCGTGCTCGGCGGTGATCAGCCGGGCCAGCTCGTCGCGGTGCGCGTCCACCAGCGCGCGGTACTTGAAGAGCACCGAGGTGCGCGCGGCCAGCGAGCTGGTGCCCCAGCTGCGGTACGCGTCCTTGGCGGCGCTGACCGCGGCGTCGACCTCCTCGACGGAGGCGAAGGCGACCTGCTTCTCCTGGGCACCGGTGGCAGGGTTGTAGACCGGCCCGAAGTTGCCGGAGACGCCCTCCACGGGCTTCCCGCCGATCCAGTGGTTGATGGTCTTCATGCGAGGGGCCTTTCGTACAGTGCGGCAGAGCGGATGTCAGAGGTGGCGGCGGCGGGCGGCGGCGTGCTCGTCGTACGCCTTGCGGGCGGCGACCGCCGCCGGACGCGTCGCGGTCTCGGCAACGGGTACATCCCACCAGGCCTGGGCCGGCGGCGCGCCCGGCACAGTGTCAGTCGTTTTGGTCTCCACGTAGACACATGTGGGCGCTTTTGCGTCACGTGCCGCGGCGAGGGCGGTGCGCAGTTCGGCGACGGTCGTGGCGCGCAGTACCCGCATGCCCAGTGAGGCGGCGTTGGCGGCGAGATCGACGGGCAGCGGCTCGCCGGTGTACGTGCCGTCCGCGGCGCGGAAGCGGTAGTCGGTGCCGAAGCGCTCGCCGCCGGTCTCCTGGGAGAGGCCGCCGATGGAGGCATAGCCGTGGTTCTGGATGAGGACGAGGGTGATGTTGATGCCCTCCTGGACGGCGGTGACGATTTCTGTGGGGTTCATCAGATATGTACCGTCGCCGACGAGTGCCCACACCGGGCGGTCGGGAGCGGCCATCTTGACCCCGATCGCGGCCGGGATCTCATAGCCCATGCAGGAGTAGCCGTATTCGAGGTGGTACTGCCGGCGGGACCGGGCGCGCCAGAGTTTGTGCAGGTCACCGGGGAGCGAACCGGCCGCGTTGAGGATGACGTCGGAATCGTCGACGAGTGCGTCCAGCGCCCCGAGGACCTGGGTCTGCGACGGCTGCGCGAGGGGGTCGGCGGCCTCGTACGCGGCGTCCACCCGCCGCTCCCAGTCCGCCTTGGCCGCGGCGTACCCGGTCTCGTAGGCGGCGTCCACGCGGTGGCCGGTGAGGGCCTCGCGGAGCGCGTCGAGTCCGGCGCGGGCGTCGGCGACCAGGGCGAGGGCGCCGAGCTTGTGGGAGTCGAACGCGGCGATGTTGAGGTTGACGAAGCGGACCCCGGGCTCGGCGAAGAGGGTGGCGGAGGCGGTGGTGAAGTCGGTGTAGCGGGTGCCGACACCGATCACCAGGTCGGCCCGCCGGGCCAGCCCGTCGGCGGTGGCGGTGCCGGTGTGGCCGATGCCGCCGACGTCCGCCGGGTGGTCGTGGCGCAGCGATCCCTTGCCCGCCTGGGTGGCGGCGACCGGGATGCCGGTGGCCTCGACGAAGGCCCGCAGCGCCTCCTCGGCCTCGCTGTGGTGGACGCCGCCGCCCGCGACGATCAGCGGCCGGCGGGCCTCCCGGACGGCCCGCACCGCGTCCGCCAGGGCGTCGGCGTCGGGCGCGGGCCGGGGGACCCGCCACACCCGGTCGGCGAAGAACTCCACCGGCCAGTCGTACGCCTCGGCCTGCACGTCCTGCGGCAGCGCGAGGGTGACGGCGCCGGTCTCGACCGGGTCGGCGAGCACCCGCATCGCCTGGAGGGCGGCCGGAATCAGCGCTTCGGGCCGGGTGACCCGGTCGAAGTAGCGGGAGACGGGGCGCAGCGCGTCATTGACCGACACATCGCCCGCAAAGGGCACTTCGAGCTGCTGGAGGACGGGATCGGCGGGCCGGGTGGCGAACACGTCGCCGGGCAGCAGCAGCACGGGGAGGCGGTTGACGGTGGCGAGCGCGGCGCCCGTGACGAGGTTGGTGGCCCCCGGCCCGATGGAGGTGGTCACGGCCTGCGCGGAGAGCCGGTCGCACTGCCGGGCGTAGCCCACCGCGGCGTGCACCATGGCCTGTTCGTTGCGCCCCTGGAAGTACGGGAGTTTCGGCGGGCCGTCGGCCGTCCCCCGGGCCGCCGCGCCGCCGGACTCCAGCAGCGCCTGCCCGATTCCGGCGACGTTGCCGTGTCCGAAGATGCCCCAGCAGGCGGTGATCAGGCGGTGGCGGCGGCCGTCCCGCTCGGTGTACTGGTGGGCGAGGAACTCCACCAGGGCCTGTGCCACGGTCAGCCGGCGGGTGCCGGTCGCGGCGTTCGCCGCCCCGCTCGTGGGGGCGTGCGCGGGGACGCGCGGGGAGGCGTCGGCCGCCTTGCCCGTCGGATCGCCGCTCGTCGGGTGGTCGGCCGTCGGATCGTTGGTCGGGGCGGTCATCGCGGATCTCCTGCCGGTGCTTCGTACAGAGGGAGTCGGGGATCGACCGGCTGCTGCGGCCAGGTCGTGCGGATCCAGCCGTGGTCGGGGTGGTCGCAGATCAGCCACTGGCGCTGCTCGCCCGGCCCCGCCATGACGTTGAGGTAGTACATGTCGTGCCCGGGGGCGGCGATGGACGGGCCGTGCCACCCGTCCGGGATCAGCACCGCGTCCCCCGTGCGGACCTCGGCGAGGACGTCCGTACCGCGCCCGCGCCCGGAGGGTGTCACCCGCTGGTAGCCCAGCCCCGCCGTCCCGTGGGCGGCCGCGATCTCGAAGTAGTAGATCTCTTCGAGCTCGGACTCCTCGCCGGGGCGGCACTCGTCGTGCTTGTGCGGCGGATACGACGACCAGTTGCCCCCGGGGGTGAGCACTTCCACCGCGATCAGCCGGTCGCAGTCGAACACGCCGGCCGCGCCGAAGTTGTTGACCTGCCGTGAGCAGGTGCCGGTGCCGCGCAGCTCCACGGGCACGTCGGACGCGGCACCGTAACGGGCGGGCAGCCGGCGTGTGCAGCGCGCCCCGGTGAGCGCGAACCGCCCGCCGCCCGGACTGCCGATCCGGACCTGCGCGTCCCGCGGTACGTACGCGAAGTCCGTCACCCCGCTGAACACGCTCTCCCGACCGGTCAGTTCGAACGTCCCGCCGCCGGGTCCGTCGGTCCGGACCGTGCAGCCACCGGAGAGCGGCAGCACGATCCATTCGCTGTCGCCGGTCGCGAAGGAGTGGTCGCCGCCCGGTGGCAGGTCGAGGATCCGCAGGGAGGAGTAGCCCCAGCCGGCCTTCTCCGGCGAGATGTCGAGGGCGTACGGACCGTCGGCGGCACGGCCCGCCGCGAGGTGGAAGGCGGAGGTGGGGCCAGAGGTGGGGGTGGGGGTGGGGATGGTGGACTCGTCGATCCCGTCGTGCGGTGTGTCGTGCCCGCGGGAGGTGTGGGTGTCTGCGGATTCGGCGCTCATGACTGCAAGTCTCCTACTCGCCACTGACAGTGAGGTTCTCCGGCGGCGTGACGCCCGGTTCGGACCGCTCGGACCGCTGGTCCCGGCGGCGCCGCACCCGCGTCAGAGCCTGCCCGGCCGTCCGGCCGTCCGGCCGTCCGGCCGCGATTCACCGGACGGGCCCGGGGCCGATGCGGCCCTGGCTCGTCGGACCGGCCCTAGAGCAGCCCCACGGCGGTGTCGACCGCGGCCGCCACATCGCCGTCCGCCGGATAGAGGAGCGAGCGGCCGACGACCAGGCCGTGCACGGTCGGCAGCCGGAGCGCCTTGCGCCACTTCTCGTAGGCGGCTTCCTGCTCCCGCACCGTCCCGCCGACGTCGCCACCGAGGAGGACGACGGGCAGGGTGGAGGTCTCGCAGACCCGGGCCATCGCGTCGGGGTCGTCGGTGACCGGCAGCTTCAACCAGGTGTAGGCGGACGTACCGCCGAGGCCGGAGGCGATGGCGACGGAACGGGTGACGGCTTCCGGGCTGAGGTCGTTGCGGACCGCGCCGTCTATCCGCCGGGAGAGGAACGGTTCGACGAACGTGGGGAGTCCGCGTTCCGCCATCGCGTCGATGGCGCGGGCGGTGGCCTCCAGAGTGGTCAGCGAACCGGGGTCCTCGTAGTCGATGCGCAGCAGCAGCTTGCCCGCGTCGAAGCGGAGTCGGGCGATGTCCTGGGGGCGGTGGCCGGTGAACCGGTCGTCCATCTCGAAGGCGGCGCCCGCGATCCCGCCGCGGTTCATGGAGCCCATGACGACCTTGCCTTCGAGGGCGCCGAGCAGCAGCAGGTCCTCCAGGATGTCGGCGGTGGCCAGCACTCCGTCGACACCGGGCCGGGACAGCGCCAGGACCAGCCGTTCGAGCAGGTCCAGGCGGTTGGCCATGGCCAGTTGGCGGTCGCCGACGGCGAGCGCGCCCCGGGCCGGATGGTCGGCGGCGACGATCATCAGCCGGCCGCTGTCGCCGAGCAGCGGGCGACGGGCGCGGCGGGCGGCGGCCTCCGCGACGGCTTCGGGATGCCGGGCCCGCAGCGCCGGGAGGTCACTGATCCGAGGAGTCAAGACTCAACTCACCTTCTGGAGGACACGAGTGGGGTGGGGCGGAAGCGGGGCAGAGGCGGAGCGGAGGCGGGCGGGCCCACGGGGAGTCCGCTCACCGCCCCGCGAGGAACTCCTCGACCTCTTCGGCCGTCGGCATCGCGGACGAACACGCCAGCCGGGAGGCGACGATCGCCCCGGCGGCATTGGCGTGATGCATCATCGGCGCCAACTCCCGCCCGGCCAGCAGCCCGTGGCACAACGACCCGCCGAACGCGTCCCCGGCGCCGAGCCCGTTGACCACCTCGACGGGGGTGGGCGGCACCTCGGCGGAGCGGCCGTCCCGGTGGACGGCGAGCACGCCCTTCGGCCCCTGTTTGATGACGGCCAGTTCCACGCCCATGTCGAGCAGCGCCTCGGCGCAGGCTTTCGGGTCCCGCAGGCCGGTGGCGACCTCGGCCTCGTCGATGTTGCCGACCGCCACCGTCGCGTGCCGCAGCGCGGCCTCGTAGTACGGCCGGGCGGCGGCCATCGCGGCCGCACCGGTCGCCCCGCCGTCCCCGGAGGCACCGCCCTGGCCGCCCCAGAACATCGGCCGCCAGTCCAGGTCGAAGACGGTGGTGCCCTTGCGGTCGCGGGCCCGCAGTGCGGCCAGTGTGGCGCCGCGGCTCGGCTCCTCGCACAGCCCGGTGCCGGTGACCCAGAAGATCCGGGCCGCGCGGATCGCCTCCAGGTCCAGTTCCTCGGGGTGGATGACCAGGTCGGGGGCCTTGGGGCGACGGTAGAAGTAGAGCGGGAAGTCGTCCGGCGGGAAGATCTCGCAGAACGTCACCGGCGTGGGAAGGCCCGCCACCGGGGTCACCCAGCGGTCATCGACCCCGAAGTCGCGCAGCGCCTGGTGGAGGTACTCCCCGAACGGGTCCCGCCCGGTGCGGCTGATGACGGCGGTGCGCCGCCCCAGCCGGGCGGCCGCCACCGCCACATTGGCGGCGGACCCACCGAGGAACTTCCCGAAGGTCTCCACCTGGGCGAGCGACACCCCGGTCTGCAACGGGTAGATGTCCACCCCGATGCGCCCCATGGTGATCAGGTCGTACGGCTCGGTCATAGACGCCCCTTCGGGTCGCCCGGCGCGACGGTGGGTCTCCCCCTGCTCAAGCGAAACCGAGAGCTTGGCGGAGGCCGGCACGGCGGGTCGGTCGATCGGAACCGGCTCTCCCTGCCGGTTCCAGCTCCGACCAAAGGTCTAACGGGCACACACAAACCCTGTCAACAGTTTGTCCTTACATTATGACCTCAACCACTCCACCTCGGCCATCAATCCCGCCCGCCACTCGCACCTCCCCCACCCCTCCCCCACCACCCCTGCGCCCCGCCACTCCACCCCCAAGTCATTACGTCCTTATGTCAGGACGAAGTCTTGACACTCCCCAGGGCGGCAGAGAGGCTGTGCCCCACAACCCACCCCAGCGCCTCCCGGTCACCGCCGACCGGCGAGAGGAGAGCCGCAGCATGTCCGCACCCCGTGCCGCCTCGCCCGTTCTGGACCGCCTCCGCATCGGTTCCGCCCCGGACTCCTGGGGCGTCTGGTTCCCCGACGACGCGCAGCAGGTCCCCTGGCGGCGCTTCCTGGACGAGGTCGCCGAAGCCGGCTACGAGTGGATCGAACTCGGCCCGTACGGCTACCTGCCCACCGACCCCGCCGCCCTGCGCGAGGAGACCGACCGCCGCGGCCTCAAGGTCTCGGCCGGCACCATCTTCACCTCGATGCACCACGGCCCGTCCGTATGGGACAAGACCTGGGCGCACGTCTCCGAGGTCGCCACCCTCACCCAGGCGATGGGTGCCCGGCACCTCGTCGTCATCCCCTCCTTCTGGCGGGACGACAAGACCGCCGAGATCATCGAGCCGCCCGAGCTGACCGTCGAGCAGTGGAAGCACCTGACCACCGGCATGGAGCGCCTGGGCAAGCGGGTCCGCGACGAGTTCGGGCTGGACATCGTCGTCCACCCGCACGCCGACACCCACATCGACACCGAGGAGCACGTCGAACGCTTCCTCGACGTCACCGACTCCGACCTGGTCAACCTCTGCCTGGACACCGGCCACTACGCCTACTGCGGCGGTGACAGCGTCAAGCTGATCCGCACCTACGGCGAACGGATCGGCTACCTCCACCTCAAGCAGGTGGACCCGGACATCCTCAGCGACGTCGTCGCCAAGGGCACTCCGTTCGGCCCGGCCGTCCAACAGGGCGTGATGTGCGAGCCGCCGCTGGGCGTCCCGGCGCTGCCGCCCGTCCTGGAAGCCGCCCAGGAGCTGAACGTCGACCTCTTCGCCATCGTCGAGCAGGACATGTACCCGTGCCCGCCCGACCAGCCGTTCCCGATCGCCCAGCGGACGCGCCGCTTCCTGCGGTCCTGCGGGGCGTGAGTGATTCTCGGTGCGTGGGCGGCGTGCGGGCCTGCGCGCGGAGGAACGGCTTGCGCCGGGGACGGCGCACGTCAGGGACGGCGTACGCCAGCTACTGCGCGCGCAAGGGACAGCGCGCGTCGACGACAGCGAGACGAAGGACTTGAGGGACGACATGGGCGAGACGGGCGCGATGGGAGAGATGCGCGAGATGAGCGAGGCGGGCGTGGCGGGATCGAAGGAATCGAACGGATCGAGTGAGCCGATGGGGACTCAGGGGACGCGGGGGACGCTGGGCGTTGCGGTCATCGGGACCGGGCGCATGGGGGCCGACCACGTGCGGCGCATCAATGACGTGATCAGCGGGGCCAGGGTGGCGGCGGTGGCCGACATCGACGCCGACCGGGCGGAGCGGTTCGCCAAGGGCATCGAGGGCGCCACCGCCTACACCGATCCGGCCGCCGCCATGGACGACCCCGGAGTGGACGCCGTACTGATCGCCTCGCCGGGCCCGGCCCATGAGGCGGCACTGCTCGACGCCTTCGCCCGCGACCTGCCGGTGCTGTGCGAAAAGCCGCTGACCCCGGACGCCGCCTCCGCGCTGCGGATCCTGGAAGCCGAACAGAAGCTCGGCCACCGCCGCGTCCAGGTGGGCTTCATGCGCCGCTACGACGCCGGCTACCGCTCCCTCAAGTCCCTGCTCGACGAGGGGACTTACGGCCGACCGCTGATGCTGCACAACAAGCACCGCAACGCCGACACCCCGCCCGGCTTCACCAACGCGATGATGATCAACGACTCGGTGGTGCACGAGATCGACGTGACCCGCTGGCTGCTCGGCGAGGAGATCACGGCCGTACGGGTCCTGCGGCCGGCACCGACCGGCAACGCGCCGAAGGGGCTGAGCGACCCGCAGCTGATCCTGTTCGAGACGGCGGGCGGCCAGGTCGTGGACACCGAACTCTTCGTCAACTGCGGCTTCGGCTACCAGGTCGGCTGCGAGGCGGTCTGCGAGGGCGGCACCGCCCGGATCGGCGACGACCACGGGCTGTTCGTCAACACCGCCGGCCGCTGGGGCGGCACCATCCCCCCCGGCTTCGTGGAACGTTTCGAGGACGCGTACGACCGGCAGGTGCAGCGCTGGGTGGACGCCACCCGGCGCGGCGAGGTCGAGGGCCCCAGCTGCTGGGACGGCTATGCGGCGGCCGCGGTGTGCGAGGCGGGCGTCCTGGCACAGGCCACCGGGGAGCGGGTCGCGGTCGAGTTGATCGAGCGGCCGGCTCTCTATCGGTGAACCGGCGATTCGGCGAATTACCGAATCGGCGAACGAATTAATCAACGAACAGGCGAACAGGCGAACTGCTGAAGAGTCGCAGTTGAACGTTGCCTGCGGCTGGTGAGCGTCGTCCGACCGGCCTTGGGTCGTGGTCGTTTCTCATGCCCACGGGCCGGTCCCGCTTGCACCAGGTCAGCAAATCCGTGAGTCGTCGGCCCTTTGCGTCTTTGCGCTGTCGACCCGACCCCATGAGAGATCACACCACCGAAAGGCCGCACCATGTGTACCGCGCACGGTCCCCGCATGCCCTACGGGCCAGCGATTTCAGGAACGACTCCCGAGCCGCCGGTGGTGGGCGCGGCCCTCGGATTGCCGGCGCCCGGCGCCACGGCGAACGGGAGTTGACGATGGCAGCTCCGACCAGTCGGTCCAGTCGGTCCGCGTCCCCCGGTGAGCGCAACCCCGACCACGGCGACAGCCACGGCCAGGAGCGGAAGCCGGACCGGGAGCCGGAGCAGGGGCAGGCCGACGGCCGCCCCGAGGCCCCGCCCCGGAGCCTAACCGCCAAGCGCTTCATCGTGGCCATCGCCGCCATCGCCGCGCTCGGCGGTGCCCTGTTCGGCTACGACACGGGAGTGGTCTCGGGCGCGCTCCCCTTCATGGAGGGGCACTTCGGCCTCACCTCCCTCAGTGAGGGCGTCATCACCAGCGCGCTGCTGATCGGCGCGGCCTTCGGCTCGCTGGCCGGCGGGCGGATGGCCGACGCACTGGGACGGCGCAACTCGCTGTTGTGGGCGGGTGCGGTGTTCATCGGCGGGGCGGTGGCGGTCGCGCTGGCGCCGACCGTGGCGTTCATGATCGTCGCGCGCTTCGTACTGGGCCTCGCCGTGGGCAGCGCCTCCGTCATCACCCCGCTCTACCTCTCCGAGATCGCGCCCTCGCACATCCGCGGCCGGCTGGTCTCGTTCAACTCCCTGATGATCGTCAGCGGTCAGCTGCTGGCGTACCTCGTCAACGCCGTACTGGCCCACTGGGAGGCGTGGCGCTGGATGCTGGGACTGGCCGCGCTGCCCGCGGTGGCGCTGTTCCTCGGCGTCCTCTTCCTGCCCGACACCCCGCGCTGGTACATCAGCCGGGGGCGGCCGGACGAGGCTGCCGCGGTGCTGCGCCGTACGCTGGCCGCCGCCGACGTCCCGGACGAGCTCGCCCGCATCCAGCAGGCCCGCCACCTGGAGGTCGACGCGCAGCGCGGCGCCTGGCAGGAACTGCAACTGCCCTGGGTGCGAAGGCTGCTGCTGGTCGGTATCGGGCTGGCGATCGTCCAGCAGATCACCGGGGTCAACGCGGTCATCTACTTCGCCCCCAAGATCCTTGCGACGACCGGTCTGGGCACCAATGCGGCGATCACCGCCACCATCGCGATCGGCGCCATCTCGGTCATCGCCACCGCGATCGGCATGTCCCTGATCGACCGGGTGGGCCGGCGCCCCATGCTCCTCTGGGGACTGTCCGGGATGACGGTGGCGCTGGCCCTGCTGGGCGCGGCGTTCCACCTGCCGCACTCCACCGGCGTCAGCTATCTGGTCCTCGGCCTGATGGTCCTCTACATGGGCTTCATGCAGGCGACCCTCAACACCGGTGTCTGGTTGCTGCTCGCCGAAATGTTCCCGCTGAAGGTGCGCGGGCTGGCCATGGGCGCGGCGGTGTTCGTGATGTGGGTGGTCAACTTCGGGATCGCGCTGGTCTTCCCGTTGCTGCTTGACGCGGTCGGTGCCGGCGTCACGTTCTGGCTGTTCAGCGCGATGTGCATACTCTCGCTGGTCTTCTGCAAGCGGTACGCGCCGGAGACGAAGGGGCTGGCGCTGGAGGACCTGGAGCAGGAGCTCCGGAAGGCCGCGACCGAGTCCGCCCCGGGGACCGCCACGGAGGGATGAATCGAACGGAACCGGCGGTTCAGCGGACACTTCAGGCCAATCGCCGCGACTCCTGGAACCGCCCGCCGGCTTCCCGTCGTGCAAACGAGTGCGCTCACATCCAACGCGTCCAACGGGGGGAAGCAATGGAATCCGTGAAAGCCGACGAGAAGGTCGCCGAAAGGCTCGACGAAGAACTCGGCGGGCAAGCCGACGGCGCGAGCTTCGAAACCACCGCGGAAGCAATCTCGGGAACGGAAACAGGAACGGGAACGGGAACGGGAACGGGAACGGGAACGGCAGTGGCCGCGGCGGCGGGATCGGGAGCGGGGACCGCCTGGGGCGTCGGCCGGGCCGTCCGGCGCGCGGGCGTCCTCGCGGCGGCCGCCGGGCTGGTCACCGCCGGGCTGCTCACCGGCCCGGCAACGGCCGCCGCGACGGCCGGGCGGGACGGCTCCACCCGGTCCGCCACACTGGCCGCCTGCGCGTTCTACGGCGGGAACGCCCTCACCGTCTACGGCCAGCACGGCGACCGGGTCAAGCAGGTGCAGTGCCTCCTGGCGAACCGTCACTACCTGACCTGGAAGGACGTGACCGGCTCCTTCGGGGCGAAGACCCGGACCGCGGTGACGAAGCTCCAGACCGAGCACCATCTGCCCGCCAACGGCAAGGTCGACAAGAAGACCTGGCGAGCGCTGTATTCCTAGTCGCAGGGGCGGGCTGTTACGGCGAGTCACGCCTGCCGCTCTCCCGGCGAATCCGCCGGTAGGAAGCAGACCACCGCGGCGAGGAGGAACACAGTCGCGCATACCCACATAAGGATTCCCGCCTGGTGGGCGAACGACGACGCTGCCGGTGGTCCGGCGATGACGCCGAAGAGGGCCACGCCCATCGCTCCGCCTGCCTGGCGGGAGGTGTTGCCGGCCCCCGATGCAGCCCCGGGCGAGCCGGGGACAGCGCGCATCCCTGCCGTGACGATCCCCGGCGCGAGGACGCCGATTCCGCCGCCCCACACGACCAGGGAGCCCAACAGGACCGGGTAGTTCGGGCCGTCGAGGCTCAGCGCCATGCCGAGGAAGCCGACAACGGCGACGAGCAGCCCCGAAGCGCTGGTTCGCCATGGTCCGAACCTGCTCGTGAGCCGACCCGAAGCCGTACCCAGCAGAGGCATCGGCACCATCGCCGGCAGCATCACCATGCGCAGTCCACCCGCCACCGGACCGGCAGGCAACGCGCGAGACGGGCTTCGCCACCATCGCACCACCGTCGGCAACGCCCTGACCGGCAGCACCTGGTTCACGATGCCTGACCTCGGGGCCCTGTTCCGCAATCCCTGAATCTGATCCGCGTCGGCCACCCCCGTACACCCGCCCCCGACGCTCGGGGCGTTCGGCGGACTGTCCGGCGCGTCCCATCGGCGTCACATCCGTCCTTCCCCTGTTACGGCTGTCACCATTGCGCGGGTCTTCCGTCACAGCCTCTCGACAGCCCCTCGCCGATGATCACTCACCGTCGTTGTCCGGGCACAGGGTGAGCGATCACCCCGCCGTACGCTGCCCCTGCCGGCTCGCCGGGCCGACCCTGTGTGCGGCGCCAAGGAGGTGCGCAGAGATGACCGACCGAAAGCTCTGGTCGTACAAGGAAATCGCCGCCCACATCCAGGTGCAGCCGGACACCGTGCGCTCCTATCGCAAGCACGGTTTGCTGCCGGAGCCCGATCTGGTGGAGGCCGGTAAACCGTACTGGTTCGCGGACACCGTCAGAGCCTGGGTGGCGCGGCGCCCGGGCCAACGCGGGCGACAGTGACCGCCCGGCACCCGAGCCGTTCGCCTCCCGGCTCCCGACGCCCCTGGTGCGGCGGACCCGGCTGACCGAACGGGACGGCGCTGACGCTGACGCCGAGCCGCGCCGACACACCCCTTCCGTTACGGCGCCGCCCCGGTTCCCTCCGGAGGCGGTGCCGTGGAGCCTCTGATCTCCAGTTCCGGGGTGACGAGTTGGTGGTCGGCGGGTGCGTCGGGGTGTGCCATCCGGTCCAGCAGGCAGCGGGCGGCTCGGCGGCCGACCTCGTGGCTGGCGTTGTTGACCGAGTTCAGCCAGAGGTGGCGGATGCGGGCGAGGTAGGTGTTGTCGTAGCCGACGAGGGAGAGGTCGGCGGGCACGTCGAGCCCCAGCTCCCGGGCGGCGGACAGCGCGCCGATGGCGGCGAGGTCGTTGAACGCGAAGACGGCAGTGGGGCGGTGGCCGCCTCGGGCCGGACCCAGCAACCGCACGGCGGCGCGGTAGCCGCCCTCCTCCGTACCGTCGCCGCTCTCCACCAGGGCGTGCGCGGCCAGCCCGTGGTCGCGCATCGCGGCCTCGAAACCGCGCCGGCGCAGTTCACCGACCGGCCCCCGGCCGGCGATGTGGGCGATCCGGCGGTGTCCGAGGCCGATGAGGTGCTCGGTGGCGAGGCGGGCGCCGTGTTCGTCGTCGTTGGCGACGATGTCGGCCCGCGGCAGCCGGGGTTCGTGGTTGCCCGCGATGACGGTCGGCAACCGCTCGGCGACCTCGGCGAGCCCCGCGGTGTCCGGAAGCGTGCCGACCACGACCAGGCCGTCGACCCGGAGTTCCTGGAAGGTACGGGCGAACTCCTGGCCGGCCCGCCGGTCCAGGCGGCCATCGGCCATCAACATCCGCAGGCCGTGCGCGTGCAGCAGGGAGTTGAGGCCGTCCAGGACGTCGACGAACCAGGGGTTGCGCATGTCGTTCAGCAGGACGCCCACGGTGTGCGTGCGGCGGGCGACGAGGCTGCGGGCGGCGGCGTTGGGCCGGTAGCCCAGCTCGTCGATGGCGGCCAGCACGGCCTGCCGCTTGGCGTCGCTGACCCGGGGCGAGCCCTGGAGGACGAGCGAGACCAGCGATTTGGAGACGCCGGCACGCTCGGCGACACCGCGGATCGTCGGAGGCCGGTCCGTGCCGGGGGCCGCCGCGGGGGGCTCGCCCGGCGGGGTGTTGGACCGTTCCATGAATGGAAATCCTTCCATCGGCGCAGGTCGGCGTCAACGTGCCCACTTACGGCCCGCCATAGGCCACCAACGGACGCCATCACAGGCCATAGCACGCAACCCCTTCCTTTCGCCTCCCGCACGCCACAGCACGGGAGTTGACCGTCCGCGGGGATTGACATCCGGACATACGGACATGCAAGGTGCCGAGGACACCGCGTTTGGACCGTTCCAATATTGCCGGGAACTATCGCCGGCGGCTCGCACCACGCATCGCGCCCACCTCACCCCCCGCGACCTTCCGCTCCCCTTTCCCCCACCCTCCTCCCGCCGCCACCCCCTCCACCCCCTCCGCCCCCGAAAGGAACCCCATGAAGATCGGTCTCATCGGTACCGGGCGTATTGGCACGTTCCACGCCGCGACCCTGCAGAACGTCCCCGGCGTCACCGGCCTCGTGGTCGCCGACGCGGACCCGGCGCGGGCCGCCGCGCTCGCCGACACCCTGGGCGTACGGGCCGCCGACAGCATCGCGGCGCTGTACGCGGAAGGCGTGGACGGCGTGGTGATCACCGCCGCGACCAGTGCGCACGCCGCGTTGATCCATCAGGCCCTGGACGCCGGTGTACCGGTGTTCTGCGAGAAGCCGGTGGCGCTGGACGTGCCGGGCACCCGCGCCGTCGTGGAACGCGCCGAGGCCGGCACCGTGCCCGTGCAGATCGGCTTCCAGCGGCGGTTCGACGCCGGCTACCGGGCGGCACGTGCGGCGCTGCGCTCCGGCGAGCTGGGCTGGCTGCACACCCTGCGGGCCTGCACCAGCGACCAGTCACCGCCGCCCGCGGCCTTCATCCCCACCTCCGGCGGGCTGTTCCGGGACTGCAGCATCCACGACTTCGACATCATGCGCTGGCTGACCGGCCGCGAGGTGGTCTCGGTCTACGCCCAGGGCGCCAACCGCGGCGCGGACTTCTTCGCCGACGGCGACGACGTGGACACCTGCGCCGCACTGCTGCGCTTCGACGACGACACCCTGGCCACGGTCACCGCGACCCGCTACAACGGCGCGGGCCACGACGTGCGGCTGGAGGTGTGCGGCTCCGTCGGCGCCCGCTTCGTCGGTCTGGACGACCGGGCGCCGATGCCGTCGGCCGAGGCCGAGCTGTCCTGGCGGCGGGCGGACGCCCCGTACGCCACGTTCATGGAGCGGTTCCACGACGCGTACGTCACCGAGCTGGGGGTCTTCGTCGAGGTGGCCGCGGGCCGTACGCCCAATCCCTGCAACCCCGCCGAGGCGTTGGAGGCGCTGTACGTCGCGGAGGCGTGCGACCGCTCTCGGCGGACCGGTCGGCCGGTGGCCGTCGCGGACGTCCGGGCGGCCGCGGGCAACGGGGCGGCACCCGGCGCGTGACCGGCGCCCGTCTCGTGACGGAGCAGTCGGCGGCCGGTCCGGGGGCGGCGTGGGGCATGGTGCCGTCCGCCGTGCCGGTGCCGGCCTCGGCGGCTGCCCGCCGGTGGTCCGTCACCGTCGGGCCCGCCGTCCGGCACCGTCAGTACGTCGTCCCGGGCCGGCCGGCTCCGGCCGCGCCGTCGTCGCCGGTCGTCGGCTCCGGCAGCGTCGCCCGCCACTCATGGGCCTGTATGAGGTGGCCCTTGGGGTATTCGATCTCGCATGCCCCGATCAGGGTGAAGCCGGCTTTGCGGCATACCGCGTTCGACGCGGCGTTGGCCACGGAGGGGAAGGCGTGGATGACGCGGTGCCGGCCTTCGGCGGCGGCCGCCGCGAGGACCTGCCGCACCGCGGTCGCCGCGATGCCGCGGCCCTGGAATCCGGGGAGCACGCCCCAGCCGGTCTCGTACACCGCCGCTCCCTGCCACTGCGTCTCCCAGAAGCCGATCGTGCCCACGGCCTCGCGCTGCGGCAGCAGCAGGATGCGGTACATCCGGCCGGGCCCGTCGGCCGCGAGGTATCTGCGGTGCCGGCGGATGAGTTGCTCCTCCGTTTCGGGGCCGCCCAAGTGCCGGGTCATCTCGGGGGCGTTGGCCTTGTGCAGCAGGGCGAGGTCGGCTGCCGTCCACGGCTCGATCCGCACGCCGGGGGCGGCTGTGGGCGCTTCGGTTGTGCGTTCCGTCGTCATGTCCTCAACGTTATGTGCGACCACTGACAGTCACACCGCCGCTGTGGACGACGTCTGGTCATCGCCCTCTTCGTGGTCGGCGCACGGGAGTTCGCCGGGGGGCCGGAGGGCGATCCGGGCGCGCAGGACGCGGCGGCGGGTGCCCCACTGGACGGCGGTGCCGAAGGCGGCGACGAGGGCGGAGACGCCGATGCCGATACCGGCGGCGTAGAGGCGGTTTCCGGCGGCGGCGCTGCCGAGGAAGCCGAGGCCGACGGAGTACGCGGCCCACAGGGACTCGGCGAGGCCGGCGCCGATCAGGTACTTGCGCAGCGGGTAGCGCAGCACCCCGGAGGCCAGGGGGCCGACGATCCGGCCGCTGGGCAGGAACCGTACGGCGATCACGAAGGGGACGCCGTAGCGCCGGATCCGCCGGGCGGTCCATTCGAGTGCCGCCCGGCGGCGCGGCCGGCGCAGCATCCAGGCGCGGACGAGGCCGCCGAACCGGCGTGCGGCGAGGTACATCAGCACGTCGCCGAGGAAGGCGCTGCCGGCGACGACCACCAGGACGAGGAGGAGGGAGACGCGCCCTTCGGAGGCGAGGACTCCGATGGAGACCAGCAGCGCGGAGTTGGGGACCAGTGGCGGCAGGGTGGTCAGCGCCAGCAGGCCGTAGAGGGCGAGTGTGCCGTCCATCCGGCCGCCTCCTCGGATCCGCACCCCGAGTACGTATCCCCAGGCTGACGCGTGGCGGGGCGGGTGGCAACGCGTGCGGCCGGGGGCGTCCGGGGTTGGCCCTATACCCCTAGGGGGTATACAGTTGTGAAAGTCGGAAGGACGACGCCGGCCGCCACCGCGCCCCCTCACGCCACTTGGGCACCACACTGGGCGCAACGGCCACATCGCCCGTACCGGCGCATGTCGGCGCACACGGCACCACGAGGAGAATCCCATGGCTGAGAACGGCTCCTGCTGCACCCCCGAAGGCTCCTGCCACACCGGCGGCGGCACCGCCGTCCAGGTCGGCACGGTGACCACCACCTACAAGGTCACCGGCATGACCTGCGGCCACTGCGAGGGCGCGGTGTCGTCCGAGATCGGCGAGATCGCCGGGGTGAGCTCGGTGCAGGCGGTCGCGGCGACCGGTCTGGTGACCGTCACCTCGGAGGCGCCGCTGGACGAGGCCGCGGTGCGCGCGGCGGTCGACGAGGCGGGGTACGAGCTCGCGGGTCAGGCCTGACCCCTCCCGCGCTCCCTCACGAGGCGCAGGACGTGCCCGCCGGCGGCGGGGCGGCCTGCGCCTCGCGCGTATGGGCGAAACGACCATGCGGCCAACTACCCGATCAGCCATCCAATCGGACACCGACGGTAATCGCCGCAGAGCAGGACGATCAGCGACGAACGGTCACAACCCCAGGGCGCGGTCACAGAAATTCACACGGCCCTTACAACTCGCACAACACCCATACCTTGGGGCGCCGATCTACAAAAGGAAGTCCTTGACCAGATTCGCCCCTATATGGCATGAGACTCAGATCACACTCTTCGGAACGTAACCATCGAGGGGGGTCGCGAGTCTAACCGGGCAGTGCAGGCACCCCGGCGGGGCTTGCACTGCGACAGCCGTGCAGGGTCTTGGGGACCATGTCCGGCTCTGCGTTGGCCGGGGCGACGCGCCCGGGGAGCTTTGAGCGGCCCTCCCGTATGTGCGCGTCCCGGCAGAGCGCGGTGCAACCCGGAACGCCCGGACGGATCCCGTGGGGGGAATCCGCACCGGGACACGGGAAGCGCCCCGCACTCTGGACCCGTGGGGGGATCCGGAGGCGGGGCGCTTTCTTTTTGCGCGCTTGCCGTGCGACGCCGGCCGGAGACCGGCGGGCGCCGCGTTTACGCGATTATCGATCACCCGTATGTAGCAGTCGGCATCGGTCCAACCGCTACGCGGGGACCGGGTTCAGCGCTCCTGGACGGGCACGAAGTCGCGCTCGACGACACCGGTGTAGATCTGCCGCGGACGGCCGATGCGGGAACCGGGCTCCTTGATCATCTCGTGCCACTGGGCGATCCAGCCGGGGAGCCGGCCGAGCGCGAAGAGCACGGTGAACATCTCGGTCGGGAAGCCCATCGCCCGGTAGATCAGGCCGGTGTAGAAGTCGACGTTCGGGTAGAGCTTGCGCTCGACGAAGTAGTCGTCGGCCAGCGCGTGCTCTTCCAGCTTCAGGGCGATGTCGAGGAGCTCGTCGTCCTTGCCCAGCGCCGAGAGGACGTCGTGCGCCGCCGCCTTGATGATCTTCGCCCGGGGGTCGAAGTTCTTGTAGACGCGGTGCCCGAAGCCCATGAGCTTCACGCCGTCTTCCTTGTTCTTCACCTTGCGGATGAAGGTGTCGACGTCGCCGCCGGCGTCCCGGATGCCCTCCAGCATCTCCAGCACCGACTGGTTGGCGCCGCCGTGCAGCGGGCCCCAGAGGGCGTTGATGCCCGCCGAGATCGAGGCGAAGAGGTTCGCCTGCGAGGAGCCGACCAGGCGCACGGTGGAGGTCGAGCAGTTCTGCTCGTGGTCCGCGTGCAGGATCAGCAGCTTGTCGAGCGCGCTGACCACGACCGGGTCCAGGTCGTACTCGGCGGCGGGGACCGAGAAGGTCATCCGCAGGAAGTTCTCCACGTACCCGAGGTCGTTGCTCGGGTAGACGACCGGGTGGCCGACCGACTTCTTGTAGGCGTAGGCCGCGATGGTCGGGAGCTTGGCCAGCAGGCGGATCGTGGAGATGTGCCGCTGCCGCTCGTCGAACGGGTTGTGGCTGTCCTGGTAGAACGTCGACAGCGCGCTGACCACGGAGGACAGCATGGCCATCGGGTGGGCGTCCCGGGGGAAGCCGTCGTAGAAGCGCTTGACGTCCTCGTGGAGCAGGGTGTGGTACGTGATGTCCTGCTTGAAGGCCGCCAGCTCGTCGACGGTGGGCAGCTCACCATTGATCAGGAGGTAGGCGGTCTCCACGAACGTGCTGCGCTCGGCGAGCTGCTCGATCGGGTAACCGCGATAACGAAGGATGCCCTTTTCACCGTCGAGATAGGTGATCGCGGATTTATATGCCGCGGTGTTGCCGTAACCGGAATCCAGGGTCACCAGACCGGTCTGGGCGCGCAGCTTCGAGATGTCGAAGCCCTTGTCGCCGACCGAGCTGTCGACGACCGGGTAGCTGTATTCGCCGTCCCCGTAACGCAGTACTACAGAGTTGTCGCTCACGTCATCCCTCACCGACGTTGTGCCTCTTCTTCGAGGTGCCCTGACTGCCTATACCTTCCCCCATTTGGACCTTGGATGTGCACTCGGGGTCGGCCATAGGGCCTTATCGCGGCACTCAGTGCCGCGTCGGAGTCCATCCTGCTCCCGTTCGCCCCGATTACGAAAGAGGGGCGACCTCACCGCGCTCCGGCGAGCCGGTGATCCAGCGCGGTGTGCCTCCGACCGGCGGATACCGTCCGCACGGCCTGCCCGAGGGCTTTCCGGGACCCCACCAGCACCACCAGGCGCTTCGCCCGCGTCACGGCCGTATAGAGCAAATTGCGCTGGAGCATCATCCAGGCGCTGGTGGTGACCGGAATCACCACTGCCGGATACTCGCTCCCCTGGGAGCGGTGGATCGTCACCGCATAGGCATGGGCGAGTTCGTCCAGTTCGTCGAAGTCGTACGGAACCTCCTCGTCCTCGTCCGTGCGGACCGTCAGCCGCTGCTCGACGGTGTCCAGGCCCGTGACCACCCCCACCGTTCCGTTGAAGACGCCGTTAGAGCCCTTCTCGTAGTTGTTCCTGATCTGGGTGACCTTGTCGCCGACGCGGAAGACCCGGCCGCCGAAGCGGCGCTCCGGAAGGTCGGGACGGGCCGGGGTCACCGCCTGCTGGAGCAGGCCGTTCAGCGCCCCCGCACCGGCCGGGCCGCGGTGCATCGGGGCCAGCACCTGGACGTCCCGGCGCGGATCGAGGCCGAACTTCGCCGGGATCCGGCGCGCCACCACGTCGACCGTCAGCCGGGCGGCCTCCTCCGCGTCCTCCTCGGGGAACAGGAAGAAATCCGCGAGACCGCTGGTCAGCGGGGGGACGCCGGAGTTGATGCGGTGCGCGTTGGTGACCACGCCGGACTGCTGGGCCTGGCGGAAGATCTTCGTCAGCCGGACGGCCGGCACCGGGCCGCCCGTCCTCCGGCCACCGCCCCCGGCCGGCGTGCCGCCCCCGGCCCCTCCCCCGGCCCCGGCCCCGGCCAGCAGATCGCGCAGCACCTCGCCGGCACCCACCGACGGCAGCTGGTCCACGTCCCCGACCAGCAGCAGGTGGGCGCCCGGCGGTACCGCCTTGACGAGCTTGTTCGCCAGCAGCAGATCGAGCATCGACGCCTCGTCGACCACCACCAGATCGGCGTCCAGCGGGCGATCCGCGTCATAGGCGGCGTCGCCGCCCGGCTTGAGCTCCAGCAGGCGGTGCACCGTGGAGGCATCCGCCCCCGTCAGCTCCGCCAGCCGCTTGGCCGCCCGGCCCGTGGGCGCCGCCAGGACCACCGTGGCCTGCTTGGCGCGGGCCAGCTCGACCACCGAGCGGACCGTGAACGACTTGCCGCAGCCCGGCCCGCCCGTGAGCACCGCGACCTTGCTGGTCAGCGCCAGCCGGACCGCCGCCTGCTGCTCGGGCGCCAGCTCCGCCCCCGTACGCCGCGCCAGCCACGCCAGCGCCTTGTCCCAGTCCACGCCCTGGAACACGGGCATCCGGTCCTCGTCCGTGCGCAGCAGCCTGGTCAGCCGCCCGGCCAGGGAGAGTTCGGCGCGGTGGAACGGCACCAGGTACACCGCGGTGACCGGCGTGCCGTCCTCCGGGCCGGGCACCTTCTCGCGGACCACGCCCTCCGGGTCCTCGGCCAACTCGGCCAGGCAGTCGATGACCAGGCCGGTGTCCACCTGGAGCAACTTCACCGCGTCCGCGATCAGTTGCTCCTCCGGCAGGAAGCAGTGGCCCTGGTCCGTGGACTGCGACAGCGCGTACTGGAGGCCGGACTTGACCCGCTCCGGGCTGTCGTGCGGGATGCCCACCGACTGGGCGATCCGGTCGGCGGTCAGGAAGCCGATGCCCCACACGTCGGCGGCCAGGCGGTAGGGCTCGTTCCGCACCACGGAGATCGACGCGTCGCCGTACTTCTTGTAGATCCGCACGGCGATGGAGGTGGACACGCCGACGCCCTGGAGGAAGACCATCACCTCCTTGATCGCCTTCTGCTCCTCCCAGGCGGCACCGATCAGCTTGGTGCGCTTGGGGCCCAGGCCGGGCACCTCGATCAGGCGCTCGGGGGCCTGCTCGATCACGTCGAGGGTGTCGATGCCGAAGTGCTCGGTGATGCGGTCCGCGATCCGGGGGCCGATGCCCTTGATGAGACCCGAGCCCAGATAGCGGCGGATGCCCTGGACGGTGGCCGGCAGGACGGTGGTGTAGTTCTCCACCGTGAACTGCTTGCCGTACTGGGGGTGGGAGCCCCAGCGGCCCTCCAACCGGAGCGACTCCCCCGGCTGCGCCCCCAGGAGCGCGCCGACGACGGTCAGCAGCTCACCGGAACCGCGGCCCGTGTCGACCCGGGCGACGGTGTAACCGTTCTCCTCGTTGGCGTAGGTGATCCGCTCCAGGACCCCTTCCACCACGGCTGCGTTGAGCATGCCTCGACGGTACCGCCGGGGGGTGACAGCGGGGCGGGGCACCGGGGCGCTCCCCCGCCCCCGTGCGGCAGGTCGGGTGGCATGGCCGCGGTGGGTCAGGTGACATGGGCGACGAAGCGGGTGACGACCTCGGCGAGGACCTCGGTGCCGTTGCGGGACCACAGGGCGGGGTTGAAGATCTCCACCTCGATGGGGCCCCGGTAGCCGGCCGCGTCGACGCGTTCGCGGAACCAGCGCAGGTCCACCGCGCCGTCGCCCAGCTGCCCGCGCCCCAGGAGGACGCCCTCGGGGAGCGGCGTGATCCAGTCGGCGAGCTGGAAGGCGGCGATCCGGGAGGGCGGGGCCTCCGCACCGGTGGGGCCGGCCTCGCCGCCGGTCCGGGAGGGTCGGGCGAGGCGCGCGAGTCGGGCGAGTTGGGCGCCGACCGTGTCGTCCCACCACAGGTGGTAGGTGTCCACCACCACGCCCACCTGGCCGGCGGGGAAGCGCTCCGCCAGATCGAGGGCCTGGGCGAGGGTGGAGACGACGCACCGGTCCGCCGCGTACATCGGGTGCAGCGGTTCCAGGGCCAGCCGTACGCCCCGCTCGGCGGCGTACGGGGCCAGTTCGGCGAGCGCGTCGGCGACCCGCTCCCGGGCGCCGGTGAGGTCCCGGCTGCCGGGCGGCAGTCCGCCGGAGACCAGGACCAGGGTGTCGGTGCCGAGCTCCGCGGCCTCCTCGACGGCGGCCCGGTTGTCCGCCCGGGCGGCCCTGCGCTCCGCGGGGTCCTCCGCGGTGAAGAAGCCGCCCCGGCACAGGCTGGTGACGGTGAGCCCGGCGTCCCGTACGAGGCGGGCCGCGGCGGTCGCCCCGTAGGCGCGCACCGGTGCCCGCCACAGGCCGACGCCCCGCAGGCCCGCCCGGGCGCAGCCGTCGGCCAGTTCCGGCAGCGACCACTGCCGGATGGTCTCCTGATTGAGGCTCAGGCGGGAGAGGAGGGTCCGCGCCGCGGCGTCCGTCATGTGCCGCTCGCCTCCTCGGCGCCGTGGACGGCCAGGAAGGCGCGCATCCTGGCGGCGGCCAGGTCCGGGTCGGGGAACAGGCCCAGTGCGGCGCCGAGTTCGTGGGCGCGGCGCAGGTGCGGGACGGAGCGGGCGGACTGCAGGCCGCCCGCCATGGTGAAGTGGGACTGGTGCCCGGCCAGCCAGGCGAGCAGGACCACGCCGGTCTTGTAGTAGCGGGTGGGGGCCTGGAAGAGGTGGCGGGCCAGCGGGACGGTCGGGTCGAGGACCGCGCGGAAACCGGCCGGGTCGCCGTCGTCCAGGCGGCGGACGGCCTCGGCGGCCAGCGGGGCGAGCGGGTCGAAGACGCCCAGCAGGGCGTCGCTGAAGCCGTGGGCGTCGCCGGCGATCAGCTCGGGGTAGTGGAAGTCGTCGCCCGTGTAGCAGCGCACGCCCGCAGGGAGGCGGCGGCGCAGCCCTACTTCCCGGTCGGCGTCCAGGAGGGAGATCTTGACGCCGTCCACCGCACGGGGGTGGTCGGCGACGATGCCGAGCAGCGTCTCCGTGGCGGTGTCGAGGTCCGGGCTGCCCCAGTAGCCGGCCAGGGCCGGGTCGAACGCCGGGCCGAGCCAGTGCAGGATCACCGGGCGGGTGGTCTGGCGCAGCAGGTGCCCGTAGAGGTCCCGGTAGGCGTCGGGGCCGGTACCGAGCGCGGCGAGCTGGCGGGAGGCCATCAGGACGGGCTGGGCGCCGGCGTCCTCGGCTACCGCGAGTTGCTCCTCGTAGGCGGCCCGGACGTCGGCCAGCGAGGCGCCGAACGAAGGGAGTTGGTCGGTTCCGGTGCCGCAGGCGAGGCGGCCGCCGACCGCGCGGGCCTCGGCGGCCGAGCGGCGGATGAGTTCGGCGGCCCCGGCCCAGTCCAGGCCCATACCGCGCTGCGCGGTGTCCATCGCCTCGGCCACGCCCAGCCCGTGCGCCCAGAGGTGGCGGCGGAAGGCGAGGGTGGCGTCCCAGTCGAGGGCGGCCGGGCCGTCCGGGGTGGTGTCGGCGTGCGGGTCGGCGACCACATGGGCGGCGGCGAAGACCCTACGGGAGCGCAGAGGCGGGGGTGTCCCGGTGGGGGCGGCGGGTTCCGGGGCGGTCACCGGGGCAGCTCCGGTACGGGGAGCCGGCGGCCCTCGACAGAGGAGCGCAGGCCCAGTTCGGCGAGTCGGACGCCGCGGGCGCCCGCCCAGAGGTCCCAGTGCCACGGCCCGTCGGCCACCACGTGCCGGAGGAAGAGCTCCCACTGGGCCTTGAAGGCGTTGTCGAACCCGGCGTTGTCGGGAACCTCCTGCCACTGGTCGCGGAACGGCTCGGTGGACGGCAGGTCGGGGTTCCAGACGGGTTTGGGGGTGGTGGCGCGGTGCTGGACGCGGCAGCGGCGCAGTCCGGCGACGGCCGAGCCCTCGGTGCCGTCGACCTGGAACTCCAGCAGTTCGTCGCGGTGCACCCGGACCGCCCAGGAGGAGTTGATCTGGGCGAGGACGCCGTCGTCGAGTTCGAAGAGGGCGTAGGCGGCGTCGTCGGCGGTCGCCTCGTACGGGGTGCCGGACTCGTCCCAGCGGCGCGGGAGGTGGGTGGTGACCCGGGCCTGGACGGCGCGGACCGGCCCGAACAGCTCGTGGAGCACGTACTCCCAGTGCGGGAACATGTCGGCGGCGATGCCGCCGCCGTCCTCGGCGCGGTAGTTCCAGGAGGGGCGCTGGGCCGGCTGCCAGTCGCCTTCGAAGACCCAGTAGCCGAACTCGCCCCGTACGGACAGGACCCGGCCGAAGAAGCCGCCGTCCAGGAGGCGGCGGAGTTTGCGCAGGCCGGGGAGGAAGAGCTTGTCCTGGACGACACCGTGCTTGACGCCGGCCTGCTGGGCGCGGTGGGCAAGGTCCAGGGCTCCGGTGAGACCGGCGGCGGTGGGCTTCTCCACGTAGAGGTGCTTTCCGGCAGCAATCGCTTTCTTGACTGCTGGTTCGCGGGCGGCGGTGACCTGGGCGTCGAAGTAGATCTCGATGGAGTCGTCGGCAAGGACGGCGTCGAGGTCGGGGCTCCAGTCGAGGCCGTACCGCTCGGCCAGCGCCCGGACCCGCGGCGCGGAACGGCCGACGAGCACCGGTTCCGGCCAGATCACCGTGCCGTCGTCCAAGGGGAGTCCGCCCTGTTCACGCAGAGCGAGGAGGGAGCGGACCAGGTGCTGGTGGTGGCCCATGCGCCCGGTCACGCCGTTCATGGCGATGCGTACGGTCCTACGTGTCACGGCCCGGCCTCTCTGCGCACTCGACGGGTGGAGTGCGTGCGGGGTGGGAGGGAGTGGTGCGCGGATGGGGTACCTGTGGACAGTAAGCGCTTTCTCCAAGAGGGGACGCTAGCCTGCTCGGCAGGTCGCCAACAAGGGTGCGGCCGGTGGTCGTTGAGGCATGCGGGAGGGCGTGATGGCGGTGACGCTGGCGGATGTGGCGGCGCGTGCGGGGGTGTCGCCGGCGACCGTCTCGCGCGTGCTCAGCGGCAGCTACCCGGTGACCGAGGGCACCCGCGGCCGGGTGCTGCGCGCGGTCGCGGAGTTGGAGTACGTCGTGGACGGCCCGGCGAGCGCGCTGGCCGGCGCCGGTTCGGACCTGGTCGGCATCCTGGTGAACGACCTCGCGGACCCGTTCTTCGGGGTGCTGGCGGCCGCCGTCCAGGGGGAGCTGGGCGGCGGCGCCGGGCCCGGGGGCGAGAAGCTGGCCGTGGTGTGCAGCACGGGCGGCTCCCCGCAGCGCGAGCTGGACCACCTCACCCATCTCCAGCGGCAGCGGGCCGCCGCGGTGGTGCTGACCGGCGGCGCCCCGGAGGACCCCGGGCACGCCCGAGCCCTCGCCGCAAAAGTGGCGCGACTGACGGAGGCGGGCACCAGGGTGGTGCTGTGCGGGCGGCCTCCGCAGGATCCGGAGGCGGCAGCGGCGGCGGGCCGGGGCCGGGCCGCCGCGCCGCCCGTCACCCTGGCGTTCGACAACCGCGGCGGCGCCCGGCGGTTGACGGCGCACCTGCTGGCGCTGGGGCACCGGCGGATCGGCTGTGTGGCGGGCCCGGCCGGGCGCACCACCACGGCCGAGCGGCTGGCCGGCCACCGGGACGCGCTCGCCGCGCACGGCATCGCGGACGTGCCGGCGCGCACCGTCCCCGGGGCCTACGACCGCGCCTCGGGCTATGACGCGGCCCTGGAGCTCCTGCGTCGGGAGCCGCGGCTGACGGCCGTGGTGGCGGCCAACGACACCGCCGCGCTCGGGGTGTGCGCGGCGCTGCGCGACCGGGGGCTGCGGATACCCGAGGACGTCTCGGTGGCCGGTTTCGACGATCTGCCGTTCAGTGTGGACGCGGCGCCCGCGCTGACCACGGTGCGGCTGCCGCTGCGGGAGGCCGGGGCGCGGGCCGGGCGGCTGGCGCTGGGGCGGGCGGTGGCGCCGCCGGGTGGGGTGGCGACGCTGCCGGCGGAGCTGCTGGTGCGCGAGTCGACCGGTCCGGTGCGGTCCGAGGCGGCCGCCGCCGGGGGTGGCGGGGGTGCGGTTTCGGGCGGGATCGGGTCGGGCAGGTCTGGCGGCTGACGGAGCATCAGGGATGGTGGCGTCAGGAATGGCGGGAGGCGGGATGGGTGTGGACGGTGCCCCGGTGGGGGTGCGGCCGGCGTTCTCGACGCTCGGGGTGCCGGGGATGCCGGTGGCCGAGGTGGTGCGGCTGGCCGCGGCGTGCGGCTATCAGGGGGTGGAGCTGCGGGCGCA
The DNA here is from genome assembly GCF_002803155.1 of Streptomyces sp. CB02959. Classification (GTDB taxonomy): domain Bacteria; phylum Actinomycetota; class Actinomycetes; order Streptomycetales; family Streptomycetaceae; genus Streptomyces. The sequence continues at coordinate 143,352 of NZ_NNBP01000012.1, forward strand.
CCCCGAGGAGCCGGTGCATCCGCTGCTGGGGCTGCGGGAGCGGGCGGCGGTGCGCGGGCGGTTCGCGGACGCGGGCGTGGAGATCCTGACCGTGGCCGGGTACGCGAGGGTCGCGGCCGAGTGCGCGGGCCCGGCGGCGGAGGCGGCGCTCGCCCACGAGCTGGCCGAACTGGTGTTGCTGGCGGGCGACTTGGGGGCCGGGTACGTCCGGGTCTTCCCCGGGGGCGGTGGCCGTCCGGTCGAGCGCGCGGAGGCGGACGCGGTCCGGCGGCTGGCGGCGGTGGCGCCGCTGGCCGCGGAGCGCGGGGTGCGGGTGGTGTTGGAGACCCACGACTCGCACCGCACCGGCGCGGCGGTGGCCCGGATCCTGGCGGCCGTCGACGATCCGTGGGTGGGCGCGGTGTGGGATGTGCTGCACAGCTGGCTGGGCGGGGAGGCGCCCGCCGCGACCCGGGCCGCGCTGGCCGGGCATCCGGGGTATGTGCAGGTCAAGGACGTGGCGTCGGCGCAGGATCTGACGCCGCTTCCGTTGGGGGCGGGGGTGCTGCCGCTGCCGGAGGTGGTGGCGGCGCTCGGGCCGGGGGCCGGCGGGTGGTGGTGCTGGGAGTACGAGAAGCGGTGGTATCCGGGGGCGGCGGGGCTGCCGGGGCTGCTGGCGGAGGGCCGGGCGCATCTGGCGCGGCTGCTCGACGGGGGTGCGGGCCGGAGTCCGGACGACGCCTGAGCACGACCGCGCGCCCGGCGGACGTTCCCGCCACGCGCCCGGCGACGTCCCCGCCACGTCCCGGGGACGTCCGGCTCGTCCCGGGGACGTCCGGCTCGTCCCGGGGCGCCCGCGCCACGTCCCAGGGACGTCCCCGCAGCGTCCCCGCCACGTCCCTCCGACGCCCACACGACGCCCCCACGACACCCCCAGCGGCGTCCCCGCAGCGCCCCCGCAGCAACCCGCGGCGGGGCCCCCGCGACCCTGCCGCGCCCCCCTGGCGCACTCCCCCACCACACCCCGCCCCGGGCCGCAATCCCTGGGCGGCGCCGCGGTTCCCCGTCATTGACCGGCAGGAATTTTCCGGCTATCCGTGTCTCCTTGGAAGTTTCCTTCACATGTTCGAGGAAGCCCCCCGGAAGGAGCGCAGATGCACTCCAGACGTACCGTCCTGACCACCGCCGCCGCGGCGGCCGCGGCCGCCGCCCTGGGCCTCGGCGAGGCGCACGCCGCCCCCGCCCCGTCCCCCGTCCCCTCGCCCCCGCGCGCCACCCTGGACCGGCTGCGGCGGCTGATCGCCCGGATGTCGCCGGAGGAGAAGGCCGGCCAGCTCTTCGTGATGCGGGTGTACGGGCACTCCGCGACCGACCCGGACCCGGCCGACGCCGCGGCCAACCGCAAGGAGATCGGCGTCTCCAACGCCGCCGAGCTGATCGCCGAGTACCAGGTCGGCGGCATCATCTACTTCGGCTGGGCGCACAACACCCGCGACCCGCACCAGGTCGCCGACCTGTCCAACGGCATCCAGGAGGCCGCCGCCGCCCTCCGCGTCCCCGTCCCGGTGCTGATCTCCACGGACCAGGAGCACGGGATAGTGGCCCGGATCGGGGCGCCGGCGACGCTGCTGCCCGGTGCGATGGCGCTGGGCGCCGGCGGTTCCGTCGAGGATGCCCGCACGGCGGGGCGGATCTCCGGCCAGGAGCTGTTCGCGATGGGCGTCCGGCAGGACTACGCGCCGGACGCGGACGTCAACGTCAACCCCGCCAACCCGGTCATCGGGGTGCGGTCCTTCGGGGCCGACCCGCAGGCCGTGGCCCGTATGGTCGCGGCTCAGGTGCGCGGCTACCAGGGCGCGGGGGTGGCGGCCTGCGCCAAGCACTTCCCCGGGCACGGCGACACCGACACCGACAGCCACGTCGGGCTGCCGTACATCCACCACTCCGCCCAGGAGTGGGAGCGGCTGGACGCGCCGCCCTTCAAGGCCGCGATCGCCGCCGGTATCGACTCGGTGATGACGGCGCACATCGTGGTACCGGCCCTCGACCCCAGTGGCGATCCGGCGACCCTCTCGCATCCGATCGTCACCGGCATCCTGCGGCAGCGGCTGGGCTACGACGGGGTGGTGGTGACCGATTCGCTGGGCATGGAGGGCGTCCGGGTGAAGTACGGGGACGACCGGGTGCCGGTGCTGGCGCTGAAGGCCGGGGTGGACCAGTTGCTGAACCCGCCGGACCTGTCCGTCGCGCACGCCGCGGTGGTCCGGGCGCTGCGGGACGGGGAGCTGAGCGAGCGGGAGGTCGACGCCAAGCTGCTGCGGATCCTGCTGCTGAAGGAGCGCCGGGGGCTGTTCGCCGATCCGTACACCTCCCGGGAGCGGGTGGACCGGGTGGTGGGGGTGCGGGCGCACCGCGCCGCCGCGGACCGGATCGCGGACCGCACCACCACGCTGCTGCGCAATGAGGGCGGGGTGCTGCCGCTGTCCCGGCGGCGGACCGGCCGGCTGCTGGTGGTGGGGGTGGATCCGGCCGCGCCGTCCGGCACCGGCGGCCCGCCGACCGAGGTCCTGGCCGAGGAGCTGACCCGGTCGGGCTTCACGGCCACCGCGCTGTCCACCGGGATGGCGCCGTCCCCGGGGCTGATCGCGCGGGCCCGGGCGGCGCTGGCGGAGCGGGACGCGGTGGTGGTGGCGACGTACGACGTCACCGCGTCGTCGGCGCAGCGCGCGCTCGTCCGGGAGCTGCTGGCCACGGGGAAGCCGGTGGTGCAGCTGGCGGTCCGCAATCCGTACGACATCGCCCTGTTGGACGGGGTGGCGGCGGCGTTGGCGAGCTATTCGTGGACGGATGTGGAGTTGCGGGCGGCGGCCCGGGTGATCGCCGGGCGGCGGGATCCGGTGGGCCGGCTGCCGGTGGCGATAATGCGCGCGGACGCGCCGCGGACCGCGCTGTACCAGATCGGGCACGGGCTGCGGTACTGAGCGGGCGGGTGCGTGCCCTCCGTCCGACGGAGGGCACGCACCCGGCGCACCGGGGCGCGGTGCGGTGCGGGTCTACGGCCGCAGGGTCATGTGCGGGGAGAGTTCCGGCCGGTCGAGGGTGCTGTTCGCCGGTGCCTGGGCGGTGGCCCGGCCGTTGGCGGGCACCGGGAGGCCGGCCCAGGTGAGGAGTTCGGCGGTGGCCTTGGTGCGGTCGGTGTCCTTGAGCGTGGCGATGTTGGCGCCGTGGTTGCCGCCGGGGACGGTGAAGAGGTACGAGTCCCGGGCGCCGCGGCCGAGTTCGAAGTGCTTGGCGCTCCACGGGTCGAACTGCCCGTTGACGAACATCATGCGGGTGGCGTGGTGCCGCACCCAGCGGTCGACGTCCGGCATGGCGCGCCGGTCGAACCGCATGGGGATCTCGCGGGGCACGAAGCTGCGGGAGTTGTTGATGCCCGGGTAGCGCAGCAGGCCGCGCAGGTTGGGGTAGTGGTACTTGGGCTCACCGAGCTGGGTGCCGGCCTGGTAGTAGTACGGCTGGTACTTCTCCATGCCCTGGTCGGTGTAGGAGTCGAAGCCGCCGACCTTGTCGATCCAGGTCCACAGGGCGTCCGTGGAGGCGGTGGGCGCGGGCAACTCGGCGCAGGCGGTCGTGGCGGGCTGGTACTGCCAGAAGCCGAAGACCAGGTCGGTGACGAGGACTTCGTAGGCCCGGTCGGCGTTGCCGATGAGGTTGAAGGTGCGCTGGTGCTCGCCGGCCCACTTCTCGTAGCGGTTCACCATCTCGTCGCGGCGGAGCAGCGCCTCGCGCTCGACCTTGCCGACGGCGGCGCGGCACTCGGGGGTGCCGACGGTGGCGAAGAAGCGGTCGTAGGCGGCGGTGTCGTCGCGGTCGGTGTTGTTGGGTGCGACGTAGGCGACGGTGCCGTTCATGTCCTGCGGGAAGAAGCGGCGGTAGTAGGTGGCCGTCATGCCGCCCTTGCTGCCGCCGGTGGCGATCCAGTTCTTGGGGTACAGGGCGTGCAGGGCCTGGAAGATGCGGTGCTGGTCGGTGGCGGCCTGCTGGATGTCCAGCTTCTTCCAGTCGGCGGGTGCCGGGCGGGACGGGGTGAAGTAGCGGTATTCCAGGGAGACCTGGTTACCGTCGATGATCTTCGTGGGTTCGCTGCGGGACGGTGTGGTGCTGACGTTGTAGCCGGAGGTGAAGAACACCGTCGGGCGGTCCACCGACTTGTGGAGCAGGGTCAGCCGCTGCTGGAAGGTGCCCTTCTCCGGGTGCCGGTGGTCGACCGGCTGGGTGTAGGTGAGGACGAAGTAGCGGTAGCCGTCGACCGGCTTCTCCTCGATCAGGCGCATTCCGGGGATCGCGAGGATCCGGTCCTTGATGTCCGTGCCGTCCGGTCCGGCGGCGGTGGCCGCCCCTGCCGGTGCGCTGACGCTCGCCGCACTTATGAGTACGGCGAGCGCCAGCAGCCATCTCTTGCCCTTGCGCATGGGCCCTCCCCTTGGGTTGTCGAAGGTCGGGCCGAACCTATCCGCGCGGCGGGGGCGCCACCAGCCCCCATTGGGGCGCCGCCCGCGGCGGGGTGACGCGTCGTCGGGCGGGCGGGGTCGCGGTCATGCCGTCAGAAGGTTCTCCGCGGCCTCGCGCAGGGTCGCCCTGATGGCGCGGGGGTCGTCGAGGGAGCCGCCCACCATCGCTCCGTCCCGCAGCAGGACCAGGGTCCGGGCCGCGCGCTCGGGGTCGGGGTGCCCGGCGTCGCCCACCACGGTGCGCAGTACGCCGTGGAACCAGCGGCGGTGCTCGGCGATGCGGACGCGTACCGGGTGCGCGGGGTCGGGGTACTCGGCGGCGGCGTTGAGGAAGCCGCAGCCGCGGAACCCCGGCCGGCAGAGGGTGTCGCCGATCATGTCCATGAGGGCGAGCAGGGCGTCGCGGCCCCGATGGGCGGCGAGGATGGCCGCCACGGTGTCCTCCACCCCCGCTCCGCGGGCTTCCAGGTAGGCGACGACCAGTCCGTCCTTGCTGGCGAAGTGGCGGTAGAAGGTCGCCCTGGTGACCCCCGCCTCGGTGACCAGCTGCTCCACGCCCACGGCCTGGATGCCCTGCGCGTAGAACAGCCGCCCAGCGGTGTCCAGGAGGCGCTCTCTGGGATGGGTTCTCTCGGTGGCTCCCGTGGTCATGGGCACCAGGGTAGGGAAGGGGCGGTCGGCCCCGGGAGGTCAGGGGCGGGACGCCGCGGGCCCGTGCTCGTAGGTGGTGACCAGAGGCTTGGTCTCGTCGACGACGTAGGTGGACAGCATCATCGTGGTCTCCTCGCCGACGTTGCGGGCGTTGTGGATGGCGCCGGTCGGGATGAAGAAGGGGTCGCCGGTGCGCAGCCGGAGGACTCGGCCGTCGTCGAACAGCATCAGGACGTCGCCGCGGACGAGGTATCCGACCTCCACCCCGGGGTGGCTGTGCCTGCCGGACTCCTTGCCCTTGGGGATCTGCACCAGGGTCTGGACGGTGTCCCAGCCCTGGGCGGGAGAGGGGTGGCGCTGGAGCACGGTCCGGGTGACTCCGGAGGTCGGGTCCGAGGGGTCCACGGCTCCCGTGGGGCCGGTGTGGTCCGCGGGGCAGTGGTGGTGAGCGTCCCGGGGCCCGTCGCCGGTGGGTGCCGCGGTCGCGGCCGTCGGGACGAGGGCGGTCACGCCGAGGGCACCGGCGGCGGCTGCGCCTCCGTTACGGATCAGAGTGCGGCGGTCGATCATCAGCGGGCTCCGTTCGGGGAGATCATCAAAAGAGAATGACCGTTCTTTCTGCCTCGACAGAGTGCCGTCCCGCCACGGGGGAGCGCAAGGGGGAGGCGCATCTTTTTCGGACGGATCCGGCCGCCAAGCGCCCCTGATGTGCGCAGAGTTGGCGCGCGTCACCTGTTTGACCGGTGACGGATGCTGTGCCACAGTCGTCTGGCGCACCCCGGCGGCCATCGGGCCCCGGGCGCACTTGGGATCTCCCGCGAGGCACGGATCGGTCGCAGGCCGGCACTTCGAGACGCACGGAGGGCTTCACATGATCAACAGGCGTACGTTCGGCAGGGCGCTCGGCCTGGGTGCCGGCGGCGCGGTCGCCGCGACACTGGTGGGGGCGTCGGGGCCGGCGCACGCCTCGGCCGCACCGCGCCGGCCGGCCGGCGCGGCCGCCGCGACCGCCGCCGGCCCCCGCGGGAGCGGCGGGTTCCCCCCGCTCAAGACCGTGCGGGCCGGTCTGCTGGAGGTCGGCTACGCCGAGGTCGGGCCGGCGCACGGGCCGCCGGTCATCTGCCTGCACGGCTGGCCGTACGACATCCACAGCTTCGCCGAGGTCGCGCCGCTCCTGGCGGCCGAGGGGCACCGGGTGATCGTTCCCTATCTGCGCGGCCACGGCACGACGCGCTTCGTCTCCCCCCGGACCTTCAGGAACGGGCAGCAGTCGGCCCTCGCCCTCGACATCATCGCCCTGATGGACGCGCTGGGGCTGGAGAAGGCGGTGCTCGCCGGATTCGACTGGGGAGCCCGGACCGCGGACATCATCGCGGCGCTGTGGCCCGAACGCTGCAAGGCCCTGGTGTCGGTGGGCGGTTACCTCGTCGTCAACCTCGAAGCGAACCTCCAGCCGCTGGCCCCGGCGACCGAGCACGCCTGGTGGTACCAGTACTACTTCGCCACGGAGCGGGGCCGGATCGCCATGGAGGACGAGGCCAAGCGGCACGACCTGACCCGGCTGGTCTGGGACACCGTCTCCCCGACGTGGCACTTCGACGACGCCACCTTCGCGCGCACGGCCGCCGCCTTCGACAACCCGGACTACGCCGCCGTCGTGATCCACAACTACCGCTGGCGACTGAGCCTCGCCGAGGGCGAACGGCGCTACGAGCCGTACGAGAAGCGGCTCGCCACCCGGCCGGTCGTCACCGTGCCGACGGTGACGCTCGACGCCGAGCGCGACCCGTTCACGGCTCCGGGCGACGGATCGGCGTACCGGGACAGGTTCGCGGGCCCGTACGACCACCGGACCCTGAAGGGCATCGGCCACAACCTGCCCCAGGAGGCACCCGAGGCGTTCGCCCGCGCCGTCATCGACGCCGGCCGCCTCTGACGGGCCGTCGACCGCCCGGCGGACACGGGTGCACACCGAAGCGTCCGGCCCGGCGGGAGCGCCGGGCCGGGTACGGGGCAAGCGAGCGAACAGGAGGCTGACGATGCAGGACCACGGCACACAGGACGGCGACTCGGTGGTGCGCCGGGCGCGGTTCGGCGCACTGCCCGAGCGGATCGCCTACGAGGACATGGTCGAGATGAAGGCGGCCTCGCCGAGGGACCCGGAGCGCGACACCGGCACCCCCGGGGCGGGGAACCTCCTCGCCTGCCTGGCGTGGGACCTGGTGCTCTGAAGCGCGCCCTCCGCCGCCGCGCGGCGGCGGAGGGGCGGCGGAGGGGCGGCGGAAAAAACCTTTCGGACGGCCGCGCGGTGCCTGGTACGGTGGCCGCGGCAGTGATCCTTCGTAGAGGAGTCCAGACATGGCGGGTGACGACGACATCTCCGGGTGAGACCCGGATCTGATCGACCACCGGCAGGCGCACCTTCGCAGTGCCGCCGCTGTGGTCACCTCGTCGTCCCCTTTTTCCTGTCTCAGGTGCAGTGCCCTTCGCACGGCGGTTTCCGTATCGCGGCTTCCCCGGGGGAGCGCTCTGCCCTCATTTCCCCACGAGGTCATCCCATGTCCGACGCTTCCCTCATCTGCTCCCAGCTGACCTTCTCCTGGCCCGACGACACCCCGGTCTTCGCGGGCCTGTCCTTCACCGTCGGCGCCGGCCATACCGGCCTGGTGGCACCCAACGGCTCCGGCAAGAGCACCCTGCTGAAGCTGATCGCCGGTGAACTCCGCCCCACGGCAGGCGCGTTGACCGTGAACGGCACGATCGGCTACCTCCCGCAGACCCTCCCCCTGACCGGTGAACCGACGGTGGCCGAGGTGCTCGGCGTCGACGCGGTGATCCGCGCCATCGACGCCGTCGAGTCCGGTGACGTGGGCGAGGAGCACTTCACGACCATCGGCGACGACTGGGACATCGAGGAGCGCACCCGCGCCCAGCTCGACCGGCTCGGCCTCGGCCACCTCGCCCTCGACCGGACCCTGGGCACCCTCAGCGGCGGCCAGATCGTCAGCCTCGGCCTGGCGGCGCAGCTGCTCAAGCGCCCCGACGTGCTGCTGCTGGACGAACCGACAAACAACCTCGACCTCGAAGCCCGCCACCGGCTCTACGACGTGCTCTCGGACTGGAACGGCAGCCTGCTGCTCGTCAGCCACGACCGGGCCCTGCTGGACCGCATGGAACGCATCGCCGAACTCGACCGCGGTGAACTGCGGCTGTACGGCGGCAACTTCACCCAGTACCAGGAGGCCGTACGGGCCGAGCAGGAGGTCGCGGAGAAGAACGTACGCAACGCCGAACAGGAGCTGAAGCGGGAGAAGCGCGAGATGCAGCAGGCCCGCGAACGGGCCGAGCGGCGCGCGAGCAACGCCGCCCGCAACCTCAAGAACGCCGGACTGCCGCGCATCTTCGCCGGGAACATGAAGCGCGGCGCCCAGGAGTCCGCCGGCCGGGCGGGCCAGATGCACGCCACCCGCGTGAACGAGGCACAGGCCCGGCTCGACGAGGCGGGGCGCGCCGTGCGGGACGAGCAGCGGCTCGTCCTGGAACTGCCCGACACCGACGTCCCCGCCGGACGCACCGTCGTTCTGGGCGAGCGGATGCAGATCCGACGCGGCGAGCGGAACCTGTTCGCGGGGGACGGCGTCGACCTCACGATCCGCGGGCCCGAACGCATCGCGCTCACCGGCCCCAACGGCGCGGGCAAGACCACCCTGCTGCGGATGACCTCCGGCGAACTCGCCCTGGAGAGCGGGGACATCAAGCGGGCCGACGGGCGGATCGCCGTCCTGTCGCAGCGCCTGGACCTGCTCGACCCCGACCGCACCGTGGCCGAGAACTTCGCGGTGTTCGCCCCGCGGCGGCCGGAGGCGGAGCGGATGAACCTGCTCGCGCGGTTCCTGTTCCGCGGCCCCCGCGCGCACCTGCCGGTGCGCGTCCTCTCCGGCGGCGAACGGCTGCGCGCCACCCTCGCCTGCGTGCTGTGCGCCGAACCGGCCCCGCAGCTGCTGCTGCTGGACGAGCCGACGAACAACCTCGACCTGGTCGGCGCGGGCCAGCTGGAGAGCGCCCTGGCGTGCTACCGCGGCGCGTTCGTGGTGGTCAGCCACGACGAGCGGTTCCTCGCGCGGATCGGCGTCGACCGGTGGCTGCGGGTCGCCGACGGCGAGCTGACGGAGACGGGGGCGCCGCACTCCTGAGCCGCCGACGTGCCGCCCGTGCCCACGCCCGAGGTACCGCACCCGGTGGGCCCAGAAACGACCACGTCGGACGGATCACCATGCCCCACCCCGCCCTGCTCGCACACGACATCGTCCGCACCCTCGGCACCCGCCGGGTCCTCGACGGAGTCGGCCTCACCGCCTCGCCCGGCCACCGGATCGGGCTGATCGGCGAGAACGGCGTCGGCAAGACGACGCTGCTGCGCATCCTCGCCGGTGCCGACGAGCCCGACTCGGGCAGCGTCCTGCGCCCGCCCGACCTCGGCTACCTGCACCAGGAGATGCCGTTCGACGCCGGGGCGACGATCGCCGACGTCCTGGACGACGCCCTGCGCGAGGCCCGCGAGACCCTCGCGGAGATCGACCGCCTCGCCCAGGACCTGGCCCGCACCCCCGAGGACACCCCCGGCCACCCGGACCTGCTCGACGCCTACGCGCGGCACCTCGAAGCCGCCCAGCAGCGCGAGGTGTGGGACGCCGACCGGCGCGCCGCGCTCGTGCTGGACGGGATCGGCCTCGGCGCGCTGCCGCACGAGCGGCCCCTCGGCTCCCTCTCCGGCGGCCAGCGCGGCCGCCTCGCGCTGGCCGCGCTGCTGGTGCGCAGGCCGTCCGCACTGCTGCTGGACGAGCCGACCAACCACCTCGACGACGGCGCCGCCGCCTTCCTGGAGGAGCAGCTGCGCGGCCTGCCCGGGGTCGTCGTGGCGGCCAGCCACGACCGGGCCTTCCTCGACGCCGTCTGCACCGACGTCGTCGACCTCGACCCGGCGGTGGACGGCCCGGTCCGCTACGGCGGCAACTACCGCGCCTACCTGGTGGAGAAGCGCGTCGAGCGGGAGCGCTGGCTGCGGCGGCACGCCGAGGAGCAGCAGGAGTTGGCGGCGCTGCGCCGCTCGGCGGAGGTCACGGCGCAGCTGGTCGCACCGGGCCGGGAACGGCGCGACAACGAGAAGATGGGCTACGGCCACCGCTCCGGGCGCGTACAGAACCAGATCTCCCGGCGGGTGCGCAGCGCCACCCGCCGACTCCAGGAGCTCGAACGCGACCAGGTCGCGGCGCCGCCGCAGGTGCTGCGGCTGCGGCACACCCCGCTGGCCCGGCCGTCCGCGGAGGGCACCCTCGTCTCCCTGCGCCGGGTGCGGGTGCCGGGCCGGCTCGCCGTCGACCGCCTCGATGTGTCGTCGGCCGAGCGGCTGCTGGTCACCGGCGGCAACGGGGCGGGCAAGTCGACGCTGCTGGCGGTACTCGCCGGGCGCCTCGAAGCCGGCGGGGAGGTACGGCGACGGCAGGGCCTCACCGTGGGGATGCTGTCCCAGGACACCGTCTTCGACCTCCCGGACCGTACCGCCCGGGAGACCTACGAGAGCGTCCTCGGCGCCGAGCGGGCCGACGCGGTCCCGCTGGGCATGCTGGGGCTGCTGCACGAGGCGGACCTCGGCAAACCGGTGGGGCACCTGTCGGTCGGGCAGCGCCGCCGGCTCGCCCTGGCGCTCCTGATGGCCCGCCCGCCGGCGCTGCTGCTGCTCGACGAGCCGACGAACCATCTCTCCCCGCGCCTGTGCGACGAGTTGGAGTCCGCGCTGGGCACGGGTCCCGGCGCGATCGTGCTGGCCAGCCACGACCGCTGGCTGCGGCGGCGCTGGCCGGGCCGGGAGATCCATCTGAACGCCGCGGAAGGAGCGCCCGGCGGGCCTGGCCGGCGATCCTTGCGAGCGCCATAGTCACCCGTCAAGATGGTGACGTGAACCTGGATCATGTCTTTGTGTGCGGCAATCCGGCCCTGGACTTCGCGGCCACGCTCCGGGCCCGCCGCACGGCGCGGTTCGAGATGTTCGCGACACCGGACCGGCTCGACGCCTGGTACGTGGAGTCCGGCCTCGTCGACGCCGTCTCGCCCGCCCGGCAGGCCGACGTGGAGCGGGCGACGGCGGTACGGGAGGCCGTCTACCGGCTGATCACGGCCCGGCGCCGCGGCGCGGACTTCGACGACGAGGCGCTGGCCGCGGTCAACGACGCGGCCCGCAGGGCTCCCGCGGCACCGCAGCTGACCCACTCCGGCCGCTGGACGGCGGCGACGCAGCGCGAAGCGCTGTCCGCCGTCGCCCGGCACGCGGTGGAACTGCTGAGCGGCCCGGACGTCCCCCTGCTCAAGGAGTGCGGCAACCCCGAGTGCACCCGCGTCTACGTCGACCGCTCGCGCGGCAGCCGGCGCCAGTGGTGCGGCATGGAGTCCTGCGGCAACAAGCTCAAGGCCGCCGCGTACCGCGCCCGCAGGAAGACCGCCGTCACCGCGGCGGGGTGACCGCACCGATCGCGGACACACCCTAGGACACCGTGAGGGTCTCCTCCTCGCCGGTGAAGGTCCGCCAGAGTTCCGCGTAGCGGCCGCCGCGGGCGAGCAGTTGGGCGTGGGTGCCGTCCTCGATGATCCGGCCGTGGTCGAGCACCACCACCCGGTCGGCGCGGGCGGCGGTGGTGAGCCGGTGGGCCACGACGAGGGTGGTGCGGCGGCCGGTGAGGCGGTCGGTGGCTTGGTTGACGACGGCTTCGGTGGCCAGGTCCAGGGCGGCGGTGGCCTCGTCGAGCAGCAGCACGTCCGGGTCGGTGAGTTCGGCGCGGGCCAGGGCGAGGAGTTGGCGCTGGCCGGCGGAGAGGTTGCGGCCGCGCTCGGCGATCTCGTGGAGGTAGCCGCCGTCGAGGGTGGCGATCATGCCGTGTGCGCCGACCGCCCGGGCGGCGGCCTCCACCTCGGCGTCGGTGGCCTCCGGGCGGCCGTAGGCGATGGCGTCGCGGACCGTGCCGGCGAAGAGGTAGGACTCCTGGGGGACGACGCCGAGCCGGCGGCGGTAGCCGGTCAGGTCCAGTTCGCGCAGGTCGGTGCCGTCGATGCGGACCGCGCCCGCGGTCGGGTCGTAGAAGCGGGCGACGAGCTTGACGAGGGTGGACTTGCCGGCGCCGGTCTCGCCGACGAAGGCGACGGTCTGGCCGGCGGGGATGGTGAGGTCGATGTCGGCCAGGGCCTGCTCGTCGTGGTCGCCGTAGTGGAAGTGGACGCCGTCGAAGGTGAGGTCGCCGCGCAGCGCGGGGACCTCGCGGGGGTGCTCGGCGGCCGGGGTGGAGGTGGGCTGGGCGAGGAGTTCGCCGATCCGGCCGAGCGAGACGGACGCCTGCTGGTAGCCGTCGAAGACCTGGGAGAGCTGCTGGACGGGGGCGAAGAACAGGTCGATGTAGAGGAGGTAGGCGACCAGGGCGCCGGCGGTGAGGGTGTGGCCGCCGACCCGGTCGGCGCCGACGATCAGGACCAGGGCGGACGCCACGGACGACAGCAGCTGGACGAACGGGAAGTAGACGGATATCAGGAACTGGCCGCGCACCCGGGCCCGGCGGTAGGCGTCGCTGTGCGCGGCGTACCGCTCGGCGCCGTGTCCCTCGCGGCGGAACGCCTGGACTATCCGCAGCCCGGCGACGTTCTCCTGGAGGTCGCCGTTGACGGTGCTGATCCGCTCGCGGGCGAGTTCGTACGCCTTGACGCTGCGCTTGCGGAAGACGTAGGTGGCGAGGACCAGCGGGGGGAGGGTGGCGAAGACGACCAGGGCCAGCTGGACGTCGAGGGCGAGCAGGGCGAGCAGGATGCCGAAGAAGGTGAGGACCGAGACGACGGCGGTGACCAGGCCGGTCTGGAGGAACGTGGACAGGGCGTCGACGTCGGTCGTCATCCGCGTCATGATCTTGCCGGTCAGCTCGCGCTCGTAGTAGTCGAGGCCGAGGCGCTGGAGCTGGGCGAAGATCTTCAGGCGGAGGGAGTACAGGACCCGTTCGCCGGTGCGGCCGGTCATGCGGTTGGCGCCGATCTGGGCGACCCACTGGGCGGCCACCACCGCCAGGGCGAGCCCGGCGGCGGTCCAGACGCCGGCCAGGATGCCGCGTCGGACGCCGTCGTCGATGCCCTGCCGGATGAGGACCGGCAGCAGCAGCGAGGCGACCGCGTCCACGGCGACCAGGAGGAGGGCCAGGGCGAGCGGCCCGCCGAAGCCGTGCAGCAGCCGGCGCAGGCCGTAGGAGCGCTCGGGGCGGACCGCGGCGGCCTCGTCGATGCCGGGGGTGTCGTCGGCCGGGGGCAGCGCGGCGACCTGCGCGAGGAGTTCGGGGGTGGCCGGGCTGCCGGCCACCGCGGCGGCGATGCCGGGGCCGGCGGCGGTGGCCGCGCGGGGGGCGGTGCCGGCGGCGCCCGCCTCGGCCTCCTCCTCGCGGCGGACCCACAGCTCGGGGGTGATGCCGCCGGTGGCGGCCGCGGCGGCGGTGGGGTCGGCGGGCTCCTCCGGGTCGGCGTCGACCAGGGCGCCGGGGCGGCGGGGGGTGCCGTCGGGGTGCGTCCGGTCGCGGTCGGCGGCGGGCTCCAGCAGGCCGGTCGTCCCGGACGCCGCGTACTCGCCGTCGAAGCTCCCCGAGCTCTCGGCTCCGTTCGAGCGGGACAGGTCCCAACCCGCCGCCGCGCCGGCGGGGTCGTGCGGGACGCCGCCCAGCTCTTCCGGGTCGGTCAGCAGCTGGCGGTACAGGGCGCAGCGTTCGGCCAGCTCCTCCTGGGTGCCGATGTCGGCGAGCCGGCCGCCGTCGAGGACCGCGACCCGGTCGGCGAGCGCCAGGGTGGAGGCACGGTGGGCGATCAGCAGGGTGGTGCGGCCGGCCATGACGCCGCGCAGCGCCTCGTGGATCTCGTGCTCGACCCGGGCGTCGACCGCGGAGGTGGCGTCGTCGAGGACGAGCAGCCGGGGGTCGGTGAGGATGGCGCGGGCCAGGGCTATGCGCTGCCGTTGGCCGCCGGAGAGGGTCAGGCCCTGTTCGCCGACCTTGGTGTCGTAGCCGTGGGGCAGCTCCTCGATGAAGCCTTCGGCCTGGGCGGCGCGGGCGGCGGCGCGGATCTGCTCGTCGGTGGCCTCGGGGTGTCCGTAGGCGATGTTGTCGCGTAGGGAGTCGGAGAACAGGAAGCTGCTCTCGGGGACCAGGCCGATGGCGGCGCGCAGCGATTCCAGGGTGAGGTCGCGGACGTCGTGGCCGCCGACCAGGACGCGGCCGCCGGTGACGTCGTAGAAGCGGGGCAGCAGCAGGGAGACGGTGGACTTGCCGCTGCCGGAGGCGCCGATGACGGCGACCGTCTCGCCGGCTTCGATGCGGAGGGAGAACTCGTCGAGGACGCGGCGGACGGGGCGGACGGGGCGGGCGGGGCGGACGGAGCGGACGGCGGGCGCGCCGCCGGTGCCGGCACCGTCCTGCCCGTCCTGCCCGTCCTGCCCGTCGTGGCCGTCGTGGCCGTCCTCGTCGCCGGCCGGTGCGTGGTGGGGGCCGTAGCCGAAGGTGACGCGGTCGAAGACGACGGTCGCCGGGGCGCCGGCGGGCAGCGCGTGGGCGTCCGGGTGCTCCTCTATGGTCGGCTCGGTGTCGATGAGTTCGTAGACCCGCTCCACGCCGGCGCGGGCCTGCTGGCCGACGGTGAGCATCATGGCCAGCATCCGGACCGGGCCGACCAGCTGCGCGAGGTAGGTGGAGAAGGCGACGAAGGTGCCGAGGGTGATGTGGCCCTGGGTGGCCATCCAGCCGCCGAGCGCCAGCATCGCGACCTGGCCGAGCGCCGGGACGGCCTGCAGGGCGGGGGTGTAGCGGGCGTTGAGGCGGACCGTGCGCAGCCGACCGGCGAACAGGCGGCGGCTGACCTCGCGGAGCTTGCCGGTCTCCTGCTCCTCCTGTCCGAAGCCCTTGACGACCCGGACGCCGGAGACCGCGCCGTCCACGACGGAGGCGACCGCGGCGGCCTGGCCCTGCGCGTACCAGGTGGCGGGGAACAGGCGGGTGCGGCTGCGGCGGGCGATGAACCACAGGGCCGGCGCGACGGCCAGCGCGACGACTGTCAGCAGCGGGGAGAGGAACGCCATCACGGCCAGCGAGACGGCGAAGAGGAGGACGTTCCCGATCATCATCGGGAGCATGAACAGCAGGCTCTGGATGAGCTGGAGGTCGCTGGTGGCGCGGCCGACGACCTGGCCGGTGCTCAGCTCGTCCTGCCGTCGCCCGTCGAGCCGGGCTATCGCGTCGAACATCCGGGTGCGCAGGTCGTGCTGGACGTCCAGGGCGAGCCGGCCGCCGTAGAAGCGGCGGAGGTAGGTGAAGGCGTAGACCACGACGGCGGCGACGATCAGGAGGGTCGCCCAGGGGGCGAGGGCCCGGTCGTGCCGGACGATCACGTCGTCGATGATCAGCTTGGGGATGAGCGGGACAAGCGCCGTGACGGCCATCCCGGCGAGCGAGGCGCCGAGCGCCAGCAGCACGTCCCTGCGGTACTGCCAGCAGTCGCCGATCAGTCGCCGTGCCCAGCCCTGTCGTGCCGTGTCCGTCCCCGCCACCCGATGCCTCCCATGCGTCGTCTACCGCACCGGGCCAACACCGGACGCGGCCGATTTCATCCCGCCGTAACAAAACGTCGGGAGGAAACCGGCCGCGGCGTCCGGGTCGGGGTCAGCGCGCCGGGGTCACCTCCAGCTCGGCGAGGCCCGGACGGGGGGCGGGCTTGCCGCCGGGACCGGGCCGGGTGTCGCCGTGCACCGTCACGCGGACGTAACGGGCCGGGCTGCGGCCCGCGTAGCCGGTGCCGGTCCAGTGCCGGCCGTCCCGCGAGACCTGCACGACGTACGACGCCGGGCGGGTGGCGGTCCAGTGCGGGGTGATCGGGCCGACGGTGACGGTGCGGCCCAGGTCGACGGTGAGGGTGCCGTCGGCGGCGTCCGGGACCCAGGCGGTGGTGGCGTTGCCGTCGACCGCGGCGCCGGCGTAGAGGCCGGGTTCCTCGGAGGTGGCGGTGGCGGTGGCGCACCGGGCGACGTTGGTGGTCGCGGCGAGGTCGGGGCGGCGGGTCTTGAGGACGGCCGGGACGCCGCGGCTGACCAGCTTGTCGCCCTCGGGGGTGGCGAGCGGCAGGGCGGGGCCGGCGGTGAGCCGGACGGTGGTCTGGTGGGCGCCGAGCGCGACGTCGAAGGTGCGGCCCTGCCAGTGCAGGCCGCGCAGGGTGACGCCGGCGGACAGCTGCGGCGGCAGCGTCGGGTCCAGGCGCACCCGGTCCTCGGTCATCCGCAGGCCGGTCAGGCCGTGGGTGAAGACCTGGAGGAAGCCGCCCTTGCCGGTGAGGAAGTCCTGGGCGGGGCGGCCGGCGTGCGGGTCGCCGGCGCCGGCCTTCTCGCCGCGGGCCTCGGAGAACTCCGCGAACGGCCCGCGGACGAACGGCCTGATGGCGCGCTGGAGGTAGGTGTAGGTGACGCAGCCCGGCTCGCCGAGGGCGGCGGCGTCGACGGCGTGCACCGAGTCGGTCATGGCCGGGCCGTCGGGGTCGGTGCGGGCCGCGTAGTAGTCGAGGGTGGCGGCGGCCTGCTGCCGGGTCATCGGCCATTGCAGGGGGTACATCAGGAGCACCGTGTCGGCCTGCTTGATGGTCGTCCCCTTGTACCCGGCGTACTGCTCGAAGACCTTCTTGGTGCTGTCGTAGGGGATCCGCAGCTTGTCGGCGACGGTCTTCCAGGCGGCGGGGGCCGGTTCGCCCAGGAGAGTGGCGGCGCGGGTGGCGTTGCGCAGGGCGGTGGCGGCGCCGGCGTTGGTGAAGACCGCGTCGTTCACGCCGTTGCTGTACTCGTCCGGGCCGGCGACGTTCTTGATCGAGTAGCTGCCGTCGGGGTTGCGGGTGGCGCGGGAGGCCCAGAAGTCGGCGATGCCCGCAAGGACGGGCCAGCCGCGGGACTTCAGCCAGGCGGTGTCCTTGGTGGCGAGGTAGTACTGCCAGGCGGCCAGCGAGATGTCGCCCATGAGGTGGTTCTGGGTCTTGCAGTGCGGCGGGTCCCAGCTGTGGCACTCGGTCCACAGGTCGCCGGTGCCGCCGCTGGTCCAGGAGTAGAAGAGCCCCTGGTAGCCGAGGCGGCGGGCGTTGGCGCGGGCGGCGTCCCGGGTGCGGTAGCGGTAGTCGACGATCGACCGGGCGAGGTCGGGGTGGGTGGCCAGCAGGCCCGGGTACATCCAGGTCTCGGCGTCCCAGAAGATCTCGCCGGCGTAGTTGTCGCTGGTCAGGCCGGTGGGGCCGATGCTGTTGGCGCTGCCGGGGCGGGTCGCGGCCAGGAGTCCGTACTGCGCGGAGCGGACCCACGACTGGAGCTCGGGCCGCCCGGCCACCTCGATGTCGCTGCGCCACAGCTGCTGCCAGGCGGCGCGGTGCCGGGCGGACAGGGCGGCCCAGCCGGAGTCGGCGGCCCGCCGGGAGGCGGTCTCGGCGGCGGCGCGCGGGGTGCGGGAGGTGAGTGCGGTGTCCACGCCGACGTACTTGGTCAGCTCGTAGGTGCGGCCGGGGCGGACCGGGAAGGTCAGTCGCCGGTGGGCGCTGAGGGCCTCGGCCGTGGTGGCGCCGGGGCGGGGCGTCGTCGCGCGGGCGCCCGGGACGCCGGGGCCGGCGCGCAGGGTGGAGGCGACGGCGCCCTCGGTGCCGGTGCCGTCGGTGCGGAAGCCGACGGTGACCGTGCCGGAGTGGTCGGCGCGGTCGCCCGGGGCCGGGGCGGCGGGGCTCAGGCGGCGGGCGCCGCGGCCGTCGAGGGTGTCGGTGACGGTCGTCGCGCCGCTCCAGTGGGGCGTCATCCGCAGGCGGACCGCGGCGGTGTGCGCGTCGGCCCGGTCGGCGAGCACGTCGTAGACCAGGTCGGTGGCCCGGCCGTCGGCGGCGGTCCAGGTCAGCGAGGTGCGGACGAAGCCGCAGCGCAGGGAGAGGGTCTGGCGGTAGTTGCTGATGCGGCCCGGGGCGGTGGCGGAGGAGAACGTGTCGGGGTGCGGGCCGCCGGTGGTGACGTCGAGGGTGGTCCAGGTGGGGAGGGCGGCTATCGCCTGGCGGCCCTGGAGGTTCGCCGGGCCCTTGGCGTAGAGGCCGGAGACGAAGGAGCCGTCGTACTCGGGGGTCTTCAGGGGCCAGCCGGTGGTGCCGCCGGGGGCGGCGTAGCCCATGCCGTTGGGCGGGACGCGTTGGCCGAGGTAGCCGTTGCCGACGTAGGCGTGGTGGCTGTCCTGGGGGTCGATGGCGGTGGCGGTGGGGGCCCAGCCGTCGGCGGTGCAGGAGCGCTGGGCGGCGTCCGGCGCGGGCGCGGGGTCCGCGGCGGCGGCCGGGGCCGCGGCCGGGGCCAGGGCGGCGAGCAGGGTGCCGGCGATCAGGGCGGCGAGTGGTCCGCGTGTGCGGCGGGGCCCGCCGGGGTGGGCGGTGGGCCCAGGGCGCCGCCCGTCGTCGTTCCGGGCGCCCTGTCGTGGCGTCCGCTCGGTGTGGTCCATCGCTGCTCCGTCCCCGCGCGGCCGGTACCGCGCTCCGAGGCACGGACCCAGCCTCGGCTCTGTCCAACGTCTGCGCACGCTACGGGCCGAAGATCGCCGCGTCACCGTTGAATGCACGATCCACCGAATTCCGGCCGCGACCATCGGTTTCCGGCCCTCCGCAGGCCCCCGATTGGTCAATACGGGCCTCGTACGGCACACTTTTAGACTGACCAGTCAGATCAAAAGGAGGGGTTGTGGAGACCACCCGCCAGGGGGCGGCCATCAACGCCCGGGGCATCGGAGTGAAGGGCCCGCGCGGCTGGGCCTTCAGAGGCGTCGACCTCACCGCGGAGCCGGGGGCGCTGATCGCGGTGCAGGGCCCGTCGGGCTCCGGCCGCACCTGCCTGCTGCTCGCGCTCACCGGACGGATGCGGATCGCCGAGGGCCACGCCACGGTCGCCGGCTTCCCGCTGCCCAAGCGGATGGGAACGGTCCGCGCCCGTACCGCGCTCGCGCACGTGCCCGGCATCGCCGACCTCGAACCGGCCCTCACCGTCGCCGAACACCTCCAGGAACAGGCCCTCCTGGGCCACCGGGGCGCCCCGCTCCTCTGGGGCCGCCGCCGCAGGGAAGCCACCCGGGCCCTGGTCGACGCCGCGCTGGCGGCCGCCGGACTCGACCCGGCCACCCTGCCCAAGGGCCTGCGGACCTGCGTCCGCGACCTGGAGCGCCTGGAGGCGCTGCGGCTGTCGGTGGCGCTCGCCGTCATGCACCAGCCGCGCCTGCTGGCCGTCGACGACCTCGACCTCAAGCTGTCGGCGGAGGAGCGCGCCGCGGCCTGGCAGATGCTGCGGGACGTGGCGCTGGCCGGCACCACCGTCGTCGCGGTCGCCTCCGACGCCCCGGCGGACGCCCTGGTCGTCTCCACCGGCGCGGCCGCCGCCACCCCCACCGCCCACGACACCCACGACACCCACGAGGAGGAAGCGGCGCATGCGTTCGCCGAGACTGGCCGCGCTTGAGCTCCGGCGCTTCGGCCGGGGGAAACTCCCCCGCCTTGGCCTCGTCGCCCTGATGCTCATCCCGCTGCTGTACGGAGCGCTCTACCTCTGCTCCTTCTGGGACCCGTACAGCCGGCTGGACAAGATCCCGGTCGCGCTGGTCAACGAGGACCAGGGCGCCACCTCCGACGGCAAGAAGCTGACCGCCGGCGCCGACCTGGCCAGGAACGTCAAGGACAGCAAGACCTTCGACTGGGAGGAGGTCAGCGCCTCCGACGCCGCCAAGGGCCTGGAGAAGGGCGACTACTACCTCTCGCTGACCGTCCCGAAGGACTTCAGCCAGAAGATCGCCTCCAGCGGCGGTGCCGACCCGCAGACCGGTGCCCTCCAGGTCCGCACCAACGACGCCAACAACTACATCGTCGGCTCGATCTCCAAGACGGTGTTCTCGGAGATCCGCGCCAAGACGTCGTCGAAGTCCACCCGGGCCTTCTTCGACAAGATCTTCGTGTCGTTCTCGGACCTGCACGACGAGACCGCCAAGGCTGCCGACGGCGCCGGAAAGGTCGACGACGGCCTGGGCACCGCCCGTGAGAAGACGGGCGAACTGGCCGACGGGCTCGGCAAGTTGAACAAGGGCGCCGGCGACCTCAGCAAGGGCGCCGGCGACCTGAGCCAGGGCGCCGGCAAGCTGGACAAGGGCGCGGGCGACCTCAGCAACGGCGCGGCCCAGGCCGCCTCCAAGGCCCAGCAGCTCAGCCAGGGCGCGAGCCAGGTCGCGGACGGCACCCAGCAGCTCGTCGACATGGCCGACGGCATCGCCCGCAAGGACCTGCCCTTCATCAAGCAGCACGGCACGGAGATCGCCAAGGGCGCGCAGTTCGTCGCCGACGCCACCCAGGACATCGACGACTTCCTGGCCAACCTGCCGGGGAACTCCGCCCGGGCCGCCGCCCAGGCGCGCAAGACCGCCGACGACAACGAGGCCCTCTACGAGAAGCGCTGCACGGGCGGCAACACCGACCCCGACTGCGCGACCATGAAGGGCAACGCGGTCGGTGCGCGGATCGGCGCCGACCTGGCCGAGAAGCTCGACAACGACATCGCCCACAAGGACTTCGGCCAGCTGCGGGCCAAGCTGCGCGAGGTGCACCAGGGCGCCCAGATGGTCGCCGACCAGGTGCCGGACATCGTGAAGAACGCGGACGGCCAGCTCGCCAAGCTCAACCAGCTCAACGCCGGCGCCCACAAGGTCGCCCAGGGCGCGGGCCAGTTCGCCACCGGCCTCGGCACCCTCGCCAACGGTGCCGGCGACATCGCCAACGGCGCCGGCCAGCTCCACAACGGCGCCGGCCAGCTCGCCGACGGTGCCGGACAGCTCCACAACGGCCTCGGCACCGCCCACGACGGCGCCGAGAAGCTCAGCGGCGGCCTCTACAAGCTCAAGGACGGCGCCAACCAGCTGGCCACCGGGCTGCACAGCGGGGTCGCCAAGATCCCCGACTACGACAAGAAGGACCGCGACGACCGGACCGACGTGATGTCCGACCCGGTCAAGCTGGCCGCCAAGTCGATGCACAAGGCGCCCAACTACGGCACCGGCCTCGCCCCGTACTTCATCCCGCTCTCCCTCTGGGTCGGCGCGATGGTCGCGTACATGCTGCTGGCGCCGCTCGGCAAGCGGGCGCTGGCCGCGGGCGCGCCCGGCTGGCGGATCGCGCTCGGCTCCTGGCTGCCGGCCTTCGCCATCGGCGTCGTCCAGGTGCTGGCCCTGATGGCCGTGCTGCACTGGGCGCTGGGCCTGGAGATGGCCCGCGCGGGTGCCACCATCGGGTTCCTGATGCTGGCGACCGCCTGCTTCACCGCCGTCATCCAGCTGCTGAGCGCCTTCTTCGGCCCGGCGGGCCGGGTGCTGACGCTGGTCATCCTGATGCTCCAGCTGACCTCGGCGGGCGGCACCTACCCGGTGCAGACCAGCCCGGCGTTCTTCTCGGCGATCCACCCGTACCTGCCGATGAGTTACGTCGTCGACGGTCTGCGCCGCCTGATCACCGGTGGCGACCTGGACGTGGTCTGGCAGGGCAGCATCGTGCTCGCCGCGTTCACGCTCGGCGCGCTGGCCCTCACCGCCCTCGCGGCCCGCAGCCGCCAGGTCGTGCGGATGAAGGACCTGCACCCGGAGCTCAGCCTGTGAGCACCCGCTCCGGCAAGGGGGGCGGTGCCGTCGCCGGCACCGCCCCCCGCCGTACACCGACCCGGCGGCGGCTCTTCGACGCCGCCGTCACCCTCATCGCCGAACAGGGCTTCTCGGCCACCACGGTCGAGGAGATCGCCGAGCGCGCGGGGGTCGCCAAGGGCACCGTCTACTACAACTTCAGCAGCAAGAACGTCCTCTACGAGGAACTCCTGCGGGACGGCGTCGACCTGCTCGCCGCCTCCCTGCGCACCGCCGCCGACGACACCGTCGCCCGCGGCGGCACCCGGGTCGACGCCCTCGACGCGATGATCCGCGCCGGCCTGGACTTCATCGCCGGCTCCCCCGCCCTCACCCAGCTCTACGTCGCCGAACTCTGGCGCACCAACCGCACCTGGCGCGCCACCCTCACCTCCGTACGGGGCCGCGCCCTGGCGGTCGTCGAGTCGGTGCTGCGGGACGCCGTGCGCACCGGGGAGCTCAGCGGCGAACTCGACGTCCCGCTGACCGCCTCCGCGCTGCTGGGGATGGTGCTGGTCGCCGCGCTGGACTGGCAGTCGTTCCAGCCCGACCGGTCGGTCGACGAGGTGCACGCCGCACTGGCCCAGCTGGTGCAGGGGCGCGTCGGGGCGTGAACGGGCGCGCTCACGCCGTCAGGTGCGTGGGGGCGAACATCCGCAACCGGGCGGGGAGGACGACGACCGACGGGCCGGGGGCGGCCAGCGCCGCGGCCAGGTCCGCGGCCAGCCGCTCCGGGTCCGTCCGGACCGCCGGCACCCCGAACGCCCCGGCCAGCGCCACGAAGTCCGGCCGGGTCAGCTCGGTGGCCTCGGCGCTGGTCGCGCCGAACGCGTCGGTCATGTACTCCCGCAGGATGCCGTAGCCGCCGTCGTCGACGATGAGCCAGGTCACCGGCAGGTCGTACTGGCGGGCGGTGGCGAGTTCGGCGAGCGAGTACATCGCGCCGCCGTCGCCGGAGACCGCCAGCACCGGCCGGCCCGGGGCGGCGACGGCCGCGCCCAGCGCCGCCGGGAACCCGTAGCCCAGGCCGCCGGCGCCCTGCGCGGAGTGCAGCGCGTTGGTGCGCCGCGGGTCGAAGGCCGACCAGGCCCAGTACGCCAGGATCGTCATGTCCCAGCAGCTGACCGCGTCGTCGGGCAGCGCCGCGCGGACCGCGGCGAGGATCCGCCGCTCCGCCTCCAGCCCCTGGCCGTCGAGCCGGTCCCGGACCCGGGCCAGCAGCGCGGCGACGGCGGCCTCGGGGGTCGGCTCGTCGGGGGACGGCTGGTCGGGGGACGGCTGGTCAGGGGACGGCTGGTCGGGACGCCGTTCCGGGCGCGGTTCGGGGAGCTTGCCGGGGAGCTCGGCCAGCAGTGCGGCGAGCGCCGTCCGGGCGTCCGCGTGGAGGCCCAGCCCGGCGTGGTTGGACTCCAGTTTGCCGAGGTCCGCCTCGATCTGGACGACCCGGCCGCGCGGCCGGAAGGTGTGGTAGTTCGAGGAGAGTTCGCCGAGCCCCGAACCGACCACCAGGAGCGTGTCCGCGTCCTCCAGGAAGTCGGTGGTGTGGCGGTCCTCCAGCCAGGACTGGAGGGAGAGCGGATGCTCCCAGGGGAAGGCGCCCTTGCCCCCGAAGGTGGTCGCCACCGGCGCCCGCAACCGCTCCGCCAGCGCCAGCAGTTCCGCCTCCGCGCCGGCCCGTACGACGCCCCCGCCGGCCAGGATCACCGGCCGCCGGGCCGCCCCCAGCCGCCGGGCCGCCTCCTCGATCAGCTCGCGCCGCGGCGGCAACTCCCTCGGAAAGACGGCGAGTTCGGCGACCGGCGGGACGTCGACCGGCGCCAGCAGCACGTCCTGCGGGATCTCCAGCCACACCGGGCCGTGCGGGGCGCCGAGCGCCGACTCCCACGCCGCGGCCACCGCGGACGGGATCTGCGACGCGGTCCGCACCGTGTGCACGGACTTGACCACCCCCCGGAACGCGGCCGCCTGGTCGGGGAGTTCGTGCAGATAGCCGTGGCGGCCGCCGCCCAGCCCGGCCACCGGCACCTGGCTGCCGATGGCCAGGACGGCGGCCGAACCGGCGGCCGCCTCCTGGAGCGCGGGCAGCGTCAGCAGCGCGCCGGGCCCGGTGGAGACCAGCAGCGGGGCGACCCGGCGCGTGGTCCGGGCGTAGGCGTCGGCGGCGAAGCCCGCGTTGTTCTCGACCCGCAGCCCCACGTACCGCACGTCCGGCGCGCGGCGGAGCGCGTCGAACAGGCCGAGCGCGTGCTGGCCGGGGAGGCCGAAGACGGTGTCGGCGCCGAGTGCGGTGAGCGATTCGATCACCAGGTCGCCGCCGGTGCGGGGCGGCCGGGCCGCCGTGGTGGGCGCGGGGGTCGGGGTGGTGCTCATGGCGGTGCTCTCTCCGTCTCGTCGGGGCCGGTCGGCGGCTCTCGGGACTCTTGGGGGCTCTCGGGGTCAGTCGCCGGACGGGCCCGGGGCGCCCGCCACGGCCGCGGGGAGCGGGCTCAGCCGTTCCCGCCAGGCCGCCAGGACCGCGGCGTCCGTGGGCCGGGTGGCCAGACTGACCGCCACGTAGGCCACGAGGGAGGCCAGCAGCCCGTAGTAGATGGGCTCGTCGGCGAGGACCCCGAGGGCGATCATCAGACCGACCACGGTCAGCCCGCCGACCACGACCGAGGCCAGCGCCCCGGCGGCGTTGCCGCGCTTCCACAGCAGTCCGCCGAGGATGGGCACCAGCAACCCGCCGACCAGCACGTTGTAGGCGAGGGTGAGCGCCTCGACGACGTTGTTCAGCGCGATCGCGACGACGATCACCGCGACGTCTATGACCAGGATGAACAGCCGGTTCCCCCGCACCTCGTCGGGCGGCCCGGCCGCCTCGGACGACGGGCCGCCGGGCGCCTCCGGCTGCCCCGCCCGGCGCCGGGTCCCGCGCCGCACCCGCGCCCAGATGTCGTTGTTGGCCACCGTGGCACAGGCGATCAGCGCCCCCGACGACGTCGACATCACCGCGGACAGCGCCGCCGCCAGCACCAGCCCGCGCACCCCCACCGGCAGCGCGTCCTTCACGATCGTCGCGAACGCGTCGTCCGGGCTGCCCAGATGGGGGTAGAGGACCTTCGCCGCGGTGCCGATGGCCGCGCCCGCCACCGCGTACACCAGGCAGTACGTACCGGCCACGGAGCCGCCCAGGCGCGCCACCCGGTCGCTGCGCGCGGTGAACACCCGCTGCCAGATGTCCTGCCCGATCAGCATCCCGAACGAGTAGATCAGGACGTAGGTGAAGACGGTCCGGCCGCCGATGCCCAGCGGGGCGAAGTAGTCGTCCGGCAGCCGGGCCGCCAACTGGGCGAAGCCGCCCGCCTTGACGATCGCGAGCGGCAGCAGGAGCAGCAGGACGCCGATCGTCTTCACGACGAACTGCACCATGTCGGTCAGGGTGATCGACCACATGCCGCCGAGCGCCGAGTACGCCACCACGATCGCCCCGCCGAGGATGATCGCGGGGGTGCGGTCCAGTCCGAAGAGGACGTCGAAGATGGTCGCGTAGGCGATGGTCGAGGTCACCGCGAGCATCAGGGTGTACGCCCACATGACCACGCCGGAGATGAGCCCGGCGGCGCCGCCGTAGCGCAGGTCCAGCATCTCGGAGACGGTGTAGACCTTCAGCCGGGCGATCCGGGCCGAGAAGAAGACGCTCAGCGCCAGCAGTCCGAGGCCGATGGTGAAGACCATCCACGCCCCGGACAGTCCGTACTGGTAGCCGAGGCCGACCCCGCCGATGGTGGAGGCACCGCCGAGCACGATCGCGGCCATGGCCCCGGAGTACATCACGGGGCCGAGCCGCCGCCCGGCGACCAGGAAGTCGCTCTTCGACGTGGCGCGCCGCATGCCCCACCACCCCATGGCGAGCATGCCGGCCAGATAGAGAACGATCACCGCGTAGTCGACAGCCATGGGCCATCCCTTCCAGCTGCGCCGAGGGGAGAGGGGGAGAGCGGGGGGAGCGAGGTGGGGTGCTGTGGGGTGGGAGTGAGGGGAGGGGCGAGCGGGGCGGTGGGGGCGATCCGTCTCGGGGGTCGACCCTAGGAGGCGCGCGGACGGCGCTGAAGTGTACGTTTCCTCCACTCCGCCGCCCCTTACGTGGAGGGTTCGCACATGCCGCGCCCACTGCCCCCGCCGTCCACCCCGCCGGTCCCCCTGGCGGACCTGCTCGCCCGTACGGACCTGGGCCTGCGTCAGCTCGCCGGGCCCCGCGAGGGCGTGCCGATCCACTGGGTGCACACCTCGGAGATGGCCGATCCGGTGCCGTATCTGCTGGGCGGCGAACTGCTGTTGACCGCGGGCGTCCACCTGGCGGAGGCGGTGGCCTCCAAGGACGGTGACGCGCTCGACGGCTATCTGGACGGCTATGCCGCCCGTACCGTCGCGGCCGGCGCCGCCGCCCTCGGGTTCGGCATCGCACCGGTGCACCGGACCGTCCCGCGGGCCCTGGTGGACGCCTGCGACCGGTACGGGCTGGCGCTCGTCGAGGTCCCGGAGGAGACGCCGTTCACGGCCGTGGAGAGCGCCGTCTGGCAGGCCGTGACCGAGGCCCGGCACCGCGAACTGACCCGGATCGGCGCGGCCCAGCGCGCCCTGTCCGCGGCCGCCGCCCGCCCGGAGCCGGCCGCCGCCGTCCTGCGCGCGCTGGCCCGCCACGTGCACGGCTGGGCCGCGCTGCTCGCCCCCGACGGCACCCCCCACGGCTCGGCGGGCCCACGCCCCTCCGCCGCCTGCCGGGCCGCGGCCGTCCGCCTGGCCGGGGTGGTCACCGCGGGCGGCCCCGCCTCGGCCGCGGACACCCTCCCGGGCACCCACCTGACCGGCTACGCCCTGACGGGACCGGCGGGCGCCGGGCCCGCGGACCGGGAACGGGCGGCCGCCGCCCGCCCCGAGGACACCGGCGGCGGGCTCGCCCTGGTGGTCGCCACGGAGCCCGGCGATCCGCCCGCGCACACCATCGCGGGCGTCGCCGCCGTCCTTCTCTCCCTGATCACCGGCCCGTCCGCCGCCGCCGGCCCGGCCGCCACCGCGCACTCCGCGGCCCTGGTCCACCTCCTCGTCGGCGCCCGCCCGGCCGAGGTCGCCGCGCTCCTCGGCCACCCCCGGTGGACCGTCGTGCACGCCGCGCCCCGCCGCGACACCCCCGCCGCACCGGCCACCCTGGCCACCGCCCTGGCGACCCCCCTGGTCGCCCCGGCCGCCACCTCGGACGGGCTACGGGCGCTGGTCCCCGGCGACCGCGAGGTCACCGCGCTCCCCGGCTGGACGCTGGGCGTCAGCGCTCCGGTGCCGGTGGCCGACCTGCCCGCCGCCGACCGGCACGCCGCGGCCGCCCTGTGCCGCGCCCTCGCCCGCCGCACCGGGCTGGTGCGGCACCATGCCGCCGGACCGCACGGCCTCGGCGCCCTCGTCGACCCCGCGGACGCCCGGGAGCACGCCCGGGCCCGCCTCGCCCCGCTCGCCGACTCCCCGCACCTGCGCACCACACTCCGCAACTGGCTTTCACTGCACGGCAGTTGGGACCGCACGGCGGTCGCCGTCGGCCTCCACCGCAACACCGTCCGCCAACGCATCGCCCGTATCGCCCACCTCCTGGACACCGACCTGGACGACCCCGACGTCCGCATGGAGCTGTGGTTCGCCCTCCGCACCCTGGAGGACGCGCCGGGGGAAACGCAGGAATGAACCGCCGGAATGCGCCTTCGGAATGATCGGAACGAACCGCCCGGCCACCCGCGCGCCTTCCGCCGAAACGGCGGTGGAGCCGCCCCGCCGGAGACGGCTCCACCGCGTACTCGGGCGGGCGGCTACTGGTGGGCGCTGAGCAGCCCGCCGGCGGTGAGCACGATGTACACGCCGTTGGCGTCGACCCCCACGTCGTGCCCCTTCGTCTCCAACGTGGCGGCCACCCCGTCATGGCCGATGATCTGCGCCCGGTACCGCAGCTCGCCGACCTTCGTGACCTTGACCTTCCAGCCGCCCGCGACCTGGAAGGTGCCCGGCCCCTGGTGCCCACCGCCCATCCAGGAATGGATCTCGCCGCCCATGGTGAGCACCACGAACATGTCGTTGGCGTCGAGCCCGGCGTCGATCTCCTCCCCCGACGTCTCCATCGTCGCCACCACCGAACCGCGACTGATGATCTTGGCGCGGTAACGCTGGTCACCGAGCTCGTAGATCTCCGCCTTGCTGCCGTCCACCAGCGTGTCGATACGCACCGGCGACGACGACTTCGCCGAACCGGCGTGCGAACCGCCCGACTGCGCACCCGCGGTACCCGCCTTGGCACCGGCGTTGGAGTCGGTCTTGGTGTCCGCCTTGGTGTCCGCCTTCGCGCCGGAGCCGGCGCCGTTGGACTCGGCGGCGGCCACGCTGGTGCCCGTGCTCGCCTGGCCCGCGGCCTTCGCGCCGCCGGCGTCCGAACCCGAACAGGCGGTCAAGGACAGCGCGGCGGCTGCGGTCAGGGCCGCGGCGGCAATGCGCAGGGTGCGGCGACGAGCGGTGCGGACGGTGGTGTTGGAGCTCATGTCAAGTCCCCCCAGGACAGTCGGTGTCGTTGCCCCCCGGTACGCCACCCACTCTGCTCGGGACCCCTATCGAAAGGCTGCCACTCCACTAACAACCGGCTAACACGGATACCGGCGGTCGCGGGACGCGCACATGGCCTGTCCCCTCTTCCCCGGCGTCGGCTAGGTTGGCCGGAACATCACGGCCTTGACTTGATCATGACTCCTGTATGACGGCGTGCCATGACGGCCGGCATGACCAGCGATGCGACACGGAAGGGACCTCCATGACGGACTCCGCAGCCGGCGACCCGGCCGGGAACGCGGGCGCCGCCCCCGGCGGCGCCACGGGCGGGAGCACGGGCGCCCCGACCGGTGCCGCCGGCGAACCGCCGACGCCGCCGCCGTACCCGCCGAGCACCGTCCCGGGCCTGCAGCCCGGCGCCGGCGCCCCGCCCAAGGTCGTCCCGACCTCCGCCGAGCACGCCCTGGAGATCGGCCGCGCCTACTTCCCGCCGGTCGGCTCCCCGGGCGGCCCGGTCTCGCTCCTCGTCCACGCGTTCGACGAGGGTTACCTCGTCTACGCCGGCTGGCCCGCCCCCGAGGACCCCACCGCACCGCCCACCAGTCCGGGCGGCACCAACATCGTGATCACCAAGAGCAACGGCGACGTGACCACCGTGCCCAACTTCCCCCCGGAGTCCGCCATTGCCGTCTACCGGCAGTGGTACCGCCCGGGAACGGCCTGAGGCACCCGGAAGCCGACCGCCGCGCCGTACGGGCGGCGGCCGGACGATGACAACTCTGTGACAGCAGACGTCTTGATGGGGCGTCGACCGGCGCGACTAGAATTCGCCACGGCCGGACAGTATGTGACGAGCTCTGAACGGGGGATGGGGCATGGCCGGCGACGGATTGCAGGCGGACGTACCGTCACTGAAATCGGGCGGCAGCAGCTTCACCGACATCGGCGAGCGCTACCAGTCCGCCGTGGAGAAACTGAAGAACGGCCTCACCAATCTGGAGGGGACCAGCACCCCGCCGTGGGGTGACGACGACATCGGCTCGAAGTTCGGGGTCGTCTACGAGGGCCTGCGCGACGGCATGTACGAGTCGATGGGCCACCTCGCCGCCAAACTCCAGGAGATCGGCGGTGCGCTCACCACCATGGCGAGCAACCACGAGGGCAACGAGGACTTCAACCACTCCTTGATGCAGCAGCACATCGCCAACGCCGAGGCCGAGACCCAGATGATCAGCAACTTCAAGGCCCCCAACGCCTCGGCCTGAGCGCCCTTCCCGCGGCCCGGGGACCACCTGACCGTCCCCCGCGCCCCGGACTCCCGCACTCCGCACCTCACCACTCCGTACCGCAACGCCCGGCCGCCCCGCGCACCCGCCGGCGTCCCGGGTACCCGTCTTCCACTTCTTCGCGATCGCCGCTTCGCCGTCCTACGGGGGATTCCCAATGTCAATCATGCTGCCGGACTGGCTGGAGTGGGTCCTTCAGATGCTCGGCTACGACTGGCCGACGGGCGACGAGGACAAGATGATCGAGTCCGGCGACCAGTGGCGGGAGTTCGCCCGCACGGTGGAGCAACTCCAGTCCGAAGGCGTCACCGCGGCCGGCAACGTCCTGTCCGCGAACACCGGCGACAGCATCGACGGCTTCAGCAAGACCTGGGACAAGTTCTCCGACGGCGGCAACGGCTACCTCGACGACGCCCGCGAGGCCGCCGAGCTGATCGCCTTCGCGATGGACGCCGGATCGGGGGTGATCATCGGGATGAAAGTCGCGGTGATCGCCCAGTTGGCGATCCTCGCGGCAGAGATCATCGCGGCGCAGGCGGCCGCCCCCTTCACCCTCGGACTGTCCGAAATCGGGGCCGCGGGGGCGACCCAGGCCACCCGCCTCATCGTCCGCCGCATCCTCAAGGAGGCGAAGGACGCCCTGATCGAGGCGATCGTGAACACCGTCAAGCAGCCGGCCATGGACGCGCTGCAGGCGATGATCTCCGACGCCATCGCCCAGGGCGTCAACATGTCGTTCGGCGCGCAGAACGGCTTCGACGTCAACCGCAGCCTCAAGACCGGCGCCGAGTCGGCCACCGACTCCCTCAAGAACACCGGCGAGAACCTCGGCACCAACTTCCGCGACGCGCTGGGCGGCAAGGCGGGCCACCACGCCCGCACCGGGCTGGACCACGCGGCCGGCCACGGGGGCGAGCACGGCGGGGGTGAACACGGCGGCAGCGGCGGGGAGCACGGTAGTAGCGGGGAACACGGCAGTAGCGGAGAACACGGCAGCGGGGAACACGGCTCCGGAGAGGGCGGCTCGGGCACGGGGGGCGGCGAACACGGTGGGTCCGGGGCTGGGTCTGGGGCTGGGCCTGGGTCTGGGGCTGGCGAACACGGTGGGTCCGGGTCTGGATCCGGTTCTGGTTCCGGTTCCGGCGAACACGGTGGTTCCGGAAGCGGATCGGGCAGTGGATCGGGCAGCGGATCGGGGGAGTACTCCGGCTCGGGCGGCGGTTCCGGCGAGCACGGCGGCGCAGGCGGCGGCTCCGGAGCGGGCTCCGGTGGGCCGTCCCACGCCCCGCGCGCCGGTGACAGCCCGTCCACCACCCCCGAACACGCCGACTCGGGCACCGGCTCCGAGTCCCGTTCCGATTCCGGCTCCCGTTCCGACTCCCCTTCCGGTTCCGGCTCCGGGGGCGATCACCCCAGGCCCGCCGCCCCACCCCTCCCGGACCCGGCACACCGTTCCCCCTTCGACGAGGGCTACCAGGGCGGCCACGACCCGTACGGGGAGTCCCACTCCCCCGACTCCGGCCACGCCCCGAGCTCGGAACACCCCGACGGGGTGAGCACCCACCCCACGGCCGACCACACCCCCGACTCCGCGCGCCCGGAGTCGATCAGCACCCAGCCGACCGCCGACCACACCCCCGACGCGCCGCACCAGGACGGGGTGAGCACCCACCCCACCCCGGACGCCGGCCGCCCGGATTCCGTCGGTACCCACCCCACCCCGGACCACACCCCGGACCCCGTCAGCACCCAGCCGGCGCCCGAGCACAGCACGACCCCGAGCCATGCCGACTCCGTCAGCACCCAGCCGGCGCCGGAGCACACCGCCCCGAGCCCGGCCAACTCCCCCGTCCACGAGGGGAGTTCACACGGCGACCAGGGAGCGGGCGGCCCGCAGCCGTCCCCCTCCCCCGCCCCGTCCCACGACGGCGGCGCCGGTAGCGGCACCGGCGGCGGAGCCTCGTCCGGTTCCTCAGACTCCTCCGGGTCGTCGGGCGGCGGGGGTACGGGCGGCCGCCCGTCCGTACCGCACGTGAGCGTGCCCGCCCAGGGCGCACCGGTTCAGCACTCGGGCGGCCAACCGTCCGTCCAGCACCGCGATCCGGCGCCGGGCGACCCCACGTCCCCCGTCGGCGGCGACCACGACACCACCGTGCGCACCCAGTCCGCCGACACCATGACCGCGCCGCCGCCCACCCAGCACAGCGCCACCGACTCCGGCACCAACAGCCCCAACTCGCCGACGGCAGGCGGACCTTCGCAGTCGGGCCCGCAGGGCTCCGGCCCCTCGACGGGGATGCCCACCGCCATGCCCGCGCACGGCGGCGGCGCGCCCGCGGCCGGTTCGAGCGCCCCCAGTGCCTCGCCCACCCGCCCGACCGCCGACAGCGGCGGCGGTGCCCAGAGCAACCGCCGGCCGGACGGTTCCCAGGCGGTCCGTGACGTCACCCAGCAGCGGAATCCGGAACGCCCGGCGTACAACCCGCGCCTGGACGGTCCCCGCTCCAACGCCACCGCCCCCGGCCCCAACCGCCGCCCGGACGGCACCCAGGCCGTCCACGACCCCACCCAACGCCGCGCCCCGGAACGCCCGCCGTACAACCCGCGCCTGGACGGCCCCCGCCCGGACGCCGGCCACCCGAACGTCCAACACCCCGACGCGCACCACCCGGACGCCCCACGGCCCGCGGACGCCCACCCTCCGCAGGACCGGCGACCGGAAGCCCCCCAGGGGGAGAACCAGCGACCGGATGCCCCGCACGGGGACCAGCGGCCGACACGCACCGACCAGCCGCACCCGGACCGCCCTGCCGACGGCCACCACCCCGACGAGGCTCCGGCCCCGCCCCGTCCCCAGGAGCACCACCCCGACGCCCAGCGCCCGGAAACGCCGCGGCCCGACGCTCCGCACCACCCGGACGCCGACCGCCCGCGTCCGGAGAACACCCACGCGGACATCCCGCGCCCGGAGGACAACCACCCCTCGCAGCACCCGGAGAGCAACCGCCCGGAGACCAACCATCCGGAGACCAACCGTCCGGACTCCCCGTCTCCCGAGCACTCGCAGAACCCCGAGCACTCACCGAGCGCCGGGCACCCGCAGAACCCCAACCCCCAGCACCCGCAGCAGAACCACCAGCAGCCGCACCACCCCCAGCAGCAGCCTGCGCCGCAGCACCAGCCTCAGCCCCACCACCCGCAGCAGCCGCACCCACAGCAGAACCAGGCGCACCACCCTCAGCAACCCACGCTCCAGAGCCACCACCCGCAGCAGCAGAACCAGCAGCCGCACAACCCCCAACAGCAGCACCCCAACCAGCAACACCAGCCCCAGCACCAGGCGCCCCAGCAGCACCCCCACCAGAACCAACAGCAACAGCACCACAACCAGCAGCAGCCGCAGGACCACCACCAGCAGCCTCAGCACCCGCAGCAGCACCAGCAGCAGGTGCCGCACCATCAGCAGCCGAGCCTCCACGACGTCCGGGCCGGTCTCAACCACCACCCGGGCGGCCTGTATTCACCGTTCCCGCACGACCAGCAGGCGCTGGAGCACCACTTCCCGCGGAACCCGGACGGCTCCCCGCAGGTCCACGCCGACCCGTTCCAGCCGTGGGCCAGGTACCAGAACGACGGCGGCCCGACCGTGCCCGGCCGGTCCAACAACTGCGCCGACTGCACCCGTTCCTTCATGGAGTCCTGGTACGGGAACCCGCAGGTCTCCGCGCCGCGTACGTACGACACGGACGCGCACGGCAACCTCGACCGCGCCAGCGGTGAACGGGACGGCACCCACAACATCCAGAACTGGGCGGGCACCAACTTCCGCAACTCCGGCCAGAACGCCCACGACAGCTACACCAACATCGCCCACGAGCTCCAGCAGGCGGGCCACGGCTCGGCCTCGGCCGTCCTGGTGACGTGGCCGAAGAACCCGGACGGCACCGGCGGCGGCGCCCACGTCTTCAACGCGGTCAACCACAACGGCAAGGTCGTCTGGGTGGACAGCCAGACCGGCCAGATCAGCCACCAGCCCATCCACACCCACGCCGAGGGCGTCTGGCACCTCACCCTCGACGGCGACCGCAAGCCCTTCGACCCCACCGCCGCCCAGAACCACCACCAGGGCCAGCCCCAACAGCAACACCAGAACCCGAACCAGAGCCAGAACCAGAACCAACCCCAGCAACATCACCCCCAGAACAACCAGCAACCACAGCACAACCAGCAACAGCCGCAGCAGCCCCACCCCCAGCAGCAACCACAGCCCCACTACGGCCAGCAGCAGCCACAGCAGCAACCGCACGTACAGCAGCAACCGCATCAGCAGCCGTACCCGCAGCACCACCAGCCGCAGCCGCAGCCGCAGCCGCACAACCCGTACGCCCAGAACCCGCAGCACCAGCAGCAGCCGCAACACGCCCAGCCTCAGCCGCACAACCCCTACCAGCAGCCCCACAACCCGTACCAGCAGCAGCACCAGCAGCAGAACCCCTACCAACAGCCGCACCACGGCCAACAGCCACACAACCCGTACCAGCAGCCACACCAGGGCCAGCAGCCCCACAACCCGTACCAACAGCCATACCAACAGCCGCACCAGGGCCAGCCTCAGCACCCGTATCAGCAGCACCCCAACCAGCAACACCAGCCGTACCCGCAGCAGCACGCGCCGGCACCGCACCAGCAGCCGCAACCCCATGTGCCGCAGCAGCACGCGCCGCAACAGCAACACCCCCAGCAGCCACACGTACAGCACCCCCAGCAGCAGCCGCACCCACAGCAACAGCAACAGCCCCACCAACAGCCGCATCCCCAGCAACAACACCCGCAGCAGCACCCACAACAGCACCCGCCCTACCCCCAGCACGCCCCCAACCAGCAGTACGGCGGCGGGCACCACCCCGCGGGCGCACCGGGTACCCACCACGACCCGGCCGACGGGCATGCTCCGAACGCCGAGCACCCGCACCATGGCGCACCCGAGACGAAGCCGGAGCATGCTCCGGACCCCACGGCGGACCACCGTCCCCAGGACCGCCACCCCCAGGACCACCACCCCCAAGGGCAGGGCCCCGAGCACCAGTCATCGGCGCACTCCGGTACGGAGCACCCGCACCAGCCGCCGGTCCCCCGCAACCCCGGCGCCCTCCCGCCGCCCGACCCCTCGGGCCACCAGCCCTCGGGGCACGACAAGAACACGCAGCACCCGGGCGACAAGGACGGCAAGGGCGACGGCAAGACCGGGGACGAGAAGCCGAAGAAGGGGAAGCACAAGCTCGACGACTCCCCGGAGGAGAAGGCCGCGAAGCGCCAGGCGATGCGGCAGCGGAGCAGCCATGTGGCGAGCGAGACCTACAGCGGCAATCGGGCCGAGGGAAGCACGCCGTACGAGCACCGGCAGCCCGGCGACGGCGCCCACGAGCACTACACGATGCTGTCGGACGATTCCCAGTCGACGCTGCGCCGCACCAACGACGTCCGGCAGGTGAATCTCGAACCGGTCGTCGACCATCTGAACCGCTGGGCCGAGCCGGCGAAGGAAGGCGATCCCAAACCGCCGCTGCTGCACGCCATCGACGAATCGGCGAAGGGCCCCCTCACCAAGGACCGGCTCGAACACCTGCTGCCGGGGTTCGGTGCGATGAAGCAGTCGGAGCAGCTCGCCACGGTGGGTGCCATCGCCCGCATGAGCCACCAGTTCCACGACGCGCACGCCGTGGAGAACTCCGGCGGCTCCTACCTCCACTCCCGCCACGACCCCAAGAGCGGCGACCCGGTGGACCCCGCGCCGCAGGCCCGCGCCTATGCCATACGGCAGAACGTCATCGAACGCGGGGAAGAGCCGAACACGAAGGAACTCGCCAAGGAGCAGCGGAAATTCAACGCGCTGTGGCGGAATGTGGTGGGCAATCCGTCGAAGAGCACCGATCCGGAGGTCCAGGCGGGCGCCTCCAGGCTGCGTCCGGATTTCTCCGGAAAGAACTACGCGGTCCTGGAAGTGCAGAAGACGAAGCCGGACGGCACCACCGAGACGCATTACGTCATCGACTCCTCGGTGCCCGCCAACAGTTTCGGAAAACCCCAGGAGCATTCGGAGCCGGTGCTCGGCGAGGCGTACCGGAAGATGTACGCGGAGAATCCCGAGGGGTACAAGACGCCCACGATGTACACGGAGTTCGAGCCCTGCGGCTCCGGGACGGATCCGGCTTCGGCCAACTGCTCCTACTACCTGTCGCATGAATTCGAACGCCCCTTGGACCAGGAACGCACCAAGTACCACGACATCCCGCCGGAAGAGCGCGGAAATCTCCCGCACCGGACGAATGCGACAACGATCTACTACGGGGTCGGCTACCGCGACAACGGCCTTTCCCCGCAGGAGGTGACACGCATTCGGGAGAGCGTCGGCGAGGAGAAGGCCGATGCGGCGATCAAGGAAGCGCAGAAGGAGTCGATTCTGCGGCGGAAGGAGGATATGGACCGGGCCCGGGGCGAGATGCTCCGCGTGTGGATGAAGGTAGCCTCGTACTGATACACGCACCGCCGCTGAACTGCTGCGCGCACCGCCCAGATACGCACACCACCCCTGCCCCTGGATCGGAGTTCGGAACGTGCAACACCGCGAGGCCCTTCGGACCGCCCTCGGCCTGCTGGAGCAGGCCGGCCCGTCGGGCGTCGTCCTCCAGGTGTCCGGACAGGCCGGGGCCGGCAAGTCGCGGTTGCTGGCCGACCTCCGGCAGCACTTCCCGGCGGCCGTCGCGGTCGATTGCCGCGGCCTGACCGCCGACCGGGTCGCGGCCGCCGTACTCGCCGGACTCGGGCTCCGCACGGACCCCTCGCGCGACCGCGAGCCGCTGCGCGACGCCCTCGCGCAGCACTCCGGCGACTCCCTGGTGGTCCTGGAGAACGCGCAGTGGGCCGGGCCGCTGTTCGGTTCCCGCGAACCCACGCGGGTGGGCGGGGACCTCGCCGCCGAGATCGCCCTGCGGAGCGGCGGGCGGATGTCGGTCGTGGTGGAGGTGGACGGCGCGCACGAACGGGTGGCCGTGACCCGCCCCAAGGACGTACGTCTGGAGGGGCACCCGGCGCACGCGGCACCGGTGGCCCGGTTGCTCGCCGGGCATCCGGCGCTGCAGGCCCTGGCGGCGGCGGAGACCCCCGCGGTGCCCCTTGCGGTCTGGGAGTTCCTCGCCCGGGCGCTCGGTGTCCCGGCGACCGCCGCGGAGCTGTCCGACCTCGCCGAGCGCCTTCCGGAGGTCCTGCTCCGGCACCCCGCGGAGGCGTCCGGCGAGGGTGCGGTGGGCTTCCGCACCGACGGCCTCAAGCACCTCGCCCGCACCGCCCGCCCGTGCACGGCGGCCCAACAGGGCGCCCTCGCCGGGGAGTTGCGCACCGGGATCAGCACCCGTCCGCCCTCCGACCCGGTCCACGCCTACGCCGCCCAGGCCCTCGCCCTGCACGCCGCCCTCTCCGGCACCGAACTCCCCGCGCTGCTCGCCGACGCACCGGCCCTCGCCCACTGCACGCGCTACTCCGTGCTCCAGGCGCTCGCCCACCACTTCCCGGAGGGCGTCCCCCAAGGGGGCGTCGCCGCCGACATCCACTACCTCGAAACCGAGGGGATCGCCCCGGAGGACCAGGGCGAATGGCTCTCCTGGCTCCACTGGGCGGCCACCAACCGCGGCGAGACGGCATGGGCGGCGGCCCTCGCCGACGCCGGCGTCCCGCTGCCCTGGCGCACCGCCTGGTCGCACTACCGCCCCTACGGCGTCTTCGGCCCCGTCCCCGGCGAAACCGGCAAGGTGGACCACCTGTTCCCCGGAGCCCTCGACGGCATCGGCGCCGTAGCCGGCCAACGCCTGCTCCCGGTCTACCAGGACGGCGCCTACGTCCTGCCCGAAGGCGACGACCAGGCCGTCGAGCGCGTGTGGAGCATCGCGGACGGCACGGAGCTCGCGCCCCCCACCACCGTCGACCTCTTCTACGACCTGGAGGGCGACCTCGAAAGCGTCGAGGGACGCACCCGGTTCGAGGGCGGCCGGGAAGCGGCCCTCGACCTCGACGACCGCACCCCCCTCCGCGTCCCCCGCAGCGCCACCGCCAGCTGCACCGCGGACGGCGACCGCTGGCTCCTGGCGGGCCGCGGCGGGCTGTTCGCCGTCGACGTCCACCACCCGGCGCCCCGCGGCGACGAGGACCTCCCCCTGCCCCGCTGGGCGCCCCCGCTGATCGCCCCGCACACCACGGCGGCCACCTGGGAGTTCCCGGCGGAACTCGGCACGCCGCCGGGCCCCTCCCGCGCGGCCCTCACCCGGGCCTTCGGTGCGGACTCCTGCCGCACCCTGCCCGCCGACGCCCTGCCGCCCGGCCTGGACGAGGCCACCCGCCGCTGCCTGACCGGGACCGGCGTCCCCGTCATCAACGGCCACCTCTACCTGGCGACCGTCCCGCCCCTCGACGAGATCGGCCTGCCCACCGCCGACTGGCAGGCCGAGCCCGCCGTTCCCTCCCCCGGCCCCGGCCCCTTCCACCCCCTGGGCACCTGGATCGGCTCCGGCGCGTATCTCGACGCCGCCACCGGCCGGATCGTCCAGGACGGCCGGTCCGGCGCGTCCTTCGAACTCGCCGTCGCCGGCAGCCTCCCCCAGTACCTCGCGCTCCTCTGGCTCTACCGGACCTTCGAGACCAGCGCCTTCGCCACCACCGCCGAGCACCGTGACGCCAGGTCCGCCCTCCGGGAGTGGGCGGCCCGCGTCGACCCCCTCGTCGAGGACAGCCACGCGTGGCAGGCGGTGCTCTCCGGCTCCATGGAGTCCGACCTGATCGTCAGCGGCTGGACCCTCCCCGGCCTCAGGCCGGCCTGACCGCCCCGCCCGCGGCCCGCGCCGCACGCACGAGAACCGCCGGCGGGCCCAGGGCTCGCCGGCGGTTCCGGTGGATCCGCGGTCGATCAGCCGCGTGCGTCCGCGATCTGCCGCGACATGATCGTGGTCAGCTCGTACGCGGTGTGCGAGGCGGCCACGGCCGTGATCTCCGCGTGGTCGTAGGCCGGCGCGACCTCGACGACATCGGCGGACACCAGGTTGCAGGACGCCAGCCCGCGCAGGATCTCCAGGAGCTCGCGGGAGGTCATGCCGCCCGCCTCCGGCGTGCCGGTGCCCGGGGCGTGGGCCGGGTCGAGGCAGTCGATGTCGATGGAGATGTAGAGCGGCCGGTCACCGATGCGCTGGCGCAGCTGGTCGGCGATCTCGTCGGCGCCGCGGCGGTAGACGTCCGCCGAGGTGACGATGCCGAAGCCCAACTTCTCGTCGTCGGTGAGGTCCTTCTTGCCGTAGAGCGGACCGCGGGTGCCGACGTGGGAGAGCGCGGAGGTGTCGAGGATGCCCTCCTCGACGGCCCGCCGGAACGGGGTCCCGTGGGTGTACTCGGCACCGAAGTAGGTGTCCCAGGTGTCCAGGTGCGCGTCGAAGTGCAGCAGCGCCACCGGGCCGTGCTTCTTGGCGACCGAGCGCAGCAGCGGCAGCGCGATGGTGTGGTCGCCGCCGAGCGTCATCATGCGGGCGCCGGAGCCGAGGATGTCGTCCGCGGCGGCCTCGATGGTCTCCACGGCCTCGTTGATGTTGAACGGGTTGGCCGCGATGTCCCCGGCGTCCGCGACCTGCGCCAGCGCGAACGGCGAGGCGTCCTGCGCCGGGTTGTACGGCCGCAGCAGCCGCGATGCCTCACGGATCGCGTTGCCGCCGAAGCGGGCGCCCGGGCGGTAGGAGACGCCGGTGTCGAAGGGGACACCGACGACGGCGACATCGGTCCGGCCGCCGACCTCGTCGAGGCGGGGCAGCCGCGCGAAGGTCGCGGGCCCGGCGTAGCGCGGAATACGGGAGGAGTCGACGGGGCCCACGGGCTCGTGCGATGCGGTGGTCATGGGGGCAGATTAGGACCGCCCCGGCACCCGGGACATGGACATTTCCGATCTCCGGGCCACCGGCGTTCGACATTTCGTCCAGCGCCCGCCGCCGTCCGCCGCGCCGCTCCGGTCGTGTCCGGCCCGTGTCCGCCCGGTGTCCGCGCTGTGGAACGCCCGGCCCGCGGAGATCCGTAAGGGCACAATGTCGCTATGCCGATAGCCGCTACCGCCCCCTCGCGTGCCGAACTCATCGACCACCTCGTACGGACCCGGATCGCCGGGCAGGTCGCCACCCCCCGCGAGAACAACCTCCTGCACTACCGCCGGCTCGCGAACGGCGACCGCCACTACTGGTTCGGCCTGGAGCTGGGCGACCGCTGGACGGACGAGCAGGACGTGCTGGCCGTGATGGCGGAGCGCTGCGGCGTCAGCGACGACCCGCACCACCGGCAGGGCCAGGACACCATCGACCCCGAGCTGACCGTGGACGCCCTGGACCGCGCGGCCGCGGTGCTGCGCAAGGCGGCCGCCGACGGCCAGCGCGTCCTGTTCGCCACCGGCCACCCGGGCGGCCTGCTCGACGTGCACCGCGCCACCGCCCAGGCCCTGCGCGACCGGGGCTGCGAGATCGTGGTCATCCCCGACGGGCTGCACGCCGACGACGGCATGGTCTTCCAGTTCGGCGACGTGGCGATGCTGGAGCGCGGCGCGACGCTGTGGCACACCCACTCGCCGGAGCCGATGGCCGCCGTCCTGGACGGCCTGGAGCGCGCCGGCCGCCCCCAGCCGGACCTGGTCATGGCCGACCACGGCTGGGCCGGCTGCGCGGGCCGGCGCGGCATCCCCACCATCGGCTTCGCGGACTGCAACGACCCCGCGCTCTTCCTCGCCGAGTCCGAGGGCACCGTCCAGGTCACCGTCCCCCTGGACGACCACGTCCTGAGCCCCCGCCACTACGACCCGCTCACCACCTACCTGCTGGCGGCGGCTGACCTGCGCTGACCTGCGCTGACCACCAGCGCGCGGACGCAGCGGGCCTCCGGGGGACCGGGGCCGGCGGCCGTCACCGCCGACGGTCGCGCCGGCCTCAGTCCTCCCGCGGCACCCGCACGACGCCCTCCTGCACCACGGAGACCGCCAACCGCCCGTCGGCCGTGAAGATCCGGCCCGTCCCCAGCCCCCGGCCGCCTCCCGCGGTCGGCGACTCCTGGTCGTAGAGCAGCCACTCGTCGGCCCGCAGCGGCCGGTGGAACCACATCGCGTGGTCGAGGC
Source organism: Streptomyces sp. CB02959 (assembly GCF_002803155.1). GTDB lineage: Bacteria > Actinomycetota > Actinomycetes > Streptomycetales > Streptomycetaceae > Streptomyces. The sequence continues at coordinate 184,264 of NZ_NNBP01000012.1, forward strand.
TCGCCCCCACGACGTCGCCCACCGCCCAGCCGCCGCGCCCGTGGGCCAGCAGCACCGAGTCCAGCAGGGTCATGTCCGAGACGTACGTCACCAGGCAGATGTGCAGCAGCGGCAGGTCCTTTGGACCGTCCAACTTGCCGTCGGTGCGGAACCACACCTGCGACCGGGGCGCCCGGGCGGTGCCCGCGCTGCCGAACGGCGGCTCCTCCACGTAGCGCAGGTCGACGGCGTCCCGGGCCTCCAGCAGCCGCTGGACCATGTCCGGTTCGCGGAACCGGTCGGCGTACCGCGGCAGCATTTCGGCCTGCGTCGGCAGGGTCAGCGGATCCGGCGCCGCCGGCATCGGCTCCTGGTGTTCCAGGGCCGCCTCCTCGTACGCGTGGAAGGACGCGGTGAGGTGGAAGATCGGCTTGCCGTGCTGGACGGCGACCACCCGCCGGGTGGTGAAGGACCGTCCGTCGCGGATCCGGTCGACGGTGTAGACGATGGGCGCGCCGGGGTCGCCGGGGCGCAGGAAGTAGGCGTGCAGCGAGTGCGGCGGCCGGTCGGCGGGGACCGTGCGCCCGGCCGCGACCAGGGCCTGCGCGGCGACCTGGCCGCCGAACACCCGGGGGACGACCGAGGCCCGGCTCCGGCCGCGGAAGATGTCCTGCTCGATCGGCTCCAGGTCGAGCAGATCGAGCAGCGCGTGCAGGGCGTCCGACTGCGGTGCATCGTTCACGTGCGTGGACCCTCGCGCCCTCAGAGACCCATGGACTTGGCGATGATGGACTTCATGACCTCGCTGGTGCCGCCGTAGATGCGGTTGACGCGGTTGTCGGCGTAGAGGCGGGCGATCGGGTACTCGTTCATGAAGCCGTAGCCGCCGTGCAGTTGGAGGCAGCGGTCGATGACGCGGTGGGCGACCTCGGTGCAGAAGAGCTTCGTGGAGGCGGCCTCGGCCGGGGTCAGCTCGCCGGCGTCCAGGGCCTCCAGCGCGCGGTCGGCGACGGCCTCGGCGGCGTCCACCTCGGCCTGGCAGGCGGCCAGTTCGAACTTGGTGTTCTGGAAGGAGGCGACGGTCTTGCCGAAGACGGTGCGCTCCTGCACGTACTGCTGGGCGAACCGGACGGCGGCCTTGGCCTGCGCGTAGGCGCCGAAGGCGATGCCCCAGCGCTCGGAGGGCAGGTTCCGGCCGAGGTAGGAGAAGCCCTTGTTCTCCTCGCCGAGCAGGTCCTCGACGGGCACCTTGACGTCGACGAACGCCAGCTCGGCGGTGTCGGAGACCTTCAGGCCGAGCTTGTCGAGCTTGCGGCCGATGGAGTAGCCCTCGGACGTGGTGTCGACGGCGAAGAGGGAGATGCCGAAGCGGCGGTCGTCCTCGCGCGGCGCGGAGGTGCGGGCGCAGACGATGACGCGGTCGGCGTGCACGCCGCCGGTGATGAAGGTCTTGGAGCCGTTGAGGACGTAGTGGGTGCCGTCGGCGGAGAGCTTGGCGGTGGTCTTCATGCCGGCGACGTCGGAGCCGGTGCCCGGCTCGGTCATCGCCAGCGCCCACATCTCCTCGCCGGAGACGAACTTGGGCAGGTAGCGCTGCTTCTGCGCCTCGGTGGCGAGCATCTCGATGTACGGCAGGCCGAGCAGCACGTGGACCCCGGAGCCGCCGAAGGAGACGCCGGCGCGGGCGGTCTCCTCGTACATCACGGCCTCGAACTTGTGCGAGTCGATGCCGGCGCCGCCGTACTCCTCGGGGACGCGGATACCGAAGACGCCCAGCTCGGCGAGCCTGTAGTAGAAGTCGCGGGGCGCCTGGCCGGCGGCGCACCACTCGTCGTACACGGGCACGACCTCGGCCTCGATAAAGGCGCGTATGGTCTCGCGGAACGCCTCGTGATCCTCGTTGAACACCGTCCGACGCATGCCCTTGGCCTCCTTCACCACCACACTAAGCGTTTGCTCAGCGAAAGCTACCCGCCGGTCACCAAAGCTGTCCAGAGCGGGGAAGGAGCGGCCCCTCAGTCCGCCCGGCGCGACATCGCCACACCCCGCGCGCCGTCCGCGACCGCCTCCGGCACCCCGGCGTCCACCGCCCCGAACGCCCCCAGCGCCAGCCGGTGCAGCAGCAGCGCCATCTCCGTACGCCCCGGGAGCGAGCCCGGCCGACCCAGGTGCGGGGTGGAGTTCAGCAGCCCGAAGACCGCGTGCACGGCCGCCCGCACCTCGGACTCCGACGACTCGGCGTGGACCTGCCGGACGACCTCCACCCACAGCTCGACGTACTGCCGCTGGAGCTGCCGGACCCGCTTGCGGTCGGCCTCCCGGAGGCGGTCCAGTTCACGGTCGTGCAGGGTGATCAGGGGCCGGTCGTCGAGCGCGAAGTCGATATGCCCGTCGATCAGCGCGTCGAGCACCGCCGCCGGGGTCTCGCCGCCCTCCTCGACCCGCATCCGGCCGCCGGCCAGCAGCCGCTCGCTGATCCCGACGAGGAGCTCGGCGAGCATCGCGTCCTTGCCGGCGAAGTGCCGGTAGAGCCCGGGCCCGGAGATGCCCACGGCCGCCCCTATCTCGTCCACGCCGACGCCGTGGAAACCGCGCTCCGCGAAGAGCCGGGCGGCCTCCTTGAGGATCTGCTCGCGGCGGCTGGTCGGGGCGGGGGCCTGCGCATTACTCATGCCGTCGATTGTAGACAGGCGGGTTAGTGGTCGTTAACCTGTGGGAAACGGGGTTAACGCCCATTAACCCGTCTGGCCCCGGGACACACCCCGCGGCGCCCGGCGGGCAGCCGACCGAGCGAGGGGGCCCATAGCGATGGAGGCCATCGAGCAGGCACCGGTGCTGGCCAGCACCGACGACCCGGCGTCCGACGCCTGGCGGGCCAACGAGGCCGCGCACCGCGAACTGACCGGGCAACTGCGCGCGAAGCTGGCCGCGGCCCGGCTGGGCGGCGGCGAGAAGGCGCGGGCGCGGCACACCGCCCGCGGCAAGCTGCTGCCCCGCGACCGGGTGGACGCACTGCTGGACCCCGGCTCCCCGTTCCTGGAGCTGGCACCGCTGGCCGCGGACGGGATGTACGACGGGGCCGCGCCGGCCGCCGGGGTGATCGCCGGCATCGGCCGGGTCAGCGGCCGGGAGGCCGTGATCGTCGCCAACGACGCCACCGTCAAGGGCGGCACGTACTACCCGATGACGGTCAAGAAGCACCTGCGCGCGCAGGAGGTGGCACTGGAGAACCGCCTCCCGTGCCTGTACCTGGTCGACTCCGGCGGCGCGTTCCTGCCGATGCAGGACGACGTCTTCCCCGACCGCGAGCACTTCGGGCGGATCTTCTACAACCAGGCGCGGATGTCCGCCGCCCGCATCCCGCAGATCGCCGCGGTCCTCGGCTCCTGCACGGCCGGCGGCGCCTACGTCCCGGCGATGAGCGACGAGGCGGTGATCGTGCGGAACCAGGGCACGATCTTCCTCGGCGGCCCCCCGCTGGTGAAGGCCGCCACCGGCGAGGTGGTCAGCGCCGAGGAACTGGGCGGCGGCGAGGTGCACTCCCGCACCTCCGGGGTCACCGACCACCTCGCCGAGGACGACGCGCACGCCCTGCGGATCGTCCGCACCATCGTCGCAACCCTCGGCGACCGCCCGCCGCTCCCCTGGTCCGTCCGGCCCGTCGAGGAGCCCAAGGCCGACCCCGCCGGGCTCTACGGCGCGGTGCCGGTGGACTCCCGCACGCCCTACGACGTCCGCGAGGTGATCGCCCGGATCGTCGACGGGTCCCGCTTCGCCGAGTTCAAGGCCGAGTACGGCACGACCCTGGTCACCGGCTTCGCCCAGGTGCACGGGCACCCGGTGGGCATCGTCGCCAACAACGGCATCCTGTTCTCCGAATCCGCCCAGAAGGGCGCCCACTTCATCGAGCTGTGCGACCAGCGCGGCATCCCGCTGCTCTTCCTCCAGAACATCTCCGGCTTCATGGTCGGCCGCGACTACGAGGCGGGCGGCATCGCCAAGCACGGCGCGAAGATGGTGACCGCGGTCGCCTGCACCCGCGTCCCCAAGCTGACCGTCGTCATCGGCGGCTCCTACGGAGCGGGCAACTACTCGATGTGCGGCCGGGCCTACTCCCCCCGCTTCCTGTGGATGTGGCCCAACGCCAAGATCTCGGTGATGGGCGGCGAGCAGGCCGCGTCGGTCCTCGCCACCGTCAAGCGCGACCAGCTGGAAGCCCGCGGCGAGGAGTGGAGCGCGGCGGACGAGGCCGCCTTCAAGGACCCGATCCGCGCGCAGTACGAGACCCAGGGCAACGCCTACTACGCGACCGCCCGGCTGTGGGACGACGGCGTCATCGACCCGCTGGAGACCCGCCAGGTGCTGGGCCTGGCCCTGACGGCCTGTGCCAACGCCCCCCTTCCCCAACGGGACAGCGCAGCGCCGGGCTTCGGCGTCTTCCGGATGTGAGAGGACCTATGACCACCTTCGACACCGGCCTGTTCGACACCGTCCTGGTCGCCAACCGCGGGGAGATCGCGGTCCGCGTCATCCGGACGCTGCGCGCGCTCGGCATCCGCTCGGTCGCGGTGTACAGCGACGCGGACGCCGACGCCCGGCACGTCCGCGAGGCCGACACCGCGGTCCGGATCGGCCCGGCCCCGGCCGCCGAGAGCTACCTGTCCGTGGAACGCCTGCTGGCCGCCGCGGCCCGCACCGGCGCCCAGGCCGTCCACCCCGGCTACGGCTTCCTCGCCGAGAACGCCGGCTTCGCCCGCGCCTGCACCGACGCCGGCCTGGTGTTCATCGGGCCGCCCGCGGACGCCATCGACCTGATGGGCGACAAGATCCGGGCCAAGGAGACGGTCCGCGCGGCCGGCGTCCCGGTCGTCCCCGGCTCGTCCGGCAGCGGCCTCACGGACGCGCAACTGGCCGCCGCGGCACGGGAGATCGGCATGCCCGTACTCCTCAAGCCGTCGGCCGGGGGCGGCGGCAAGGGCATGCGCCTGGTCCGGGAGGCCGCCCGGCTCGCCGACGAGATCGCCGCCGCCCGCCGCGAGGCCCGCTCGTCCTTCGGGGACGACACCCTGCTGGTGGAGCGCTGGATCGACCGGCCCCGGCACATCGAGATCCAGGTCCTGGCGGACGGCCACGGCAACGTCCTCCACCTCGGCGAGCGCGAGTGCTCCCTCCAGCGCCGCCACCAGAAGATCATCGAGGAGGCCCCCTCGGTCCTGCTCGACGAGGCCACCCGGGCCGCGATGGGCGCGGCGGCCGTCCAGGCAGCCCGCTCGTGCGGCTACCGCGGCGCCGGCACCGTCGAGTTCATCGTCCCCGGCAAGGACCCGTCCGGCTACTGCTTCATGGAGATGAACACCCGCCTCCAGGTGGAGCACCCGGTCACCGAGATGGCGGTGTCCTTCGACCCGACGGGCGCCGGGGGCGGGCTGGACCTCGTCGAATGGCAGCTGCGGATCGCCGCCGGGGAGCACCTCCCCTACGCCCAGGAGCACCTCTCCTTCTCCGGGCACGCCATAGAGGCCCGGATCTGCGCCGAGGACCCGTCCCGCGACTTCCTGCCGACCGGCGGCACCGTGCTCACCCTGCGCGAGGTCGACGGTGACGGCGTGCGCACCGACTCCGGCCTCGCCGAGGGCGTCGAGGTCGGCAGCCGCTACGACCCGATGCTCGCCAAGGTCATCGCGTACGGCCCGGACCGGGCGAGCGCCCTGCGGAAGCTGCGGGCCGCACTGGCCGCCACGGTCACCCTCGGCGTGCCGACCAACGCCGGGTTCCTGCGCCGCCTGCTGGCCCACCCGGACGTGGTCTCCGGCGAGTTGGACACCGGGCTGGTCGAGCGGGTGGCGGCCGACCTGGTGGGCGACGCGGTGCCGGACGAGGTGTACGCGGCGGCCGCCGCGGTCCGGCAGGCGGCCCTGGAGCCGGCGGCGGACGCGGCCGGCTGGCGCGACCCGTTCGCCGCGCCGACCGGCTTCCGGCTCGGCGGCACACCCGCCCCGGTACGCCACTGGCTGCGGATCCCCGGGCAGGACCCGGTGGCGTACGACGTCCGGCCCGGCGCCGCCCCGGAGCGCTTCGAGGTGACCGCCGACGCGGTGCGGCTCACCGTCGACGGCGTCCGGCACACCTTCCACCGCGGCGGCGACTGGCTGGGCCGGGACGGCGACGCCTGGCACGTCGCCGACCACGACCCGGTGGCCGAGGCGCTGCGCGCGGCGGCCCGCGGGCACGGGGTGGACACCCTCGCCGCCCCGATGCCGGGCACCGTCACCGTCGTCAAGGTGGCCGTCGGCGACGAGGTCGCCGCCGGGCAGGGCCTGCTGGTGGTGGAGGCGATGAAGATGGAGCACGTGATCTCCGCGCCGCACGCCGGGACGGTCACCGAACTGGACGTCACCCCCGGCAGCACGGTCGCCATGGACCAGGTGCTGGCCGTCGTCGCGCCCCACGAGGACGCCGCCGGCAGCACCTCAGGGGACGCCGGGACGGCGGCCCCCGGCACGGACGAGGAGGCCACGGCATGACCACGCACGGCACACCCGCGACCGGGCTCCCCATGGAGGTGGCCGCCGAGGGGCTTCCCACCCGCGTGCGGATCCACGAGGTCGGCCCGCGCGACGGCCTCCAGAACGAGCAGGCGGTCGTCCCCACCGAGGTCAAGGCGGAGTTCATCCACCGGCTGGCCGCCGCCGGCCTGCCGGTGGTCGAGGCGACCAGCTTCGTGCACCCCAAGTGGGTGCCCCAACTCGCCGACGCCGAAGCGCTGTTCCCGATGCTGGGCGACCTGGACCCGCGGCAGCTGCCGGTACTGGTGCCCAACGAGCGGGGCCTGACCCGCGCCCTGGCCCTGGGCGCCCGCCGGATCGCGGTGTTCGGCAGCGCCACCGAGTCGTTCGCCAAGGCCAACCTCAACCGCACGGTCGACGAGGCGCTGGCGATGTTCGAGCCGGTCGTCCGGCGGGCCCGGGACGAGAAGATCCACGTCCGCGGCTACCTGTCGATGTGCTTCGGCGACCCCTGGGAGGGCCCGGTGCCGATCGCCCAGGTCGTCCGGGTCTGCCGGGCCCTGCTCGACCTGGGCTGCGACGAACTCAGCCTGGGCGACACCATCGGCGTGGCCACCCCCGGCCACGTCCAGCACCTGCTCGCCGCGCTCAACGAGGCCGGCGTGCCCACCTCCCTGCTGGGCGTCCACTTCCACGACACCTACGGGCAGGCCCTCGCCAACACCTTCGCCGCGCTGCAGCACGGCGTCACCACCGTCGACGCCTCCGCCGGCGGCCTGGGCGGCTGCCCGTACGCCAAGAGCGCCACCGGCAACCTCGCCACCGAAGACCTCGTGTGGATGCTGCACGGCCTCGGCATCGAGACCGGAGTCGACCTGGCGCGGCTGACCGAGGCCAGCGCCTGGCTGGCCGGAGTCCTCGGCCGCCCCAGCCCCTCGCGCACCGTCCGTGCCCTCTCCCACAAGGAGTGACCCATGTCCCTGGACCACCGCCTGCCCGACGAGCTGGAAGAACTCCGGCGCACGGTCGAGGCGTTCGCACACGACGTCGTCGCACCGGAGATCGGCGCGTACTACGAGCAGCACGCCTTCCCGTACGACATCGTCCGCCAGATGGGCCAGATGGGCCTGTTCGGCCTGCCGTTCCCCGAGGAGTACGGCGGGATGGGCGGCGACTACCTGGCGCTCGGCATCGCCCTGGAGGAGCTGGCCCGGGTCGACTCCTCGGTGGCGATCACCCTGGAGGCCGGCGTCTCACTCGGCGCGATGCCGCTCTACCGCTTCGGCACCGAGGAGCAGAAGCGGGAGTGGCTGCCGAAGCTGTGCAGCGGCGAGCTGCTCGGCGCCTTCGGCCTGACCGAACCGGACGGCGGCTCGGACGCCGGCGCCACCCGGACCACCGCGGTCCGCGACGGCGGGGACTGGGTGATCAACGGCAGCAAGTGCTTCATCACCAACTCCGGTACGGACATCACCGGCCTGGTGACGGTCACCGCGGTCACCGGCCGCAAGGCCGACGGCTCCCCGCAGATCTCCGCGATCATCGTGCCGTCCGGCACCCCCGGCTTCACGGTCGCCGCCCCGTACTCCAAGGTCGGCTGGAACGCCTCGGACACCCGCGAGCTGTCCTTCTCGGACGTCCGCGTCCCGGCCGGCAACCTCCTCGGCGAGGAGGGCCGGGGCTACGCGCAGTTCCTGCGGATCCTCGACGAGGGCCGGATCGCCATCGCCGCACTGGCCACCGGCCTCGCCCAGGGCTGCGTGGACGAGTCGGTGCGGTACGCCAAGGAGCGGCACGCCTTCGGCCGCCCGATCGGCAGCAACCAGGCCATCCAGTTCAAGCTGGCCGACATGGAGATGCGCGCCCACACCTCCCGGCTGGCCTGGCGCGACGCCGCCTCCCGGCTGGTGCACGGCGAACCGTTCAAGAAGCAGGCGGCGCTCGCCAAGCTGTACTCCTCCGAGATCGCGGTGGACAACGCCCGCGAAGCCACCCAGATCCACGGCGGCTATGGCTTCATGAACGAGTACCCGGTCGCCCGGATGTGGCGGGACGCCAAGATCCTGGAGATCGGCGAGGGCACCAGCGAGGTCCAACGGATGCTGATCGCCCGGGAGCTGGGCTTCTAGGGGCGCACCCCCTCGACGGGGCGCACCCCTCCGGGACGGGCGAACAGATCCCGTAGGGGTCGGCGGCGCCCCCTGTGGGGCCACAACGGGGCGGCGCCGGGAGGCTATTCCCGGCGCCGCCCCGCCCACGTCACCGCTCCGACGTCACCGCCCCGCGGACGTCACGGCCCCGCCCACGTCACCCCTCCGACGTCACCGCGCCGGCCACGCCACCTCCGGCGCCCGGTGGTAGCCGATGCCCTGGGCGTCCCACCGCGGCCCCTGCGCGGCCAGCCGCGCCCGGTACCCGTCCCAGCCGTGCGTCCGGGCCGGCGACCAGCCCAGTTCGGCGATCCCGGGCAGCCGCGGGAAGGCCATGTACTCGATGTTCGCCGAGGTCGTCAGGGTCTCCGACCACAGGGGCGCCTCGACGCCCAGGACCGCCGCGCCGGGCGCACCCTCCAGGTACGTCCCCGGGTCCCAGTCGTAGGCGCGCCGGACGTCGACATAGCCGGCCCAGTTCAGGCCCAGCGGGGTGTCCTTGTCGTACTTCATGTCGAGGTAGGCGCGGTCGGCGGGCGACAGCACCAGCCCGGTCCCGTGCTTCGCGGCGTCGGCGACCTGCGCGCGCTCCTCCGCGCCCGTCTTGTCGTAGCCCCAGTACTGGGCGATGGCCCCCTTGGCCGGGTGCGCCCCGGTCAGCTGGTGCCAGCCGACCACGGTCTTGCCGTATTTGGCGACCACCGGCTGCACCCTGTCCATGAAGGCGACGTAGTCCGCATGGCTGGTGGAGTGCGCCTCGTCGCCGCCGATGTGGAGGTAGCGGCCGGGGGTGAGCGCGGCGATCTCCCGGATGACGTCGTCGACGAAGTCGTAGGTGGCCTTCTTGGGCACGCACAGCGAGCTGAAGCCGACCTTGGTGCCGGTGTAGAGCGGCGGCGCCTCGCCGTTGCAGTTGAGGTCGGCGTACGAGGCGAGCGCGGCGTTGGTGTGGCCGGGCATGTCGATCTCGGGGATGACGGTCAGATAGCGCCCGGCGGCGTAGCGGACGATCTCGCGGTAGTCGTCCTTGGTGTAGTAGCCGCCGCGGCCGCCGCCGACCTGGGTGCTGCCGCCGTAGGTCGCCAGTCGCGGCCAGGAGGCGATCGCGATCCGCCAGCCCTGGTCGTCGGAGAGGTGCAGATGCAGCTTGTTGATCTTGTACTGGGCGAGCTGGTCGATGTACCGCTTGACCTGCTCGACGGTGAAGAAGTGCCGGGAGACGTCCAGCATCGCGCCCCGGTAGGCGTAGCGCGGGGTGTCGGAGATGGTCCCGCCGGCGATCCGCCACGGGCCGGGCTGCCGGCTCTTCTTCTCGACGGCGGCCGGCAGCAGCTGGCGGAGGGTCTGGACGCCGTGGAAGAGGCCGGCCGGGCGGGCGGCGCTGATGGTGACCGCGCGGCCGCCGGAGGTCAGCTTGTAGCCCTCCGCGCCGAGGCCGCGGGTGTCCCGGCCGCCGAGCCGGAAGACGATGCCGTCCGAGCCGCCGCGGGTGGTGACCGGCAGCGCGAAGCCGGTGGCCGGCCGCAGCAGCCCGGCCAGGTAGCCGGCGATCTGCCGGGCCTCGCCGGAGTCGCCGGGCACCCGGATCCGGGTGCGCTCGCCGATCGTGTACGCGTCGCCGGCCGGGCGGACCGAGGCGGGCGCCGGGATCACCCGGTCCAGCGGGGTGGCGGCGGGGGCCGCGGCGCCCTGCGGCGGCACGGCGGCGGTCACCGTGCCGGCCGCGGCGACCAGCAGCAGCGAGAACAGGAGTCGGCGTCGTCTCATGGACGGTCCCTTCGGCGAGCTTCGTCAGCGGCACGTTCTGCGGGGCGTTCTGCGGGCGACGCACCCGGGGGCGCACGTTCTGCATGGCATGGAGCGACCGGACGGTGACCATGCGTACCGCGCGCCCGGTTGCCGGTCAAGGTGTAGACCAGTTTCCGGGCGCGTTCGGTGTCCACTGCCCGATATCGGGCAGATTTCTTGCGATTCTCCGCGCGGCCCCGCAATATCGACGGGTGCTCGAACGCCGTCCGTCCCACGAGGACCTCATCGACCACCTGGTCCGCAGCACGCCGCTCCAGCGCGGCGAAGCGGCCCGGGTGGTGCTGGACGTGCTGGCGTACTTCGACGAGAGCACGGAGGGGTTCGTCCGCCGCAGACACCGCGAGCTGCAGTCCCAGGGGCTGCGGAACGAGGCGATCTTCGAGCGGATCGCACACGAGCTGCCGCACCGCGCCGTGTCCCCACCGTCGCTCTCGCTGCGCCAGCTGCGGCGCCTGGTCTACGGCTGACGGCCTTCGGAGCCGAGAACAGCCCGGACCGGCCGGCGACGGCCGAGCACCCATGAACGCCAACGAGAAGGGTCACCGTATGTGCGGGATCGTCGGATACATCGGCAAGCGCGACGTCGCGCCGCTGCTCCTTGAGGGCCTGCAGCGCCTGGAGTACCGCGGCTACGACTCGGCCGGCATCGCCATCCACGCCAAGGGCACCGGCAAGGCCCCCGGCGGTCTGAAGACCGCCAAGGCCAAGGGCCGGGTCCGGGAACTGGAGTCCCGCCTGCCGAAGCGCTTCGCCGGCTCCACCGGCATCGCGCACACCCGCTGGGCCACCCACGGCGCCCCCACCGACGAGAACGCCCACCCGCACCTCGACACCGAGGGCAAGGTCGCGGTCGTCCACAACGGCATCATCGACAACGCCGCCGAGCTGCGCGCCCGGCTGACCGCCGACGGCATCGCGTTCGCCTCCGAGACCGACACCGAGGTGCTGGCCCACCTCATCGGCCGCTCCACCGCCCCGACGCTGGAGGAGAAGGTCCGCGAGGCGCTCCGCCACGTCGAGGGCACCTACGGCATCGCCGTCCTGCACGCCGACTTCGCCGACCGCATCGTGGTCGCCCGCAACGGCTCCCCGGTCGTCCTGGGCATCGGCGAGCACGAGATGTTCGTCTCCTCCGACGTCGCCGCGCTGGTCTCGCACACCCGCCAGGTCGTCACCCTCGACGACGGCGAGATGGCCACCCTCAAGGCCGACGACTACCGCACGTACACCACCGAGGGCTCCCGTACGACGGCGACACCGGAGACCGTCGAGTACGCGGCCGAGTCGTACGACCTGGGCGGCCACGACACGTACATGCACAAGGAGATCTCCGAGCAGGCGGAGGCGGTGGACCGGGCGCTGCGCGGCCGGATCGACGACCGCTTCTCCACCGTCCACCTCGGCGGCCTCAACCTCGACGCCCGCGAGGCCCGCGCGGTGCGCCGGGTGAAGATCCTCGGCTGCGGCACCTCGTACCACGCCGGCCAGATCGGCGCCCAGATGATCGAGGAGCTGGCCCGCATCCCCTCGGACGCCGAGCCGGCCTCCGAGTTCCGCTACCGCAACCCGGTCGTGGACCCCGACACCCTCTACGTCGCCGTCTCCCAGTCCGGTGAGACCTACGACGTGCTGGCCGCCGTCCAGGAGCTCAAGCGCAAGGGCGCCCGGGTGCTCGGCCTGGTCAACGTGGTCGGCTCGGCCATCGCCCGGGAGACCGACGGCGGCATCTACGTGCACGCCGGCCCCGAGGTCTGCGTGGTCTCCACCAAGTGCTTCACCAACATGGTGGTCTCCTTCGCGCTGCTCGCCCTGCACCTGGGCCGGATCCGGGACCTGTCGGTCGCGGACGGCAAGCGGATCATCGAGGGCCTGCGCAAGCTGCCCGGCCAGATTGACGAGATCCTCAAGGGCGAGGACGAGATCAAGGAGCTCTCGGCCCAGTACGCCGACGCGAAGTCGATGATGTTCATCGGCCGGGTGCGCGGCTACCCGGTGGCCCGCGAGGCGTCGCTGAAGCTCAAGGAGGTCTCGTACATCCACGCCGAGGCGTACCCGGCCTCGGAGCTCAAGCACGGCCCGCTGGCCCTGATCGAGCCGGCGATGCCGACGGTCGCGATCGTGCCGGACGACGACCTGCTGGAGAAGAACCGTGCCGCGCTGGAGGAGATCAAGGCCCGCAGCGGCCGGATCCTCGCCGTCGCCCACGACAAGCAGGAGAAGGCCGACCACACCATCGTGGTGCCGAAGAACGAGCCCGAGCTGGACCCGATCCTGATGGGCATCCCGCTCCAACTCCTCGCCTACCACACGGCGTTGGCCCTGGGCCGGGACATCGACAAGCCCCGCAACCTCGCCAAGTCCGTCACGGTCGAGTAGGTCCGTGAAAAAAGGCGCTGGCTCCGCGTGCGTGCCACCATACGCACGCGGAGCCGGCGCCTCCCCTTTGCCGGCGTCGCCCATTACGCCGGCGGGATGCCGCCGCCCCGGAATCCGTCACGTCCCGGCCGGCAGCACGTCGTCGTGACCGTTTTCTACCCGTCACAAGCGCACAACCAACCTCCGGACGGCCACCGGACTGCCGTTGCCCACAATCCCCATGACGCCCCCTCAACTGTGGACATGCCGAGGAGAGTCGATCAACGGGGGGTGTGCGCAAGGGAGTTCAGCCTCGTCCCGGCCGGGACAGAATCTCCGCCGGCGTCAGGGAATGACCATGACCGGGCGCTGTGCGCGGCGGGCCAGCCGGCCGGCCACCGAGCCGAAGATCCGGCCGACGAGTCCGTGCGTCGAGCCGACCACGATCGCGTCGGCCTCGTACTCCCGGCCGACCTCCTCCAGCTCGTGGCAGATGTCGCCGCCGCGCTCGACGAGGATCCAGGGGACCTCGGTGAGGTGGTCGGCGCACGCGAGCTCCAGTCCGAGCACCTCGGTGCGGTGATCGGGGACGTCCACGAAGACCGGAGGTTCGCAGCCCGCCCACACCGTCGTCGGCAGCCGGTTGGCCACGTGGACGATGATCAGGCCGGAGCCGTGGCGCCGCGCCAGACCGATTGCATACGCCAACGCGCGCTCGCTCGACGTGGAGCCGTCGAAGCCGACCACGACGCCGTGCCGGAAGGCGGGATCGCAGGAGTGGTGCTTCTGTTCCACCGCTTCGAGGTCCGCCATCGGATCGGCGACCTGCTTGCGGTCCGCGGGTTCAGGGGTTTCGTGACCGGCCATGGGTGTCTCGGCGAGAACGTCCTCTTGCGGAGGGGCGAACGGGGAGCGGCGATTGACTTGATCCGGCAGTTGACCTGGGCGGCTCGATCAAGGAGCAGGAGCCTTAGTTCAAAGAGGAACAACACGACTGGGAATCATCTTTCCAAGCCGATACCCCAAGAGTACGGCGCTACTCCTTCACTGCCCAGAACGCCCACGGGTCACCGGGCGCCCTCACGGGGCGGTCCGGGGCCGCAAGCGTTCCCCGGAGCATGCCGGAGCGTGGCGCGGATGGCAATGCCCCGCCCTGCCCCCGTACGTACCCCCGGCGGCGCCCCCCGAGCGTCGGCGGCGCCGCCCTCGCCACCCGGCCGCGGTGATCATCACTACGCCGGCACCGCACCGTAGATCACCCGACCCGGTGAGCGGCGCCGTCCCCCCGGGCGCACCCGGCCGTCCCCGGCACCCGTCTCCTTGATCACTGGCGGAGCCTTCCGGGCGGGCACGAACGGGCACCGCCGCCGGTCCCGCGGGCGCGGCCGGGGCCCGTCGCGCCGAACCGGGTGGACAACCACGCGCCCCCGTGCTGGAGGCACCCCCAACCAGAGGTGCAGAACGGGGCATACCGGGACGGGAGCGCAAAGGGGCGGACCCTTGAGCGGGGGGCGTACGCCGGCCGATTGAGGGCTCCGCAAGTCTGCGCACGACCGTTTTCAGCCAACTTCCGGCCCGTACTCACCCCTTGCCCCGGACCCCCCTCAACCCCGGTGTGAGCAGGGAGGAAAGGACCGCCGGGCATGGTTGTGCCCTACTGCGAACGGGCAGAGCCGAGACGCGTACTTCCCATGCAGGCCCGACGAGTGGAACGCTTCGTGATCGAATGCTTCGCGCCAAGTTGCCATATCGACATACCAGCGGGTGGTGAACTTGGCACTCCATCCTCACGGGACACAGTAGATTCGATCTTGGTAGCTACGGCGGGGGAACTGTGCAAGACCGAGAGGGCGAGACGACCGAGGGGGGCTTAAGTGCCATGAGCCAGGACTCCGCTGCCGTACCACCAGATGCCGCCCGCAAGCTCGCCGCCCGACGACGCCGCGAAATAGTCGCGGTGCTCCTCTTCAGCGGCGGCCCCATTTTCGAGAGCTCCATTCCGCTCTCGGTCTTCGGCATCGACCGCCAAGACGCAGGCGTTCCGAGGTACCGGCTACTTGTGTGCGCGGGCGAAGACGCGCCTTTGCGCACGACCGGGGGGCTCGAACTGTCGGCCCCCTACGGGCTGGAGGCGATCTCCCGTGCCGGGACGGTCGTCGTACCGGCCTGGCGTTCCATCACCCAGGCCCCGCCACCCGCGGCGCTCGACGCACTGCGTCGCGCGCACGAGGAAGGGGCCAGGATCGTCGGGCTGTGCACGGGGGCGTTCGTCCTCGCCGCGGCCGGACTGCTCGACGGCCGACCGGCCACCACCCACTGGATGTACGCGCCGACGCTCGCCAAGCGCTACCCGTCCGTCCACGTGGACCCGCGTGAGCTCTTCGTCGACGACGGCGACGTCCTCACCTCCGCCGGCACCGCCGCCGGAATCGACCTGTGCCTCCACATCGTGCGCACCGACCACGGCGCCGACGCGGCCAACGCGCTCGCCCGCCGCCTGGTCGTCCCGCCCCGGCGGACCGCGTCCGACCTCGGGCACCAGCGCTACCTGGACAGGTCGTTACCGGAGGAGATCGGCGCCGACCCGCTCGCCGAGGTCGTCGCCTGGGCGCTGGAGCACCTCCACGAGCAGTTCGACGTGGAGACGCTGGCGGCCCGCGCGTACATGAGCCGGCGCACGTTCGACCGGCGGTTCCGCTCCCTCACGGGCAGCGCTCCGCTCCAGTGGCTGATCACCCAGCGGGTCCTCCAGGCCCAGCGGCTGCTGGAGACCTCCGACTATTCGGTGGACGAGGTCGCCGGGCGCTGCGGGTTCCGCTCGCCGGTCGCGCTGCGCGGCCACTTCCGGCGGCAGCTGGGCGCCTCGCCCGCGGCCTATCGGGCGGCCTACCGCGCCCGCCGGCCGCAGAACGGTGCGCCCGAACCAGCGCTGCGTCCGGAACGGGCCGAGCGTCCGGAGCGTGAACGGGCGGCGCTGGGCAGCGAGCGGTTCTCCGCCGCCGCGCTGGGCGGGCACGGTCTGGCCGCCGAGGCGGCGGACGTGGCCAAGCCGCCGTCGGAGGGTTACGCCGCGCGGCTGCCGGAGACCCCGGTCGGCCGGGGGGCCGGTCGCCCCGTACTGCCCGGTCAGCGGGAGCGCCCCGTAGGGTGAGACGTATGAACGATCGCATGGTGTGGATCGACTGCGAGATGACCGGACTCTCGCTGGCGAGTGACGCGCTTATCGAGGTGGCCGCCCTGGTCACCGACTCGGAGCTGAACGTGCTGGGTGACGGGGTGGATGTGGTGATCCGTCCCCCGGCCGAGGCGCTGACCACCATGCCGGAGGTGGTGCGGCAGATGCACACCACCTCCGGGCTGCTGGCCGAGCTGGACACCGGTACGACGCTGGAGGCGGCCGAGGCACAGGTGCTTGACTACATCAAGCAGCATGTGCCGGAGCCGGGCAAGGCGCCGCTGTGCGGAAACTCCGTCGGCACCGACCGCGGCTTCCTGCTGCGCGACATGCCGACGCTGGAGAGCTACCTGCACTACCGGATCGTCGATGTGTCGTCCGTGAAGGAACTGGCCCGGCGCTGGTTCCCGCGGGCGTACTTCAACAGTCCGGACAAGAACGGCAACCACCGGGCACTGGCGGACATCCGCGAATCCATCGCGGAGCTGCGCTACTACCGGGAGGCCGTGTTCGTGCCGCAGCCGGGGCCGGACACGGAGACCGCGAGGGCCATCGCGGCCAAGCACAAGCTGCCCGCCGAACCGGCGCCGGCGGCACAGTGACGCAGCTCGCTCCCAGGGACGCGAAACCTGGGAGCGAGCACCCCTCCGGAGCCTGTACACTTTTTCTCAGCCGGTGGGGAAAAGGAACCACACAGCACCGGTCTTGGTGGGTATAGCTCAGCTGGTAGAGCACCTGGTTGTGGTCCAGGATGTCGCGGGTTCGAGTCCCGTTACTCACCCAAAAGGATCGGCCCCTGACCTGGGAAAACAGGTCAGGGGCCGATCTCTTTCATTTCCCGGCCAAACGCGGGCCTAACGCACCCCCAGAAACGCCCCTACTCTCGGCCCATGGCGACCATCAGAGAGCGGACCCGCAAGGACGGTTCCTCGATCTTCCAGGTCCGTTGGGTCCAAGGGGGACGCGGCGGGACCAACGAGACGGAGTCGTTCGCCGAGCCGGAGCAGGCAGATCAGTTCCGGAAGCTCGTGGACGCGCACGGCCAGGAGTGGCCCCCGGGCTGGATCAAGGGCCGCGGATTCGTCGAGCCGGACACCGACCCCGACGACATCCCTTTCGTCGACTGGGCGACCCGCTACGTCGACCGGCTGACGGGCATCGACGAGCGCACCCGCGAGGACTACCACCGAGACATCCGGATCCACCTGTCCCTTCTCCAGCACACCACCCGGGCCGGCGTCGTGACTCCGGCGACCATCTGCAACCTCACGGCCGATGACATTCAGGACTGGGTACGGGCCGAGGAGAAGGGGGCGCCGGACGAGGGGGACGCCGAGAAGTGGGCGCGGCGGCCCGCCGACCCGAAGTCGATCGCGAACCGCCACGGCCTCTTGTGGTGCATCGTTCAGGCCGCGGTCGAGGCCGAGCCGCAGCTACGGACTACGAACTGCTGCAAGGGCACCAGCCTGCCTCGGGTGGACGACCACACCGAGGAGGAGATGTGCTTCCTGGAGCACGACGAGTACGCGCGAATAGCTGCGGAGATCAAGGATCCCGCGGCCCGGGACCTCGCCGACTGGCTCGTCAGCACGGGGATGCGGTGGGGCGAGGCTACGGCCCTCCAGGTGCGCGACTTGGCCCTAACCGCCGACCGGCCCACGGTGTCCGTGCAACGGGCCTGGAAGAAGGCGAAGAAGGGTTCTGAGGCGGCGTTCTACCTCGGGCCGCCGAAGACCCGGAAAGCGCGGCGCGTGCTGGCCCTGTCCCCCGCGCAGGTGGAGATGGCGCGGCGCCTGGTGGTCGGCCAGCCGCCGGCGGGGTTCGTGTTCCGGGCGGCCATGGGCGGGGCGTGGCGGCACGCGAATTTCTACAACCGGAAGTGGATGCCGGCGGTGAAGAGCGCCGTTGAGAAGGGACTACCGAAGCGTCCGCGGATTCATGATCTGCGGCACACGCACGTCTCGTGGCTGATCGGCGCGAACATCCCTCTCCCTGCGATCCAGAACCGGTTGGGGCACGAGTCGATCCAGACGACGGTCGACCGGTACGGGCATCTGGTGCGATCTCTGGACGGGGAGATCGTGGCCGCGGTTGAAGCCGCCCTGTCCGGGCCGGCGATTCCAGCACAGGGCAGGCTGCGCAGCGTGGTCTAGCAGGCGGGCGCGTAGGGGAGGGCCCCGGCGCCGGGTTCGCCCCAGTTTTGTATCCACTGGCCATGCCGGACGAAGTGGCAGAGGTGGTCATTTATTGCGTCGAGGAGTTCGGGGGTCATGTGGCCACGCCGCACGAGCCATATGACCTCGCCTCTTCGCTCAACCAAGAGGAGGGTGGTTCCGTCGGGCAGGTCGTCGCTGAATTCGACACGTGCTGCTGTCATTCTGCTCTGAGTCATAGGACCCCCACTCGACGCAAGGCACATACATCCGAACGCACGTTCGGGCGTGCAGGCTACCGTGGACTTACGCCCCTCAGGCGGATCACCATGGTGTCATTTCGGACAGCCTTCAACCACACCTATGCGCGAACATGACTATCCGTAACACCGACGGCCACAGGTGGGCCTGACTCAGGCGCCCCCGCGCTCGAATGTGGCCAGCAGGCGGGCGAGTTGCTCACGCTGCGCGGGCGTCAGATTCTCAGCGTGCTGCACCAGGGCGCGAGCCTCGCCGGACGTCGACCAGACGGTGTCGATGCCGAGGAACTGTGCACCAGCAGCGTCTTGGAGTCGCCCCAGGGGAAGCGAGAGGGCCGACGCAAGGGCCGTCAGCTCTGGCACCTGTGGCGGAATCACCGGCTGGCGCTTCTCCAGGCGGTCGAGCCAGCCACGCTTGATGATTGGCCTTTCGTCGGCATCCCGATTCTGCGGATGCTCCTCTACCGCACGAAGGCTCATGCGCAGCTCTGCGCGTCGCTCCCGCACGAGATCGGACAGCTGCGTTCGCGCTGCCTGCCGATCATCCTCTTCGACCATGGTCGTCATCCTGCCACTCCTGGGGGCGAGCCGGGCGTCCGGTGTCCATGATGCGGATGAGCCGCAGGTTCCGTTTTCCCTGGTCACAGGCACAGGGTGACTCACTCGCTGGACAAAGTGTCCACGCTAAAGGGCGACCCCGCATAGGGCGTACCCCGGAAATGACCAAATAGAAAGCCTGACCATCTGGATGGACAAGACGTCCACCCGCATGGGATGCTCAGCCTGTCCATCTGGATGGACAAACCGCCAAAGGAGGTGGACATTGGTCCCGCGTGACTCCCGCTACCGACTCCTGGACGCCGACCTGCTGCGACGCCTCATGCGACGCACGGGTACGGGCCAACGAATCTCCATACGCGATCTCGCGGACGCGGTGGGATGTGCCACGGGCACGATCGGCGATCTCCACAGCGGGGCCCGGGAGTGCGTCACCGCCGACACCGCGCACGCACTGTGCCACGTGATCGGAGTGGACGTACTCGTCCTTTTCGCACCAGTCGGGCGGTCCGTGCCGGTTCCCGAGGGTGAAATCCCGCCAGTTGGCCTTAGGGCGCTGGCATGAGCGCGCCGAGCCTCTTCACCTACGACGAGGCCGCCGACGCGCTCAGGGTCCAAAAGACCTGGTTGCAGCGTCACATCAAGGCGTTGCCTCACACCAAGATCGGCCGTGAGGTCCTGTTCACCGAGGAGCACCTCGCGGAAATCGTCCGCGCATTCCACGTGGCTCCAGTCACCGGGCCTCTCGCGGACACCTCGGCGGCACCGGCCGCCTCGAACCCCCTGGCGACCCTGCGCCCGCTTCCGGCGCGCAGGTCACTCCGCCGCACTTCCTGACGGACGTGAGTCGGGGCCGCTACCGGCTGGACCCCGGCGCGACCCCTTCGGCTCACCTCACCACTCCATTCCCAGAGAAATGAGGCTCCCCGTGGGCATCAACCTTATCCGCCCCGCCGCTGTGGCTGACGCCCAGCGCCGCGGGCACATGGCCGCACTGTCGGCGGCCGAGCACATCGTCAGCATCTGCCCGCAGGCGCCGGACACGGTGACCGTCACCTGCTCCCCGTGGGCACCGGAGAAGCCCACGGTGCGGCTGTACTTCCACCGCAGCGAGGACGGCGTCAAAGCCTTGGCTCGTGAGTTGACCACGGAGACGACGACTCGCCCGCACAGTGACGACGACCCGGCCCCGTACACCTTCGTGGACACGATCGTGAACGGCGTACCGGTCCACGCCTGGACTCTGGGTGACGGTCCGGCGGATGCCGAGGGAGCAGCGTGAACACGCTCCTGATCAAGGCTGCGGCGGACCTGATCTTCCGTGCGATGCAGACGCACCGGACGCCTGCGGGTATCGCGATGGCGTTGGACGCCGCGGGGATGCTCCAGTCGCCGGAGACCGCGGCCGAGGCCGAGCGCCTGCGGGCCCGGGTCGCCGAGCTGGAGCAGCAGACCGCCGCTGTGCGGGTGCTGCACGCCAAGTACCCGGACAGCGAGCACTGCACGCAAGACGACGAGCAGTGGCCCTGCCTGACCTTGTGCGCCCTCGGCGCGGCCGGCTCGGCGTCGTTGTGGCAGCGAGTCACTGACGCCCTCAACGCCCTTGTGGCTGCCGGCATCCCGGTGCACGTCGAACCGGATGGGCACATCAGCAACCCGGCCGCCGACGAACACATCGAGTGGGACCGCGCGGCCGGCCGCTGGCGGCTCGTTCACGACGACGAGCCCCAGCTCACCGCCGAGCAGGCCGAGGCCCGCCGCCGCGACTACCGCGCCCGCATGCGGGCCGCCGGGGGTGACATCCCGTGATCGTCCTCGTCCTCGTCGCCCTCGCGTTCCTTGCGCTGTGGCTCCTCGAACTGGCCCTTGGAGGGACCGATGTCCGCTGAACTCCCGGCCGTATCTGGGCCGTTCCGTATCTCCGTCGAGCCGATCCCGGCCGGCGTGACCCTCGACATCTCGACGTTCGTCGAGGCCCTCGTCCTCGACCTCGTCACCGAGCACGCCGACGCGCTCGCCGAGATCCTCGCCGAGCAGGACGAGGACCGGCCGTACGACGGCCACCGGCCCGAGTCCCTGCTCGTCGAGGAGTTGCTCGACGCGGTGTCCACGCGGATCCCGGTGTACGGCGGGCAGTGCCTCGCGCTGGCCGACCGGATCCGGGCGGTGGCCGCTCCGAAGGCCGTGCCGTCGCAGCGTGAGGCGGGTGCCGCATGAGCGCCCGCGACGATCTGATTGACGAGTACGGCCGGGCCGAGACGGACCCGCTCGGAACGCTCACGGAACTGCGCGTGAAGCTCGACGCTTACCGCGCTGAGGTGCTTGCCGAGGCCAAGACCGAAACGGTCGCGTGGCTGGTGAAGAAGGCCCGCGAGCAGACCGTGTGGGACGCCCGGGTCCTCGCGTCGAAGGTGGACCGCGGCGCTGTCCGTGCCTTCCTCGGCACGGGCCACTGCCGGGACGTCATGGATGAGCACCGCGCCGAGGTGCTGCGGAAGGCCGCCGACGCCATCAACGCCCTTCCGCAGGACTACGAGTGCGACCCCGGCCGCGGGGACGCAGCAGACTTGCTGCGTCGGATGGCCGACGTTGCCGGGAAGGACACCCCCCGGGGCGAGTCCACCCGCGCCGTGATCGTCGCCGAGGGCGGCGATGCGAATGCCTGAAACCGTGCAGGCCGGGGCTACGGCCCCGGCCGCCGGTCGGCGAATCACGCCGACCGGCCGCCTCATCCTCCCCGCCACCGCCGACCGCGCCGACTGGCTCACCGCCCGCCGCGGCGGCCTCGGCTCCTCCGACATCGCCGCCATTCTCGGTATCAGCCGGTACGGCAACGCCCTTTCCGTCTACCACGACAAGACCGGCGGCCTGCCGGTGGACGGCGACGACTCCGAACCTGCCCTCTGGGGCAGGGCATTCGAAGAGACTGTGGCCCGCGAGTGGGCCCGGCGGAACCGCAGCGTGATCCGCCGTGTCGGGCTGGTCGCCAACACTGAGCGCCCCTGGCAGATGTGCACGCTCGATCGCCGCGTGCTGGAGTGCCCCTTGGCCGACGGCCGGGAGCGCTGCGCCGTAGAGATCAAGTGCCGCGACAAGATGAAGGCGTCGCAGTTCCGGCAGGGCGTTGCGGACGACGTGCTCGTCCAAACCCTGTGGCAGGCCGACACCTGCGGGTTCGACCACGTGCACGCCGCCGTGCTCATCGGCGGCAACGACTACCGGCAGTACGTCGTCCGTGTCGCTGATCACGCCGATCTGCTCGGCGACTTGCGCACCGCCGGGGCCCGTGCGTGGCAGCAGATCTCCACCCGCCGGCCGCCGGTCCTCGCCGACGACGCGGACCCGGACGTACTGCTCGACCTCTACGACCGGCTGCACCCGGACCGCTCCGGCGCGCTCGACATCACCCGCGATGTCGACACGCAAGACGCGGTGGCCGACTACCTCGACGCGCACAACAACGAGGCCGAAGCCAAGAGCCGGAAGAAGCGGGCCAAGGCCCGGATCCTCGCCGGGCTCGGCGACGCGACCGCCGCGACCGTGTTGGACCGCACATTCGTGTCCCTCGACGAGACCAGCCGCGAGCACTGCGACACCCGCCGCCTAGCCGAGCGCTGGCCCGAGGCGTACGCGGATTGCGTCGAGGACCGCGTCTCGCACCGCCTCAACATCCCCCGCGTGATCCGTGAGGAGCACAACGCATGACCACCTTGCAGGAACGCGCCGCGGCGGCCGCCGGCCGCGCCGACACCACCAACGACACCGGGCCCGCCGCCGAGCCGGACCAGACGACGGAGTACGCCCCGGCCCCTGACCCCATGGCCGACTACGAGCCGGGCGACGGCGACCCCGAGATGGTGCCCGTCCACCTCGCGTGGCTCCGCGTCCGCCGGGAGGTCCGCGCCATCGCCAAGGGCGAGCTGTACAACGGCGGCGGCACCCGCTTCAACTTCCGTGGCGTCGACACCGTGGTCAACACCTTCGGGCCCGTGACGCTGAAGCACGGCATCAACGTCTTGCCGGTGAACGTCGAGGCGTCCTACCGCGACACCACCACCAGCAAGGGCAGCAAGATGCGGGAGTGCACCGCCTGCGTCACCTGGCTCATCGTCGGGCCCAAGGGCGACACCCTCACCCTCCAGACGCAGGGCGAGGCACTCGACTCCGCGGACAAGGGCACCGCCAAGGCCCAATCCGTCGCGCTGCGGGTGCTGCTCCTCACGAGCGGCCTGACACCCACGCACGACAAGGACCCCGACGCCTCCCACATCGAGCGGGGCATGGACGCGCCCGCCCGGACCGCCGAGTCGTACCGGGATGAAGTACTCAACCCGAAGACCAGCCCTGGCCGCATCCAGCAGATCGGCTACGAGGTCGAGAACGCCCGGATGTTGGGCGCCAAGGTCACGAACGAGAACGGCGAGTCGGAATCCCTCGGGTCTCTCGGCCTGCGGATCTACAACGAGCGTACCGGCGGTGGCGCATGAGTTGGCACCTTGGCCGCCTCGCCGGGTTCGACCTCGAAACCACCGGCCCGGACCCGCTCACCGCCCGCATTGTCACCGCCTGCGTGGTGCAGTGCGGCGGCGGGCAGGACACCGCCTCGACGACGTGGCTCACCGACGTGGACGGCCACGAGATCCCCGACGAGGCCGCCGCCATCCACGGCGTCACCACCGCCCGCGCCCGCGCCGAGGGCGTCGACCTGCGGGCCGCGGTCGAGCAGATCCTCGACACGCTCGCCGTGGCGATGGCCGCCGGTACCCCGCTGGTGGCGATGAACGCCCGCTACGACTTCACCGTCCTCGACCGCGAGGCCCGCCGATACGGCATGACGCCGCTTACCGGCCGGCCCGGACAGTTCCGTGTCGTCGACCCGTTCGTCATTGACAAGCAGGTCGACCGCTACCGCCGCGGCAAGCGCACCCTCACCGCCCTGTGCCAGTACTACGCGGTGCCGCTCGACGGCGCGCACTCCGCGGACGCCGACGCCCTCGCCGCCTGCCGAGTCGCATGGCGGCAGGGCACCCGGTACCCGGCGCTGGCCGCCATGAGCCTCGACGAGCTGCACACGGCACAGACCGCATGGGCCGCGGACCAGGCCGCCGGACTCCAGGAGTACTTCCGGAAGGCCAACCCGGACGCCTACGTCGAGCCGGCATGGCCGGTCATCCCGCACCAGACGGGAGGCGGCCAGTGATCGCCATCGTCCTCGGCGGCCTGCTCGGATTCGGGTTCATCGGCCTCTTGATCCTGCCGCGCTACCTCGGCACCCGCCGGATCCACGCCGCCACCACCGCCCCGTTCCACACCATCCGGACGGCTCCCGGTGGCTGCCCTGCCACACCACCGCGTGCGGCCACATGACCACCCGCCACGAACCCACCCCGGACGGCCGGTGGCGCTGCACCGGCGCCGGCTGCGGCCACATCACCAAGGGGGACCAGTGACCACCACGCCCCTGTTCGACGCCGCCCCGGCCGCCACCACGGCGGCCGGGCCCCGGCCCCGCATTCTCGGACTCGACCTCTCCCTCACCAGCACCGGCGTGGCCCTCCCCGACGGCACCACCTACCGCATCAAGACCCGCTCACAGGACGGCGATCACCGCCTCGTCATCATCCGGGACCACCTCCGCCGGATGCTGTCCACCCACGGCCCGGTACACCTCGCTGTGGTGGAAGACCTGCCGCGGAACGCCATGGCGGCCGGCGCCACCGGCATGGTGCAGGGCATCGCCCGGTGCGAACTCGCCGACGCCGAGGTCCCGGTCGCGTTCGTGGTGCCGGCCACGCTCAAGAGCTACGCCGCCGACCACGGCCGGGCCGACAAGGCGCGCATGGCCAACGCCGCGTACCTCGCGGCCGGGGTGCAGTTCGCTGACGACCCGGGCGGCGATCAGTGCGACGCGTGGTGGCTCCGCGCCGCCGGCCACGACCGGGTGGGCACCCCGCTGTTCGACCTCCCCGAGGCGCAGCGGGCACGCCTCGCCAAGGCCAAGTGGCCTGCCGGGTTGCCGCGGTGGGCCCGATGACCCCGCGTGCCCGCCGTGGCACCAAGGCCAAGGCCACTTCGGGCCCGGTCCTCCTCGACTGGCGGGACTCCTCGCACTGGTCGAGCCAGCCCAAGCCCTGCCGTTACTGCGGATTCGACACCTGCCTCCGCGACTCGCGGCGCAAGCCTGCACACAAGACCTGCGCCGAGGAAGCCCTCGCCCAACAGGCCGCCGACGCGGCCGACGCATACCGAAAGGACACCCTCTGATGCCCAAGCTCAACCCCGCGCAGGCCCCCGAGGTCAAGCTCGACGCCGCCACCGCGGCCATCGAGGCCAGTCTCACCGTCGAGCAGCGCCGGGGCCTGTTCGAGAAGCCGGGCACCACCGTGGTCGCCATCGTCGAACTCACCTCGAAGTCATACACCGGCCACGCCGAGGGCGAGGAGAAAGAGCCGCAGGTAAAGGTCCGCGTCACCGGCTGCGAGGTCGCCCGCGCGGACGGCGAGGCCGCGACGCTCCTCGAAGCTAAGCGCGCCATGTGGAGGGCCCGCCGAATGGACGGAACCCTCGACGAGGTAGGCCCCGGCCCCCGCGACCCCGAAGCCGTGATCGGCGACGCGTTCGCCAACTACCCCAGCGAGGACGAATACCGCGCTCACGAGCGCACCCGCGAGCAGCGGCGCCGCGACGAGTACGTCAGGTAGCCACCCGCCGCCGGCCGGGGCCACCGCGCCCCGGCCCTCGTCCCCGCCACACCGGGCACTACGCACGACACGGAGATCACGTTGAGCACAGACGAGCAGGCAGGGCAGACCGGCGGGAGTGTCCCGCACGCTTTCCGTAACGCCCTGTTCTGGCGCTGGGCACCCGTCATGCCCAAGGGCATCCCCGCCTCGTTCGTGACCGTGCTCTACGCCCTCGGCGCCGCCGCGGACACCGCCGGCCGGCTCCGCTTCCGCGACGGCAAGGCGATCCGCATCAAGGACATCGCCGCCGCGGTGAAGGCCGACGAGAAAGACGTACGCCGCTACCTCACGGCCGCAATCGCCGCCGGGGTGGTCAGCATCCAAGGAGAGTCCCGCAGAGGCAGGGCGACCCTGTACGTCCTCATCCTGTCCCCGTGGCCGGACTGGACGGCCGCGCTCGCCTCACTGGAGACGACGAAACGCAAGCCGCGAAAGGCCCCGCCATGGGTCGAGGGCGAGACAAAGAACGGGGGCGTGTCCCCCGAACCAGAGAACGGGGGACACGCCCCCGGACTCACTGCCCCCGATCCCGAAGAAGAACGGGGGACACGCCCCCCTTTGAGTTCGGGGGACACGCCCCCGTTTGGTTCGGGGGACACGCCCCCGAACAACCCAGGGATAGCCAAGGAACTACACCAAGACATGGCGGGGGTAGGTGAGCAACCACAGGTAGTGGACGCTCCCGAACCACAAGCCGAACTCCCCCAAGAACCACACCCCACCGAGCAGCACGCCGACTACGGCCGCGACTTCGCACGCTGCTCCCTTTGCGGACACCCCCTCATCCACACCCTCGGTCGCCCCACCCGAACCGCGCACACCCTGTGCGAACGCAGAGCAGCCGAGAGGAACGCCTCATGACACCCATAGAGCACCTCCTCGCCGAGGAACTGCCCACCGGACAGTGGGGCGGACCCCGACACGCCCAACAGGTCCGCACAACCGCCCTCAGCCGCCCCACAACCCCCCTCGAAGCAGCCGAACACGTCGCCGCCCTCGAAGCCGAACTCGACCGCCTCGACGGACGCGGCACCGGCAACCCCCACCGCCACCTCCAGGCAGTACCCGAAACCCCCGCCGCCTGACCACCAACCCGGCTGCAACCCCACCACCGGCAGCCACCCCAACACCCCCACCGCCAACCACCCCGCCCCCGAGGAGGACTGACCATGAACACCCCACTGCGCCCCGGCTTCCTCGGCGACGCCACGGCCGCCTGCGCCCTCGCCGGGGCCGACTTCTACGCCACCGACACCGCCGGCCAGGACGACGCCAAGGCCGTCTGCCTCGGCTGCCCGCTGCGCCCCGCCTGCCTCGACTACGCCCTCACCAACGACGAGCGGTTCGGCGTCTGGGGCGGCCTCACCGTCAGGGAGCGCAGCCGGCTCCGGCACGACGCCGGCCGGTGGGTGGACGATGAGGGCCGGCTCCGCCTCGCCTGCGGCACCGGGCCGGCGCTCGCCGCACACCGGGCGTACGGGGAGACGTGCGAGACGTGCCTCGGGGCGCAGGCTGCGCGCACCGAGGCGGCCCGGCGCGGCCGGCTGGCCGCCGAGCACGAGAAGGGCGGGACGGTCCGCGGCTACGGGATTCATCGCCTGTTGGGGGAGCCGGCGTGTGCGGGGTGCCTCGCGGCGCAGGCCCGGCAGTCCGCGGAGCAGCGGAAGGCACGGACCGCCGCTCGGGGCGGGGCCGTTGTGCCGCTCAGGCCGCGTCGGGCACGCCGCCTACAGGCCGCTTCCTAGACCACCCACCCCACCCGACGACATCAGGAGACCAACCGCCGATGACCACCCTGGACCCCACCGAACTCCAGCTCCTCGCCGCCCTCATCGGCCGCACCATCCAGGCAACTTCCGTCCGCCTCGGCACGGCCGAGGGAACGGCCGACCTGACCGCTGCTCTCACCGTGGCCGTCGCCAGCTACATGGGACGGCAGCTCGGCCCGAGTGCCTCGGTGCTATCTCGGCCGAGCGCACCCGGCAGGACACCCGTTGGGGCGAGCAGAACCACCCTGACGGCACCGGCAACAAGGAGCAGCAGGACGCCGCTCAGTCTGCGCGCCGCTGGTGCCAGGACGCTTTCGACCCCGGGTACGGCACTTGGTCTGACGTGCTGGCCGAGGCGAACGCCGAGCGGGACCCGGCCAAGCTGCGCGCCGAGCTGATCCAGGTCGCCGCGGTCGCCGCCGCCTGGTGCGAGGCCATCGACCGGCGGGCCGGCACCGAACCGGCGCTGGCAGCCGACTCCCGCTGACCCGCCCGGCCCGGCCGGCAGCGTGCGGCCGGGCCCGAGCACCGGAGACCCACATGCCCGAGTGAGTCAAGACGTGCCCGGTGAAATGACAGGGAATGGGCCCCAAAGGACGTTGGCATTACTCCCAACCTGCACGCCACCGAAGCTGACCGTAGCGTTGGTGACCTGCGCGCCGACGAAGCTGACTGTGCCGCCGGTGAACTGTGCCTCTGAGAAGCTGACGATCCCGCCGATGAACTTTGCGGCGCCGAAGTGGAGGACGCCGTCGTTGACTTGCGCGTGATTGAACATGGCCCAGTCGCCGACAAACTGTGCGCCGCCGAAGGTGACCGAGCCGCCGATGAACTGCGCATTGAGGAAGCCGACGGTGTCGCCAGTGAACTGCGCGCCTACGAAACTGACCGTGCCGCCGATGAACTTGGCATCCAAGAAGTTGACGGTGTCACCGGTGAACTGCGCGCCACCGAAGTCGACTAAGCCTTCAGTGAAATGTGCACGGCTGAAGTGTCCGCCGTCGAAGATGGCGCCGGTGAAGTTCAGATTGCGCCCGCACCACGTCGTTGGTGCCGTTGGGTCTTGGAGGTGGTCGCTGATCGTTCGGATGATGGTAAGCCGAACCTCCCGCTCGCCTGTCTTGAAGCCAGTTGCAGTGTGTTCGGGCTCGTAAGGCATGCGCAGGTATGCACACAGCACGTCGATGCACACCTGCCGCTGTTCGGGCCAGTCATCTGCGAGCCGCGCCATCGCGTACACGCCGGCAAGCCGAACGGCGGCCTGCTCGTGACCTAGCTGCTCTGCCGCAGCCGAATACCGGTCGGCAAGCTGGCTTGCATCCGCCCGGTGTGCGTCACCCTCCGCGAGGAGTTGCTTGCGGTAGGCGTAGATTCCGGTGAGGACGGCGCCCACGAGAGTGAGGACGGTAACGGTGGTCTTGATGACGTCGTTGACGTCGACTGGCTTCCCCGTCCGGTTCTGCGCAGTGAGGAGCGTGTCCGCGCCTTGGTACAGGCCGTAAGCAAGCATTCCCACAACGGCCAGGGCGGTGGGAGCGACGATCCACACGGACCACAGGTGCGGCGTATGGCGCCCTTGTGGCCGCTGACGCTCTAAGGGGGTAGGCATGGTGTCAAGGATGGATCAGATGCCTTTGTTCGCATGGCCAGTTTGAACAGACTGAGATCGGAGCAAACGGCCACATCGTCAATGATGCCCTCGCCTACTGGCGCGGCCAGTAGCCCCACCCCACCGCAGCGCCCCGCCCGTCCCCGGACCGGCGGGGCGTCATCGCGTCCACACATCCGGGCCCGGCCCGCGCCACTCAATCAAGGCGAGGTCATCCAGGGCCACCGTGTCCAGGTCGACCCCGGCCCGGCGCAGGAACTCCAACAGGTCGGCCGGCCCGTACGCCACCCCTACGATCGCGCCCCGAATCGTCACCCGCCAGCCGCCGGACGGCAACGGCGGATGCACCACCACGGGGGGACGCTCGGCCATACCCCCACCGTGCGCCCACTAAGGCGACGACGCATGTCAACGGCCGTCAGCCGGTCTACTTCCCGCGCGAGATCTGCGACGCCCGGTAGCCGCTCGTACCGATCTCGGCCCCGATCTCGTCGTACGTCCGCCCCTCACCGTGCGCGCCGAGCACCGCCTGTTGACGGACCTCGCGCACGACCCGGTGCAGCGCCGGCCACTCCCGGAGCAAGACCGAAGTCTCCCGCGCCCGCTCGATCGGGTCGGCGATCCCCTCCAGGGCGCGCACCGCCGCGCGCACCGCGTCCGCTTCACCAGCCACCTCGGCCACCTCCAAACCGGAGAGTACGGCCCGCCCCGGCGGGGCGAGAGGGGTACCCTTCACGCGCGAGAGGAGTACCCCTCTCAACCGTCTGACGCGCGTCTGCGCGCCGACGACGCCGACAACAACGGCCCCCGGCGTGTGGCTGCACTCCGGGGGCCCGACCAGGAGAGGTGAGTCTCCATGGCCAACGCACAGCGTAGCCGTATCGCCCTCGGCGGGCGCCTGTCCCGCCGCACCACCGCCCACGCCCCCGCGCGGCCCGCCCCCGCCGCTATCCCGTGGTGGGCCGCCCTGTTCACCGACGCCGGCCGGCCCATCGTCGCCGTCATCGTCATGGTCATGTGCGCCCCCGGCGAGCACCACCTCGGCGTGCTCGCCGGGTGGGACACCCACCTCGCCTGGGGCATGGCATCCGTCCTCGCCGCCTATGCCGGCATCGCCGCGGTGGTCGCATCACGCCGCCCGTCCGGCGCGCCAGGCCGCCTCTCGGCCATCGTCGGCGCGTGGCTGGCCCTCGGCGCAGCCATGGCTGCACAACCCGTGTCGCATCTCTTCGTGACCGGGCATTGGTCGGCGACCCCGTACGCTCCGGCGTGGCTCGTGATCAGCGTCTCGTGCGTGCCGCCGCTCGTCCTCGGTCACCTGCTGCACCTCGCCGCGACACCCGTCGTCACCCCGTCGAGCAGCGTCGCCGACCCGGCGGACGCCCCCGTCGTCGAGCGCGCCGAGGCCCCCACCCCGGCCATGCCTGCAATGCCCCCGACGCCGGAGCAGGCCCCTGCCCCGCAACTCCCGCCCGCCGAGCCGGCAAAGACGGCAGCGATCGCCTACCGCGACCGTCGGTGCGCAGCGATCCGCCCGCTCTACGACGGCGGCACGCGGCCCGGCACTGCCGCGATGCGGGATGCGCTCATCGCCGCCGGGCACGGCCGGGTGGGCGACTCCACCATCCGCGGCCAGATCAGGGCTGAGGTCGAGCAGCGCGAGCCCGTGCTCGCCACGTACCCGCCCGCGCTGCCGACACCGAGCGCAGCATGTGCGCAGCCGGTTCGCGCCGGACTCCAAAGGTAGATTTTTTCGTGTCGCAAAAAGGTGAGCGCCTAGGTGCCCTGACCTGGGCTTTCGCTATGCATTCCAAGCATCAGAGCATTTGGAAGTTGTGATTCGCTGCTAGAGTCCCCAGCAAGCAAATGTGTACACCAGCCCCCGCTGGGCGAATGCGGACTCTGCCCACCTAAAGCAGTGGCCCGCCCTTGGCGTGCAGGCCAGAGGGCGGGCCAGGTTGGGCAGTTGGGGCCCGGCTAATTAATCCTTAGCCGGGCCTCTTCCTTCGTGCCCTTGCTCTGGACGACGCCATCATCGGAAGATCTTGATGACCTCCATGATGAGCCGGATCGCAAGCCAGCTCCAGTCCATCGCGGCCTGTCGCCGGTGTCGTCGTCGTTCGTGACGAGGACACACGCAAGGATCTTGATCATCCATAACCCCTCCATGCCGGCTATACGGCAGTCGTGTTGACGCCATGCCCTCGCGGCGTGGAATCAACAGACCGCCGTACAGCGGTAGAAGAGGCTGCCGCCACCATATACGAGTGCGCTACCTCCGGATGTCTTGCCGCCTGCAACACCTCTGACTCCTGGGGTATCTCAGTAGGGAATGACGGTCTTTCACATTCCTCCCACACCTCGCCTTGGCGCGTGCCACGATGCGGCCACCAGCACGCGTCCAAGGGGGGACCATGCGCACACGCGCCACCACCGCGGTACTCGCCGCACTGCTGCCCGTCGCACTCACCGCGTGCAGCAGCACCGGCGACGGCAAGACGGCGAAGAAGCCGCCCGTGCTCACCACACCGACCAACCACGCGCCCTCGGCCACCGCGGACCAGGCCCGTGCCGACCTCGAAAAGGCCGTCCGCACCTACACCGCCGCCTACTTCAAACCGGACGTGACGACGGCGTACAGCCTGATCTCCACCCGGTGCCGGGAGCAAATCACCAAGCCTGGCCTTGGAATGCTGCTCGACCGCGCCCACAAGGCGAGCGGCGCCCGCACCGTCAAGACGTTCACCATCGACAAGTTCTCGGGGGACATGGCCCGGGTCTCGTACGGCGTCGGCGAACCGCAGTACGACCAGCACGACCAGCCATGGACGCGCGAGGGCGGGCACTGGCGCTTCGACGCCTGCTGACGACCGGCCAGCCGCTCCCGGCCAAGGGAGCGGCCCGGCAGGCGACTTGGGGCACCCCCGGCTCCGTGATCTGGAAACTCCGTACCCTCCCGACCAGGGAGGCGACCGGGCATGGCAACGAAGATCAACGAGGACATAGCGACCCTGCGGGAGCACGAGGTCCTCCTCATGCACACCCGGCGCCGCATGCCGTTCCGCGACATCGCCGCCGAGCTGAACATCAACGTCAAGACGGCCTATGAGGCGTGGAAGCGCGGCATGCGCAAGTACGCCGAGGCCGCCGCCGCTGAACGAGACATCGAGATCGGCCGGCAACTCGCCACCCTTGAGGCGCTGCTTGACGGCCTCATGCCCAAGGCGATCACCGGGGATGCCCGCGCCGCCGAGGTCATCATCAAGGCGTTGGACCGGCACGCGCGGTTGCTCGGCCTCGACGCCCCCGTAAAGGTCGACGCCAAGCTGACGGACGCCCTCACGGCCGAAGTCGAGGCCCTCGCCGACGAGATCGCCGAGCGGGCCGCCCGGTGACCCTCACCGCGGAGCAGCGAGCGCGGCTGGAGCGGATGAGCCCGGCCGCGCTCCGCGCGCTGCGCGACCGCCTCGCAGACCGGCTCTGGCACGACCGGTGGAACGCGTGGACGCCGTACGAGTGGCAGGTCCCGCCAGCCGAGGTCGAGACGCACGGGATGTGGTTGCAGCTCGGCGGCCGAGGCACCGGCAAGACCGACGGGTGCGCGCGGTACGTCGTCGAGCACGTCAACGGGCCCCCGTGCGACGACCGCATCCCCGGCGGACACCGGCTCTCCATCATCGCGCCGACGCAGGGTGACGCGGTCGAGTCGGCGGTCAACGGGCCGTCGGGCCTGCGGGCTCATGACCCGCGGGTGGTGGTGCGGACCACGGTCGGCGGCACACACGTGCGCTGGCCAAGCGGCGCCGAGGCCAAGTTGTTCGGCGCGCACTCCCCGGACGACATCGAGCGTCTCCGCTCGGGCGGTAACCGCTGCTTGGTGTGGCTGGAGGAAGCGGCAGCGATGCGTCGGCTTGGCGACGCGCTCACGCACTCGGCGATGGGTCTCCGGCTCGGGCTCCGCCCGCACTACATCGCATCGACAACGCCCAAGCCACGCCGCGAAATCCGGGACCTCATCGGGCGGGACGACGTACTCGTCACCCGCGGCCGGACCCGCGACGCGACTCACCTCCCCGAGCTGATGCGCACCAAGTTGATCGCGCAGTACGCCGGCACCCGGCTGGAGCGACAGGAACTCGACGGCGAGGTCATCACCGATGTCGAGGGCGCGCTCTGGTCGTGGAGCCTGCTTGACGCCACCCGTGTGGGCGCGATGCCCGACACCGCCCGCCTGGTCGTTGCCGTGGACCCCGCGGCCACCTCGACCGACGAGGCCGACGAGATGGGCATCATCGTGGCTGGCCTGTCCCAGCAGTACGTACCGGACCGCAACGGCACTGTGCGGCAGCACGGTTACGTGCTCGACGATCTCTCGGGCCGGATGCCGCCGATCGAGGCGGCCCGCCGAGCGGTGCAGGCGTACCACGCGCACCGGGCGGACGCGATCGTCGCCGAGGTGAACAACGGCGGGGAGTGGATCGGCACGGTGGTTCGGCAGGTCGACCCGACGGTCAACTACCGTACGGTCACTGCCAGCCGGGGCAAGGCCACCCGCGCCGAGCCCGTCGCCGCTCTGTTCGAGCAGCAGGCCGCGCACATCGTCAACGGCCTGCCTGGCCTTGAGGAGCAGCTCGCCACCTGGGTGCCGGGCGAGTCCTCGCCCGACCGGCTCGACGCCATGGTGTGGGCCCTCACCGATCTGATGCTCGCCTCGGCGGGCAACCTCGCCGCGGTCGTATAGGAGGCCACCAGTGGGACGATTCCGAGACGTGCTCGACGCCGCCATCGGCCGGCGCGCCGCGCCCGGCGGCGGCCTCGACACCCTGCGGGACCGCCGCCCCGTCACCGTGGCATCCGTCGGCGGACAGCAGTCGCTCACCCTGGACCTCGACGCCGAGGCCCGCGGGTACGCGCACTCCGCGGTGGCCTACCGGTGCGTGGCGGCCATCGCCGACAACGGCTCGTCGGTGCCGCTCGTGGTGCGGCGACCGGACGGCGCGGAGATTACGGGGCACCCTGTGGCCGCGCTCTTCAACAAGCGGCCGAACCCCCTGATGAGCGCGAGGGTGTTCAAGTCCCTGGTCTTGCAACAGAGCGAGTTGGCAGGGCAGGCGTTCGTCTGGCTCGACCGCGGCGAGACCGGGCTCGGCCCGATCACCGCGATGCACCCGGTGTACGACCCAGTAGACGTGATCGTCTCCAAGCCCCTGGCGCAGCGGCCGACGACCGCTGATCTGGTCGGGTTCGTGATCCGCCGGCTCGACGGGGTTCAGGTGCCCGTCCTGCCGGACGAGATGCTGTGGCTCCGCTACCCGCACCCGTTCGACCCGCTCGGGTGCCTCGCCCCGTGGAAGGCCGCCCGGCACGCGGTCGATATGGACGCCTACGCACGGGAGTGGCAGCGCTCCAGCTACGCCAATGGCGCCGCACCGACCGGCGTCCTGTACGTCGGGGACATGGACGAGCGGAACCTCGCCGCCACCCGCGCCGCCTGGCGCTCATCCATGCAGGGACCGGCCAACACCGGCAGAACGCTGGTGGTGGGATCCCCGCCCGGATCGCAGGGCAAGGGCGTCGAGTACGTCCGCGTTGGCTTCACCGCGGAAGAGATGGACTACCTCGAATCGCGAATGGCCAATGCCGCCGAGGTGATGTTGGCGTTCGGCGTGCCGCACGACTACCTGAGTGCGGGCACGACGTACGAGAACAGGTCGGCGGCCAAGATGACGCTTTGGTCAGACACCATCGTCCCCAAGCTGGAGATCATCGGCAGCGAGATCGACCGTGTCCTCCTCCCGTCCGACGCCGAGGACGCCGAGTGGGACCTCTCCGGCGTGACCGCGCTGCAAGAGGCGCAGGACTCCGTGGCCAACAGGACCCGGGCCTCGGTTTACTCGGACACCCTCACGATCGACGAGGCCCGCGCCGAACTCGGCAAGGAGCCGCTACCGGGAGGGATCGGTGCCCACACCCTCACCCCGTACCGCGCGCAGTGGGCGCCCGTCCAAGGTGCGCCCGCCCCCGACGCCGCCCGGTCGTGGGATGTCGACTTTTCCCGCCTGCCCGTCGCCGAGGATGCGCTCGGCCTGGCGGTCGAGCAGGCCCTCGTCCGTCTGCTGGGGCAGGCGCAGGGCGACGCCCGACCGGCGCCCATCCGGCCCGAGTTGACGCGTGCCGACGACGCCCCGTCATCGCCGTCACCTGCCGAGGTGGCCGATGCGTACGACGCGTTGGAGACCGCCGGCCGCGCCGCGGTGCGGTCCCTCGCGCGGGAGCAGCAGACCCGCGTCCTGCGGGATTTCGACCGGCTCATGGGCAAGCCCGTCCGGTCTGCTGCGTGGCTGGACGAGGTGCGAGAGCAGGCGTGCGCGCTCGCCCGCGAGGACACCGTCCGCCTCGCCCCGCCGGACCCCGAGGAGACGACCGCGGACCGGATGACTGACCTCGACGTAGCGACCGGCCCGGAGGGGTGGGAGCAGCGCGTCCGGGTGCGGGACCTGTTCGACGGGTCCTACTGGCGGCGCCGGACCCGCGAGGTACTGCGCCCGTTCGTCGAGCGGGCGTGGCGCCGGGGCGGGGCGTCGATCACCTCGGCGTTCGACCTCGACGAGCCGGCCGTGTCAGGCGCGCTGCGGGACCGCATCGACGAACTCGCCGACCGGGTCACGGCGACGACGGAGCAGGTTCTTCGGTCGCAGATCCTCGCGCACGGTGTCGCCGAGGGCGAGTCGGTGCCAGAGCTGCGGGCCCGGATCCAGCAGGTGTTCACGAACCTCAGCGACTTCCGGGCAACGATGATCGCGCGGACCGAGACCGTCGGCGGATACAACGCCGCCTCCCACTTGGCCGCGCTCGACGCCGGAGCCGTCCGCAAGACGTGGCTCGCCACCAACGACCAGCGCACCCGTGAGACGCACCGCGAGGAGAACGGCCGGTCGGTGCCGCTGAATAAGCGGTTCACGCTCACCAAGAGCCGGTGGCCCGCGGACCCGACCGCGCCCGCGTCCCAGTCGATCCAGTGCCGGTGCGCCCTCACCTACGAGTTCGAGGAGAACTGACATGGCCGCAACCCTGCTCCGCGGCGAGGTGCCGTGCGTGCTCCAGGCCGCCGAGCACGAGCAGTACCGCGACGCCTACCGGCCGCCGGGAGTCCCGCTGCGCGAGGTGCGCCGCGGCCCGTACGACGGGCAGAGCGGGGCGGTAATGCGCACCCCGGACGGCAGCCTGCCCCGAACGCTGGTGCTGGCCCGGGGCCGGATCGTCTACGCCCTCGACCGCGAAGCGGACGGGGTGGCGACGTACCGGTACGCCCCAGCTCTGTCGCCCGCCCACCGGCCGTTGATGGAAGCGGTCGCCGAGCAGTACGCCGAGCACGCCGCCCGCGGGGCGCAGGAAGGACAGCAGCGATGACGGAGATCGAGTTCCGCGCGGCGGTCGACATCGACCTACGCGCGGTCGACCAGGGGGACGGCACGTTCGAGGGGCTGGCCTGCCGGTACGGGGTCGTTGACTCGTACGGGACGACGTTCCGCCAGCGGGTGTTCCGCAAGGGGCTCAAGGGCTCCTACGCCATGCTCTTCATGCACTCCCCGATGCAGCCTGTCGGCACGTTCACCGCCGAGGAGCGGGACGACGGTCTCTACATCTCCGGCCGGTACGACGACACCGCGGCCGGCCGGGACGCGCGCACCATGGCCCGGTCGGGCAGCGCGCCGGACCTGTCCGTCGGGTTCGTCCGGACCGACCTCCCGCCGTGGGAGAAGCTCGCAGAGATGAGCGACGAGGACCGCGCCGCCGTAGTGGAGACCATCCGCTCGGCCCGGCTCGTCGAGGTCAGCCAGATCACCGCCCGTATGGCCGCGGTCCCCGGCTCCAAGCTGAAGACCGTACGGAGCGCACTCGGGGCACTGTACGAGGACATCTCGGCCCCGGCGCCGCCTTCCCCCAACGGCCAAGCCGCAGCCGAGAAGGAACGGCAGGCCGCCAAGGCGCAGTGTCTCGCCCAGCGTCAGCGGCGGGTGGCACTACTGCGGTTGGTGGGGGTCCCTCGATGACGCAGGAACGCCTAGAAGGACTAGGACGGTCCCGGGGCGGTCTGACCTGCAAAATCCACCTCGCCGGCGAGGGTGGGTGCCGGCCCATTGCCTTCGTGGTCACGCCCGGCCAGTGGGGCGACGCGCCGCAGATGATCGAGGTCCTTGAACGCATCGCCGTTCCCCGACCGCAGGGCGGACGGCCCCGCACCCGCCCTGACCACCTCGGCGGCGACAGGGCATACAGCTCACGCCGCAACCGCCGCTACCTGCGAAGACGCCAAATCAAGCACACCATCCCCGAGCCGAAGGATCAGCGGGCCAACCGCACAAGACGCGGGAGCAAGGGCGGCCGGCCCACCGGCTTCGACAGCGAGACCTACAAACGCCGCAACGAGGTCGAGCGGACGATCAACCGGCTCAAGAACTCCCGAGCCGTCGCCACCCGCTACGACAAAAGGGCCTACGTCTTCCACGGCACCGTCACAGTCGCCGCAATCCGGCTCTGGCTCCGCCCGTGAGATGTGCCCGGCACCTGGTTACGCCCAGAACTGCTTAGCCCCCAGCAGCGTTCGTCCCATACAGTGCCGAAGCCATGACGGCACTTGCATCCTTCACTTTCGTGCGCCACATCGACGGGCTCCGCTACCACTTCGAACGCGACGGCGAGCACAACGGCCGCCCCACCTACCGCCGAACGGACGGGAACGTGCGGTGTGTCTGGTCGCCGACCGACGGCTGGCACTGTGAGATCGCCGATGGCCTCGTCACCGCTTACCCCCTCAACAGCCGCGCTGACGAACCCGAGCCCCCGGCCACCGTCTGGCGCAGCTTCAAGAACGACCGCTCCTACCTCTACGACCTCCGGGCCCTCGACTCCGAAGAATGATCCGCCGGACAGGCCCTAGCTGCGGTGTCGCCCCTGGGCACGAGGAACGCGCTGGTGGTGACGCTCCTTGCGCAGCTCGGGGTGGTGGCGGTGACGGGGCTGCTGAATCTGCGGCTGCCCCGGGTGGTCGGCTGAGACGCAGGTGGTCGGCCGAGAGCTGATCGGGACCGGCCGCGCCAGGTACGGCAGCAGGGCCCGGACCACGAGTCGTGGTCCGGGCCCTGCCCCGTGCGGTACCGCCCTGCTGCGGCGGTGCGTCAGCTCTGTGCGGTGTCGTCGCCCGCCTGCCCGGCGCCCTCAGCTGCGCCTGCCTTCTCGCGCATCTTGCGCACCAGCTCCGCCTTCTGGGCGGCTGCACCCTGGCGATCGAGGTTGCGGTGCGGACCGTTGTTCTGCCGTTCGGTGCGGGACAGCTTCTTGCGCTGGCCGCCGCCCATGCCCACGGGGTTGTTGATGTTCTTGCTCACGGTCACGGGTTCTCCCGGTAATGATGTGAAGTGATCTACGGATTCATCGGCGGGGGGACGGGCGGCGACGTCGAAGGACGTCAGCAGGGGCCCATCACGCTCACTCGTAAATCGGCGCCTGGAAGAACATGACAAAGACGTTACCCGGTTCCGCCGGCCCCGCACACCAACCTTTTCGCCGCCCCGGCGTCGGCCGGGCCTTCGGCGGGCGCCCAGGGTCAGCCGTTTCCTTCCGGGAATCTCAGCACAGCCAGCATCCGCCGGTAGTCACCGCCCCCCGGGGCAGGTCCAGATGGGCGTTACTGGGCCGCCGCGGGCGTTGTCAGTGGTCGCGAGCATACTGACGGCATGAGAGATCATCTCACTTGCGCCCCACCGTTACGAGACAACCTTTAGCCAAGCAACCCTCCGAGCGAGTTCGCTCGTGCTGGCGTCGACACTGTGCCGCTACGGACGCTGCACAGGCGCCACCACGGCGCCGGCTCAGGTAACCGGTCCTCATGACGCGACTTGCGGCACCCATCGTCGCGGCGCCGGCCATCTGCTCTACTCTCGGCGCATCCGGGCCGCCCGTACCGGACGTAAACGCCACGGGCATGCCGGGCGCGATCCACCGGCCGTGACAGACGGACGCAGACCCCCAGACATCTGGGCGGCTGCGCGCCGTCCACGGACCGAGAGGACCGCCATGAGCAACCGCGTGCGTCCCATCGGCCGCCGCCGCGACGGACGGCCGATCTACCCCATCAAGGGCGGCGCCCCAACCCTCACAGAGCAGCGCGACGAAATCGTCCGCCTGCTCCAGGACCCCGACTATGACGGGGACCTCGACGAGCTGATGCAGCGCGCCGACCAGATCGCCGCGCAGATCGACCAGGCCAACCAGCGGGACGCCCGCCTGCGAGCCCTGCGCGCCGCCGCGCTCCCGGCCAGCGACCCGGACCCGCGTCCGCAGACCCGACGCACCGAGCCCGGCCACCAGCCCGACGACCACGGCGCCCCGCACCCGGTCACCGCGGCCGAGGCGTTCATCCGGTCCAAGGCCCTCGCCAACTTCCGCGCCAACGGCGCCGTCGGCAAGTTCTCCGTTGAGCACCGCGACGCCCCCACCGGAACGGTCACCACGACCAACGGCGTACCGACCCGGCCGGAGCGCCAGCCGGGCCAGATTCCGACCAACCCGGACTTCCCGCTGCTGGTCGCGAACCTCCTCGATCGGCAGACCAGCAGCGGCAACACCCTCGAATACGTCCGCGACACCTCCGGCCCGGTCGCGGGCACCGGCACGTGGAACAAGGCCACGGTCGTGCCCGAAGGCACCATGAAGCCGCAGTCCGGCCCGTTCTCGTGGGACACCATCACGACCAGCCTCAAGACGGTCGCCCACTGGGTCCCCATCACCCGCCAGGCCGCGGACGACGACGGCCAGATGATGGGGTACATCAACGGCCGGCTTACCTACGGCCTTGAGTACCAGCTCGACCGGCAGATCCTCACCGGCACCGGCACCACGCAGATGCAGGGGATTCTCACCACGCCGGGGATCGGCGCCTATCAGCCGGGCGTGGGCAGCACCGACGCGAAGCTGATCACGGTCCGCAAGGCCCGCACGCAGGCCGAGTTGGCGCTGTACCCGCCGGATGCCGTGGTGATGAACCCGCTCGACTGGCAGGACATCGAGTTGGACACGGACGCGAACGGGCAGTTCCGCGTCATCACCAGCGTCACCGAGCCGGGCGCAGCGATGCGTCTGTGGGGCCTGACCGTCGTGACCACCGTCGCCATGGCGCAGGGCACCGCGCTCCTCGGCGGGTTCCGGACCGGCGCCACGCTGTGGGAGCGGCAGGGGATCACCATCCTCATGACCGACAGCCACGCGGACTTCTTCCTCGCGAACACGCTCGTGATCCTCGCCGAGCGCCGCGCCAACCTGGCCGTGCACACCCCCCGCGCCTTCACCAAGGTGACGTTCGCCGCGGCCACTTCCTGACTCGTCCCTGCCCGTCACGACACCGTGAGGAGGCCCACCGTGGCCGCACGCAAGACCGAGGACCGGCCGCAGGCCACCGTCCGCACCCAGGAGTACGCCGCCGGCAGCGGGTGGGAAGTAGGCCAGACCGCGCCCGACGATGCGTTCCGCGCGCTCGACGACCAGGCCGCGCCGTACGGCCCCGTCGTCCGCACCCACCCCGGCGGGCACGCCCGACTCATCGTCGCCAAGGGCGCCACCGTCACGGAGTCCGCGGCGCGCGAACTCGCCGCCGCCGAGACCGTCGAGGACTGACCGCCGGTGTACTGCTCTGTCGCGCAAGCCCGATCCGCGGGGTGCACCGGGACCGACCCAGAGGTCACCGCGTGGATCGAGGCTGCCACCGAGCGGATCACCGCGTACACCCGGCAGGCTTTCGAGCCCCTCTCCATGGTGGTGGTGGGGGACGTGACGCCCGGGGGCCTGGTGCTGCTCCCGCGTCGCGTCCGGTCGGTCTCGTCGGTGACCCCGCTCACCGACGGGGCCGACGACGCCCCGTCCCTCCCGCCGTCGGCCTACCGCGTCACGTCGTCTGACGTGCTCGGGCAGATCGACGCCGTCCACCTCACGTGGGGCGGGTGGGACGACCTCATCGCCGGTGCTGAGTCGTGGGCCGGCGGGTGGGGCAGCCTGCTCGGCGAGCACGAGCAGGTGCGTGTGGAAGGCGAGTTCGGCACGGCCTCGGTTCCGCCGGTGGTGGTGCAGGCGTGCGCGCTGCTCGCCGCGCACATCCAGGCGCAGGCCGCGCCGTCCGACGCCGACGCCGCGCAGGACCCCACCCTCGATGTCGACGACGAGGGCAACAACGTCCGCATCGAGCACACCGACGGCCCGTCGGCGACACCCGTCGCCGCATCGGCGTCGACCGGCTCGACGCAGGTGGACGCCCTTCTCGCCGGGCACCTCAACCACGGCCCGTCCCTCATCGGGGGCGTGTAATGGCCCGCCGCTACTTCGACACCTCGGCGACCGCGCGGATCAACACCCGCGCCTACGAGCGGGGCCTACGACGGGTCCTCGGCCGGATGTCCGCCGACGTGCGGCGCGCGGTCGAGCGGACCGGCACCGACGTGCAGAACGAGGCCCGCCGGGTGGCGCCGGTCGACACCGGCCGGCTCCGGTCGTCCATCGTCGCCCGGCCGACCCGTGGCCGCGGTGCTGGGTACGAGGTCGGCACGAACGTGAACTATGCCGCGGCGGTGGAGTACGGGACGGCCCCGCACGTGATCGTGCCGAAGAACGGCCGCGCGCTCTACTGGCCCGGCGCTGCTCACCCGGTCGCCAAGGTCAACCACCCCGGCACCGCCGCAAAGCCGTTCCTGCGGCCGGCGGTCGAGGCCACAGAGTTCTTCTTCCGCCGCAACCTCGAACAGATCAGGGGGCGGTGATGGCCGCGACCACCGAGGGCGCCATCAAGGCCCGCCTCGAATCCCTGGCGTTCGGGGTGCCCGCGTTCCGCGACGGCCCCCGCGACGGGCAGGCCCCGCCGTTCATCGTCATCCAGCAGCAGGCCATCACCACCAA
This sequence comes from Streptomyces sp. CB02959, assembly GCF_002803155.1. Taxonomy (GTDB): domain Bacteria; phylum Actinomycetota; class Actinomycetes; order Streptomycetales; family Streptomycetaceae; genus Streptomyces. The sequence goes on from NZ_NNBP01000012.1 coordinate 226,272, forward strand.
CACCGGCGCCTGCGGTGACTTCGGTGACACCGCGGCCGAGATCGTCGTCACCGAGACCCTCACCGTCGACCTCATCCAGCACGCCCGCGCCGCGACCGGCGCGGCCCGCGCCCGCAACGCCGAGCGATACGGCCTCGCCGAGGTGCTCGCCGTCGCGCTGCACGGCTGCACCTTGCCCGCCGCGCCGAGCCCGGTATCGGCCGTGCGCGTGCGGGACATCGACCGGTTCCCCATCGCCGACAACCGGGTCCGCCACTCGATCACCGTCGAGGTACAGCGGACCCTGACACCCGCCGAGGTGATCCCCGCATGAGCATGCCCCCGATCTACGTCCCGCTCGACCGTGACGAGGTGGTGCGCAGCCTCGGCAACCGGCTCCCGCCCCGCACCGGCCGGCCCATCCTCCGCATCTCCGCAGATCAGGAGACGCAGACCGGTGGAGTGTGCGTGTTCCCCGTCGCTGGTCTGCCCGGCTACCTCTTCTACCTGCTCGACGGCGTGATCGTCGAGCAGGACGCCGGGACGGTGGACGACGCCCTCGCCGCGCTCGTCCCCGGCAGCGCGCTGGAGACCGTACCGGGCGACCTGCCGCCCGAGTCGCCGCCGCGGGACGAGACGTGGCAGGTCATGGCCGCGCCGTCCGCAGACCTCTCCGTCGAGTAGCAGACCCACGTGGGCCGGACCCCGGCACCAGGAAGGAACCGCAATGCCTCTCTCCCCGATCACCAAGGTGTACGGCGTCCAGGACGCCAAGATCAGCCGGCTCACCGCGGACCCCGCCGGCGGCGCCGCCACGTACGACGTGCCCATCGACGTGCCGGGTATCAAGTCGTTCGAGATCAGCGGCGACATCGAGACGAAGAAGCTCCGCGGCGACAACGGGCCGCTTGCGACCAACTCGGCTATCTCGGGCATCACCGTCAAGGTCGAGCACGCCAAGTTGTCGCTCGCGGCTCTGGCGGCCATCACTGGCGGCACGACGACCGGCACGGGCACCACCCCGGCGCAGACCTCGACGTACTCGCTCACCGGCTCCAGCACCCTCCCCTCGTTCAAGTTGGAGGGGGTCACTCCTGCCAACGGCGTGGACATCATCGGCGGTGACCTGCACTGGGTCCTCTACTGCTGCACCCTCAGCAAGTTTCCCGAGGTTGGGTTCGCCGATGAGGACTTCCGCACCGTGTCGTTCGAGGCGGACGCCGACCCGCTGATCTCCTCCGGCAAGTGGCTGGACGCGGTGATCAACGAAACCGCCGTAGCCATCGCCGTCACGTGAGACCTGCCGGGCGGGTCGTCCCCGCGCCGCCCGCCCGGCCGCACGCAACACCCGCAGGCCGAACCCCGGCACTGACCCAAGGACACACCACCATGACCACAGGCATTGACCTGCTCGCCCCCGGCACCACCATCACCCTCGCCGACGACACCGAGGTCCCCCTCGTCTACTCGTTCCGCGGACTGGCCCTCATCGAGGCCCGGTTCGGCTCCGTCGCCGCGGTGCAGTCCGTGATTCAGGCGGACGGCGCAGCGTTCGGCCCGCTCATCGAGATCATCGGCGCCGGGGCCGTCTCGTCCGGGATGTTCGAGCCGTACGTCCGTGAGCACCAGGACGCCAAGGGCCGCCGGCACGTGACCGAGATCGTCTACAAGCGGCGCGACGGCCGGCAGTTGGGCGACCTGCTGCACCCGGGCCACCTCGATTCGTATGTCACCGCGTTCACCCGCGCCTTTGAGCAGGCGATGAAGAGCGCCGAGGGAAACGCCGCGGCGGCCCCGGCCGCCCGGCCGGTCGAGACGGTGACGCCTTCCCCTGGGCCGAGTGCTACTACCTCGCCGTCGGCGCCCTCCACCTTCCGCCCGGCGCCTTCTGGGACATGACGCTGCACCAGCTCATGACGCTGGCCGACCAGCACCGCGCCGCGCACCGCAGCGGCACCGCTCCCGAGCAGCAGACCAGCGGCCCCGGACTCATGGACCTCGCCGCGATGACCCGCAGATAGGAGGTGGCACCGATGGCCGAGCAGATCAATCTCCCCAACCTGATCAGTCATCTTCAGGTCGATCTCCAGAACACGAGCGGGATCGTCGCGGACGCCACCCGGCAGGGCTCGACCGTCGGGCAGGCGCTCGGCGAGTCCCTGCAACGGCGAGTGCAGGCGGCGACGAACAACATCCCGCCCGTCGAGATCAGGGACGACTCCAACCAGTTTGACCGGGACCTCGACCGGATCCGGCGCGACCTCGACCGCCTCGGCCGCCAGCGCATCGGCGTCGATATCAGCGTCGAGGACGCCCTCAAACAGCTCGACAGGCTCGAACCCCACGTCGAGCGCCTCGCGCGGACCCACCCAGACATCGGCGTGCGGGCGTTCGTATCCGAGGCCGCCGCGAACCTCGCGGACATCCGCGCGGCGGCCACCGCCGTGGACGCGGCCAACCCAGAGATAGACGTGCACGTCGACGTGCACGATGCCGAGGCCAACACGGAGAGGTTGCGGGGCGCGCTCGGCCGGCTCGGCGACATGGCGGGCAGCCTCGGCGGCCTGTCAGCGTCGCTGTCTCGGGTGGGTGCGGCGGTGGGGGCGATCGTGCCGGTGGCCGCGGGTGCTACGGCGGCTCTGGCGCAGATGGCTCCGGCGGCGGGTCTGGCCGCTACCGGGGTGCTCGGGGTGGCCACGACGGCGGGCGCGCTGAAGCTCGCCGTGTCTGGTGTGGGCGACGCGGTGAAGGCGGCGTTCGACCCGACCAAGGCGGACGAGTACGAGCAGGCCCTCGCGAGGCTGACGCCGTCCGCGCGGGCGTTTGTGGGCGCCCTGCGGGACGCCAAGCCGGGTTTGGACGCGATCAAGGCTTCCGTTCAAGAGAAGGTGTTCGCTGGCCTCGACACGCAGTTGAGGAGCACCGCGGCGGCCACCCTGCCGGTACTGCGGCAGGCCCTCGACGCGTCCGCCGGCACCCTCAACCGGATGGCACAGAGCGCTCTGTCGGCGGCGCGGACGCTTGGCCGGGACGGCACCCTCGGTATCGCCCTCCAGGGCGCCACGGCGGGCATGTCCTCGTTCTCTCGTCTGCCGGGGATCGTGGTGCAGGGGCTCGGGCAGATCGGCGCTGCCGCTGCGCCCGCTTTCCAGCGGTTGAGCGGCGCCGCGGGGCAGGCGCTCGACCGCCTCTCGGAGCGGATGAGCGCGGCGTTCAAGTCCGGTGCGATGGAGCGCGCGATCGAGACGGCCGTCAGCCTGTTCGGTCAGCTCATGCAGATGGCTGGCAACGTCGTCGGGATCATCGGCAACCTGTTCTCCGCCGCGCAGACCAGCGGCGGCGGGTTCCTCACCACGCTGACGCAGATCACGGGCAGCATGCGGCAGGCGTTCGCCACCCCCGAGGTGCAGAGCGGTCTCCGGGCGCTGTTCGGGACGATGGCTCAACTCGCGCAGACGGCGGGGCCGTTGCTGGCCTCGGCCCTTGGCGTCGTCGGGCAGGTGCTCACCGCCCTCGGGCCGCCCGTGCAGTCCCTCATCCGGACTCTGGGCGCCGCCCTCCAGCCGGTCATCCGAGCACTCGGTCCGGTCCTCGGCGAGGCGGCCAAGGCGTTCGGATCGCTGCTCACCGCGCTGGCGCCGCTGCTGCCGGCCGTCGGCAAAATCATCGCCGCGCTGCTTCCCGCGATTGAGCCGATTTTCGGGGCGCTCGGTCGGGTATTCAAGGCGATGGCTCCGGTAATTCAGAATGTGGCGTCCGGAATTGGCGCCTATCTGGCACCAGTGCTTTCGGGGCTGGTGACGATCATTGCGAAGTTGATCAGTGGGTACGCTGACCAACTCGTCACGATCTTCAATTCGCTGGCACCGATCATGCCGCAGCTCGCGGCGTCGATGGGCGAGGTCGGTAAGGCCATCGGGAAGGTTCTGGTAGCGGTGGCGCCCCTGCTCCCGCAGCTCACGGAGATGGGCACCAAGGTGGCGGCGCAGCTCCTCCCTGCCGTCGTCAAGATCCTGCCGCCGCTGGCCAAATTCGCCGCCGCTTTCGTCTCCCTCAGTGCGGAAGCGATCACGAAGTACGTGATTCCCGCACTGCAAAAAGTCATCGACTTCATGAAGATGCTTCAGAGCAAATTGCAGCCGGGCATTGACGCGGTGAAGTGGATTGTCGATAAGATCTCCAGCCTTTTCGAGTGGCTTTACGATCACCTCGTCGGGCACTCCGTCATCCCGGACATGGTGCGCGACATCGTCTCGTGGCTGGCCTCACTGCCCGGTAAGGCTCTCAGCGTGCTCGCATCGCTGCCGGGCCGAATCGCCTCACTGGCGAGCGACGCCGCCGGCCGCTTCACCAACATGATCGAGTCCGGCATGGGCGACGCCATCGCGTGGGTGCGGAGCCTGCCCGGCCGGATCACGGGCGCCCTCGGCAACCTCGGCTCTCTCCTGTGGAACGCCGGTGCCTCGATCGTCCACGGCCTCATCGCGGGTATCCGGGCCGCGATCCCCGGCGTGCAATCGGTGCTCGCTGGACTCACCAGCCTCATCCCGGATTGGAAGGGACCGCCGCGGCGGGACGCAACGCTGCTCACCCCGGCCGGCCGGACCCTGATCGACGGCCTCATCAGGGGCATCACTGGCAGCACGTCGTCCCTCAAGTCCACCCTCGGGAAGGTCACAACGCTGATCGCGCGGGCAATCGACGTGAACGCCGGCAACCGCCGCAAGGTCTCTGGACTCGGGTCCCTTCTCGACCGTGTCCGGCGCGATAACGCCAACTTGCTCCAACTGGCCGCGCGTCGGGACGCGGTGGCGACGAGGCTGGCCGCGGCGACGAAGCGCCTGGCGAGCATCACCGCGGACCGCGCCAAGCTCGCCGCCGAGACGGCCGGCAAGGTGCTCGGGGAGACGAGCATCACCGAGGGCCACGCCGACGTGAACTCGGTGACCGCGATCACCGTCGGTCTGCAACAGGCGGTGAAGAAGGCGCAGGACTTCGCCGCCCAGATCGCCGCGCTCCGCGCCCGCGGCCTGCGCGCGGACCTGCTCCAGCAGATCACGGACGCAGGCGTCGGGGGCGGGGCGGCCACCGCCGCCGCACTGTCCCGCGCGTCGGACGCCGAACTCGCCCGCGTCAACAGCTTGCAAGGGCAGCTCGCCACCGCGGCGGGGAAGGTCGGCGGGGCGGTGGCGGACCAGATGTACGGGGCCGGTGTTCGCGCGGCGCAGGGGATGGTGGACGGCCTCAAGCGCTCCCAGTCGCTCATCGAGCGGCAGATGTCTCTCATCGCCGCGGTGATGACGAACACCATCAAGTCGAAACTCAAGATCCATTCCCCATCACGGGTGTTCGCCGACATCGGCGCGCAGACGGCCGAGGGCCTGCGCCGCGGCATGCTCGGCGCGGCCGGGGCGGTGGCTGCGGCATCCGGCGCGCTCGCCACCGCGGCCACCCGCGGCGCGGCCGGCGTGCCCGCCGTCGGCGCGCTCAGCAGCGCCTACGCCGGCCCCAGCTCCGGCGGGACACCGAACCAGACGTTCAACCTGTACAAGACGGACGCCACGCCGGACGGGATCCTGCGGGCCCTGTCCTGGTCTGGCCTCGTGGGGAGGCGGTGACGATGCTCTCCGAGGCCATCGGCCGGATCCAGTGGGGTGACCTGCTCATGGGCCCCGGCACGCCGTACGGCGTCGAGTCCCTGCTCGGCCTCGACGACCTGCCGGACGTGCGGAGCGACGACACCAACCGGCCGTCCCAGCACGGGGAGTACAGCGGCCCGGACTACACCGGCGCCCGCACCATCCAACTCGGTCTGGTCCTGCGTGCCGATGACCCGGCCGCGCTGCGGGACCTGAAATTGGCACTGCGCCGGGCGACACAGCCGGCACCTGCTCCGGCCCCGCTCCGGTTCCTCGACTGGGACATCGTGGCGTACGGCAAGATCCGCAAACGCTCGATCCCGTACGACGCCCACTACCTGTGGACGACGGGCGAGGCCGCCCTTGAGGTCTACTGCCCGGACCCGCGGCTGTACTCCCTCACGGAGTACACAGCCAGCACGACGGCGTATAGCCCGAGCGCCGGCCGTACCTACCCGCTCACCTACCCGCGGACGTACGGCTCGGCGGGATCGTCCGGCCGGCTGACCATCACCAACGGCGGGGACAGCATCGCCTATCCGCTGCTGCGCATTGACGGGCCGGTCGCTCAGCCGGTCGTCGAGGTAATCAGCGCCGCGGCCGGCGGCTCCAACACGGCCGGGGATAGCTCGACGCTCAGCATCACCGGCACGCTCCAGCCGGGTGAGTACCTCACCGTCGACACCCGCACGCGGGCGGTCCTGCTCATGGGATCCGCGCCCCGCCGTGACTGGGTCCGGGCCGGCTCCGAGTGGCCGGTCCTGCCGCCCGGTGACTCCGAGATCGCCTACCGAGGCGCGGCCCTGCCGGGCGCGCCCGGCCAAACGTCCCTGCTCACCGTCACGTGGCGGGACACGAGCCTGTAGAGGAAGGGGCCAGCGATGGCCGAGATCACCCCGCCCGCCTGGATGCAGGGCGGCTCTTACCCGGCGCGCACCGACCGGCTCGGCGCCATCAGCGCGTCCATGTGCTATCCGGGGTTTGCTGCCGATGAGGCCACGCCGCTCCGGATCCGGCAGGGCGTCAAGCCGAGCTACCAGTCCTACCAGCTGAGGGTACGGGCGGCGGCCACGCCGAACATGAGCGTCATCGTCAGCGCGGGATTCGCCTGGGTCGACAACCACGACGTTGGCGGGTATGGCGCCTACACCTGCGTCAACGACGCCGACAAGTTCCTCACCATCGCCCCGGCGGGCGCGGCCGGCCAGTACCGCAAGGACGCCGTTGTCGCCTCGGTGTACGACGCCGAGACCAGCGGCAGCACCTCGGAGTGGCGCCTTGAGGTGATCCAGGGCGCTTACGCCTCGTCGGCCGCCACTGCGGTTCTCCCGGCCCTGCCAGCCTCGGCGCAGATCCTCGCCTCGATCGCAGTGGCCCCGCAGGTCACGAGCATCACGAGCGGCAACATCGCCGATCTGCGGAATTTCAGTGTGTCCATCGGCGGGATCCTGCCCGTCGCCTACAGTGTCCTGCCACCACGCCCCCACCCGGGGCAGGTGTTCTACCTGTACGACATCGATCAGTTCGCCTACGGCCGGGCCGACGGCAGCATCATGCCTCTGGCGCTCGGGGCGGGGGCCGGCGGGTTCGCACGCAAGTCCGCCGACACCTCCCGCGCCTCCACGGTTGCCATGTCGGCCGATCCGCACCTCTCGGTGTCGGTGACCGCCCTGTCGACGTACACCGTGGACGCGTACCTCGTGTACTCCGGCGGCACCACCGGTGACCTGAACGTGGCGCTGTCCGGGCCGGCCGGCTCGGATGGTTCTTGGAGTGCGGTGGGGCTCGGCCGCGGCGTCCCCGCCTCGGTCGGCATCGACGGGTTTACCGTGCGGATGAACCCCAACAGCGTCGCCAACACGCAGCCGCGCAGCTACGGCGCGGACACCACGGACGAGACCCTGCACCTGCGGGGGATCCTGCGCACCGCGGGGAGTTCGGGCCCGTTGGCTGTGCAGTGGGCGCAGGCGGCCACGGACACCACGGCGACGATCATGCGCACGGACTCGTGGCTGCGCGTCCAACGGGTGGCGTGATGGCTGGCCACACCTACACCTACCTGTTCTGCGACCTGCGCACGGACGCGGTACTCGCGGAACTGCCCCTACGTGACGTGCGGTTCTCCACTGAGCTGAACGGCATCGGCACCCTCAGTGCGACGGTGCCGTACACCGACGACACGATCCCGCTGGACCCCGACACCGCGACCCGGCCGGCCCGCACCGCCGTGTGGGTGGACCGGGACGGGGTGATCGTGTGGGGCGGGATCGTGTGGACGCGAGAACTCGTCGAGGGCGGGAAGGCAATCCAGGCCGCCGAGTTCATGTCGTACTACCAGCGGCGGACCGTCCGCACGACGCTTTCCACCGACCAAAGCCTGATCACGAATCCCGCCTATGTGCCTGACGGCCAGTGGCTTTACGCTGATCAGCGTTACATGGTCTGGTCGTTGCTCCGGTACGCCGCCGTCCAACCGTACGGGGATATCGGCGTGGGAATTTCAAATCTCGCGGGCGAACCTGCAACCGGCATTTATCGAGTGGCGACATATTTCGGGTACGAGCGGCCGGTAATCTATGACGCCATCGCCGCTCTCGCTACGGCGGACGACGGGTTTGATTTCGGTGTCGAGTGCTATTGGACGCAGCCGGCCAACAACAACCCGCCGGCCCGGGTGAAGCGGGCCCGGGTCTGGTATCCGCGGCGGGGTCGCCAGTCGGCGGCCGAGTCGGGTCTCGTGTTCTCCAGCGGCGGGCCCGAGCCGAGCATCCTTGACTACGACTGGCCCGAGAACGGCGTCGAGGTGGCGACCGACGTGACCGCGCTCGGCGCCGGGACCGGCGAGGCTCGGCTCAACAGCTCGGCGCAGGCGTCCGACATGCTCACGGCCGGCTACCCGCTGCTGGAGCGGGTGACGACGTACTCGGATGTCCTCGACCAAACCCGGCTGGACGGGACGGCCCGTGCTGATCTGGCCGCCGCCACGCAGGCTGACACGCAGCCGACCTTTCAGGTGGTGGCGGATGCGGATCCGGTCTACGGCTCGTATCAGGTCGGGGACGTGGCCCTCGTCGTGATCGCCCCGGACGAGCGGATGCCGACCGGGCGCCGGAGCGAGCTGCGGATCCTGTCCATCGAGACGACCGTCACCGAGTCGGGCGGCGAGCGCATCACCCTCAAGTGCGGGGCGGTGTGACGTGCCTGCCTACTCCAAGAGCCGGGACCCGATGGAGCGCCTTGCGATCGTCGAGGAGCGCCTCGATCGGCTGGAGCGCGCCGGCCGCGAGGTCGACGAAGTCCCTTTCTACCCCACGAACATGCGGGTGATGGCCTACGACGATACGGCCGCGTCTTTCATGACGACGTGGGAGACGATCATCACGCCGCGCGCAGCGATGCTTTCACTCGGCCTCGTCTTCATCGGTGACTACGTGAGCCCCACTTACACCGGCGGGGCGTGGCAGGTAGTCGTCAACGACACCACCGTCATTGCGTCGGGCAGCGTGCCCGCGTCACTCACGTACACCTTTCCAGCGGTGACGCTCGACCTTTCCCCTTACCGGAATTCCCCGGATCTCAAAATCCAGATTCAGACCAAGCGCACCAGCGGCGCGACTACCGGCGGGAAATTCGGCGGCGGCGGTTCCATTGGCTCTGCCGCCCGGTTCGCCCGCCAACTCTGAGAGGAACACCATGGCAACTCCCCTTTCCTTCGACCGCTTCATCACCGCCCTGCGGGCCGAGGGACTCACCGTCGAAATCGTCGGCGACGCCGAGCACCACAACCGCGCCGGCCACGGCGCGTGGGGCCCGATGAACGGCGTGATGATCCACCACACCGTGACCAAGGGCACCGATTCGAGCGTGAGCATCTGCCGCACCGGCTACGCCGCCCTGCCGGGCCCCCTGTGTCACGGCGTGATCGACAAGGCGGGCACCGTCCACGTCGTTGGGTACGGCCGGGCCAACCACGCTGGCGGCGGCGACCCGGCAGTCCTGCGGCACGTCATCGCCGAGGACTACGGCGAGCGCCCGCCCCGCCCGACCAAGGGCAACGCGGACGGCGTTGACGGCAACTCGCGCTTCTACGGGTTCGAGTGCGTCAACCTCGGCGACAGCAAGGACCCGTGGCCAGCCGTCCAGTACGACGCCATCGTCAAAGCAACCGCCGCACTGTGCCGGGCACACGGCTGGACGGCCCGCTCGGCAATCGCCCACCGGGAGTGGTCGGACGACAAGATCGACCCGGCCGGCGGCCCGTTCGTCGGCATGGCCGACTTCCGGGACGACGTGGCGGCCCGCCTCAAGGTCCGGCCCGGCAACGGCTCGGCCGCGACGTACACGGTGAAGAGCGGCGACACCCTCGGCGCCATCGCTGTCCGGTTCAAGACCACCGTCGCCGCCCTGGTGAAGCTCAACGCCATCAAGAACCCCGACGTGATCCGCGTGGGGCAAAAGCTCAAGCTCAAGTAGGAGTTGCTCATGAACACGTCCGCGTTCTGGAAGGCCACCGCCGAGCGTGCCGTCCGCACCTTCGCTCAGGCCCTCGTCGCGATCCTCGGCGCCAATGCGACCGGGATCGTCGACGCCGATTGGCCCGGCGCTCTGTCGGCCGCGGGGATGGCTGCGGCCCTCGCCCTGCTCACCGCGATAGCCACCAGCGGTGGCCCGACCGGGCCGGGCCTTACCGAGACGGTGAACCCCCGTCTTCCCCGTGTGATCCAGTAGGAGGACCCCCTTGGACGCCACCACCCTCGGCAGCGTGCTCGCGCTCGCAGGGGTGCTCTCCGGCGCGGTGGTGGCGTACCTCGGCAAGCGGGGCGAGAACGCCCTCACCGGCTACAGCTCTCTCACCGACAACCTGCAAGAGGAGCGCGACCGGCTCGACCGGAAGACTCACGAGCAGGCCCTCGCCCTCGCCGAACAGGCAGCGCTCCGCGCCCTCGACCAGGCCGAGATTGCCCGACTCCGCGCCCTCGTCATCACCCTGGGAGGTACCCCGTGACCCGCACCGAGCGGGCCCTCGCGCACCGCTGGCGATCCCTCGCGCTCGTCTGCACGCTCGTCGCGCTCGCCGGTGCCGTACTGATCATCTGGGCCCGGATAACGTCCGAGGCCAGCCGCGCCGACCAGCTCGCCGCCGAGGCCGACCGGCGCGGCTCGGCGGTGTCGACGCTGGCGTCCGATGTCCGCACGCTGCGAGCGCAGGTGAAGGCGGCCGGCCGCACGCCGGCCGCGCCGGATCCGTCGCAGGCCATCGCGGGCCTGTCGGACCGGGCGCGGGTGCCGGTGCCGATCCCGGGGCCGGTCGGCGCGACGGGACCGCAGGGGAAGCCCGGCGCGACGGGGCCGTCTGGTGCACCCGGGCGGACGGGTGCGGCGGGCAGCGATGGGAAGGACGGATCCGATTCGACGGTCCCGGGGCCGGCTGGTCCCGCGGGTCCGGCCGGGCCTGCTGGCCCTGCGGGGACGGCGGGGAAGGACGGGGCGCCGGGCCGGGATGGTGCTCCGGGCCGGGACGGGCAGACCTGCCCGACCGGGTATCGCCTCCAGGTCCCGCCGGGCGATCCGGACGCGCTGGTGTGCCGTCGTGATGGCGCGCCCACGTCGCCGGACCCCGGCCCATCAAAATCGCAGCCGGCCATCCTCACCCCGGACCGGCGGCGTATGTGAGCGCCCCAAGGCAAATGGCCCCCACCTGTAAGGTGAGAGCCATTTGCTACGCCGTCCGGGCGTCCATCAGATGTACCGTCTTAAAGCAGCGACTTTTCGATGGCCTCAAAAATGTCCGAGTCGGTTTCCTTCTGCCAGTCCGGGAGAGCGGGCCAGTCAGCCACGTATCCAGGCTTCGGGCTTTCGAAGTGCTTATACATCTGAGCCGTCCAGCAAGTGGCGACGAAGCGCCCCTTCTGTTCGCGCGTGAGTCGCGTTGCGTTCCCGTCGCTCAATGCGAGGAATTGGCGAACCTGCTCATACACGGCACCTGCCGCTTGACGCTCCCATTCGGGAGTGCCATCCCAAGGCGTCACATATCCCGGCTTCGGGTCTCCAGGGAAATGCTCGCGCACCCCCGCGATCCATGCCTCACGGAACACCTTTGACCCATCTCGCTGCGACACTCTTACCCCTTTCTCAACATCGTTTGCAGGGAACCGATTTCAGTACTGAAGGAGGCCACGCGACCATCTCGCCCGCACTTCTGTAGATCCATTTGAAGACCTTGGAGCCGACGTGCGATATACCCCGAGCCGGATTGCTTGGCGAGTTGAAGCGCCTCACCGCCATAGGTTATGACTTGCTCCACGTCACGGCGCTTTGCCCCAACTGCGGCCAGGTCCACCAGCACCGCCCCGCGACGCCGGAAAGACTGGCCTTTGGACAGCGCCCTCGATTCGAGTGCGCGCTTGAGTGTCTCCTCGGCAAGGTCCAACCGCCCGAGCTGCACGTACCGCGCCCCCCGTTCTTCAGCGAGTCGAGACCCATCGAATCGAAGCCATCCACCGGTGTGGACAGGCGTAGCCAGGTCGGCTACGCGCTGCGCTTCATCAAGGGCTCTTTCGCAGGCACCTAGGTTTTGCAGCCCGGCATACACCTCAGCTTGCACCGAGGCAACCCAATGGCGGGTGGACAATGCACTGTCACCACGCTTAGCAACTCGCCCCGCTACGTCCAGGGTTTCGGCGGCTTCCGTGTAGCGCCCCTCATAGAGGTCGACATAGGCATGACGAACGAGTGCACACGCCCATAGGTCAAATGCTTGCACGTTACTGCTCGCAGATGCGGCCAAAGCATAGGACGCTGCTGCGTCCGTGTAGCGATTTCCATCAAACGAGAGTTCTCCGGCGAGTTGAAACAAGTCGCCCGCGGCCTCACATAGGCCAGCCCCGCGACTCGATTCCTTCAGTGCATCATTCAGCGCGCCAAGCTGATCCTGCACAACAGGGGTCACGGATCTTTTGGAACGGGCCAGTTGATAAACCTGCCACAGGTGACTGTTCATCAATCGGAAGTCGTCCGCCGAACGTCGGTCTACTATCTCGGCTATCGCGTCTGCGTCGCCGGGTGCCAGTGCAGTCAAGGCGCCCGCCACCACCATCAGGCGTAGAAACTCACGTCGGATCATGTCATCGATTTCCTCAGTGCCGTGTCGGTCGCAAGGCGGCGACGCGGTGCACTCCTGGAAATCTGCTCGTGGCGGAGTCAGCAATGCGTCGAGTTCGTTGAGGCTCAGTTGTAACGCTTCGGCCATCTTGGGCCGGTGATACGCCTCGGGTGTTGTCACTCCGCGGTCCCAGCGGCCAACCGTTGTGCGGTCGACACCGATTACGGCGGCGAAGCGCTCCTGACTGTAACCCATGGCTTTTCGCTGTTCGGCTAGGCCCACTTCAGCCCCCTTCCCTGCTCGATCAGGGTCTTACCCATGCTGCGCAACTGTGCATCGGAGGTGCATCAAGGGTGCCGCATGGATGCGGTGGCCCGCAGCGATCCCCGGCGGTTGGCTATGAGTGCTCGCCGGAACGGCTTCCACGGCCGTGGCTCGGCGCGTTGTCAACGGGGGACGGAAGGACAACCGAGCAACCAGTAGGAGGCGCCATGAGTGGCATGACACTCGCGGTGTACCGAACCGACAGAGCAGGGAACCGGGTATCCCTCCGGCCGGAGAGTCGAGTGAAACCCTCGGCACGTATCCCATCAACGGGGGCGTGGCCGCCCTGCCAGTGCCACCGGTGCGGGGGCCCGACCAGGACTTGCGCGGGCACACGGTGACGGCTCCGACCCAGTACTCACAAGAGCCAGTTGAGTTGCCCATCGATGGATGGTTGTACGGCGTCCGCCTGGCGCCTGAGTGCGGCGTCTGCGCGGCCTTGAAAGCCGAACTCGACGAAGCACTGAGTGACCGGAACTTGAAAAAGGCGTACGAGGTAAGCCGGGAAATCCGTAGCCACCCGAGCGGACACAGGAAGGGGCGGCGGTGAGTTCTTCCCAAGACGTCGGCCGCACGTTCGCCCCGGACAACGAGCGCGAACGAGCCGGCGACGAGCCAGAGATGCATCGGGGCTACGTCCTCCCCGGAGTGACGTTCGTGCCTGCCGAGAAGGTCCCGCCCTGCCCCTACACCTGCGACATTTGCCGCACCGCAGGGAGACAGGCGTGAGCCCCCGGCAGTGCACCGCGCGCCACCCGTGGCCCGTCCAGCACCGGCCTCCTGGCCTACCGAAGTGGGCCCGGTGCGACGGGCGCCACAAGCACAAGGGAAGCCACCGCACGCGGCTCCCCAGACTCGGGCTCGACCTGTGGTGGGCGGGGTGATGACGACGACCAGCGAACCCGCGTACGGCGTGATGTCGGGGACCGTCGGCGACGACGTGATGACCGTCCACGAGTTGGTCTGGGTCGCCGGCAAGCAGCGGCCGAAGTGCGGCGACGGCTCCCCGGAGGACCGGGTCGAGGAGTGGTTCCGCCGGGTCAACTGCCCCTACTGCCTGGCCGACGAGCAGGCCCCCGCCGCCTGACCGCACAGACCCCCGGCGCACGGATCGCCGGGCGCGCTCCTCGCCGCCACACCCGGGGCTTTCCTCTCTTCCCCCTGGGATGGCGGATGAGAGCGCAGCGCCCGCCCGTAGGTTGGCCGCCGCGGCGGGCGGGCGCATCCCCATCCTGTACCCCACGACGAGGACACTGTCATGACCCAACCCACCCCCGACGACGAGCAGTTGTTCCGCGACATCTGCGCCCTCGGTGCGACGGTCAACGCCGCCCGGGACGAGGGTCTGCCGCCCGCGGTGCGCGAGGTGCTGGACGACCTCGCCGCCGAGCAGGCCGCGGACATCTCCCGCAACCACGGCACCGGCAGGGGGACCGCGTGACCGCGCCGGCACGGGACCAGTTCACCAACCCGGACGGCCGCCGGGTCGGGGCGCTTGCCCTCTTCCGCAACGCCGCCGGCCATCCCCTGATGCTCCGCAAGCGCGACCGGGACGAACTCCCGTGGTGCCTTCCCGGCGGGTGCGCCGTCGGCGGCGAATCCGCCCTCGCGGCGCTGCGCCGGAAGGTGCTGGAGGAGACCGGACTGCACGCCACCCCCGGTCTGCTGCTGGTCGAACACCACATGCCGGCCACGACCAAGGTGGCGGAGGGGAGCAACCTCATCTTCGACTGCGGAGAACTCTCCTCCAAGGCGGAGGTCCGGTTGAAGAGCGCCGAGTTCAGCGAGTACGCGTTCATCGCCCCGGAACAGCTCGCAGACGCAGCACAGCCCCACACGGCCGCGCGGGTGCAGGCCGCTCTGTACGTCGCCAAGGTGGGCGGCGGAGCGCTGTTCCTGGAAGGCGCCAGCCGGCCGTACGTGCCCTAGCCCCGACTCCCGTCCGGCTGGCCGGCCGATTCCGGCCGGACGGGCGCCTGGCCCCTGACGGTCGCCAGGCCGCTCCGCACGTCCCCTCCCTGTGATGCGCGGGACGTGCGGAGCACCAGATCAGTGCACCCACCACAAGCGGAAGGGAACGGATGTGTCTTATCCCGTCTCACCGAACACCGTGTTGGCCAATGCGCTTACCCATGCCGAGGACGTGCTCGCTCCGCGCATCGCCTTGATGCGCCCGGCCGGCGTCACGTTCGTCGTGGGCACGCAGATCAACGGCGTTCCCCATCTGGGTACCTCGCTCGTCCAGTCCCTCAGCTTCGCCGCCGCGGCGCGCGTCCGCGACCGCTTCGAGGTGCCCGTCACCGTGCACTTCGGCGCCCTCGACAACGCCCCGCACGAGGTCGTCACCGACCCTGCCTCGGGCCACCGCTACCAGCGGGCCTACGCCCACGCGCTCGGCGAGGCCGCCCTCGTCGAGCAGGTCAACGAGCTGTACCGGCCGCTCTTCGACGAGCTGTCGCGCCAACTGCACATCCCGTACGCCATCGAGATGTACTCCCAGCAACAGGCGGAAGAGCGGTTCCGGCGTACCTGGCTGAGCGCGCATCGCCGCCTCGACGCCACGCGGTGGTGGCTCGACCCCTCGCACGGCGTGCCGCACGTCCGCATCCCCTGCCCGCGCCCGGGATGCGGATGGGCCGAGAAGTACGCCGAGCGCACCCGGATCCTGCTGGACACCGACTGCGCCGAGATCACCGCGGTATGCCTCCACCACGGGCCCTACGAGGTCGCCGTCCACCCCTCCGGTGGCGGGTACCTCGACCTGGCGACGCTCTACCGGAACCTCGTCAAGGAAGTACTCCTCGCCGAGGAACGTGACCGGCTGTACGTCATGGTCAAGGGCGGCGACTGGGTGTTCGGCTCACAGCTCGTCGACTGCGCCATGCAAGCCGCCGGGCTCGGCGCGAGCGGCCAGCTTCCCGCCCGCCTGTTCTGCCCGCAGGTCGTCACCGACACCGGCGCCAAGCTGAGCAAGTCCCTGATCCGCGACGGTCGCGCCCCCTTGCCGGATGGCGCTGCCCCCTGGATGCTCGACACCCGCATGTGGGCAGGCTCGTTGCCCGAGTACGCCGGGGGCCTGCTGCGCATGGCCGATGTGCTGCTGAGCGACCCGCGGCACTTCTTCCGCTCGTACTCGGCCAGCGAACTCGGCCGCCTCATGACAGCGCCTGCGACAAGGAGCATCCCCGCACCATGACCGACACCACGACCCGCGTCCACGAGCTGAACCTGTTCCGGCGCTACTTCGATCTCGTCGCCGCGGGCCGGAAGAGCATCGAGGTGCGGGTCCGGTACCCGCACCTCGAAGACCTCGCGGCTGGCCACCTGATCCGCTTCCGGATCAAGGGCACCGAGGAGACATGCGAAGTACGCGTGACGCGAGTCACCCGATACGACGACTTCGAGGCACTGCTCGACGGCGAGGGGCCAGCGAACATCAACCCCACGTCCAGCCGCGAGCAGCAGCTCACCAACATCCGGACCATCTACCCCCCGGAGAAAGAGGCGCTCGGCGCGCTCGCCATCGGTATCGAACTCGTCGAGTCGTAAGCGTTCGCCCCCTCGCCCCGCCTGCGTGCTCGTGACGGGCGGGGCGTTCTGCTGCGCACACGCCGGGCGCCAACCCGAGGTGTTCGTGGACGCCGCCCGCGCTTGCCTCACAGAGCCCCTTGGTGGCACGCCGGCAGCGGAGCAGGATTGCATGTAGGCACGTCACGACAGCCAGTCGTCGAACACCTCGTGCGTCACAGCGCGGAGCAATTCGTCCTCCACCGGGCCAGCACCAGGACGGGATGCGTCGAACCCGTACGGGACCCCTGAGGCAGCCCACACCTGTTCGGCGCCCGGCGTGGCCGCGACGCAACCGAGGCGCAGGTCACCGGCGATCCACAGGACACCACGCCCGTCGGCCATGCTGTGCCACACGCCGTCGGGAACGGCCGAGGAAAGTACCCGCGCCACGCCGCCGTCAGGGCGCAGGAGGAGCAACAACCGATCACCGCTGCCTGTCTGCTCCAGCTGGCACGGCCACGACTGGAACGGATGCTCCTGGGCGACGTTCACGATGGGCTCCGACCTTGCGTAAGCGGTTGAAGCGATGCCCCAGGCCAGGGGCACGCTACACAAGGCACCGGTGCACAGCATGACGGCCCAGCCCGGAGTGGCGAGCCCTCCGGGGATCCACACCGTCAGCAGCACGGTGACACCCACGACCGCCAACAGGCCGGCCACCCACGACGCGCCGCGCCACACTCGCTGCTCGTGCCGCATCCACTCCATTCGCCCCGGGGGGAAGTACTGCGCCGCCGGCTGCGACGACACCTGATAGCCGTACTCGTCCGCCAGCATGAAGCCCCCAACTCCGTTGCGATGCCTCAATGATGGCCGAGTGCAGCAAGGTTGGGGAGACCACCGCCAGCCGATGGTCGGATCAGCGAACCCCCTTCGCGGTCCGCCCTGTGGGACATGGACGGGACCTTCTGCGGCTTGCGGCGTCGGGCCGTTTCCAGATCACGGTTAGGCGGTTTTCTACTCACCGCCTGCGGGCCCGACCCTGTGTGGCCGAGCCGTTTGGCCGCGGCCAAACGGGACCGCAATCGGGGTCGGTGAGCGTCAACGAACGACATCGAACTGCACCGGTTTCGCCCGATTTTACGAGTTCTCGCAGGTCACAATAGGGTCAAAAAACTGGTTCGAGTCCCGTTACTCACCCCAGCATAAAGGCCCCCGATCTTCGGATCGGGGGCCTTCGGTGTTTCCGGGTCAGATGCCGCCGCCGGCACGGGCGGCGGCGGGTGCTCAGTAGCCGACGGTGTAACGCTCCCCGATGTGACGGGGCTGCTCGACCTCGTCGACGATGGCGACGGCGTAGTCCTCGGTGGAGATCCGGCTGCTGCCGTCCGCATCGACGAGCAGGTCCTCGGTGGCGGTGCGGTAGCTGCCGGTGCGCTCGCCGGGCTCGATGGTGGCGGACGGGCTGAGGTTGGTCCAGCGGACGTCGGAGACGGTGCGGTAGAAGTCCAGGGCGTCGCCGTGCGCGTGCATGATCTGGAGCAGGACCACCGGGAGGCCCTCGGTGTCCCAGACCTGGGTGCCGTCGGGCTTGCGGAGCGAGCCGGCGCCGCCGACCGTGATCAGGCGGGGCGCGTTGCCGCCCAGCCTCCGCACCCCCTCGACCAGCGCCTCGGCGGCGGGCCGGATGGTGGCGATGTGGCCGGCGCCGTCGCCGCCGCCGACCGCGCTGACCACCACGTCCTGGTCCTTGGCCACCTCGGTGACGGACTCCGAATCGAGCGCGTCGCCGTAGACCACGGTGAGGGCCGGGTGGGTCACGGTGACCTTCGCGGGGTCGCGGACCACCGCGGTGACCTGGTGGCCGCGGCGCAGGGCCTCGTCGAGGATGCGGCTGCCGATGGTGCCGTTGGCCCCGAACAGAGCGATCTTGGACATGGTGCGTTCTCCCAGTGGTTCGGTGCGGGCTAGGTGCGCCCGGGGGTAGGGCGCGGGGTGGCGGCCTCCGTGGTGCGGCTGCCGTTTTCCGCCATCAGCCTTGCTGACGTCTCCTACGCTAGGGGTATCAACGGGAGATTCCGGGGTAGCGAGGCGACGGGTCATGGTGAAAAAGCGACAGGACCCCCGAGAGGATGCAGAGGCGATCCGCGAGGTGGCGTTCTCCGCGCCGGCCGGGCGGCCCGCCGGGGTGGAAGTGCTGACCCTCGCCGAGCTGCGCGAGCGCGCGGACGCCTGCCGGCTCTCGACGCCGCACCGGCCCGGTTTCCACCACCTGCTGGTCCTGGACCGCGGGCACCTGGTGCACTGCGTCGACTTCCGGGAGCACGCCCTGGAGCCCGGGGACCTGCTGTGGTCACGGCCCGGGCAGGTGCAGCACTTCGGGGACCTGACCGGGGCGGAGGGGCGGCTGGTGCTCTTCGAGTCCGGGTTCCTGGATCCGGCGACCGCCGCCGCGGCCCGGATCGAGGACTGGTACGGGCCGGCCGTGCTGCGCCCCGAAGGCGCCGCGGCCCGGGCGCTGGACGAGGCATTGACGCAACTGCACCGGGAGTTCGGGGCGCTGGGCGGGCTACCGCTGGAGGTGCACCTGGAGGTGCTGCGGCACCTGCTGGCCGTCCTGGTGCTGCGGGCCGCGCATCCGGAGGGGCCGGCGGACCGCCCGGACGACGGGGCGTGCGAGGCGGGCGAGACGTACCTGCGGTTCCGGGACGCGGTGGAGCGGGGATTCGCCCGCAGCCGCCGGGTCGCCGACTACGCGCGGACGTTGGGCTATGCCCCGCGCACCCTGTCGCGGGCCACCGAGGCGGCGGCCGGGGTCGGCGCGAAGGAGTTCATCGACCGGCGGGTGGTGCTGGAGGCCAAACGGCTGCTGGCGCACGGCGACCAGCCGGCGTCGCGGATCGCGGACCGGCTGGGTTTCGCGGACGCCACCAACTTCAGCAAATTCTTCCAGCGGCAGGCCGGGATCTCGCCGATCGCGTTCCGGGCCGCGGTGCGGGGCGGCGACTGACCGGCTCGACCGGCCGGCTCCCGTCGTCGGGAAGGGGCGGGGCGAAGGGGCGCGGGGCGGAAGGGGCGGGGCGCGGCGGGTGGGGGTGGGCCGTCGCGCCCCGCCTGGGAGCGGTCCGGGACGGGGGGATCCGGACCGGTGGGGGGTCAGCCGGTGTAGGCGCCGAACGTCTTGGTGAAGGCCAGCGGGGCCTGGTCGACGGAGCTGCAGGTCGGCTGGGCGGAGGGGGACGATCCACCGGGGCAGGGCTGGTCGCGGGTGGCGGACCACATGGACAGCCACGCCAGGTGCCTGCTCTGGGCGAACTTCACCAGGGCGGTGGCGTCGGCGGGCTTGAAGACCTCGCCCTGGACGTCGTTGACGCCGATCATCGGGGTGACCGCCACGGTCTTCCAGGCGTCCGCGTCGCTCCGGCCGAGGGCCTTCTTGACCTGGGCCTGGGTGGCGGTGGCGGCCTGGGTGGCGTAGGTGCCCATGTTGCCGTTGTAGGAGGAGCCGTAGTCCATCGCCATGATGTTGACGGCGGAGACCTGCACGCCGTTCTGCTTGGCGTTGCTCAGCAGGTTGACGCCGTCCTGGGTGAGGCCCTCGGGCATCACCGGCAGGGTGAAGGAGACGTCCAGGCCCGGGTGCTGCTTCTGGAGCTGGGCGACGGCCTGGGCGCGGCGGGTGTTGGCGGCGGTGTCGGGCAGCGCGCCGCCCTCGATGTCGAAGTCCACCTTGGTGAGCTTGAACTGGTCGACGGCCTTGCCGTAGGCGGCGGCCAGTTCGGACGCGGAGGAGCAGGCGGCGGCGAGTTCGGTGCCGTTGGCGCCGCCGAAGGAGACCCGGACGTCGCCGCCGGCCTTGCGCAGTGCCGGTATCTGCTTGGCCACCGCGTCGCTCCCGAGGTCGCCGGAGCCGCCCCACTTGGGGACGCAGCCGCCGCCGGAGGTGAGGAAGGCGAGGGTGAAGTGCTTCACCCCGGTCTTCTGCGCGGTGCCGGTCAGGTCGTAGGCAGGGGTGAGGGAGGTGTCGACGTACGGGGTGAAGCCGGCCTTGGCGGCGGTGGGGGCGGCCTGCGGGGCCTTGGTGGCCATCGCGGAACCGGCGACGGCGAACCCGCCGCCGACCGCCAGCGCGCCGGCCGCCGCCGAGCCGATCAGCTTGCTCGTGCGGCTCATCCGGCGCCGGTGTGCCGAGGGACTCATCTCGTGCCTGCCTGTCGTCACATGGGGGGTGGGGGCGCACCCGTGGGGGAAGGTGCGCTCCGCACGCTAGCGGCAGCGAAACGGACAAATGCCGGGTTCGGTACGGCGGTTGGCGGACTTATGGCCGCCTTAAGGAAGCGGAAGGGAACGGTTAAGAGCCCGCGCCCCGACCCGGGGACCGGCGGCCCGGCGCGGTGCCGCGGACGGCCCGCCGGCCCCGGACGCCGAACGCCCGGCCGCCGAACAATCGGCCGCCGATCCGGCGACGCAGCCGGTGGCCGCGCCGGGCGCCGGGGTGGGCGCGCCGCCCGTCCAGGGCCAGCCAGACCCGGACCTCGGTGCCGCCCAGCACGGAGCGGCCGATCCGGACGTCGCCGCCGGTGGACTCCGCGAGCCGGCGGACGATGTCCAGGCCGAGGCCGGTCGAACCTCCCGCGGCCGCCGCCGGTTGCTGCCCCCCGCCCCCGCCCGACCAGCCGCGGCGCAGCGCGGCGGCCGGGTCGGCGATGCCCGGTCCGGCGTCCGAGACCAGCACGATCACCGCGTCGTCGGCGTTGTGCACGTCGACGGCGAAGGCGGTGCCCTCGGGGGTGTGGCGGAAGACGTTGCCGAGCATGGCGTCCAGGGCCGCGGCGAGGTCGGGGCGGGCGACCGGCACCCGCACCGGGCGGTCCGCACCGGCGACCCGTACGGTGCGGTCCTCGTCCTCGGCCAGCGCCGACCAGAAGTCCATCCGGTCGCGGATCACTTCGGCCGCGTCGCAGCCGGCCACCGAGGCGGCGGCCTGTGCGGTGTGCTCCCGCTGGGCGCGGGCGGTGCGGATGATCTGGTCGACCTCGCCCTCCAGTTGCTCGACGGCGGCGCGGGTCTGCTCGGCGGCCGGACCGTCGCCGAGCGAGGCGGCGTTGAGCCGGAGCACGGTCAGCGGGGTGCGCAGCCGGTGCGAGAGGTCGGCGGCCAGCTCGCGTTCGTTGGCGAGGAGTTGGACGACCTGGTCGGCCATGGAGTTGAAGGCGCTGGCCGCCGAGCGCAGTTCCTTGGGGCCGTCCTCCCGCACCCGGACGCCGAGGTCGCCCCGGCCCAGGTCGTGGGCGGCGGCGGACAGTCGCTCGGCGGGGAGCACCATCCGGGTGCCGAGCCGGTCGGCGACCGCGACCGAGCCGATGACCAGTGCCAGGCCGACGCCGGCCAGCACCGCCCAGGAGGTGGCCACCCCGTTGGTGAGCGCGTCGTCGGGGACGTACACCTCGACGACCGCGATCCCGGAGGCGACCGCGGTGGGCTGGAGCAGTGAAGTGCCGCCGGGGACCTGGGCGATGGAGGCCCGGCCGAGCCGGACCGCGGCGGCGACGTCGGCGGGGGCGGCCCGGCGGGCACCGATCTCGGCCGGGCCGCCGTCCTTGCCGCCCCCCGGGACATGGACGCCGATCCGGCCGCCGGGGCCGGCCTCGGCGCTGGCCAGGGCCCGTTCCAGCTGGGTGCGGTCGGTGGTGATGGCGAGGACCGGGCCGAGGGCGGCGGCCTGGCGCTCGGCGCCTCCGTAGGCGCGGTCGGAGGCCATCTCCTTGACCACCAGCCCCAGCGGCACCGCGAACGCGACCACGACCATCGTGGTGACCGCCAGGGCCACCTTGACCAGGGCCCACCTCACGGCGTCTCCTCGGCCGCCACGTCGCGCGGGGCGCTCACCGTGGCGGCTCCAGCTTCACGCCGACGCCGCGCAGGGTGTGCAGGTACCGCGGCCGGGCGGCGGTCTCGCCCAGTTTGCGGCGCAGCCAGGACAGGTGGACGTCGATGGTCTGATCGTCCCCGTAGGACTGCTGCCAGACCTCGGCGAGGAGTTCCTTGCGGGGGACGACCACGCCGGGGCGCTGGGCGAGGAAGGCCAGCAGGTCGAACTCGCGGCGGGTGAGGTCGAGCGCGGTGCCGTCGAGCGCGGCCAGGCGGCGCAGCGGGTCGATGGACAGCCCGCCGACCAGGATCACTCGTGAGGGCGGTTCCGCACCGGGTGCCGTGCCCCGGGCCCGGCGCAGCACGGCCGCCATCCGGGCCGAGAGGTGCTCGACCGAGAACGGCTTGGTGAGGTAGTCGTCCGCGCCGTCGTTCAACAACCGTACGATCTCGGCCTCGTCGTCCCGCGCGGTCGCGATGATCACCGGGACGTCGGTGATGCCGCGCAGCATCTTCAGCGCCTCGCCCCCGTCCAGGTCGGGCAGACCGAGGTCGAGGACGACCAGGTCGAAGCCGACCTGTGCCACCTCGCGCAGCGCTTCCAGGGCGGTCCCGACGCTGCGCACCGCGTGGCCGGCCTCGGTCAGATGCCGGATGAGCGCGGAACGTACGAACTGGTCGTCCTCGACCACGAGCACTCGTGCCATGGGCGGCACCGTACGCCATACGGGCGAGTTTCCTTACGCGTGGTTGACAACCGGACGGCACGGCGAGCGGCACAGCAACGGCTGCGACCGGCGCGACGGGTGGGGCAAGATGAGCCAGATGCAACGAGGTCTGGTTCATGCGGCGGCTTGGACGCTGGCGACCGGCGCCGCGGTCACCCTGTCGTGGTTCGGCGTGCACACCGTACTGTCCGGCACGGTCTACGACGCGCCGCGGGCGCTGCCCCTCTCCGACCAAGTAGCCGCCTCGGCCCTGCCGCAGGTCTCCTCCACCCACCGGCCGAAACCGTCCGCCCCGGCCTCCGCGAGCCCGTCCTCCTCCCCCGCCGACGACCGGCCGGCGCGCACCGCCGCCCCGACCCGCGGCACCGGCGACCTCGTACCGGCCGCCTCCGCCAGCCCGGGCGGCAGCACGTCGCCGGCCACCGGCGGCCGGGTCCGCAGCTTCGCCACGTCCGGCGGCCGGGTGGTGCTCTCCCTGGGCTCCGACTCCGCCGAGCTGGTGTCGGCGACCCCCGACGCGGGCTGGGAGATGCAGGTGTGGAAGCAGGACCAGTGGCTCCGGGTCGACTTCACCGGCGGTGGTGCGCACACCTCGGTGATCTGCGCCTGGAACGGCCACCCGCCGACCGTGCAGACCAGCAACCACGCGACGTAGTGCGGGAGTCGGCCATGCGGTGGGCGGGCGCGGTCAGGTGAAGACGCCGGCGGGCGGGGCCGGTGAGGCGACCGCGGTGGCGTCGGTGACCGGGGTCGCGCCGCCGGTGAAGTCCAGGAGCGCCCGGCCGTGTTCGACCCGGCCGGCGTGCGGGTCGCCGGCCGCCCGCCGGGTCAGCTCGGCGACCGGCAGGGCCCGGTCGGCGGCGAGCAGCACGGCGTTGCCGAACCGCTTGCCGCGCAGCACGGCCGGCTCGGCGGTCAGCGCCAGCTCGGGGAAGACGGTGTGGACGGTGGCGATCTGGCCGCGCAGGAACGCCAGCGGCGGCCCGTCGGCGAGGTTGGCCGCGTAGCAGCCGCCGGGCCGCAGCGCCCGGCGCACCTCCGCCACGAATTCGACGCTGGTCAGATGCGCGGGCGTACGGGCCCCGGCGAAGACGTCGGCGATGACCAGGTCCGCCCAGCCGTCCGGGATCCGGGCCAGCCCGGCACGGGCGTCCGCGCCGCGGACGCGGATCCGCCAGGTGCTCTCCAACGGCAGCTGCTCCCGGACGAGTTGGACCAGCGGGGCGTCGACCTCCACGACCTGCTGGGTGGACCGCGGCCGGGTCGCGGCGACGTACCGCGCCAGGGTCAGGGCGCCGCCGCCGAGGTGGACGACGCGCAGCGGGGCGCCGGGCGGGGCGGCCAGGTCGGCGATGTGGCCCAGCCGCCGCTGGTAGGAGAACTCCAGGTACGACGGGTCGTCGAGGTCGACGTGGGACTGCGGGGCGCCGTCGATCAGCAGCGTCCAGCCGCGCGGCCGGTCCCGGTCGGGGCGCAGTTCCGCGACGCCGCCGCCGACCGTCCCGGTGACCGGTTCCGGGCCGCCGCGCCCGCGTCTGCTTCTCGCCATGCCCCCAGTATGGCGTGCCGCCGCTGAGCGGTATCCGCTGGTCAGGACCGGTGCGGGAGATAAGGCGGCGGACCGCCCAGCGGCCGGGGCCGTGGGCAGTCCGCCTGGTGTGCCGTGATCCGGGCCGGCCCGCATGTCCCTGGGGACCGGCGTGGGGTCACTTGTTGATGCAGACGTTCCCGAACGCCGGGCTCAGCAGCGTGAACAGGCTGACGCTGTTGCCGCACACGTTGATCGGCATGTTGATCGGCACCTGGATGACGTTGCCACTGAGGACACCCGGCGAGTGCGCGGCGAAGCCGACCGCCTTGGCACCGCTCCGACCGTGGCGCTTGAAGCCCTCGTCGAAACGACCGTGGTGGCCCTTGCGGCCGTGGTGCCCGCCGTCGGCGGAGGCGAGACCCGCGCTGCCCAGCACCAGCGCCGAGGTGACCGCGGCAACCGCCGCGGTCTTGGCGAACCGCTTCATTCCATTCTCCTCTCAGTTCACGAATGGGGCATCGAACACAACGAACAATATGGACTGGGGATGCGGGTGTTACCACTTAAGCGGATTCATTAGCCTGTCTGGCTGGTACCCGTCCGATCGGAAACGAGGAGGACACCGCGGCGCGCCTGCCGCGATTTCCAACATGATTTCTGCCAGAGTGCTCTCCTGTTTGACTGATTTGCAGCCGGAGAGGATGACATGCCGAAGTCGATGGACCGCACCGAGCGCAGCACCGTATGCGCGCTCACGGCCCTGGCTTTGTCGGCCGCGCTGACTTCGGCAGTAGCTGCCCCGGCACCCCGGGAATCCTCCCGAATTCCTTTCGCCGAGCGCTTCCACACCACCGGGCACGGCGGTATCGCACGGGTCGCCCATTCCCTGGCGACCTGCCGCCCGGCGGCGCGCCGGGCGGAGCCGGCCGGCCCGTCCTGCCCCGCGCCCCCGCGGACCGGCCGCGCCCGGCTGTGGCTGCCGGCCGGCTCACGGGTGCGCTACGCCCGGCTGTACTGGGGCGGCGACCTGCGGACCGGCGGGCCCGGGGCGGCCCGGGACGCCGGGCAAGTGCTGGTGGCCGGGCCCCGCGGCCGGTACGAGGAGGTGCGCGCGGACGGCCCGATCGGGCGCCGCGCCACCGGCCGGACCGTCGACTACCAGGCATCCGCGGACGTCACCGCGCTGGTGCGGCGCGGCGGCCCGGGCGGGTACGCGGTGGCCCGGCCGGCCCCCGGGCGCGGGCGGGCCGGGGCCCTGGGCGGCTGGGTGGTGTTCGTCGCCTACGAGAACCCCAGGGAGCCGCTGCGGCGGCTGGCACTGTGGGACGGCTTCGAGCCGCTGGGCGGGCACCGCCGGGCGCTCGCGGTGCAGCTGACCGGGCTGCACATTCCGGCGCGGGCGCACGGACGGGCCGGGGTCGTGGCCCACCACGGAACGCACGAAAAGCAGCACACAATCTCCGCCCGGGCCGATCGGATCACCCCGGTCGCACTCCACAATTCCGCCGATCAGGCGAACCGGTCGGTTCACCCGACCGGGCCGAATTCTGGTCAGAAAACGCCCCGGGCACCCGTTTACCGCACCACCCGTGGTTTTGGTTCCGAGGTCTTCGACCTGACGCCGGCGCTCCGTTCCGGGAGCGATCGGCTGGCATTCCGCTTCACCACCCGAAACGCGGGATATCTGCTCGGCGCACTCTTCGTCCAGGCCGATCTGCGGCACTGAACGGCGGGCACCGGCAATTCTCGCGGAGTTCTGACAGCTCGGTGATCAGGGGAGCAGTGCGCGTGCTGCCACAAGACCTGCCGTCCCAGGACCGGCTCACGGTCCTCCATGTGTCCCAGCCGGTCGACGGCGGGATCGCCCGGGTCGTCGCCGACCTGGTGCGGTCCCAGGTGGCGGCCGGACTGCGGGTGGTGGTGGCCGCGCCGCCCGGCGGCACCCTGCACGCCGAGGCCGCCGTCGCGGGCGCCGAAGTGGTGCTCTGGTCCGCCCGCGGCTCCCTCGGGACGACGCTGTCCGGGCGCCGGCGGCTGACCCGGCTGGTCCGGCGCGCCGGCCCCCACCTCGTGCACGCCCACGGCCCCCGGGCCGGGTACACCGCCCGGATGGTGCTGCGCGGCCGGATCCCGACCGTCCACCAGCCGCACTGCTGGCCGTTCGAGGCGGTCGGCGGGCTGGCGGCGCGGATCTGGGAGCGGTACGCGGCGCGCTGGACGGACCGGGTGCTGTGCGTGAGCGAGGCGCAGCGGCGGCGCGGGGCGACCGCGGGGGTGACGGGCCGGTGGGTGGTGATCCCCAACGGCGTGGACCTGCGGCGGTTCTCGCCCGCCGGCGACGACGCCCGGGCGGCGTTGCGCGAGGCGCTGCCCGCGCTGCGCGACACCGTGCCGGCCGGGGCGCCGCTGGTGGTGTGCGTGGCCCGGCTGTGCCCGCAGAAGGGCCAGTCGACGCTGCTGCGGGCCTGGCCCGAGGTGGCCGCGGCGGTCCCGGGCGCCCGCCTGGCGCTGGTCGGCGACGGGCCGGACCGGGCGGCGCTGGGGCGGGCCGCGCCGCCCGGGGTGGTCTTCGCCGGCGCCGCCGAAGGCGCCGCCGCCTGGTACCGGGCGGCGGACCTTGTGGTGGTGCCGTCCCGGTGGGAGGGGATGGCGCTGGTCCCCCTGGAGGCGATGGCCTGCGGGCGGCCGGTGGTGCTCAGCGACGTCGGCGGGGCCCGGGAGTGCCTGCCGGCCGACGCCGTGGACGACTGCCTGGTGCCGCCGGGCGATCCGGCCGCGCTGGCCCGGGCCGTCACCGCCCTGCTGGCCGACCCCGACCGGCGGACGGCACTCGGCGAACGGCTGGCGGACCACGTACGGATGGCCCATGACGTGCAGCGGACGGCGGGCGCGGTGCTGAACCTCTACCGGGAACTGCTCGCCGTACCGCCCGTCCTGACCGCGACGCGGGCCGGACGATGACCGCCGAGCGCGCGGACGCCCCCGCAGCCGACGCCGGGAAGCGGCCCGGCCCGGCGGCCGGGGTGCCGCCCCAGCCCGCCGTCCCGGTCCG
>NZ_NNBP01000013.1:0-96492 GCF_002803155.1 Streptomyces sp. CB02959
CGAGCAGGCCGTGAGCGTGTGGCGGGAGGTGACCTGGGCGGAGGTAAAAGGATCCGGGCGGCCTGCCGGGGCTACGTCTGCTTCGAGGACGAAGCCGGCTTCACCCGACGGCCGCCCCGGGGACGGACGTGGGGCCGGCGCGGAGTGACTCCGGTCGTTGACGGTCAGCGGCCGGCGTTCGGGGCGGCTGTCGGTGGCCGGGCTGATCGCGATGCGGCCGGGTTCCCGGACCCGGCTGTGTCACCGTCTTCGGACCCACCCCGCCGGCAAGAGCGCACGTCGCAGCATGGGCGAGCGGGACTTCATCGCGCTGATCGACGGATTCCACCAGCTGGTCAAGGCCCCGATCGTGCTCGTGTGGGACCGGCTGAACACCCACGTCTCCCGCAGGATGCGCGACCTCGTGGCCGAGCGTGACTGGCTGACGGTATTCCTGCTGCCCGCCTACTCACCCGACCTGAACCCCGTCGAGTGGGTATGGGCCCACGTCAAACGCAGCCTGACCAACCTCGCCGTCATGGCCCTGGACCGACTCGAAGCCCTCGTCCGCAACCGACTCAAACGCCTCCAGTACCAGCCCGACACCCTCGACGGCTTCATAACGGGCACCGGCCTCGCCCTCGACATCCCAACGTCACCCTGACCAGCCGAAGTCAGTAGTCGGCGCCCTGCCCGGCTTGGGGGCCGTGCCGCGCGGGCGGTCTCCACCTCGGCGGCCCGGGAAGCTGCGGTCGTGGTCGCGTCGGTCACCCGGGCTCAGGTGCCGGATCCGCGGCGCGCGCTGCCGCCACGATCCTTTCCAGGGCGGAGGCGTGCCGCTGGAATGCCTGGCGTCCGTGTGCGGTGAGCCGGAGATGGGTGTGGCGGCCCGTGTGGTTCCGTGTCTTGCGCACCTCTACGTAGCCTGCGTCCGCCAACGCGGTGGTCTGCTTGGACAGGGCGGAGTCGCTGGTGTCGACGGTGTCCCGGACGAAAGCGAACGCCACCCAGTCGGCCGGGGCCAGCAGCGCGACGATGGACAACCGGGCCTGCACGTGCAGGAATTCGTCGAAGTCCGGGTCCATCAGCCCTGGTCGTCCTTCTTGGCGATCCGCTTGACGATGGGGCGGGTCGCGTAGGTGGCCACCAGCGTTGCCACGGCGGCGACAGCCGCGGCGGGCACGGAAGGAATCGGCAGGTGGGCCAAGCGGGCGGCGATCACTGACGCGACGAACACCACGATGACGACTGCCGCCACCCACAGGGTGAACAGCGCCCCCGCGAGGGAGGTCTTCTTGTGCACGCGTGCCTGGCGGTACTGCACGACCAACCCGCCCACGATCAGGCCGCCGCCCACCAGCCTGGCGATGAGGCTCCAGGGGCTCGGCAGATCGATGGACGATCCCGTGGCGAACACGGACAGCGCCGCGACGAGTCCGTAGGTGCCGGAGGAGGCGTGGCGCACGTACTCGTCACGGGTCTGCTGCTGGCGGTGGTGTATGGCGTCGAGCGCGGCCTGCGCATCGTAGGCGGTCATGAGGGTCCCCGTTCGTCCCGTCTTCCAGGCTCTTTCCCGTGGGGAAAGTACCACCTTCTTTCCCTTTGGGAAAGTACATGTCCTGGTCCGCGTCCGGCCGCGCGGGCAGGGCCTGGCCGGCGGACACCGATGCCACTGCGCCGATGTCCTGCGGCGTGAGGTCGAGGTCGGAGACCTCGTCGTCGCCGGGTCCCGCCGCCGCTCTTCGGGCCCTGCGCCGGTCACGGAGAAGCGAGAAGGCGACGGCGGCGAAGTAGAGCCCCCAGATCGGCGCGGCCAACGCCAGCATGGTCAGCGGATCCGTGCTCGGTGTCGCCACAGCCGAAAAGACCGTGATCCCCAGGACCATGGCGCGCCACCAGCCGAGCATCCGCCGGCCGGACAGCATTCCGGTGAGGTTCAGCATCACCAGCAGCAGCGGCATCTCGAAGGAGAGACCGAAGACGACCACCATGCGGGTGACGAGGTCGAGCAGATCGTCCAGCGGCAGCAGGTTGTCCACCCCGTGCGGAGTGAAGCCGATCAACACCTTCGCGGTCTTGGGCAGCACCTTGTAGGCGAAGAAGGCGCCGCCGAAGAACAGCGGGACGCCCGCGCCGACGAACGCGTAGGCGTATTTCCGCTCGTGCTTGTGCAGGCCGGGTGCGACGAACGCCCACAGCTGGTACAGCCATACCGGTGAGGCCAGTACGACGCCGGCCATCAGGGAAACCTTCAGCGCCAGGGTGAAGGGCGTGAGCAGGCCGCTGATCGTGATCCGCGCGCAGGTGGTGTCCGAGGTCTGCCTGGCCAGATCGGCGAAGGACGTCGGGCAGCCGACCGAGTCCAGCACCGGTCTGGTGAAGAAGTTGACGATGCCCTTGTAGTGGAAGGCCGCGGCGATCGTGATGACCAGGATGGCGAGGACGGCCTTGGCGAGCCGCTTGCGGAGCTCACGAAGGTGCTCCGCGAGCGGCATCCGCCTCTCGGCGTCCTTCTCCTTGTTGGGGGCCGACTGGGGCACGGCACGTCCTCATCTCGTGCGGCGGACCGGAAACTACCGGCCCTGCGTTGGTACTTGATCGTCTCCGTCACCCGGACGCGGTCCCGGTCCCGGTCCCGGCACCGGCCTCGGTGCGGGCTGGGGCTCGGGCTCGGAGCGTGGCTCGTCTGAGGTGCCGTCGTCCTTCATGGCTCTGGTCTCGCTCTTGAGGATCCGCATCGACTTGCCCAGCGCCCGGGCCGTGTCGGGCAGCTTCTTCGAGCCGAAGATCAAAACCACCACGGTGACCAGGATCAGCAGGTGCCAGGGCTCCAGCGCATTGCGCAACATCGTCAGATCACCCCTTCGAACGCGTGGGTCTTCATGTCTGCCTTGGCGATCCGTGCCGCTTGTTCCCGTGCGGCAGCGGTGGGAGGGAGAGCACCCGCGGTCCCGTACCCGGGTGCCTGGGAGCAACCACGTTCCGGCGACCGGAACAGCCGATGGATCTTCGCGTTCGGCCACGGTGCGTTCATCGGCGTTCCCTGGAGTGACCGTTGCTGTCGCCGACCGGCGCGATGTCGATGTGCGGCTGTCGGGCATGGCAGGCGACGCGAGTGGAGTTGGCCGGCTGCCGCGGGGGCGTGCCGGGTGTCGATGTCCTTGCGGGTCATGGCTCCTTCTTCCGGTCGGGTCGGGGTCGGTTCAGATCCCGGGGCGCCCGGCGGCCGTCCAGGCGGCGTACTCCTGGCGGACGTAGTGGCGGTGGCCGGGGGCGAGCGTGATCGTGTCGGGGTGGTGCGGGCCGGCCACCAGGTCGGGATGGCGGCGGTCGTGCAGGACGAGTTGTTCGGCGGTTGCCTCGGCGGCCGCGACCGGGCCGGGGCCGGGGTCGTCCAGGGCCATCCGGTCCATGAGGGCGGCCCGGCGCAGCCGCCAGGCGCGTTCGGCGGCCGCCGCATCGACCGGGGGGTCGGTGACGGGCCTGGCCCGGCGGCCGTCGCGTTCGGCCCCGAGCGCGAGCACTTGGTGTATTTCGCGGCGCAGGTCCGGCGCATTCGCGTACGCCTCGTGCGGGGGCGGGGCGCTGATGGTCTCGCCGCTGTTCGGGGTGACGTTCACGCTCACACCTCCACCGGTGCGTAGGGGTTGGCGCCGGAGCGTCGACACGGCGCCGTGTCGTGGTCGGGGTCTCGGCTCGTGCGGAACGTCCGGCCCGGTCATGACGAGCACCTCAGACAGGCGCGGACCTCGCGGCCGCCGCCTGTCTGGTGGACCTCGGTCGACTGGGCGAGGTACTGGACGATGCCGGTGCCGCGGCCGTGTTCGTCGGGGGCGACGTCGGGGCGATGCCGCTCCACGGTCGTGCCGGAGTCGGTGACCACAATGTGCAGAGTGCCGTGGTCGAGGACGAGCAGCAGGGTCATGCGCTCGCGGCCGTACTGCGCGGCGTTGGCGGCGAGTTCGTCGACGATGAGAACGGCGGAGTCCCGCTCGCTTGCGGGCACGCTCCAGGTCTCCAGCAGGTCGGCCGTGAAGTGACGAGCGGCGGAGACGTGCGCCTCCTGCGCGGGCAGGGTGAGCAGCGCCTGGTGGCGGCAGGGCCGGCCGAGCAGCGAACTCGGGCTGGGGGAATCGGTCACAAACATGGTCTTCTGGCTCTTCCGTGGATGTGCGGAGGCTGGAACGGGGGAGACCGCCGATGACTTCGGGGCGGTCGGTGGGCGGGGTCCTGAATGGGCGCGCTCACTGAGTTCCACGGATGAGGCACGTCGAACGGTTCGAGTAATTCGCCCCTTTTGTTCGACTTCTTGCGAGCCGCGGCGTTCGACTTCTTGTGGGCCATGCCCCTGTCTCGGCCTGGCTGGACCCACTCGTCTCTGTCGGATTTCGATGCCGTACGCGGCTCGACCAGGCACCGGCGACTCGGATGGGGAGGGGACGCCCCGTCGGCGCACTCGCGCATCAAGTCGGCCGGGGGCTGGGCCCATTGGTTGGGGCAGGGGTGAGGGGGACCGGCGCCCCGAAACCGTTGGCGCGCTGCGGGAAGGGCCAGGGCGGCAGCGGCCGTCGTGGGGCGGTTATCGGCCGGGTGCCCTTGGCGGGCGATCTCGCCGGTCCCGGAGTCGTGCGGCGCGGTGGCATCGGTCGGCGACGGTGGTCACGAGCGTGCCTGTGCAGCCGATGTCACGAGTACAAGCCTGCTCGACGGCTGTCTCGCACCCGACGCCCGTGGTCGCGTCACGCCCGGATGGTGACCAGCTTCTGACCGTTGCCTGCGTGGATCTCGAAGTGCTGGATGGCTCCCGGGGACATGGCAACCGCTCCTGGGATCGTGGTGCCGGGAGGGTATGTGCCGGCCCGCCAGCTGGCGACGTCCGTCCTGGCTCCGCCGGGCCCGATCGCCTGCAGTCGGCAGGTGATTCCGGCGGGTGCTCCCTTGGCGGAGACCTGCACGGTACTGCCCCAGGCAGAGGGGGAGACCTTCACCGAGGCGGAGACGCCGGTGGTGGGATCGCTTCCGGTGAAGGTGCGCCAGGCAGCCGGCGCGGTCGGCCCGGGGGGCGTCGCCTGACTGCCCACGGATCCGACGGCCGCCAGCCAGGTGCCGCCGGCTGCTGCCGCGGCGAGCGTCAGCGAGGCGGCGGCGCCGGCCAGTTGCAGCCGCCAGGTCCTGCGGCGTCGGGACGCGGCCTGCTGGAGCAGCTTCTCCAGCACACCCCCCGCCGGCACCTGCGACACCTCGGGCGTGGCGGGCCGTTCGGGCGGGGGGCCCTGTGCGCCTTCGGCTGCGCGTGCCACCAGCCGGTCGGCCAGGTCCCCGTCGGCGGTCGGTACCGTCCGGCCTGAGGCTTCGGCTTCGGTCACGGTGGCCAGCAGCGCGGGAAAACCCGCCAGCCGGGTGTGTTCGGCCCGGCATTCGGCGCATTCCGCGAGGTGGGCGCGTACCTGTTCCATTTCCGCTGGGGGCAGTGTGCTCAGGACGTATCCTCCCAGCGCCAGCCGGAGGGCGTCGTGGTCCGCGCTCATGGTCGCCACCTCCTGCCCGCCGCGGTCATGGCTCGATCCCCCGTTCCTGCAGTGCCAGCCGCAGGGCGTGCAGGGCGTAGTACGTCCGCGACTTCACGGTGCCCACCGGGATGCCCAGTACCTGCGCGGCCTCCACCATGGTCCGGCCTCGGTAGTAGGTCTCCAGCAGGACGGCGCGGTGGTCGGGGGACAGCGACCGGACCGCTTCGGCGACCGCCCAGCTCTGCAGTGCCTGCTCGATCTCGTCCTCGCCGGGCTTCTGCTCGGCGAGTCGCTCCAGCACCTCCCCGTCGGCCTCGGCCGGCCTGGCCTGCCGGGCCCGGTGGGCGTCGATGACCAGGTGCCGGGCGACCGTGCACAGCCATGCCCGGGCCGGGCCGCGTGCGGGATCGAACGCGGCCGGATGCTGCCACGCTCGCAGCATCGTCTCCTGCACCACATCCTCCGCCCATTGCCGATCTCCTGAGGTCAGTCGCAGCACGTAGTGGAACAGGGCTCCTGCGTGCTCCGCGTACAGAGTGCGCAGCAGTTCCTCGTCTGCGGTCGAAAGGGTCCCTTTATCAGAGACACGGTGCGCGGAGCGATCCGGATCGGTCCTTCGACCACGTTTTCGGGAACTCCAGGGCATAAGTCGATCATCGCTCAGATGTACCGCTTTGTCCTGTAACGCACGGCATGGCACCCGCGACGCTCTGTGAGTGCCGCGGGTGGTGCGTCCCCGCCGGGCCTTGCGGCGCCGGCAGGGCCAAGCGCGTGCGGCCGGGACCAGGCGCGTGCGGCCGGGACCAGGCGTGTGCGGCCGGGACCAGGCGTGTGTGGCCCCCAGGAGAGGCCGGCTGATCCGCGGCGACAAGAACGGGTCTCACAAAAAGTGCATTTCTTTCGAACCGTGCGAACCCCGCCGTCCGTGGAGCCGGACAAGAGCCGCCTTGCGAGCAGTCCCCGTCTCCATCTGATCAGTGAGGAACAGACACCATGTACCTGAACTTCCGCACACCAGGCCGTCGATCACGGACCGCGGCCGGGCTGGCCGTCGCCGCCATCGCCACTGTCGGCGCGCTGGGGCTCCTCAGTTCATGCGGCCAGTCGTCGGGTTCCTCGTCCACCGGAGCCGGCGCCATCACGCCCGGTCCGGGTCAGCAGCAGACGGCAGGCATGCCCGGAGCCAAGGGGTCGGGGAACACGGCGGGCTCCGCCTCCGGCGGCTCGTCGATGCCCGGCATGAGCATGCCCGCGGGTCCCTCAAGTACGGGCGCGCCGGCCGCACCGGTGACCGGGACCGCCGTGGCGATCAAGAACTTCGCCTTCTCCCCGGCCACGCTGAAGGTCAAAGCGGGTACGACGGTGACCTGGACCAATCAGGACACCGACGCCCACACCGTCACCAGCGCCGGATCGGGCGGCCCGCTGCACTCGGCCGCCCTGGCCACCCACGCCACCTACAGCTACACGTTCACCAAGCCCGGCACCTATGCCTACCTCTGCACCATCCATCCGTTCATGACCGCCACCGTGGAGGTGACGTGATGTCCGACTACTACGACAGTCACGACGGGGCATCGGCCGAAGACACCGGTCGGCCCGACACCGAATTCGGTATGAATCGGCGCCAACTCCTGCGGCACGCGGGGTGGTTCGGCGGCGCGGTGGTGCTGACCGTGGCCAGTGGCGAGGTGATCAGTCACATCGCGGACTCCCAGGACGCCAACACCGCGGTCGCTGCGGCCGGCAGCGGCGCGCTGCGGTTCGTGCAGGTCTCCGACAGCCATATCGGATTCCAGGGCCCGGCGAACACGGACGTGGTCGGCTCGTTCACCGCAGCGGTCAACCGGGTCAACTCGCTCGGATTCAGACCGGACTTCGTCATGCACAGCGGCGACCTGACGCACCTGTCCACGGCCGGGCAGTTCGACCAGGTCAAGCAGCTGATGGCCGGAATGAAGACGGACCGCATCTTCACCGTGCCGGGCGAGCACGACTCCATCGGCGACGCCGGCCGCGCCTACCGGCGGACCTTCGGCGCGGGCACGCTCGGCGACGGCTGGTACAGCTTCGACACCCACGGCGTGCACGTCATCGCCCTGGTCAACACCCTGAGCCTGGAGAAGCTCGGCCACCTCGGCAACGAACAGATCGACTTCGTTCGCAAGGACATCGCCGGGCTGTCGTCGGACACCCCCATCGTGGTCTTCAGCCACATCCCGCTGTTCGCCATGTACCCGAAGTGGGGCTGGAGCACCGACGACGCCCTCAAGGTCATCGCCCTCCTGCGCCGCTTCTCCTCCGTGACCTGTCTCAACGGACACGTCCACCAGCTGTTCACCAAGACGGACGGCAACATCACCTTCCACTCCGCCACCACCACCGCCTACCCCCTGCCCAAACCGGGCCGCGCCCCCGCCCCCACCCCGCAGGTCGTCCCCGCCCGGCAGCTCAAGGACGCACTCGGCATCCGCAGCGTCGGCTACCGCCAAGGCGACCGCGAACTGGCCATCAAGGATCAGAGGCTGGCATGAACACCCGAAGACTCCTCGTCCCCACCCTGCGGTCGGCGACCGCCGCAACCCTCGCTGCCGGCGGATACATACACGCCCAGCTCTACGTCGGCGAGTACCGCTTCATCCACATCATCGGCCCACTGTTCCTGCTCCAGGCCAGTGCTTCCTTCGCCCTCGCCGTCCTGCTGCTGGTCGGGACGCCGCCCCTGCTGCTGCGGACCGCCGCGGCAGGGGTCGCGCTCGGCGCCCTGGGCGGCTTCGCCGCCTCGCGCACCGTAGGCGTGTTCGGATTCACCGAGCACGGTCTGCAGCCCGAGCCGCAGGCCGTCCTCAGCCTCCTCGCCGAAACCGGCACGCTGCTGCTCCTCGCCGTCTGGCAGGTGACCGCGGCCAGGCAACCCCGCGCCGCCCGACCGCCCGTCAGGGCACCCGACTGGGCCGCCACCCGCACGCCAACGAACTGAACTCCGGAACCAAGGAGTACCCCCATGTACCTGGAACCGCGCCCAGGCATCGCCTGGCCGAGCCCCCACCTCCGCGAACTGAAGGACGCTGTACGCGCCCTGCTCGGCCTGGACGACGACACTGCCGTCAAATTCCGCCAACTCGTCTGTGGCGAAGCCGGCTACCCACCGCTGGAAACCGTCGTCGAGGTGCTGCCCATGGACGGCGAGGCCCATCGCTGGACGCTCCACCGCCCCGCTGAGCAGATCACCGAGAACGAGCTGCGGGCCACCCTGCTCCGCCACCGACCGGGCTGACCGGAACCCGACCTGGCTGCCCCAGAATCCCGCGAACTGCCCGACGAACCGACTGAGTTCACCGCACCGACCGGCATCCGCGGCTTCGGAAACGCCACCCACGTCGAACGCCGCCGCAACCGCCGCAAGCACGACAAGGCCCTGGCCACCCGCTACGACAAACGCGTCCGCCGCACCCGAGCCCCGGTCACCATCGCCTGCCTCAAGCCGTGGCCGACCTGGCTTCGCGGAGACGCGCTGTCGGCTCCAGCATGGTTTCCAGGTTCTTCCGGGCGATCTGCCTGCGGAACTCCCCTTCGTAGGTGGGGTCACCGGAGTCGTGCATGGTCCGGGTCAGCCGGACTGCGGATGCCTGGCGTTTCCATGTGTGGTCCAGACAGGCGTCGGAGTAGCCGTCGAGCAGGCTCGGATCGTCCTTCTCGACCTGCTGGACGACCGCGCGGGCGAGCATATCGGCGTCGTGAAGGGCGAGACTCATCCCTTCCGCGCTCATCGGAGAGATGAGGTGGGCCGCGTCCCCGAGAAGGTGGAGCCGACCGTGGCTCATGGGACTGAAGACCACTCCGCGCAGCGGCACGACCTGCTTGCTCCTGATCGGGCCCCTGGGCTGCACGGGCGCGCCGAAGCGGGCCTCCAGTTCGCTCCAGACGCGCTCGTCGGGCCACTGCTCGACGGTGTCGGTGAGCGGGCACTGCAGGTAGACGCGGCTCGCGTCCGGGCCGCGCGTGATCTGCGCGGCGAAACCGCGCGAGTGCACGGCCAGTACGGCCGGGGGGTCCGCCGGCACCTCCGTCATCACGGTCAGCCAGGCGTAGCCGAACTCGTAGGTGGAGCAGGTGAGGACATCCTCGGGGATGGCCGTCCTGCTGACGCCGCGGTAACCGTCACCGCCGGCGACGAGATCGCACGTGACCGTCTGCGCCGAGCCGTCGGCGTCCCGGTAGCGAACCAGCGGCCGCTCGGTGTCGATGTCGTGCAGCGACATGTCCTGCGCCTCGAAGCGCAGGTCGCCGCCCTCGCGCAGGAAGAGCCTGATCAGGTTGCGGACGAGGATCTGCTGCGGGCAGAACACCCCGTCGCCATCGTCCTCGCCGTCATCGTCTCTCCTCCACTGCCGCATTTCTCCGTCTAACAGCAGCGGCAGACCCGAGTCGGAGTCACCGCGGGGGTAGCCCTCCACGGCCTCGCCCA
Organism: Streptomyces sp. CB02959; assembly: GCF_002803155.1. Classification (GTDB taxonomy): domain Bacteria; phylum Actinomycetota; class Actinomycetes; order Streptomycetales; family Streptomycetaceae; genus Streptomyces. The sequence continues at coordinate 9,958 of NZ_NNBP01000013.1, forward strand.
CCCCCCACGCGTTCAGCACGCGGACGCCGCCGGCATCGAGAGCCCCGGCCCTCTGCCGCTGCTCCACGTACTGACGGCTGTGCTTTTCGAGGACGATGCACCCGATCCCCTTCCGCAAGAGGAAGTTTCCCAGCGCGAGTCCAGCGACTCCGCCCCCTACGATCGCGACGGTCGTGTCCTTGCCGGTTTCGGTCATGGTTTCCAACCTCCTTGCAGAAAGCGGGGTTGGCCGCGCCAGAGCGTCAACGGCCGTGCCGCCCGGTTGGCGCGGCGTACTGACACCACTGTGGAACCCGGCCTCAGCCGCAACCAACCGGTGAATGGACACGCGATGCCGGAAACCCGCCAACATGGTGGGCTCGGTGCGCGGGGCCCCTCCGGCGCGGCCGCTACGGCGCCGCAGGGCTGTTGCGCAGCTCCGCCTGGTAGCTGCCCGGGGTTTGGCCCACGACGTCGTTGAAGGCATCGATGAAGCTCGACGGGTTCGACCACCCGCACGCCATCGCGGTATCCGTCACCGACATGCCGCCCGTCAGATGGGCCAGCGCGTGGTGGATGCGCAGGATGGTGCGCCACCGGTGGAAGCTCATACCGAACTCGCTGTGGAACAGGCGGCTCAGGGTGCGCTCGCCGGCTCCCGCGACGCGTCCGAGCTCGGCCAGGGTCGCGGGCCGGGCGGGATCGGCGTGCAGGAGGTCGGTGACGGCGCGGAGCCGGTCATCGGCCGCCTCGGGCAGGTGCAGGGAGAGTTCGGGGGTGTCGGACAGCTCGTCGATGACCACGGTGAGCAGTCGCCGGTGGGCGCCGGGACGGATCTCGGGCCGGCCGCCGGTCAGGGCCAGGACCGCCTCGCGCAGCAGCGGGCCGACCGCGAACACGCTGGGGTGCGCCAGGAGTTCGCCACACAGCTCGACCGGTACGGTCAGCAGGCGCGCGTCGGTACGGCCGTAGAAGCGGTGGGAGTGGGCGAAGCCGGGCGGTGTCCACGTCACGCGGTTGGCCGGGGCCACCCAGGTGCCGCGCACCGTTGCGGTGGCCAGCGTTCCAGCGGCTGCGTAGACGAGTTGCCCCGTCTCGTGGGTGTGGGGGGCCAACGAGTAGCCGTGCGGCATCCACCCGGCTCTGCCAGGCATGTCCCGCGGCTCGGAGGGCTCCGTCGGCGCTTGGCGGCTTTTCGGCATCAGAGGTCAGTCTACCGGTGGTGCGCACGGTGGAGCAGGCGGCGGCGGTCTGTGGACCGGGCCGCCGTCACGAAGTTCCACGGCGTCACCCGACACGGGATCCGGGCCCGCTCGATCGCTTCTCGCATGTCCTTCGGCGGGACCTGTCCCGTTGTCGTGACCGGCAGTCGCGGCCCCTCGGCCGCCGGGCGGAGCGAGCGGTTACATGGAACGATGAAGGCGATATGGGGAGGTCCGGAACCTTAGGCAGAGGGAGGGCCGGAGATGGAGATCAAGCCTCAGGCGGCTGTCTTCCCCAAGGGGACCGATCATCTGGAGCAGGGGAAGTACGGCCCGATATTCCCCAAGACCCCGGCGTGTTACGGGTTCACCGTCGTCGCACGGGTCAAACCCGGTCACGCCGACGCGATACGGGAGTACGGCCTCACGCTGGCGAAGGCGCTTGAGAAGGATCCCTACCTTCTTGCGCCGCTCAAGTTGCACTATCTGCGCTGGGTGCTCTTCGACGACGACACGCGCTTCATGTACCAGGGCATCTTCGACACCGACTTCGACAAGTACACCGAGGACGCCATCGCGTTGTTCTCAAGAGCCGGAGTGAGTACGGCGTTCGAGCACCTCGAAGGCTTTCCCGAGGACTGGCGGACCAACCCGGAGGCGTTCGTCAGGTTCGTGCGTGCGCACCACTGTCCGAGCTTCATCGAATACGGAGAGTATCCGTATGTGGCGGCGGACGAGATCAAGAAGGCCCTGCGCATCAAGAACGCTCTTTCCGAGATGCTCGACCAGATGCAGTGAGGGTGCGGCGGTTTTCCGCGGAGTCGAACCGCGTGCACAGTCACGCCGCTGATCGGAGGCGACCGGGATGAGTGAGGCCAGGACCGCGCGCACGTACAACCAGAGGCATGTTCCGCGGGCGTACACGCCGGGCGGGCGGCGCGTGAGCATCTACGTCTCGTGGAGTTATCCGGCCGAGGCGGGCCGGAGCGCGGCCGATCTGGACAATCGCTTTTCCACCATGACGGAGGTCAGGCGGGTGGCGTGGCCGGCCTACGAGGACCCGAAATGGTCCGACCCGTATCGGTTCCAGCAGGGCATCGCGGGGTCACTGGAGTTGTTCTTCTGGGCCTGGGAGCCGTTCCAGGATTTCGTCGAGGAGGTCACCGGGCACCCCGTCCCCGTGTATCAGCGCATCGACCAGGCCGGATTCCGCACACCGCTGGATGAACGGGTACTCGCGGACACCGACGTCCTTTTCGTCTTCGGACTGGATCACGTGATCACGGGACAGGTGGCACAGCCGGGGGAGGTCGAGGCGCTGCGGGCCTTCCTCGCACGGGAGGACGCCTGCCTCGTCCTGGGGCCCCACCACGACGTCGGCGCGTCGGACGATCCCTCCGTGCGGGACATGGAGTACCGCCATCACGGTGATCCCCTCGTGCCACGCCAGCAGCGATTCGCCACCTATGTCAGGGACTTGATGACGGGCCTGGGCGTGCCGGTCGTCAACCGTTACGGACTGCGCCCCGCCGTCGGCGCGGACGACCGGATCGCGCCCCTGTCGACCATCGGCGACCTGGATGCGAAGGGCTGGCTGCGCGGGGTCACGAATTTCAACTTCCACATGCATCTGCCGCATTACGCCGTGACAACGGAAGAGCCGAAGGCGATCCATGTGCTGGCGCGGCAACCCATCGACACGTCCCGGCCGCACCCGTTCACCGAGGAAGGCAACAGCGAGTTCAACATGTTCCTGTGGATGCCACCCGGCGGCGACCGGGCCGGCAACGTACTCCTTGCCGACTCGACGATCTTCAGCACGCTTTTCGGCGCCGACGACAGCCTGCGGAATTTCTGGCGGAACCTCGTGTCGTGACGATCCCGCAAGGAGGCCGGCAGTGAGCGCGCCCACCACAGTGGAACTGGAACTCGACGACATCCAGCGGGGAGTCCTGAGCCCGCGGCCGACGCCCTACGCGGCGACGTATCTGGTCTTCCGCATCGATGACCGGGCCGGCGGACGGGAGTTGATGCGAAGGCTCAGCGGAACCGTGACCTCCGTCGCGGACCCGGAGAGTCCGCTCGGGGAAACCTGGGTGAGCGTCGCCGTCACCTACGCCGGGTTGGCGGCGCTCGGCGTGCCGCGTTCGTCGTTGGACACCTTCGCATGGGAATTCCGCCAGGGAATGACCGCCCGGGCCAAGGAGCTCGGTGATGTCGGTGAGAGCGGTCCGGAGCACTGGGAGACACCTCTCGGTACCCGCGACGTCCATGTGGTGATCGCAGCGGTGGCGCCCGATTCGCTGCTCCTGGAGGCCGCGGTGGAGCGTGCCCGGTCCGCCTACGACCGCCTGCCCGGCGTGACGGCGATCTGGCGGCAGGACTGTCACGCCCTGCCCACCGAGACCGAGCATTTCGGCTATCGCGACGGCGTCAGCCACCCGGCCGTCGAAGGCAGCGGCATTCCCGGCTCCAATCAGCTGGAAGTTCCCCTGAAAGCCGGCGAGTTCGTCCTCGGATATCCGGACGAGATCGGCGGCGCACAGACACCGCAACCGACCGTGCTGGGTCGCAACGGCAGTTACGCGGTCTTCCGCAAGCTCCACCAGAAAGTCGCCGAGTTCAGAGGCTATCTGCGGGACAACGCAGCCGACCCCCAGGACGAGGAACTGATCGCGGCGAAGATCATGGGCCGCTGGCGCAGCGGAGCTCCCCTGGCACTCGCCCCGGAGCGCGACGACCCCGAACTCGGTGCCGACCCGTCCCGGCGCAATTCCTTCCGGTACGAACAGGATGATCCACTGGGTTTCACCACTCCGAGCGGCTGTCACATCCGCAGGGCCAACCCCCGCGACGCCTCGGTGGCGGGAGAGGTGCGGCTGCACCGCATGATCCGGCGCGGCGCGGTCTACGGCCCACCGCTGCCCGAAGGGGTCCTGGAGGACGACGGGGCGGAGCGCGGCCTGATGTTCGCGTTCGTCGGCGCGCACCTGGGGCGGCAGTTCGAGTTCGTCCAGTCGGAATGGATGAACGACGGAGTCTTCTTCGGGGCCGGCAGCACAAGGGACCCCGTCGTCGGAGCCGCCGACGGGGAAGCCGGCTACACGATCCCCCGGCGGCCACTGCGGCGGCGCCTTGCCCCCTTGCCCCGGTTCGTCGTCACCCGGGGCGGTGAGTACTGCTTCCTGCCCGGCCTGAGAGCCTTGCGCTGGCTCGGCGACCTCCAGGACTGACGAGGAGGCCCGCGCCGCCGAGGGCAGCCCCTCTACCGGTCCAACTCGGGGTAGTAGCCGCGTTGGTACGAGGACAGGTCGGAGACGGGGAGCTCGGCCGCGCCCCGGCAGATCAGGCAGACGCGGGTCCGGTGGCATGCACGGCAGTTCTTCCGGCCGTGCGTCTCGTCCGGCACCCAGCCGCGGCCCCCGCACCCGGGGCATCGCCCCAGGCCGTCGCACTCGTAGCACAGCACGTATCCGGACGTGACGGTTGCGGCGGTGCGGATCGGCTCTGGCCACTGTGTGTCTGGAGCGAACGGGGTTGGACGACGCGGACCTTCAGGGATTCGCCGCCGCTTCACGGGTTCGCGCGCAGCCCCGACGGATACGGGTTCGGCGTCAGGCAGAGCATCAACGGATACCTCAGCATGTCCGGTACGACTCCGGCCTTCATGGTCGCCCCGAACCCCGAAGCCCCCTTCCCGGAACGGATCGACCACCCGGCCGGCGAGCTCTAGCGCGGCTTCCCGCGGACCTCGATCAAGTCGCCCTCGGCGTCGAAGACCTGCTCCCCGGCCAGGGTGCCCTCGTGGTTCCAGGAGCGGAACACGCCGTTGCACCGGCCCCATATCATGAGGCCCTCGGACATCAACGGTCCGTCGGCCCAGAACGAGCGGGTCGGCCCGTGCGCGTAGCCGTCGACGTAGAAGTCCTGATACAGCAGCTGATCACCGATGGCTTCCACCACCTCGCCGGTGAACGGAACGCCCTTGTAGGTGAGCGGCGGCCCGTCGATGCCGCCGTCGTCGATGTCGTCGCGGTCCAGCTTCCAGTCGATCCGCAGGTGGGCCGGGGCACCGTCTGATGCCTGGGGGCTCTGCGCCTCCCGCGCCTCCTGGTCGTGCTCTCGCCGCGTCATGCGGGTCACCGTACAACCCGGTGGGCGCACGGGGCAGCGCCCAGGCGTGGTCGTGTGACGTCCGGTCCGTGACCGTCCGGCGCCGAGGAGCGCCAGGGGAGGCGCACTCGGCGAAGCCGGTGTCGCGGACAGGGGCTCCCCGACGCACTCAGGACGCGAGGATGCTGATGCCGTCGCCGAGCAGTTTGAGGCCGAGGACGAAGAAGAGGACGGCCATCACGACGGTGTTGTGCTGTGCCGCCCAGTTTCGCCAGTTGCCGAGCACGCGCTGGGCCCGCTCGCCCATGAACAGGTAGACGGCCAGCGGAGCGAGGACACCGACCGAGGCGACGAGCACGAAGACGGCGAGTGCCCCGACCTGCTGGGCCACGGGGATTCCGGCCGAGCTGATCGACGCGCCTGCGGCGAGGGTGAGCGGGGCGTTCTTGGCGTTGGCCGCCGACAGCGCCGCGCCGAGTCCGAGGATCTTGGGTGGGGTGAAGCGGTCGATCGCGGCCATCCACTTCGGGAGCTGTGCCTGGGAGGGGTCGGTGGGGCGGTGGCGCCATTGCCGGGCGCCGAACAGGACCAGGAGCAGGCCGAGGGCGAGTTTGAGGGCTCCCACCCAGGTGGCGGGCTGCTTGTGGCCGTGGGCGCCGCCGGAGCCGCCCACGGCCAGCATGATCACTCCCAGTGCCGCCAGCCCCAGGAGCCAGCCGAGGGCGAAGAGCGGGCCGTTGAGGCGTCCGCGCGGGGTGGCCAGGATGAGGATGATCGCGACGATGGGCAGCGGGCTGACTGCGACGCCGGCGGCCAAGCCGAGTACGTCGCCCACGGCGTGTCCCACGGGGGCCTCCGGACGGATGGGGTACGAGCGGCCGGAGCCTGCGCTGCGTCAGCCGGCTCCGGCGGACCAGGCGCGGTTCGACCGGGCTGCACATCGCGTGGTCCCTCGCTCATCGTCGGCGGAGGGCGGTGGGGTGGCGCGCCACCGGGCGTCGAACGGGTGAGGAGCCGGCGCCTGGGGAGCCGCCGCGGGCGGTTCGGCGCGCGGTCGGGCAGCGGGCGCGCCTACGGTGGAGGTGGAGGAAGGCGGTTCTGCCGGCCGTTCCCGAGGGTCGGCGAGGCGCCGTCTGCCACTGGTGGCGGGTGCGGAAGAAGATGGTCGAGATGTCGCCGCGGTTCATCCCTTACACGCCGGACGTAGAGGTCGAGGAGCCGGGTTTCGACGCGAACCTCCAGACGATCATCGCGCGGATGGAGCACTACATCACCGGCTCGGTGGCCGCGGAGGGCACCGGCCAGGCGGTGCGCGACGCGCACGCCAAGGGGTACGGGCTGGTCCGGGGAGAAGTGCAGATCCTGGACGGGCTGCCCGAGGAGTACGCCCAGGGCATCTATGCCGTGCCCGGCCGGCACGACGCGGTACTGCGGTTCTCCAACGGCTCTCCGCACGCCGGAGCGGATGCGCGCCTCGGGCGGGCCACGGGGCTGGGGCTGAAGATGTTCGACGTCGACGGGCCGACGCTGCTGGACGACGAACCCGACACCCGGACGTTCGACTACAACACGATCAACGCTCCGGTGTTCTTCTGCAACACACTGCGGCACTACCTGTTCATCCAGGAGCTGTTCCTCGACGCGAACGCCTACATGGCCGAGGGTGCGCGCGGCCGGCACCGCTTCTACCGCGACTACGTGACGGGGAAGGGCACGCTGGCGGAGGACGACTGGGCCTGGGAGGAGTTCCTGGCCTTCCTCCGGGTGTCGCAGCGCCCGTTGGTGAACCTGCTGCTGTCGACCTACACCACGATGGCCGCGGTGCGGCACGGCGACTACATCGCCAAGGTGCGCATCGCCCCGGACCCGGCGTGCGCGGCCATCGTGGCCGAGCGGCGCATGGACGTCACGTCCGCGGCGGAGGTCTTCCGCCCGGCCCTGGCGGCCGAGCTCGGCAAGCGGCCGTACACCTTCGACCTGCAGGTCCAGCTCTGCGTCGACCTGGAGCGCATGCCGGTGGAGGACGTGACCGTCGAATGGCCCGAAGAGCTGTCCCCGTACGTCACCGTGGCCAAGCTCCGTCTGCCTCAGCAGGACATCTCCGGGGCGGAGAACCTCCGGCGGATGGACGCGCTGTCCTTCACGCCGTGGCGGGTGACGGCCGCGCACCGTCCACTGGGCCGCATGATGCGCGCCCGCAAGGAGGTCTACCGCCGCTCCTCACTCCTGCGCCACCGCCTCAACCAGCAGGAACGACGCGAACCGCGCACCGCGGACGAGGCACTGCCGTTGAAGGCACCGCTCATCCACCACTGAACCCGGACCACCACTGCCCCCGGACCGCCGCAGGCAGCCAGGGCCCGTTCCCCGACAGCAGGGAGACAGCACGCGATGGCAGACACCACCACGCGCCGACCGCAGGAACTGGAGCTGGACGACATCCAGGGGACGCTGCTGCGGCAACGTCCCTCCCCGTACGTGGGTGCCTACTTCCTGCTGCGTGTCGACGATCCGGTGGACGGCCGCCGGCTGCTGGCGCGTCTGGTGCCGCATGTCGCCTCGGCCGCATGCTGGTGGGATCCGCCGAGCAGCGCGTGGCTGAGCGTGGCGCTCAGCCACTCAGGGCTACAGGCCCTGGGCGTTCCGCAGGCATCGCTGGACAGCTTCCCCGAAGCCTTCCGCGAGGGCATGGCCGCCCGTGCCGCCCGGCTCGGCGACACCGGTGAGAACGGCCCCGAGCACTGGGACGCGCCGCTGGGCAGCCCCGACGTCCACCTCGCCCTGTCCGCCTTCGCCCCGGACACGGCGGCGCTGGAGTCGGTGCTGGACGTGGGGCGAGCGGCCCTGCGCAGCCTGCCCGGCGTGCGGATGCTCTATCGGCTCGACGCCTCCCAACTCCCCACCGGACGCACCCATCTCGGCTTCGTCGACGGCATCGGCGAACCCGACGTCGAAGGCGCGGGCGTGGCCAGCATCCTCCAGGCGGGCCGGGACCCGCACGGCTACCTGCCCGGCTTCGGACCCACCATCAAGGCCGGCGAATTCCTCCTCGGCTACGAGAACCAGCTCGGCCGTCTCGCCGCCATGCCCCAACCGGAGACGCTGGCCCGCAACGGCACCTACGTGGCCTTCCGCAAACTCCACCTCAAGGTCGCCGACTTCCGCCGCTACCTCAGGGACAACGCCTCCTCACCCGAAGAGGAGGAACTGCTGGCCGCCAAGATGGTCGGCCGGTGGCGCAGCGGCGCACCCCTGGTCCTCGCCCCGGACCACGACGACCCCGACCTCGCGGCCGACCCCACCCGCGCCAACGACTTCGGCTATGCGCAGGACGACCCCGCCGGCCTGCGCTGCCCCCTGGGCTCCCACATCCGCCGGATGAACCCCCGCGACGCCCTCGCCGACACCATGGTGGACGTCCGTCTCCACCGCGCTCTGCGCCGCGGCACCACGTACGGCCCCATGCTCCCCGAAGGAGCGCTGGAGGACGACGGCGTCGAGCGCGGGATCGTCTTCATCTTCATGGGTGCCGACCTGGTCCGGCAGTTCGAGTTCATCAAGGGGCAGTGGGCCAACGACGGAGACTTCGTCGGCCTGGGCACCGAGAAGGACCCCGTCATCGGCGACAACGACGGCACCGGCACCTTCACCATCCCCCGGCGCCCGGTCCGCCGACGCCTCCAGCAGCTGCCCCGCTTCGCCCTCACCAGGGGAGGTGAGTACCTCTTCATGCCCGGCATCCGCGCCCTGAACTGGCTGGCCGAACTCGACACCTGAGCGGCGGGCCAGGCACCGGAGTCGCGGCTCCCTCGGGCACAGGCACCTCCACAGCACCCCCAGAAGGGCCGCCCGACATGACCACCAACACCGGAAAGCAGACCCGCCCCGGGCTCCGGCACGGCAGGACCAACGAGTTCACCCTGTTCTTCACCGTCAAGCCAGGCCACGGGCAGCAGATCCGCGAGGTCTTCCAGCAGCCGGGATTCGAGGACCGCCGCAAGGAGATGAGCGCCCGCATCGGCACGCTCCACGACGCCCGTTGGGTCCTCTTCGACGACGACACGCGGCTGATGTTCGCCACGAACTTCGACGGTGACTGGGACGCCTACATCGACGACTTCGCCAAGTACATTCCCGACGTCTTCGACGCCATCCTGCAGCACACGGAGGACTACCCGGGCATCTCGGATCCCCACATCAAGGATGCCATCGTGGCCCACCAGGCCACCGCATGCTCGTACTTCCGCACCATCCCCGACGCCACCATCAAGGACCTCGAAAAGGCAGTGGCCGTCAACGAGGCGTTTCAGAAGCTGCTCGACGCGGCGGGCTGATCCGGCAGGCAGCGGATCAGCCTGGCGGCGTCTGCCCCGCGAGCACCTTCTGGAGGCGTTGCGCGCCGCTCCCGATGGCCTGCTGGGTGTCCGCATGCCCGGCTCCGCCGAGCCCGCCGTTGGTCACGGAGATGACGTTGGGCCCGACCCGTGCGGCAGCTGCTTCGAGCGCCAGGGTGGTCTTGAGGCCCTGCACGGTGCTGACCATGGACATCCGTACGCCGAACCGGTCGTCGCCGGCCTTGGGGAGCGACGTCTGGAAGACCTGTGCGATCACCTTGTTCCCCGATGTGTCCACGGCGGTGAACCCGTCGCAGACGTTCGGCAGGGTCTTCAGCCAGGCCATGCCCTTGTCGGCATCGGCCTGGGAGTACGAAGCCACCTGGTACGTCATCCTGGCGCTCCTGGACGGTTGGGCGAAAGCCTCGGTGGCCTTGGCCGAGGGGGTGGCTCCCATGAGGTTGCCCGACCTCAGCCGCTCCAGGAATGTCTGGCAGTCGGCCTTGTTGGCCTTGCTCTTCAGCAGGGTGTCCTGACGGTCGCTGCCGCCGCCGGCGGGGTTCCACTGAGCGCCCAGAGCGGAAGGGCTGATCAAGGCAGCCTGGGCCTGACTCCCGGTGAGCTTCGCGCCCGGCGATGCGGACTTCGCCGCCGACCTCGACGGACTGCTGGTCGAGCATGCCGCTGTGGCCATCAGGATGCCTGCGGCCAGAACGGCGGCCACGCAACGGGGCGGGCTGGACGAGCGGTCCATCGTGGTCCTCCCAGGTGAGCGATACAGCTCCGAGACCACCACCTGCCGCTCGCACCCGCAACCACGCTGTGGCGTGCGGGTGGCGCAAGGACCGCCCGGGACGCCGGCACGGCTGGTCGCGGCCGGAAACGGGCCGGCCGGCGGGCCGGGGCGCGGTACGCCACCCTCAGCGATACGCGCACCGCAACCTGGCGGCGAGACCTCCATATCGGGCCTTCGCGAGCGGGAACGGCGCCAGGGATGCCCGTCGGCGATTGCCGGCTGGAAGGTCCGGCAAGAACGAAGCCCGCCCGGGAAATCGCTGTTCGCTCTGCTGCCGCCGACATGCCGCGGCCCTATCCAGCCATCGGTCCGAATCGCGCCAAGCCTTTGCAACCGTGCCACGGAGCACCCTGGTTCGGGCTACACAAGAGGGGGTGGGGGAGTCCCGCCGGTGGCTCCCAACTCGTGCACGCCGTATCGCAGTCCGGGCAGTGAACGCCGCTCGCACCGCCGTCGGACGGCACGGGGCCGGGCAGGCCAGGCCAGGCACCGTCAAGGAGCAAGCCGCTACGTGGCGCCCGGCCGCGAGGGGGCACCCGGCCCGACAGGGGAGGATCTTGCATGACCACGCGAGCCCGACGGCGACGCAGCACTTCCCGACGTCCTGCCCGCCGCCCCCGGGTCCGGGCCGCCCGCCGGCCCCGCGGTCAGGCTGCCCGTCGCCGCGCACGCGAGCAGGCCACCACGCGCCTCGTCCTCGCCGCGCTGGTTCTCGCAGCGGTCGTCGCGGTCGCCCGCGAGCACCCCGTCGCCACCGCCACTCTCGGCATCCTCGCCACCGCCACACTGGTCTACCTGGCCTGCACCGGCCGCCTCCACCTCCCCGGCTCTCCTGGGCCCGGTCAGGACGTCACCCACACCCTTGCCGCCTTCCAGCACATGACCGGCACGCAGTTCGAGTACGCGGTGGCCGACCTCGCCCGCCGGGACCCCGCGGTCCGCTCCGCCACCGTGTCCGGCGGCGCAAACGATCGCGGGCTGGACGTCCTCGTCGTACTGCGCGACGGCCGCCGCATCGCCGTCCAGTGCAAGCGGTACGCCGAGGGCAACCGGGTCGGTGCCCCCGCGATCTACACCGCGAACGGCACCTACCGCGCCTACCACCGCTGTGACCACGCCGTCATCGTCACGACGTCCCGCTTCACCCGTGACGCCGAGCTCGCCAACGCTTCACTGTCCGAACCGCTCCGCCTGGTCGACGGACGCGGCCTGGCACGTTGGCTCGGCGGTGGCCGCCCGCCCTGGGGCTAGGTCGTGTCCGCAACGTCCCGCTGCGTGTCTCGCACGCCGCCGGTGACTACGTGCCCTACCTACCGGAAAAGGACGAGCTCCCGGCCGAATCAGCAGACTTCCACCTCCGCTTCCTCGCCGGTGCCACCGACGAGGAGCGGAATCACGGACCGGTGCTGGCCCGCCAGGCGCTGGACCTGTTCACCGGGCCGGTGGACGGCGACGAAGACCGGTATGAACTGGTCGTCACCCACAACTTCCTCGTCGCCTGGCTCGTCCGGGACGTCATGCATGCGCCGAAGTGGCGTTGGCTCGGCCTCAACCACTGCAACGGGGCACTCACCGTCATCCGCTACGCGCCGGGGCGACCCGCCTCGATCCTCGTCTCCAATGACATGCGGCATCTGCCCGTCGAGCTGCGTTGGACGGGGTTTCCCCCCGAGTTGCACATCTGAGGCCGCCCGTCGGGCCACATCACCGCCCGGCAGGCAGGGCGGCGTGCGGTCCTACGCGGTGCCGGAATCGTCGAGGAACCGACGCCGCACGGCGGCCTCCGCGCGGAGCCGCGTGGCGCGCTCGGCGTGTGCGGGCGCGCTCAACTGCGCGGCGACCTGCAGCCGTTCGGCGGTCTCGGCGAGCACCACTCGACCACTGTGCGTTCGCTCAATACGGGGCCGAGCCTCGCCGACGGCGGCGGGCGGCGGCGCCTTGGCGGCCTCGTGTCAGCCCGCGTAGGTGAGTTGGACGAGGGTGATTTCGGTGTCGCCGATGAGGATGACGCCCGCGACGTGGCTGCGGGCGATGGTCCGCATGACCCCGTCGTCGGTTCCGTAGGGCTCGGAGTGCGAGGGAGGGTCGATCAGCGCGTCCAGCAGGAGCACCGACAGGTCCTGGCGAGCTTCCTCGGGGAGGGACTTGTAGGTCGCGTGGAGGGCGGGGTCGAGGTGGAGCCGGTAGGTCACGCGGCGCCCCGCCCACGGGGGCCGCCCTCGCCGGCGGCGGAACGCAGTTCCTCGGCGCTCACGTCGATCAGGCCCGCACGGTAGGTGGAGGGGAGGTTCCCGGCCCCGCGGAACGTCGTGCGCAGGTGCTCGACCCGTTCGCGGTCGGCTTCGAAGGACTCGATGAACTTCACCCAACGGATCAGGACGGCCGGTAGTTCGCGGACGTCGGTGAAGGCGACCTCCTGCATGAACGTCGCCCGCAACTCGGAATGGGGCAGGGCGTGGGAGATGCCGTCGACGGACCACGACCGACCGGAGCTGCTCATCGGATCCTCCACCTGACCTGCGGGCGCAAAGGGGTTCGTCCGCGCCGTCCGCGCCCTCCACCGTAGCAATCGCCGCGCGTCGGCGGTGACCGACCCGAGAGACGTCACCTCGACTTGCGTCCACGGGTGGGCTCGTGGCCCGGCTGCCGCCCTACGGGCACGCGAGCGGAGCTCGGTGAACGTGGGCATCCGCATCCGTCCGAGGATCTCGGTCGTCAACTTCACTCCGCCCCAACTTCCGTGATACGGAATCGTTTATTGGATGCTTATCGCTGCTTGGTTCGATCTTCCGGGGCGCACGAACGGGGGGAGAGCCCATGCTGGACGAGATGGTGTTTCGAAGTGAAGACGTGCCGGCGGCGGACCGGTTGGCCTTCTGGGCGGAGCGTATGGGGAACACCCACGCTCCCGTACGGTTGAGGAGCGACCACGCCCACGACTTCCGGGCGTCGCAGCGGGTGTTGGCCCTCGGTGCCGTGTCCGTCTGGCCGGCCACGTTCCAACAGGTGGTCATCCGGCGCACACCGCAGCTGATCCGGCGGTCCGATCCGGAGCTGTGCCACTTCTCGCTCGTCATGAGGGGGACGGGGACCGTCGACTGGGACGGCCACGAGGCCGCCTACCGACCGCTCGACCTGCACATCAACGACTCCTCGGTGCCGTGGGAGGTCCGCACCGGCCGGGCGCCGGTGACGGCGGTCGGCGTCGAGATCCCCAAGGCGCTGCTGCCGCTGGAAGGTGGCCTGGCTGTCCGCAGGCTCCCCGGGCGGATGCCGGCGCACGAAGGGATCGGCGCGCTGCTGGCGCAGTTCCTCACCCAGCTGATCTCCGACACCACCCCCTACCAGCCCACCGACGGAGCCCGGTTGGGCTCGGTCCTCGTCGATCTGTGCGCCGCGCTGCTCGCGCACGGCGCCGACGCCGAACACGCCCTGTCGAAGGAGACGCACTCCCGGACCCTCATCCTGCGCGTGCAGCGGTTCATCCTGGAACACCTCCACAACCCGCAACTCACCCCGTCCGCCATCGCCGCGGCGCATCACATCTCCATCAGCTATCTGCACCGCCTCTTCCAACGCGAGGAGGCCACCGTCGCCGCCTGGATCCGCCGGCGGCGCCTGGAGGCCGCCCGTCGCGACCTCGCGGATCCGGCGCTGCGCACCCTCCCCGTCCACGCCATCGCCACGCGCTGGGGCTTCTCCCGCGCGGCCGACTTCAGCCGCGCCTTCCGCACGGCGTACGGAACTCCGCCGAGGGACTACCGCAGCCAGGCGGCGAGTTCGTGATCCGGGAGGCGCGAGCGGGTGCCGGTCGGGGTGCTGCCGCGCGGGGGAGTCGTGCGGGGTAGCGGCCGTCTTGCCCGCTCGCGCGGGGCGGGTGGGTTCAGATCCAGTACGGCGCCGGGGGAACCGGGCCGGGCCCGGACGACGAGAGGGCTGCGCCGGAGGCACGGCCGGTGAGCCAGCCGAGCAGATCGGCCTGGGCGCCCGTCACGGTCGGCCCGCCGGTGCCCAGCTCCTGGACCAGATCGGTGTCGGTCGCCTCGACGCGCAGGGGCGGGACGTCGGTGCGTCGGCGCTGCGCTTCGAGGAGGTCGTCGATGATCCAGCGGGCGGCCTCGGGCGGTACGTCGGCGAAGGCGTAGCCGGCGGCCAGGTCGACGTGGTGGACTTCGAGTTCCCGCAGCCGGGTGGGCACCAGGGCGGCCGGGGTCCGCAGTTCACCGGTGCGCATCCGCACCTCATGGCTCCAGGCCGCTTCGGGTAGGGCCCGGACGGCGTGGTCGAAGCGCTCGGCGCTGGCCACGACGTCGGCCGCCAGCTCGCGGACCGGGCGCCGGGCGCCGGCCTCGATCTCGGCGGCCCGGGCGTCCATGCTGGCGTACTGCGGGGTCTCCACGCCGGTGCGGGCCCAGGTGAGCAGCCGGCAGAGGCTGTCGGTGGCGCGCGCCACATGGGTGATCACATGGCCGCGGGTCCACGGCGGCACCAGCGTCGCGCCGCCGATGTCCGTGTCGGCGAGCGCTCTGACGGTCCGTACGAAACGCTCCGTGGACGCGGTGATGGGGACCAGTGCCTCGGTGTTGTGCATCTCAGCCCTCATCTGCCGGTCGTGCGCGGTCTGTCATGCGGTGTCCCATCTCCGGAGCAATTCCGCTCAATGGAATATCAAATCCGCATGTCGGTAGGTGTGGGGACTCTAGGTGGCACGCTTCGGCCTCGTCAACCGATCTGCCGGGTTGATGGGGAACCCGAACACGGAGGAAGTCGGGGCATTGGTCATAGAACGGTGGGATCGGCGAGAACGGTGCCAAGCGTCACCATCGGACATCAACTCCCCATACCGCGCTGGACGGAACCGCCCCGCGACCACCGTCACCGGGCGCCGATCCCCCCGTTTTTTGGCGCATAAGGCGCTGCCGCCCACCTCCGACCGCAACCGCCCCGCGGGGCCAGGAGTCCTACCGGACATGAAGCGACGCATACCCATCCGACTCCGCAGACCCGCGGCCGGTGCCCTCGGCCGGCGTGCGGGCGCGGCGCTCGCCCTCACGACCCTCACCCTCCCGCTGACGGTCGCCCTGAGTTCCCCCGCCCAGGCCGCCGGTTCGGGCTGCTACGGACTCCGCGGCCCCTACCAGAGCCAGGCCGAACGGTTCCTCGGGCTCAAGGTCGACGGTCGGCAGTCGGCGTCCGACTGCCGGGCGATCCGCGCCTTCCAGAACAGCCACGGCATCACCCCCAACTACGGCTACGCCGGCCCGGTCACCTGGAACGTGATGCAGCTGGTGGCCAAGCAACGGGCCGCCGGCAGCCACCCGAACAGCGCCCACAAGTGCCCCACCAACAAGGGGCGGATCGCCTGCGTCGACCTGACACGCCAGCTCAGCTGGATCCAGGACGGCGGACGGCTGGTCTACGGACCCGTACCGGTCCGCACCGGCCGCAACGGCGACGAGACCCGCACCGGGCTCAAGCGCGTCTACTGGCGGCACCTGCACCACGTGTCGACCATCTACCACACGCCCATGCCCTACAGTCAGTTCTTCGACGGCGGTGAGGCGTTCCACGCGATCAGTGGCAGCGTCTGGTCCGCCCCCGGTTCGCACGGCTGCGTCAACATGCGCACCAACGACGCGAAGAAGTACTGGTCGTTGCTGCACAACGGCGACGACGTGTACGTCTACGGCCGCAAGCCCGGCACCTGAGCACCGCCGCGGGCGTGCCGCCGCTCCGGCCGGCACGCCCGCGCTCCTCAGGGCACCGTCAGGGCAGAAGGGCGTCAGCGTCCTCACCTGAGTACTGGCCGAGGGGCCCGACAACGCCGCCTCGGCGAAAGGCCCGTGGGAGCCACCCGGACCGCCGGCCGGTGCCCCCGCCGGGCCCCCTCCGCCGCCCGCCTCAGTGGGCGAGCAGGGTGTACAGGGCCATCGGCGTCACATAGCCGGGCCAACGGCCGTCCGCGAAGAGATGGACACCCGCGTCCTGATAGCACTGGTCGACGAGTTGGGAGCAGATCATGTGCCGGGTGCTGGCCACATAGCGGCGCAGCCCCGGAACGGGCAGATGGATGCGGTGGGTTGCGATCGCCAGGTAGTCGAGGAAGCTGTACGGCACGCCCACGTAGCGATCGGCTGCCGCGCATATCCCTTCGCGCTGTTGCTCGGTGAGCCGCTTCGGGCACACGTAGAGCACGTCGGAGCCGTCGTACCCGCTGAGCGGCCGGACGCGGGCACCGCCCGGCTCGGCCTCCAGCAGCCGGTCGCCGGGCAGTACCAGGAAGGCGTGTTCGTAGTCGGCGACGCCGTCTCCGTTGATCCACTGGCCGAAGCGGATCAACCGGCCGGTGACACCGGAGATCTGGGTGAGCCCTATGTCACCGGGCTGGGGATGGGTGTGCTTCATGAGCGGCTCCTGGGAGCGTGAGAAGCAGATTCCCCTGGGTGATACCCGCTGTTCGAGCGCCCGCACCGCGCCACGGAGAGGTCTTCGGGCCGACGGACGCGCACGCCCGTAGCGGCGAGTGGCGCCGGTGAATGATGGTGCATCTGTTACCCGACGGGGTAAACGTCCCGGGACCGCAACGGGGGGACACCGCCGACGACGAGGGGCACGACACCATCATGGCCACGGGCAGCACCGACACCCCGGCGACCGCGGACCGCGCCACCAGCACGGCGCCCGCCGCCACCGACCGCACACCACTGGCCGGCAGCGTCGCGCTGGTCACCGGCGCCTCCAGCGGAATCGGGGCCGCCACCGCACTGGCACTGGCCCGGGAGGGCTGCGCCCTCGCTCTCGTCGCGCGCCGCGCCGACCGCCTGTACGCGGTGACGGAGGCGATCGCTGAACAGGGCGGCGGCCCGGCCGTCGCGCTCTCCGCCGACCTCGGCGACGCGGAACAGGCCCAGGAGGCGGTCCGGCGGACCGTGGAGCGCTTCGGCCGCCTGGACGTACTGGTGAACAACGCCGGATACGGCGCCCGGGGCGCGGTCGAGGACAGCGACCCCGAGGACTGGGACCGGATGGTCGACCTCAACTTCAAGGCCGTCCTGAAGATGTCGCACGCCGCGCTCCCGCACCTCCTGCGCGCCGCCGGCTCCGGACCGCGCGGCGTCGCCGACCTGGTGACCGTCAGTTCGGTGGCCGGCCGGGTGCCCCGCAAGGACAACAGTGTCTACTCCGCCACCAAGCACGCGGTGTGCTCCTTCAGCGAGGCCCTGCGCCAGGAGGTAACCGGCCGGGGCGTCCGTGTCGGACTGGTCGAACCGGGCATGACCACCACGGAGATGACCCTCGGCGGCCAGGCCGCGTCGGCCCACGGCATGCCCCGGGACGCCTGGCTGCACGCCGAGGACATCGCCCGCGCCATCGCCTTCGTGGTCACCCAGCCGGCCCGGGTGGCGATCAACGAGATCATGGTCCGCCCCACCGCCCAGGAGCACTGACCCGTGCCGCTGCGCCTTCTGCTCACCTCCGACACCCATGTCCCGCAGCGCGCCCGGGCCCTGCCGCCGCAACTGCTCGACGCCCTCCCGCGTGCCGACGTCGTGGTGCACGCCGGCGACTGGACCGACCCGGCCACCCTGGACCTGCTCCAGACCCGGGCCCGCCGGCTGATCGCGGTGTACGGCAACAACGACGGCCCGGCACTGCGCGCCCGCCTGCCGGAGGTGGCACACGAGGACCTGGACGGACTACGGCTCGGCGTGGTCCACGAGACCGGCCCCGCCCAGGGCCGGGAACGCCGCTGCGCGGACCGCTTCCCCGACCTCGACGTGCTGGTCTTCGGACACAGTCACATCCCCTGGGACACCACGACGGAGACGGGACTGCGCCTGCTGAACCCCGGGTCGCCGACGGACCGCCGCCGGCAGCCCTCGTGCACGTACATGACCGCGGAGATCGCCGGTGGCCGGCTCACCGAGGTGGTGCTGCACCGGCTGCCGCTCCGGCGCTGAGCGGCGCCCCGCGGCGGGTCAGGCGCCCAGCAGGCCGCGCACGTAGGCCGCCTGGCCGGCGTGCTGGAGATCGTCCGCGACCACGCTGACCAGCCGGACGCCCAGGGTGACCGGCGGCGACCAGCTCCGGTCGACGACCCGGCCGAGGTCCTTCACCGCGAGCGTGGACAGGTACCGCACCGTGCCCTCGTGCACCGCCGCATGATAGTCCGTCAGCAGCTCCGCGCTCAGGCCCCGCACCTTCGCGACGTCCTTCCGGGAATGCCCGTAGCCGATGTCCTGCGCGGGGAACGGCAGCCCGAACGCCTCGTACCACTCGTCCGAGCTCCAGACCTGCTCGGTGCCGGCCACCCCGGCGATGTGGTCGTCCTGGACCCGGGTGAGGTGCCAGACCAACCAGGCGATGGAGTTGGCCCGCCCGTCGGGACGGGTGCCGAGCTGTTCGGGGTCGAGGCCGTCGACCACCTCCTCGACGACCTCGCGGATCCGGCCGAAGGCGTCGACGAGCAGATCGGTGCTGGCGGACATGGCGGCTCCGTACGGTGGGGGACGGCCGGTGGCTGCGGTCCGGCCATCGTCGCAAGCCGGGCGGGCGGCCACCGCCCGGCGCACCGGGGTGGACGGCCGCTCCGCCGCATGGCGGAAGCCCGGCGACCCGGGATCACCCCCGTGGACCATACGGGTCCGACCCCCAGGCCGATGGCGTCCGCCCGTCCGCCCGGCACGATCGAACCCATGCACACAGGCAACCCGAAAACCGCGAGCCACCTCCACAACTCCCTTGAATCGGCGCCGTGTTGGGCCGTATGGGCGGCGCATCTGACGGCCTTGGCGGTGCTGCCCAGCGGACTGTGGCGGCTCGCCATGGTGGCGGGGCACCCGGCGGGCTACACCGCCGAGGGCTTCGTACCGTTCGACACCGCCGGCGCCAAGGTCTGGATGCTGGCGCTCAGCGTGTTCAGCGAGCTCGCGGCGCTGCTGACGATCGGCCTGGTGCGGCCGTGGGGCGAGGTCGTGCCGCGCCGGGTGCCGCTGCTCGGCGGGCGGACCGTCCACCCGGTGGCCGCCGCCGTCCCGGCCGGACTCGGCGCGCTGGCGCTGACCGTGCTCTGGGCGCGCGTGCCCTGGTGGTGGTCGTACCCCCATGCGGACATGACGCCCACCGGGAACATCGTGGTCGGCATCCTCTACCAGCCGCTGTTCCTGTGGGGGCCGCTGCTGGGAGCCGTCACCGTCTCCTACTGGCGGCGCCGGCGCCGTTCTTCGGGCGAGGGGCGGAGCCGGGCCCGCGGACCGGTCGGCACCGGCGGGCGGCGTTGAGTCAGCGCCGCGCGGACCGTGCGGCGAGGGTGTCCAGCAGGGCCTGGACCGGCCGCAGCGCGCGGTCGCCGGGGCCGACGACGGTGAGGATGCGGGGCAGCGGCTCCACCACCCGGACCAGGCGGCCGGCCCGGAGGTAGGGATTGGGGTCGCCCAGCGCGACTTCCAGCGCGGGCCGCGTCCAGTGCGCCCTGGCCAGGCCCCAGGCCCAGTGGTGCTCGTCCTCGTAGGGCAGCCATCGGCCGGCCGTGTAGGCGTCCGCCAGGTCGTGGGCCTGACGGGACATCGACTGCCAGCTGAAGTCCTCCTCGATCAACTCGCGGCGCCGGCGGCCGGGGCGGTCCTCCCCGCACGGCGCGCACAGCCGCACCTGCCGCTGCGGACCGATCGGGGGCCGCACGGCCAGGGCGGGCGCGCCGACGGCGGGACGACGGTAATGGCACAGGTCACAGGTGGCCGCGCCGGTGGTCGAGGGGTCCGGATATGAGCTCACGAAGGACTCAACGACACAGACGTGACCAGGTGGCGTGGCTCATGGGTGGCGAACTCAGGCAACGGTGCGACGTCGTGCTGCGTCATGCGAACAACCCTACCCGGCCCAGGAGTTGGCCAACGGTTCCCCATGCAACAGTCACATTTTGGCATGTACACACCTTGTTCATCTCGAAGGTCTACCCGCATAGACCGTGGGGTGGTCCCATGACGACACCTGCCCGGCACGAGGCCGGGCCCGACCTCGGAGCCCCCATGCGATCGATACGCCGATTCGCCTCCGCGACCACCGCACTCGCCCTCGCCTCCGCCGGACTCCTCCTCACCACCGGCAGCGCCCACGCCGCCACCTGCTCCCAGTCCCGGCTGCCCCTCCCGGACTCGGCCTGCACCCCCGGCGCCTTCAACCCGGACGTCACCCAGTCCACCATCGCCTCGACCATCTGCGTCCCCGGCTGGACCAAGACGGTCCGCCCGCCGGTCTCCTACACCACGCCGCTGAAGATCAAGCAGATCGGCGAGTACGGCTACAGCGACACCAACACCGCCGACTACGAAGAGGACCACCTCGTCCCCCTCGAACTCGGCGGCGCTCCGCGCGACCCCAAGAACCTCTGGCCCGAGCCCCGCTACGGCAACCAGCCCGCCGCCAGCAAGGACTCCGTCGAGAACAAACTGAAGACCGCCGTCTGCAACGGCGACGTCACCCTCGACGACGCGCGCAACGCCATCGCCACCGACTGGACCACCGCGCTGTCCAAGGTCGGCATCGGCTGACCACGGGCACCCGCCGCCGTCCGCCAGGCACGAGCGGCACCCCACCGGTCACCGGCGGCGGCCCGGCCATCCCGGCCGGCCCGCCGCCGGTGACGGCTCAGCCGGCCCGCGGGTCCACCCGGGTCGCCACCACCAGCCGGCACCGGGGACTGCCGTCCGCCCGCCGCCCCAGCTCGGGCACCGCCCGCAGCTCCACCGCGAACCCGGCCCGCACCAGCTCGGCCGCCACCTCCGCGAGCCGGAAACCCCGGTAATACATCACGAACCGCGGCCGCCACAGCGCATTGCGCACCCGCATCGCCGCATCGAAACCCCACAGCGCCCAGTACAACGGCGACCCCGGCCGGGCGGGCGCCATCACCGGGAACACGAACCGCCCACCGGGCCGCAACACCGACCGCACCTGCGCGAACAACCCAGGGCGCTCCCGCGGCAGAAAATGCCCGAACGCCCCGAAACTCACCACGACATCGAAGACCGGCCCGAACGGCAGCGCCCGCGCGTCCGCCCGCACCCACTCCGGCGACGGCCCGGACCCGTCGCGCCCAGGTCCCGCGGCGCGGTCCCGTCCCACCGCGAGCATCCCCGCGCTGACGTCGACACCGGTCACCCGCTCCCGGCACACCCGCCGCAGCACGTCCATCCCCGCACCCGTACCGCAACACAGGTCCAGCCCACTGCCGAACGGGCCGAGCTCCCGCAACTCCCGCACCACCGGATCCAGCACCGCGTCCGGCGTCCGGAACGGCGTCCGGTCGAACTTCGGGGAGAGCAGGTCGTAGCCCCGCTCGACGGACGACAGCGCCTGAACGGCGAGCTCACGGAACGTAGGACCCTCGGGTGCGAACACCGCGACAGCATAGGCGCCGGGCCCGCCCTACGACTGCGCGATGTACTGATGGATCGCCGGATCGCTGACCTTGGTGTACACCCCGGGATGCCGCGGCGCGGCACACCCCGTCCCCCACGACGCGATGCCCGCCAGATGCCCGTCCACCACCAACGGACCGCCGCTGTCGCCCTGGCATGCGTCCTTGCGGCCCTCCTGGTAGCCGTAACACGTCATCCGCGGGGTGATGGAGGACGGTCCGTACGCCCCCTTGCAGTAGGTGTCGCTGAGCTTGGGCACGTCGACCCGCCGCAGCCGCTCCGGCAGCGCGCCGCCGTCGTGCGTCGCCCCCCAGCCGGTGACCGTCGCCGGTGTGCCCGCCGTGGGCTCCCTGCCCTCAGCCATCAACGGGACCGCCTGCACCCCGTCCCCGAATTTCAGCGGGGACGCCAGGACCAGCACCGCCACGTCGTAGTCGATCGTGGCGGCGTTGTACTTCGGGTGCCGCAGCACCCGCGCCACCGGTACGACCTGCCCACCCGACCCACGGGCGCTGCTGCCCGCCCGCACGCTCAGCGCGGCGGGCGGTGCCCCCACGGTGCAGTGGGCCGCGGTCACCACCGCATCGGCACGGATGATCGAAGCACCGCAGATGTGCCCTTCGCGGCTGCGCAGCGACACCTGCCACGGCACGTCCCGCACGTCCGCGTTCTTCCCGCCGACGATGCGGGTGTCCGGCACCACCCGGCCCGCCATCGCGGTCGCCGGTGGCACCGCGGCCAGCACCGCACCGAACACCGCGGCCGCCGCCGCCCCACCCCGCAGCCATGACCGTGCCATTCCGCCTCCCGCATCCGAATCGGCCCGGACCCCTCCTGGTCAGGCGATCCTCAAGGACACCGCGGCACACCGGGGGCGAAGAGCGAGCCCGTTCCATCGAATTGGTGGTATTCGACGCGACGGAGTTTGAACCCGCACCGCCGCCGCGCACCGACCGGCCGGTCCGGTACCGGGCACCGCCGCGCACACCGGCCCACCCGAGACACGATCCGGCCCGGGCATCGAACACCGCGGCGAGGGCCCCGGAAGTGCGTACGCTGAGCCCGCTGCCTCACGATGGCCGGATCCTTTCGGTGTACGACAGGAGCTCACGATGGCCGCCTCCACCCCCGCCGGTGCCGGTTCCCGGTCCACGACGCGGCACCGCCTGCGCACCTGGATGCTGCAAGGGGTGGCCGACATGGGCAAACACCAGCGTGCGGAGCCGGAAACCGGCCACCACGGACAACGGTGGTGGCGCGTGATGTGCCTGACCGGCGTCGACTACTTCTCGACCCTCGGCTACCAGCCCGGCATCGCCGCCCTGGCCGCCGGGCTCCTCTCACCCGTCGCCACCCTCGTCCTCGTCGCCGTCACCCTCGCCGGCGCACTCCCGGTGTACCGCCGCGTCGCCAGGGAGAGCCCGCACGGCCAGGGCTCCATCGCCATGCTGGAACGGCTGCTGTCCTTCTGGAAGGGCAAGCTGTTCGTCCTCACCCTCCTCGGCTTCGCCGCCACCGACTTCCTCATCACCATCACCCTGTCGGCCGCCGACGCCGCCACCCACCTCGTCGAGAACCCCCACGTCCACAGCGCGCTCCAGGGCCGGCAGATGATCGTCACGCTGATCCTGGTCGCGCTGCTCGGCGCGGTCTTCCTCAAGGGGTTCCTCGAAGCGATCGGGGTGGCCGTCGTCCTCGTGGGCACCTACCTCGCGCTCAACGCCGTCGTCGCGACCGTCGGTGTCTGGCACGTGGTCACCGCCGGCCACGTCGTCACCGACTGGACCCGGGCACTGACCATCCAACACGGCAGCATTCCGGCCATGGTCGCGGTGGCCCTCCTCGTCTTCCCCAAACTCGCCCTCGGCCTCTCCGGATTCGAAACCGGCGTCGCGGTCATGCCCCATATCGAAGGCGACCCCGACGACACCGAAGAACGCCCCACCGGACGGATCCGAGGCGCCAAGAAGCTGCTCACCACCGCCGCCGTCATCATGAGCGTCTTCCTCATCATCACCAGCTTCGTCACCACCCTCCTCATCCCGGCCCCCGCCTTCAAACCCGGCGGATCCGCCAACGGCCGCGCCCTCGCCTACCTCGCACACGAATACCTCGGCTCCGCCTTCGGCACCGTCTACGACGTCTCCACCATCGCCATCCTCTGGTTCGCCGGCGCCTCCGCCATGGCCGGCCTGCTCAACCTGATGCCCCAGTACCTCCCGCGCTACGGCATGGCCCCCCACTGGGCCCGCGCCGTCCGCCCCATGGTGCTGGTCTTCACCGCCGTCGCCTTCCTGGTCACCTGGATCTTCGACGCCAACGTCGACGCCCAGGGCAGCGCCTACGCCACCGGTGTCCTCGTCCTCATCAGCTCCGCGGCCATCGCGGTGACCATCGCCGCCCGCCGCGCCGGGCAACGCGGCTGGGCCATCGGATTCGCGGTCATCTCGGTGGTGTTCCTCTACACCACCGTCACCAACGTCATCGAAAGGCCCGACGGGGTGAAGATCGGCGCCTGCTTCATCGCCGGCATCATCCTGCTCTCCTTCACCTCGCGGCTCGCCCGCGCCTTCGAACTGCGCGTCAGCGACGTCATCCTCGACGACACCGCCGCCCGCTTCGTCCGCGACATCGCCCAGCGCCGCATCCGCTTCATCGCCAACGAGCCCGACCAACGCGACCTCGCCGAATACCGCGACAAGGCCCAGCAGATCCGCGCCGACAACGACATCCCCCCGGAAGACGACCTGGTGTTCGTCGAAGTCACCATCCGCGACCCCTCCGAATTCGAAAGCGAACTCCACGTCCACGGCTACGTCATGCACGGCCGCTACCGCGTGCTGTGCCTGGAGAGCTCCACCGTCTCCAACGCCCTGGCCGCCCTGCTGCTCTACGTCCGCGACAGCACCGGCCAACGGCCGCACATCTACTTCGAGTGGACCGAGGGCAACCCCTTCGCGCAGTTCCTCCGCTTCTTCCTCTTCGGCCAGGGCGAGGTCGCCCCCGTCACCCGGGAAGTGCTGCGCGAGGCCGAACCGGACCGCAGCCGACGACCCCGCGTCCACGTCGGCTGAACACCGGACCCGCCGCCGTCACCCCAGTCCCGGAATCCCCGAGATCACCAGATCGATCAGCTTGATGCCGACGAACGGCGCCACCAGACCGCCCAGCCCGAAGAACGCCAGATTCCGGCGCAACAGGTCATGCGCCGAAGCCGGCCGGTACCGCACCCCGCGCAGCGCCAGCGGAATCAGCGCCACGATCACCAGCGCATTGAAAATGATCGCCGAGGTGATCGCCGACGTCGGACTGTGCAGCTCCATCACATTCAGCGCGGACAGCCCCGGATACACCCCCGTGAACATCGCCGGAATGATCGCGAAGTACTTGGCCACGTCGTTGGTGATCGAAAACGTCGTCAACGCGCCCCGGGTGATGAGGAGTTGCTTGCCCACCTCGACGATCTCGATCAACTTGGTCGGGTTGGAATCGAGATCGACCATGTTCCCGGCCTCCTTCGCGGCGGACGTACCGGTGTTCATCGCCACCCCGACGTCCGCCTGCGCCAGCGCCGGCGCGTCATTGGTCCCGTCACCGGTCATCGCCACCAGCCGGCCGCCCGCCTGCTCCCGGACGATCAACGCGAGCTTGTCCTCCGGCGTGGCCTCCGCCAGACAGTCGTCCACCCCGGCCTCCCGCGCGATCGCCGCGGCCGTCAGCGGATTGTCGCCCGTGACCATCACCGTCCGGATGCCCATCCGGCGCAACTCGGCGAACCGCTCCCGGATCCCCTCCTTCACCACGTCCTTGAGATGCACCACCCCCAGCACCCGCGGCCCCTGCCGATCGTCCACCGCGACCAGCAGCGGCGTCCCGCCGGACGAACTGATCGCATCGCTGAACAACCGTGCCTGCGCCGGCACTTCACCACCCCGCTGCGCCACCCACTCGATGATCTGCGCGGCCGCCCCCTTGCGGAGCACCACCTCGCCCGGATACTCCGAAGGCCGCCCCGCCCCGCCTGCGACACCGGCCGCCCCGCCCGTGGCCCCACCCGCCGACCCGGCACCCTCCGACCAGCGCAGATCCACCCCGCTCAGCCGCGTCCGCGCACTGAACGCCACGTACCGGACGAACGACAGCTCCTTCTCGTCCGGCGCCCGCAGCCCGTACTTCTCCCGGGCCAGCGCCACCACGGAACGCCCCTCCGGCGTCCCGTCCGCCAACGACGACAGCGCCGCGGCATCCGCCAGCGCCAGCTCGTCCAGCCCCGGCAACGGCACGAACGCCACCGCCTCCCGGTGACCGAGCGTAATGGTCCCCGTCTTGTCGAGCAGCAGCGTGTTGATGTCCCCCGCGGCCTCCACCGCGCGCCCGGACATGGCGACCACGTTGCGCTGCACCAGGCGGTCCATCCCGGCGATCCCGATCGCCGACAGCAGCGCCCCGATCGTCGTCGGGATCAGCGTCACCAGCAGCGCCACCAGCACCGCCGTCTGCTGCGCCGCCCCCGCATACGTCGCCATCGGCTGCAGCGCGACGACCACCAGGATGAAGATGATGGTCAGCGCCGCCAGCAGGATGTGCAGCGCGATCTCGTTCGGCGTCCGCTGCCGTGCCGCCCCTTCCACCAGCGTGATCATGCGGTCCAGGAAGGAATGCCCGGCCCGTGAGGTGATCCGTACGACGATCCGGTCCGAGAGCACCGTCGTCCCGCCCGTCACACCGGACCGGTCGCCGCCCGCCTCACGGAGCACCGGCGCCGACTCCCCGGTCACCGCCGACTCGTCGACACTCGCCACCCCCTCGACCACCTCGCCGTCCGCGGGGACCGTCTCACCGGCCGCCACCAGCACGAAGTCGAACGGCCGAAGATCGGACGCCGGAACCGTCTCGGTGACGGCACTGTCCAGGTGGACGCCCACCCGCCAGTTGTCCCGCAGCAGCCGGGCCGTGAGATCCGTCCGGGCCCGCCGCAGCGACGCCGCCTGCGCCCGGCCCCGGCCCTCCGCGACCGCCTCCGCGAGCTGCGCGAACAGCACCGTCAGCCACAGCCAGCCGCTGATCACCCAGCTGAACACCGACGGATGCAGCACCGCGGACAACGTGGTCAGCAGCGAACCGCAGGCCACGACGAAGAGCACCGGATTCGCGGCCAGCGCCCGCGGATGGAGCTTGCGCAACGCCTCCGGCAAGGCCGTCAGCAGCACCCGCGGATCGAACAGCCCGGCCGGCGCCCGCCGTCGCCGCCCGCGGTGGCCCCCGCCGCCGGACACGCCCCGGGCGGGGACCCCGCCCGCGCCGGGCGCCGGAGCCGCCGGCGGGGTGGTGGGAACACGGGACGGGGCAGCAGGCATGCGAATGCTTTCTGGACGAGCGGGCACGGGGAAGAGGCCGCGGAGACGCCGGACCGGGACCTGCGCATGAGGCATCAGACGGCCTTTGACCTGCGCATCCGCCGTCCATGACCGTCTCCCGGCCGGAACCGAATCTAGGGCCTCGCCCACCGGCGCAGGCCCGGCCCCGAACGGAATTTGCGGCTCTCTTACGGCCCTGGCCACGGCTTGCCATCAGCGGCACCCGGACCGGCCCTCGGACGGGCTCCCGGACTGGTCTCCGGACCGGTTCCGCCCACCAGGCGGACGGGCGGCACGGGGTCGCCCGGAGGTAGCCTGAATCCACTGCTCCTGCTCGTCCCCGAGCGCAGGGGAGGAACGATGACGACGCCCACGCGGCCCATGGCGGCACCAACCCCGAGCCTCCGCCCCAGCAGAGCCGACGCCCCGCGTTACGTCCCCATCGCCGAACACGGCCTGATCGGCGATATGCGCACCGCCGCCCTCGTCGGCACCAACGGCACCATCGACTGGTACTGCTGCACCCGCTTCGACGCCCCCAGTGTCTTCGCCGCGATCCTGGACGCCGACCGCGGCGGGGCCTTCGAACTCGGCCCGGACGTACCGGCCCGCACCAAGCAGTTCTACTTCCCCGACACCAACATCCTGATCACCCGCTTCTTCGCGGACAAGGGCGTCGGCGAGGTCCAGGACTTCATGCCGATCGTCGGCGACCCCCGCGAGGCGAGCCGGCACCGGCTGATCCGCCGGGTGCTGTGCGTCCGCGGCTCCCTCCCGTTCTCCGTACGCGTGGCACCCCGCTTCGACTACGGCCGGCAATCGCACACCGTCCGCACCCACCACAGCGGCGTGACCGTCTTCGACTCCCCGGAGCTCTCCCTCGCCCTCACCTCCAGCGTGCCCGTCGCACCGGACGGACCGGACGCCCGCGCCTCCTTCACCCTCGCCGAGGGCGAAGCCGCCGTCTTCGCCCTCGACCGCATCGGCGACGGCATCGAGCCCAGGTTCTGCGCGGTCCGGGAGGCCGAGCAACTCTTCGGCGCCACCGTGCGCTACTGGCGCAGCTGGCTCGCCCGTTCCCGCTACCGCGGACGCTGGCGGGAGATGGTGCACCGCTCCGCGCTCACCCTCAAACTGCTCACCTACGCACCGACCGGCGCCATCGTCGCCGCCCCCACCACCAGCCTGCCCGAGCAGATCGGCGGCGAGCGCAACTGGGACTACCGCTATGCCTGGGTCCGGGACGCCGCCTTCTGCATCTACGCCCTGCTCCGCCTCGGCTTCACCGAGGAGGCGGAGTCCTTCGTGCACTTCCTGTCCACGAAGGTCTGTCCGAAGGACTGTGCGCACGGCCCGCTCCAGATCATGTACGGCATCGACGGCCGCAGCGAACTCCCCGAAGTCGAACTCCCGCACCTGGAAGGCCACTTGGGGTCCGCGCCGGTCCGTATCGGCAACGCCGCCGTCAGTCAGCTCCAACTCGACATCTACGGTGCCCTCATCGACTCCCTCTATCTCTACGACAAATGGGGGCAGCCGCTCTCCAGTGAGCACTGGGACACCGTCTGCGGCCTGGTGAACTGGGTGTGTGACAACTGGGACCAGCCGGACGAGGGCATCTGGGAGACGCGCGGCAAGATCCAGAACTTCCTCTATTCACAGCTGATGTGCTGGGTGGCCATCGAACGGGCCATGCGGATCGCCCGCCACCGCGGTCTGCCCGCGGACATGCCCCACTGGTCCCAGGCGCGCGACGCGATCTACCGGCGCATCATGGAGCGCGGCTGGTCCACCGAACTCCAGGCGTTCGTCCAGTACGAAGGCGCCGACGTCCTGGACGCCTCGGTCCTGATGATGCCGCTGGCCAAATTCATCTCGCCGACCGACCCGAAGTGGCTCTCCACCCTGGACGTGCTCGGCGAAGAACTGGTCTCCGACTCCCTCGTCTACCGCTACGACCCCAAGAACAGCCCCGACGGGCTCCGCGGCGAGGAAGGCACCTTCTCGATCTGCTCGTTCTGGTACGTGGAGGCGCTCTCCCGCGCCGGCCGGGTGGACGAGGCCCGGCTCGCCTTCGAGAAGATGCTCACCTACGCCAACCACGTCGGCCTCTACGCCGAAGAGATCGGCTACACCGGCGAACAGATCGGCAACTTCCCCCAGGCGTTCACCCACCTCGCCCTGATCAGTGCGGCGTTCAACCTGGACCGGGCCCTCGGCTGACACGACCGGCAGACCCGGGACGGGGACGGAGGCGGGGGCGAAGGCGGCGGCGGTGACGGGATGGGCGTGCGCCCAGGTGGTCGGCCGCCGAGCCGTGCCGCGCCACCCCGGTCACCCTGCCTCACACCTCGCGCCTCACGCCTCGATCGCCGTCCCGCACCCCGTCCGGCGAGCGGTCCCGATGATCGAGGGGGAAGCCGGGTTCGGTCTGCCGTTGGGACGGAAGTCGAAGCGGCGCACGGTCTCGATCGTGAAACCCGCCCTGCGGATGGCGGCTTCGGTGTCCCGCGTGAGATTGCACCCTCCACCGGCCAGTCGCCACAGCGGGTTGAGAATCCGCTGCCGCCGGTGGGCGCCTGGTTGCTGCGCCCGGACGTGTTCGTAGAAGCGCAGTTCACCGCTCGGTTTGAGGACCCGCCGGGCTTCCGCGAGCGCGGCGGGTACGTCCGCGATGGTGCACAGGACCAGCGAGAACACCGCCACGTCCATGCTTGCGTCGGCGAGCGGCAGCCGCTCGGCCCGGCCGGGCAGCACCTCCACGGGTACGGTCGCCTGCGACGCGGCCCGTACGGCGTGGTCCCGGAGCCGGGGCTCGGGCTCGACCGCGACGATCCGTGCCACCTCCGGCGGATAGTGCCGGAAGTTCGCTCCGGTGCCCGCCCCGATCTCCACCACGCTGCCGCGGATCCCCGACAGCAACTCCCGGCGGTGGTCCAGCGAACCGTGTGCGTCCGCATAGGCACTGATGCGTGGATAGAGGCGTGCGAAGAGGGGGTGTGAAACGTTGTCCGCCATGCCGGGCTCCCCGTGGGTGTGTGGGGCGTGGGTGGAGGAAGGCGTCCGCCGCCGGTCGCTGTCACCTCCTCTGCTCATGGTCGTTTCCCGCCCCTGGGTTGATTGGCGGGGGGAATGCCACCGTCAGGTACGCGTTTGCCTCGTCAGTCGTCGCCGGGGAGCAGGTGCTGGTTGACCTGCCGGAACGCCCAGGTGCCGTTGGTGTGGGTGAACACCCACACCAGGTCGAAGCGGTCGGGCCACTCGTCGGGGACGTCGGTGTCGGACGCGCCGAGCGCGGAGACGATGTCGGGGATGCGGCTGTGCTCCCAGCAGATCAGCACGGGCCCGGTGGCGGAGAGGGCGGCCTTCGCGAGGTTGCCCTCCTCGGACTCGGCGTAGTCGGTGTCGACCTTCAGGCCCATGTGACGGGCGAGCGGGGTGACGGTCTGTCGCATCCGGTGCGCGCCGGCGTTCGGGCCCTGGTCGGTTGCGGCGTAGATCGTGCGCGGGCGCTGGATGCCGGCCGGGAGCGGCTTTCCGGCGGGCGGGTCGAAGAGCTTGGGCAGCGCGTTGGCCCGGTCCCAGCCGCGCTGGGTGAGCGACTTGTGGTCCTCGTGGCCGTGTTCGTCGATACCGGGGTGGTGCTTGTCGGGCTTCTCGCCGTGCCGAATGATCATGATCACGGTGGAGTTCCCGGGGGTGGCCTTCCCGGCGCCGTGTGGGCTGAGGGCGGCGGCAGCCCCCTTGTGGCCACCGCAGGCCGCGAGCACCGCCGGGGCTGCCGCGGCCAGGCCCGCCAGCACCCATCGGCGCCCCACCAAGGGGCGGTCGGCGGCGGAGGACGCGGCGGCGGATGCGGGGATGGGTGACATGTCGTCGGATGACCGGGAGTGCGGCATGTGCACAGTCTCCTTCGTGCAGTAGAAGGGTGGGGGGTGGTGCTGCGGCAGTAGAGCACGCCTCTGTGAGGATGCCCGCCCGGCGGCGCCGTCAAGGTGCAGATGGGTGGAGGGGTGAGGTGTGCGGGGTGGCGCTACGAGGGGAGGGCGTCCAGGGCGGCTTGCCAGGGGAAGGCGCTCCGCTCCGCGGACTTCGGTGGGTGCGGTACGAACCCGTCGCCCCCGAGCAGCACGGTGACGCCGGCGGCCCGCAGGGTGGCGACGCTCCCGGCGGTGGCTGGGTGCGCGTTCTGCGCGGCGTTCCAGCACGGTAGCGCGACCGTCGGGATCCGCAGGCCGATCGCCTCGGTCAGCAGTCCGAGCGCCAGCGTGTCGGAGATCCCGGCGGCCCACTTGTTCAGGCTGTTGCAGCTGAGCGGGGCGGCGAGGATCGCGTCCGGTGGCGGCAGCACGTCCTCCTGACTCGGGAGTTTGTACTGGTGGCGGACGGGGTGTCCGGTGAGTTCGGTCAGCGCCTCGATCTCGCCGTCGGCGTCCTCGGTCGCCCATCGGTAGGCGGCGGGCGTCAGTACCAGGCAGACGTCCCAGCCGGCGGTCCGGGCGGCGCGGAGGGGGATCTCGATGCGGCGGGCGGGAGGGGCGGCGCAGGCGATCACGTACAGGGTCCGAGTCGTCGTCACCCGAGCAGTCCACAGCGCCCGGTGGGCGTCCGCAAGGGTGCGTCCGGCGGTTCCCCGGAGGCCGCGGGCGGGGCGCCGGGGGCCGCGGCGCGGTGCGGACGTCGTCGGGGAGCGGGGCCGTGCAGGGTCGGGCGGGGCCGGTCGGTGTCAGCCGTCGGCGAGTTGGCGCACGTGCTGGGCGACGTCCTCCCACACCGGTTCCGGCAGGTCGTGGCCCACTCCCGGCAGCGGGATGAAGCGTGCGCCGGGGATGCGGGCGGCGACCGTGCGGCCCGCCGACGGCTTGACGAGGGGATCGTCCAGACCGTGCAGGACCAGGGTCGGTGCGGTGATGCGGCCGATGGCGGGTCCGCTCCACTGCGCGCCTATCTGGCGGCTCTGGCTGCGGGCGTCCCGGACACCCGGGTCGGGGGTGTCGGCCAGCATCGCCCTGATGGCCTGCTCGTCGAAGGGGTGGGCGGGGGAGTGGAGGAGGCGGGCGAGCGCCACTCCCGCCTCGATGGGCCCTTCGAGGGCGTGGGAGCGCCCCATGCGGGCGAGTCGGGCGAGGGTGCGCAGCCGGATGTGGCGCAGGGTGGCCAGGCCGGCGGTGTCACCGGGGACGGCCGAGACGGAGGTGAGGGTGCGGACGCGCCGGGGATGGCGCAGCGTGATGCGCTGGGCGACCGTGCCGCCGAGCGACTGGCCGAAGAGGTGCGCGGAGTCCCAGCCCAGGGCGTCCAGTACGGCGATGGCGTCGTCGGCCATGTCCTCGGCGGTGTAGGCGTCGCCGCGTTTGCGCAGGAGGGCGGTGATGGGGTTGGTGCCGGTGGTGGGTGGCAGGTGTGTCGATTCGCCCGCGTCGCGCTGGTCGTAGCGGGCGACGGTGAATCCCCGGGCGGCCAGTGTCCGGGCCAGGCCGGTGGGCCACCAGTGTCGGGCGACGCCCAGGCCGGTCACCAGGAGGAGGGGCTCCCTATCGGCGTCGTGGGGCGGCAACCGGTCGTAGGCGACCCGGACTTCACCGTTGCAGGCCCACTGGGTCGGGCTCCATACGGGGGGCGGGACCTTGGACGTCATCGTGTTCCCTTCTGCCTGTGCCGGCGCCTGCGTCCGTGCCTGCGCCCGCGCCTTCGCAATACTGCGAACGATGTTCGCAGTTATGGAGCTATAGTTATCAGCGCAGGGTCGGGTTGCGGAAGGGGCAGGTGAAGTTCGATGACGGGCAAGGGGGATCAGGACGCGGAGGCCGTGCTGGTGTGGCAGCGGCCCGAGCGGGGCGCGCGGGGGCCCGCGCCCGAGCGGAGCCGGGAGCAGCTCGCCGCGGCCGCGATCGGGCTCGCCGACGCGGGTGGGCTGGCCGCGGTGTCCGTCCGGCAGGTGGCCAAGGAGCTGGGCACCGGGCCCGCGTCGCTCTACCGGTATGTGGCCGGACGGGACGACCTGGTGGACCTGATGGTGGACGCCGTGACCGGCGAGATCGACCTCGCTGTCGAGCTGACCGGGGATCCGGCGGCGGACCTGGTCGCGTTGGCCGCCCGGACGCAGGAGGTCCAACTGCGGCATCCGTGGCTGCTGGAGGTGGCGCCGGAGGCCATGCGGGTCGGGCCGCGGGGGCTGGACTACCTGGAGTTCGCGCTGTGTGCGCTGGAGCCGGCGGCGGGCCTGACCGGGCAGGGCAAACTGGAGGCGGTGGCCGTGCTGAACGCCCTGGTCGCCATGTTGTCCGGGGTCGAACTCCGTGCCCGCCGGTCGCCGACGGGCCGACAGGCGGCGCGGTCCGCCTATCTGGGCACGGTGGCCGGACGGGGCGGACATCCGCTGCTGGCACGGGCGTTGGCCGGGGGAGCGGCGGGCGCCCCGGCCGGTGGGAACCGGCCCCGCGCCGGGGCCCCCGTCGAGGCCGGAGCCCACTTCGAGCGGGTGGTCCGACGGGTGCTGGCGGGCCTGCTGGCACCGGAGCCGCCGAGCTAGTACCCGCCGCACCTCACCGCCGTGCGGGCTGCCTCGGCCGCCGGATCCCCGGTGCCCGTAGGGGCGGCGAGGTCAGGCCGGTGTCCCGGCGGTGGTCCGGGCGTAGTGCTCGGCGATCTCGTCGCTGGTCGTCAGCCACACCCCGGGGTGCTGGGCGATGTGCTCCAGTGCCTGGTCCAGGTACTTGTGGCGGAACGGCTGGTTGATGACGAACGGGTGCAGCACCAACGACATCACCCGGCCGCTGTCCGCCGCGTCCTCGTACAGCTGGTCCAGTTGGTCCCTCAGTCGCCAGATTCCCACCCGCGGACCGTAGTCGCGCCAGCCGTAGTTGAGCGGGTCCGGGGCGAGTCCGGCGGTGCCGGGGAAGATGCTCGTCGACGGGCGGTCGACCTGGTAGTGCTCGACGTTCAGTCCGACGTAGAAGGCGATCCGGGCGCCGCCGGGCCAGGAGATCGGGTCCCGCTCGGTGATCGGGCTGTAGTCGAAAAGCTGGTTGTCCATGGGGGTTTACCTCGTACCGGTTGTGGTTCGGTGCTTCCGTGCTCCGTATCGTCGAACCCTCACATTGATGTGAGGGTCAAGCGGCGCCCGCAAGTGAGGCCGGTCACATGCGGATACGAGGTCCTCGGGCCTCGGCTACGGGCGGTGGACGCAGGCCGCGAGGCCCGCGCGCCGCTGCCAGCCGAGCGATTCGTACAGTGCGCGGCCCTCGTGCGTCGCGCCCAGGATGCCGAGCGTCGCCCCCTCGGCCGCGGCGTGGTCGGCGAGCGTGCGCATCACGAGGCTGCCCAGACCGCGCCGGCGGTGCGCCTCCTCGGTCACCACCTGGTCGACGATCGCGGCCGGGCCGAGGACTGCCATCTGCCCGGTGGCGGCGAACTCGCCGTGCGCGTCGTGCACCCGGACGTAGGTGACGCCGTCCGCGGCTTCCACGGTCGTGCGGTAACCGTCCGGCGCCACCGGGCGGGTGGTCCGGAGCTCCGTGCTCATCAGGTGCCCCGACTCCTCCTTGTCCGCCACCCAGCCCTCCGGGAGCCAGGCGTCCGCCGTCTCCGTCTCCACGGGCAGTTTCAGCCAGGTGTGCGGGGCGGTCGCCGACGCGGCGGCCGCGCGCACCGAACCCTCGTCGGGGTCGGGCAGGACGTGGCGGCCCACGTGGTTCGGGCGGCCGACGTCGATGTAGAGCCCCCAGGGGTGTTCGACCGCCCGCGGGCATTGACGCGAGACGACCCAACCGGCCGCCCAGATCCTGACGAGTTCCGGAACCATCGAACCCTCCCCGAGTAAGTGCCACGCAACGGCAGTGGACATTACATCGTCGAGGGGAGGGCGGCACCCTTTTTTGCGACCGTCGCAGCGGCGGGCCGCGAGGACCCCGCCAACGCGGCCGCGGCTCCGGACTCCTGACGGGCCCTACCGCTTCCCGTCACCGGTCCCGACACCGCCCGCGATGAGCAGGTGCCGGGGCCCGCGCAGGATGGGGCTGTGCCGGTACGGCGGCGGGTCCTCGACCAGGCGCGGACCATCCAGACGGCGCAGCAACTCGGCCAGCGCGACCTGCGTTTCGAGGCGGGCCAGCGGAGCGCCGAAGCAGTTGTGGACGCCGCTGCCGAAGCCGAAGTGCTGGTTGTCCCGACGGGCCGGGTCGAAGTGGTCGGCGTCCTCGAACCGCAGCGGATCCCGGTTGCCGGAAGCCAGGATCAGGAACAGCGGGGCGCCCTGGGGGATGGTCACCCCGCCCACGTCGACGTCGGTCAGCGGCGTGCGCTGCGGCAGCATCTGGACCGGCGGCTCGTACCGCAGCAGCTCCTCCACCGCCGACGGCATCAGCTCCGGCTCCCGGCGCAGCCGTTCCAGCGCGTCCGGATGGCGCAGCAGGGTGAGCATGCCGTTGGTGATGAGATTGACCGTCGTCTCGTGCCCCGCGATCATCAGCAGGGTCAGCGTCGTCATCAACTCCGGCTCGGTGAGCCGCCCTTCGGGCCCGTCGTCGTGCACCAGGGCGGAGATCATGTCGTCGGCCGGGTGCTCCCGCCGCCGCTCGGCCAGCGCGCCCAGGTAGCCGCCCATCGCGGCCCGCGCCTCCGCGCCCGCGCGCTGCCTCCCCTGCGGATCGTCTTCGGGGGAGCGGTCCAGGGAGGCGATGATGGTGTTCGTCCAGCCGCGGATCTCGGGCATGTCCTCCCGGGGGACGCCCAGCAGCCGGCAGATCACGGTGACCGGCAGCGGGTAGGCGAAGTCGTCGACCAGGTCGATCCGGTCCCGGCCCTGGAGCCCGTCGAGCAGCTCCCGGGCGATGTCCACGAGGTCGTCGTGCAGCGCGTCGATCCGGCCGGGGGAGTGCGGCGGGCCGAAGGGGCGCATCGCCAGCCGGCGGAGCCGGTCGTGTTCGGGATCGTCGATGCCGATGAAGGACGGCGGGAGGTCCTTGGGGCGACCCGACAGATCGGGGACGGTGCGCAGGCGCACGTCCGAGCTGATCCGCGGATCGTGCAGCAGCGCGGCGATCTCGTGGTACGTGCCGACCAGGTAGCCGCCGTCGTTCTGCCGTGCCACGCCGTGCTCACGGAGTTCGGTGTAGAGCGGGTACGGGTCGGCGCGGCTGGCGTAGGCGTTGATCCGCTCCAGCAGGGTCTCCGTGGACATGCGCGGGGCTCTCCTTGTCAAGGGGCAGGGGCAGGCGGCGCCCGGTGCGGCGGTCAGGCCATCGGGCGCACCACGGCCAGTCGGCGGTCCGGCAGATGACCGGTGAGCGCGACGGTCGGGCCGTGCGAGAGCACCTTCGGGTCCGGGACGTCGGAGGGCACGACCTTCGGGGACGCGGGCCGGTCGGCGGCGCCCGGCTCGGGCGGGAACGGCGCCGCGGTCTCGATCAGACGCCGGTAGTGCTCCAGCCACTTGGCGCGGTTGACGCTGACCGCGGCGGTGACCCGGCCGCGGTACCCGTAGACCACGACCAGCCGGCCCTCCTCGACGGAGCCCTGGGCGATGGTCACCTGGTCCGAGAAGGTCGGGACGCCGACGGACTTGATGTTCAGCCCGAACTGGCTGGACCAGAAGGCCGGCACCGCCAGGTGCGGGCGCCGCAGCGGGCCGGGGTTGACCATGTTGTGCGCCGCCACCTCCGCCTGCTCCACGGCGTTGCCCCAGTGCTCCAGCGCCAGCATCTGGTACTCGAAGAGCGGATGCGGAAAACGGGCCACGTCCCCGGCCACGAACACGTCGTCGGTGACGATCCCGTACATGTCGAAGGCCCGGCACCCGGCGTCGCAGGCCACGCCCCGCGGGCCCGCGGCGAGCCCCGTGTCCTTGAGCCACTCGGTGTTGCGGACGGCGCCCAGGGCGACCACCGCGACATCGGCGTCGATCCGGCTGCCGTCGGAGAGTTCGGCGCCGGTCAGCCGCCCGTTGCTGCCGGTGAGCGAGGTGACCGTCACCCCGCAGCGCAGATCGACGCCGTGCGCGCGCTGCAACCGCGCGGCGAACGCCCCCAGCGCGCCGCCGAGCGCCCCGACCAGCGGCGCCGGTCCGCGCTCGGCGACCGTCACCTCCAGACCGCGCTCCCGGCAGGCGGAGGCGATCTCCGAACCGGTGAACCCCGCCCCGATGACCAGGACCCGGCGCGGCCCGGCGTCCAGACGCTCGGCGAGCCGACCCGCGTCGTCGAGCGTCCGCACCGTCAACACCCCGTCCAGGCGGGCCTCTTCGGGATGCGGCCAGGGCCGGGCGCGGGTCCCGGTGGTGATCAGCAGCCGGTCGAACGGCAGCCGCTCGCCGTTCGCCAGCAGCACGTCCTTCGTGGCCGGGTCGAGCCCGCTGGCGCGCACCCCCAGCTTCCACCGCGCGTCCACCGGGCGGCGGGCCGGCAGGCCGACATCCGCCGCGGTCACCTTGCCAAGCAGCACCTGCTTCGACAGCGGCGGTCGGTCGTACGGCGGATGCGGCTCGTCGCCGACCAGGGTCAGGTCCCCGGTGAAGCCCTCGTCCCGCAGGGTTTCGGCCGCCCGCAGCCCGGCCAGGGACGCGCCGACGATGACGATCCGTCCCTTCTTCAGCTCAGCGGACATCGGCACCCGCTCCGGCCACGGCCTCCGGGCCGGCCTGGGCGCCGACGAGGATGGCCTGTACCGGGCAGGCCGCGACCGCCCGGCGCACCCGCTCCGCCTGCTCGTCCGGGGGCGCGGGGGAGTAGCGCAACGCCTCCTCGCCGTGCAGCTCGAACACCCGCGGCGCGAGGAACACGCACTGCGCGTACCCCTGGCACCGGTTGAGGTCGACCACGATCTGCATTCCGCACCATTCCTCCGCGCGAGCCGTCCCCTCCGTCCTACTCGCCTCGGGCGGGCGGCGCGGGCGGTGCTGGGCCGGAGGGGTGTGCACGGGGAGTGAGGGCGGGGCGGCGGTGGTCGACCAGCGGAGCGGAGGGGGCGCGGTCGCCCATCGGCGTCGGGCCGTTCCCGTCCCCGGTCCGGCTGAGAATGCCCGCCGGCCGGCGGGCCCGATTTTCCGGTGCCGCCGCCGAATACGCTCCGGACCCTTATGGCGCAGCATATGAATACGGGACGGCGGGTAGGTTTCGGAAGGTCGAAGGTCACGGGAACGGCAGTGCCGGGCTCGGGTGTGCGGCGGCGGAATCAGGCGTTCCGGATGGCGTTTCCGGTGTGTCCGGGGTGCGCGGGAGATCCGGTCATCGGGTACGGGGTATCCGTATTGACCCGGATTCGCCCGCGACATCCAGCATCGGTCGAAACGTGATTAACGTAACGCTCGATTCGGGCCGCGGCCAAAAACTTTGCGATCATTTCAACTTAACTTGTCTCCTCCGCCCCGGGCATGAGATGGGATGGAGTGGAACGCTGCCCTACGAAGTGTGAGGAACCACGGGATGCCCTTTGCTCTGCCTGGAAATCTGGCCGCACCAGGGAAGGGGCAAGGGCAATCCAGACTCTATGTCCTGGACGGACTGCGCCTCGTGGCGGCGCTGATGGTCCTGGCGTATCACTACATCACCCTCCGTGATGGCTGGGGCAATGATCCGCATGCGATCTCGCCGACGATCTACCACCTCTCCCAATTCGGCTGGCTGGGCGTCGAAGTCTTCTTCCTGATCAGTGGATTCGTCATCTGCATGAGCGCCTGGGGGCGTTCGCTCGGCGACTTCGTGAAATCCCGGGCCTCCCGCCTCTATCCCGCGTACTGGGTCGGGGTCCTGCTGACCGCGGCCGTACTCATGCTCTGGCCGCGGATCCGCAGTGCGGACAATCTGGAAACAGTGCTGACAAACCTCACCATGCTGCAGCAGGGCGTGGGGGTTTCCGACCTCGACGACGTCTACTGGTCCCTCTTCGTCGAGTTGAAGTTCTACCTGCTCTTCGCCCTCGTCGTGTACCGCGGTGTCACCTACCGCAGGTGCGTGCTCTTCTGCGGGCTGTGGACGGTCGCCGGAGTCGTCGCGCTCAAGGCCGACAGCAACTTCCTTTCGGTGTGGGCGATCGCCCCCTACTCGCCCTACTTCATCGCGGGCATCGCCTTCTACCTGATGCACCGCTTCAAGCCCACACTCCTGCTCTGGGCGATCGTCGCGGTCGAATTCCTGCTGGCCCAGCACTACGTCCGCGGCCGCCTGATCATGAACGTCGGAGCCAAGGCGAGCATGGCGCACGGCTGGCCGGCGCGGGTGGGCGTCATCCTGGCCTTCGCCGTCATGGCGGCCATCGCCCTCGGAGTATTCGACAAGGTGCGGTGGCGCTGGCTGCTGACCGCCGGCTCGCTGACGTACCCGCTGTATCTCCTGCACATGTACATCGGGTTCACCCTCATCGACCTGCTGCGCAACAAGATGCCGGCGCCGGTCCTCCTGCTCTCCATCGTCGCCTTTATGGTGGCGCTTTCCTATGCCGTGCACCGACTGGTGGAACGCCCTCTGGGGAAATGGTTGCGCAATGGAATCCAAAAGGGACTCCAGGAAATGCGCCGGAATTCCAAGAGTCAAGCGGCAAAGGAATCCGATACCGCCGGAGCGGGCCCGGATGCCCACCAGAATTCCACCGCCGAGAACTATCGAGTGGCAACGCAACGACCGTCCCCGTGACACCGTGACGGGGTGACCGCGAACCGGCCCGCGCC
Organism: Streptomyces sp. CB02959; assembly: GCF_002803155.1. Classification (GTDB taxonomy): domain Bacteria; phylum Actinomycetota; class Actinomycetes; order Streptomycetales; family Streptomycetaceae; genus Streptomyces. The sequence goes on from NZ_NNBP01000013.1 coordinate 49,820, forward strand.
GCCCGGCCCCGTTCCCCGCTGATTGCGATTTCGGTGGGGAACGGGGCACTCTTGCGTCATGTCATACGTACGACTCGAAGCGTGGATCGGCGGGGAGTGGCTGGAGGTGGGCGCGGTGAGCGTCACCGTGGAGGAATCCGCGCTGACCCTGTCGTTCGAGCGCCAGCGGACCGAGGCCGGGTACCGGAGCATGATCTGGGAGCCGCTGGAGCATTTCCTGCGGGAGTACCGCGAGGAGCCGATCGTGGTGGTCCCGCTGGGCCGCAGCCTGCCCTTGATGTACGCCCCCGGAGCGGCCGGACCCTTCCGGCTGGCGGAGGTGACCGAGTGACGGAGAGGGCCGCATGACGGCGTGACGGAGCGTGACGGGGGGCGTGCGCGCCCCCCGTCACTGCTTCACCGCACCGATTCGGCGGGCGGGCGCTCGCGTACCGCGCCGTAGGCGAGGAAGTACGCCGGAACCCGGCTCAGCCACCGCGAGGTGGTGAGCCGCTCGGCCACCCACTGGGCCCGCCGCGGGTTCCCGAACGGCGCCTGGCCGGCCAATACCGGTGCGATGACCCGGGAGTGCGCGAGCCGCTGCAACCGCTGTGTCAGCGCCGCGGTCGGCCACCGGCGGCGCTGCACGGCACGGACGTCCGGCAGGCCGACCGCGCCGGCCCGCAGCGGCCCGACCAGATGCCGCGCGGCCGCCACCGCGTCCTCCACCGCGAGATTGATGCCGATCCCGAAGACCGGCGACATCGCGTGCGCCGCGTCGCCGATGCACAGCAGTCCCGGGCGGTGCCAGCGCCGCAGCCGGTCCAGCCGCACGTCCAGCAGTTTGACCTCGTCCCAGGAGCCCAGCGCCCGCACCCGGTCGCCGAGCCAGGGGGCGGCCGAGGCGAAGTTCACCATGAACGCCTCCAGGCCGGCGGCGCGCCGCGCCTCGTCCGTGCCCTTGGGGATCAGCGCGGCGCACTGCCAGTAGTCCCCGCGGTCCATCAGGGCGGTGAGCAGCCGGTCGCCGACGCCGCCCACCAGACCGTGCGGATCGCCGTCGTACCGCGGCAGCCGGAACCACCAGGCGTCCATGGGGCAGCTGAAGGCCCGCAGCCCGAGTTCGGGCAGGGACCGGGCGAGTGAACCCCGGCCGTCGCAGGCCACCGTGAGCGTCGCCCGCAGTTCGCCGGTCCGGCCGTCGGCCGTGCGGTACCGCACCCCCGTCACCCGGCCGCGCTCCTTGAGGAACGACGTCACCTCGGTGCTCATCCGCACGGAGAACGACGGCTCGCGCCCGGCCTCGTCCGCCAGCAGGTCGAGCAGGTCCCACTGCGGCACCATCGCGACGTAGTTGAACCGGCCGCCCAGCGCGGCGATGTTGCCCACGGTCATCAGGGAGCCGTCCGGCCCGAGCGGCAGCTGAACGGTCGTCACCCGCCGCTGCGGCAGCCGGGCGAACCGTTCGCTCAGCCCCAACTCGTCCAGCAGCGCCAGCGTGGACGGGTGCACGGTGTCCCCCCTGAAGTCGCGCAGGAAATCCCCGTGCTTCTCCAGGACCGTCACCGCCACCCCGGCCCGCGCCAGCAGCAGCCCGAGCACCATTCCCGCCGGTCCGCCGCCCACCACACAACACGTCGTCCGCTCCACCACAACCGCTCCCTTCCAAGGCGACCCGGGCCCGGCGCTCGCGCAGCCACCGGCACAGATACCCCGGATCGCACCGGAAGTCAGCCGTGGCGTCCGCCGTCCGTCGAGCGCCGCACGTCGCACAGGGCGTGGTCGATCAGCTCCGTCGTGGCCCTGATCTGGCGGATGGCGGTGTCCGGGTCGCCGGGGCGGCTGTGCAGGGAGACGGTGACGGCGGTCCGGCCGTCGGGGGTGGCGGCGGGCCAGAGCAGGTAGCCGTAGCCGTCGCCGCTGTGCCCCCAGTACCCGCCGCCGCAGGTCAGCGGGAACCAGGACAGGCCCAGCCCGTAGCGGCGGCCGGGCGGGGTGGCCGGGTCGCCGGGCACCGCCACCGTGCGGCGCATCTCGGCCAGCTGCGCGGGGGCCAGCAGCCGGCCCTGGACGAGCGCCGCGAAGAACGTGTTGGTGTCCGCCGTCGTGCTGATCAGCGCACCGTCGGCGTTCCCGTCGAAGGGGAGGTAGGCGAGGGTGGTGTCGATCATCGGGGCGCCGGGGGCGAACTGCTGGTAGTTGACGGCGTGCGGGCGGGGGAGGTACGGGTCGTCGCCCGGCGCGAAGGTGTGCGTGAGGCGGAGCGGGCGCAGGATCCGCGCCCGCACCTCGTGCTCCCAGGAGCGGCCGGTGACCGCCTCGATCACCATCCCGGCCAGGATGTAGTTGGTGTTGGAGTACTTCCAGCGGGCCCCGGGCTCGAAGGTCGGCGGGTGGCGCAGCGCGAACGCGACGCGCTGCGCGGAGGTGTACGTCGTCCAACGGCTGCTGCGGTACTCGGTGGCGCTGGGGTGCGGGGCGACCTCGCCGATGTAGTCCGGCAGGCCGCTGGTGTGCTGCAGCAGCTGACGCACCGTGATCCGGCGCCCGTCGTTGCCGTGGCCGCGCACCACGCCGGGCAGCCACCTGTCCACCGTGTCGTCGAGCGACAGCCGTCCCTCGCCCACGAGTTGGAGCACCACGGTCGCCACGTACGTCTTGGTGTTGCTGCCGATCCGGACGTATCCGCCCGGGGGGACGGGCCGTCCGGTGGACAGGTCTCCGGTACCGCTGCGGACGGTGCGCGTCTCGTGGCCGGTCGTCAGCCGGACGGAGACGCCGGTGACGCCGGTGTCGCGGAGCGCGTCGGCGTCCTGCTGGAGCCGGGACGGGGAGGCGGTGCGCTCCGGGGCGTCGGCCCGCGCGTCGGGGGTGAGCCCGCCGAGGAGTGCGGTGGCGGTGAGGAGCGCGGCGGCCGCCCGGCCGGAGAGGCGCCGTACGGCCGCCCGTGGGGCACACCAGGACCTGGATTCGCGGACGTTCACGATCATCGGCATGCGGCCACCGTAGGGACGATCGGGGCTGGTGGGACATGCTGCTGGCCGGAGTGGTGGGGGTGGGGTTGTCCCCCTGGGGGACAGCGCGCACGGTATTCGGCGCTACCGCCGGGAACGTAACCCGTCATATCCGCCTCTTGTGTGGTGGGTCGTCACAACGGCCCTTTGAACAAGGGGAGGAAACAATGTCCGAGCAAGTGAAGAAGAACGGGCGCGCGGCGCGGGGGATTTTCGGGCGTCGGAGCGTCGGCCGCTTCGCCGCGGTGGGTGCCATGGGCGCGGCCGTGGCCGCAATGGCCGTCACCCCGGCGTTCGCCAAGGGCAGCGCCACCCTCAGCGCGTCGCCGGGCACCGTCAAGGTCGGCCAGGCCGTGCACCTCACGGGGCACGGTGACAGCGACGCCCTCCGGTACGGCGAGTTCTGCGCTCAGCAGCGGGTCGGCACGCACGGCGCCTGGCACACCGTCAAGTGCGGCAAGGTCGTGTCGATGGACGGCGGCGAGGCCAAGGTCGACGTGAAGGTGAAGGCCGCGCACCGCGGTGTCCTGCAGTTCCGCGGGGTGCTCTTCGGCGTCGACGGCCCGCACGGCGGTCACCCCCGTGCGGACTTCGACACCAGCGTGCGGACCGTCCACGTGCGCTGACCCGGCCGTGGCCGGTGCCACCCGGCGGCCGTCGGCTGCCGGGTGGGCACGGTGAAGGCAGGCGGACCAGGTCCGCCGAAACGGTCGCCGCTCCCGGGTGGGAGCGGCGACCGCCTGCTGTCAGCCGCGGCCGTCGGACGGCTGCGGAAGGTCGCCGTCCCAGGGTGTGAGCACCCGGTTCGGGCGGATCGGCAGATGCCGGTGGCGGACGCCGGTGGCGTGCCAGACCGCGTTGGCGACGGCCGCCGCGGCGCCCACGATGCCGACCTCGCCGATGCCCTTGATGCCCACCGGGTCGTCCTCGTCCGGGTCGTCCACCCAGTCCGCCTCGATGAGCGGCACGTCGGCGTTGGCGGCGACGTGGTAGCCGGCGAGGTCGGGGGCGACGTGGGCGCCGCTGGCCACGTCCCGGACCGCCTCCTCGTGCAGGGCCATCGAGAGCCCCCAGACCATGCCGCCGACGAACTGGCTGCGCGCGGTCAGCGGATTGACGATCCGGCCGGCGGCGAAGACGCCCAGCATCCGCCGGACCCGCACCTCGCCGGACAGGGGGTCCACCGCGACCTCGGCGAACTGCGCGCCGAAGGCGTGCCGTTCACGGGGCGGCAGGGCGCCGATGGCCTCCGTGGTGTCCGACCGTGCGGTGATGCCCTCCGGGGGAACGTCGCCGCCGAGCGCGAGTTGCTCGCGCAGCGCGCGGGCCGCGAGGTCGACCGCCCAGGACCAGGAGCGGGTGCCCGCCGAGCCGCCGGCGAGCATCGCCGGGCCGAAGTCGCTGTCGCCGATCCGGACCGTCACCCGGTCCGGCGTCACCTCCAGCGTGTCCGCGGCGACCAGGGTCAGCGCGGTCCGCGCCCCGGTCCCGATGTCCGCGGCGGTGATCCGCACGGTGAAGGTGCCGTCCGCCTCGGCCGTCACCGCCGCCGTGGACGGACCGGCCAGGGTGGGGAACGAGGCGGCCGCGGTGCCGGTCCCGAGCAGCCAGCGCCCGTCGCGGCGCACCCCGGGACGCGGATCGCGGTCGGCCCAGCCGAACCTGCCGGCGCCCTCCTCGAAGCAGGCGAGGAGCTTGCGGCTGCTGTAGGGCAGCCCGGAAACGGGGCCCACCGTCGGCTCGTTGCGGGCGCGCAGGGCGATCGGGTCGATGCCGCACTTCTCGGCGAGCTCGTCGAGCGCGCACTCCAGCGCGAACGAGCCCGGCGCCTCGCCCGGCGCGCGCATGAAGGTGGGGGTCGGCACGTCGAGCCGGACCACGCGGTTGACGGTGTGGTGGGCGTCGGCGTCGTACATCGCCCGCGCCACGTCGGCGCTCCGCTCGACGAACTCGTGCACCGTCGAGGTCTGGTTCAGCCCCTGGTGGTCCAGGGCCCGCAGTCGGCCGTCCTGGTCGGCGCCGAGCCGGACCCGCTGTGCGGTGGGGCTGCGGTAGCCGATCAGCGAAAACATCTGACGTCGCGTCAGGACGACCCGGACCGGGCGGTGCAGGATCGTCGCCGCCATGGCCGCCGCCACCTGGTGGGCGCGGGTGCCCTTGGCGCCGAAGCCGCCGCCGACGTGCTCGGAACGCACCCGGACCGCGGACGCGTCCAGCGAGAACAGCCGCGCGAGTTCCTGGGCGACGAAGATGCTGCTCTGATTGGAGTCGACGACTTCGAGCCGGCCGCTGTCCCAGTAGGCGGTCGCGGCGTGCGGCTCCATCGGGTGGTGGTGCTCTTCCGGAGTGGTGTACTCCGCGTCCACCACGACCGCGGACGCGGCGAGTTCGGCCGCCAGGTCGCCCTTCTCCTGCTCCGCGGCGGCCCGCGGTGTGCTCTCCGGGAGGTACGTGCTCGGGTGCCCGGTGGCGAACACCACGTCGTGCGGTTCCGCGTCGTACTCGACCACCAGTGACTCGGCGGCCTCCCGTGCCTGCTCGGAGGTCTCGGCGACGACCAGCGCCACCGGCCAGCCGGCGTAGGGCACCCGGTCGTGCTGGAAGATCTGGAGCGCCGGGTCGGGCGGCCCCATCGGGCCGACGTAGTCCGACTCCAGGGGTTGGGCGTTCCCGTGGTGGAGCACGGTCAGCACGCCGGGCATGGCCAGGACGGGCGCGGTGTCGATCGAGCGGATCCGGCCGCGGGTGACGGTGGACACCACCAGCCAGCCGTGGGCGAGTCCGGCGAAGGGGATCTCGGCGGCGTAGCGGGCCGCGCCGGTGACCTTGTCCCGGCCCTCGATGCGGGTGTGCGCGGTGCCGACGGCTCCGCTCACCGGGATGGTGCCGGTCGTCGTGGTGGTCATCGGGTGGTCTCCTCGGTCCGCCGGGTCTCCTCGGCCAGCTCGGTCAGCACGGCGACGACGAGATTCCGGATCAGCGTCACCTTGTAGGCGTTGCCGGGCAGCGGCTCGGCGGCGGCCAGTTCGGCGTCCGCGGCGGCGGCGAACGCCTCGGCGGTGGCCGGCCCGTCGATCAGCGCGCGCTCGGCCGTGTGCGCACGCCACGGTCGGGACGCGACCGCCCCGAACGCCAGCCGGACGTCGCGGACCGTGCCGTCCCGGACGTCGAGGGCGGCGGCCACCGACCCGATGGCGAAGGCGTACGACGCCCGCTCGCGCACCTTGCGGTAGTGGGACGCGGCGGCGACCGGCGCGGGCGGCAGAGTGATGCCGGTGATCAGCGCGCCGGCCGGCAGTGCGGTCTCCCGGTGCGGGGTGTCGCCGACCGGCAGGTAGCACTCCGCGAGCGGCACCGCACCCGGCCCGTCCTCGGTGGCGTAGTGGACGACCGCGTCGAAGGCGGCAAGCGCGACGCCCATGTCCGAGGGGTGGACGGCCACACAGTGCGGGGAGGCGCCCAGGATCGCGTGGTTGTGGTGCTCGCCCTCGACGGCCGGGCAACCGCTGCCGGGGAGCCGCTTGTTGCAGGGCCGGGCCAGGTCGGTGAAGTACGCGCAGCGCGTCCGCTGGAGGAGGTTGCCGCCCACCGTGGCCATGTTGCGCAGCTGTCCGGAGGCGCCGGCCAGCACCGCCTGCGTCAACGCCGGGTAGCGGCGCCGCACTTCGGGGTGGGCGGCCAGGTCGCTGTTGGTGACCGTCGCCCCGATCCGCAGTCCGCCGTCGTCGGCGACCTCGATCCGGTCGAGCGGCAGCTCCCGCACGTCGACCAGCAGCGCGGGCCGCTCCACGCCGCTCTTCATCAGGTCGACGAGGTTCGTGCCGCCGCCGAGGTAGCGCGCCTCGGGCTCGGCGCCGAGCAGCGCCAGCGCGCCCGGTATGTCGGACGCCCGCCGGTAGTCGAATTCCCTCATGCCGCACCCACCACGTTCGTCTCGTCCGTCGGACCGGCGACCTGTGCCGAGTCCTCCGCTGCCCGCGCGACCGCCTGCACGATCGACACGTAGGCGCCGCAGCGGCAGAGGTTGCCGCTCATCCGCTCCCGGATCTCGTCGGCGGTCAGCGGCGGAACGCCCGCTTCCGGCCGGACGTCGGCGGTGACCGCGCTGGGCCAGCCCGCGGCGTGCTCCTCTATCGCGGCGATGGCCGAACAGATCTGCCCGGGCGTGCAGTAGCCGCACTGGTAGCCGTCCAGGTCCAGGAACGCCTGCTGCACCGGGTGCAGCCGGTCCCCGTCCGCGACGCCCTCGATGGTGGTGATCTCCCGCCCCTCGGCGGCCACCGCCAGCTGGAGGCAGGACACCGCCCGGCGTCCGTCGAGCAGTACCGTGCAGGCACCGCACTGCCCCTGGTCGCAGCCCTTCTTGGTGCCGGTCAGACCGAGCCGCTCGCGCAGCGCGTCGAGCAGGGTGGTGCGGTTGTCGACGGGCAGCGTGTGCTTCTCGCCGTTGATCGTCAAGGTGATGGCACCGGCCGTCGATGGGGCCATGGGCTCAGCCTTCTTTCAGGTCTCGCGTGTCGAGGGGTGCGGTGGGCCCCGGTCGGGGCCGCCGGTCCCCGCGGGCGGTCGGCGGACCGGACCGACCCCGCCGGGCGGTAACGGCCGGGCGGAGTCGGGTGGTCCTGGCGGAGGTGCGGTGCGTCGCGGCGTCGTGAGAGCGGTGCGGGAGGATGCGGTGGGCGGGACCCGGTTCGCGGTGGCCGTCGGGCTCCCCGACCGGCCTCATCCGCCGTTCGTCAGCCGCTATGGTGGTCCTCAAGCGGACAGCTGTCCGCTACGGTTGAAACTTAATGGACAGGTGTCCGGTTAGCAAGGCCAATTGTTCGCCACGCTTCACCCGCCGAACGAGCCCAACTCATCGGCGTATTCCGGGAGGAGGGCGCGTGCAGCACCCCGAGGGCGCGCCCCTGCGCTCGGACGCGCGACGCAATCGCGACCGCATTCTGGAGGTGGCCCTGGTCGAGCTGACACGCGCGGCCGACGTCCCGCTGAGCGCGATCGCCCGGAAGGCCGGCGTCGGACAGGGCACCTTCTACCGCAACTTCCCCAACCGCGAGGCCCTCGTCCTGGAGGTCTACCGCCACGAGGTCCAACAGGTCTGCGACGCCGCGGCGCACCTCCTGGCCACCCGGCCGCCCGACCGGGCGCTGCGCGGATGGATGGACCGACTCGCCCAGTACGCCATGGCCAAGGCCGGTCTGGCCGCCGCCCTGCGTAACGCCACCACCGCCCGCGGCACCTTCGCCGCCGTGGCCTGCGGCCCCCTCGCCGCCGCCGTCACCCTCCTCCTGGCTGCGAACGAGGAGGCCGGCACCATCCGCCCCGGCGTCACCCCCGAGGACTTCCTCCTCGCCATCGCCGGCCTCTGGCAGCTCGACCCGCACGCCGACTGGCGCTCCCGCGCCGGCCGCCTCCTCGACCTGGTGATGGACGGGCTCCGCGCGGGGGCGCCGGGGCGGTGAGGGGCGGAGTCGGGGCACCGGCCGGCTCTCGATCCGTACGACCGAGGGTGGGGCACCCATCTCACCAACATTCCGCATTGTAGAATATGTATTTCGATAAATGATACTCTGGCGCACCCCTCGCGTCGTCGGAGGCCCTTCGCGCGCCCGGCCGCCAGTCGGCCCGCGAGGTGAAGTGACCCATTCAGCTCGCGGGAGTGGATCACCGCCCGCACGCCCCAGCGCCGGGTCGGCACCCCCCGAGGACGTCGCCGAGGCGGTCTACGCGGTGGCCCACGCCGCGTACACCACCGGCGAGGTGGTCCGGGTGGACGGCGGGCGGCACCTCGTGTGACCGCGCCCCGACCGCGCGGCCGGAAGGGCGGTGCGCGGAACGGGACGGGGGAGCGCGGCGGGCCCCGGCTCGGGATCGTCGCGCTCCGTGCCTCGCCGTTCCGGTCGGGCATGGCCGTTCGCGCGGTCGAAATGCGAAAGTGCCTTCCTGGCCTGGGCCGATGAACCTTCTTGAGGGGTTCCGCCGGTTCAGGTGGAGGGCACTTTTTGCGTGGCGGGCGGTGGTTCGCGTCCCCGTCAATTCGACGTAGCCGCGTCGGCCGGCGGGGCGGCGATGCCGGTGACGAGGATGCCGAGTTTGGTCGCCAGGGTCTCGCCGAGCGGGAAGGCGCCATCGGCCTTGAGCCAGCGGGCGAGCGTGGTCGTGTAGGTGTCGAAGACCATGTCGGCGACGAGGTCGGCGTCGATGTCCTGGCGGATCTCGCCGCTCTGCCGGCCTCGGGTGACGGCGGCGAGGAAGGCGTCGGGCGTGGGGGCGCCGGCCGCGAAGGCGCTGTGCAGCACTCCGTTGTCGTAGAGGTCCTTGGCCAGTGCGTAGTCGTGTTCGTTGAACTCGGCGAGTGTGCGCAGTTGGGACGTCAGCAGCTCGACGGCCGAGGCCCGGCGGGACGGGTGCGCCGCGTCGTGTCGGTTCAGGTGCTGGTGTCGCTGGCGGACCCAGGCGACCACGAAGTCCTCCTTGCGGCGGAAGTGGTTGAACGCCGTCTGACGTCCCACGTCGGCGCGTGCGGCGATGTGGTCGAAGGTGGTCGCGGTGTACCCCTGGGTCGCGAAGAGGTCCAGGGCGGCCGCCAGCAGTCTCTGCCGGGTCTCGTGCAGGCGGCGTTCGCGCCGTCCTTGCTGTGTAGTCGAGCTCACAACGCGAGTGTACTTGAATCCGTAGTTGTACGTGAGTATATCTTTGGACTCAAGTCCACTAGATGAGGAGTTCGGACCATGACCGTCCCCTACACCCTCGGCCTGCACCCGATCGCCGACTCCACCTACGCCTACCTCCAACCGAACGGTTCCTGGGGGTGGAGCAACGCCGGGCTGATCGTCTGCGGGGAGGAAGGACTGCTCGTCGACACGCTGTTCACCGTCCCGCAGACCCGGGACATGGTGGACGCGGTGGCGCGGGCGCTGCCGCACGTCACGATCGGCACCGTGGTGAACAGCCACGGCGACGGCGACCACTGGTGGGGCAACCAGGTGCTGGCCGACGCCGCCATCATCGCCTCGGACGCCGCCGCCACGGCCATGCGCCGCGACAGGCTGCACCAGCAGCTCGCGGCCCCCGGACCGGCCGAACTCCCGCAGGTCGTAGTCGAGATGCTCAAGACCTTCGACTTCGGCGGTATCACTCCGACATACCCGACCCGGACCTTCACCGGCGAACTGGAGGTCCCGGTCGGCGGACGTACCGTGCGGCTGATCGAGGTGGGGCCCGCGCACACTGTCGGGGACGTGCTGGTGCATGTGCCGGACGCGGCAGTCCTGTTCACCGGGGACATCCTGTTCGTCGGCGGCCACCCGGTGCTCCACAGTGGTCCGATAGCGGGCTGGATCGCCGCCTGCGACCTGATCCTCGGTCTCGACGCCGAGACGATCGTGCCCGGCCACGGCCCGGTCGTCGGCAAGCCGGAAGTCCGCCGGTTCCGCGACTACCTCCAGCGGGTCCGCGACCACGCCACCCGCGCGCACGGGGAGGGACAGCCGGTGCTACGGGCCGCGCAGCAGATGAATCTCGACGGCTTCACGGACCTGGCCGACCCCGAACGGCTGCTGCTCAACGTCGGCGCCGTCTACCGGGAGCTCAACGGCGACGGCACACCGGACGAACTGGAGCTGATGGGCCGGCTCGACCAGTACACCCAGCCGTCCGCCCACTGACCACCGCGAGGACACCGTGACCGCACAACCAGGCACCACTCCCCGGATCGCGCCGCTGCCGCAGAGCGACCTCCGCGCGCTGGCCGACAGGATCGGCGGCACCGCCGGACAGACGCTCGGCAACGCGGCCGGACCGCTGGCGGGCCGACCGGTGCTCAACGTCCTGGGCACCATCGCCCACCATCCCGGCCTGCTGTCCGACCTCCTGCCGCTGCTCAACCGGCTGGGGCAGGGCCTGCTGCCGCCCCGCGACCGCGAAATCACCATCCTGCGGGTCGCCCACCACACCCAGTCCCCTTACGAGTGGGCGCACCACGCCCTCATCGGCGCCGCCGCAGGGCTCCTGGCCGAGGAGATCGCGCGGATACCCGACGGCCCCGCCCATCCCGACTGGGACGACGCCGACAGCACGCTCCTGCGGGCCGTGGACGAGCTGCACGGCGACGGCGCGATATCGCAGACCACCTGGGAGCACCTGGCCGACCGCTACTCCCCGCACCAACTGCTGGAACTACTGGCCCTGACAGGCGTCTACACCCTGGTCGCCTACGTTCTCAACTCCTGCCGGGTGCCCCTCGACGACTGGCTCGGCGAACCTGCTCCGCTGCCCGACCGGCATCGGATCTCCGACCGGCATCGGCTCTCCGACGCAGGCCGCTCCGGCCGCATGGGGCCGGACACGATCAGGGACGCATCGCCACCGACCCGGCGGTGAGGGTCGCCGACGTCGACGATCAGCCCGCCCGCCCGCATGACCGCAGACGGACAGCGGCGTCTCACCACCCCGACCGAAACGGCGCGGCTAGTGGGACAGCCGCACCCCGGTGACCAGGTCCGGGCGGATCCGCAGCGCGTGGGACATCCGGTGGTCGGTCCAGGGGTGCAGCAACGCCTGGTAGTGCGCCAGGTCGTCGGGATCGGTCACCAGGTGGCAGTAGCCGGTCACCACGACGCTCCAGCCGCAGTGCGTGGCCGGGTCGATGGCGTCGGCCTCGTAGGCGACGACCACCCCCTCGTCCTCCGCGTGTTCGGTCAGGGTGGTCAGCGCCGCGCCCTCGTGGGTGCGGATGATCACCTCGCCGTGGTGGAGGAGGTGGTTCACCGGGCGGATGGCCGGCAGCGCGTCCTGGGTGAAGACGATCCGGCCCAGCGACACGCTGCCCAGCAGCCGGAGTGCCTCGGTGCGGTCCAGTTCGGTGCTGCGGCGGGACGCCTCGCGGTCGGCCCAGGCCCCCAGCGTGGAGTCGGTGGCGGTACCGGCGGTGTGCCGGGCCGGGATGTCGTTCACGGCGTGCTCCCTGTCCTTTTGACGCTGCTGACGCACTGACTGCCGGCCAGTAGAAGGCCCCCGGCGGCCGCCCGCCAGGGCCGTTCGGCCCGCCCCGGGGGACGGCACCCCGCACGGCCCGGCCCGCGTCACCGCGCCGCTCCGGTCACCGCCTCGTCCGCCGGGCACGCCACGGGGCGGTCTGCCGGCGGGGCCAAGGGGTCCGGCACCGGGTCGTGGCGGATGCGGTCGGGCGGCATGCCGACCGCGGTCAGCCGGGCGACCGTGGCACCGACCATGGCCGCCGGACCGCTGACGAAGGCGAGATGACCGGACCACTGCGCGTCCCGGGCCACCGCCTCGGCCAGCCGACCGTACTCGGTCAGCCGGCCGCCACCCTCCCCGACGGCGTCCTCGTCCAGCACCCGCACCACCCGCAGCCGGTCGTGGCGCGCCGCCAACTGGGCCAGCGCCGCGGCGTCGTACAGCTCGGCCCGGCTGCGGGCGCCGACGAAGAGGTGCACCCGGGCCGCCCGGCGCAGCGGGAGACCGCCGGCCCCGCGGCGACGGCCCGCCCACTCCTCCAGCAGCGCCTTGACCGGCGCCCAGCCCGTGCCGCCCGCCACCATCAGCAGATCGCCGGAGTGCTCCTCGTCCGGGAGCGTCATCGTGCCGTGTGCGGGGCCCAGCCGCAGGGTGTCGCCGACCCCGGTGCGGCCCACCAGGGCCTCGCTGACCCCGCCGGGGCCGGTCCGCCGGACGTGGAAGGCCACCTCGCCGTCGGGCCGCGGCGCGGAAGCGAGGGAGTAGTGCCGCCACGCCTGGGGCATCAGCGGAGACTCGACCGCCGCGTACTGGCCGGCCCGGTACGGGTACGGCTCGTGCACCCGGACCCGCAGCACGGCGAGGTCCGGGCGGCGCCGCTCATGGGCGGTCACCGTGCCCTGCCAGCACGGGGGTTCGGCGAGCGCGGCGTCGGCGCCCTCGACCATCGAGGCGACCGCGAACCGCAGCATCCGCACCCACGCCTGTTCCACCGCCTCCGCCCAGCGGGGCCCGGCGGTGCGCCGCAGCGCCGCACACAGCGCGGCCTCGAACGCCTCGTAGTGCGCCGGACGCACCCCGAGTTTGCGGTGGTCGTGGCCGAGCTGCCGGAAGTAGGCGGCGACCTCGGCGGGGCGGTGCAGGTTCTCGATCAGGTACCAGAAGGCGCGGGCCAGGTGCGCGCGCTGGAAGTCCATGGACGCGGGGAACAGCGACCGCAGGTAGGGCCACCGGGCGAACATCTCGTCGTAGAGGTGGGCGATCAGGTCGCCGAACGGCGTGACCAGGTCGAGGTACTGGGTGATCAGCCGCTGGTCGGAGGCGCCGTCGTAGGAGTCCGGGGTTAAGTCCGGCGCCGGGGCCCGGCCCTGCCCGAGGATGCGCCGGCGCAGCCGCATGGCATCGTGCCGGGCGAGCAGGGCGTGGTACTCGCCACCGACGGTGCCCGCGGCGGGCCGTTCGGACGGCACGGACGAAGTGGGACGCGAGGGCTGGCGGGGCTGCTGCATGGGATCGACCTCCTGACGGGGGCGCCAGTATCGCAACGCCGCACTGTGCCCGAAGGGCCCCGTTCCCTCAGGGCCGTTCGGCCCTTGCGCGAGTCGCCGGGCCCGACGAACCTCGTGGTCGGGCCCCTTGTGCCCGGCCGATCCGCGCAGAACCACAGAGCGAGAGTGCATGAACCAGCAGTCCGTCCCCCCTGCCCCGTCCTCCGCCCCGGACACGCCGCTGCGCGTCTTCATCCTCGACGACCACGAGGTGGTCCGCCGCGGCGTGCGGGACCTCCTGGAGGCGGAGGAGGACATCGAGGTCGTGGGGGAGGCGGGCGACGCCCGGCAGGCCCTCGCGCGGGTGCCGGCGGTACGGCCGCAGGTGGCGGTCCTCGACGTCCGGCTGGGCGGCGCCGACGACGACCACGAAGGGATCGAGGTCTGCCGGGAGTTGCGGGCCCGGATGCCGGAGCTGGCCTGTCTGATGCTGACGTCCTTCGACGACGACGAGGCGCTGTTCGACGCCATCATGGCCGGGGCGGCCGGCTATGTGCTCAAGCAGATCGACGGCACGGCGCTGGTGCACGCGGTCCGCACGGTCGCGGCGGGGCAGTCGATGCTGGATCCGCGCACCGCGACGCGGGTGATGGAGCGGCTGCGCGGCCCGGCCCGGGACCCGGCGGCCGAGGCGGAGCCGTCCGAACTCGACCGGCTCTCGCCGCGCGAACGCGAGGTGCTGGACCTGATCGGCGATGGATTGACGAATCGTCAGATCGCGGACCGGCTGTTCCTCGCCGAGAAGACGGTCAAGAACCGGGTGTCCGCGATCCTGTCCAAGCTGGGGGTGGGGCGCCGGGTCCAGGCGGCGATGGTCGTCGAACGGCTGAAGGGGCAGCCGCGGGCGTGAGCGCGGCAGCGCGGGTGCGGCGGGCCCGACCCGCCGCACCCGGGCCCGGTGGCCCCTGTCACCGGACCGGACCGGGTCAGTCGGACAGCGGGACGCACCAGACGATGCGGGTGCCGCCGTCCTCCGGTGTCTCGACGGCCAGTCGTCCGCCGTGCATCTCCGCCCGGGCCCGCATGTTCGCCAGGCCCCCGGTGTGCGGTGCGGCCCCGACGCCCACCCCGTCGTCCGTCACCGCCAGCGTCACCGCGTCCGCGGTCACCGACAGCGCCACGTCCAGCCGGCGGGCGCAGGCGTGCCGGGCGGCGTTGCTGAGGGCCTCGGCGGTCACCGCCACGAGGTGCTGCGCCAGATCGTCGGGCACCGCCGCGTCCACCGGGCCGTCGATCCGCAGCGCCGGGGTGAAACCGAGGGGACCACCCGCCCGCCGCACGGTCTCGGTGAGGTCCCGGCGCAGACCGCGGCCGTCCTTGCCGTCCCCGGTGGTGCGCAGTCCGAAGATGGTGGACCGGATGATCTTGATGGTGGTGTCCAGGTCGTTGACCGCGCGGCCGACCCGCTCGGCGGCCTCCGGCCGTTCGATCAACCGGGTCGCACTCTGCAGCGTGATGCCGGTGGCGAACAGCCGCTGGATGGCGAGGTCGTGCAGGTCCCGGGCGATCCGGTCGCGGTCGTGGAGGACCGTCAGCTCCTCCGACTCGGCCCGCCGGCGGGCGAGTTCCAGGGCGATCACGGCCTGGTCGGCGAAGCCCGATATCAGCCTGACCTCGGCGTCGTCGAAGGCGGGCCGCCCGGCCAGGCGGCTCAGCCGCAGCGCACCGCAGCCGGTGTCCACCTGGAGCGGCACGGCGACCGCCGGCCCGTACACCTCGCCGGGCTCCCCGGACTCCCCGTCCAGCGCTGCCCCGTTCAACGCCTCCGCGGTCCCGGTCCCGGTGCCCGGCCCGAGCGGGTAGGCCCGCGGGTCGGCCCGCAGATCGGCGCTGACCACCGGACGACCGCTGCGCACGGCCATCCCGGGCAGCGAACCGTCGGCCGGCACCCGCAACCCGGTGATCCGGCTCGCGCCCGTACCGCACGCCACCGCCACCGTCAGCTGGTCCGCGGACGGGGCCGCCGGCAGCAGGACCGCCGCACAGTCCGCCCCGGCGACCTCCCGCGCCCGCTCGGCGATCAGCCGCAGCACCTCGTCCGCGTCGGTCCCGGACAGCAGGCTGCGGGTGATCTCGCCCAGCGCCTCCAGCCACCGCTCCCGGCGGCGGCTCTCGTGGTACATGCGGGCGTTGTCGATCGCCACCCCCGCCGCGGTGGACAGCGTGGTCAGCACCGCCTCGTCGTCCGCGTCGAACGAGCCGCCGCCCCGCTTCTCGGTGAGGTAGAGATTGCCGAACACTTCGTCGCGGACCCGGACCGGTACCCCGAGGAAGGTCCGCATCGGGGGATGGTTGGCCGGAAAGCCATAGCTGTGCGGATGACTGGTGAGGTCGGTGAGCCGCAGCGGCGCGGGGTTGCGGATCAGTTCCCCGAGGATGCCGTGGCCGCACGGCGTCCGGCCGATCGATCCGATCAGCTCGTCGGACATCCCGACGGGCAGGAACTGCGACAACTGCCCGTCGCCGACCACCCCCAGCGCCCCGTATTCCGCGTCGGTGAGGGTGACCGCCGCCTCCACGATGCCCCTGAGCACCTGCGGGAGTTCGAGCCCCCGCCCCAGGCTCATCACCGCGTCGAGCAGGGCGCGCACCCGGTCCGGCTCGTGGAGCTGCGGCCCGTGCGGACCGCTCGCGGCCGGTGCGTACTGCTGCGATTCGGACATGACCGTGCTGCTCCCAAAGATCCCGTACGTCTGCTCGGCAGCGTACGTGATCATCGCGGGGGTGCCGACGGGCACCGGTGCCGACCGGCCATCCGGCGGGACGTGCCACGGGGCCGGCCGTCCCCGTACGGAGGGCCGGTCGCGGTCCGGGGGAGGGCAGTTCGGCCCTGGGGGCCGCGATGGCCGCCGACCGACGATGTGTCTGCCGGGAAGGGCCGGTCTCCCCGTGCCGATGGCTCTTCCCGGTCCTGGCCGCTTCCCGGCCCGATTCACGTTTCCGAGGTGGAGGACACAGCACCGTGGATGGTTGGGAAGTCAGCACAACGGCGGTCAGGGAACCGGTGCGCGGCCGGGCCACGGCCCGGCCGCCACGCCGGCACAAGGTGGTGGAGTGGCTGACGACCACCGACCACAAGCAGATCGGGACGCTCTACCTCGTCTCGGCGTTCGTCTTCTTCCTGGTCGGCGGCCTGATGGCCCTGCTGATGCGCGCCGAACTGGCCCGACCGGGCACCCAGATCCTCTCCAACGAGCAGTTCAACCAGGCGTTCACCATGCACGGCTCGGTGATGCTGCTGCTCTTCGCCATGCCGCTGTTCACCGGCTTCGCCAACTGGCTGATGCCGCTGCAGATCGGCGCCCCCGACGTGGCGTTCCCCCGCCTGAACATGCTCGCCTTCTGGCTGTTCCTGTTCGGCTCGCTGATCGCCGCGGCCGGCTTCCTCACCCCGCAGGGCGCCGCGGACTTCGGCTGGTTCGCCTATGCGCCGCTGTCCGACGCAGTCCACTCGCCCGGCGTGGGAGCCGACATGTGGATCATGGGTGTGGCGCTCTCCGGATTCGGCTCCATCCTGGGCGCGGTCAACTTCATCACCACCATCATCTGCATGCGCGCCCCCGGCCTGACGATGTTCCGGATGCCCATCTTCACCTGGAACGTGCTGCTGACCGCCGTGCTGATCCTGATGGTCTTCCCGGTCTTCGCCGCCGCGCTGCTCGCCCTGGAGATGGACCGCAAGTTCGGCTCCCACATCTTCGACGCGGCCAACGGGGGCGCCCTGCTGTGGCAGCACCTCTTCTGGTTCTTCGGCCACCCCGAGGTCTACGTCCTCGCCCTGCCGTTCTTCGGCATCGTCTCCGAGGTCATCCCGGTCTTCGCCCGCAAACCGATGTTCGGCTACATCGGCCTGATCGCCGCGACCATCTCGATCGCCGGCCTCTCCGTGACGGTCTGGGCGCACCACATGTACGTCACCGGCGGCGTGCTGCTGCCGTTCTTCTCCTTCATGACGTTCCTGATCGCCGTGCCCACCGGGGTGAAGTTCTTCAACTGGATCGGCACCATGTGGCGCGGCTCGCTGTCCTTCGAAACCCCGATGCTGTGGGCCACCGGCTTCCTGGTCACCTTCGTCTTCGGCGGCCTGACCGGCGTCATCCTGGCCTCACCACCGCTGGACTTCCACGTCTCCGACACGTACTTCGTCGTCGCGCACTTCCACTACACGCTGTTCGGCACCGTGGTCTACGCGATGTTCGCCGGCTTCCACTTCTGGTGGCCCAAGTTCACCGGCAAAATGCTCGACGAACGCCTCGGCAAGATCACCTTCTGGACGCTCACCGTGGGCTTCAACCTCACCTTCCTCGTCCAGCACTGGCTCGGCGCCGCCGGGATGCCCCGCCGGTACGCGGACTACCTCGCCGCCGACGGCTTCACCACCCTCAACACCCTCTCCACCCTCGGCTCCTTCCTCCTCGGTCTGTCCTTCCTCCCGTTCTTCTACAACGTCTGGAAGACCGCCAAATACGGCACCGAGGTCGGCTGCGACGACCCCTGGGGCTACGGCCGCTCCCTGGAATGGGTCACCGCCTGCCCGCCGCCGCGCCACAACTTCACCTCGCTGCCCCGGATCCGCAGCGAATCGCCCGCCTTCGACCTGCACCACCCCACCGTCGACGCCCTCGCCGCGGGCCGCGCCACGGCCGGCCACTGAGGAAGGAGCGGTCATGCTGTCTCCCGCCGTCCTCGCCCTCGGGGCCACCGCCCTCAGCGCCTCCGGCTGCGTCTGGTACCTGCCCGCGGCGGCCGACCTGCGCGCCGGGGCCGACCGCCCCACGTCCCGACGGCTCGCGGCCGCCGCCTGCCTGACCGCGTGGGCGACGATCGCGCTGTCGGCGCCGCTGCTGCTGGCGGCCGCCTCCTGGACCACGCTCGGCGCCGTCACCGCCTTCGGCACCGGCGCCGCCCTGCTGCTCGCCACTCTGGCCCGCGCCTGCCGCGGCCACGAGGAGCACGCCACCCGCCGGGCCTGGGCCGCACTGCGGCTGCGGCCCCCCGCTCGCCGGCGGTCGCCGTGGTCCCGCCCGACACGGGCCTTCCTCTGCTGGTTCCTGCCCGGTTACGCCGTGGCCGCAGGAGCGGTGGCGGTGGCGCTGGTCGGGGTGATGGCAGGCAGGTGAGGCGGGTGAGTCGAGTGAGGTGAGCGTGGTGGGCGAGGCAGGTGGGTATGGCGCCGCCGTGCGCCGCCGATAGTGACCGCGCGGCCCGTAAGAGCAGTGCGGCGGCGCGCACCCGATGCGCCGCGCCGACCGCCGAGTCGCCGGGCTCCGTCGGCACCGGAGAGCTCCCGGCGCCGACGGGGCCCACCGCTGTCAGTGGGCGCGCGTACCGTGAGGGACATGACCGGACTCCCCGTTCCCGTGCCCGACGTGTCTGTCCGCGTGCGGCTGAATGTCGGCGCCTGCGGGCCCTACGCGCACATCGTGGCGCACTTCGAACCACCCGGGGCCGACGGCGGGTTGGAACTGCTCAGCGCGGTGCCGCAGGCGCGCCTGCCCCGGGAGTACCTGCCGGCGCTGCGGACCGGGCTGCTGGAGGGGCTCGCCGGGGTCGACGCGGCGGTGCTGATCACCGACGGCACGTTCCACGAGGTGGATTCGTGCGAACTCGGATACCGGATAGCCGGAGCACAGGCGGGGCGGGCGGCGCTGATCGGCGCGGGCCTGCTGCCGCCGGAGGAGGCCGGAGCACTGCGCTGGGCGAGCTGGCCGGGCCGCCCCAGTGGCCCGGCCGCCGTCGAGCGCCGCGGCGCGGGGGGCCGGTAGCGGCCCTGTGGCGCGCCGCGGCCGGTGGCGTTGTGGGCCGTGGTCAGCTCAGCCGCAGGTCGATCCAGTGGATGGTGTCCCCCGGCAGCAGGTAGCGCTCGATCTCGACGAACCCGCGCTGCCGCGCGAACCGCAGGCCGTCCTCGTTCGACGCCAGCACCACGGTCTCGACGACCCGGGCACCCAGCTCCCGCGCCCGGTCCAGGCCCCGCGCATAGAGCTCCGTCCCGAACCCGCGCCCGCGGTGGGCGGGGAGCACCCGGGCGATCACGGTGGCCGTCCCGGTGTCGTCGGCCGGCGGGCGCACGGTACTGCACCCCACGAGTTCGTCGCCGAGGTAGGCGACCTCCAGGTGATGCCGCAGAGACCGTTCCCGCACGTCCTCCAGGGACAGGACGTGGGTGGGGATGATCGTGTTGTGGACGTACTGCCAGTCGGCGAGTTCGGCCTCGGTGACCGGCTGGGCGAGACGAAGATCGGACATGGCCGAAGGAAATCCCGGATGCCCTCGTTGGTCAACTGCGTTTGGCGGCAGGGAGGGAGACAGCGACCGACCGGTGTGGTGCGGGCCGCGGACCGTGCGACGGCGGCCCTCCCCGGGCGGCGCGGACGTCATGAGCCGGCCGCTCGTCGCTCGCCGGTGGGGCCGGATGCCTCAGACGACCGACCCCAGCACCGTGATGCCGAGGGCGAGCAGACCGGCCACCTTGGCGAGTTCACCGGCGATGTAGAGGAGGTGGGCACCAGACCGGCGGAGCGATTCGCCGGCCAGCGACCGCCGCCGCCGCGCCGTTCATCGTGCCGGTGCCATGAAGGGCATTCACGGGCGCGCAGTCCTCTCGTCGGGCCGGATCGCCGGGGCGGATCCTCGGGTCGGAAACCTCGGCCCCGGGCGGCAACGGCCATCGGTGCCGACCGACGATCCTCGCATCCCGCGCGATACCCACCGACGAGGGGGCGGCTCCGCCGACTCAGGCCCTTGTGCCGCCGTCCACCCGCAGGACCGTCCCGGTCACGTAGGAGGCGCGGTCGCTGAGCAGCCAGGCGGCGGCCTGGGCGATCTCGTCGGGGTCGGCCGCGCGGCGCAGTGGGGTGTGCGCCGTGAGGTGCTCGGTGACACCGGGGGAGTCCGCTTCCCAGGCACGGACCATCTCGGTCAGCGTGAGGCCGGGGGCGATCGCGTTGACGCGGATGCCCTCCGGGCCGTAGGTGACGGCAGCCGACTCGGTGAGGCTGTTGACGCCTCGCTTCATCGCCCCGTAGGCGGGCAGCTCGGGGTTGCCCATCAGGCTGCCGACGGAGGAGTTGTTGACGATGGCACCCGTCCCGGCGGTGGCCCGGATCGCTTCGACCTCGGCGACCATGGCCAGCCACGGGCCTTTGAGGTTCACGGCGTAGACATGGTCGAAGTCGGCCTCCGGCAGCTGGTCCATGGGGCCGGGCCGTTGGATGGCCGCCCCGTTGTTGAAGGCGATGTCGAGTCGGCCGTGCAGGTCCACGGCACGGCGCACGGCGGCGCGCACACCGGCCGGGTCGGCCAGGTCGCACACCACGTAGTCCGCGACACCGCCGGCCGCCCGGACCTCTTCCGTCACCGCCTTCAGCTGTGCCTCCGTCCGGGCCGCGAGCAGCACCCGGGCGCCCTCCCGGGCGAACAGCCGCGCCGCGGCGGCGCCGATACCGCGCCCGGCACCGGTGACGAAGGCGACCTTGTCGGCCAGCAGGCCCGGGGCGGCGGGGCCGGAGGTGTCCGTGGTGGGTGTCGTGGGTGTGTCGGGTGTGTTGGTCATGGCGACGAGCCTGCGCCGGTGGCGCCGGGCTCATCCAGGCACCAGCAGTGTCTGGATAGCCTCCCGGGCGCCGCGCACACTGGGCCCATGGACAGACGAGAACTGGCGGCCTTCCTGCGCAGCAGGCGGGAGCGGATCGGCCCCGCCGCCGTGGGGTTGCCCGTCGGACCGCGGCGCCGCACGCCGGGACTGCGCCGCGAGGAGGCGGCGCAACTGGCGTTCATCTCCACCGAGTACTACACGCGTCTCGAACAGGCCCGCGGTCCGCGCCCCTCGCGCGAGGTGCTGGCCGGACTGGCCCGGGCCCTGCGCCTCTCGGACGCCGAGCGGGACCACCTCCACCACCTCGCGGGCACACCGCCGGGCCCGTTGCCCGGGCCGTCGCGCGAGGTGCGGCAGAGCATCCTCGACCTGCTGCAACGGCTGCCGCAGGCCGCCGCGATCGTCACGTCCGCGACGTACGAGGTGCTCGCCTGGAACGATCTGGCGGCCGCCCTCATGGAGGACTTCTCCGCCCTGACGCGGCGCGACCGCAATCTCGTACGGCGCGCCTTCCTCGGGCCGCGCAAGGAGGGGCGCCGGTTGTACGGGGTGTCCGACGCGGACGCCTTCGCCCGCACCTGCGCCCGGAACCTGCGCGCCACCGCCGCCCGTTACCCCGACGACCCCGAGGTGACCGAGCTGGTGGATGAACTCCGCACCGGCAGCGACGACTTCGCCAGACTGTGGGACTCGCACGACGTGTGCGCCGAAACCACCCTGTGCAAGACCTTCCAGCACCCGCTGGTCGGCTCGGTCACCGTCGCCTGCGACGTCCTCGACATCAGCGACCGGGACCAGCAGGTCGTGATCTACACCGCCACTCCCGGCTCACCGTCCGAGGAGGCACTACGACTGCTGTCCGTCATCGGTACCCAGCGCATGGACGTGATCACTTGAGTGAGGGCCGCTCCCCTCGACGACGGCCGCATGGCAGGCGGTGAGGAGCGAGCCGTCCACCCTCACCGAAGTCGTAGGACGCCTGGGGCTCGGTCTTCGAAGATCTCGACCAACCAGTCGAACGGTCGCTGCGCGCTCTCGCGCGCCGCCGCCGGCTCGGCACCGACCGATGGACGATTCGTGGGGTGGCAGCGCGACAGGCGGATTTCCCACTGCCGAGCAGTCTCCGGACAGCCCAGAGGGCGTTCCCTTCGGGGTGCGTAGGGGCGGCCCGGCGGGTACCCGGGCCGCCCCTACGCGGGGCTAGGCGCCCGACGGGGTCAGTTCCCGCTCCCGCTCGGTCTCGCGGGCGGCGAAGGGGCACTGCCAGTCGGCGGGCTTGGGGCGGCCGGAGTAGCGGCGGGCCTCGGAGAGTTCCTCGTACTCCGTCAGGTTGGGGTTGATGTCGCCCTGCAGCTTGATGTCCTGCTTGCGTATCTTGTCCGCCAGTCGGTCCCACATACCGGCGCCCTTGATCCGGTCGAACTGCTCGTGGGAGTTGAAGGCCAGCATGGGGAAGGGAGGACGGCGACCCCACCGGCGGTGGGTCTCGTGCAGGCCGATCACGAAGAACGGATGGCCGGCGACGCTGTAGGCGAACTCCTTGGCCTGCGGATCCGACGTATAGCCATCGGCCCAGCGATGGGTATCGGCGTCCGTTTCGTGCAGCAGTTGCAGATGCTGCCACAGCAGCTCCTCGAACCGCAGCTCATCCACTCCCCTCGGTCGCTCGAAGGTCGCGATGAAGCTGGTGAACGAGCGGGCGCTCCAGTTCGCCCCGTTCACGAACTCCGCAAGGTCGAGCGCCATCAGCCGAGCCGATTCGGCGCCCCCCAGCAGGTCATAGTGCCGGTGTGTGATGCCGCCCTGGCGCCAGGCGGAGCGTCCCGCCAGGCAGGCGAACCGGTCGCCCAGGATGAACTGCTCGACCTGCACACGCGCATCCGACGTCATGGCCAGCCTTCCTTCCACCAACATGCCTCCTCGAACGGGAGATCATCTCCTTCACGCATCCCAAAGCGCCCACCCCACACCGGCCGGAACCGGTACCGAGGCGGGCGTCGCCGCCGCGGGACCGGACCCGGTCAACGGGGAACGGGGAAGGTCGCTGGGTGATTGTGACTGGCGAGGGCCGCTCGGCGAAATCCCTTCCGCGACTTGGTCACGACGAATGCCGAACATTGCCAGACGAACACGGGCATTCGCCCGACGATCCGGGTGGCGGACGGCACCGTCGCCAGGGTGCCGGCGCCCTGGCGAGGGCGGCGAGGACCGTCCCGGGCGTCGCCCGGCGGTCAGAGGCTGGTGAGCAGGCCGTCGAGCGGGGCCGGGACGCGGTCGGGGTCGAGGGCCTCGACGAGGGCGCGGCCGTAGTGGATCTTGCGCCCTTTCTTGGTGCCGAGGAAGCGCCGCAACTGCTGCTGCGAGGTGCGATCCCGCTGTGCGGGCTGATGCAGGAAGGTCCGCAGGGCGCGCAGATCGCCCTCCGCCCCGACGAGCTCCTGTACCCGGGTCACGCCGAGGGCGCGGATGAGCTCGTCCTCCAGATCCGCCGCGCAGACGAAGAACCCTTGCGGTGCCGCGTCGGCCCGTTCCCAGGCACGGGCGTAGTAGGGACGCTCCGCCTCGTCGCACAGTCCCGTGAGGCGGAGGCCCAGGCCGGTCGGCCCGAGGACGCGGGCGAAGCGCCCGACGTTCATCGCACCCCCCATCGGCAGGACGCAGACTCCTTCGGCCGCCAGGTCCCGGCCGCGGTTCGCGGCCAGCGCGTCGACCGCCGCGGCGTCGCTCAGTCCTTCGAGCAGGACGACTGCCCGGACGGACAGCCGCACGGCCAGCTCGCGCGCCGAGTCGTCGGGGCCGCCGGCCGCCCACGCGGTGACCGCCTCCCGGAACGCCTGCATATCAGCCATGAGGACGAGTCTTCACCGTTCCGAGCGACCGCACCAGGGAATTAGGGAATTATCGATGGTGCGGCGAGCGGCGGTGGGCGGTCGGGCCCGAGGCGCGAACGCGGCCGCGCAGCCGGGGCGTTGGAGTCCCGCCTGCCTGGCGTGCGTGGCGGGCGGTACGGGTCCTCACGGCATGTTCGCCCTCGCGATCCGGGCATTGACCCGGATCGGTTTCCCGCCCCAGGGGTGCTCGATCGGGTCGTTGTTCGGCACGGTGAATTCCTTGATCAGGCCCTTCTCGAAGAGTACGCACATGCTGGAACCGCCGTAACTGAACATGCCCAGCTCATCGCCCTTGCGGACGGTCTCCCCGATGAGATCGGTCCGGAGAACGACCGAGGAGATCTCCGTGATCCCGATGGGCATGACGCAGACCTTCTTGCCGAATTCGCTGTCGATGAAGACCAGTCCGCGGGTGTTGACCGATGCCTCGTATCCCTGGGACAGGACACCCGCGTCCTTGTCCGGTACGACGGTCTCGCTGAACATCAGCCCGGGGACGAGTTTCATGTCTGTGACGGTGCCGTTGACCGGTGAGCGCCACCGGTGATAGTCGGCACCCGAGAGGAACGACTGGAACACATGGCCCCCGACGAACGGTTCGGCACGCTCGCGCCCCTGCACCATGTCCGTCAGCGAGTACGGCTGGGCCTTGAGCCAGAACCGGTCGTTCGGCGAGGTGACCTGCTTGTACGTCCATACCTGGCCGTCGTTGGGCGAGACAATGGCATCCGGCGTCGGATCCACCGGGCGGCACGCCTCCTTGATCTCGCGGTGGAAGAAGGCGTTGTAGGACGCGAAGCCGCCGTCGGGCTGCTCGGGCCTGGGAATGATGAATTCGTCGAGGTTGAACTCTTTCCAGGCGGGCGGGGAAAGCCAGCCGGAATCGCTCCTGTTGAGGACCGAGCGGCTCTTCTGGCTGTCCAGATAGCCGCACCATTCCGTGAGGATCGCCCTGAGCGCGTTGTTGAACGGCTGGAGGCGGAAGGCGGTCTCACCGGCTTTCGTCGCCATCATGTGCACGAAGAGGGCGGACATCGGGAAGGCGATGCGCTTGCTCTTGTCCGGGTTGTACGCCGGAGCCGTCCCGGTGATGTAGTTGAGGCAGTTCAGCAGCTGCGGGATATCGGCCACTTTCCGCTGGGTCGGCGGGACCTGCTCGATCATCTCCGTCACGTACTGCCGGACGGTCCCGTCCCGCTCGATCAGGTCGGCCAATGCCTGGACCGCAGGGCTGAATTGCTCTTCGTAGTCCGCGACCTTCTGGACGAGCCCGGCCTGCCACTCGTCGACCGCGGCCCGGCTCTCCGGCAGATAGCCGGCCAGCCGACCGAAGGAGTGCCGGTACCGCGCCTCCAGCGTGGCCTGCGGAATGTCGTCGCTCATGAAGTGCGCCCTTCCGATCGTGCGGCTTGTCCGGAATGTGAACGCGAACCTACGTCTCACCCCACTCCTCCACATCGCCTGATCAGGTGATACGTCGTAATTATGGGCAAATCAGACTCATGTCCGCCGGGGTGGGGGTCGGCCGCCCGGTCGACGGTGTCGCCCGGGTGAGCCGCGTCTCACCCGGGCGGCACCGCTTGCCTATGCAACGAGTTGCATAGAAGGATCGGGGCATGGCGCTCGAACACGCGATCCTCGTCTCCCTGCTGGAGAAACCGGGTTCCGGCTATGAGCTGTCCCGGCGCTTCGAGCGGTCCATCGGCTGCTTCTGGACCGCCACCCACCAGCAGATCTACCGCGTGCTCAAACGGATGGAGCACGACGGCTGGATCGACGTGCGCGACGTGCCGCAGCAGGGCCGGCCGGACAAGAAGGAGTACTCCGTCGCCGCCCCCGGCCGCGCCGCCCTCTCCCAGTGGCTCCACGAACCGGTCGAACCCGAGAGTGTCCGGCACGACCTCGCCGTCAAGATCCGCGGCGCGGCCTTCGACGACCCGGCCGCGCTGATCCGCGAGGTCGAGCGGCACCGCCGGACACACGCCGACCGGCTCGCCCACTACCTCGCGGGGGAGCGGCGCGACTTCACCGAGCCCGGGGCCGACGCCCCGCTCGACGCCGGGCAGGAGCTCCAGCACGTCGTGCTGCGCGGCGGCATCGCCTACGAGCGGATGACGATCGCCTGGCTCGACGACGTCCTCGCCACCCTGCACCGGCTCCGCCCCGCGCCCTGACCCCGCGCGGGCGCCACGGCCCCACATCCCACCCCAAACCCCGAGCCCGGAAAGGCGTCCCCCCATGGCGGATTCCCTGCTGTTCAACCCCCGCACCTACGACCCGGCGCACTTCGATGCCGAGACCCGCCGACTGCTGCGCGCCACCGTCGACTGGTTCGAGGCGCGCGGCAAGCGCCAGCTCATCGAGGACTACCGCTCCCGTGCCTGGCTGACGGAGTTCCTCACGTTCGCCGCGAAGGAAAAGCTGTTCGCGACGTTCCTCACCCCCGCCTCCGCCGCGGACGGGCAGCCGGACAAGCGCTGGGACACCGCCCGGATCGCCGCCCTCAACGAGATCTTCGGCTTCTACGGGCTCGACTACTGGTACGCCTGGCAGGTCACCATCCTCGGACTCGGCCCGGTCTGGCAGAGCGACAACGCCACCGCCCGCGCCCGCGCCGCCGAACTCCTCGACCAGGGCGAGGTGTTCGCCTTCGGCCTCTCCGAGAAGGCGCACGGCGCCGACATCTACTCCACCGACATGCTGCTGGAGCCCGACGGCGACGGCGGCTTCCGGGCCAGCGGCGCCAAGTACTACATCGGCAACGGCAACGCCGCCGGCCTGGTCTCGGTCTTCGGCCGCCGCACCGACATCGAGGGCCCGGACGGCTACGTCTTCTTCGCCGCCGACAGCCGCCACCCGGCCTACCACCTGGTGAAGAACGTCGTCGACTCCTCCAAGTACGTCAGCGAGTTCCGCCTCGACGACTACCCGGTCGGCCCCGACGACGTCCTGCACACCGGCCGCGCCGCCTTCGACGCCGCCCTCAACACCGTCAACGTCGGCAAGTTCAACCTCTGCACCGGCGCCATCGGCATCTGCGAACACGCCATGTACGAGGCGGTCACCCACGCGCAGAACCGCATCCTCTACGGCCGCCCGGTCACCGCCTTCCCGCACGTGCGCCGCGAGCTGACCGACGCCTACGTCCGCCTCGTCGGAATGAAGCTGTTCAGCGACCGCGCGGTGGACTACTTCCGCTCCGCCGGTCCCGACGACCGCCGCTACCTGCTCTTCAACCCCATGACGAAGATGAAGGTGACCACCGAGGGCGAGAAGGTCATCGACCTCATGTGGGACGTGATCGCCGCCAAGGGCTTCGAGAAGGACACCTACTTCGCCCAGGCGGCCACCGAGATCCGCGGCCTGCCCAAGCTGGAGGGCACGGTTCACGTCAACCTCGCCCTGATCCTGAAGTTCATGGGCAACCACCTGCTCAACCCCGCCGAGTACGCGCCGGTGCCCACCCGCCTCGACGCGGCCGACGACGCCTTCCTCTTCCAGCAGGGGCCCGCCCGCGGCCTGGGCGCCATCCGCTTCCACGACTGGCGCACCGCCTACGACCGCTACGCCGAGCTGCCCAACGTCGCCCGCCTCCGCGAACAGGCCGACGCGCTCTGCGAGTTCATCACCACCGCCGCCCCCGACGAGGAGCAGAGCCGCGACCTCGACCTCCTCCTCGCCATCGGCCAGCTCTTCGCCCTGGTCGTGCACGGCCAGCTGATCCTGGAGCAGGCGCACCTGACCGGCCTGGAAACCGACGTCCTGGACGAGCTGTTCGCCGTCCTCGTCCGCGACTTCTCCGCGCACGCCGTCGAACTGCACGGCAAGGACTCCGCCACCGAGGACCAGCAGCGCTGGGCGCTGGGCGCGGTCCGCCGCCCGGTCGTCGACGAGGCCCGCTCCACCCGCGTCTGGCAGCGCGTCGAGGCGCTGTCCGGGGCCTACGAGATGGCGCCGTAACACCACTCCTGGGAGCTGCTCACCCACCCGGGGCCGCATACCGGTCCCGGGTTGCGGCCGCTGGTATCGGAACGGGCGAGCGGCTCCGGCGGGGGCGGGTAAGGTAGCGCTCTTCGGGCGGTCCGCCTCCCGGATTCCCGATTCCTGCTGGTGAGCGGCCGTACGTTCCGAGACGAGGCCGAGGGCCGCTGGAGTGCCAACGCCGTGGTGCTCTCCGCATCGGGTACACCTGAAGCCGAGTTCTGCGTCGGCGATGACATTCCCGCCCTGGTCACCGACGCCGACGGAGGAATCTGGACGGCTTACGGCGACGAAGGCATCTACGGCGGCCACCCCGAGTCGGGAGCGGGCCTCGCGGGCTGGAACACCCAGGGTCAGACGTTCCGTCGAGTTGATACGCGCCGAGTTCAACGGCACCGCCTGGGAAGTGACCAGCCGGCGCCGGCTTCGGGTGCCCGGTCGAGTCGTCCTGCGCTGCGGCCAAGGCCGCGACGGACTCCTCTGGCTCCGGGCAGGCAACACCTGGCTGCGCATAGAGGCATGATCGGGTTATGGAGCACCGGCCCGCACAGGTCGCCGCGGACCACCGGGCACACCGTCCGGCGGGCACGAGCGAGCCGGGCAACCCCGCCGTCACCGGTGTCCAGAGCTTCAGCCCGCCGCCGATTGACATCGCATGTGCGTCAATCCGCCGGACTGCGGCGTTGGCCCGGGACTCGGCCTCCCTGACAGTCTGGGAGCCGTGTTCGAGGGAATGCCCGAGTCGATGGTGCTCCGGGCAGCCGACTGCGTCCTGTGTGGTGGAGGAAGCCCGTGGATATCCGCAGAACGACGGACGGTGTGGTTCGGGGCCGTCGGCCGGCCCCCGATATCGTCGCGTTCCTCGGTATTCCCTATGCCGCAGCGCCCTTTGGGGCCAACCGCTTCCGGGAGCCGCGTCCGGTGCAGGCATGGGAGGGAGTCCGTGAGTGCCTGGACTTCGGACCGGTGGCACCGCAGTCGGCGCGGCTTCCGGGCGCGCCGTCCTGGTCGCCCGGCGACGAGGACATCCTCACCCTCAACGTCTGGGCTCCGGCATCCGCCGATGGCCCGGTGCCGGTGCCGGTGCCGGTGCTGGTCTGGATCCACGGCGGTGCCTACACCTTCGGCTCCTCCGCGCAGCCCGACTTCGACGGCACCGCCCTGGCCCGTGCCGGTCTGGTGGTGGTGACCTTCAACTACCGCCTTGGTTTCGAAGGCTTCGGCCACCTTCCGCCCGGTGCCGAGCCGCCGTATCCGGAGAACCGGGGCCTGCTGGACCAGATCGCCGCGTTGCGGTGGGTACGCGAGAACATCGCCGCCTTCGGTGGGGACCCGGCCGACGTCACGGTGGCGGGGCAGTCCTCCGGGGCGGCGTCGGCTGCCTGCCTGATGGTGATGGACCGGGCCCGCGGGCTGTTCCGCCGCGTCATCGCCCACAGTGCCGTCGGCCCCTGCTATTCGAGGGAACTCGCGGCGGAGACCACCCGGCGGGTTGCCGCGGCAGCCGGCCTCCCCGCCACCGCCGCACACCTGACGTCCGCGCCCCCGCACGCACTGGTCGCGGCCTCCGACCGTGTCGTCGAAAACTACCGGCAGGACCCGGGTTCCGGGCCCCGCCACTACAACCCGGTGATCTACGGCCCGGTCGTCGACGGCGACATCCTGCCCGGCGACCCCCTGACCGCGACGGCAGCCGGAGCCTCGGCGGTGGTGGACCTGCTGGTGTCCCACACCACTGAGGAGTACTGGCTGATGGACGCCGTCGGCAGCGGCGCGAAAGTCACCACCGACGAACAACTCACCCGCTTCGCCCAGGTCTTCAACCTCCCCGACGACCTGGTGCCGGGTTACCGGGAGTTGATGCCCGACGCCCCCGCCCTCGACATCCATCTTGCGCTCTTCGGCGACCTGCTGTTCAGCGAGTACACCAGCCGACTGGCGGAGCGGCACGCGCAGACCGGCGGCCGAGCGTTCACGTCCTGCTTCGCCCGCCAACGCAAGGGCCCCGAGGGAGTGGTACGTGCCTGGCACTGCGCGGACATCCCCTTCGCCTTCGGCAACCTCACCCTCCCCGGCGTCGAGTTCCTCATCGGAGGCCCACCCGACACCGCAGACCATGAACTGTCCCGGCGCATGATGGGGGCCTGGGTCGGCTTCGCCACCACCGGTGACCCGGGCTGGTCCCCGCTCGACGGCCCGACGACCACACCCCATGTCTGGGACACCGCGGACAGCCCGGCCGGGACGCGGCACGCCGCGGCCCGTGCCCTGTGGCGCCGAGCGGACTTCTCACCGCTACGGCCCTGAAACGAAACTCCGGCCCGCAGGCACCCACCTTCGTCCGCCGCCCCGCCAGGCAGCAGCACAAGGTCGGAAACTCCGCCCTGACCGGCCCTTTCCGGCCGCCCTCACCGACTTCCCTTCGACAGATCCAACGGCCTTGCGCTGACGACAGGTTCCCGATGACGATGTGACGTTTCACCCAGCCCGTCGCCCTGTCACGGCACGCCGCGACCGGCCCATACTCCAGGACCTGACGAACCGACGGGTGGAGGAACACGGTGAGCGCAGCGGCCGCAGCGGGGACCTGGAAGCTCGGGGACCTGGAGGTGAACCGCATCGGCTACGGCGCGATGCGACTGACGGGCAACGGCATGATGGGGAACTCCGACGGCGCACCGATCGACCGCGATGCCGCCGTTGGCCTGCTGCACAGCGCGTTCGAGCAGGGCGTGAACCACATCGACACCGCCTCCTTCTACTTCTCGCCGCTGCGGTCCGCCAACGAACTCGTCAACCGTGCCCTCGCATCCTGGTCCGGCGACGTGGTCGTGGCGACCAAAGTCGGTCCGGCGCGCGATGCCTCCGGTGAATGGCTCGCCATGGCCCGCCCCGACCGACTGCGCGGCCAGGTCGAGGAGAACCTGCGCCAACTCGGCCGAGACCACCTGGACGTGGTCAACCTGCGCCGCAACGGCCCCGCGACGGCCTCGATCACCGAGCATTTCGGCGCCCTCGCCGAGCTGCGCCAAGCGGGCCTGATCCGCCACCTGGGGCTCTCGAACGTCCGCCCGGAGCACCTGCTCGAAGCCCTGCCGATCGCGCCGGTGGTCTGCGTGCAGAACTCCTACGGCCTGGACTGGCGCCGCGCCGACGAGAACGGGCTGGTGGACCTGTGCCGGGAGCAGGGGATCGCCTTCGTCCCGTACTTCGCCCTCGCCGGCCTCCGGCGCGAGGCCGCGGCCGGGCAGGAGCACGACGCCCGCGTCCACTCCGTCGCCCGCGCCCACCATGCGACACCGGCCCAGGTACGGCTCGCCTGGACCCTCCACCGAGGCCCGCACGTGCTGGCCATCCCCGGCACCACGAACCCGGCACACCTCGCAGAGAACATCGCCGCCGGAAGCCTGCGACTGACCGAGGAGGACGTGGCCGTCCTCGCGCCGCCGCCCGGTGGCCCGTGACGTGATGTCCGATGTGGCGTCCGGGCGGGTCGCACGTGGTGGAGGAATCTGCCGGCGGGCGCCATCGCAGCCTGAGCTTTGCGAGTGGGTACGCCCCGCCCGGTCGGGCGGGGCTGGTCGTGCCGGCTGTCAGTTGCCGGCTGTGAGCTCGGCTGGTGGCCGGTCGTCGATGATGATGCGGGTTACGGGTGGGCAGTCGTTGCCGGGCTGGTGGTGGGCGTCGGCGTTGTCGGTGTCGACTTTGTGCAGGGCGGTGCCGATGCGTTCGTAGATCCTGCGAGCGAGCTTTTGAGTACCAGGGGTGGCGGCGAGGTCTTGCTGGGCGGCGCGCAGTGCGTCGAGTGCGGCGATGAGGGTGCGACCGGAGATCTCGGCCTGGATGAGGCCGTGGTCTTCCTTGACGCCTGTGGGCAGCCGGAAGTGCTGGCCGCGGCTGGACTGGGCGACGAGGAAGTCCCAGTGGTCGCGGTGACAGATGATGTGGGCGTAGGCGATGCCCGCGGCGAGGGTCAGGAGATCGTCGAAGTCGTCCGGGACGGCGGCGGGTTCGTGGGTCTCCTCCGCCGCGGCCTCCGTCGGTGGTGTGGGTGGGTCGGGGGTTGCGGCCGCGGTGAGGTCGGCGCGAAGGGCTTCGACGGTGCCGCGGAGTACGGCGAGTTGGGTGAGGACCTGGTGCTCGTCGGGCGGGGGTGTGGCGGGTTGCAGGCGTTGGATGTCGTTGCGGAGGCTCTGGAGTTCGCTGTGGACGGCGTCGGTTCTGGCGTGGGTGTGGACTGCCGTGTCGCGGGCGTTCTGGGCTGCGCCGAGGGTGGATTCGGCGGTGGCGCGGATGCCGGCGAGGCTGCGGTCGAGTGCGTTGGTGATTGCCGATTGCGCGTTGCTGATCGCGTCGGTGATTGCTGTTTGCGCGTCGCTGATTGCTGTGCTGAGCTCTCCGATCACGCGGTTGGCGCCGAATGCCACGTTCCCCCCTGGTGTTGGCGGCTGTTGTTGCAGCGGGAGGCTCCCCGTTGATCCTCCGGGTGACGCGGCGAGTTTCGGTCGCGGTGATCGCCGGGGCGCGTTGGCGTACATGGGGTTGTGTGGAAGTCCTGCGCGGGCGCTTCGGCTTGGCGAGTGCTTCCAGTTGGTGGCTGTGAACCCTGCCGGCTGCGGCCGTCATCGGGCAGGCGCTCGACATTCGGTGTGCTCGGCGACGGTGGCTTTCCCGTCAAAATGCGCCATTTCAGGCGCATGCGGGAACCCGGTGGGGGGAAGTCGACTCCTCATGCGCAGAGATGCACAGCGGTGCGTCCGGTACGGAGTGGGGGCAATATGACACGTATGGCACAACGGCCCGTGGGAGCGCGGAGGGCGACTGCCGGTTCCGCGGCGATGGTGGTCGCCGGGCTGGCCCTGGTGATCGGGGCGGCGGCTCCCGGGCAGGCGGTTCCCGTCGCGGCGGCTGCGGGAGCCCGGACGGCGCTGAGCTGCGGTGCTGCCGCGACGGCACCCGTGGCCGCGGCGAAACGGACGAACGTCGCGGCGGGGACGGAGACGGCGCCGGTCGCGGCCGCCACCGGAAACGCCGCGCAGCGGCTCTCCTACAGCCTCGCTCCGGAGGCGCCGATCGGCCTCTGGTCGTCCTCGAACGTCACCCTGCGGACCCCGATTTCCAAGGGCACCGTCCGCCTGGACGTCACCACGCACGGCTTCATCGCCGATTCCCTCGTGATCCAGCGTTACGACGGGAAGAGCCACCGCTGGGTCGACCTGGATGTCCGGCCGTCCGGCAGCGAGCGGCCGGACCGGAAGACGTTCTCGTTCCCGCTGTCGGTGGCGGCGAGCCCCGGCCGCCCCGCGACGGTGGCTCTCCGGGTCCAGGCCATCGACCGTCCCGGCCGCCTGGACGTGGCCGCCTCGGTCGACGACGGCCACGGCCGTACCTACCGCGCGCCGACGCGCAGTGCCGTCGTCGACCGGCCGACCGCCTCGGTCGCGGGCTGGCCGGGCGGTGCCGGCCTGGTGCGTGGCGGTGCGGCGAAGGAGTTCGCTCTCACGGTCAAGAACACCACCAAGCGGGCCTACCCGGCGCTCAACGCCGCGTACTTCGCCTACGGTCAGAGCGGCGGCCGCGCCGTGATGCCCAGGGACCTGGTGCTGCAGCAGTACGTGCCCGGCCATGGGTGGCAGCGCGTGTCGCTGGTGCCCGGCGGCTGCGACCCGGGCATGTCCGCCGCGCTGGTCCCGACCGCCAAGACGCCGCTGGCACCGGGCGCGACCGCGGTCTACCGGATGCGCCTGGCGGTCGCGGGAGACGCTCCCGTGGCGGACGTCGAGGCGGGTGTGGCGGTGGGTAGCGGCGACACGTCGCTCTACTACCGCACGTTGCCGTTCAAGATTCGCGCCAGGTAGTTCCTGACGAGCGTCTCGATCACGCACGGGGAGTCGGGGGAGGAGAGGCCGGGCGGCCTCCTCGCCTCCGGCTCCCCGTCGGCCGTGTGCCGCCGTTGCGACGTGCAGTGGGAGCAGGCACTCGACGAGGCCCCCGTGGGCCGGTCACATGTCGACGCTACGCGGGCGCGGGGCCGGTGGGCAATTGCGGAAAACCGCAGTGCGAGCGGTGGTCAACCGCATGGTGGGGCGTCGGCTCGCTGCCTAGCGTGAGCGGCATGATCGCAATGTCGGCTTCCGCGCCGTTTCTCGCATCCTCTGCCGAACCCGCCGGTGGTATCGCCGGGTGGGTCGTCGACGTCATGGGCGCCCTGGGTGCCGCCGGCGCGGGGGTGACCAACCTCGTTGACACCGTTCTGCCGTTCATCCCCAGTGAGATCGTCCTTCCCGTCGCCGGATTCGCGGCCGGTCAGGGCCGGTTGAGCCTGGTGGCCGTCATCGTCTGGACCACCGTCGGCTCCGTCGTCGGCTCGTGGATCGTGTACGGGGCGGGTGCCCTCCTGGGCCGCGACCGCACCCGCGCGCTCGCCGCCCGCATCCCGCTCGTCCGCCCGCACGAGATCGACCGGGCCGAGGCGTGGTTCGAACGACGGGGCCGCGCCGCCGTGTTGCTGGCGCGCATGGTGCCGGTGGTGCGCAGCCTGATCTCCCTTCCGGCCGGGATCCAGCGCATGCCGCTGCCGGCCTTCACCGCCCTGACGGCCGCCGGCAGCCTGGTGTGGAACAGCGCCTTCGTGTTGTTGGGATACTGGCTGGGCGACAACTGGCCGCTGGTGGAGGAGTACGGGGGAATGGTGTCCAAGGGGCTGGTGGCGCTGGCGGTGCTGGCCGCTGTCCGTTGGTTCCTGGTGCGGCTGCGTCGCCGCCCGAGCGCCCGGCATCGCGCATGAGGCCCGTGCGCACGGTCGCCGGTCTCGTGCTCGGCACCGTCTCGGTGTGCGCCGCCCTCGCCGCCCTGGCCGCGTGGGGCGTGGCGCGGTGCAGCGG
This sequence comes from Streptomyces sp. CB02959, assembly GCF_002803155.1. Taxonomy (GTDB): domain Bacteria; phylum Actinomycetota; class Actinomycetes; order Streptomycetales; family Streptomycetaceae; genus Streptomyces. The sequence goes on from NZ_NNBP01000013.1 coordinate 84,692, forward strand.
TCCGGTCGTCGGTGTGGCCGCGTGGGAACAGCGGCGCGTGGCCGTCCTGCTCGGCGGGGAGCGCGCAGGTCCGGAGGGCGTCGAGCCGCGCCGCGCCGCCGCGTACCTGTGGTGCCGCATTCCGGTCGGGCTGCTCGGCGGCGGGACGCTGTTGCTGTTGGCCGCGGGTGGCTGGACGGCCCTCTCCGGGCTCTCGCGCTGGCTGACCGGCCATGACGTCGACGGGATGAGCCCCACCTGGCCGATCGTCGGGTACCTCCTGACCGCCGGCCTGCTGCTGCTCTTCCTCGACCTGGCCGGACTGGCCGCCGTCGTCGAGCTGGAGCGGCGGCTGGTGCGCCGCTTCCTCGGTCCCGACGAACTGGCCCGGATGCGCCGCCGGATCGACGAACTGGCCGCCACACGCTCGGGGATCGTGGAAGCCGTGGACGCCGAACGGCGCCGCATCGAGCGCGATCTGCACGACGGTCTGCAACAGCGCCTGGTCGTGGTGGCGATGCTGCTCGGACGCGCGCGCCGCAAGGACAGCGCGGAGCTGTACCGGCAGGCACAGGCCGAGGCCGAGCAGGCGGTGGAGGAGCTGCGGCAGGTGGCCTGGCGGGTGTATCCCGCCACGCTGGACGAGTTGGGGCTGCGCGAGGCCCTGGCCCAGGACGCCGAACGTTCGCCGGTCCCCGTCGACATCACCGGCGACCTGGCGTGGCGTCCGGCCCCGGCCGTGGAGACGGCCGCCTATTTCGCGGTACGCGAGGCGCTCACCAACGCGGCCAAGCACGCCGGTGCCGGTCGGATCGACGTGGAGATCGGCCAGGAGGCCCGCCTGGTGCGCGTCACGGTACGGGACGACGGATGTGGCGGCGCCGATCCCGGAGGTCCGGGACTGGCCGGACTGGCACGCCGGATCCGTGCCCTGGACGGACGCTTGAGCGTGGACAGCCCGCCCGGCGGTCCCACGCGGGTGGTTGCGGAGCTGCCGTGCGGTTGATGATCGCCGAGGACTCGGCGCTGCTGCGCGAGGGCCTGGTCCATCTGCTGGCCGATGAGGGGCACGAGGTGTCCGCCGCGGTCGGCGATGCGGACGCCTTGCTGGCCGCGGTCGCCGCCGGGCCACCGGACGTCGCCGTCCTGGACGTCCGCATGCCGCCCGGTCACACCGACGAGGGCCTGCGGGCCGCACTGCGGCTGCGGGCCGAACACCCCCGGGTGGGGGTGCTGGTGCTGTCGCAGTACGTCGAGCACAGATACGCCGCGGAGTTGCTGACCGCGGACACCCGGGGCATGGGATACCTGCTGAAGGACCGGGTCGCGCGGGTGGAGGAATTCCTGTCGGCGCTGGAGCGGGTGAACGAGGGGGAGACGGTGCTCGACCCGGAGGTGGTGCGCCGGATGCTGACCCGCTCACGCCATGCCGACGAGCTCGGCCTGCTGACGGACCGGGAGCGGGCCGTCCTGGCGCTCATGGCCCAAGGGCACACCAACGCCGCCATCGCACAGGAACTGTTCGTGTCCAGAAGCGCGGTGGAGAAGTACACCAATGCGGTGTTCGACAAGCTGCGGTTGCCGCGGGACAGCGGTACGAACCGCCGGGTCCTGGCGGTGCTCCGCTTCCTCGGAAGCTAGTGGTGCCCGGCGGATCGTCGGGATGCGGGTGCCCCGGCGGCCCGCCCGCCTCGCCGGGGCGGGGCGGGTGACGTCAAGTGCCGCTGCGGTGGCGGAAGTTCGGGTCGGGAGTCGCCTGTCCGCTGGATTCGGTGGTCTTCCGGAAACCCGGTGCGGCTCAGATGCCGAGTCCGACCAGGGCGCCGAGGTTTGTCTCGTAGCCCGTGTTCTGGTCGGCGCCGGTGTCCGCGGACGCGGCGGCTGCCGCTCCGAGCGAGATCACGGCGGCCATCAGGGGAACCGCGACGAGTCGAAGGGCCCGACGGGTGCGGGTGGCGCGTCCCGAGGCAGGGCGCCTGTGCTCGGTGTCGTAGGTGTCGTCTGCCGGGGCTGTGGGGGTCATGCGACATGAGGTAGCTCATGCGCGTGCGAGGTGCGCGTGGCGCGCCGTGGACGGTGCGATCGTAGGCACGTTTGGCGGCAGGTCGAGTGGTTCCCGGTCTGCCTTCCGTCGTCCGCCCGGCGAGGGATGGATCAATGGATCAGAGGTGTCCGTGGCGCTGTGGTCGCCGTGCGGTGCCTGCGTCGTGGCGCCGGCCCTGGGTCGCCACTGCCTCTTGGGCGGCCTGGGGCCGGTTTTCTGCTGCTGGTGATCGAGGCGGTCGGGAGCCGGGGTGCCCCGAGGCCGAGTCGTCGCACCGTCCCCGAGGTGTCGGCCTACTGCTGGGCGAGCCAGAGGTCGGGGCCGAACACCTCGTAGTGGATCGCCTGCGGCGGGATCCCCTGGTGGAGCAGGGCGCCGCGGAGGGCGCGCATGAACGGCACGGGGCCGCAGAGGTAGGTGGTGAGGTCGGGCGGGAGCGGGAGCGTGCTGATGTCCACCCGGCCCGCGGAGATCGTCACTGGTGCGGATGGCGAGGTCGGCACAGGTGCGGCTGTCGTGTGCCCCGGCTCCTCGTAGAACAGGTGGAGGGCGGCCTGCGGCAGCCTGCCCACCAGTGCGTGCAGCTCGTCGCGGTGGGCATGGTCGGCCGGGGTGCGGTCGGCGTGGACGACGGTGACCGGCCGGGACGATCCGGTGGCGGCCAGGTGGTGGAGCATGGCGAGCATGGGGGTGCCGCCGATGCCGGCGGAGGCCAGCAGGAGCGATCCGTCGCCGTCCGGCAGTGTCAGGTCGCCGAACGGGGCGGAGACGGCGAGCACGTCGCCGATGCGGGCCTGCTCGTGGAGCCGGGAGGACACCTCGCCGGCCGGTCCGGTGCCCGCGCGCAGGCGCTTGACGGTGATCCGCCACTCCGGGCGTCCGGGGGCGCCGGAGAGGCTGTACTGGCGGATCTGCCGTGCGCCGTCGGGGAGTTCGACCTGCACGCTGACGTACTGGCCGGGGCGGAAGGCGCGGGCCGGGGTGCCGTCGGCGGGGCGCAGGGTGAGCGCCAGCGCGTCGGGGGTCTCCTCGTGCCGGGCGACGACCGTCATGCGCTGCCAGGTTCCGCCCTCGGGGGTGCCGTGCTGTGCGTAGAGGCGGGCTTCGAGGGCGATCAGGGCGTTGGCCATCAGCCAGTAGACCTCGTCCCAGGCGTCCGCGACCTGCGGGGTGACGGCCTCGCCGAGGACGTCGGCTATCGCCGCGAGCAGGTGCTCGTTGACGATCTTGTACTGGTCCGCGGTGACGCCGAGCGAGGCGTGCTTGTGCGCGATCCGGGTGAGCATCGCGTCGGGGCGCGAGTCGGGGTGCGCCAGCAGCATGCCGGCGAAGGCCGCGATCGAGCCCGCCAGGGCCTGCCGCTGCTCGCCGTTGGCCTGGTTGCCGCGGTTGAAGAGGTCGCGCAGCAGTTCCGGGTAGGCGTCGAACAGCTTCCGGTAGAAGACCTCGGCGATCTCTTCGATGGCGGCACCCACGACGGGCAGGGTTGCACGGATGACGGGTGTGGACTGCTCGGAGAGCACCAGCCACCTCCTATATCTAGTAGATGATCTACCAATTTATGCGCGTGGTGGATCTGCGGGGAGGGCGTTCCGGGGCGGAACGCATGGGGGAGTGGGGCGGGTCAGTCGGGGCGCCGGCCGGTCAGGCCGGTGAGGCCGATCAGTACCGGGCCGGTGGGTGCGGCCACCACGTCGGACACCGTGAGCGGATCGAGTGTGGCGTAGAACGCCTCCTGCGCCTCGCGCAGTGCCCGGCGGAGCCGGCAGGCGGCCCGCAGCGGGCACGGCGGGTCGCCCTCGCAGGCGACCACCTCGTCCTCGCCCTCCAGCTCACGCACCAGCCAGCCCACCGATGCCCGGTGTCCCAGTCCGGTCAGTTCGAGTCCGCCGCCGCGTCCCCGCCGGGCCTCGACCACGCCGAGGTGCTGGAGTCGGCTGATCGCCTTCGCCATGTGCGTGTACGGCACGTCCATCACCTCGGCCACCTCGCGGGTGGTCAGGGAGGCACCCCGCTCCGCGACGGCCAGGCGCATGACGGCGCGCAGCGCCAGGTCAGTGAACTTCGTCAACCGCACGCCACGACGTTATCAAATGCGCATGTTAGGTTCCTATTCAGGGGTGGCCCCGTATGCAAGGGACCTGGTCAACGGCCCGATCGACGGGAAGGGCGCGGTGTCCGCGTCGGCTGCGCCATCATGCCCGTCGTCGCGCGGGAGCAGGACGCGGAGGAGTAGTAGAGGAGTAGTAATGGACGCGCAAGAACCGCATGGACACGCCCCGGATGGTGACCATTGATGGCTGACACCCCGCACACCGGCAGCGCCGATTCCCCCGGTAGCACCGATTCCCCCGATGGCTGCGACGCCACCGGAGACCCGGTGCCGCGACTGCTCTGCGATGCCCGGGAGCTCGCCGCGGTCGACCCGGCGCCGACCGGAGCGCTGTGGCGCCTCGCCGAGTCCGGCCGCCAGCTCGACGCCAACCTCGTCCGGCTCCCGCCCGAAGGGCGCATCGACACGCACGTCGAGCCGGAGCTCGACGTGATCCTCTACGTCGTGTCCGGCGACGGCGTCGTCGACACGGCACGGGACCGGCAGCCGCTCACCGAGGGCAGTGTGGTGTGGCTGCCCCGCGGGTCCCGCCGCAGTCTGACCGCGGGCCGGGACGGCCTGGCGTACCTCACGGTCCACCGCCGCCGCCCCGGCCTGCAGATCAGGAACCGCGCCGGCTCCTGACCCGGCTACAGGGCGGCCGTGGCCGTCGCCGCGGGGAGCGCGGGCCGCAGTGGCCGGAACGTGCGGGCGGTGGCGTCCCAGCCCAGCGTCCGCCCGGTGCGGTCGTCGTACTGCCAGGCGTGGACGCGGAGCCGGCGGGTGACGAGGCGGCGGGTGACGCACGGGTAGGTCCGCAGGTGGTGGAGCTGGGCCAGCAGATGGCGCTGTTCCGGCGTGCGGCTGGCGGTGGTGCCGGTGGCCCGCTGCTCGGGCCCGGGGCGGTGAGCGGCGCGGGCGAACCAGTTGCGCGCGAGCGGCAGTTCCGAGGACGGCGGATCGTCCTGGAGGGTCCGGAGAGCCGAGCAGTCGGTGTGGCCGCACAGGATGACGTCGGCGATGTGCAGCGTGCCGAGGGCGAATTCGAGGGTGGCCGCGATCCCGCAGTGGGCGTCGGAACGGTACCGCGGGACGACATGGCCCGCGGTGCGGAGCTCGTGGAGCTCGCCCGGTGCGGTGCCGGTGAGCAGGGTGGGCACGACCCGGGAGTCGGAGCAGGTGATGAACAGCGCCCGGGGGGCCGGGACGTGCGACGACGCGTCGGCGGCCGCCTCGGTGTCGGCCGGTGAGTGGGCGAGGGGGCTGGCGGAGCTGGCGAACGTACGCATGACTGACCTCCGGTGGGATGGATGAGAGGTGGCTTACGTGAGCGGGCGCGGGGGCGATTCCCCCGGGCGGAAGGGTGCGGACGGGACCTAGGGGGCGGCCGGGGCGTGAGCGTCGGGGTGGGTCGCGCCGGGCAGCGTGACGGTGAAGCGCGCGCCGCCCCCGTCGGCCTCGCCGACCTCGATGCGGCCGCCGTGCCGGTGGATGACGTCGCGGACGATGGCCAGGCCCAGACCGGCCCCGCCCTCGTCCCGGGTGCGGGCGTCGTCGAGGCGGATGAAGCGGGTGAAGACGCGTTCCCGGTCGGCCGGGGGCACTCCGGGGCCGTCGTCGGCGACGTCCAGGGTGACGGTGCCGGCCGCGCCGCGGTGTACGGCGACGCGGACGACCGAGGCGGCGTGGCGCTGGGCGTTGTCGAGGAGGTTGCCCAGCACACGGGCCAGCTGGGTGTGGCTGGCGCTGACCGGGAGGGGCTCGTCGGGCAGGTCGGCGGTGACCGGGAGGCGGTCGCCGGACCGGTGCGCCAGTTCGTCCCGGACGAGTTCGGCCAGGTCCAGGCGTTCGGCGCGGGGCCGTTCGCCGGCGTCCAGGCGGGCCAGGATCAGCAGGTCGGAGGCGACGCGTTCCAGGCGGACGGTGTCCTCGATCAGGCCGTCCAGTTCGAGCAGGTGCGGATGGGCCCGGGCGACCTCCAACTGGGTGCGGAGACTGGCGATCGGGCTGCGCAGCTCGTGCGAGGCGTCGGCGACGAACTGCCGCTGGCGTTCCACCGACTTCTCCAGGGCGGCCAGCGTGGCGTTGGTGGTCTGCGCGAGCCGGGCCACCTCGTCGCGCGACGCCGGCTGGGGGACCCGCCGGGACAGGTCGCCGCCCATGATCTCGGCGAGTTCGGCCCGGATGCCCTCGACCGGGCGCAGGGCGCGGCGGGTCACCAACCACGTCACCGCGGCGACGACGACCAGCAGCGCCGGCAGGCCGATCAGCATCGCGTCGCGTACGCCGTCCACGGCCTGCCGCTCGGTGTTGAGGGAGGAGCCGGCGTAGATGGTGACGGTCCGACCGGTCGGCGTGGTGGCGAGCAGTCCGGCGACCCGGAAGTCCTGGGCGGGGTCGTCGTCGTGCAGGGCCAGGGTGACCGTGCGGAACGCGGCGTGGTCGGCTGCGGAGCCGCGCGCCGGGGTGTCGTCGTCGTGGTCGTCGCGGGCGTCCGACGCCGCCGTGCGGTGCGGTGCGCGGGCGAAGTCGGCCAGCGGCGGGGCGTGGTGGAGGTTGTCGCCGGCGGCCAGCACCGTGCGGTCGGCGGCGACAACCTGGACCGGCCGGTCGTCCTCGTCGGGCAGGTTGAGGTGGTCGAAGGGCGTACCGACCGCGACCTGGGTGGCGACCCCGCGGGCGGCCACCTCCGCCTGGAGGCCGGCGCTGTCGACGAGGTTGCGCTGCAGCACGGCGAGGACCGCGGCCCCGGCGGCGACCAGTGCCAGGGCCACCACCAGGGTGGATGCCAAGGTGGTGCGGGCCCGGACGGACCCCCACCAGCGCGGCGGGCGCGGCGGCGAGGCCACGGCGGTGGTCCGCTCAGCCACGGTCGGCGGCCAGCCGGTAACCGGCACCGCGCACGGTGGTGATCGAGCGGCGACCGAACGGGGCGTCGATCTTCCGCCGCAGTGCGCTGATGTAGACCTCGATGATGTTCGGGTCGCCGTCGTAGGCGAAGTCCCAGACGTGTTCCAGGATGTCCGCCTTGGAGACCACCTGGCCGGAGCGCGACGCCAGGTATTCCAGCACCGCGAACTCCTTCGCGGTGAGAGGTATCTCCTCCTCGCCGCGGGCGCAACGGTGCCGGTTCGGGTCCAGGACCAGGTCGCCGAGCCGCAGCACGGGGCTGCCACCGCGCGTCCGGCGGCGCAGCAGCGCGCGGACCCGGGCCAACAGGACCACGTAGGAGAACGGTTTGGTGAGGTAGTCGTCGGCGCCGGTGTCCAGCCCCTCCGCCTCGTCGTACTCGCCGTCCTTGGCGGTCAGCATCAGGATCGGGGTCTCGTCCCCGGCCGCACGCAGGGTCGCGCAGACGCGGTAGCCGTTCATCCCGGGCAGCATGATGTCCAGGATGAGCAGGTCGTAGCCCTGGGTGGAGGCCAGGTGCAGACCCTCCCGGCCGTCGTGTGCCACGTCCACGGCGAAGCCCTCCGCTCCCAACCCCTTGGCCAGGGTGGTGGCGAGGCGTTTTTCGTCCTCCACGATCAACAGGCGCATGCCGTCAGCCTGCCAGACCGTTCCTGAAGCGCTCTTCAGGAAGCTTCAGGTCGGCTTCAGGTTCGGGACGGCACGGTGGTGACCGTTCTGACACGCCGTCGGCCGGACCGGGTCCGGCCGCCACCATCAGGAGGTTCCCATGGCAGCATCCCGCATCCGCCGCGCACTGACCGGCCGCCGCCGCTGGCTCGCGGCCGGCGCCGCCGCGGTCGTGTTCGCCGCGGGCGGCACCGCGGTCGCCGTCGCGGCCACCGGCGACCCGGCCGGGCCGTCGGACACCGGTCGGCAGCGGGCCGTCGACGCCGCGCGCAAGGTGGTGCCGGACGGCCGGGTCGTCTCGGTGGAGCCGGACCACGAGCACGGCGTCCGGGTGTGGGAGGTGGAACTCCGCACCGGGAACGGCGTCGAGCACGAGGTGGACGTCAGCACGGCGCACGCGAAGGTGGTCGGCCACAGCATCGACCACGACGACGACGGTCCCGGCCACCGGGACGACGACTGACCGTCGGAACGGGTCCGCCACGGACCCCGGGGCCTCGTCCGTTGTGCTCCCCACCGTCGCGACCGGCGGCGGGGAGCGCCGTCCGTCAGCGGGCACCACGCGTCCCGGGCGGCAGGTCGCAGGCGTCGAGCAGCTTCAGGACCTGTTGCACGGCGGCGTCGGGGCCGTCCGAGCGGTGCACGGCGGCGACCGCGGTCTCCAGGTAGGGGGAATCGCCGTGCAGGGGGCGGTAGGCCACGCCGGGGATGCCCAGCGTGCGTACCTGCTCGGGGGCGAGCGCCAGGCACAGGCCGGCGGCGACGTAGCTGAGCAGCCCCGGCAGGTCGTCCGCGTGGCCGCGTGGCCGGGGCGTGAAGCCGGCCTGCGCGCAGGCGAGCGCGACCTGCTCGGCCAGTCCGGGCAGGGCGCCCGGCTTGGGCATCGCGAACTGCTCCTCGGCGAGTTCCCGCAGGTCGAGGCGTGACTTGGCGACGAGCGGATGGTGTTCGGGAAGGACCGCCACCAGCCGCTCTACGCCGATCCGCCGGACGGTCAGTCGTTCCGTGCCGGTGACGGGGAGCCGAACCAGTGCGAGGTCGAGCGTCCCGGCCTGGAGCATGTCGACCAGCTCCGCGGACGGGTGCTGACCCAGGTGCAGCCGCAGACCGGGCAACTGCGCGTGGGTGCGGCGCAGCAGGCGCGGCAGGAGGTCGTAGCCGAGGCTGCTGATGAACCCGAGCCGGAGCTCGCCCTCGTGTCCGCCGGCGATCCGCCGGGCCCGGTCCACGGCGGCGGCCTGCGCTTCGAGCAGCCGCCGGGCGTCCTCGGCGAACGCGCGCCCGGCCGGGGTGAGTCGGGCTCCCCGCGGCAGGCGGTCGAACAGGGTGACGCCGAGGCCGCGCTCCAGTCGCTGGATCGCCTGGCTGAGCGGTGGCTGCCGCATGGTGAGCCGCTCGGCAGCGCGGCCGAAGTGCTGTTCCTCGGCCAGCACGACGACCTGCTGGAGGAGGCGCTGAGTCAATTCCATATGGCACAGCATATGGAAGTCGCCGGAAGGAAGTATTGGACGATATGGGGTGCCTGGGATTTGACTGGCCGTCAACGGTCCGGCGAGCGAAGCCGGCCCCGGTGGAGATCGGAGACGTGCCATGTCGACAGGACGGGAAGCGGGCGGTGGCGTCGGTCCGCTGAACGGCGTGCGGGTGGTCGAGCTGGCCAGCGTGATCATGGGCCCGTACGCGGCCCAACAGCTCGGCGACCTGGGGGCGGACGTGATCAAGGTCGAACCGCCGACCGGCGACCTGACCCGCCACTACCCACCGACCCGCAGCCCCGGGATGGGGGTGATGACCCTCAACCTCAACCGCAACAAGCGCAGCGTCGCCCTCGACCTCAAGGCGCCGGGCGGCCGCGACGCCCTGCTCGCCCTCCTCGCGACCGCGGACGTCTTCCTCACCAACGTCCGCCCGCAGGCCCTGCGGCGCCTCGACCTGGCCTACGAGGACGTGGCGGCCGTCAACTCCGGCCTGGTCTACCTCAACGCCCAGGGCTTCCGCAGCGATTCGTCGCTCGGTGGGCATGCGGCCTACGACGACGTCGTGCAGGCAGCCTCCGGCCTGGTGTGGCTGAACGACCAGGTCAGCGGCGTTCCGCACTACGTCCCCACGGTGCTGGCGGACAAGATCTGCGGCCTGGTGATCGTGCAGTCCGTGCTCGCCGCGCTCCACCACCGCGACCGCACCGGCCAAGGCCAGCACGTCGAGGTCCCGATGGCCGACACCATGCTGGCCTTCAACCTCGTCGAGCACCTGGCGGCGGCGACCCACAACCCGCCCGCGGGGCCGATCGGCTACCCGCGGGCGCTCAGCCCCGGCCGCGCGGCCTCCCACACGGCGGACGGCCGGATGTGCATCCTGCCCTACAGCGACCGCAACTGGCGTGACTTCTTCGCCTTCGTCGGCCGCCCGGAACTGGCCGACGACCCACGCTTCGCGTCGTACGCCGCACGTGTCCGCAATGTCGACGAACTCTACGTACTGGTCGGCGAGTTCACGCCCCGGCACACCAACGCGCAGTGGCAGGAGTTCTGCGACGCGGCCAGTATCCCCGCCGCCCCGGTGCTGAGCCTGGCGGAGGCCGCCACCAGCGCCTACGCCACCGAAGGCGGTCTGCTCCAGGACGCCGAACACCCCACTGAGGGCGGCTACCGCCTCATCGGCCAGCCCGTGCGCTTCTGGGCCACGCCGGCCGGCCTGCACCGGCACTGCCCGCGGATCGGCGAGCACACCGAGGAGGTCCTCGCCGAGATCGGCCACCGGCCGTCCGCCTGAGCCGCCGACAGCCACCAACCCCCGCACCCGCGAACCGGATCGAGGACCCGTGAACGAGCAAGCACCCCTGGACGAACAGGCAGCGCCGAACGAGCCGGAGCCGCTGCGCGTCGAGCACCGGCCGAACGGCGTCACGGTGCTCACCTTCGACAACCCCGACAAGCGCAATCCGATGACCGGACGGCTGACCGCACAGTGGCGGCGCGCCATGCGGTCCCTGCGCCAGGAACCCGACCTGCGCGCCGTCGTGATCACCGGCACCGGCCCCGCGTTCTGCTCGGGCGCCGACCTGGGGGAACTCGCCGACCGGCACGGCCAGGGCCTCCCCGGCACCCGGGCCCGACTGTCGGACTTCTACCGGACCTGGCTGGCCGTCCGTGACCTGCCCGTCCCCACCGTGGCGGCCGTCAACGGCCACGCGGTGGGCGCCGGACTGGCGCTGGCCCTGGCCTGCGACCTGCGGTACGCCGCGGCGGAGGCGAAGCTCGGCGCGCCGTTCGTCCGACTCGGCCTGCATCCGGGCATGGCCACCACCGCCCTGCTCACCGAGGCCGTCGGCCCGTCCAGGGCACGGGAACTGCTGTTGACCGGGCGGCTGATCAGCGGAGCGCGAGCCGCCGCCATCGGCATGGTGCACGAGGCGCTGCCGGCCGACCGGGTGCTTCGGACCGCGCTCGACGTGGCCGACGAGATCGCCGCCGCGGCCCCGCTGGCGGTCCGGCTGACCAAGAGCGGCCTGGCCCAGGGACAGCCCACTGTCGAACAGGCGCTGACCTGGGAGGGACTCGCCCAGTCGGTGACGACCACCACCGACGACTTCCGCGAGGGCGTCCAGGCCCGCCGGGAGCGCCGCCGCCCGCACTTCACGGGCGCCTGACCACCGCCGCCGACCACATCCCCACCACCCCGTATGCCCACCAATCCGTCCGAGGAGCACCCGATGACCCTCTCCACCCTCGACCTCGGGACCGTTCAACTTCCCCCCGAAACAATCCGGTTGCGACAGGAGGTGCGCGAGTTCCTCGCCGCGGAGCGGGCCGCCGGCACCGTCCTGGGCCGGCCCGATTCCTGGCTGACCGGCTGGGACCCCGCGTTCACCCGCCGCCTGGCCCGGCGCGGCTGGGTCGGCATGACCCTGCCGCGGACCTACGGCGGCGGCGGGCGCAGCAACCTGGAACGCTACGTCGTCATCGAGGAGTTGCTGGCCGCCGGCGCCCCGGTCTCCGCCCACTGGGTCGCCGACCGGCAGGCCGGACCCACCATCCTGCGCCACGGCACCGAGGCGCAGCGGAACCACTTCCTGCCCCGGATCGCCGCCGGCGCGTGCTTCTTCTC
>NZ_NNBP01000013.1:96513-249698 GCF_002803155.1 Streptomyces sp. CB02959
GAATGAGCGAGCGGGACAGCGGCTCCGACCTGGCCTCGGTACGGACCCGGGCGGAGCGGACCGGCAACGGCTGGCGGCTGACCGGGACCAAGATGTGGACCGGCGGCGCGCACGTCAACGACCACGCGATCGTGCTCGCCCGGACCGGAGAGTCCGAGGACCGCCACGCCGGGCTGAGCCAGTTCATCGTCGACCTGCGCGATCCGCACGTCCGGGTCGAACCGATCCGCCTCCTCAGCGGCGAGCACACCTTCAACTACTGCCATCTGGAAGGCGTCGAGCTCACCGACGACGCACTGCTCGGGCGCCCCGGTGACGGCTGGCGGCAGGTCACCGGCGAACTGGCCCTGGAACGCAGCGGACCCGAGCGCTTCCTGTCCACGCTGCCGCTCCTGACCGCTCTGGTGGGACAGTTGCGGCGGACCGGCGGGGGCAGTCCCGAGCAGCAGGCGCGGGTGGGCCGGCTCACCGCGCGCCTGTCGTCCATCCGGCAGCTGTCGTTGGGGGTGGCCGCGGCGCTGGCGGCCGGCCGCCCCGCCGATGTGCAGGCGGCACTGGTCAAGGACCTCGGGACCCGCTTCGAAGGCGAACTCGTCAACGAGGCCCGCGAGATCCTGCCGACCGCGGCCCGCTTCGACGCCACCCGCGGCAGCTACCCCGAACTGCTGGCCACCGCGATCCTGCACGCGCCGGGATACACGCTGCGCGGCGGCACCAACGAAATCCTGCGCGGCATCATCACCCGAGGTCTGGAGCTGTCCCGATGAGCACCGATTCCCCCGCCGAACCCCTCCTCGAACGCGCCGCCGACGCCCTGCCGCCGCTCGACACCGCCCCGACCACCCTGGTGGCCCTGGCGCGGGAAGCCGGCCACCGCGGCACCCCGGCACCGCTCGCCGAGACGCTGCTCGTCGCCCGCCCGTTGCTGGCCGCGGCCGGGCTCGCCATCCCGGACGGCCCGCTCACCGTGGCGGCCGGCCCACTCGATGTGCGGTTCACCCACGTGGACACCGACAGCAGGGTCGGACCCTCGGGCGCGGCGGGCACCGATGACGCCCTGCGGGTCAGCGGCACGCTGCACCGGGTGCCGTGGGCCCGGGCCGCCGAAGCCGCGGTCGTGCTGACCGAGGGCCCGTGCGGCGGGCCGGTGCTCTTCCTCCTCGAAGCCGCCGAGTGGCGGCAGGTGGCGGGCACGAACCTGGCGGGCGAGCCCAGGGACGACCTGGTGCTGCTCGACGTGGCCGTCCCCGCCGAGCGGGTCCGCCGCGTTCCGGCCGCGCTGGTCCGGGAGGCCGAATGGCGTTCCGGCCTGGCGCGGGCCGCCCTGATCGCCGGTGCCGCACGCCGCTGTGTCGAGCTGACGGTCGCTCACACCACCTCCCGTATGCAGTTCGGCCGCCCGCTGAGCCACTTCCAGGCCGTGAAGCAGGAGGAGGCCAAGCTCGTGGAGGAGGCGGCCCTGGTCGCCGCGGCCGTCGAGGCGGCCGCGTCCGCCCTGGCCGAACCGGCCTCCGCGGAGTTCACCGCGTGGCTCGCCGCCGCACAGGCCGCCGCCTCGGTGGCCGAGATCACCCGCGTCGCCCACCAGCTGCACGGCGCGATCGGTTTCACCGAGCTCAGCCCGCTCCACCTGGCCACCACCCGCATGTGGTCCTGGCGCGACGAGGACGGCGGTGAACGGGCCTGGCAGCAAAGGATCGGCCGGCACGTACTCGACGGCGACGGCGACCACTTGTGGCAACAGGTGACCGGCGCGCCCGACGACACCGGGGCCCGCCCCGTCGGCCAACGGCCGACCGGATAAGGCCGATCGGGGGGCGGGCGCGACCCGCGTTCCGCCCCTCTGAGACCGCACCTTCGACAAAGGCACAGGCAAAAGCAAAGGCAAGGAGAACCCTCTCCTTGCCACTCTCAACGTATAGCGCACTGGGGGGCTTGCCGCAAGGCCCCGGGTATGGCGCACAATCGTCGGCCGATGCCACAACCTGCGGAAATGGGGGCACGTCGTGCGTGTGTTGATGTCGAGGTACGGGGGACGCGAAGGCGTCGAACCCGGGGTGGGACTGGCAGTGCGAGTGCGAGTGCGGGTGCGGGTGCCTGGCGCGGAGGTGCGGGGGTGTGCGTCGTCCGACCGGGCGGAGCGGCCGGCCGGCTCGACAGTGGGAAGACAACGAGGGATGCGGACGTGCTCGACAGGAGTTTCGACGGAGTCGGCGGCGCCGGTGATGCGGTCGGCCACCGCGGTGCCACGGAGCACGGGTGCCTCGGAGGTGGCGCGATGAGCGAGCGGTATGTGTGGGATCTTCAGGACGTCGACGAGACGCAGATCGCGGTCGTCGGCGGCAAGGGCGCGCACCTGGGCGGGCTGTCGCGGATCGAAGGCATCCGCGTGCCGGGTGGCTTCTGCGTGACGACGGACGCCTTCCGGCGGGTCATGGCGGAAGGGCCGTCGATCGACGACATGCTCGATCGGTTGTCGCGCCTGAACCCGGACGACCGGGAGGCGATCCGCACGCTCAGCGCGGAGATCCGTCGGACCATCGAAGGGATCGCCGTCCCGGGCGATCTCGCGGCGGCGATCACCCGCGCGCTCGCCCGGCTCGGCGCGGAAGCCGCCTACGCCGTCCGCTCCAGCGCGACGGCGGAGGACCTGCCGACGGCCTCCTTCGCGGGCCAGCAGGACACGTACCTCAACGTCGTGGGGCCGACGGCGATCCTCCAGCACATCAGCCGGTGCTGGGCCTCGCTGTTCACCGAGCGGGCCGTGACCTACCGCCAGCGGAACGGCATCGACCACCGTACGGTCCGGATGGCCGTCGTCGTACAGCAGATGGCCTTCCCGCAAGCGGCCGGCATCCTGTTCACGGCCGACCCCGTCACGGGCAACCGGAACGTCGCCACCGTGGACGCCGGCTTCGGCCTCGGCGAGGCCCTGGTCTCCGGCCTGGTGAACCCGGACGTCTTCAAGGTGCGGCACGGCGAAGTCGTCGCCAAGGCGATCGCCGCCAAAGAGCGTGCCGTGCACGCCCTGCCGGCCGGCGGTACGCGGGAAGTGGAGATCGACTCGCAGCGGCAGCAGCAGCCGGCGCTGACGGACGCGCAGGTCGTGCGGCTCGTGCGGCTCGGGCGGCGGATCGAAGCGCACTTCGGGCGCCCGCAGGACATCGAATGGTGCCTGGTCGACGATGACTTCCAGATCGTGCAGAGCCGGCCGATCACGACGCTGTTCCCCATCCCCGAGACCGGAGACCAGGAGAATCACGTCTACGTCTCCGTCGGCCACCAGCAGATGATGACCGACCCCATGAAGCCCCTGGGGCTCTCCATGTGGCAGCTGACTGCCATGGTGCCGATGCACGAGGCCGGCGGCAGGCTCTTCGTCGACGTCACCCGGCGCCTGGCCTCGCCCGCGAGCCGCGCCGCCCTCCTGGACGTCATGGGGAAGGGCGATCCGCTGGTCAGGGACGCGCTGGAGACCGTTCTGGACGGCGACGACTTCATCCCGCTGATCCCGGACGCGGGTCCCGGCGGACCGCCGGCCGGCCGTGCGTCCGACCCGATCGAGACCGATCCGCGCATCGTCACCGAGCTGATCGAACGCAGCCGGGCATCCGTCGCCGCCCTGGAGCGCGACATCCGGACGAAGACCGGCCCGGAGCTCTTCGACTTCCTGCTGGCGGCCTTCGAGGAGCACAAGCGGGTCCTCGGCGATCCGCTGAGCATCCAGGCGATCATGGCGGGGATGGGGGCCACGTGGTGGCTCAACGACAAGCTGCAGGGGTGGCTGGGCGAGAAGAACGCGGCTGACACGCTGACGCTGTCCGCCCCCGACAACGTCACGTCGGAGATGGGACTGGCGCTGCTCGACGTCGCGGACGTGATCCGCCCGCGGCCGGAGGTGGTGGCGTTCCTGCAGGGCGTCCAGGACGACGGCGCCGAGGACGAAGGGTTCCTGGACGAGCTGGCGAAGCTCGCGGGCGGGACCGAAGCGCGTGCCGCCATGGAGTCCTACCTCGACCGGTACGGCATGCGCTGCGTCGCCGAGATCGACATCACGCGGCCACGTTGGCGCGAGCGCCCCACCACCCTCGTGCCCGTGATCCTCGACAACGTCCGGAACTTCGAGCCGGGCGCCGCCGAGCGGCGCTTCGAGCAAGGGCGGCAGAAGGCGCGGGAGAAGGAACAGGACGTACTGTCCCGCTTGCGGGCGCTGCCGGACGGGGACCGGAAGGCCGACGAGGCCAAGCGGATGATCGACCGCGTCAGAACCTTCATCGGGTACCGGGAGTACCCGAAGTACGGCATCATCAGCCGCTACTTCGTCTACAAGCAGGCCCTGCTGGAGGAGGCCGAGCGCCTCGTGCAGGCCGGCGTCGTTCCTGACAAGGAGGACGTCTTCTACCTCACGTTCCAGGAGTTCCACGACGCCGTGCGCTCGCACCAGGTGGACGACCGGCTCATCCAGCAGCGCAAGGACGCGTTCCGGTCGCACCAGGCGCTCACCCCGCCCCGGGTGCTCACCTCGGATGGTGAGGCCGTGACCGGCGCGTACCGGCGCGACGACGTGCCGGCCGGCGCCCTGATCGGCCTACCGGTTTCGGTCGGGAGCATCGAGGGGAGGGCCCGCGTCATCCTCGACATGGCGGAGGCCGATCTCGAAGCCGGCGACATCCTCGTCACGACCTTCACGGACCCCAGCTGGTCGCCGCTGTTCGTCGGAATCGCGGGCCTGGTGACGGAGGTGGGCGGCCTGATGACCCATGGCGCGGTGATCGCCCGGGAGTACGGCCTGCCGGCCGTGGTGGGCGTGGAGCAGGCCACCCGGCTGATCCGGGACGGGCAGCGGATCCGCGTGCACGGAACCGACGGCTACGTCGAGATCCTGTCCTGACCGCCCTCGGACGCCGACGTCGGATGGCGCCCGCCGGCGGTACCGGGAAAACCCGTTGCGGTGCCCGCACTCCGCCGGTACAGAATCAGCGGGTGCAGATCCTCACGTTCCCCGAAGCCGCCACGCCCGTCGAACTCCGCACCCAGGTGGGGGAGATCCAGGAGCAGGCGTGGCCCTCGGAGCCCGGCGTGATCCCCCGGCTCGACGCCCCGGTGCACGACCCCGCACTGCGGCCGCGGTCGATGCTGCTGCTCGCCGACGGGACCGTCCTCGCCGCCCTGGACATCCTCACCAAGGAGATCACCCACGCCGGCCGCGGCTACGTCGCCGGTGGCCTGAGCACGGTGGTGACGCACCGGGAGGCACGCGGCCGCGGGCACGGCCGGCGCCTGGTCGCCGCGGCCCGGGAGGCGCTGGCCACCGACGCATACGACCTGGGACTGTTCACCTGCGACCGACCGCTGCGCGCGTTCTACGAAAGCGCGGGCTGGCACCACCTCCCGGACACCGTCCTGGTCGGCGGCACACCGCAGGCGCCCTTCCCCAGCGACCGGCCCGGATTCGACAAGGTCACCATGGCCGACTTCTTCTCGCCCCGCGCCCGGCGGGACCGCGCGTCGTTCCGGGGCAGCCGCATCGCGCTCCACTCAGGAGACATCGACAAACTCTGGTGATTCCCGGCATGTCCGCCCATCGACGGGAACCTCAGGCTCCGGATATGCCTCTTTCCCCCTCGGACGAACGGATGGACCACCGCGGCGTGCGGCGCGGGAAGGAGCAGGCATGGGGCGCCGGACGGGGAACGGCACACGGGCAGTGCTGACGCTGGCCCTGGCGGCCGCGGTGACCGGCTGCACGGCGGGCCAGGAGGCGGCCGATCCGGCGGACGCCGCCTCCCGCCGGACCCACGGCAAGGGCAGCTCGGGCGGCTTCGTCGTCCAGTACCGCACGGGCGGCAAGGCGGCGTCTGCCACTGCGTATCTGCGCACCCGGCGCATCCTGGACAAGGCGGCCGAGCGACTCAACGACACCGTCGAGGTGCCGCACCGCATACCGCTCGTGGTCCGCTCGTGCGGTGCGGCCGAACCCGCCTACGACCCGGAGACCGGCACCGTCGACTTCTGCGCGGAGCACGTCGAGGAGATACGCGACCGCTTCGCGCACGCCGACCGGCGGGGCGCCCCGGGTGCCGGCGATGCGCATGCGGCCGCCGTACTGGAGGAGACCGCCTACCACGAGAGCGCCCACGCCCTGATCGACCGCCTCGGTCTGCGCTTCACCGGCCGGGAGGAGGACGTGGCCGACCAACTCGCCGCGGTGCTGCTGATCGGCCAGGGCCGCGCCGGGGAGGCCAAGGCCCTGGCCGTCGCGGAGGATTACGCTCTGGCCGCCGAGGAGACCCCGTTCGACGAGGCGGATCTGCTCGACGAGCACAGCCTGGACGGTCAGCGCGCGGCGAACTACGCCTGCTACGTCTACGGTGCGCACCCGACCCGGCACGAGGATCTCGTCGGTGCCGGTGGACGGGTCACCGAGGACCGCGCCGAAGGCTGCCCCGACGAGTGGGAACAGGCCAGGAGCGGCTGGCAGCGACTTCTCGCCGGCCACCTCAAGCGCCAGGTGTGACGCCCGCCGACGACCTCCGCGAGGCGGCGGACACCGGGACTCTCGGCTCTACGGCCCTGGCCTCACGAGGCTCCTATCGGGAGTCGGGTCGGGAGTCACGTCGCACTCTTGCGTCACGACTCTCGTATCAGGACCCCCGCGTCACGCGTCTCGCGTCACGGCTCCCGCGTCACCGCGGCGATGACCGTCGCCACGACCTTGCGGACGGCCGCGGTGTCCGGCGTCGGGCTCTCCCGGTCGGCGAACAGCAGGTGGCCGGCCCCGATCAGGGTGGGCGCCAGGGTGCCGGTATCGGCGTCGGCCGCGACCCGGCCCAGCTCGCGCTCGGCGTCCAGGTAGGCGGCGATCATCGCGGTGGCCTCCGTGAGGAGAGGGATGCCGACCGAGCCGCCCTGCCGGAGGCGGGCGCGCAGGCCGTCGCGTGAGATGAACAGGCCGACGATGGCCACGGCGACCGATCCGAACACCTCCTGCACCGCGGTGGTGAGGTTGCCGGCGACGGTGCCGGTTCCGGCGGACTTCCGCAGGGCGGCGGCCTGTTCGTCGATCCGGCCGATCCGGTCCCGTACGAGCTCGGCCAGGAAGGCGTCGAAATCGGCGAAGTGCCGGTGCAGCACGCCTTTGGCGCAGCCCGCCTCCGTGGTGACCGCCCGGCTGGTCAGTGCGTTCGGCCCGTCCCGCAGCAGGATGCGCTCGGCGGCGTCGAACAGCTGCTCCCGCACGTCGCGGATGGCCACCCCTGTGGGCACGGTGCACCTTCTTCTTCGTCGGCCGGTTCCCGATTGCCGCCCACCCGGTTGACGAGTGGGCGCGTGCCCACCATAGTGGGCGCATGCCCACTTTATCGCCCTCCGGGCACCCCGAACCTTCTCGGCACCGCCGGCTTGCACAGTCGTTCGGCTCGGACGCCGAACGCTATGACCGGGCCCGCCCCCGCTATCCCGACGCCCTGGTGCAGCGGATCGTCGCCGGTCGCCCCGGCCTCGACGTCCTCGACGTCGGTTGCGGAACGGGCATCGCCGCCCGGCAGTTCCAGGCGGCCGGCTGCCGGGTGCTCGGGGTCGAGCCCGACGCACGGATGGCCGACGTGGCACGGCGCTTCGGCACCGAGACCGACGTCGCGAGGTTCGAGGACTGGGAGCCCGGCAACCGGAACTACGACACGGTGGTCGCCGGCACGGCCTGGCACTGGATCGACCCGGTCGCGGGCGCGGACAAGGCCGCCCGGGCACTGCGCCCCGGCGGCCTGCTGGCACCGTTCTGGAACGTCTTCCGGTTCCCCTCCGACGTGGCGGACGCCGTCGCCGAGGTCTGCCGGCGGGTGCTGCCCGACGCGGCGTTCGACGTCACGGCGATGGCGAAGGGGGCCCTGGACGCCTACCGCCCGGTGTTCGCCAGGACCGCCGACGGGATCCGGAACACGGGCCGGTTCGACGAACCGGAGCAGTGGCGCTACGACTGGGAGTGGACCTACACCCGGGATGCCTGGCTGGACCAGATGCCCACCCTCGGCGCCTTCACCAGGGTCCCGCCGGCCGCGCTGGCGGAGGTGCTGGCGGGCGTCGGGGCCGCCATCGACGCACAGGGCGGCAGTTTCACGATGGGCTACGCGACGATGGCGGTCGTCGCCGCGGTGCGCACCGACGCCGCCTGACGACCGGCCATCCGCCGAAGACGGCAGGACGGCCACCACGCTCCTGCCGGCCTGCCGCCACCTCGGTCGTCCTGTGCACTGTGGACTGTGCATTGTGGACTGTGCGCTGTCTGACGAGGCTCTGTTCCTGCCCCGCTGCCGACGACAGCGGCATCCGATCCACCCGGTGGCGCCGACGATTCGTATGCTCACAGCGCGGGGAACCGGAAGCCGAATACGACCACCTTCGGAGGCGAACTCGCATGCCGGAACAGCGTGTTGTCCTGGCGGGCAGGCGGGCAGGCGGGCAGGCGGGCAGGCGGGCAGGCGGGCAGGCGGGCAGGCGGGCAGGCGGGGGAACGGGAATCGGGGCCGCCACCGCCCGGCTGCTGCGCACCGCCGGGCACCAGGTCGTGATCTCCGGGCGGCGGCCCGAGCCGCTAGCGGGGCGTGGAGCCGCCGCTGCTGCGCTCGGCGAACGTCGACGGCGGCCACGAGTGGAACGGGCGCGTGATGACGGAGTACCGGGACCGGATCTTCTACCGCCGCTGATCCACCGGGCCGCCGGCCGCCCCGCTACGGGCACGTCGGCAGCACGACCCGGACCGTCAGTCCGCCACCCGGGTTCGCCGTCGCACTCGCCTCGCCGCCGTGCGCCCTCGCGATCGACGCCACGATGGAGAGCCCCAGGCCGGCCCCCTCACCGGGAGCGTGGCGGCGGGCCTGCGCCCGGCGGAACGGCTCGAACAGCAGCGGCACGGTCGCCGGGTCCACCACCGGCCCGGTGTTGGCGACCTCCAGACCGCCCGGCCCCACCCGGACCCGTACCGTCCCGCCGGGGTGGTTGTGACGCAGCGCGTTGGCGACCAGGTTGTGCACGAGTTGGCCCAGCAGGACCGGGTCACCCTCGACCGACACCGGCCGAGCCTCCGCCTCGACAGTGATGGACCGTGCCTTCGCCTCCGCCTCCAGCGCCTCGGTCACCGTGGCCGCGGTCGCGTCCAGGCCGACCCGTTCGCGCCGCCGCAGGCCCTCGTCGGAAACCGCGAGGAGCAGCAGGCCCTCGATGAGCTGCTCGCTGTCGGCGGCGGTGTCGATGAGCTTGTCCCGGATCCAGGCGACCTTCTCGGGCGGCGGGTCGTCGGCGAGGCCGATCTCGGCTGCGGCCCGCTGCACGGCGAGCGGGGTGCGCAGCTCGTGGGCGGCGTTGGCGGCGAACCGCTGCCGGGCGGCGACCAGCTCCTCGATCCGGTCGAGCATCCCGTCGAAGGTGTCGGCCAGTTCCTTGAGCTCGCCGGGCGGGGCCTTCAGCGCGAGGCGTTCGTGCAGGTTGCTGCCGGAGAGCCGGCGGGCGCGGGCGGTGATGACGCCGACCGGCCGCAGCACCCGGCCCGCCATCCACCAGGCGAGCGCGACGGAGAGCACCGAGTAGACGGCGAGGGAGACCCCGGAGACCATCAGCAGCTGGTTGAGCGCGGCGCCCCCGGCCGCGGTGGTGACCCTCTTCGCCACCGCGGCCTGCCCGGGTTCCATGACCCCGGTCTGCGCCCAGTCCGACGACGGCGGCTCGGGCGTGGAGGCCACGCCCGACCGGACGGCGGGGGCGGTGGCCCCGTCGGGGACCGCCGGGGCCACCGCAGTCAGCACACTGGCATAGAGGCCCTCGCTGACCAGCAGGTAGACCAGCCCCACGAGCAGGGCGCCGGCCAGCACCAGCAGTCCGCCGTACAGCGCGGTGAGCCGGGCGCGCTCGCTGCTCACCGGCTCTCCCCCGGCCGGTTCGCAGAGCCGTCGTCCGGCTGGTCCGCGGGCCCGCTCACCGGTCCGGTCGCGGGGCCGTGGTCCCCCGGCGCGTCAGTGGGGCCGTTCCCGATGCGGTAGCCGGCCCCCGGGACCGTGTCGATCACCGGGGGCGCGCCCAGTTTGGCGCGGAGCTTTGACAGGGTGACCCGGACCGCGTTGGTGCGGTAGCCGGTGTCCTCCTCCCACACCTCCTCGATCAGGTCGTCGCCGCTGACGACCGCGCCCTCGGCCCGCAGCAAGGTCTCCAGCACGGCGAACTCCTTGCGGGAGAGCGAGAGGTAGCGGCCGTCGCGGCAGACCTGGCGGCGGGCGGTGTCGAGCGTCAGCCCGGCCCGTTCCAGGACCGGCGGGAGAGCGGGGCGGGCACGGCGGCCGAGCGCCAGGACCCGGGCGAGGAGTTCGTCGTACGCGAACGGTTTGGTCAGGTAGTCGTCGGCGCCGAGCCCGAGGCCGGCCACCCGGTCCCGTACCGTCCCGGACGCGGTGAGCATCAGGATCCGGGTCAGCAGGCGCATGCCGACGACCCGCCGGCACACCTCGTCGCCGTGCAGCCCCGGCAGATCGCGGTCGAGGATCATCACGTCGTACGCGCCGAACCGAAGTCGGTCCAGCGCCGCCCGGCCGTCGGGGGCGATGTCCACCGCGACGGCGTCGCGGCGCAGCCCCTCGGCGATCATTCCGGCCAGGAATTCCTCGTCCTCCACCACCAGCACACGCATGAGTCCTGTTTAACCCAAAGCGATGTTTCGTCGGTGTAAGCATCCGGGCTGAGAGAAACGAAACCGCGTCCTCGCACACGCTCAAGCCGTACGTATCCGGCCTGTCAGCAACGGACGAGGAGTCCTCATGAACCCGACCATTTCCCGCCGGACCACCTCCCGCACACAAAGCCGCGGCGTCGTCGCCGCCTGCCTGATCGCCGCCGCCGTCGTCCTGTCGGCCACCGCCTGCTCGGGCGACGGCGGCGGAAGCGGAAGCGGAACCAAGAGCGGCGGCTCTGCTTCGGACACCAAAAAGACGGACGCGGACCGGGCCCTGGAGCACCGGAAGTGTCTGCGGGAGCAGGGCCTGGACGTCCCGGAGCCGAAGCCGGGCGAGGACGGCCGCGGAATGACCATCAAGGGCGGCGGCAAGAGCAAGAAGGAGATGGAGAAGGCGTTCAAGGCATGCCAGGACAAATCAGTCGGCGGGGCCAAGGAGATCACCCAGGCCCAGAAGGACAAGATGCTCGCCTTCGCCCGGTGCATGCGCAAGAACGGCATCGACATGCCCGACCCGAAGTTCGAGGGCGGGATGGCGCAGGCGCCCGCCGTACAGCAGAAGGACATGAAGAAGTTCGAGAAGGCCAACGCGGCGTGCGAAAGTGCCGGGCGATGAGGCGCGGACGCGTCATGGTGGCCGCCGCGGCAATACTCGCCGTGGCGTCCGGGTCACTGGCTCTCACCCAGTTCGGCTCCGCCGGGGAGACGGGCGGCCCGAGGAACACCGGGCTGCCCCCGGCCACCGCCGCGGTCGAGCGCCGCGACCTGCACGACAGCGCCCAGGCGGACGGAACGCTCGGCTACGACAAGCAGCGCAAGGTCAACGCGGGCGCGGCAGGCACCATGACCTGGACCCCGCGCACCGGCTCGACCGTCAAGCGGAACGAGCGGCTGTACGAGGTCAACGGCCGGGCGGTGTGGCTGATGTACGGCTCGGTGCCGATGTACCGGACTCTGAAGCCCGGCGACCGGGGCCGGGACGTGGAGCAGCTGGAGCGCAACCTCGCGCAGCTCGGCTACACCGGCTTCACCCCGGACGACGAGTACACCGAGCTGACCGCGGCCGCCGTCAAGCGCTGGCAGAAGTCCCACGACAGCAAGCAGACCGGAACGGTGGGGCCGCAGGACATCGCCTTCTCCCCGGCGGAGGTCCGGATCAAGAGCGTCGAGGCAGCCGTCGGCGAACTGGCCCAGCCCGGCGCTCCGGTCCTCACCACGACCGGCTCCGAGCGCATCGTGACGTTCGAGCTCGACGTCGCCGAGACCCAGCTCGCCAAGGCGGGCACCAAGGTCACCGTGGATCTGCCGGACGGCAGCAGCGCGGCCGGGTCGGTCTCCTCGGTCGGCCGGACGGCGAAGCCCGGCAAGGACCCGCAGGACAACAGCCCCAAGGTCACCCTGACCGTCTCCTTCGACAAGCCGGACAAGGTCGGCGGCTTCGACCAGGCGCCGGTCACGGTGAACCTGACCGGCGAACTGCACAAGGACGTCCTCAGCGTCCCGGTGAACGCGCTGCTCGCGCTGCCCGGCGGCGGCTTCGGCCTCCAGGTCGTCCAGGGCGGCACGGTCCGCGACGTGAAGGTCGAGCTCGGCATGTTCGCCGAGGGCCGGGTCGAGGTGTCCGGCGGCGGGCTGCGCGAGGGCATGAAGGTCGGGGTGCCGAAGATATGAGCACGGTCGTCGGCCTCAGGGCCGTCACCAAGGAGTACCCGGGCCCGGTCGCCGCCCTGCGCGGCGTGGACCTCACCGTCGAGGAGGGCGAACTCCTCGGCATCGTCGGCCCGTCCGGCTCCGGCAAGTCCACGCTGCTGCACATCATCGGCACCCTGGACCGCCCCACCGCCGGGTCCGTCCACATCGCGGGGCACGACGTGGCGGCGCTCTCCGACCGCAGGCTCTCCGCGCTGCGTGCCCAGCACGTCGGCTTCGTCTTCCAGGCGTTCCACCTGGTGCCGGGTGTCAGCGCCCGCGACAACGTCGCGGAGGGCCTGCTGTACTCGGGCCTGTCCCGTGCCGTACGCCGCCGCAGGGCCGCCGAAGCGCTGGAGCGGGTCGGGCTCGCCGACCGCCTCGACCACAAGCCGCACCAGCTCTCCGGCGGACAGAAGCAGCGGGTCGCCATCGCGCGGGCCGTCGTGGGGGAACCCGCGCTGCTGCTGGCCGACGAACCGACCGGGGCACTCGACTCGGCGTCCGGGGAAGCGGTGATGAAGCTGCTGCGCGACCTCAACCGGGAGGGCGCCACCATCGCGGTGATCACGCACGACACCGAGATCGCCCGGGACCTGCCGCGCGAGGTGCGCATCCGGGACGGCCAGGTGGTCGCGGACGTACGCAATCCGTCCGCGGACGTACGCAATCCGTCCGCGGGAATGCGCGATCCGTCCACGGATGTGCGCGACGGCTCCGGGAACGGCCGCTCCCCCGCCGCGACGGGAGCGGACCAGTGAGGGCGCGGCGCGCGGACCGCGAGGCCGGCGGCCGGGGGCGGCTGAAAGCGGCCCGGCTCGGCCCCCGGGACGTACTGCACGTCGGCTCGGCGGGGCTGCGCAGCCGGCCGATGCGGGTCGTGCTCTCCGCCCTGGGCATCGCCATCGGCATCGCGACGATGATCTCGGTGGTGGGCATCTCCGCCTCCAGCCAGGCCCAGCTGCTCCGGGAACTCGACAAGCTGGGCACCAACCTGCTCGTGGCCTCCCCCGGCGAGTCGATGTTCGCCGGGCAGGACGTCAAGCTGCCCGAGGACGCCGTCGGGATGGTGGGCCGCATCAAGGGCGTCCAGGAGGTGGGCGCGACCGCCGACCTCGACACGACCGCACGCCGCAACGAGAAGATCGACAAGGACGACACGGGCGGGATCGTCGTCAAGGCGACCACCGGCGACCTGCTGCGGGTGCTGCGCGGCGAGGTCCACAGCGGCAGCTGGCTCAACAACGCGACCGGACGCTACCCCTCCGTAGTGCTCGGCCATGTCTCCGCGGAGCGTCTCGGCATCACCGCTCCGGGCCAGCAGGTGTGGATCGGCAACCGGTACTTCACCGTGGTCGGCATCCTCGCCCCGCTGCCGCTCGCCCCGGAGATCGAACGCTCCGCCCTGGTCGGCTGGGAGGGTGCGAAGCGCCTGCTGGGCTTCAAGGGCCACCCGACGTCGGTGTACGAGCGCTCGGCCGACGCGGCGGTGCAGGACGTGCGCAAGGTCATGGCGGCGACGGTCGACCCGCAGAACCCGCAGAACGTGAAGGTCACCGACCCGTCGTCGGCGCTCCAGGCCAAGGCGGCGACCGAGGGGGCGTTCAGCAGCATGCTGCTGGGCCTGGGCGGCATCGCGCTGCTCGTCGGCGGCGTCGGGGTCGCCAACACCATGATCATCTCGGTGCTGGAGCGGCGGTACGAGATCGGGCTGCGCCGCTCGCTCGGCGCGACCCGGGGCCAGATCCGCATCCAGTTCGTCACGGAGTCGCTGATGCTCTCCGGCCTGGGCGGCCTGGCGGGCGTGGCGCTCGGCGCGGCGGCGACCGGGGTGTACGCGTACTCCGGCGGGCTGCCCTGGGTGGTGCCGCCGTGGGCGGTCGGCGGTGGCTTCGGCGCGACGCTGGTGATCGGCACGATCGCGGGCCTCTACCCCGCGGTGCGGGCGTCCCGTCTCTCACCGACGCTGGCGCTGCACGCGGCGTGAGGACGGGCCCCGGCCGGGGGCGGTGCCGGGCTCCGCGACGGGGCCCGGCGTCGCCCCGGCCGGACCGCGTCGCCTACGGCCGCTTCGTCACTGCCAGGTCGACCGCCCCCGCGACCCGAGCCGCCACCGTCTCCGCGTACGCCGCGTCCGGCCGCTCGAAAGCGGTGCGATGGGCGGAGCGCAGAAACGTCACCACACCCAGCGTGCGCCCCCTGCTCCGCAGCACCGCGCACAGCGCGTGCACCGAATCGCCCGGCCACTGCCGTTCGGCCGCCCATACCCCGGCCTCCTGCCCCGCCCCCGCACTGGCCCGCACCGAACCGGTACGGGCCACCGCCTGAAGGGCCGGATGGCCCGCCGTGTACCGCAGCGGAACGCCGCCACCGGCCACCGGCAGGCACGGCCCCGGCTCACCGGACGGGGTCGCCGCCACCCGCACCTGGCGAGGCCGGTGATCTGCCAGAGGGTGTAGGCGGTGGAGGCGCTGACGGCCAGGTGCTGGGTGTGGGCGGCGAGGTAGGTGCGGATGGGCTGGTCGATCACGGCCCACAGGCCGGTGGTGGTTTCGGTGCCAATCTGCACGCCCGGGACGGCGGTGAACAACTGGTTTACCGCTGTGGTGAGGATGCCGGCGGCGGCGTTCAGCAGCACGAGGAGCGCGGCGATACTGGCGAGGGCGAGGGCGGCTTTGATCCAATGGGTTCTCCAGACACTCAGAACTGTCTCATCGAGTGGATGTCGGGCCGGGAAAAGCCGTCGCCCAACGTCATGCTGGTGCGGCAGGCTCGGGTCATGACCACGCCGTCCTTCATTCCCGGGCTGGAACTCTCCCGTCGCTTCTACAACGAAGCCGTCCGGCCCCTGCTGGACGAGGCCGCCCCCGGCATGCCTCACTCCGCCGCCCGCCTCGGCAGCGGCTCGGAGGTCCTGGGGTTCGACACCGCCCGTTCCGCCGACCACGAGTGGGGACCCCGCCTCCAGCTTCTCCTGAGCCCGGAAGATGCCACCCGCTGCGGGGCGGTGATCAAGGACCTGCTCTCCGCACGTCTGCCGAAGACCTTCTACGGCTACCCCACGCACTTCGCCGGCACAGCCGAGGCGGAAATCCGCGTCATGCAGGCGACCGACGGGCCGGTGCACCACCGCGTCGACATCACCGACCCAGCCACCTGGTTCATCGCGCAACTGGGGTTCGACCCCGGCCAGGGCGTCACCCTGGCCGACTGGCTGGCCACCCCCACGCAGCGGCTTGCCGAAGTCACCGCCGGCGCCATCTTCCACGACGGCCTCGGCCGGCTCATCCCGGCCCGCGCACAGCTCGCCTGGTATCCCCACGATCTCTGGCTCCACGTGCTTGCCTGCCAGTGGCAACGCATCTCCCAGGAGGAGGCCTTCGTCGGCCGCTGCGGCGAAGTGGACGACGAACTCGGCTCCGCCGTCGTAGCCGCCCGTCTGGTCCGCGATCTGATGCGGCTCTGCCTGCTCATGGACCGCCGCTACCCGCCGTACAGCAAATGGCTCGGAAGCGCCTTCGCTCACACCCCGCAGGCAGCGGTCCTCACACCTGCCCTCTCCGCAGCCCTCACCGCCACCGACTGGCACACCCGCGAGCACCACCTGGCCCGCGCCTACGAAACCGTCGCCGCCGGCCACAACCATCTCGGCCTCACCGACCCGGTCGACCCCACCACGCGCAGCTACCACAGCAGACCGTTCCAGGTCTTGCACGCCGAACGCTTCACCGCGGCGTTGACGGCTCGTATCACCGATCCAGCCGTCCGCGCACTGCCGCTGACCGGCACCGTCGACCAGTTCATCGACAGCACCGACGTCCTCAGCCACCCAGGACAGGCACGAGCGGTGACCCGGGCCACCACCTCCGTCCCACAGTCGTGACGTCTGACGACATGCCCAGCCTGCGATCCGCACGCCGTTACGTACTCATTGCTTCTCCAGACATCGAGGGTGTCTCATCTGGGTGAGATCTTGTGCGCCCCGTAGCGATCGCAGTGATCTTCCGTTGGTGTGACTGCGTACGTGCGAACGTGCTCAGGTCGGTACGGGAGGGTCGGTGCGGCTGTACTTCGCCAACCACCGGGCGGTGTGGCGGGTGGGTGATGTTGCGGGGATCGATCGGTCCCTGCTGGCGGGGGCTCTGGAGCGGTACCGCCTGCCGGCGGGTACGCCGGTCCTCCTGGACGACGCGATGCGGCCGGTGGAGCCGGTCTCCTCATGGTTTCGCGGTCTGGCGCTGGCCCGGCGGGACGCGAAGTCGATGCGGGCCTACGCCTACACCGTGCTGATGCTGCTCGGCTTCCTGCTGGCTCGCGGTGCGGACCTGCGCTCGGCCACCGAGATGGACATCCTGCAGTTCCGGCAGTGGCGGCGTGCGGACGTTGAGGACACGGTGGGGGGAACCACCTGGGACCGAGATGCGGCCGCGATCGTCAGCCTCTACAAGCACTTGGTCCGCATCGGCTACGTCCCGTCGAGTCCGTGGCGGTCGTCGCAGGGGGAGTCGCTGGGCAGCGGCTTCAGCACGGACGTGCGGGTGCGGCATCTCGAGCTGGAGCAGTACCTGTTCTTCCGGGACGTCGGGTTCGGTGGGCTGACGCCCGAGGCCGAGCTCGACGAGACGTTCAGCGGGTGGCGCCCGCATCGCAATCGGGCCGCGGTCGAACTCGCGCTGCTGACCGGGATGCGAGCCCAGGAGTGGTCCACGCTGCTGCTGCCCGAACTCGGCTTGATGGCGGGTGACCGCCCTCGGACCGCCGACGTCGATCTGGCGGCCTGCGCGAAGCAGAAGCGGCCTCGGTCGGTCTACGTCCCGGTCGGCGCGATGGAGTTGCTTGACCCCTACTTGATGATCGAGCGGCCGGAGATCGTGGCGAAGGCCCAGCGCACGCTGCGGCGCCGGCACCGGGACCTGTTCGTGGTCCAGCGGCTGGAGGCCGACGAGACGAAGGTGCGGGGCGTCCTCGAAGGCCGCACCGTCACCCGATCGATCAAGGACATGGACCCGGACCTGCGCCGCATCACGGTGCTGGAGACCGGGGGCGGGCTGGAGCCGCTGGCGCTGTTCATCGGTCAGGGCGGCAAGATGCTGACCGCCTCGGGCTGGGACCGGGTGCGTTGGAGGGCCTGGGACCGGCTCAAGGCCTGGTCAGCCCATCAGAACGCTCCGCAGTTGCCGCGTCGTTGCTGGGTCTATCACGACCTGCGGCACACCTTCGCCCTGCGTCTGCTGATCTTCCTGACCCGAGAGGCCCTCGGCGACGCCGAGAGACAGCAGCTGCCGATGTCGACGCTGCTGGACCACATGACCAGCAACCCGCTGCTGGTGGTCCAACGCCGGCTCGGTCATGTCCTTCCATCGACGACCTACCGCTACATCCGCTATCTGAAGGACCCGATGCGCGAGGTCGACGACGCCTTTCGCGAGTGGACCGTCGCCGACGGCGCTTCGTACGTCACCATCGCCCGCGACCTGCTGAACCTGGAAGAGAACGCCCATGCCGCGCCGCGGTGAGTACACCCGGAACTTCCCGCTTCCCGGTCCGCGGGCGGCGGAGCCCGTCCGGATCGGGATCCGGACGGTGACCGGCCTGACCGCCGACGGCCGCCAGCAAAGCCCCTCGTTCGATCCAGCTGCTTTCACCTGCTCACACCTCGCGGGCGAGCTGGCGGACGAGTGGGTGGAGAAGGCTGCTTCCGCGACGCTGTCGGCGACCGCCGCGGCGTTGTATCGCCAGGCCATCACGCTGTTCTGCCGGCACGTCGATGCCCACGTTCCCCACGCGGTGAAGGCCTCGCTCGGTGAGCCGGACCCGGACCTCGCCCACGCGCTGACCGACTGGACCCGCCTGCTGCCCGCCTCCTACGGCGCCGGCTCCCGAGTGCCTGCAGCGCTCGCCGGCAAGCTGCGCATCCTCATCACGCGCCGGGCCGAGCATCCAGACCGCCCGGTCGCGGCCGGCCTGCGTCACTGGGCGAGCGGACATGTCGGTCTTCGCGGCGGACAGACCCAGGAGCTGGATGAGTTCACCCGCGCGGACAAGAAGGAGCTGGTGAAAGCTGCCTGGTCCGATCACCTTGCGATCACAGCGAGGATCCGGCGGGGCTGGGAACTGGCGGCCACCGGGAAGGACCCGGCCGAGGACGGCTGGGACCGCCTGGCGAACCTGCTCTGGGCGATCACGAACGACGCCTGGACCTGCGAGGAGATCGCCGAGCACCTGCCGGGGTGGCACGAGATGCCGCCCTCGCTGCGCGAGGTGATGCCGCCCGGAACGCTGCCGCAGTTCGGCAAGCGGATGGTGCTCCGTCACCTGGTTCGCCAGCTGTTCCCACACAACCTCGATCTGCACAGCTATCGGATCTTGCTGATGGCGGCCACGGGCCGCTCGTCCGAAGAGGTCAGCGCACTGACCGAGGACGACATCGAGTTCGGCCCGCGCAGTGTCGTGATCGACTTCACCAAGGGCCGGGCCCACGCCCGCACCCGGCAGGCGTTCAGCACCTTGGGCGAGCAGGCCGACGCACTGCTCCATCCCCGGCGGCCGAAGCTGGACGCCGCCGCTCTCACCCAGGCGCTCGTTGAGCTGGCCACGCCTTTGGCCCGCCGGGCGGGCATCGAGCCGGTCCCGCTGTTCCTGCGCGCCGCCGTCGACCCCTACACGCTGCGGATCCGACGGTTCAGCGGGGACACGGTGGCCTCCCAGTTCTCCGACTGGCTCGAGTTCCACGGCGTCAGCGTGGAGGGACCGGTCGACATCCGGCGTCTTCGCAAGTCCGGCAAGGTCGAGAAAGCCTTGGCCTTCAGGGGCCGGGTCAGCGACATCGCCGATGACCACTCGCAGCAGACCTTCCGCAGGCACTATGCCCACGGCACGACGCTGCGGGTGATCGCCGGGAACGTCATCGCCACGGCTCAGCGGCGGTGGCTGGACCAGGCGTTGAACGGACCGGTAGTGCTGAGCGAGGAAGCCGAGCGGTCGCTGGCCGAGCCGGGGGCGGCCGGCGCTCTCGGACTGTCGCAGGAGGAGATCGATCAGCTGCGGGACGGCCAGCTCGACATAGGGGTGTCCAGTTGCAAGGACCCCTTCGACTCCCCGTTCGGCCGCACCGGCCAGCTCTGTCCGGTCGCCCCGACCCGCTGCCTGGAGTGCCGCAACGCCTTCGTCCTGCCCTCCAACCTCCCGCAGCTTCTGCTGTTCGCCGACCACCTGGCCACGCTGCAGCTGCGGCTGTCCCCTCAGGCGTTTCACGCCCTTTGGGGACAGAGCCGCATCAACGTCAACGAGGCGATCAAGGCCCGCACGGACGCCGAGATCACCACGGCCCGCCGGCAGATCGCCGAGGACGGGCTGACCCTGCAGCTTCCCCTCGCCGCCCACGTGGAGTTCGAGTCATGACCAGCCGGCTTCCCCTCCCGAAGAGGTCTTCGATCTTCCGCGGCGACGAGCCCGTGGTGCAGTCCCATCCGCTGCTGCCTGGCGCCAGGCCGCCCGTCTTCTCGGAGCGGGAGTGCTGGGATCTCAATGGAGTGCTGCGCAAACCCGTCAACCAGCACCCCTCGCACATGCGCGTGCCCTTTCCCGGCTTGACTCCGGCGATGAACCTGCTGGCCCGCGAGCTGGCCATGATCTGGTTCAACCCGCGCCACCCGGCGCTGCTGACCCGCGGTATCCACCTCCCAGACGACCCTCGTGTCGCCAACACCGTCCGTGCGCGGACCACGTGTCTGCGGGAGCTCGCCGCCTTCGGAGCCGACCAGCATCTGCCCGAGCTGGTCAGCCGGTGGGCGGCGGAGGACTTCCACCGCTTCCTCGCTCATCACAGCAACCCGGACCCGGAGCCCCGCCTCGTCGATCACATCGTGGTCATCAAGGCCCTGCACCGGTTCGGCCGGGCCCTGGCCGACGGCGGCCTCAAGGAGGACCCCTGGCCGGGCATGTCCGCCGTCGCGGCCCTCAGGCTGCCGGTCAACGGCCCGCTCAAGACGCCCGTGGTCAAGCCGGAGACCTGGTTCCCGCTGGTCCGGGCTGCCTGGACCTACATCACTGTCTTCGCCCCGGACATCCTGCGGGCCCTCGATCGCTGGCAGGCGATCGAGGCACGCACGGAAGACATCAAGCTGCCGGAAGCGGACCGCCGGCTCACCGCCTGGCTGGCCGACCCGGCAAGCCGTGTCCCGGCCCGACCGCCCAGCGCCCAGACCGGACGGGAAGGCCCGGTTCACTGGGACCTGCTGGCCCGGATGGTCGGACTCGACGCAGACCTCAGGAACCTGTTCTCCGCCACCAGCAGCACCGGCCGCGCACGCAGAGCCGCCGTCGAACGGCTCGTCGCGGCCGGCCGTGTCCAGTACGGGCTGCTGCCCGACCTGCTGGAGGTCGACCGTCCCGACGGAAGCCGCGGCCCCTGGCACGACGCGTTGCTGCCCAGGCAGCTCGGGCGCGAGGCCACGGCCCTGCGCAACGCCTGCTACATCTTCGTGGCGGCCCTTTCGATGATGCGAGACTCCGAAATCCGGGAGATCACCAAGGGCTCCGTCGTCGAGTACTTCAGCACACCGGCCGTGAAGTCGACCAAGGTCAAGCTCGACGCGGACCTGCCGGTCAAGCACTGGTGGATCACCGAACCGGTCGCGCAGGCCATCGAGCTGGCCGAACGGCTCTCCCAGCACCCCGAGCTGGCGTTCGCGTCCGTCCCAGGCCGCGATCCGGAAACCTTGTTCACCAGCCAGGACGTGATCGAGGACTTCGTCGACCACGCCAACCGAGGCCGGCACATCACCGGCCTGGACGAGATCCCGCCCCAGCACATCACCCCGCACATGTTCCGCAGGACCATGGCGATGCTCACCAGAGACTTCCCCGGCTCGGAGATCGCGGTCGGCATGCAGCTCAAGCATGCCGCCACCCGTGCCCTGGCCAACCGGACCACCGGCGGCTACATGGAGCCCGCCTCGTCCTGGGCCCGTCATCTCGACAACGCCATCGCCGAGCGGAAGTTCCAGCGCGTCAAGGAACTCTTCGCGGCCGACAGCCGCGGCGAGACCATCGGCTTCGGTCCCGGCGCCGACCGCATGCGCGAGGCCTTCGCCGCAGTACGCGAGAAGGCCGCCGAACTACGAGCCACGGGCAAAGCCCAGCGCGGCGACCTCCGGGTCGAGCACGACCTGCTCCAGCGCACCCGGTTCTCGATCCGCTTCGGCAAGCTCAACCACTGCACCATGAACGACGACGACCCCATCGGGGCCAAGTGCCTCGAGGAGGCTGTCGTTCCCGAAGGACACCGAGGTCCTCTCCTCGACCGCTGCCAGCCCTCCCGATGCACCAACAGCATCCTCGGCCCCGAACACCTGCCGATCTGGACGGCCGAACAGGGCTCCTTGAACCGGCTACGAGCTGATCCCAAGCTCCCCGCCAACCGCCGGGCTCTGCTCGACGCCCAGCTGAACGAGGTCGCGCTGATGCTCAAGAAGGCAGGCCAGTGACCGTCTCCGCCAAGACCGAGCAGGCCCTGCGCGACGCCATGGAACGGCTCCTGTCCGGCCAGCCCCAGCACACCGACGGCAAGCTCACCAAGAACAACCTCTGCCGCGAGGCCGGAATCAGCCGGGCCACGATGAACCGGGCCCCCGAGCTCCTCACCGAGTGGGACGCCCGTACCGCCACCAGCCCGGCCGGCCGTCACCACCAGCGCCACACCGAGGAACTCGCCGAGCTTCGCGGCAAGCTACGCAAGAGCCGCGACCAGTGTCACGCCCTTCAGGAACAGGTCGACGCGGCAGCCACCGTCATCATGACGCTTCTCGCGGAGAACGCATCGCTGCGTGAGCACGCCACCGGCCGTTCGGCCGCGGTAATCCCAATCCCGCTCAGCCGTGGGCAGGCCACGCGGGAGTGACCGCGTGTCTCATGAGACATGTCGAAGTCTGGAGAAAGTGGGCCATGCCGTGCCATCCGGCGTTTGGCGCGCCGTACGTCCTCCCACAGTTCGTGGAAGATGTCGTCCTCGTCCCACGCCTCGGTCCACCGGGCGCGGGTTTCAGCGAACCGGGCCGTCTTCGACTTCGTCGTCGTGTGGTCGTTGTCGGCGGTCGGGGTGGGGTCGTTGGGTGCCAAGGTGAGGCTGCTCCTTGTCCGGAGGGGTGGGTGGTGGTGCGGGCCGGGCGGCCTGCCCCGTCCCCGTCGCCCGAGAGGCGGGCGGGGCGAGGCAGGCAGCCCGGCTAATCCGTGGAACCTGTTGCGCCGGAAGACCGCCTTGCGGATGTTGACCGTGGCGCCGCCCCGCACCCGCCGCTGCTGCGCGAGGCTCCGCGTACGGCGAGCGCGAGGAAGACCAGCACGAACAGCCCGGCCACGCTCATCACGGCACGGCACGGCACGGCACGGCACGGCACGGCCCGGCCCGGCCCGGCCGGGGCGGTGGTGGTGTGGCGGTCGGCTGGTCCGTCAGATCCACCGCACCGCACGGCCCCAGCCCCGGGGTGGAGTTGGGACGGCGCATGGAGCCCTCGCGCCGTGGCCGACGCGATCGAGCATCTCCTTGCGGTGCAGCTTGAGCAACCTCTCACTCCAGAGGGCTGATTCCTTGTCGTCCTGGTGTTCGGCGGGCGCCGCACCTGGTCACTGACGAGCTACGGACGGCTGCCACTGGCGGAGGTGCCGTGTCGATCGCTGCTGAGGCTGATACCCAAATCGCGTCTCGCCCTCGC
This sequence comes from Streptomyces sp. CB02959, assembly GCF_002803155.1. GTDB lineage: Bacteria > Actinomycetota > Actinomycetes > Streptomycetales > Streptomycetaceae > Streptomyces. The sequence continues at coordinate 119,629 of NZ_NNBP01000013.1, forward strand.
GTCGGGGCCGGCCTCCGACGCGAGGGTGAGCGCTGTCGTGCTGCTCGTTGCTCAGTGACCCGTCTCAAATGATCTGGTTCGGCGTCGGGCCGCTGATGTGCGGCGGCCAGTTCACTTGAGGCGTGGGGATTGCCGGGAATCTCAGGTGATGTGGTCCTGGCTGGTTGGACGCCGGATGCTGTCTCAGCTGATCTGGTCCGGCTCCGCTGTTTCGAACCGGTACCGCGCCTGGATCGTCAGCCACGACTGGTCGTTGCGGAAGATCATTCCGAGGCCGTCGGGCTGCTCTCGCGCGTCGAAGAACCCGCTGAGGGGCAGCGGCGTTGGCGACTTCAGGGCCTGCCGGACCGTGGCGTGGTTGACGTGGTGACGCTTCGCCAGATGAGAGACCGGCAGCTGCTTGGCTTGAGCGTCCTTGCGGATCGCCGCGAAGAGCGCGGGTTTGTCCGCGCCCTTGGTGAAGCTGTGCTTGGGGCTATCGGGTTCCGTACGCTTCTGTCGCGCCAGATCGGACAGCGCCCGTTCCAGCGCTTCTTGCCGGCGTCCGGTGACCACTGCGTGCCGGTCGGCCTGTGGGCGTCTGCCGTGTCCGTGGTCCGGCGGGCCAACGGGCTTTGTCTGCGGGCGGCCGAGTTTGCGTACTATGCCGTGCTTTCGTCAACGGATGTGGAGCCGGTCCCTGTTCGGCCCCGAGGGGGGTGATCCGGTGTGGGCCGGTTGCTTCCCGGTGCGATTGGAAAATTCACCTCACCCGAACCCCTTGACGGCCAGGATGCCCACCTGGAACCTTCTGAAAAAAACTGAGTGGAAACGCAACGTACCAAGCAACTTCACTCATCCACGGGGGATGAATCGGGAGAAAAGGGAGGCAAGGATGAGACGACGCCGCTGGATCACCGGGCTGTGCACCGCGGTGGTGCTGGCTTGGTCAGGAGGGGCCGGAACGACCGCCCTGGCCGGAACGACCGCCGGCCGGGCGCCCGCAGACAGCGGTGCCGCCAACACCGACACCCCCATCGGGCAGAAACCGATGATGGGCTTCAACAACTGGGCGCGGTTCACGTGCGCGGCGCAGGCCCGGCTGGACGGGACCCGGGCCGGCTACTCGTTCCAGGACTTCATGGAGGACCAGGCCAAGGCGATGAAGGCCACCGGTCTTGTCGCCGCCGGGTACAAGAACCTGACCGTGGACGACTGCTGGATGCAGCGCACCTCGGCCGGATACCTGCACGGCGCCGCGCACTGGGGCGGCAGCAGTCAGCCCGGCTTCGACTGGGAACTCACCGGCTACGCCGATCGCCTGCACGCCCTCGGCATGGAGGCCGGGCTCTACAGCACCTCCGGTGAGAAGACCTGCCAGGGCGTGCCCGGCGGCGTCAAGGGCCACGAGGACAACGACGCCCGCTCGCTCGCGTACTGGGGCATCGACTCGCTCAAGCTGGACAATTGCGGTACGACGTGGAGCGACCGGCAGCAGATCTTCACCACCACGGCCAAGGCGCTGAACACCGCCACCACCGGCAACGACCGCAAGATCCTCTTCAACGAGTCGGCGCCGGCGGCCGCTTCGGGTGCCGAGTCGGTCAAGTACAAGACCATGGACTGGGTGCGCGGGCTCGGGCAGATGTGGCGGGTCAGCCCGGACATCACGGTGTGGCCCAAGGCCGCCTGGAACGACCCGAGCGCTGAATCGGCCTACCAGGGCGGCGTGTACCAGAACTTCACCGACACCGTGGCGCTGGCCCGGTACAACGGTGTCGGCAACCACAACGACGCCGACATGCTGCTGATCGGCGACAACAAGCAGCTCACGCCGCCCGAGCAGCGCAGCCAGTTCGCGCTGTGGTCGGCCATGGGCTCGCCGCTGATGATCAGCACCGACGTACGGAAGATGGCGGCGCACCCGGAGGACTACCAGGAGCAACTCGCCATCCTGAAGAACAAGGACGTCATCGCCGTCGACCAGGATCCGCTGGGTGCCGGCGGCTACCTCGCCTCCCGCGACAACGCCTCCGCCACAGCCGGGATCGACGTCGTGGTCAAGCCGCTCGCCGACGGCAGCCGCGCGGTGACCGTCCTCAACAAGAACTCCTCGTCGGTGCAGTACAAACTGGACCTGTCCCGGATCGGCTTCGGCAACCTCAGCTGCACCCGCACCGCCCGCAACCTGTGGACCCACCAGGACTCCCGGGTCACCGACTCGATCAGCACCACGATCGGCGGTCACGACAACGCCATGTTCACGGTGGCGCCCGGCAGTTGCGGCGGGGCGGCGGACGCGGTCGGGCAGATCCAGGCCGCGCAGAGCAACTTCCAGAAGACACCGTTCTGCCTGGACGCGCACCACGGTGCGACGAAGGGTGCCGAGGTCGCCCTGTGGGACTGTACCGGCGGCGCCAACCAGCAGTGGCGGCTGCGCGGCAACGGGCTGATCTCCAGTCTCCAGGACGACGGCCTGTGCATGACGGGCGACCCGACCGGCCTGCGGCTGGCCGCCTGCGTCGACAGCGACCCGCACCAACGCTGGACCTACCACCGCTCCGGCGAACTCCGGCAGGCCACGGGGGCATGCGTGGACATCAACGGCGGTGCGCTGGACGACCGTTCAGCCAAGGTGACCACCTACCAATGCGGCACGTACCAGCCCAACCAGACCTGGAGCGCCCCCTTCACCGCCCCACCTGCTGCCTGAGCCGCGGTCCCTGGCGTCGTACGCACGACGCCGACGCCCGGAAGGCGCCCCGTCACCACCGCACGGCCGTGACGGGGCGCGCCGCGTCGCGTGAGGGGGTGGAGCGCCGGCCGGGCCACGGAGCTTCCCAGCAGGGCACACACCCCACGGGAAGCCGCGCCCACGAATGGCGGCGACGGGCGTGCGGACGTGGCGAGGGCAAGCCACCGGATCTTCTCACCGGTGTCGCCAGGCCCTCTTCCGCGGCTGGTAGCGGGTAGCGTGAGGCTGAAGCCGAGGAGGTTCACATGGGCGAGATCGCGCCGGCAACGTGGACGACTGTGGTCGACGGGGAACTCGTTGAGATCCCAGCGACGATAGACGGAATCCATGCCGTGCTCCCCGAGGTAGACCGTGCCGCCTTCGAGGCCGAGGTCCGTCGCACGCCGGCCCAGGACCTCCACCGGGTCCTGGCGCGCTGGGCCCTGCCTGCCGCGGCCGAGCGCGAGGACGACGCGATCCTGGCGCGGTTGAAGGCCGGCGACTTCACCGGCTGCGTCCCGCAGGACGGCGACGAGCACCACGCGGGGGTGGCGTGAGCACGTACCGCATCCAGTACGCCGACCCGGCCGAAGCCGCACGCAAGGCGATGCCGCCCGAGGCCCGCACGGGATTCGAGCGCGCCATGGGCAAGACTCTGAGCGTCGACCCCTACGGCCATGGCTCCATCGCGGTCAAAGGCGGCGACCGTGACTACCGCGAGGTCACCGTCGCCGGCACCTTCGTCGTCTACTACGTCAGCGCCTCGATCCTCGTCGTCACCGGGGTTCGCATCGTCCACTGAAGCTGTGCACACGCACAACGGCCCCGGGACGAATGTCCCGGGGCCCGGTTATGGATACCGGTCTGCACAACGGCTTCGCTGCGTCTGGGTCACGCTGGGTGCGCTCTTGAGCGCTGAGGTTCATGGGTTCTCGTCGAGCCTGGCATTGCGGCTGGCCATGTCGTGCTGTTCCTGGGGGAGCTTGGCGAGTCCGGTTTCGCTGTGTGGTCCGCCGGGACGGGTCAGCGTGTCAGGAAGCACTGGCATTGCGCTCCAGGCGGGTTGTCTTGGCGGCCTCGGGGATGGTGGCCTGGGTTGAGTCGGAGGCTTCCCAATGGTTGTCAAATGGCGCTGTTTCAGCGCTGGATCGTGACAACCATCTGCGGCAGCACTCTGCCGGCGATGGAGCCCGAGGGGACGCTTCCTATGCGGACTGCACCCATGGCGCAGTAGAAAGGCTCGGCATTCGGGTCCGCGTCGATCGTGAGCTGGGCGAACCCCAGGTCTCGTCCAGCTGCGATGGTGCGTTCGAACAGCAGGCGGCCGACCCCCTGGCCAATGGCCTGCGGCTCGACAAACATCATGCCCAGAACGCCTGTGGGTGGCTCGCCCTCAAGAGTTGTGAAGCCCAGGATGTGGCCACCTCTGTCAGCGACCGTCGCTCGTCGGCGTGCAACCTCGTGCGCGGCAACGGTGAGCTCGTCTCGACAGGCTTTCAGGAAGTCGGCGTCATAGCCCCAGTGCGCCTTGGACCGCAGTGCCAAGTCGGTGAGTATGTCGGCTTCTGTGGCCCGTGCGGGCCTGATCAGCACGTCCATCTGCGTCCCCCGCTCAGGTGTAGGTCTTTCGATCCTCGCACCCCGCAGCCGTGCGGGAACAGTGCACCGCGGTGGCTTCCGGCTGGGCAGGAAGAGCGTTCAGCAGGCCGCTGCTGGAGGCTCGACTTGGTAGCACCGTCGGTCGCGGATGAGTGCCCACAGGACGTTGACGCGTCGCCGGGCCAGCGCCAGGACAGCCTGGATGCGGCTCTTCCCTTCGGCTCTCTTGCGGGCGTAGAACCGCTTGGAGTTGGGATCGCTCCAGGAGCTGACCAGCGCGGATGTGGAGAAGACGTGCTGCAGGCGTCGGTGGTAGCGCTGTGATCGGCGCAGATTCCCGCTGGTCTTCCCGGAGCCGTGCGGGGCGGGAGCGACACCGCCGAAGGCCGCGAGCCGGTCCGCGGTGGGGAAGCCGTCCAGGCTGCCGCTGACCGCAACCAGGAACTCGGCACCGAGCTTGGGGCCCATGCCCGGCATGCTGAGAACTGTTTCGGCCAGTTCGTGTTCACGAAACCGTCCGGCGATGAGCTTTTCGGTCTCGGTGATCTTCTCGTTGAGGACCATCACCTCCTTTGCCAGGGTGTGCACCATCTGGGCGATGACCGTCTCGCCGGCGACGGCGGTGTGCTGCCGTTCGCCGGCCTCCACGGCTGCTTTGGCCAGGTTCTCAGCTCCACGGACTTTGCGGTTGCGCAGCCAGGCCGTGAGCCGGCTGAGGCCGATCCGGCGCAGAGCGTCCGGAGCCTGGTAGCCAGCGAGGAGGACCAGGGGTCCGGCGTCGGTGAGTTCCACAGCCCGTTCCACAGCGGGGAAAATGCTGGTCAGCACCGCGGAGCCGGTTGACGGTGCGGGTTCGCTCGGCGACCAGGTCGATGCGGCGGCTGGTCAGAAGTGCCAGCTCGATCGTGTCCTCGTCGCCGGTGCGGATGGGCCGCAGGTCCCGCCGCATGCGTGCCTGGTCAGCGATGATCCTGGCATCGCGGGCGTCGGTCTGTCCTTCGCCGCGATAGGCAACGGACGCGCGGTTCACCATGCGGCCGGGGATGTACAGCAGCTCCTGCATGTGGTTGCTGTTGGGTGGCTGGACGGCGGCGGTTTCGAGCGTGGCAGGTGTCCGGGTCGGCCATGAAGCGCACGGCGACGATCCGGCGTCGGTGCCGTCGGGCCCGCTCCACGAGGTCGGCCCTCACGCGCACCTCGACGTTCGTACTGTCCAAGAACACCTTGTCCCCGGTGCTCAGATGTTTGTCCAGCAGGGCGTTCCGCCGGGCGACGGCGGGCGCGGTGACGGCCTGGTTGCCCTCGCCGCCGATTTCGCGCCGCAGGGCGTCGAGGCAGATGATCACGTCGATGCCCGCGGACGCGGCAAAGGTCGACTTGGAATAACCCGCGTGTCACCTCTGGATACACCCGCCGTTCGCACCCCTCACGAGGTGCTGACCTGCTACTACCAAGCCATGCTCGACAAGTCCCCGGACGATCTCGCCGATCTCTACTCCATCGACGCGGTGCACGAGTTCCCGTTCGCCTCACCCGGATTTCCCCCGAGCTTCGAGGGTCGTGAGGCCGTGCGCGCCGGATACCGGGCAGCCTGGGGCGCCAGCCCGTCCAGGTGGAGGAGGTCAGGAGGGGCGCGGCCTACGAGACCGCCGATCCCGAAGTGATCGTCGCCGAGCATGTCGTGGTGGGAACGCTGCCCGCCAAGGCCACCACGTTCACCGTCCCCGGGCTCCTGATACTCCACGTCCGCAACGGACTGATCACGCGAGTCCGCGACTACATGGACGGCTTGGGCGTCGCCAGCGCCCGAAAGTGAAGGCCCGAGCAGTACAGCGGCGGCCTGACCTGAGACGAGACGGCGCTCAGCCCGTTCGGCCCTGACCCTCGAGATCTGTCTCAACGAATCAAGTCCTCGCGTCTCACCCAATCCAGTCCACGCAGGTCAGCGCAGGGGTGGGCGACCAACTTCGTTGAGACAGGACATCCGTCCGGGCTACGCTGCGGTCAAGCGGCCGGCTGCACATGGGGAGACCGCGAGCGTGAGACCACTGCTGTTTCTGGATGACGGGCCGCTGAACCCATACGCGGCACTCTCGGGTACTTGCCCGAGGACTACACGGGGGTCGGCGTTGTCGCCTGATGGCTCGTCAGAGTGGTGCCGCAGTGTGTCCGTAATTTACCGCGACAGGTGACACGCTGAAGGCCCAGGATGTGCGGGGATCCCGGGTTACGGAATGGGTGAGCGTGTCGTATGAGTCAAAACGTACCGGAGTTGACCGCAGAGTTCCTAGTGGACAGCGACGGGCCGCGATGCGCGGTGATCTCCCCGGATGGCGCCTGGGTGGCCTACGTGGTGGCTTCGGCCGGTCGGGGTCCGCACCCGGTCGGCGCACTGTGGGTCGCCGCCGCTGATGGAGGCTCACCTCCCCGGGAGCTGGCCTGCGGTACGGCGTGCGAGGGTGTGCCGAGGTGGGCGCCGGACTCGGCGTCGCTCTTCCTCCTGTCGGACGGGCAACTGCACCGCGTCGGACTCGACGGCGGGCGGTGCGAGACTCTGACTGCCTGGCGGGGCGGGATCGTGGACCACTGGCCGCTCGCCGGTGGCGAGATGGTCGCCGTGATCGCCACGGATGAGCCGAGTGAGCAGGACGAACGCCGGAAGGCCGAGCGCGACGACGCGATTGTATGGGGAGCGGGGGCTCCCCCTGGCCGGTTGCGCCTCCTGCACCTGGGTACTCGCGAGCTGCGGGTGTTGGCGGAGCTTGGCGACAGGCACGTCGTCGACGTGGTCCAGCGACCGGACGGTGGCTCCTTGGCGGTCATCAGCTGGTCCTGCCCGCAGTTCGATCCCGGAATGTTCACCGCCGAGTTGCACGTGGTCGATCCCGCCACGGGAATGCTCCTCGATCTGGGTCGGATGGGGCTGCTGGCGTGCTCACCGATCTGGTGGAGCGTCCGCGATGTCTGGCGGGTGGCCTACCTGGCGGTGACTCCTCCTGGTTTGGTCGGCGGTCTCGCCGTTTTCGACGTCGCCGTGCCCGAACCCGGTGCTGCTGCTGGGGAGCATCGCAATCTGACCGCGGGCATGGACGTCTGCCCGACCGAGCTGGTGCAGGTCGAGAACGGGGCTCCCTTGGCGCTGTTCGCCGATGGCCTCGACACCGCGATCTACCGGCTCGACCCCGACGTGGGGCGCTTCGTGCGTGTGTCCACGCGGGTCGGCCGTGTCGATTCCATGACCGCCAGCAGTTCGGGTGAGGCGGTCGCTGTGCTGGCGAGCACGGCCTATGAGCCGGGGGACGTGCACTGCGGGCCTCCCGGCGGTCGGCTGGTCCGGCTCAGCGACACCAGGCCGGATCTGCGGCGGGTCAGGTGGGGCACCCAGGAGCGCCTCTCCTACAAGGCTGGCGACGGCCTGGACCTGGACGGGCTGCTGATCCTGCCGGTTGGCAGGCGTCGGCAGGACGGCCCGTTCCCGCTCATCACCCTGGTTCACGGCGGCCCCTATGACCGGTACTGCGACGACTTGAATACCACCTGGTTCTCCCCTCAGTGGCTTGCGGCCGCGGGATACGCGGTCTTCCTGCCCAATCCACGGGGCGGTCAGGGACACGGCCACGCGTTCGCGGCGGCGGTCGCGGGCAAGGTCGGCCTTGAGGAATGGACCGACATCCTCACCGGGATCGACCTGCTGATCGCCGACGGGGTCGCGGACCCGGACCGGCTCGGAATCGACGGGTGGAGCCACGGCGGATTCATGGCCGCATGGGCGGTGGGGCAGACCGACCGGTTCAAGGCCGCGCTGATTGGCGCCGGGATCACTGACTGGGGCATGCAAGCAGCCACCGGCGAGGAGGGAGTCCTGGAATCCGGACTCGGCGGCAGTATCGGCTGGGAGGGGCCTGGCCCGCACCTCCACGACCGGCTCAGCCCGGTCTCGTTCGCCTCGAAGGTCACCACCCCGGTGCTGATCCTGCACGGCCAGGACGACACGAACGTTCCACTCGGCCAGGCAACATACTTCCACCGCGCGCTGTGCCGATTCGGCGTCGAGCACGAGTTCGTCGTCTACCCCCGCGAGGGACACTTGATCATGGAGCGCAACCACCGGATCGACGTACTCCGGCGCACCCGTGCGTGGTTCGGGCGATGGCTCGGTGCCCCGGCTTCGGACAACGACCCGATCTGACCCAGCAGCCCCGTCCCGCACTTCAACTTGCGGGGCCGGAGGATTGTCAAGCGATGTCCTGTGCTCCCGTCTGCAGTCCGCCTCGGTGGCGCCGAGGTTGAGCGCGGCCAGGACGGCGGCGTGCATGTCCTGCAGGTCGCTGATGCTGTTTCCCTGCTGGACGGTGTCCGCGGCGGCGGCCGCCTTGGCGACTGCGTGCTGCTTGGCGAGTGCGTGCTGCGTGGTCATGGCTGAATTTCCTTGTCGGGCGGGCGGAGAGGGTTCTCACCGCGAATCCCGGTGAACGATTAAGGGGCATTCACGAGTGGGGGTGACCTGCGGCGACAAGTGGCCCTGAAGATCAAGGGTCCTTCCCCTTGCTGTCACGATTGCCGGACCGCCCTGAGAGGTGCAGGTGAGCATGTTCTTGACAGGGTCAGTGTGTGAGGTCCGGGGTGTCCTCGTGGATCGTGTCCGGTTCGACGATCTTTCGCGCCTTCCCCGTGCGTGTTACACCGATCGCCCAAACGATCGCGTAGACAACAGCGAGCCCTGCGAGAAGCCGGGTGGTGTCGGGCATGCCGATGGACGCGGCCAGAGGTGCCACCGCGAGAGACGACACGCCTTGAAAAGCGGAGGAGAGGCCGAAGACGAGGACCATGACACGGCCGCGGATGTGGTCGGGGGTCGCGAGCTGAAGGCCGTTGAGGGCGAGGATGGCGCACGCGCCCACTCCGATGTGGCCGATCAGTGCTGCGGCCATGCCGGGACCGAGGGCTGTGACCTGTGCCAGGGCAAGATAGCCGACCCCGAAGACCGCCAGGGCGGCTCCGGCTGCGTGCAGTCTCCGACGTGGAAGCGGTCAAGGGCGTAAACAGGCAACAGGCCGACCATGCCGTAGCAGAGGCGCAGTCCCACGGTCAGCCGCAGAAAGGCGGAGACTACCGGGGTGGACCGTACGAAGGTCCAGAGTTCGGCTGTATCGGCCCGCATCCGGATCCGACGAGTCGTCATCACCTTGGAGAGCGGCTGTCTGATCCTCACGATGAGGAGTGCGGAGACAGCGAAGGACGCACCGTCGATGATGAGGGTCGCCGAGGCACCCCATGCCGCCGAGACCACACCCCCCAGGCCGGCTCCCACCAACAGGCCCGCCGAGTAAAGGCTTCCGAGCGCGGTCTGCGCCAGTGGCAGCTCACGGGAGGTGACGAGGTTCGGCAGTGCGGCCTCGGGGATCGGGCTCGCAATGGCGGCGGCGATGGACAGCCCTGCCAGGCAGCCAAGGGCCAGCGGGACGGACCGGGTGTGAAAGGCAACCAGCAGGCCGGCGACCGGAATGATCGCGCCCAGGTCACACGCGATGCGCAGGCGTTGCCGGTCGAACCTGTCGGTGAGCGGACCGATCAGCGGCAGCAGCACAACTCCGGGCAGGGAGTTGACGGCGAACAGCAGCGCTGTCCAGCCCGCCGAGCCCGTATGGCGGTAGACGAAGCTGCTGAGGGCGACGAAAGTGAACCAGTCACCGGTCAGGCTTAGAGCGGAAGCACAGAAGAGGCGTCGGAAGTCGGCGTTATCACGCAGGAGCGCGACAAGACTTCCGTGAGGGCGGCGTCGAGCGAAGAACACCAATGACTCCAGCAGTGTGACGTCCCGAACGATGACCGGGACGAGCGACGGAATGACGTCGTGTGTGCCCTGCGGCCTGCGGAGGGCCACGGAACGATCGCTGGTCAGTCACAGAGGTGATGCATGACACGCATCGTACTGGTGATGCCTCCGTTCACGGCCGGAGACGGCAAGAGTGCGCTTCGGGGGTCGAGAGTCTCTACTGGTTCTCGCCGAAAGGACAACGCTAAGCGGCTGCGGCCCAGCTCAGGGCAGCCGCAGCGAATGGAGGGTCCTGGTCACTGGCCGAGGGCGCTGACGCGGTTCGCGTACTCGCGACGGGCCTTGCGCTGTGCCGGGATCGCTGAGGTGCCGTCGAGCGGCTGGCAGCGGGCGAGGAGTGCGCCGTGGACCGAGGGCACGGCACGGACGCGGAGTCTCGCTGAGGATCTTGTCGCGGGGGATGCCGTGCTTGCTGAGCGCGTCGAGCTGGGAGTCGAGTTCCTGCCCAAGGGTCGAGCACCGGGCGTAGCCGATACGGATGTCCGCGCTCGGCAGGTCCTGGTCGATCGGCGCCGGCGGCGGGGTGCCCGGCCGCCACGGCCGCCCCGGTCCGCGGTCGGCCGGGGTCGGCACCCTCAGCGCCTTCTTCAGCCGGGGCACCATGGTGAAGCGACGAGTGTGGTAGGCGGAGGCGACCGCGCCGCCGCGCGAGCGGCACGGCGAGCCGGGCTGGGCGTCACACTTCGGACAGGCCTGCCGTTCGACGTCGTCCGCGTCCAACCGTTCGGTCAGGGAAGGCTGCTGAGGGTCCGTCATGGGCCCGGATTTTCGCACTACGCAAGTCTCAGAAGGGGGTCCGTCCCGCTTTTGAGTGAGAACGGGTTCTGCGAACGAATCCGGGGTCGGCGGGGGTTCGGCGGCTCGTGATTGATCTTGCTCGCGCAAAGGAACGTTTGTGAGAGTCGGCTTCGAGGTGGCGCCGCCCAGGTTCAGAGCTGCCGGAGGTGGTCATGCAGTCTGCGGGCGGCTTGAGCCATGAGAATGTCGGCGCCTGGCTGGGTGCTGGCCGGAACGAGCGATTCCGTGAGCACGGCGATGGCGAAGGCATGCCCATCGGAGTGCTCGACGACTCCCATCTCATGACGGAGGTTGAGGAGGGTGCCGGTCTTGGAGGACCAGTCGCTGGCGTCTGAGCTGAAGTCCGGGGCAAGCCTGTGGCGGAGCAGGTTGTGGGCCATCAGGTCCCGCACTCGGGCGGCGACTTCGGGATGGATTGCCGATGGCGTCCACAGGGCTTGGAGCAGTTCGGTCCAGGCGCGGGCGCTGCCAGTGTTGGCGCGGGTGGTGTCGAGCTGCCGTACATGGTGGCCGCGGCCGCCGGTTCCGGCTTCGATGGCGAGGGTGTGGGCGAGGTGCGTCTGGTCGGGAGTGAAGCGTTCCGTGGGGGTCTGGATGAGTTCGCGCATGGTGTGCCGGATGGTGATGCCGTCCAGGCCCAGTTCATGCAGGATGTGGGCCACTTGGGTAGGTGGGGTGAGGTCGAACAGCACGTCGGCGGCGGATCCGTCGCTCACGCTGGTGCTGAGGTAGAGCAGGTCGTCGAGGGCGATCCGGGCGGGGTGGCGGAACCGGGTCAGACCGGTGGGGCCCGGCGTGGTGATGCGTCCGGGCTGGACGTCGATTACTGTTGCTCCGTCGAGCTCTCCGCGCCTGATGCGCTCCGCCGTCGCCAGAGCGAGTGGAATCTTGACCAGGGAGGCGGAGGGCAGCTGGGCGTCGGGCTCGATGCCCAGCTCGGCTCCTGTGCGGAGGTCGCGGACCAGCAGGCAGCCGTGCAGGCCGCCGTCGAGAAGCTGTTGGCGGATGTCGTGCAGCAGCGCTTCGGTACTCATACTGCCGCCACTCCGTGAGGAGTGCCGGTCCGCGTAGCCGGGCCGAGGCAGCGGGTGATCGCGCTGCCCAGGCGTTCTTGGACATGCTGCACATTGACATCCGTGGCGGCTGCGAGGCTGTATCCACGGCTGAGTGTGATCTCACCGATGGGCCTCCATTCGAGGCCGAGTTCGTCGGCCTGCGTGGCGGAACACAGCAGCAGATCGGACGTGCAGAGCACCTCGGCTATGGCAGTCGTCAGGTCGGCGGCGATGGCGGTCTGCACCGGCCGCAGGCCCAGGGCGTCGCGCAGCCGGGTGAGCGGATCGCGGATGTGCGGCACGTCGTCCTCCGGCTGGATCCATACCTTGCGGACAGGATCCGGGCAGGCCCGCCCGGCCCGCAGAGTCGCCAGATAGACGCGCCTGGCCCCGGCTGCCGCGGTGCCCGCGAGGCCGAGCGGAACCGACCACGTGGCTTCGTCCGCGGGCGCCGCGATCAGGGCCGCGCGTACCTGCTGTGAGCGAAGGAGCTCCATGCGCTGCGCCGGTGTACCGGTCTGGAGATCGAGGGTCACCGCTTGGTCTCGCGCGTCGGCGACCAGGCGGGCGAGAGAGCCCGTGGAGCAGTTGCCCGGGACGGCGAGCCGCCATGGCTTGTGCTTGGCGGTCTCCGCCTCGTGCAGCAGCGCGTCGGCTGCCTGCACGAGCCGCCTCGCCGCCGGCAGCATGTCCCGGCCGAAGGAGCTGAGGGCGGCCCTGCGCGATGTCCGCTCAAACAGGCGCTCGCCGAAGAGCTCTTCCAGGGCGGCGATGCGCCGGCTCGCCACCGGCTGGGACATCCGGGCTGCGGCCGCTCCTGTGGTGAAGCTGGCACGTTCCGTCACGCTGACGAACGCCCGACATGCTCCCACTAGGTCCATACCGCAATCCTATGCGAGATCGGCATGGAACCGCCTGTATGCGTATTGGACCGTATGGAACGCGGAGGAAGATCATGAGCCATACCCGAGCTGTCTCCCTTCTCGGCATCCCTGACGGTCTTTCTGGAGGTCCGAATATGCAGGCCACTCGTGCGCGGCGTGTCCTTCTCGCAGGGCTCGCTACGCTCGTTGCCCTTCCACTTGCGGCATGCGGTCGTGACAGCACCCAGAGCTCACAGGCTCCGGCTTCCGCGACAGCGCTGTCGGATCGTGCTGCGCGGCAGCACGTCGGCGAATTCAAAGAGCTGGAGCGCAAGTACGGCGCGCGGCTTGGGGTCTATGCGGTCAACACGGGCAATGGGCGGGAGGTGGCCTTCAACGCTGATGAGCGGTTCGCGTACGCCTCCACCTTCAAGGCGTTCGCCGCCGGTGCCGTCCTACGCAAGTACTCCTTGAGCGGCATGGACAAGGTGATCAAGTACTCCCGGAGTGATTTGGTCGACTACTCTCCGGTCACCGAGAAGCATGTCGATACCGGAATGACCCTGAGTGATCTGTGTGACGCAGCCGTCCGCTACAGCGACAACACCGCGGCCAACCTCCTGTTCGACGCACTGGGCGGGCCGAAGGGCCTGGCCGCCGCTCTCGCAGAGACAGGTGACACCACTACCAAAGTGGAACGCCGCGAACCGGAACTGAACCAGTGGTCTCCCGGTGCCACACAAGACACCACCACGCCCCGCGCGTGGGCAGCAGACCTGCGGGCATTCGTTCTCGGGGACGCCCTGGGCAAGGACGAACGCGAACAGCTCACCCAGTGGCTGCGGACCAACACCACCGGAGACGAACTCATCAGGGCCGGAGTACCCAAGGGGTGGACGGTCGGTGACAAGACCGGCGGAGGCGGTGTCTACGCTGTACGAAACGACATCGCCGTCGTGTGGCCCCCAGGCGCCGCACCCATCGTCATGGCGATCATGTCCAACCGCGGCACGAAGGACGCCGCCTACGACAACAAGCTGATTGCCGAAGCGGCATCCGTGGCCACCAAGATACTGTCGTAGCAGAACACCTGAACAGCACGCGGACAGTACACGGCAAACCCCCAACTACTCCGGCGTTCTCGCCCGACGCCAGGAGTACGCGCCCTCAGGATGCTGCCCCGGCCGCTCGATCGAGCGGCACGTCGGCCGACTGGTCGCTCACGACGGCTCCTCACGATGACCGGTGACTTTCGGGACGAACCGCCCCACCGGAAAATCGTAAGTGACCGATGGCGCGGCCGCAGCTCCCAACGGCGAAGGTCCCCTCCTGGTATGGAGGGGACCTTCTGATGGAGCGCCCGGCAGGCCTTGCACCTGCATCTCCCACCGGTTGGTGGACGTCTTTCCTTGGACCACAGACGCGCGACTTCCCCCCGCTGTTCCGCGGGCCGAAGCTGCACCATGATCATATCGGATCCGTGAGGCTGCTTCCTCCCCCTGGCAGTGGGCCGGGTTACTGGGCCGGGGTGTAGCTGACCGTCGTGTCCGGGCACCCAGCCGCGATCTTGGCCAGGGCGTTCTTCTCCTCGCGGTCGGCGGCCAGGGCCCAGCGGAGCTTGGTGGCGACCCAGTCGGCGGCGTAGGTGCAGGTGGCGTCCTTCGCGGGTGGCATCTACTCGGCGGGGTCCTTGTCGCCCTTGGCCCGATTGGGCCCGGAGCTGACGGCGACGAGACTGCGGGGCGCCGTCAGGTCGTTGGTGTACTGCTCGCGCCGGTCGGTCGTCCACTTCGAGGCGCCGGCGTCCCACGCTTCGGCGAGCGGGACGACGTGGTCGATGTCGAGCCTGCGGGCGTCGGTGACGGTCTTGTCGTCGTAGTACGAGCGCCAGGTCCCGCCGGTCAGCCTGCAGTCCTCGCTCTTCTTCGGCTTCTTCACCGCCTCGGCGAGGAGGACTTCCTGCCGGGTGTCGCAGCCGTTGTGGTCGGCGTCGACCCACAGGTGGAACGATCGCTCTCCGCGCCCGTGGGCTGGCCACTTCGTGACCTGCGGCTTCAGAACAGCTTTGCCTGTTCGTGGGCTGGATAGGGGAGCGTCGGCGGATTGCTCCGCCGAGGTGGCGCAGGCCCATCCGGGCCGGCGTCTTCCCGCTTCGTTGCTCCTGCTTCCCGGCCCGGGGGCCGGGAAGTCCGACGGGTGCTCGGCGGGCGTTTTGCGTCTCCCCTGTATCAGAGGCGACGTGGGGTGATTCTGCGTGTCGTTCGATGTTGTGGGCCGAGTGGAGATCCCGGTCCATCGTCAGACCACAGGTCGTGCAGTAGAACGTCCTGTCGGACAGCGCCAGGCGTGGGTTTTGCCATCCACAGTTCGAGCAAACCGGCCGACGCGACGGCGCGCCTTCTCCCACCGCACGGAGCCCTTCTGCGGCTGCGACAACGCCCGCTGTGCCTTCACCAACCGCCGGGCTGCCGCGCGTCGCGCAGCGGCCGCGGATTGACGATCAGCATCCCGTCCGCGCCGACGTCCACCTGCCCACACACCCAGGGGCTTGGACAGGGCGGCGAGGACCTTCACGCCAATGTCGACGCCGACCTCGCCCCGCTCGGCCTGCGCACGCGACGCACGGTCGGGGACGTCCAGGGTGACCTTGCACAGCACGGACGCGTACCAGCGGTGCTCGCCGCGAGAGACCGTCACCGACTGCACGACTGCTTCATCGCGGGCGACTTGGCGGAACAGGCGTTTGCCGGAGTCGTGCAGCCGCACCTCACCGAACGAGGCCAGCCGCAGGCGCCGGTGCGTGGTCAGGCGGATGCCGGGCTTCTTCACGTCGTGGTGCAGCCGGAAGGAGTCCCGGGCGCGGCCGCGCTTCTTGAACCGTGGGTGGCCCACGCGGCGGCCGGCCCGCTTGCCCGTGAAGGACTCCAGCCAGTTCTTCCAGGCGCGGTCGGCGTCGATGAACGCAGACTGGAAGACGTAGGTGTTCACTTCGTGCCACCGCGGACACACGCCCTCGACACCCTCCCGGGTGTCGCCGCGCTCGGCGTTGAACACCTCATGGACGGTCGGCTTCGACGGGATCGGGACCTTCGTCTGCTTCCGCGCCTGCGCCTCCGGCGTCCCGCCGGCGACGAGCTCGTCGACCTTGGCCCGCCACTGCACATGTGCCGCCTTCTTCGCGGCGAGCGCGTAGTTGAAGGCGAGCCGGGTGTTGCCGCACCAGCGCAACAGCTTCTGCTCCTGGGCGGGGGAGGGGGCCAGCGTGAAGCGGTAGGCGCGCAGCACTTCGGTCTTCATGGTCCCCTCCTCTGAGTGTCGCTCACACCGTATCGGCGACCACTGACAACGCCCTCCGAGCGCCTGCTCACGGCCCGCTCAAGCCCCCAGGCGCCGGCCGTGACAGTGCCCCCATCCGTACCTACCGGCGCAGGTCACTCCGAACGGGCCTTGCCATCCCGGCCCCGCACTCTTCAGCAACACCACCAACGTCAAGTGACGTCTGCCTAAGTTCCCGGCCAGGATCAGTCGGGCCAGCTCTCCTGGGAGACGATCCACTCCCCCCGCGCGTAGGCCCGAACCGCGTCCCGCTCCGCTTCGGTACAGCCCTCCTCCAAAACTGCGGGCACGCCACCGGTGGTTCCGGTCCCGTTCTGGAGGTCGTAGGCCACCAGCAAGCTAGCGACGTCGGAGGCGTCGGTGCGCAGCTCCACATCCCTCGGCACCGGGTTGGAGTCCTCCTGGTAGGGCCGAGGCAGGTAGCTGCCGTGGCCGTGGCACAGGGCGAGCGCATCCAGGACGGCCGCGGTCTCCAGCAGATCGTCCCGGTACTCCAGCGCAAGGCTGCTGACCTGGAAGTCAACGAGGTCCTGACAGCGGGTGCTGTGCGCGGCCACCAGGTCTCGGCGCTCCTGGATATGCACGTACAACAAGGCCGTGACGAGTTCGCCGATGCGGACCAGGTGCTTGCCGTACGCGGCCTGAACTGCCCGGTTGGTGGACCAGCCAGGCCATGGTTCGCCCGGAGAAGCTCGATGTGCGCTCATGAGCCAGGAAGCTACCGACCTGCCGAGGCCCGTGGGGCCGGAACGGATCATCCTGTACGAAGCGCACCGTCGCACCCCGCTGTGGCCGACCTGTCCGCTGAGGTCACCGTCGTGACGGCTTCGGTGACCGGTGGCCGGTGGAGTGCCCGGCACCGGCGGGTGACCGCTCCGCCGGTGACCGGTGACCGGTCCAGTCGTCATCGGACACCGGTCACGACTGAAACGCCTTCATCGGTCACCCAGCCACCGTGACCGATTGCCCCGCCTCGTCGCGGCGGGCGGCCCGGCTTGCCTGAGCGCTCCCTGGGCTTACCGAGCGCCGTATCGACCGGTCGTGAGGGGCGGTCCGATCGGCCAATGCGACTCGTCCGGCTGCGACAAGCCCACCAGCTGCACTTTGCTGCCCCGGGCCAGCCGGCACGAGTATCAAGGCCCGAAGGCCGCGCGGGGTGTTCGGTGGGCGCGGAGCGGGCAACCCCGCTCGCCGACACCGATGTCCGGGGCGTTGTGTCCGGCTGGCCGGTGACTGACGGGCTGGCCACTACGGCTGGCGTCGTGACCGACACGGCGGCCGATCGCCAAGGGAGCGGACCGGGACCCGGAGCGGTCGAGGAGGTAGTCGCGGTTGCGGATGGCCGGGAGCGCTGTGCCGAGCGGCGTCTCGGCGGCGGCTGGGGCCCGCCCCTTGCCACCGCGCAGCGGCACTTGGGTCAGGTCGGTGAGGAGTGGGACGCGGGCGCGTGGAAGGCGACCGCGGCGGTGCGGCACGTCCTGGCCGCTACCCACCTCGCTGCCGGAACGCCGCCGGCCTACGACCGAGGTCTTCCTGCCATCACTGAAGTGGGAAATAGCTGGAAGTGTTCCCCGCGCGGGCTCTCCGGGGGGACGGCGGCGCGCTCGATCGTCCTCGCACCGCAATTCGGCTGGCGTTCACGGGACGAACCCCCGCCCGCAAGAAGTCGTTTAGCATGCGCCGGAAAGCTCCTGACGCCCTGTCACCCCCCTCTGGAGGACGCACATCGTGTCCGAAATACGCACTCCCCGCCGGCGCCGTCGGCTCGCCTCCCTCTCCGCCGCCGTGGCCGGCCCCATGCTGGTCGCCGGCACGGTGTTGGCGCCTCCGGCCCATGCGGACCCGGCGGGCGACATCCGTGTCAACGAGGTGG
This sequence comes from Streptomyces sp. CB02959, assembly GCF_002803155.1. GTDB lineage: Bacteria > Actinomycetota > Actinomycetes > Streptomycetales > Streptomycetaceae > Streptomyces. Next base: position 137,702 of record NZ_NNBP01000013.1, read on the forward strand.
TGACCACCGGCAGCGTCAACGACTCGATCGAGCTGTACAACAAGGGCACGGCCACCGTCGACGTCTCGGGCTGGATCCTCAAGGACGGCAACGACGGCTCGAAGTACGCGATCGCCTCCGGCACGACGCTGGCCCCCGGCGCGTTCCGTGCCTTCGACGTGCACAAGGCGTTCGGCCTGGGCTCCGACGACAAGGCTCGTCTCTACCTCCCCGACGGCACCACCCTGGTCGACAGCTTCAGCTGGCGCAGCCACTCCAAGCCCTCCTGGTCGCGCTGTCCCGACGGCACCGGCGAGTTCGGTGCGGCCCAGGTGACCCTGGGTGCCGCCAACGACTGCGGTGGCGGCAACGACGGTCCCTCGCCGGTGGCGTGGCCCGGCGGCAGCTCCGTCACGACCGCGGACGGAGCCAACGTCTTCGGCGAGGACCTCAGCAGCCTGTACCAGGAGAAGAACGTGATGTGGGGCGCGCAGAACTCCGGCAAGCTGTGGCGGCTGGTCCGCGACGGTTCCGGCGGCTGGAAGCCGGACACCGCGAATGGATGGACGTCCGGCAAGACGCTCCGCTTCCCCGGCGGTTCCGGCAGTCCGGACAGTGAGGGCGTCACGCTCACCGGCGCCGGTTCCCAGGGCGGCGTGTTCGTCGCCAGCGAGCGCAACGGCGACGCGTCCGGGACCAGTCGCCTGTCCGTCCTCAGGTACAACGTCAGCGGTTCGGGTACCGCCCTGAAGGCCACCAAGGAGTGGAACCTGACCTCCGACCTGCCGTCCGTGGGCTCCAACCTCGGCTTCGAGGGCATCACCTGGATCCCCGACACCTACCTGACCGCATCCGGCTTCAAGGACGAGTCGACCGGCTCGGCCTACGACCCGAAGCGGTACGGCGGCCACACCGGTGGGGTGTTCTTCGTCGGCGTCGAAGGCACCGGCACGGTCTACGGGTACGTCCTGAAGGACACCGGCGCCTACACTCGCGTCGCAACCATCGACAGCGGCATGGCCGGCGTGATGGAACTGCAGTGGGAGCCGCAGGCCTCGCGCCTGTGGGTCGTCTGCGACGACACCTGCGACGGCCAGCACCGGACCATGAAGGTCAACACCGCCGGCGCCTTCGACACCACGGCCGTCTACGACCGCCCGAGCGGCATGCCCAACCTCAACAACGAAGGGTTCTCCGTGGCCGGTGCCGACGCATGCGTCAGCGGTTCCAAGCCGGTGTACTGGGCCGACGACAGCAACGACGGCGGTCACGCGCTGCGCAAGGGCAGCATCACCTGCTGACACCAGCGGTCGGGCCGCGGCCCCGGCCTTGCCCGCCGGAACCGCGGCCCGACCGCGAGGGGGCCGTCTTCAGCCGGTTCACCATCCGGTCGGTCAGGTCATGGGCGGGCGACGTCTTCAGGCTCTGTGGTTCAGTGCTCGGGTCAGCTCCCGGTTGGCGGCCCGGGCTGCGTCGAGTTCGTCGGTCCGGTCCTGGAGCTGTCCGCGGGTGTCGGTGAGTTGTTGTTCGAGCGGGAGGAAGGTGCGGTCCACCCGGGCCGCGCGGGCCAGGCCGGAGACGGTGATGTCCCCGCCGCCTCGCAACATCGCATTGAGGGCTTTGAGGAAGCGTTCGCGGCGGCGGACCGAGTCGGCCCGCCGCCCATCGGCCATGGCGGTGGTCATAGGGTCCTGTCGGGTCGGACGTCGGGCAGGGGTTGGCGGATGCGGGGCATCCCCAGGGCGACGGTGCGGGAACGGCGGACCACTGCGATGGCTTCTCGGATCTGGGCCCGGTCTTCGTCGGTGAGGCCGTCGAGGTCGGCGCGGACGCGTTGGACGAGGCGCCGGACACGTGTGATCTCCTCGTCGGAGGGCATGGTCTCGGTCTTGGCCCAGTCGTCGGCGCTGGTGAAGGCGGCCAGGCGTTCGCGGTTGCGGAGCAGGTCGGCGAGGTATGCCTCCAGGTCGGGGAGGTAGGAGACGTCGGTGCGGAAGTGGCCGCAGCCCACGCAGCGGAAGCGGACGGGGCAGTCGTGGCCGCCGGCGGCGACGTTGGACGGCTCGGTGCACAGGCCGTAGGGGACTTGGACTTCGCCGATCGCGCGACGGGCGTATTCGGCATCGAGCAGGATCTGGGCCTGGCGCCAGATGCGGTTGCCGTGCCGGTCGAACTGCATCGTGGTGACCCGGTCGACGGCCTCGCGTCGGTGTTGCGAGGTGACGCGGTAGTACGCCTGTGTGGTCTCCAATCGCCGGTGATCCATCAAGTCGCGCAAGACGTCGGGTGGCACTGCGGCGTCTGCGTGGCGCTGGCAGTAGGCGTGCCGGTAGGCGTAGAGGAAGATCTTGGACTTGTCGAAGGGGAGGTTGCGGGTGACGAGCTGGCCGTCGACTTCGACGCGGGTGGAGGCCAGGAGCTCCGGCAGGGTGCCCACCCACTCGCGGTGGCACTGGGACAGCCAGCCGGAACCGATGGTTTTGCGGCCGTGGGAGTTGGCCAAGCAGGTGGGCAGAAGCACCAGCTCCGCTGCGGGAGTGTGGGGGAACGCGGCCCGGACCCGTTCCTGCTGCCGGGTGATCACGCCTGCGGTGCTCTGGGAGATCGGCAGGCGGCGGCCTTTGCGGTTGGCCTTGTCGTTGTTGTAGATCAGCTCGTGCTGTCCGTCGCTGTCCTGGACGAGGCACTCCAGCGGCAGCCGGCACATCTCCTGGGGGCGCCGACCGGTGTCGATCAGCAGTTCTGTGGCCGCCTGGTGCTCTGGACCGTTGCGTGAGAGGTCGGCGAGGCGGGGCAGGTGTTCGCACAACTGCCGCATGACCTCCAGGGGAAGGTCCTTGCCAGCTTCGCTTTCCTCCAGCTCATCGGGGATGTCGTCGGCAAGAAGAGCAAAGTCCTCAGGCAGCCCATACAGTGGTCGGCCCGAGCGGGTCAGCCCCAGCGACCGCATCTGGGCGAGGTTGCCCCGAAGGCAGCGGCAGGTCACCACCCATTTGTGGGTGGAAAGAGCCTCTGTGCCGTGCAGGTAGGCGAGCCGGTTGAGGAAGGCGGTGATGTCGTGCCGGCCGAGCGCGCGAAGGTCCTCGCCACGGTCCTCGCGCTGCAGGCGAAGGCTCTCGGAGAGCATCGCGAAGGCGCGGACGATGTCCTGGACGGTGGCCATGGCTCGCCCGCGACGCTGGGGAAGGGTGGTGAAGGCCAACTCCTTGACCGCTTCGCGCAGCCAGGGCTGATGGATGTCGGTGAAGTGCAGGCGGCCGGCGTGACCGAAGACCGCGCCGTCCCATACGTCCTTCGCCCGTTCGTTCTCCGGCGTCTTTCCGACCCGGTGGATGAAGGTGATCAGGTTGTCGTAGAAGCCACGGCAGCCGCGGGCGAATTCCTCAGGCTTCACCGCTGTCAGTGTCGAAAGTTCCAGCTCTCGCGCGCGGTTGAGGAGGTGTCGCAGCAGGGTCTGGCTGGTGTGGAATCCGGCCTGGAGCCTGGCCTGGAGGCCGTAGAGCACTTCCGCCACCAGGCGTTCGGGGAGTCCTCGTAGGCTCACCTCGTTGTTCGCCGTGATGGGCGCGGTCGTTGCCCGCCAGTGCTGCTCGTCCCCGGCATCCACCAGCTCATGGCGGACGGCATGCGACCACCGGACCCGGTGTGCGTGACAGTAAGGGTCAGCACCTGGCCGCTTCCGGTGGCAGGCCGCCACCGCGCACAAGCCGAAGCCTGGCAGCGGGATGACGTCGTCAAGCGCGAGGAACTGCGCTAGCGACACCTCCTGGCGATGGAGTTGATTGCGATGGGCACCGTACAACGATGTCCGCGAGGAAAAGACGGGCCGTTCACATCGTGCCACCGAGCAGTCCTGGACACCGATCTGGCGACGTTGGATACGTCCCTCGGCCGTGAAGCTGTCCATGGGCGGCTCGCCCCGCTGCTTCCGCCACTGGTAGCACCCTGAGCACAGTCCTTTGGCGACGCTGGGCATCGAGCACCCGGACACCGGACACAGGGGCATGCCAAGCAAGGGATGGTCATAGGGCAAGAAGAGCAATCGGATCTGGGGCGACCATCCCAGCACGCTCAAGAACTCCGGCTCCACCATGGCCATCAGCTCGGCGGCAGTGGCGTCGCCTCTGTTGAACTCGACCAGCGTCGGCGCTGTAGTGATGACCCTCATCGCGGCCCCACCTCGTTCAGCTCCCGCAGAGAAGGAACACGCTCGATCGCCGCGCGCAGCCCGGAACGGGCCGGGTGCAGGTAAGGGCGGGGTGACTCCGGACTCTTCTGGCCCAGCAGGGCCTGGACTTCATCGAGCGTGCCGCCGGCGTCGACGACGTTGATGGCCATCGCATGCCGGCATATCCGCGGCCCGACGCGGCGCCCCAGTCCTGCCCGCGTTGACAGCGCCTCGCACAACTCCCCGATCGCCTCGGGGCTTACTGGGTGGCCGTAGGGCGGGCGGAAGAGGTTGACCAGCAGGAAGTCGCTCCCCGCCTCGCCGAGGATCTCGTGGCGCTCCAGCGCGTGCTGGTCGGCGGACTGCACCACCAGGAAGTCCACCGGCATCACCCACGGTTTCCTCGACTTTGACCAAGCGCCGTTGGTGTTCTGCCGCCGGATCACGTGCAGATGCGGACCCTCGGCGGCGCAGCCCAGCGAGCGCGAGTCGATCAGCAGGTGCAGATCGCAGCGGTGCAACCCGGCGACCGAAGCCCCACCCTCGACAACAGCAGCATGATCAGCCCCATGTCCTCGGCCGCCGTCCGCCAGTCCCGCCCGCCCCTCTCACACCAACGCAGAAACAGAGCCAGGCCCTCGGCGTATGCCTTCGTCGTCGACTCCGCCCGTCCTCGGGCCAGCCGTAGCTCTCTCAGGAAGCGGTCCGCGTCATGAATCAACGCAAGCTCGTCGTCCACCACAGTCCAACACCGGATCCCCGAAGGCATCCGCACAGGAAATGCCCGCACTTGTACCCCTGGTCCACGCGACGGTTGCAGCGGTCCGCCACAGAGCCACACCCCCCAGGAACATGCCGTAGAGCCCCAACGACGGGGCTCTGGACGACGTCACGCCACGGTCCAGGAACCCCAGAGAACGGCGGGCGGGTGCGACATCAGCGCATCTGCGCACTCGATGGACAACGTCTCACCGCCAGTGAGACAGCCCGCGGCTGGAACACCCCCGACGGCCGCACGGTCGTCGTCACTGACGAGGACCTGGCGGCGCTGCCGCTGCCGACGAAGCGGGTAATCGAGGTCTTGGGGTTCATCGACACAAACGACGTCGACCCTCTGCTGTATGCCCGTCCGTACTGGGTCGGCGCCTCCGGGCCGGGCATCATCCGGCGCAGCGACGGACAGAAAGGCTTCGTCGTGCTGCCCAAACGGTGGATCGTCGGACAGCGCCAAGCCAAGAAACCGAAGCCCGTCCGCGGGCAGCGGACGGACGTGACGTGGGCCGGGCTTTCCCGGGAAGCCTGGCCAGCGGCCTTTCCTTCCGACTTCGGGTCGAGCGGACTCCCGCGGCCTGGCCGACCAGGTCGCCTTGCGCGCCGGCGAGAGGGCGATGCTCTGGGAGCGGGTCGCTGAAGGCTTGAGCGGTGTTCCGCAGGGAGGGCGGCCACCTCGGGCCAGACGCGCCGGCCCAGCCACGTGTCTACTGGCTTCGAAACCTGTTCGCGTGCACTTCGCCCACTGTTCACGGGGCGCCCCTCGAACGGTTTGATGTGTGCTGCCAACAATCTGCCTGCCGACAGCATTCGTGGACTGGAGTGTGGAGCATGCGCAAGATGGCCTTCGGCTGGAAGCAGACCGCAGCGGGCGCCGCTGCGGCGGCCCTGGCGATGGGGGGCGCCTTCATGGGGGTGGCCGCCGCGTCGCCTGCCGAGCCGCAGCAGGGCGAGGGTGTGCCACAGCACATCTTCTACATCATGATGGAGAACCACGGGAAGTCCCAGATCATCGGCAACACCACCGATGCGCCCTATATCAACCAGCTCGCCACCAAATACAACACCGCATCCAATTTCCACGGGGTCACCCACCCCAGCCTGCCCAACTACCTGTCCGCCTTCTCCGGGTCCTTCCAGGGCATCTGGGACGACTGCAAGGCGGGAGCGACGGTGACCTGTTCCCCAGAGGAGTTCGTCCCGGGTTCGGGCGACGCGACCGACTCCGCATCGCTGACGCCCGCCCAGGTGGCCAGCGCCAGCAAGACGCCGCACATGTTCTCCGGCCGTAACCTCGTCGACCAGCTGGAGGCGAAGGGGCGGACCTGGAAGGCGTACATGCAGTCCATGCCGCAGGCCGGTTTCGAGGGCGAGTACGCGCCGGGCGACGTCAACGGCACCACGGTGAAGCTGTACGCGCAAAAGCACAACCCGTTCATGTACTTCTCGGACATCAACTCTCCGGGCAACCCTCGGCTGAAGCAGGTTGTGCCGCTGGAGAAGAACTTCGACGCGGACCTGGCCTCGGGCACGGTTCCCAACTTCTCCTGGATCAGCCCCGACCAGTGCCACGACATGCACGGGATATCCCCGAGCGCCGCGGCGATCGTCGGCCTCCCCGACTGCGGTACCCCCAGCTCCGGTCTCGACCACGGGCCGATCCGGCTCGGCGACCAGTTCCTCCGCGACACGGTCACCAAGATCATGAACTCCCCGACGTGGAAGTCGAGTAACTCCAGCATCGTCATCAACTGGGACGAGAACGACTACTCCGGCTACTCCGGAGGGCCCGGCAGCCCGGTGGGGGCGAAGGGTGCCGTGCTCGGCGGCGGGGACGCGCCACTGATCGTGATCAACTCCCACGGCGGCCCGCACAAGGACTCCAACGTCCCCGCCGACCACTACACCGTGCTCGCCACGCTCGAACACATGTGGCACCTCGGCTGCCTGGAGAACACCTGCTCGCCCCGCACCTCCGGCTCGCTACGGGATCTGTTCGCCCGCTAAGGCCTGCTCTGAGTCGAGATCACGGGATGGCCGGGAGGCTACGAAGCCAGATGATTGGACCGCGTAGGTGCAGTCCGGCTTCGTAGCCTTCAGGCGTCCTGTCGTAGCGGGTCGCCAGTCCTCGCCACTCCGTGAAGCTCGCCGGGCTCGGGGCAGGGTGGACGCGCGTGGTCGCCATCGTCGAGGACCAGTGACCGCAGCGGGTGCGGAGCGGGGCACGGCCCGGGCGGCCGTGCCCCGCTCCCATGTGTACCGCTCTCACCAGCCCAGACACGCAGCACGGGGAGGCGGTTCGGGTCGGCCGGCCCCTGCTGCACGAGCACGCGTTGGTGTCGGTCAAAGTGCGGCGCCCGGACGGCCGGTGGGGCAATGCAGGTTCGTAATACAGATGTCCCTTTCTCATTGCCGGTGGCCCGTGTCCGGCCCATGGGGCACCCGTGTGAGACAAACGCTGGCATCTTGTCGCGTTGAAGCAGTCAGGTTCTCGCTGGTTCTCGTTCGTGCTGGCGGATTGACTCGTGGCAAAGACCTGTCCGGAATCGCCGCCGCTATGAGGAGCAACTGACACGGTCCCCGCAGGCGCCCTGGTCTGCAAGCCCTGCCTTGCAACTACCGTGGAGCACTAAGGTGTTCGACGTGACAGAAGCGAACGGGGAATTGATCGGCGGCCGGTACCGACTGATCGAGCTGATAGGCCAGGGCGGCATGGGCCGCGTCTGGCGGGGTCGGGACGAGACGCTCGGGCGGGACGTCGCCATCAAGGAAGTGACGTTCCCGCAGGGCATCACCGCCGAGCAGCGAGACGTCCTGCTCCAGCGTGTGACACGGGAGGCGCGCGCCGCAGCACGGCTCAACCATCCCGGGATCATCACGGTGCACGACGTGGTCGAACACCAGGGCGCGCCCGTGATCGTCATGGAATACGTGACCGGCATCTCCCTGGCCTCGTCGATCGCGCAGAGCGGAGGGCTGCCGGTCCGCACAGTCGCCGAGATCGGCACGAAGATGCTGCAGGCGTTGAACCGCGCCCACGCATCCGGCATCGTCCATCGCGACCTCAAACCGGACAACGTCCTGCTGATGGACGACCGGGTCATCATCACCGATTTCGGCATCGCGCACATGGCGGACTCGACCACGGCGCTCACCCACACAGGCACGATCATCGGCACACCGGCCTACATGTCGCCCGAGCAGTTGGCGGGCAAGACTCCCTCAGCCGCCACCGACCTGTGGGCGTTGGGCGCCACGCTCTACAGCGCCGTCGAGGGTCAACCCCCCTTCAGTGCCGAGACCTTCACCGCACTGGTACTCGCCGTGATCACCGAGGACCCGCGCCCTGCCCTGCGTGCAGGGGGCCTGTGGCCGGTTCTTGCGGCCCTGCTGACGAAGGATCCGGCGCAACGTGCCACGGCCGCGCAAGCGCAGGCCGCGCTGGAGCAGGTGGAACGGACAGGAGCGGCCGTTCCCGTTCCGATTCCCACTCAGGTCGATTCCGCGCCGTCGCCGGGGCCGCACGCGGCACACCAGCTGCCAACCCAGACGGGCACCCCGTTCGCACCGCCCGTCTCCCCGGGGTCCGGCGGGACCCCGGCATCCGGGACGCCCAGGACTCTCGGGCGGCGCAGCGTCCTGTGGCTCGGCCTGGGCGGGGCCGCTGCGGTGGCCGGCGGCATCGGGATCGCCCTGAAGACCGGCGACCACACCCCACCGAAGCCCAAGGTGAACCCGTGGGAATACGCCGTCGAGGGCCCGCGCCATGACAGTAATCCGCCTCCGTTCGCCGTGGCCGACGGCGCCCTGTACGTCTCCACCGAGGAGACCATCGTCGCCCTGGACGCGCGCACCGGACGCAAGCGCTGGAAAGGCCCCTCCGACTTCTCCCGGGAGTACAGGTACAGGAACCCCCTCGTGGCCGCCGACGGGGCGGTGTACGCGTCCGGCCAGATCGGCACCACGTATGGCCTGTGCGCACTGGACGCGGACGGCAGGAAGAAGTGGTTCTGCTCCTTCGCCGACTCCGACCACAGACCGGTCGTGACCGACGGAATCGTCTACATCGCGGCGTACGGCCATGTGCACGCCGTGCATGCGGACAACGGGCGGAAGCTGTGGAGCCATCCGCTGGGGGACAAGGGCTCCAGCGGTCTGGCGGTGGCCGACGGCACCGTGTACGTCAGCGGCGGCAAAGCCCTGTACGCGCTGGACGCGGCCAGCGGCGCCAGGAAGTGGGCCTTCCCTCTCGACTACGGAGCACGCCTCGACCAGCCACCCGTCGTGTCCGGCGGACTCGTGTACGTCCTCGACGATGTCACGAACCTCCACGCGCTCCACGCCGCCGAGGGCACCGGGAAGTGGTGGCTCAAGTTCAACGGGCAGAGCCTCTGCGCCGCGGGCGACATGCTCTACGTCACCGGCGGTGACGTTGCGGAAAACGGAATAGTCCACGCGCTCGACTCGTCGACGGGGAAGAGGAAGTGGGGCCGCAAGGTGAACTCCAGTCAGCTGTCGCCCACGCAGCTCGCACTGGCGGGTGACCTGCTCTTCGTCGCCAGTACCGAGGACAAGGACGGTACCGTCTACGCCGTCGACACCGGTGACGGCTCCCAGCGCTGGTCCACCGGGATTCTGGAGAAGCTGGGCAGCGACATGGCGGCCGCCTACGGATTCGTGTACGCCTCCGTCAATGGCCGTGTCGTGGCCCTCGACGCGGCCACGGGGACGGCGCCGACCTGAGCCACGAGCACGACATCGACGGGCGGCACCAGCATGCCGGGGAACAGCCCTGCGGGATGATGCCGGGCGGCCCTGTGCGGGGATTCCAGGGCGCACCCACGCCTGGCAGAACTCCTTCCACCGGCTCGCACGCTGCTTCGAACGGCGGGTCACCGTCATCGAAGCCTTCTTCGACCTCACCGACGCGATCATCACCGTCCGCAGCCTGATCCGCCGAGCCTGGACCACCCACGGCTGGGATACACGTCCTCGATGCCGACTATGACCGATGCCCGGCGTACGGACGTTCAGGTGTCGGCCGACAGCCGGTCGCCGATTTGCACGGCCGCTACCATAGTCATCGGCACGTCCAGGATTGGTCGTTGATCGAACAGCCCCCAGGACGCGCCGTGCCTTCGGCGGCGGCTCCTTCCACGGGGCCAAGTTCTCCGGCGGCGAGGTTGACTTGCGCGAGGCGTCGGCCCGTTGTTCGGGGCCGACGTGCTCGCGCAGCCGCCTGTCGGCCTTCTCCTCCCGCCGCCTGTCACCGCCACTCCCACCCGAGCGCCCCGGAGTAGCACGGCCTGGCATCCCTCGCTAAGTGGTCGGCTTCGTAAGCCCTTCGGGGGTTGATCAAGCTGCGAGCGCGACGGAGGATTCTTGCTGGTGATCGGCGGTGTGCCGGTCGCGTCTGGCCAGCAGATCGTCCAGGTCGGAGGTGGTGAACCTCAGCTGGAACGGCTGTGCCGTGGCGTTGTAGCGGTCTTCGAAGGCTAGGAGCCGGTCCCTGACCTGGGCCAGGTCGGTGAAGTCGTTGGGCGAGACCGCCTTGCGCCGGACGACGGAGAGGTAGATCTCCACCTGGTTCAGCCAGGAGGCATGCACAGGGGTGTGGGCCATGACCGCGTTCGGGAACGCCGCGGCCAGCCGGTCGGCGGCCTTCTTGCCGCGGTGGGAGGAGCCGTTGTCGACGATCCAGAACACGCGCTTGGCGCTCGCGTAGGGCTCGATGCCCATGACCTGGGCGACCAGGTTCATGAACGGCGAAGCGGCCTCGCCACCTGCGCACCGTGTCCAGATGCAGGCCGGTCTCCCGGGCGATGCGCGCGTCGGAGCGTCCACGCGCCGCGTGCAGAACCACCTGCGCCCGCAGACGCAGCCGGTACTCGGCCTTGTGGCCGTAGGCCATCTTCTTCAGCCGCTCACGCTCCGAGGCGGTTGGAGATAATCGGGCGGGCCGAGGCAACTGGCATGAGATGAGGACCGATCGGGAGAAGTGGATCACGACAACCCGTAGCTTGCCGTGCCCGCTCCCCGACCCGCCCGGCACGAAGGCGGTCGCGCCCACACGGTCGGCACACACCACCGCTTCGAGCAGCTCCTTGCCGGGCGCGACCGCACCGCCTTGCCGCAGCCGAGCACCTGTAGGTGATACCCGCAGGCCGTGCGGGCCCACAGGACGGGCCCGTCGGGGTGCCGATAGCCTCACTCCAGGTCAATTCCCGGCCGACAGAGGAGACACCGTGGTCATCGTTGAACACGAACTGACGGTCCCTTGGGAAGCGGTCCTGATGGAGCCGACCGCGGGCAACGGCACGGGTGTCGTCGTACTGGCCGGGTCGAGCGGCCGGGTGGACCGCCAACGCGCGAGGCTTCTCGCCGAGAAGGGTTTCCTCGTGCTGGCCATCCGGTGGTACGGCGGACCGGGGCAGCCGGCGGGAATCTGCGAGGTACCGCTGGAGACGTTAGTCGCGGCCGTCGACCTGCTGCAATCTCGTGGAGCGGAGCGCGTCGGCATCCTCGGCTGGTCCAAGGGCGCCGAGGCCGCGCTGCTCACCGCCGTTCACGAGCCGCGCGTCAACGCGGTGGTCGCCATCTCTCCGAACGCGCTGGTCTGGTGCAACGTGGGACCGGGGCTCGACGGGCGGGACCGGCCCTGGCGGTCCTCCTGGACGTGGCAGGGGCAGCCGCTGCCCTTCATCCCGATGGACGGCGACTCCTGGCAGCCCGTGGAACAAGGCGACGGTCCGGTAGCGATTCGAGGCTGGTACGAACTCAGCGAGCGGACCTACGCCCGACGTTTGGACGCCGCCACGATCCCGGTGGAGAAGGCGTCCGCCGACATCCTGCTCGTCGCCGGCGGCGACGACGCCATGTGGCCTTCCCTACGGTACGCAGAGCAGCTGGCCGCGCGCCGCCGAGCAGCCGACACCCCAGTCCACCTGGTGACCCGCGACGACGCCGGACACCGGCCGCGCTTCCCGGGTGAAGGCCCCGCCGCGCCCTCGAAGACCTTTGCCTACGGAGGGACAGCCCGCAGCGACGCCCTGCTCGGCGAAGCGGCCTGGGCACCCATCCTCGGCCTACTCCATCCGGGCCAGACCAAGGCCAACTCCACGTGACAGGCGCCAACATCATCGTGGTGTCACTGCCGGGCGGGCTTCTGCGCGCGAGGCGTCGGGGCCTACGCGCAGCAGACTCCGACGTCAACCCCCGAATGACTTCCAGGCTCGACCACTTAGGACAGCTTTGTCGACGTGTTTCGGAGGCAGTTGGCGGACCGTCAGCTCGAAGATGTCGATGAGAAATGACGGCGCTGGCGTGACCGTGAACGCAGGCGGCCAGCCGCCCGCCAAGGCAGCTGGGCAGCGAGGCCGTTAGCCCTCTAGCGGGCCGGGAGACGGCGAGAGTCCCTCTGGGAGTATCAGCACACTCGCTCGTATTCGACCTGGTCAAGGGGGTTCCCATCGCCAAAGTCGTGGGTGCGTGCGGTGCCGCGCTCGGTGAAGCCGCACTTGGCGTAGAAGCGACGGGATTGTGGTGTGTCGCGCAGTGTCCACAGGTGTACCTGGGGGAACCCGTCGTTGCGCAGGTGGTTCAGTGTCTCGGTCATCAGCGCGGTGGCGATGCCGCTGCCCCAGCTGTCGGGGTGGCTGAAGAAGGTATGGATCTCGGCAAGCCCCGGCCGGGTCGAGGATGGGCCGGAGGCGGACATTGCCAGAGGTCGGCTGTCGTGTTCGGCCAGCAGGATCGTTCGTGCTCCCTGTGCGATCCTTTCGTGCCATCGTGTTCGTCTGCTCTGGATCGCACGTGTGGCGAACTCCGGAGTGAAGAAGGGGGCATAAGCCGCTTCCCAGGCTGCGGCGTGGATCTCGCCGAGGACGTCCCCGTCGTACTGGCCGGCGCGACGAACTGTGAACATCCAATCAGCCTATCGGCAATGGCTTCCAGGCTGCTTCGGAATGCGCATCCCAGCCCTGCGGGATCTGGCCGAAGAGATCGCTCGAACCGGCGGGCACGGCTGCGAACAGGAGACGCTCTACGACGACGTCCTGCCCACACTCCCGGGCCTGCTCAAAGCCGTCCACGCATCTGGCAGTGCCTGACCTCGCGGAGGCGCGAAGAGCAGGGCCCTCTCCGCGGGAGACCGTCCCGGCCACCGCACGGTGCCGGGACGGAGCTCCGCGGGCGGTTCAGCGGTGCCGGGCCGGGCACCAGTCGGGCGCGGCACCGATGGTCTCGACGTAGCGCGCTGCCGCCCAGGCGGGCCGGCCCTCACCGAGTTCGTACCAGCGCGGATTGCCGTGCACGTCCTGGCCGTCGACCTTGCAGACGAAGGTGACGACCGTGCCGTGCGGCAGCGAACCCACCGCCCGGTACGCGGTCCCGGGGCCGGACCGCAGCACCAGACCGGACCGGGCGATGACGCGGCCCTTGAACGGGCCATGGCCACCGCCCGCGGCGACCGGTGCCGGGCCCGCGGCGGTGGCCGCGCCGGTGCCGAGGACACCGCAGAGGAGTCCGGCGCCCGCCAGCACGGCGGCGCCTCGGCGGAACGGGGACAGGTGTGTCATGGCCAACCTCCCGGTCGCGATCCATCCGGCTGTCCGGACGTTTCGGTGCCAGGCGAGAATTCCCCGACTGGCGTCCGGAACCCTTGCCGAGCCACCGAATCCACCGTCCCGGGCACTTCTCGAATACCTGCCCGGGACGGTGCATCCGGCGGTGGTGGGGAGGTGCGGTGTGATGGTGCGTCAGGAGGGCACTCGCGGAGCCACCTGGGAGGCGAAGCCGGCTGCGGTGTTGCACAGGTCCGGTTGTGCTCCGCTGTCCGACTTGACGTGCACGAACGCCTTTCCGAACGAGGTGGGCCACAGGACCACGCACCCCAGGTCGTTCCCGGTGACCGACGCGGAGGGGACGTTGGCGATGCTGGTCGGCGTGGGCTCCGGCGACACCGGGATGTCCTTGGAGTAGATCAGGTCGTAGGTGAGGGACACACCGCCCGAGGTCCAGCTCCAGCTGCACGCCTTCAGTCCGGACTGCGGGTTGGCGGAGACGTCCGCGCGGCCCGGGGACAGGCCCAAGGCCGCGGCCGTGTTCGGGTCCAGCGCCGAGCAGGGGTCGGCGGCCGTGCCGACGGCGCCCGGCCCCGACGAGGAGCCGGGTTCGCCGGGGGTGCCCGACCAGCTGACGCTGGGCGCGGACGATGGGAGGCCACTCCACCCCGGGGAGTCCTGACTGTCGTCGCGCGCCAGTCGCCACAGGCCGACGACGGCCGCCGCGACCAGCACGAGCACCGTGACCGTCACGATCAGCATGCGGCGCGACCTGCCGTCCGGCAGCGCGCTGACCGGGCGCGACGGCTCCACCCAATCCTGTCTGTCGTCGTTCCACTGGGCCATGCCGACCCCTCCTAGCCCTGGCCGCCGAGGAGTTGGATGATCTGCTGCACCACGGCGGTCGCCGAGGCGAGCCCCGCCACGGCCGTCGTACCGAGGTCGAGTCGGTCGCGCAGCCACTGCAGGCGGTCCCGTCGCACCTGCCCGGTGGTGTCGATCTCCGCTTCGGCGTCGGCCAGCCGGGCGTCGATCTCCGACGTCTCGTCCGACGCGTTGAGCAGGGGGAGTTGTCGGCGCAGGGTGCCCAGGGCCGCGCGGAGTTCCGGCGGCGCGTCGATCGCCGGCTGGGTCGAGGCGTCGAGCGCCCGGGCATCCGCGCCGGCGGCCGCGGCGCCGCCGGCCATGACGCCGATGCTGATCCCGCCGGTGCTCGGCGGTACGGCGGGCGCCGCGGCGCCGTCCACGAGCGCGAGCGGCGGTGCCGGGCGGCCGTCCCGCAGCGAGCGGTCCTCGGCACTGGCCCGCTCCCCGGCCGCGACCGCGCCGCCGGTCAGAACGCCGATGCTGATGCCGCCGCCGGCCCCCTTGCCGCCCGGTGCCTCGTCGCCGGGCGGGGGAGAGCCGCCCGTTCCCGTATCGGGAGCCGTCCGGCCCTCCGCCGGTTCCTGGTCCTCCACCGTCATCCTCGACCGCCCCCCGTATCCGTCGATGTGTCCGTGTGCTTCGCCGAGGCCCGCTCGCCGGAGGCGACCGCGCCGCCGCTCATCCCGCCGATGAACACCCCGCCCTCACCGACGTTGATGATGTACTGGTCGAACACGCCCGTTTCGTAGCCCTTGTTCCGCAGGGCTTCCTGCACCCCGTTGGCGATCCGGTCCTGCAGGGTCTTCACGTACCGGCTGATGTCCATCTCCTGGAACAGCGAGAGCTCCGCCACGCTCCCCAACTCCCTTACGGAAGCGGCCGGCGCGTCCGGCAGGGCGTACTGCGGCATCGCCAGCCAGGTACGGAAGAGGGACACCGTCGCCTGGCCCAGCGAGACCACGGCGGCGCACCCCGCCGAGGGGCTGGTCAGCACGCCGCGGACGGCATCGCGCAGCGGGCCGTCCCCACCGTGCGCCGCGAGCACGTCCACCGACTTGAACTCCGGGCGCACCGGTGTCAGGACGTGCGGGGCGACCTCCAGCACCAGCATCCCGCCCTGGGTGTGGATGCGGACCAGCAGGCAGATCGCAACCTGCTCGTCCCAGGCCCCGACCCGCACTCGCAGGAAGTGGCGGCGGGCCTCAGCGCCCTCGCCGACCGCCCGGTCGAGGTGGTCGCGGATGGTGTCGGGAGCGTAGTCCACCTCCTCCCGCGGCAGTCCGACCGGCAGATAGACCAGTTCCTCGACTTCGAGGGAGCGCAGCCGGTCCCGACTGGTGGCCGCGGCCGAGGTGCGCAGTGCCTCCAGCCGGGGCTTGATCAGATCGACGACCTCACGGCCGGTGAGCGGCGCGGTGCCGGTCCCGGGCCGCGACTTGGTGAACGAGAGGGGTTGCGGCCGCGGCGGTGGGTCCCCTTCCGCCGGCTCCCCGGGCTCCGCCCAGGTCTGCTTCAGCTCCATGGCGACCGACCACGGCTTGTACGGCGTGCCGGCGCCCACGAAGGGCCGGAACGGGTCGTAGATGGCCAGCCGGGCGTGCTGCTCCCGCGCGATGGCCGCGCCGATCCGCTGGTACTGGGCGGTGGCCGGCAGTGTCACGCGCCGCCCCTTGGCGAAGGCGTCGCGGCTCAGCTGATGGCGCATGACGGAGACGACGTGCGTCCGGTACGCCCAGACGGGCGGTACCAGCAGGATCGGGAACACCACGGCGATCCAGGCATCACCGCCGCGGAACAGCGTCAGGAGTACGGCCGCCCAGTACACCACGGCGATCAGGAACGGCAGCACCGGCAGCACGGCCTTGAGCCGGCCGCGGGTGGCCTCCTTGATCACCGAGCGCCCCAGGGCGAACAGTGAACTCCGGGTCCCGCGGGCGAGCCAGGACACGACGCAGACCGCCGCGTACGCCAGGAACCAGGGGACGGGCAGCAAGGTCTGCGCGCCGACATCGGCCAGATCGAGCCCGATGAAGACGGCCCAGACGGCCAGCAGCAGTAGCCCGGTCTGCGTCTCCCGGCGGCGGGCCTGCAAGGCGTGGGCGAGGACCGGCAGCGCGTCGTAGCCCAGCGAGGGCGCGATCGGCCGTTCCTCGTGTTCGACCAGTTCCTGGATGACGCGGCGGCGGAACTGGCCGTCGAAGTAGACCCCCGCACAGAGCAGCCGGGTGGCCTCGCTCCGGCCGTGCTCGGTTGGCGGGGTGGGGGATGAGGAGGAAGGGTCCGTCGATGAGGTGTTCGACGGTGCGGTGGCTGGATGTTCGGGGACGGGCATGATCATGCACCCCCGTGATCGAACTCGTCCTCGGTTGCGAGGAGTTGACGGAGTTGCTATGGGGCAGTATGACCCCCGGTCGCCGGGCCCGGAAGGGATTCCGGGCGATTGGTGACTGCGGTAGGGAGCTGAGGCGCCGAGCGGCGGACCGCTGCCGGTTCCGCCCTCGCGCCCGCACGTACGCCCACCGCCGCGCCCGCGAGCGACGGCGCGCCGGCGGTGGCCGAGCGTCGCGCCCACCGCCACCGCCACCGCCACCGCCACCGGTGCCGGTGCCGGTACCGGTACCGGCTCGCACCCGCGCCCGGCTCTGCGCCGGACTCCGCCCGCGCCCCCCGTTCCGTCCGCCCGCCCGCCCGTTCGCCCGACCGTAACCGGGAGAGTTAGTGGCCGTTAACCCGTCCATGAGTGAAATGAACGACCGACTGCTCAGCCTCGTCGACGGCGTGGTGGATCTGGACGAGAAACGACTGCCGCTGCTCACCTTGCGGGAGGCGCAGGCAGCGATCGAGCTGTTGCGACTGCTGGCGGCGGGAACCGGCGAAGGGTCGCACGCCGCCCGGCACTTGGCGCGGAACCTGGGGCGCCGGCTGCCGTCGTCCGAGCAATGACCGGCGGCGATGGCGGCGGCGCCGCCGGATGAGGGGGCGGAGCCGGGGCGAAAATCCGCGATCGCTAGGATTTTCGACATGGCGAAACACCTGTTATTCGTGGCTCTTCTCGGTCACGGCCACATCAATCCCACGCTGCCGCTGGTCGAGGAACTCGTTCGGCGCGGCCACCGCGTGGACTACGCCACCAGCGCGGAATACGCCGACGCGGTCACCGGCTCCGGTGCCCGCTGGGTGGAGTTGCCGCCGCTCCCGACCATCGAAGCCCCCACCGGCGACTTCGGACCGGAGATCTTCGGTCGCTTCATGCGCCACTTGTTCACCGGAATGCGGGCGGCCTATCCCGTGCTGCGGGAACACTGCGCCGCCGAGTCGGTGGACGCGATCTGCTACGACGCGATGAACTGGTGCGGCCGGATCCTCGCCGAGGAGCTGGGCCTGCCGGGGGTCCGTCTCATCCCCAACTTCGCGTCGAACGAGACGTATTCGCTGTTCGCCCAGTTCATGGACGGGACCGGCGGGGTGAATCCGGTCGTCGCCGCGATCGGCCCCGACTGCGAGGAATTCGCCGCGGAGAACGGTGTCGCGCTCGACCCGGCGAACCTGTTGGACGCGACCGAAAAGCTCAACCTGGTATTCATACCCAGGGAGTTCCAGCCGGCCGGCGACTCCTTCGACGAACGGTTCCACTTCATAGGTCCCTCGCTCGGCAGCCGCGAGGACGAACCGTGGTCGCCGCCGGACCCCGAGGCTCCGGTGCTGTTCGTCTCGCTGGGCACGGTCTTCAACGACCGCCCGGAGTTCTACCGCACCTGCATCGAGGCCTTCGCCGGCGAGCCGTACCACGTGGCGATGTCGGTGGGCGGGTTGGATCCCGCCGCATTGGGGCCGATTCCGGCGTCGTTCGACGTCCGGGCGCGGTTCCCGCAGCCGGCCGTGCTCCAGCGGGCCACCGCCTTCGTCTCGCACACCGGCATGAACTCCACGATGGAGTCCCTGTACTACGGAGTCGGCCTGATAGCCGTCCCGCAGATGCCCGAACAGGCCGCCAACGCCGGACGGGTGCAGGAACTCGGACTCGGTGAACAGCTCGACGCGCGCACGGTGACCGCGGAGGCGCTGCGCGCCGCGGTGGCCAGGGTCGCGTCCGACGCCGCGGTCCGAGCCAACCTCGACCGGATGCAGAAGGTCGTACGGGAGAGCGGCGGTGCTGCGCGCGGTGCCGACGTGATCGAGGAGTACCTGCGCTGACCGGCTAGCCGGTCCGCCCCGCGGAGGTGGGGGCGGACCGGCCCCGCATCACGGGCCCGGCGACGGGTCGGGCTCGGCGTCGGTGAGCATGCCCGTGCGCAGCCGGCTCAACGTCCGGTTCAGCAGACGGGAGACATGCATCTGCGACACGCCGAGTTCGGCCCCGATCTGCGACTGGGTCATCTCCTGGCCGAAGCGGAGCTCGATGATGCGCCGTTCGCGGTCGTCGAGCCGCTGCAGCAGCGGCGCGAGGGCGTGGAGGTCCTCGACGGTCTCCAGGGCGGGGTCGTCCGCGCCGAGGACCTCGGTCAGCGCGCGCCGCTGGTCGAGCGGATCGGGGTCGACCGGGGTGTCCAGGGAATCCGCGGAGTAGCCGTTGGCCGCGACGAGGCCCTCGATCACCTCCTCCTCCGGCAGCCCGAGGTGCGCCGAGAGTTCCGCGACGGTGGGGTCGCGGTCCAGCGCCGTGTGCAACTGCTCCTTGGCCTTGGCGAGTTGGGTGCGCAACTCCTGCAACCTGCGCGGCACGTGCACCGCCCAGCCGGTGTCCCGGAAGAACCGCTTGATCTCACCGAGGATGTAGGGCACGGCGAAGGTGGAGAACTCCACCTCGCGGGAGAGGTCGAAGCGGTCGATGGCCTTGATCAGCCCAATGGTGCCGACCTGGACGATGTCCTCCATGTCGTCGCCGCGATGGCGGTAGCGGCGGGCGACGTAACGCACCATCGACATGTTCATCTCGATCAGCGTGTTCCGTGCGTACTGGTACGCACGGGTGCCCTCTTCGAGCTCGCGCAGCCGGACGAAGAACTGCTTGGACAGCTCGCGGGCGTCCCGGGGCGCCACCGCACGCGGGTGCCTGACCTCCGGGAGACCGCCGTCGCGTTCCGTGGTGCGCGCCGGGGCCGCGGTGCTGTTCACGACGATGGTCATCACGCCTCCCTCCGTGCCCGACTCCCGCGGGCACCTGTGCCGGCGCCTACCCGGCTCGGGCCGGGGCATGCGTATCCGGTGCGAATCCCACCGCTGCGGGGGACCGGTCACCGGTGGTCATCGGCGGTCACCGGCCGGGGCATCCCAGGAAGGCGAAAGCAGGGACCGTCACTCGGGCCGCGCGCCCCCACGGCACCTCATCCGAGGCGCAGTGCGACGTGGATGCCCTTGCCGAGCGCCGTCGGCGTGATGGCGACGGACGTGGCGAGTCGGCGGACCAGCGACCAGCCGTAGCCGCCGATCCGGCCGTTCCGGTCGTCGGGCGGGACGAACGGGTGGACCGGGCTGGCGTCCTCGACGGTCACCTCCAGCCGATCGCCGCGGATCCGCGCGGTGAAGCCGGTGACCCCGCCGGCGTGCCGCAGGGCGTTGGTGACCAGTTCCGAGGTGATCAACAGGGCGTCGGCCACCACCAGGTCGTCGATCTGCCGGTGACAGGAGTGCAGCAAGGTGAGCACGCGGTCGCGCGCTTCGCCTGAGGTAGCGGGAAGTTCCGCTGTGAGAGCCACCGTTCACCTCCCTGGTGGTGCGGGATCCGGCCTCGGGTGTGCGCCTACCCGCCGTACTGCGAATCGTGCATCAGGAGGTCACTCTGCCACACCGCCGGAGCACGCCCGGGCCGTTCCCGGCTTCGTCTCAGTGCAGGGGGAGCCGGGGCGGGACCGGGGGAGCGGTGAGATGCTCCAGCGTGCCGGTCACGGTCAGCAGCCGGTCTAGGGCGGGCGGGCGCTCCTCCAAGTGCAGCCGCACCCCCAGCGTGCTGGTGCGGCGGTGGACCATCAGCAGCGCCGACAGGCCCATGGAGTCGCACAGCGCCAGCCCACCGCAGTCCACGTGCAGGGACCGCAGGCCCGCGTGGGCGGTGAGCTGCTCGGCCACGGCGTCCTGGAACTCGGGGGCGCTGTCGACGTCGAGTTCGCCCCGCACCGTGATCTTGAGCGCGTCGGGGCCGATGAGAGTCGAGGAGAGGCGAAGTATCCGGGCGGGCGGTGCGTCGGTCATGCGGGCTTTCCGGGGTCGTTCCGTTCGGGGTCGGGCCGGCCGGGAGCGTGCAGCGCCTCGGAGAGGGCCTGCCGGCTGCGGGAGATCAGACCCGCCGCCCGGGGGAAGTCCCGGAGCCCGTGCTCCAGGAGGTCGAGGGCGGGCAGCAGCGATACGGGAGGTACCGCGCGGGCGTGCAGGACGTCCGCCGTCCAGACCAGGAAGCCGCTGAAGACCTCGCTGTCGTCGGTGTAGAGGGCGGCGCCGAGGAATTCCACGATGTGGGCGATGTCCTGGGCGGTGTGGTCCCGCTGGCGGTCGTCGTAGTCCCGGACGGCGGGGAAGCGGGACTCCAGGCCCGCCAGCACGTCCCGCACCAACTGCCGGGCGCTCCCGGCGACCAGCGTGTATTCCTGGTCCGCCAGGTGCGGCAGGTCGTCGAGCACCTGGTGGTCCGATGCCCGGCGGGCCAGGGGGCGCCGCAGCCGCTCGGCGGCCTGCCGGGCGTCCGGTGCCCAGGCATCGGCACCCAACTGGTGGGCGTGGCGGCCGTCGCTCCCGAAGACCGCGCCGCCCACCAGCACCGGGACACCGGTGGCCTGACAGGCGGTGAGGGTGGCGTGCGCGGTGGGCAGCCGGGTGACCAGGGAACCGGACAGCGCCACCAGATCGGGGTTGGTGAGGTGGAGGTGGGCGATCAGATGCGGGGCCGGTACCTGCGCGCCCAGGTAGTCGACCCGCCAGCCGCGCAGCCGGAGCACCTCGGCCAACAGCCGGGCGGGCAGCGCGTGCCACTCGCCGTCCACGCAGGCCACGGTCACCCGGCCGCGCTCCGGTTGTGCGGGGGCGGCATCCGGATGCTGCGCGAGCATGGCGATGACGCGGTCGTTGATCGCGGTGGCGGCGTGCTCCTGCGCCACGGTCAGCCGGTTCGCGGCCCACTCCACGCCGACCTTCCGCTGGACGCGGCCGATGACGTCCAGCAGCAGGGTCTCCGCGGGTACGCCATCGGCCAGGGCGGCACGGGCGCCGGCGGCGTGTTCGTCACCGCTGCGGACCGCCTGCCACAACCGGTCGGCGTGCCGGGCGACTTCGTCTCCGGTCGTCGCCGGGGGCGGGACTGTCGAGGACGTCGTCATGCACCGGGTCCGTCCGTCGGGGGAGCGTCGGCCGTGGGGGAGGGAGCGCCTCGGGGCGCGGTGACGGTGACCACGGCCATGTCGTCGTGCTTGTTCGGACCGACCCACTCGGCGGCGAGCATCTGGACGTGTTCGGCCACCGCCTCGGCGGGCATCCCCGCGCAGTGGGCGAGGGCCCGCCGCAGCCGCGCGTCGCCGAAGAGTTCGTCGCCCAGCGGGCCGCCTCTGGACTCGGTGATGCCGTCGGTGAACAGCACCAGGGACTCACCTGGGGCGAGGGTGAGCGGGGCGGTCACCGCATTGATCTCCGGCAGGACGCCGACGAGGTTGCCGAGGGTCTCGGCCTCCGCCACCCGGCCGTCCGCGCGGACGACCAGCGGAGCGGGGTGCCCGGCGCAGGTCACCCGCAGCTCCACCCGGTCCGCGCGGCGGCGTGCCGAGGCGACGACGAGCGTCGCGAACCGGGTGTGATGGGAGCTGAGCAGTGCGCCGTTGAGCAGCCGGAGCATCCGGACGTGGTCCCCGGCCATCGGCAGCAGCGCGTGCAGGGTGTTGCGGATCTTGCCGGTGAGCACCGCGGCGTCCAGCCCCTTGCCGCACACGTCGCCCAGCACCACCAGGGACTCGTCCCCGGACACCGCGGCCGGGTGGATGTCGTAGAAGTCGCCGCCGACCCGCTCGCCGTCCTTGGCCGCACGGTAGCGGGCCGCGAACTCGATCCCGTCGACCTGGCCGACGCGCGGAGGCAGCAGGTCGCGCATCAACGTCTCGGTGATGTGGGCCTGTTCCGCGTAGAGCCGGGCCGCGGACATCGCCGCCCCGGCCCGCGCCGCGAACAGCCGGGCGAAGACCTCCTCGCTCTCGCTGAACGCGGCGTGCTGGGCGCGCCTGAGCAGGACCAGCGCGCCGGCCGGGACACCGTGGCCGGGCAGCGGGGTGACCACCATCGCCCCCACCGGCCCGAAGCCCTCGGGCACCAGCCACTCCGGTGCCGCCGCCGGATCGATCCACCGGGAGGCCACCGGCGGAAAACCCTGCAGGGCCTCCGCGAGGCCGGGGGCCATCTCCGGTGTGACGCCGGTCAGTTGGCGGGCGGACGTCCCGGTGGCGTCGGCGGACACCATCGGCAGTACCCGCCCGCGCGGGGGCGCGATGACGACGGCGGCATCCGCGAGGTGGGCGGCCGCCAACCGGCCGGCCACCTCCATACAGCGGTCGAGGTTGAGCGATGACAGCAGTTCGTTGGAGGCCCTGGCCAGGAACGCGGTCCGACTGCGCTCCTGGAGCAGCTGCCGCTCGGCCAGCCGGACGTCGGTGTCGTCGGTCAGCCACCACACGACCTCGCCGTCGGGCAGGCGGGTCGCATGGGCCTCGAAGCTGCGCCCGGCGACCTCGCCCCGGGGTGGCGGGGCGTGCGGCGCGGGTGTGGTGGGGAGGCGGTCGTGGGCCAGGAAGAGCCAGTCGGGCAGTACTTCGCGCAGGGTGCTGCCCTCGACGGCGCCGGGTACCAGCCTGCCGAACGCCTCGTTGGCCCGACGCACCGTTCCCACGGGGCCGGCCACGAGGGCCGGGTAGGGTGCCGCGTGCAGGGCTGCGTCACTCCAGGTACTGTCGGCGGAGCGGTTGGCGGAGTTCACCACATGTCGGGCTCCGGGCCTTCCGGAGCCGCTCACCTTCCGTGGTCGTGCGTGCGAGGGGGCTGCCGCCCACCATTCCACTGGCCGGCTCCCGCGCGCAATCCGCCCCCGGCCAATTCTTCCGCGCGGCGTGCCGCCCGACTGCCTGGCGCCCGGCCACGACCCGCCCCGGGTCGGGAAGTCGCGTCATGTGCACGCTTATTCCGGCCGTACCGTGATCTCCGGGAGCCCTGCGACCACCACCCGTGACATCCTGTCACTCATGCACGCACCCACACCGGCCGTGGTCACCCACGCAGTTGAGGATCAGGTGTTCGTCATCCGCGTCACCGGCTCCCTCGACCACGAGAGTGCCGCTCTCCTGGAAGAGGCGTGTGCGTTGGCGGAGTCGCACGACGCCCGACGGACCGTGGTCGACCTCTCGCTCACCGACTTCGCGGACTCCACCGTCCTGCACGTCCTGCTCGGCGCGCAGCGCGCCCACCACCGCCGGCAGGGCAAGCTGCTGGTGGCGGGCCCGTTCCAGGCGGTGGTCCGGCGGCTCTTCGAGGTCACCGGGACCGCCGACTACTTCACCCTCGTCGACAACGTGCCGAGCGCCGTGCGGGAGTGACCCGGCCGCCACGGTGACAGCGCCGTGCCGGGGCCGTGCCAGGGCCGTGTCAGAGGGCGCCGTACTCGGCGAGCCGGCGGGCCAGCGCCTGCACGAGGTCGCGCAGTTCCGCCGGGCGTTCGATGACGAACGGGCAATCCAGAGCGGCCAGTACGGGGGGAATCCAGTCCAGTCGCTCGGCTCGCATCCGAACCCGGACCCAGCCGTTGTGCGGGTCGGCGGCGGGGTCGGCAGCAGGGTCGGCGGAACCGTCCGGCGGGGCTTCGCCGCCGTCCGGCGGGCCGGTGCCGTCGACGGCGGCGGTGGCAGGGATCGCGGACAGGGTCGCGATGCCGGGCGGGAGGCGGCTGCGGACGTGTTCGGCGCTGCCGCGGATCCGCAGCGACACCTCGTGGGTCCAGGGCGTCCGCGCGAGGCCCTCCAGCACGTCGGCCACCGGGTCGAACGCTGCCGGGACGGCGAACGAGCCGGACCGCACGGTCATGGCGGTGATCCGGTCCAGTCGGAAGGTCCGGGTGTCGCCGTCGGCGGCGGCCGGGTCCGCAGCGGTGAGGTACCAGCGTCCGGAATGCGCCACAAGGCCGTAGGGCAGGACGGTGCGCTCGCTCCCGCGGCCGGTCCGGTCGGTGTAGGCGATCTCCACCGGCCGCTGGTGGAGCGTGGCCTCCGCAAGGCCGAGCAGTACCTCCGCCTCCGGAGCGGCGGCGGGGCGGGGCCGGGCGGTGAAACCGGCCGTGTCCAGCAGTGCCTCCAACCGCCGCGCCAGGGCCTTGGGCAGGACCCGCCGGAGTTTCGCCGCGGCGCTCTCGGCCGCAGCGGCGGACGCGGTCACCAGCCCGGCCCGCTGCGCGGCCAGGAGGCCGAGGACGACGGCCAGGGCCTCCTCGTCGGTGAGCATCAGCGGCGGCATCCGATAGCCGGGGGCGAGCCGGTATCCGCCGTAGCGGCCACGCACCGAGTCGACGGGCACGCCGAGATCCAGCAGGTGGCCGACGTACCGGCGGACGGTGCGTTCGTCCACGTCGAGGAGGGCGGCCAGGTCGGGGACGGTGCGGATGCCGCCGCCCTGAAGGATCTCCAGCAGGGCGAGCACCCGGGTGGTCGATGTGGTCACCCGGACAAGTCTGCCTCCGATACCGGGCGGATTCTGTCCGGTATCGGTCCTAGCGTTCGAGGCGTCCCTTCAACCGGTGCCCCTTCCCCGGCGCCGCCTCTCACAGGAAGCAAGTCCTCATGAACTTCGTCTCGATCCGCGTGATCACCCACGACGTCGCCCGCCTGGTCGCGTTCTACGAACAGGTCACCGCCGTCTCCGCGACCTGGTCGACACCTGACTTCGCCGAACTCGTCACCGCGTCATGCACGTTGGCGATCGCGAGCGACCGCACGGTGGCGCTGTTCGGCGGGGACTCGGCCCAGCCGGCCGCCAACCGCAGCGTGATCACCGAGTTCCGGGTCGTCGACGTCGACGCCGAGTACCGGCGATTGACGTCGCTGGCCTGCGAGTTCGTTCAGCAGCCGACGACGATGCCGTGGGGCAACCGCTCCCTGCTCTTCCGGGACCCCGACGGGAACCTGATCAACTTCTTCACGCCCGTCACCGCCGACGCCGTGCAGCGGCACGATCGCCAGGAGACCGCCGCCCATTAGGAAGTCGGCGGATAGGGTCGACGACGTCCACGAGATCACCGAAGTCCCGCTTCCGGATACCGAGGAGTCGTCGATGCACCACCCGGATCCGGGCCATCCCGCGCGGCTCGCCGCGTACGGAACCGTCGCCACCCGCCTGGCGCTGCTCAGCGACCGCCGGCTCGGCGGGATGGTGGCCGCCGCGGTCCCGCTCGGGTCCGGTATCGGCGGGCGGTCGGCGGAGCTGGACATCGACGGCACGCGGGTGTTCGTCAAGCGGGTCCCCCTGACGGACACCGAGTTGCGGCCGGAGAACGTGCGGTCGACGGCGAACCTCTTCGGACTGCCGATGTTCTACCAGTACGGGGTGGGCTCGGCCGGGTTCGGGGCCTGGCGCGAGTTGGCGGTGCACGTCATGACCACCAACTGGGTCCTGGGCAACGCCTACGAGGGCTTTCCGCTGATGTACCACTGGCGGGTGCTGCCCGACTCCCCTCCCGAAGGGTTCGCCGACGGGCTCGGGGGCGTCGACGGGGCGGTCGCGCACTGGGAGGGCTCCGCGGCCGTGCGCAAGCGCCTGGAGGCCATCGGCCGGGCTTCGGCCAGCCTGGTGCTCTTCCTGGAACACGTCCCGCAGACCCTCGGCGACTGGCTGCACGACCACCGGACCGCCGCCCCGGACGGCGGGCAGGGCTCGCCGTACCTGTGGGCCGAGGACGCCCTGACACGCGGTGCCGCCTTCATGAGCTCAAAGGGACTCGTCCACTTCGACGCGCACTTCGCCAACGTCCTGACCGATGGGCGGCGGCTGTACTTCGCGGACTTCGGACTCGCGCTGAGCTCCGACTTCGAACTGACCCCGGCCGAGGCGGAGTTCCTCACCGACCACCTCGTCTACGACCGCTGCCACACGGTGAGCCATCTGCTCCGCCACCACCTGCCCGAGGAGCTGTTCGGCGGGAGGGAACGCGACGCCTTCCTGCGGGAGTGGATCGCCGGCCACCGGCCCGACGGCGTTCCGCGGGAGCTCGCCGCGCTCGTCGACCGGCACGCCTCGGCCGCCGTGGTGCTGGGCGAATTCCACCGGCGGGTGCTGACCGAGAGCAAGCGGACGCCCTTTCCGGCCGCCGAGATCGGGCGGGCCCTGGACAGCGTGGCCGCGGCGCCCCGCTGAGGCCCGCACCGGCCCCGGGCAGGGTTCTCGGCTCGGCCGGGGAGCGGGCGTTCGCGTCAGGGGGAGTGTTCCGCCAGGTCCAGGGCGATGTCCACGATCAGGTCCTCCTGTCCGCCCACCAGGCCCCGGAATCCGGCCTCGACGAGGATGTCGCGGGTGTCCAGGCCGTAGCGCCCGGCGGCGTCCTCGGCGTGGCGGAGGAAGCTGGAGTAGACACCGGCGTAGCCCAGCGAGAGGGTTTCCCGGTCGACCCGGACCGGTCGGTCCTGGAGCGGGCGGACCAGGTCGTCGGCCGCGTCCATCAGACGGAAGGTGTCGCAGCCGTGCCGCCAGCCCATCAGGTCGGCGACGGCGGCGAAGGCCTCCAGGGGGCAGTTGCCCGCGCCCGCTCCCATGCCCGCGAGGGAGGCGTCCACCCGGCGGGCGCCGTGCTCCACCGCGACCACGGAGTTGGCGACGCCCAGCGCGAGGTTGTGGTGGGCGTGGATGCCGATCTCGGTGTCGGCGTCCAGGACGTCGCGGTAGGCGCGGATCCGGTCGCGGACCCCGTTCATGGTGAGGCGGCCGCCGGAGTCGGTGACGTAGACGCAGTGGGCGCCGTAGGACTCCATCAGCTTGGCCTGCGCGGCGAGGGTCGCCGGGTCGGCCAGGTGGGACATCATCAGGAACCCCGCGACGTCCATGCCCAGTTCGCGGGCGGTGCCGATGTGCTGGGCGGCGGTGTCGGCTTCCGTGCAGTGGGTGGCGACGCGGACGGAGCGCACGCCCAGGGCGTACGCGCGCCTGAGTTCGGCGAGGGTGCCGATGCCGGGCAGCAGGAGGGTGGTGAGGGTGGCGCGCCGCACCACCTCGGCGGCGGCCGCGATCCACTCCTCGTCGGTGTGCGCGCCGGGGCCGTAGTTGACGCTGGAGCCGGCCAGGCCGTCGCCGTGGGAGACCTCGATGGCGGCGACCCCCGCGGCGTCCAGGGCCCGGGCGATGGCGCGGACGTCGTCGAGGCCGTACTGGTGCCGGATGGCGTGCATCCCGTCCCGGAGGGTGACGTCCTGCATGTAGAGGTCGTGGGTCATCGGGTGGCCAGCCTTTCCGCGACGCGCAGTGCTGCGGACGTCATGATGTCCAGGTTGCCGGCGTAGGCGGGCAAGTAGTGGGCGGCGCCCTCGACTTCGAGGAACGTCGAGACCAGCTGCCCGCCGCCGGCGAGTGCGGCGAGCGGGTCGCCGGGGCCGATCGGGCGGATCTGGACCGGTTGTTTGAGCCGGTATCCGGGCACGTAGGCGGCGACTTCGGCGACCATGGCGCCGATGGCCTCGGTGAGGGCCGCGCCGTCGGCGCCGGCGCCGACCACGCAGTGGACGGTGTCGCGCATCAGCGGCGGTGGGTCGGCGGGGTTGAGGATGATCACCGCCTTGCCGCGGGCCGCGCCGCCGACCACCTCCAGGGCGCGGGCGGTGGTTTCGGTGAACTCGTCGATGTTGGCGCGGGTGCCCGGTCCGGCGGACCGGGACGAGATCGAGGCGATGATCTCGGCATAGCGGACGGGCGTGATCCGGGAGACCGCGGCGACGATCGGCACGGTGGCCTGGCCGCCGCAGGTGACCATGTTGAGGTCGGGCGCCCGGAGGTGCTCGTCGAGGTTGACCGGCGGGACGACGAACGGGCCGACGGCGGCCGGGGTGAGGTCGATCAGCTGCTTGCCGTAGGGCTCCAGCACGGTGGCGTGGTGCTGGTGGGCGGCGGCGGAGGTGGCGTCGAGGATGATGTCGATCGCGTCGAAGTCGGGGCGGGCCAGCAGGCCGCCGACGCCGTCGTGGGTGGTGGGGACTCCCAGACGACGGGCCCGGGCCAGACCGTCGGAGGCCGGGTCGATGCCGGCCAGGGCGGCCACGCTCAGTACGCCGGAGGTCCTGAGCATCTTGATCATCAGGTCGGTGCCGATGTTGCCGGACCCGATGATCGCGACCTTGGTACGGGGCGGGGCGGGGCTCATCGCGCGCCCGCCGCCGGGCCGAAGAAGCGGCGGGCGTTGCCGCCGAGCAGCGCCGCGCGGTCCGCGTCGGTCAGGCCGGCGCAGGCGCGGATGGCCGCGCCGGGTTCCTGCTCGCCGAGCGGGAAGGGGAAGTCGGTGCCGAGCATGACCCGTTCGGTACCCATCACGTCCAGCAGCAGGCGCAGCGCCCTGGGGTCGAAGACGGCCGAGTCGACGGAGAAGCGGTCGGTGTAGAAGGAGGGCGGGTGAGGGGAGTCCTCGCGGACGATGTCGCGGTGGTGCCAGGCGTTGTCGGCCCGGCCCAGGAGGTAGGCGAAGCTGCCGCCGCCGTGGCAGAAGCACATCCGCAGCGAGCGGGGGAGCCGTTCGAATCCGCCGGACAGGATCAGGGAGAGGAGCGAGAGTTGGGTTTCGGCTGCCATGCCCACCAGCCACGGCAGCATGTACCCGCGGGCCATCCGGTCGGCGCCGAGCATGTCCCACGGGTGGACGAGGACCGGCATGTCCTCGTCGGCGCAGTGGGCGAGGAACGCGAGGAGGTCGGCGTCGTCGAGGTAGCGCTGCCCGACGTGGTTGCCGATGTGCACTCCGCGGTGGCCCGCGGCCTTGGCCCGGGTGACCGCCGCGGCGGCCGACGCGGCGTCCTGCAACGGGACTTGGCACAGTGGCAGCAGCCGGTCCGGGGCCTGGCCGCAGAAGTCCAGGATCCGCTGGTTGACCAGCTCGCACCAGTCGGTGGCGCGGGCCGGGTCGGCGGCGTAGCCGAACAGCAGGGGGGTGGAGGAGACCGCCTGGACGTCGACGCCGGAGCGGTCCATGGCGGCCAGTCGGCTGCCGGGCTCCCACAGTTCCGCGCGGACCGGGCGGTAGTCGTCGGCGCCGCTCATCATCATGCCGGTGCCGTCGCCCACCTCCCGCAGCCAGGGCTCCCCGGCACCGCCCAGGATGCGGCTCTCGGCGCGGGAGATCCTCGGGAAGAGGTGGGTGTGGACGTCGATGACGGCGGCACGGTCGTGGCGTTCGGTGGGGTTGCGGGGGTGGATGTCGCTGACGGTCACGGGACTCCGTTTCGAAGGCCCGTGGGCGGGCGGGACGGGGCGCCTGGCCCGCCCACGGGGGCATGGTGGGCCCCGTACAGGGGCGGAACGGGGGACGACCCCCGGGTCAACCGCGGGTGCGGGGGAGGGTCTGCGGGCGCTGGTGCTCGGGCCATTCCGCGCCGGGGTGGCGGGCCCCGCAGTGCGGGCAGGTGCGTTCGCCGGCGTAGAAGCCGCGGAAGATCGGGGGCAGGTCGTCGACGATCGAACGGAGTTGGAGTTCGGCGCGGTAGACGAGGTGGAAGCACTCGGTGCAGTACCACTCGACGGCGTCCTTGCAGCCCCTGGGGCGGGCGAACTCCACCACCAGGCCGATCGAGCCGGGCTCCGGCCGCTGCGGTGAGTGGCGCACGTGCGGCGGCAGCAGGAAGACGTCGCCCTCGTTGATCTGCACGTCGACGGGGGGCTTGCCCTCCTCCTCCATCACCCGGAGGACCATGTTGCCCTTGAGCTGGTAGAAGAACTCCTCGATCGGGTCGTCGTGGAAGTCGGTGCGCTGGTTGGGACCGCCGACGACGGTGACGATCACGTTGCTGTCCTGCCAGACCTGCACGTTGCCGACCGGCGGGCGGAGCAGATCGCGGTGCTCCTCGATCCACCGCTCGAAGTTGAACGGCATTCCGCACGACAGCTTGGGCAGGGTCATCGTCTTGCGCTCCTCAGGACTCGTTGGCCGGTAACACGCGGGACGCGGTTTCGTCGGGCCGGGGGTCGGCCCGGCGCGGGAGATACGCGGTGCACGCGATCTCGATGAGCAGGTGCGGATGGGGCAACTGGTGGACCGCGACGGTGGTGCGGGCCGGCCCCGTCTCGTCGAAGTACGCGGCGTAGACCTCGTTGTAGCCGCCGAAGTCGTGCATGTTGACCAGGTAGGCGGTGAGGTCGACCGCGTCGCGGAGGTCCCCGCCGGCCGCCCGCAGCAGATCGCGGAGGTTCTCGATGACGGCCCGGGTCTGCTCGCGGATGTCGACGCGGGTGACGCCCAGGTCGTCGGCGGTGGCGCCGGCGAAGCTGCCGTCGGGCCGGCGGGAGCTGGTGCCGGAGACGAAGACGAAGTCGCCGGCCCGCCGCACATGCGGGAACCGCCCGCGCGGCGCGGCCTTGCCCTCGACCAGGATCGCGTCGCTCATACCGTCGTCACCGCCACACTGCCCAGGCCCGCCCCGGTGACCCGGACGTGCGCGTTCCGGGGGAGCGGTACGGCGGCGGTGGCGGCGCCCGCCAGTACCACCCAGCCC
Source organism: Streptomyces sp. CB02959 (assembly GCF_002803155.1). Classification (GTDB taxonomy): domain Bacteria; phylum Actinomycetota; class Actinomycetes; order Streptomycetales; family Streptomycetaceae; genus Streptomyces. Next base: position 168,733 of record NZ_NNBP01000013.1, read on the forward strand.
GGTTCCAACGGGGTGCCGGCCTGTTCCGCGAGGCGGGCCGCGGCGCGCAGCGAGCGCATCGGGTCGCCGAGGATCGCGGCCGACGAACCGGTCTGGGTGAGCCGCCCCTCGATCTCCATCACCAGGCCGATGTTGTCGATGCCGCCCAGGTCGCGGGGATCGTGCCAGGCACCGATGCCGAAGGCCGCGGCGGAGGCGTTGTCGGCGATCACGTCGGGCAGGGTGAACGCGAAGTCGCGGTAGCGGGAGTCGAGCACCTCGTAGCCGACCGCGACGCCCGCGACCGCGGCGTCCGCCTCGACGGCCGAGCGGACCCGGCGGCCGATCAGGAACGCGATCTCCGGCTCGATCCGCGGCTGGATCAGGCCGCTCAGGTCCAGCGTCGACTCGACGAGCATGGTGTCGGTCAACTGCCCCCAGATGACGTCGTCGACGCCCATCTGGACCATCTTGGCCCGGCTGGTGAAGCCCATCTTCACGCCGATCAGCCGCTCGCCGCGGGCTTTGCGGCGGGCGAGGACGGCCCGCTGGACCCGGTAGGCGTCCGCGACGCCGAGCGGCCCGGTCTCGGTGAGCGGGGCTATCGCCCGGACGCCGCGCTCGGCGTCGTCGAGCGTCGCGGCCAGCTCCTGGATGTCGGTCATGCCGTGGTGCCTTCCTCGGTCGTCCTCGCGTCGTCGGCCGCATCGTCCCGGGCGAACGCGACCCGGACATCCCCCAGGCCCTCGATCCGGGCCTCCAGCACGTCGCCGGGCGCGGTGCGGACCATCGGGCCCAGCGCCCCGGTCAGCACGGTGTCCCCGGCACGCAGCGGTCGACCGCACCGCACCAGGGTGTCGGCCAGCCAGATCGCCGCGTTCAGCGGATGGCCCAGGCAGGCCGCGCCGGCGCCGGTGGACACCTGCTCCCCCCGCCGTTCGAGGACCATCCCGCACAGCCGCAGGTCCAGGTCGGCCAGCCGGGCCGGGCGGTTGCCGAGCACGTACATCCCGCAGGAGGCGTTGTCGGCGATGGTGTCGGTCAGCGTGATGTCCCAGTCACGGATGCGGCTGCCGACCACCTCGATCGCCGGCAGCGCGAACGCGGTGGCGCGCAACACGTCGGCGACGGTGTGCCGTTCGTGGGTCAGGTCCCGCTCCAGGACGAGGGCCACCTCGGCCTCCGCCCGGGGCTGCAACACCGCGCCGGCCGGCACCTCGGCGCCGTCCGGTACCGCCATGTCGCTGAAGAGCACCCCGAAGTCCGGGCTTTCCACGCCCAGTTGGCGTTGGACGCTGCGGGAGGTCAGTCCGATCTTGCGGCCCACGGGCCGGCGGCCGGCGGCCAGCCAGGAGCGGGCCAGGATCTCCTGCACGGCGTACGCCTCGTCCACGCCGTCGATCAGATCGCGCACCGGGTCGCAGGGCGTACGGGTGGCGTGGGCGGCCAGCAACTGCCGGGCGGCGGCGCTGACGCCGACCTCGCGGGTGGTGGTCGTCGGGGCTGTCCGCATCGCGCTCACCCACCGATCCGGACGCAGATGTTGGTGGGCTCGGAGAAGAATTCCAGTGAGTGTTCGCCGCCCTCCCGGCCGATCCCGGAAGCCTTCCGCCCGCCGAACGGGGTGCGCAGATCGCGCAGGTTCCAGCAGTTCACCCAGACGATGCCGGCTTCGATGCGCGGCGCCACCCGGTGCGCCCGGGACAGGTCGCGGGTCCAGACGGTGGCCGCCAGGCCGTAGGGGCTGTCGTTGGCGAGCCGGACCGCCTCCTCCTCGGTGTCGAACGGGGCGATGTGGCAGACCGGCCCGAAGACCTCCTCGCGGACCGCGCGGGCGGTCGGCGGCAGCCCGGTGAGCACGGTCGGCTCCGCGTAGAAGCCGCGGTCCCGTCGGTCGCCGAAGACCGGGGCGCTGCCGCCGGCGACGACGGTGGCGCCCTCCTCGACGGCGAGCCGGAAGTACGACAGCACCTTGTCGCGGTGGCGCGCGGAGATCAGCGGCCCGTAGCCGGAGAGCTTGCGGGCCCGGGCGCCCAGCGCGGTGACGAACGCGTCGAAGACCGGGCGCTGGACGTAGACCCGCTCGGTGCACAGGCAGATCTGCCCGGAGTGGGTGAACGCCGACCGGACCGTGCCGGCCACCGCCTCGTCGAGGTCGGCGTCGGCGAAGACCACCGCGGGGTTCTTGCCGCCGAGCTCGAAGGAGACCGGGGTGACGTGGTCGGCGGCCGCCCGCATGATGGCGGTGCCGGTCGCCGACTCGCCGGTGAACGCGATCGCGTCCACGTCCGGGTGGCCGGTGAGGAACTCGCCCGCGGCGCCCGGCCCGTGCCCGTGGACGACGTTGAACGCACCGTCCGGCAGCCCCGCCTCGTCGATCACGTCGGCCAGCAGGGTCGCGGTCGAGGGGGTCTCCTCCGACGGCTTGGCGACCACCGCGTTGCCGGCCGCCAGCGCGGGGGCGACCTTCCAGGTGAGCAGCAGCAGTGGGAGGTTCCATGGCGCGATCACCGCGACCACGCCAAGCGGGCGGCGGACGGTGTAGTTCAGTGCCTGTCCGGCGGCGCCGCTCCAGCCGGGGACGTCGGTGAGGTAGGCCCGTTCCGCCTGTGCGGAGAGCAGGTCGGCGTAGGAGCGGAAGTTGCCGATGGCCCGCGGGATGTCGACGGTCGAGGCCAGCTCGCGGGGCTTGCCGGTGTCGGCGCACTCGGCCGCCACGAACGCCTCGAAGCGCCGCTCGATGCCGTCGGCGATCATCCGCAGGGCGGCCGCCCGCTCGGGTACCCCGGTCGCGCCCCACGGGCCCCGCAGTGCCTGGCGCGCCGCCCGCACTGCGGCGTCGACCGTCTCGCGGGACGCCTCCGGAACCCGTCCGACGACCGCCCCGGTCGCCGGGTCGACCAGCGGGAAGCCGCCGCCGGACGCCTCGGGCTCCGGGGGCAGGAACGCCCCGCCGATGTAGTGAGCCGGCTGCATACCGATACCGCTCCTCTCGGTGGTTCCCGGGCCGGTTGGGGTTCCGGCCCGTGGGATCATCATTCGCGGTGCGGGATATGCTCGTCCAATACCAATTCACGAGTCTGATATAGCCACTTGGGTATGTCAGGGAAGGGGCGGGCCCGGTGGGGGTGAGTGCGGAATGGATCTGCTGAACAGTCGGTTGAAGCTGCGGCACCTGGTGCTGGTGGTGGCCGTCGAGGAGCACGGCAGCGTGCTGCGCGCCGCCGAACACCTGCGACTGGCGCAGCCCGCGGTCACCCGGAGCCTGCGTGAACTCGAAGGGATCCTGGGCGTGGAACTGTTCGTCCGCGGCCCCCGCGGGGCGACGCCGACGCTGTTCGGTACGGCGTTCACCGAGCACGCCCGGTCGGTCCTCGCCGAACTGCGGCGGGCCGGCGACCGGATCAGCGGCCTGGCCGACGGCGAGGTCGGCACCGTGACCGTCGGCACCCTGGTCGCCGGTTCCAACGTCCTACTGCCCAGAGCCATCGCGGCACTGAAGGCGGCCCGGCCCGGCATCACCGTGGTCGTCCAGGAAGCCACCTTCGACGCCCAGGTGCCACGGCTGCTCGACGGCGAGGTCGACCTGGTCCTGGGCCGGCTCAACCCCATCGACGACCAGCCGACGCTCCGCCAGATCACCCTCTACAGCGAGCCGGTGCTCCTGGTCGCCCGCCCCGGCCACCCGGCCCGCTCCCGCCCCGGCCTGACCCTCGCGGACCTGCTCGACCACCCGTGGGTCGTGCCGCTCCGGCAGACCGCCTTACGACAGGAGTTGGAGCAGGTCTTCCACGGCGCGGGCCTGCCGCTGCCCACCAACCTGGTCGAGTGCAGCTCGGCACTGGCCGTCCGCACCCTCGTCCGCGACACCGACATGATCGCGGCACTGCCCGAGCTGGTGGCGCGCACCGACGGGGAGATCGCGCCGCTGCCCGTGGCGCTGGAACCGGTGCGCCGCACGGTCGGCGTCACCCTGCCCGACCGGCGGCCGCTCACCCCCTCGACCCGCCTGATGCTGGATCACCTGCGGGCCCAGGCCGCCGAGCTGACCCGGCCGCGGGCGGACCCACCGGAGTGACCGGACCCGCAACCGGCCGACTCCCTGGCGGCCGCTGGCCCGGATCGCCGCCTCCGGGATAGAACGTCCGGAGCAGGTGAGCGGAACACGCGACCCACGAAAGGCGAGCACCATGACGCAGGACAGCGACCAGGTCGTGGCCACGAACCAGGGCCGGGTCCGGGGGCGGAGCCACGAAGGGGCGGTGGCCTACCGGGGGATCCCGTACGCCGCGTCCCCCGTCGGCGCGTTGCGGTTCGCCCCGCCGCGGCCCGGCCCGCGGTGGCCGGGCATCCGGGACGCGGAGCACGCCGGACCCGCCGCGCCCCAGGGCCCGTCCCGGCTGGAAGCGGTCATGGGGCGCCGCACCCCGGACTGGAACGAGGACGGCTGCCTCACCCTGAACATCTGGCACCCGCACGGATCCGGCGCGGACGGGACGGCCCGCCCGGTCCTGCTGTGGTTCCACGGCGGCGGGTTCAGCAGCGGCTCGGGCGGCTGGGACTGGTACGACGGAGCCCGGCTCGCCGCCCGCGGCGACCTGGTCGTGGTCACCGCCAACTACCGCCTGGGACCGCTCGGTTACCTCCACCTCCCCGAGATCGGCGCGGCCAACCTCGGCGCGCAGGACCAGGTCGCGGCGCTCCACTGGGTGCGGGACAACATCGCCGCGTTCGGCGGCGACCCGGACGCCGTGACGGTCGGCGGCCAGTCCGCCGGCGCGTTCTCGGCGCTGGCGCTCGCCACCGAGCCGCGGACCGCCGGACTCGTCCGCCGCGTCCTGCTGCAGAGCGGCCCCTGGGGCCTGTCACCGCAGGACCCGGACCTGGCCGCCGAGCACGCCGGGGCATACCTCCGCCTCCTGGACGTGACGGACCAGGCCGACCCCGGCAAGGCCCTCCGCGCCCTGCCCGCCGAACAACTCATCGCCGCCTACGGCACGTTGGCGTCCCAGGTCGCCCGGGCAGGCGGTGTCGCCCCGCCGATGTACCCGGTGCTCGGCGGCGTCGGCGCCGTCCGTGCCCGGCGCGACGCACTCACCGCCGGCGCCCTGGACGGCAAGGACGTGCTGATCGGCACCACCCGCGACGAGATGACCTCCTTCATAGGACTCGACCCGAACATCCAGGCCCTCAGCCGCGACGGCGCACTGGCCCTCCTGACCCGACAGGCCCCCGGCGAAGGGGAGGCGGAACAGCTCTACCAGCGGTACGCCGGGCAGCTCCCGCACGCCACGCCGGGCCGGATCGCCATCGCCGCCAAGACCGACGCGGAGTTCCGCGACGGCGCACTGGAGATCGCCGACCACCACGCCGCCGCCGGCAACCACACCTACGTCTACCAGTTCGACCGCGCCGCCCCAGGCGCCGGCAACGTCCTCGGCGCCTGCCACTGCAGCGAACTGCCCTTCCTCTTCCGCACGTTCGACAGCTACCCCGACAGCCCCATGCTGGGCCGCCCGGACGCCGCCGACCGGGCGCTCGGCGACGCCTTCGCCGACGCCGTCGCCACCTTCGTCACCACCGGCACCCCGCAGGGCATCCCCGCCTACGAACCGGCCACCCCCACCCGGATCCGCCACTTCGCGGCGGCAGCGGCGGGCCCGGACGACGCCGGGAACTGAGCGCGCCCCAACCCCGGCGGGCGCCCCCGGTCAGAGATCGGCGAGGCCCGCCGTGGCGGCCCGCGCCACCAGCACCCGCTGCTGCGCCAGCAGCACCACACCGAAGTAGAACAGGACACTGACCTCGCCGATCCCGGCCGCGATCGCGGCGCTGATCAGGAAGTGCTGGCCAAGACCGGCGACCCACAGCGCCGCGGTGAGCGGCGTACCCTTCCGCACGACCCGGTCCCCGCGCACCGACAACCGCACGGTGTACGCCCGCACCGCCGCCAGCGCCACCCCCACGGCCAGGCTCACGGCGGCCAGCACACCGTCCCGCAGGGACAGCGGATGAGCCGTGACGTACCAGCCGGTCTCCAACCCGCCGATGACGATCAGGACCAGACCGACCGGGGACCTCTCCCGCAGCGGGCGCTCCACCAGCTGACGGGACAGCAGCCACCCCAGCACGACGACGGTGACGGTGAGGTTGGTGACGGTGGGATTGTCCATGACCCAGAACCTTCTGTGCGACGACGAGCGGGGCGGCGGCGCGCCGCCCCCTCCCACCCTGCGGGCCGGGCCGCCCGCCACGGATCGACCACCGGGTTGGAGAAAAGGGTGGAGAACGCGACCGCCGGGCACGGCACTCCGGGCCGTCACCGGCAAGATGGGGCCGTGCGGAACGACAACGACATACCCAGGCGGCCCGCCGGCGGGTTCCGGGACGGCCTCGACAAGGCACGGCTCCGCCGGCTGGCCCTGCACGTCCTGGCCATCGCCTTCGCCGTGGTCCTGCACACCTTCACCGCCCACCCGCCCTGGAACACCGCACTGGTCTGCGCGCTGCTCGCACTGTGGACGGTGACCGCCATCGTCCGGCACGTCCTCGCGCCGCCCTGGCCGGACGTGGCGTGGAGCGTACTGCTGGTCGGCGGTGCGGTCTGCGCCGGGCTCAGCCCCACGGACCCGTCCGCCCCGGCCTTCGTGGGCGCGGCCGGCCTGTTCCTGCTGATCTCGGCCGTCGAAACGCCCGCACTGTGGATCAGCGTCGCCCTCACGGCCGGCGTCGCCGGCTTCGTCGTCGCCCACGACGCCGCCGGCGGCGGACCCCGGGTGGCCGTCTCGGTGCTGATCTCCGCCACGACCGCCAGCGGCTTCGGCTTCCTCGGCCGCCTGAGCGGCCTCGACCGCCGTACCGAACGCGGCGCCGCCGAGCGCCGGGCCGAACAAGCCGTACAGGAGGAACGCGCCAGGATCGCCCGGGACATCCACGACGTCCTCGCCCACTCGCTGGGCGGCCTGGTGATCCAACTGGACGCGTTGGAAGCGGTCTCGGTGGCCCGTGGCGCGGACGAGGACGTGGTGGCCCGGGTACGCGGCGCACGCGTCATGGCGGCCGACGGCCTGGTGGCCGCCAAGCACGCCGTGGACGCCCTGCGCCGGCTCCCCGCCGGCATCGACGCGGCGCTCGGCGAGATCGTCACCGGCGCCCGCGCGCTGGGGATGACGGTCGACGTCGACGTGCGCGGCGAGTCGGCCCGGGTGCCCGTCCCGGTGGGGGAGGTGATCGCCTCCCTGACCGTCGAGGCACTCACCAACGCCCGCAAACACGCACCCGGCACCCCCGCCACCATCACCGTCGAGGCGGGCCGGGACGCCGTGCTGCTACGCGTGGCCAACCCACTGGCACCACCGGCCGAACGCCCGGAACCAGGCATCTCCGGCGGCCACGGCATGCCCGGCATGCGGGAGCGCGCGGAGATCGTCGGTGGCAGACTGACCGCCGGCCCAGCGGAGGGAGAGTGGATCGTGGAATGCCGGGTGCCCTATGAGTGACCGACCGGTCCGGGTGATCGTCGCCGACGACCAGGCCGCGGTCCGCGACGGCCTGGTGACCATCCTCGACCACGAACCCGACGTCGACGTGGTCGGTTCCGCGGCCGACGGTGCCACCGCCGTCGACCTGGCGCGACGCCTGGCTCCGGCCGTGGTGCTGATGGATCTGCGGATGCCGGGGGTCGACGGGATCGCCGCGACCCGCGCCCTCACCCGACTCGACCCGGCACCGGCGGTGCTGGTCCTGACGACCTACGTCGACGACGCCTCCATCGTCGGCGCGCTCAAGGCGGGCGCCGCCGGCTACCTCACGAAGAGCGCCGGCCGGGCCCAGATCGTCTCCGCGATCACCGCGACCGCCGACGGGCACCGCACCTTCGCCCCGGAGATCGCCTCGGCCATGGTGCGCGGCCTGACGCACCGCACGGCGCTGGAGCGGATCGCGGCGGCGTACGCCCTGACGGTGCAGGAGACCCGGGTCCTGGAACTGCTCGGCGAGCGCCGCACCAACCGCGCCATCGCCGAGACCCTCTACGTCTCCGTCGCCACCGTCAAGACCCACGTCAACAACCTCTTCGCCAAGCTCCGGGTCGGCAACCGGACGGAGGCCGCGGCCCTGGTCGAGCGGGTACGCGAGCACGGCCTCTGACGCTCCGTCCCCCCCCGGCCCGGACGCCGACCGCGGGCACCGCTCCTGCTCCGGCTCATCCCACCGACACAGGCGCCTACACCGGCGCCGACACCGGCCCGGGCGCCGACGTCGGCACGGACACGGGCAACCGCCGGAGCGCATGCGACCGGAACGACTGCCGCCACTCCAACTCCGTTTCAGATACGGCCAGTCGGATACCAGGAAACCGTTCGAGCAACGTGCTCAGCGCGGTACCGATCTCCATCCGGACCAGCGACGCCCCCAGGCAGTAGTGCAGGCCGTATCCCAGGGCGAGATGGGACGTGTCCGCCCGGTCGATGTCGAAGCGGTCCGGCTCGGGATAGCGGGCCGGATCGCGGTGTGCCGAGGCGAGTGCCAGCAGCACGGTGTCCCCGGGCGGGATCCGCGTCCCGGCGATCTCGACGGCCTCGGTGGGGAACCGGCGGACGGCCATCTGGTTGGCGTGGGCGTGGCGCAGCAGTTCCTCGACGGCGTCCGGCATGCGTTCCGGTCGTCGGCGGAGCGCCGTGAGCTGCTCGGGGTGGCGCAGCAGGGCGAGCAGTCCACCGCTGATGAGGTGCTGGACGTTCTCGGTGCCGGCCATCAGGAGGAGGAAGGCCAGCGAGACCAGTTCGTCCTCGCTCAGCCGGTCGCCGGCGTCCCGCGCGGCGATCAGCGAGGACAGCAGATCCTCCCCGGGAGCCGCCCGGCGCACCCCGATCAGGCCCAGCAGATAGCGGTGGATGTGTTCGATGGCCTCGGCGGTGTGACCGGGGTGCGCAGGCGCGAACATGGCGTCGACCCAACCGGAGAACGCCCTGCTGTCCGGCTCGGGAACGTCCAGGAGGTAGCCGATGACGACCAGCGGCAGCGGATTCGCGAACTCCGCGACGAGATCGGCCTCTCCGTGCTCCGCGAGACGGTCGGCCAGGCGGTCGGCGTAGTGGGCGGCCGCCGCGACGACACGGCCGCGGAGCCGCTCGACGTGCCGCGGCGTGAACCCCTTGGAGACCAGCCGGCGCAGACGGAGGTGGTCGTCGGGGTCGATGTTGAGGAGGTTGGCGTCCAGGGCGGGCGGCAGGGAGAAGCCCTGGTAGCCGTTGCGGGAACGCGCCTTGTTCACCGACAGCCGCGGATCGCTGAAGGCGGCCCGGACGTGCTCCTCGCGGGTGACGAGCCAGGCCCGGGTTCCGTCGGGCAGGGCGACCTTGAGGACCGGGCCTAAGCTCCGCAGCCGGGCGTACACCGGATGGGGATCGCGGAAGAACTCCGCGTCGAATGGCCGGTGGACCGCCGTGGCGTCGTCCCGCGTGGATCGTCCGGCCTGCTCGAACTCATCCATCTGCGCGGCCTGTTCGGTATTCTCCGTCTGCTCGGCCTGGTCGATCTGCTGGGTCTGTTCGGTCTGTTCGGTCTGCTGGGTTGTGGGTCGTGTCATGGTGTCTGTCTCCGGAGGGGGCGGGCGGGTCGATGGCGTACCGGCCGGGGCGGCCGTGCTGATACGGCAGGCCGTGGCCGACGGCGATGATCGCAGAAGGCAACCCGTGGGCCGCCATCGGCGTCTCGTTCCGGGGGAGTCGGTTGCGCCGGGCGTGTTCATGGTCGCAGCTGCCCTGATGTGATGTCTGAAACGCGGGATTCCGCAACGCGACGCGAGTGACCGAACCGTCGTGGTGAACGTAGACGAAGGAGAGTTCGTGACCGACAAGCAGCCCGAAGCCCAGGACCCGATGCCGGTCGGCAGTGACCCGTGGTGGGCGGGGCTGGGGCCGGTCGGTGGTGGGGTGCTCGTCCTGCTCGGCCTCGGCATCGGGGCGGTCGTCTTTCTGCGTGCTCCCGACTGGCTGGACGGACTGCCGCACCTCTACGGGGCCGCCAAGGTGCTGGTCATCGGCCTTGTGGTCGGCGGTACGGCCCTGTTGGCGCGCCGGCGCCGCGGCAACCGGCCCGAGTAGGCGCCGCCGCGGCAGGGGGCTTCGACAGCGTTGACATCGCGCGAAGCCTCCTGCCGCCAGGGATGACGGTCAAGGCCGGTGCCAGGGACTCCCACTCCGCCGGGGACTCCAACCCTCCGAGGTATCCGTATCCGTATCCGTATCCGTCTACGTGCTCGGCGGAGCACTGCGCATCGACGAACTTCCACCTCTCCCGCATCTTCCGGAACTCGCCCAGGCACCAGGACCCTTGATAGCTCCAGGCACTCCGCATCCACCCAAGGAGCGTCACCGCCTCGTCGAGCACGGCCCCGGTCTGACGGTCTCCCGCGATCTGCCCAAGCTCGGCTACAAGGGCGTCGAGAGCTGCGAGCTGACCTTCGAGGACTACCGGGCACCGGCCGACGCCGTGCTCGGCGGCGTCGAGGGCAAGGGGTTCGGGCAGATGATGAACGGGCTGGAGACCGGCCGGCTCCAGGTCGCCGCCCGGGCACTCGGCGTCGGGCGCGCGGCACTGGCGGACGCGCTGGCCTACGCCCAGCAGCGGGAGACCTTCGACAAGCCGATCTGGCAACACCAGTCGATCGCCAACTACCTTGCCGATATGGCGACTTCGCTGACCGCCGCTCGTCAGCTCACCCTCTACGCGGCCCGGGAGGCGGACGCCGGACGGCGCGTCGACATGGAAGCGGGTATGGCCAAGCTCTTCGCCTCCGAGACCGCTCTGAACATCGCCATCAACGCCGTCCGCATCCACGGCGGTTACGGCTACTCCACCGAATTCGACGTCGAACGCTACTTCCGCGACGCGCCGCTGATGATCGTCGGCGAGGGCACCAACGAAATCCTACGCAACGTCATCGCCCGCCAGCTCGTCCGGCGCGGTGGACTCGATGCCTGAGCGGGACCGGGGCGCCGTGCGTCACCCGGCGCGGCTCAGTCCAGCGCCAGTGCCCAGCACAGGCAGCCCAGTGCGACGGTGGCCGACACCGTGCGCACGGTGTGCCAGCGCACCCAGGCGGCCTCGAAGCGCTGCCGCACCGGTGCGGGATCGGCGAGTTGCCCGGGCGGTCCGGCGGCGGCCAGTTCGGCGTTGAGTCGGAGGTTGAAGCGGCGCGTGACGCCCAACACGGACAGGTACAGGACGAAGGCGGCGACGACCGGGTACAGGGCCGGTCGTCGTGTGCCGACCAGATGCAGTGCCAACGCCAGTCCGGTCAGCAGCAGCGTGCCGACGAAGCCGAGGAAGAACCACCCGTTGAGGATCGCCACGTTGATCCGCTGCATCACCTCGACGAACGTCCGGTCGTCCGTCCGGCGCAGCGCGGGCATCACCGAGCAGGCGTAGCCGTAGAGGAGGCCCGCCACCAGCCCCATCGTGATCGTCGCCGCCATCAGTGAAGCGGTTCGAGCCCAATCCATCGGTCATCCCCTCCCGTTGCCGGACCCGCACATCAGATCACGGGAACGGCGCCCGGGTGCCCCTTATGGATTTCTCCAGGCACCTTCGCCCATGGGACGGGCGTCCATCGGCCCGGATCGCGGACGTCGCGGCGTGGCGAGGTGACTTGCGTGTCACATCGAAATTCTGCGATAGTTCGATGCGTTCTTGATCGGCGGCGGAGTGTCGGCGACGTGCACGAGGGGATGCGCCATGGGTGGCATTGACGGGCTGGATCTCGGAACGTTCGGGATCTACACCTTCGACTTCGAGAACCAGCCGGCGGCGCAGTTGCGCGAGTCGATCCAGGAAGTGGAGGAGCAGGGGTGGCGGGCGTTCTGGATCCCTGAGGTCGGCGGACGCGAGGCGCTCACGCACGCCGGCTTCCTGCTGTCCAGTACCGAGCGGATGCACGTCGTCAACGGCATCGCCCGGATCTGGTCCCGCGGTGCCCGCTCGGCGTACGGCGCGAGTCTCCTCCTGGCCGATGCCTATCCCGACCGGCATGTGCTCGGCCTGGGATTCGGCGGCGAGCCGCGGCCCGGGGTCAAGCCCGTTGCGGCGATGGTCGAGTACCTCGACGAGATGGACGCCCTCGCGTCCGACAACCCTGCGCCCCGGGCCCCGATGCGCCGGGTCCTGGCCGCGTACGGACCCAGGATGCTGGAGCTGGCGCGCGACCGTTCGGCCGGTGCGCACACCTATCACGTCAATGTGGCGCACACCGCGCAGGCGCGGGAGATCCTCGGCCCGGACGCGTTCCTCGGGGTGGAGCACCCGGTGCTGTTCGAGTCCGACCCCGCCACGGCCCGCGCCGTCGCCCGCGAGCACCTCCAGGGCTACCTGGCGACCCCGTACAACATCGCGAAGTTCCGTCGCCTCGGTTACGCGGAGGAGGAGATCGCCCACGGCGGCAGCGACCGGCTCGTCGACGACTTCGTGTTCTGGGGGGACCTGGACGCCATCGTCGAGAAGCTGCACGGCCACGTGGAGGCGGGCGCCGACCACGTCGGCGTGCAGGTGATCGGGATCGAGCCGGGCCGCTCCGCGCTGCCGTACTGGCGCAGGCTGGGGGAGGCGCTGCTGCCGCGCGGCGGGGGTGCTTGATCTTCCGCGGTGCAGCTGCGGTGACCTCGCATCGAGATTCTTCGAAACGTCGGTGGCGGCCTGTACGCTGGTTCCATGACGGACACCGCGACGGCGACTGCGACCTCACCGGATCCCGACCTGGTCGATGCGTTGCGGGCGTTGTCGAACCCGATGCGGTTGCAGATGCTGCTGTGGTTGCGGGATCCCGCGCGCCACTTCGCAGGCATGCAGCCGATCGCCGACCCGGTCGAGGTGGGTGTCTGTGTGAGCCACATCCAGGCCAAGGCGGGGCTCGCCCAGTCAACGGTGTCGGCGTACATGGCCGAACTGCAGCGGGCGGGGCTGGTGCGGGCGACCCGAGTGGGCAAGTGGACCCACTACAAGCGCGACGAGCAGCGCATCGCCCAGTTCGTCGCCCTGCTCGGACAGACGTTGTAGGAAGCCCGGCCTGGCGTGGCCTGGTCTCCGGGCCTGGGCGGCTCCATGCCTCCCGGCCTGCGGCGCCGCGCGCATGTCACGTCCGCAGTGGTCGGCGCGAGGTCCGCCGCGCCGCCCGGGCACGGGAGGGCGCCGCGCCGATGCGGTTCACCTCACCGACCCGCAAAGGGTGTTGCAGGGCGCTCCGTAGCGCCCGTCGTGCTGGATGGTGTCGAGGGAGGGAGCCGTCGATGACTGTGTTGGTGGCCACGCCGCTCGGAGCGGTCGGCCGGTATGTGACCGAGGCGCTGCGCGACCGGAGCGATGTGCGGTTCCTGGTGCGTTCGGCGGCGAGCGCCGGGGCGTTGGACGGGTCGGTGCGCGGTGAGGTCTTCCGGGGGGATGCCGCGAACGCCGCGGATGTGCGCCGTGCGGTCGTGGGCGTGGACCGCCTCTTCCTCGCGCACCCCTTCGCCGAGGGCCAGATCGCCGCGGAGACCGCGCTCGGTGTGGCCGCCGTCGAAGCCGGTGCCCGGCGGATCGTCAAGCTCGGTGCCCGGCGGTTCGGCGGTGACCTCGTTCCCGACGCGGTCACCGGCAACCACGACGTCATCGCCGACCGCCTGCGCGCCGCCGGCGTCGAGGAGTTGACGGTCCTGCAACCCGACCGCTTTCTGCAGAACTTCCTGCCGTCCGCACCCGCCCTCGCACGGGGCACGCTGGCCGACCCCGCCGGGCCCGGTGCGCGCGGCTATGTCGACGTTCGGGACATCGCCGAGGTCGCGGTCGCCGAACTCCTCGCGGACCGTCCCACCGGCGGCGAGATCGAGATCAGCGGCCCCGCGGCACTGACCCTTGCCGAGCTCGCCGCGTCCTTCGCAACCGCGCTCGGCACGCCGGTGCGGTATGTCGACGTACCGCTGGACGATGCCTGGCGCGCCGGGCTGGCGGAGCGCGGGGTTGCGCCCCGGATCGTCGACGGACTGCACGACCTGTACGCGAACTACCGCCGCGAGGGCGTGGCGGGACTGGGTGACGGAGTCCAGCGCGTCCTCGGTCGAGCGCCGCGCACGGCCGGGGACTTCGCCGCCGAGCTGCTGCGGCCGACCGCATCGGGAACCGCCTGACCGCGGTCGCGGTCGGGGTGGCTGTGGCTGTGGCTGTGGCTGTGGCTGTGGCTGTGGCTGTGGCGGTTGCGGTTGCGGCGTGGGGGAGGGGAGCGGCGGCCGGGGAGAGTGCGGTGGGCCTCGCCGAACCGGGCGATGTGCGGCGCGCCGCCACTTCGGGGCGTCCGGTCGGTGTCCGGTCGGCGTCCGCATCGTTCGACGCGGGTCCGGAAGGCCGGGGCAGGGCGGCGAGGGCGTTCCACGGACCCAGGGCAAGCCTTTGCCGTAGCTCGGTGTCTCCTTGACGCAGGGTTCACTACTTTTCCATAAAGCCACCACTCACCGGGGTGGCATCAGTGAGTGCACGTGCGCAACTCATCACCGGCGGACTGACGCACCCCTGACGGGGCGTCATGGCTGCATCTGCCGCAACGTGTCATGTTCTTGACATCTCTGCACCGAAGAGCATGGCACGGCAGGTGTCTCCGGAGCGTCGACCGTCGGCCACTTCCCCCACGGAGGTCGTTCCCTTGCGTTCCCTACGAAAGGGCAGATCCGATCGCACGAGCGGACTGGCGCGTCGCGCCGTCCCGACCCTGCTGTCGGCGGCAACCCTCGTCATCGGCGGCGTGATCGCCGCCGGCCCGTCCCACGCCGCACCGGCGGCGCCCGCACCCCACACGTCCACCACCGCATCCGCGGCCCACGCCAACGTCCCCATCCACCGGCTGTGTGCGGAACCGGCCAAGCCCGGCTACATGGCCTGCAACGCGGTGGCCCGCACCGACGTCAAACAGCATCTGTCGCTGCGGCCGCACGTCGCCCCCTCCGGCTTCGGCCCCAGTGACCTGCAGAGCGCCTACAACCTGCCCCAGTCGGGCGGCTCAGGTCAGACCGTGGCGATCATCGACGCCAACGACGACCCCAACGCCGAACAGGACCTGGCGACCTACCGCTCCCAGTACGGCCTGCCGGAATGCTCCACCGCCAACGGCTGTTTCCAGAAGGTCGACCAGAACGGCGGCACCAGCTACCCGGCGCCGGACGCCGGTTGGGCCGGGGAGATATCCCTCGACGTCGACATGGTCAGCGCGTCCTGCCCCTCCTGCCACATCCTGCTGGTCGAGGCGAACAGCGCCAGCATGGACGACCTGGGGGCGGCGGTGAACCGCGCGGTCACCATGGGCGCCAAGTTCGTCTCCAACAGCTACGGAGGTCCGGAGGACTCGACCGACACCACGTCCGACGAGCAGTACTTCAACCACCCGGGCGTGGCGATCACCGTCAGCTCCGGTGACAGCGGTTACGGCGTCGAGTACCCGGCGGCCTCGCAGTACGTCACCGCGGTCGGCGGCACGTCACTCCAGCAGGACGGCAGTGCCCGTGGCTGGAGCGAGAGCGTCTGGGGCTCCTCGGCAGGCGGCGAGGGCGCCGGCTCGGGCTGCTCCCAGTACGACGCCAAGCCGGCCTGGCAACAGGACACCGGTTGCGCCAAGCGCACCGTCGCGGACGTCGCCTCGGTCGCCGACCCGGCCACCGGCCTCGCGGTCTACGACAGCTACCAGGCCAGCGGCTGGAACGTGTACGGCGGCACCAGCGCCTCCGCCCCGTTCATCGCCGGCGTCTACGCCCTCGCGGGCACCCCGGGCGCGTCCGACACCCCGGCCTCCTACCCCTACTCCCACGCTTCGGCGCTGAACGACGTCACGTCCGGCTCCAACGGCTCCTGCTCGCCGTCGTACCTCTGCACCGCGGGCGACGGCTACGACGGCCCGACCGGCCTCGGCACCCCGAACGGCACCGCGGCCTTCACGCCCTGAGGCGATGCGAACCGGCGCCAGGCACGGTGAGCACGCGGTGACACGGAAAGCCGTCGCGTAACCGAGCGCCACCACCGACTGCCGTCACCAGGCGCCACCACCAAGTGTCACCAACGCCCGTCACAGTCCGGCGGCTTTCGAGCCGCCGGACTGTGACGCGGGTTCGGCGTCCCGGGCGCCGGTCGGCCGGGCGCAGGGGGCGGCGGCCGTGCACCGCGGCGGGCCGAGGACCAACTGATCGTTTCAGAACGAGTTGAGCTCTGGACCTCGCGTTTGACGATCTTGGTCGGCAGAGCAGATCGGCCCTTCCGTCAGGTGACAACCAACCTCTGCCTGCCGTCGATGAGTTCGCGCACGGCGTCCAAGTGGCCGGCGTGGGTGGCGGTCTCGGTGATCACGTGCAGGATGACCTCGCGCAGGTTGTCGAGGCGCCAGTTGCCGAAGAAGTCCGGCCACCAGCTCGGGGCCGCGTTCAGGTCGGCGCCGGCCAGGAAGGTGTCGGCGAGCTCCCCTTCCTTCCGGTAGAGAGCGAAGATCTCCTCGGCTGTCTTCTCCGGGGCGGGCTGCCACGCGTTCTCCCCGGAGCCGAGGATCTCTTCGATCGCCGCCTGCTCCCCCGCGGCGACCGCACGGAACCAGAACTTCTCGTCGTCCAGAGCGAGATGGTGCACCAGTCCAAGGCATGTCCAGCCGGACGGTAGAACCGGGCGCCGCAGAGCCTCCTCGTCCAGGCCCTCCAGGATGCCCAGGACGTGCTTGCGCTTGCTGTTCAGGACGCCGAGCAGCGTCGTCAGTTCAGTGTCAGCCATGGGCCGGACCCTATGCGGCCCCACTGACATCCGGCTCACTGAGCGTTTCGACCCAATCTGAAACGGTCAGTAAGCCCTGAGCAGGGTCGCCGACCGGGCCGCCGGACCACCCGCGTACGTTCGTTGGCCGGGTGGAGACGGACGGGGGAGAACACATGGGATACCACCGCAACAACTGGCGCCAGGTCGCCGATGTCGCCGCACCTTTCATTCCCGGCGGCCGCGCGCTGATGGACGCCGTGGGCGTGGTGCAGGGATTCAGCGACAGCGCCGGACTCGATCGGCTCCAGTACGTGCGGGGCGGCCACCCGGTGGTCGAAATGCCCTGGCAGCCAGCCGGTCCCCCGCCGGACCCGCAACGGGCCGAAGCGGTCGGCCGCCAGGCATGGGGTGTGCTGTTCGCCGACGAGCAGCAGTACAGCGCCAGGTCACTGCTCGACCAGGTCGGTAATCTGCTGATGCCGCTGCCGCCCACCGAACTCGACATGGTGATCCGCCGGTTCGGGACCCAGGGCCTGGACCGCTGGGACTCCCTCGCCCACGTCGAGGACGCGCAGGGGGCGCCCGCCTACGACTGGCGGCGGCAGCAGGAACTCTTCAGCTGGCTGCTCCGCACGGTCAGCCCGTACGGCGCGATGCTGGTCGGCACCGGGATGCCGTGCAGTCAGCCCGACTACGATGCCGGGTGCGACTGCGGCGACCACGGCTGGGTACTGCCCGAGGGGCCGTTCGCCCAGGTCGACGGCGCGTACGTCACCGAGAACTGGCAGTGGGTCTCGGCCTCGACCGAGGCGATGTCCTGGCAGGACATGGGCCAGGGCCGGTTCGACACCTGCTGGCTGCTGACCAGCATGCAGGCCGTGCTCCAGGCCAACGCGCAGTACGCCCCGCGCCACCTCCGGCTGGAGGCCAACGGCACGGTCACCGTCACCGTCACCCTCTACGACCAGGGCAGCCCGGTGGCGATCACGCTGGTGCCCGACCTGCCGTACGGCCATGGCGGTCTGTGGGGCGCCAAGGGCCACACCAACGATGCCCGCTACGCGGAGACCTGGCCGGGCTACTTCGAGAAGGCCGCCGCCCAGTTGCTCGGCAACTACCACGACGTCGCGAGCGGCGGCAGCGTCGCCGTCGCGCTGGCCCTGATCACCGGTCGCGAGGGACAGCGGCTCGACCTCAATTCACCATGGCTCGTCCAGGAGATCGCCGATCGCAGGGCGCGCGGTCAGGCACTCGTCGCCACCACACCCGGCACCAGCGACCGCGAGACGATCGCGGACGGCCGACTGGCCGCCAACCACGCCTACTTCATCAAGGACGTGGACCCGGTCGGCGGCCGGATCTGTCTGGGCAATCCGTGGGGCGACGGGGCCACCCGGAAGATGTGGGAGTGCTGGCTGACGCTTCAGGAGGTGGGCTACCACCTGGTGCTCATCGACGCCGTCGACACCTGGTGACGCCCTTCCGCGAGCACCTCGGCCGCACCGTGCGCAGGGAGGTTCGGCCGGCCGGCGGCGGCATCGGCACCGTGACTGGGACTGGGGGCGGGAGTGATGGGGGCGGTCTTCATTCGCCGAGGGTGCGGGAGGCCGGGACGCGGGGCGGCATGCGGAGCCGGCCCGTCAGGGCCAGGAACGCGACCAGCGCGCCCATCACGATCCAACCGGGCCAGCCGGTGAGACCCATGCGCAGCGGGTCCAGCGCGGCGTCGGGGTCGGCGAACCGCTTGACCATGCCGACGCTCGCCGTGCTGACGAAGGCGTGCGCGAGGACGGCGGGCAGGACCGAGTCGGAGCGCAGCCGCAGCCATGTGAAGACCGGCAGGACGAGCGTGCAACTCACCAGCATCGCGGGCACGGCGACGTACCACGGCCGGCCCGGATACTGACCGCCCATCAACAGTGTGGGCAGGTGCCAGAGCGCGAAGGCGCAGCCGGTGAGGAGATACGCCGACACCAGGCGCTTCCCGCCACCGCCCCGGGCCAGTCGCGGGAACAGGTAGCCCTGCCAGCCCAGTTCCTCGCCGAAGAACTGCGGCAGCGACACCACGATCTGCACCACCATGCCGCCCGACCAACCGGCCACCGCGCTCCATCGCAGCTCACCCACCGGATAGGCCCCCGCGGCGGCGCCCATGGCGAGCGCGGCGACGGTCAGGCCGGCGGGCACGGCGAGCCCTGCCAGACAGTGCCGCACGCCGCGTCCCCACGGCCGCGGCCAGCGCAGCGCGAGCGCGTCCCGCACCCGGCCACCGGGCTCGATCAGGCGGATCACGAGGAGCGCGGCGAGCGCGGGCGCGCACATCGCCGCGGTGATGCAGACCTCCGCCAGTGCACCGGTCTCCTCCCGCGCGTCACCGCGCTGGAAGCCGCCGAGCAGCAGCGGCGACATCGCCACCCACATGCCCAGACAGGCGATCGCCAGGTACACCACGGGCCCGCGACGCCTTCGCACGGGCTGGCCTGCCGCTGAATGATTGATCATGAAAGCGACGCTACGGAGACCCGTCGCGCGACAGAATCCGGCCGGCACCCCAATGCCCCGTCGAGCCCTGTCCACCGGACGAGGTGTAGTGCGCTCCACCCGACCGCCCGGGCACGGACGTCAGGAACCTCCCGGCGGCCGGCCGCCACCTCGGCAACCAGGCATCCATCACGACTTCAACTGCCCTACCGATCAAAGGAGTCGGAGCAGTTCGTCGGTGAAGTCCGCGGTGCCGGCGGTGCCGCCCAGGTCCGGTGTGCGGACGTCCGTCGTGGCCAGGACGGAGGCGAAGGCGCGGGTGATGTCGTCGGCCGCCTCCCGGTGACCCAGGTGGTCGAGCATCAGGGCCGCCGACCAGATGGCCCCCAGGGGGTTGGCGACGCCCAGGCCGGCGATGTCGGGTGCGGAGCCGTGCACCGGCTCGAACATCGAGGGGAACTCGCGCTCGGGGTTGAGGTTGGCGGCCGGGGCGATGCCGATCGAGCCGGCCACGGCGGCGGCCAGGTCGCTGAGGATGTCCCCGAACAGGTTGGAGGCGACGATCACGTCGTAACGGGCCGGATCGAGGACGAGTTTGGCCGCCAGCGCGTCGATGTGTTCCTGGTCCCAGGCGACGCGGGGGTGGCCGGTGGCGCATTCGGCGACCAGCTCGTCCCAGAACGGCAGGGTGTGCACGATGCCGTTCGACTTGGTGGCCGAGGTCAGCCGCCCGCTCCGGCCCGCCGCCAGGCCGAAGGCGTAGTCCACCACGCGGGTCACCCCGGCCCGGGTGAACACCGCCTCCTGCACGGCCAGTTCTTCGGGGAAGCCCCGGTTGCGCCGCCCGCCGGCCTCGCTGTACTCACCCTCGGTGTTCTCGCGGACCACCACGAGGTCCACCGCCCCGGGGACCGCACCGCGCACCGGGCTCTCGACGCCCTCGAACACCCGGATCGGCCGCAGGTTGACGTACTGCCGGAAGGTGCGGCGAATCGGGATCAGCAGCCCCCACAGCGACACATGGTCCGGTACGTCCGGGTGGCCGACCGCGCCGAGCAGGATCGCGTCCTGGTCGCGCAGCCGGTCGAGGCCGTCCTCGGGCATCATGGCGCCCTCCCGCAGATACCGCGCGCACGACCAGTCGTCGTATGAGGTGTAGGAGAGGCCGAAGCCGTGCCGGCAGCTGACGGCGTCGAGCACGCGCCGCGCCGGAGGCAGCACCTCGGTGCCGATGCCGTCGCCGGGAATGAGGGCGATGTGATGGGTGGTCATGCGTCCGATTGCAGCAATCGCCGCTCG
Source organism: Streptomyces sp. CB02959 (assembly GCF_002803155.1). Classification (GTDB taxonomy): domain Bacteria; phylum Actinomycetota; class Actinomycetes; order Streptomycetales; family Streptomycetaceae; genus Streptomyces. Next base: position 189,241 of record NZ_NNBP01000013.1, read on the forward strand.
GCCCGTCCAAGACGCAATCCCGATCTGCGTCATCGGCCGCGCCTATCAGTTGCCGGGGGTCGACGAGTCCAGGGCGGTCGTCACGAACGCCCGTGCCGCCGGGGACAACCCGGAGCGACGGCTGACCAGCCCGATCCGCAGCGTGGTCCGCGGTTCGATGTCCAGCACCCGGGCGCCGGCCCGTTCGGCCAGGCCGCGCCAGGACTCGGCCAGCACCGCCACTCCCACTCCGGCCAGGACGAGCGGGAGCACGGACACTCGGTGTTCGGTCTCGGCGGCGACACTGAAGGTGATCCCGCGCTCCCGCAGCCCGTCCACATACGCCCGCATCCCGGTTCCCCGCTGCCCGACGATCAGCCGTTGGCCTTCCAGCTCCTCGCATTTCACGGTCTGTCGGCCGACGAACGGAGCACCGTCGACGCCGCCGCGCACCACCAGCACGAAGCGTTGCTCACCGACTGAATGCGCGACGACGTCCCCCTCCGGCAGTGGGCCCGGCACGGCCAGCAGCCCCAGCTCGGCCGCGCCGGTGCGCACCATGTCCACCACGTCCCGGGAGGTGAAGGCCGCCTTGACCGCCACGGACACCCCCGGATAGCGCCCGCTGAAGGCGCGCACCATGGTCGTCAGCGGCTCGACCGCCTGCGACGGCATCGACGCCACGTCCAGTCGCCCGTCCCGCAGCTCGTGTACGGCGGCAACGCTCGCCCGTGCCGTCTCCAGACTGCGCACGGCAGCGCGCGCCGGCTCGATCAGCGCCAACTGTCGGATGTCCATGCTGCGCATTCTCACGCGTCACGCGCCGACCGAACTGGGCATTCCCACCCGTCACCCGTCACCAGTCACCAGTCACCCGTCACACGACAACCGGCTCAGCGCGGCGACCGTCCGGCGGCCGTGCCCTCAGGAGGCCGCCGGTACCACCGCCCACGCCTCGACCTCGGCCCGGAACGCGGGGTTGACCAGGCCGGAGACCTGGACCAGCGAACAGGCCGCGGGGCGTGCGGCATCCTGGTACTGGTCCCGGACGCGACGGAACGCGTCGAGGTCCGCGAGGTCGGTGAGGTACACCGTCAGCTTGACGATGTGGTCGAGGCCGGAGCCGGCCGCCTTCAGAGCGGTGGCCAGGTTCGCGTAGATCTGGTGTATCTGGGCTTCGGCGTCCCCCTCACCGACCAGTCGGCCGTCCTGGTCCAGGGGGACCTGGCCGGAGACCACGACCATCGGCCCGGCGAAGGCCACCGCATGGCTGTAGCCGTTGACCGGCGGTGCGCCCTCGGGCCGGATGAAGTGCTGCATCATGTCTCCTCGTTGCTCGTTGCTCGTCGCCGGAAGCCCCGGAAGCCCCGGAAGCCCCGGAAGCCCCGGAAGCCCCGGAAGCCCCGGAGGTGGGGAGGTTCCGGGGACTCCGGCGGTTCCGGGATTTCCGGAAGTCTCGTTGTCCGGGCGGTCCTTACCGTGCCAGCGGTGCGATATCACCGGGCAGCGACAGACCGCCGAGGTGGGTCACCAGCACATCGCCGCAGGTCTGCGGATCGAGGACGTCGGGGTGCAGGACGGCGCTGAGGCCGAGTCCGTCCAGGAGTGCCGTCAGCCGCTCGGTCTCGATGGTGAGGTCGAGGCCGGGGCGCAGGGTGCCCGCGTCGTCGAGCCGGGTGAGCACGCCGCGCACCAGTCGTCTGGTGCCTCGGGCGGCCTTGCGTGACAGGTCGCCGAACGCCGGGTTGGTGCGGGCGGCGGCGTTGAAGTCCAGGAAGACGGTGACCTCGGCGCGCCGGTTCTCGTCGAGGGGCAGGAGTTCGGCCAGGAGTGCGGCGGCGAGCCGGAGTTGTTCCGTGCGGGGGCGGCGGCTGAGGCCGTCGATCGGCTTGAGGTGCGCGAGCAGGCGGCTGCTGACCCGGTCGATCATCGACTGCATCGCGAACTGCATCAGGTCGTGCTGACTGGCGAAGTAGTGCCGCAGGGAGCCGATGTTGAGTTCCGCCTCGGCGGCGACGGCGCGCAGCGAGGTGCGTTGCAGACCGTCTCGGACGACGACGCGGAACAGTGCGTCGACCACGAGGCGTCGGCGGGCCTCCGGATCCACGTGCTTGGGCATGGCACCGTTCTATCACACCTGTGATACAACGGAGTGGCAGGGAAATATCACAGGTGTGACAGAACGGGTGGAGGCTTCCTCGTGGAGACGTACCTCAATTTCATGCTCGTCAGGTTCGGTGTGATCGTGGGCGGCGTGGTGGTGCTGGCGCTGCTGGTCTTCGCCGTCGCGCTGACCCTCAAGCGCCGCGGGCGGCTCGACGACGTCCGCCGGTACGCCGACCCCGTGGTGCGCGCCGGGCTGCGTGCCGCCGCCCGACGGTTCGAGGGCGGCGGAAGGCGCGGTACGTCCGGGTCGCGGCAGCGGGACGGCCGGCGATGACCGGCCTCGCCGCGGGGTCGTCCGACCTCCTTGCGCACCTGTTGCTGGACCGCGTCATCAAGATCGTCATCGTGATCGCGGCCCTCGGTGTCCTGGCGTGCGGCATGACGCTGCTCTGGCGGAAGGCCGGACGGACGAAGGACCGGCGCGACTGAGCCGCCGGGCACCGTCGAAGAGTTGGTGGGGAGGGCTGCCTGCGGCCCGGGCCGGGCCGCTCGGTCCCTAAGCGGTCGAGTTCGTAAATCCTTCGAGGGTTGATCACGCTGCCAGCGCGGTGGAGGATTCTGCCTGGTGATCGGCGGTGTGCTGGTCGAGCCTGGCCGGCAGATCGTTCAGGCCGGAGGTGTGAACTTCCACTGGAACTGCTGTGCCGTGGCGTTGTAGCGGTCTTCGAAGGCTCGGAGCCGGTCCCCGACGTGGGTCAGGTCGGTGAAGTCGTTGGGTGAGACGACCTTGCGCTGCACGACGGAGAAGTAGACCTCCACCTGGTTCAACCATGAAGCGTGCACGGGGGGGACCATCACCGCATTCGGGAACGCCGCGGCCAACCGGTCGGCGGCCTTCTGGCCGCGGTGGGAGGAGCCGTTGCCCACGATCCAGAACACCCGCTTGGCACTGGCGTAGGGATCCTGGAGGATGCCCTGCTACCCACCGGCAGCCCAACAAGCACCCCCGCAGACGCGCTCGACTGCGCCTGCCGACTCCACCTCGCCGCCCTCGACACCTGACCACACGCCAGCCACAGCACCGCCTCCCACGCCAACCCCCGAAGGACAACCGAGCCGACCACCAAGTCACTGGCATCGGGCATGAATCCGTGTGTCCAGGTTTCCGGGGTCACCTCAGGCGCGGTAGCGCTCGGGGTCGACGACGGTGGCGAGGCCGTTGAGGATGAGCCTGGTGCCGCCGCGGAGGTGGGCGGTGTCCTGCATGCCGTCGCCGCTCAGGACAAGGTAGGTGTACTGCTCTGTCCAGTCGAGGCGGGTTCCGCCGTCCTGTGCGGTGAGTTCGATCGTCACCAGGGAGACCCAGCGGCGCACGCCGTCCACGTGTGCCTCGTAGACGTACACCAGGCGCCGCGCCGGGACCAGGTCGACGAACCGCGAACGGTACTCCAGGCGCTCCTGGATGTCCCCGGAAACGAAGAGGTTGCGGGCCGTCTCGCCGCCGCCGACGCGGAAGTCCAGTTCGTGTTCGGCCGTCTGGGACTCGCCTGGGAGGCGGAACCAGCGGACGCGAAGCTCGGGTTCGGCGAACGCCGCGTAGACCCGCTCGGGCGGAGCGGAGAAGGTCACATCGAGGGCGAACGAACCATGGCTGGCCCGTTGATCCTCGCCGAACTGGGGTGCGTCCTGGTCGACGCGATCGACGTTGCCCGGGCTCATGCCGCGGACAGTAGCACGCTGATCATTCGGCTCGGGCTTCACCCTCTACCTCGCCGGCAACGACAAGTAGTACCTCGCCAACCTCGGGCACCTGAGCGGACCAGACACCAGGCACCACACCGGCTCCGGAGTCAACCCCCGAAGGACTTACGACCTTGGGGGCAATTGAGGAGGTGAGTCATATCCTCTGATCGATCTTGCTGTCGTGCTGGCAGCCGGGCGTCTCGTCGTGAGGATCGCGGCGGGTCCTCCATCGCGAGTCATGCTTGGCCGCCGATGGGGCCCGTGGAGGAACCAGTCGGGTGGGTGCAGGCGTCCTGAGGGGCATGAAACAAGGTGTCCGACTGCGTGAGGCGACCGCCGAGGACGCCGACGTCCTTGCCGACGTGCACACCCGGACCCGGACCGCGTACTACACCGCGGGCGGCATGCCCGAGGAGGAACTCGCCGACCCGAGTGCATGGGGCGAACGGCGCGACGCCTGGACGAGGGTGCTGGCCGCGCCGGCGCGCGCCACGCTGGTCGCGGAAGACTTGGACGGGACGGTGGTCGGGCTGCTTGCTGCCGGGCCACCGCACCACGAAGACCTGGACTCCTCGACGTACTACGAGCTGTACCAGATCGGGGTACTGGCGCACGCCTGGGGGCGCGGGGTGGGTGGGGCTCTGCACCGGGAGTTCGTTGCGCTGGCCGCGGCCGCCGGCTGCGCCGAGGGTGTGCTGGAGTGCTGGGCGTCCAACACCCGTGCGCAGCGTTTCTACGCCCGAAATGGGTGGCGGCCGGACGGAGTGCGCTGTCCAGGACCGCTGGACTGTGACTACGTTCGGTTGCGGCTGGAGCTCGTATCGCACAGCTTCTGAGCGAGGCTGACGCAATGTCAGAGTCGGGCGGCACGATCGGGAGATGTGACTGCTGCCCTGGATCGTGTCGCCCTGTCCCATCACGCCTTCACTGGTGTGACACGCCAACACTTCGCCGACCTGATAGTCCAGTTGGCGACACCCTGGGAGGCGGCGCGGGAGTCGGATCGGGCCGAGTGGCGTGGGGGTCTTCGGAAGCGCCTGGCCGGGGCGGGACGCAAGGTGAAGCTGGTGTTCACCGACCGGCTGCTGGTCACGCTGATCTGCCTGCGTCACCAGCTGCCGCACGCCGCGTTGGCGGATCTGTACGGGGTGGACCGCTCCACCGTCTCGGCGGCGGTGCGGGAGATACGGTTCCTGCTCGCGGCCCGCGGCTTCGCCGTCCCCGACCAGATCAGCGCGCCGCCGAAGAAGCCCGGCGAGGATGCTTGCGAAGGCGAACACCGGGCCTGGCGGGAGGCCAAGCGACGGCAGTCCTCGGTGAGGATCTGCATCGAGCACACCAACGCCGAGCTGAAGAAGTGGCGCCCGCTGCAGCGATACACCGGACGCCGCGAGAGCTACGGAGAAACCCACGCCGCGATCGCCTCCCTCGTCTCCGACCGCTCCGTCAGGCGCGCCACTCGCCGCAGGACCAGCACCGCGCTCGTGCCCGTCCGCACCAACACCTGCTGACTCATCCATCAGCCGAAACCCCAGGCCAATCTGCCCCGACCCCAATTGCCCCCAAGGTCGTTACGGAGCCGACCACCAAGGAAGGGAGAGGCCGCCGGTCGCCGTCCGCGGCCTGGCCACTCGTCGTCCCGTCACCCCTCGCCCGTCACCCCTGCTCCGGGTCGGTCAGTGCGGCGGCGGTGGCCCGGGCGAAGGCGTCCGGGTTGTCCAGCATGATGTTGTGTCCGCAGTCCGGGATCGGGACCACGTCCACCCCGGCCTCGACGAGTGCGGCGGCGCCGGGGAGCGGGCCGTCGGCTGCCGGCAGCAGGTAGGTGCGCGGAACCTTCAGGTCCAGCAGGAGTTCACGCATGGTGGGCACGGTGCCGCGGGTGAGGTTGACCGCGCTGCGGTGCAGGGCCTCGCGGCCGGCCAGGCGCATGGTGGACCACCAGTGCGCGCCGACCCGGTCGCGCACCTCCGCCCAGCCGCCGGCGAGGAACTCCGGCTCGGAGTAGCCGGCGATGCCGCTGCTGCCGCCCGCGCCGGGGCGGTGCGGAATCGGGTCCAGGTTGGCGTCGATCAGCACCAGCCGGGAGACCAACTGCGGGTGCCGGGCGGCCAGGACGATGGCCACCGAGCCGCCCATGCTGTGGGCGATCAACTGCGCACCGGTGGCCCCCGCCGCGGTCAGGGCGTTGGCGAGGGCGTCGGCGTGGGATTCCAGGGTGTAGTCGAAGTCCGTCGGGCGGTCGCTGATGCCGTGGCCGAGCAGGTCGACCAGCAGCGAGCGGTGACCGGTCAGCAGCGGATGGACGGCGCTCTCCGTGAAGTAGGCGGGGGAGGTGGAGCCCAGGCCGTGCAGGTAGACGCGGACCGGCTCCCGGCCCGGCAGTTCGACCCAACGGATCCGGTCACCTTCGGTTGTCACTACGGCGTTGCGCACGGTCCGGGCCCCCTGGAATCACGATCGACGGAGGACGAGGGTAACTGCCGGTCCGCGGCGCCGTGGCGGGAACCCCGCACGGGTGCCGGCCGCCCCCGTCGGCGGGTTCGGTCCGCGCGGAGTCCGTGGCCGGTCAGGCCGCCGCACCGGCGTCATCCGGGGCGGCGGCGGTGTGCCGGGGGCTGCGGCCGGGGCGCAGGATCCCGGCCGTGGTTGCGGCCACGAGGCAGCACGCCACGGGCAGCAGGAGGGTGAGGTTGAGCGGTACGACGTGGGTCAGGGGGCCGATCACGGCGGGGCCGGCGAGCATGCCGAGGTAGCCGAGGCCGGCGACGCGCGAGACGTTGGCGCCGGCGTTGTCCGGGTCGGTGTGGCCGGCGGCGCTGAAGAGTTGGGGGACGCAACCGGACAGTCCGGCGCCGAACACCGCCCACCCGGCCAGGGCCAGGGGGATCCAGGGGGAGAGGGCCGCCGCGGTGAGGCCCGCGGCGGCGGTGGCGGCGCCGTAGCGGAGGATGGCCACCGGGCCCAGGCGGGCGGCCGCCCGGTCGGCCAGCAGCCGGCCGAGCGTCATGGTGGTGGCGAACGCCCCGTAGGCGAGGGCGGCGGTGGCGGCGGGCGCGTCCAGGACCGTGCGGAGGTGGAGCGCGCTCCAGTCGTTGGCCACGCCCTCGCAGAGCATGATCATCAGGGCGAGGGCGGCCAGGACCCAGATGTGGCGGGGTGTGCCGCGCCGGGCCCGGACCGAGCCGGTGACGGCATCCGGGCCGGTGGAGCCGGGGGGTGCCGCGTCCGGGGCGCGGTTCGGGCGACTGGTGGCCGGCAGCAGCGCCGGAGCGGCCAGGGCGGCGACGACCAGGCCCAGGAGGGCCACCGCGCCGAGGGCCACCGCCGGGCTCCAGCCCAGGGCGAGGGTGCGCGCGCCCGCCGCGGCGGCCAGTACGCCACCGATGGAGAAGGTGGCGTGGAAGGTGGACATCACGGGCCGCCGGTAGCCGCCTTCGACCTGGACGGCGTGCGCGTTCATGCTGACGTCCAGGCAGCCGTTGCCGAGCCCGAGCAGCAGCAGCGCCGCCCCCAACGCCCAGGCGTGCGTGGCCAGTCCGGGCAGGACCAGGGTGAGGCTGCACAGTGCCGCACTGAGGGGTACGACAGTGCGGGCGCCGAAGCGGTCGGTGAGCGGCCCGACGAGCTGCATTCCGACGAAGGCGCCCGCGCCGAGCAGCAGCAGGAGCCAGCCGAGCACCGCATGGCTGATCCCCACCCGGTGCTCGATGCTGGGGATGTGGACGATCCACATCCCCATCAGAAAGCCGTTGAGTGCGAAGTAGGCGAAGGTCGCCGCCCGCCCGGCCCGCAGCCGGGTCCCCGGTGAGGTGCTCGGGCGCGTCTCCGGTCGTGTCCGTGTCTCCATGAAGCAAACATAACGAACAAGAAAGATGTGCGGAAGCTTGCATTTCAAACACACGCGATGTTCAATCTGGGTATGTCCGGTACAGAGCGACTGAGGCGGATCACCGAGGCCGTACGTGAGGCGGGGCGCATCGGCGTCGCCGAACTGGCCGAGCTGACCGGTGCCTCGGAGATGACCATCCGCCGCGACCTGGAGGCGCTGGCCGCCCAGGGCGTCATCGAGCGCTACCGCGGGGGAGCCAGGAGCCTGCTGCTGCGCGGCGCGGAGCCCCCCTTCGCGTTGCGCGCCCAGGAGGGACTGGAGGCCAAGCGGCGGATCGCCGCCGAGGTCGCCGGACTGATCGCCGACGGCGAGTCGGTCGTCCTCGACAGCGGTACCACCTGCCTGGAAGTGGCCCGCGCACTGGGCGACCGCCGACTGACCGTCATGCCGCTCTCCCTGCACGCCGTCAACGCCCTGGCCGACGGCCCGCACCTCACCCTGCTGGTGCCGGGCGGCCGACCCCGGCCCGGGGAACTCGCGCTAACCGGCCCGCTGACCGAGGCGTCACTGACCGCCCTGCGCTTCGACACCGCCGTCCTCGGCTGCTGCGGCCTCACCGCGGAGCACGGCCTCACCGCCTACGACCTGGACGACGCCGCCATCAAACGCACCGCGATCGGCTGCGCCCGCCGGGTCATCGCCGTCGCCGAAGCCGGCAAGCTCTCCCGCACCGCCCTCGCCCACGTCGCCCCCGCCGCCGCCCTGCACGCCGTCGTCACCGACGCCGCCCCGGACGACCGCACGGACCGGCTGACCGCGGCGGGCGTGACCGTTCGGACGGTGTGACCGATGACGCCCGGCACCGTTCTCTTCGACCTCTTCGGCGTCCTCGCCTGCCCGCAGTCCACCGACGGCCGACAGCGCCTGGTCCGCACGGCGGGCGTGCCCGCACCGGACTTCTGGGACGCCTACTGGGCCGTGCGCCCGCCGTACGACCGCGGCGAGACCGACGGGCCCGGCTACTGGCGGCAGGTCGCCGACCGCGTCGGTACCCGCTTCGACGACCGGCGGATCGCCGCACTGATCGCCACCGACATCGCGAGCTGGAGCGCGGTCGACGGGACCATGGTCGCCCTGGTCGAGGAGTTGGCGGCGCGCGGCCGGCGGATCGGCCTGCTCTCCAACATCCCCGAGGAACTGGCCCGCCACTACGCATCCCACCACGCCTGGCTCCGCCACTTCGACGTCTGCGCCTTCTCCTGCCGCATCGGCCACGCCAAACCCGACCCGGCCGCCTACCACTGGTGTCAGCGAGCGCTGTCCGATCCGCCGCACCGCATCCTCTTCGTCGACGACCGCCAGGAGAACGTCCGCGCCGCCGAAGCAACCGGGATGCGCGGGCACCTCTTCACCACCCCGGCTCGACTGCGGGACCGCCTCGACCGCTGGGACGCCGGTGAGGGCGGACCGGACCCACTCGGGAGAAGGCGGCCACCCACGCCTGGCTGATGCGGTGGACGAGACCTTCCGGGAAGGCGCACGGCGGCTGCCGGCCGCCGCACCGGAGCCCGAAGTCAACTCCTGCACAGTCGAATTGGCTGACGAGCGCGACGGCGAGGGGCGTCGACGGGCGGTCCGCAACGGCGCGCAGGGGCGCCCCGGTGTGCCGACTCGTCGAACGCCCTGAGATGGTCACGGCGTGAGTACCCTTGCGGCCCAGGCCATCAGCACCAGGCGGCTGGACCTGCTGCCGCTGCACGTTGCACACACCGAGGAGATGGCCGCGGCGCTGTCCGATCCGGCCCTGCACACCTTCATCGGCGGCACTCCGGACACCCCGCAAGCCATGCGCGCTCGTTACCGGCGCATGACCGCAGGCCCTCCCGACCCGGCCGTGTCCTGGCTGAACTGGGTGATCCGGCTCCGTGCCGAGTCCTGCCTGACAGGCACGGTCCAGGCGACGGTCAGCCCCACCGGCCGCGGCCCCATCGCCGAGATCGCCTGGGTGGTGGGGACCCCGTGGCAGGGAAGAGGCATCGCCACCGAAGCAGCCCGCGGACTCGTCACCTGGCTCAGCCGGCAGCCGGTGCACACTGTCATCGCGCACATCCACCCCGAACATCGGGCATCCGCCGCCGTCGCCACTGCCGCCGGGCTCACCGCCACCGGCGAACGGCACGAAGGCGAGATCCGATGGCATCGCCACATCAGCCGATGACTTCGACGATCCACCGACTGTGGCTCCCGCCGGTGAACCGCGCGGGGGAACGGCTGTCAGACCCTGCCTATACGCTGCGAGCGATCTACGACCAGCCGACCGGAAGACATGATGACCCGCACCCCCAGACCGTCAGTCGAAGCGATACTCGCCGCTCTTCCCGAACTCGCTCCCTACGCTCGCGACGCAGTCGTACTCCATCCCGAGCAAGCGGAGCCGGACCACCGGAGCAGCTCCATCGGCGGCCCGCTGCTGTGGCCGAGTGACGAGCCGTGGCCCGAATGCTCCCTGCCCGACGAGAACAGCGAGGACGGCGTGCCCGCCACGGCCATGGTGCCGGTCGCACAGATCTTCCGCAGCGACGTGCCGGGACCCTGGTGGCCCGCCGACATCGACCTCCTGCAGATCCTCTGGTGTCCCAACGAACACTGGGATCCTCCCGCCCCGCAGGCCGACATCAGCCCGGTGGTCGAGTTGCGCTGGCGGCGGGCCGCCGACGTGCTCAGCCCGTTGTCGACTCTGCCATCGCCCTCGCGGTGGGAGGAGGACGGCTATCTGCCGCGGGCGTGCGCCATCACCCCTGAGCAGGTGACCGACTTCCCCTTCCGCGAGGAGCTGCCGGCGGAACTCCATCCGCGGCTGGAGGAACTGGTCCGCGCGACCGGCGACGGCGGTGACGCCATCACCCGCCTCGCCGGCTGGAAACTCGGCGGCTGGCCGACCTGGCACCTGACGCAGCCCGCAACCTTTGCCTGCGAAGACTGCGGCACGGCCATGACGCTCCTGTTCACCGTGGCCAGCGACGACGAGACCGGCGTCATCATCGGCCGGTGGGGCGACTTGCGCATCTTCACCTGCCCTGCCGACCACCGTCACGGGTTCCGGGTGGACCAGCACTGACCTGCGCTCGTCACCCGCGGCGCGGCCCACCGGACGGGCCCAGGTCGTCCGAGTTCCCAGCCGACGGCGGTACCTCGACGACGAAGAACAGAAAGGTGGCTTTGGTCGACAGACTCCGGAAGTCGTCGTCGGGGAACAGCTCACGGGCGGCCGGGTCGGGCTGCGGCTCGTCGATGACGGTGAGGCGGAAGCCGGCGGTGGTCAAGGCATCGATCATCGCGTGCAACGGCCTGCGCCAGAACTTCATCGGGACGGACTGCCCGTTGAACGCCCAGTCGAAGGTATAGCTCGTGGTCGCGAAGTAGTCGGGCCGAGGATCCTGGAAGGTGTAGGCCACGATGGGGTGCTCCACCGACGCGATCAGCCGGCCGCCGGGCCTGAGCACTCGCCGCAACTCGGCCAGCGTCGGCCCCCAGTCCTCCAGATAGTGCAGCACCAGCGACGCGACCACGTCGTCGAACGCGCCGTCGGCGAACGGCAGGTGGTCGCTCAGGTCGCCCACGTGCAGGGCTGCGTCGGCACCGAGCCGCTGCCTGGCCAGTGCCACCATCCCGGCGCTGGCGTCGATGCCGGTGACGATCGCACCGCGGTCGCGCAGTGCGGCGGACAGCGGGCCCGAGCCGCACCCGGCGTCCAGGATCCGGCGGCCGGCCACGTCGCCGGCGAGGGCCAACATCGCGGGCCGCTCGTAGTACGCGTTCACCAGGCTGTTCTCGGCTTCCGCCGAGTACGCCGCGGCGAAACTGTCGTAGTGGTTCGCCCGGGCTGGGTCCGCAGGCCGGGAGGGACTCTCGGGCACGTCGGTTGCGCGTTCCATCGGCGCAGCCTAGTGGTCACCCGCCCCACCGGACCGAACCTGTCCCGGTGCCCCGGCGGTATCCGGTCGGGCGGACCGCTGGGTGAGGAGGTCGGTGATCAGGGCGAGCGGGGGCCAGTCCAGGCGGCCGTGGCGGGCGACGGCGTACGCGCGCAGCACCGCGTCGGGGGCGGTCAGCGGGACGAGGCGCACCTCGGGGAAGGTGGGGATGCCGGCCGGCAGCAGGCCCACGCCGAGGCCCGCGGTAATCATGCCCTGCACCAGATCGAGATTGTCTGCGCGGTGGGTGATGCGCGGGGTGAAGCCCGCCAAGGAGGCGAGCGTGCGGATGACGGTCTCGTCCGCCGTGTTGCGGGAGTTGACGATCCAGTCGTGGGCGGCGAACCGGGCGAAGACCTCGACCGTCGTCCCGCCTTCGGTCGCGTCCTGCGCCGGGACGCCCAGGCCCCAGGGAGCCGTCCACAACGGCGTGGCGCGCACCGCGGGGTCGAAGGTGGCGGGCGCGAGGTTGTAGTCGTAGGTGAGCGCCAGGTCCGTCTCGTCCGCGGCCAGCAGTGACAGCGCCTCGGCGGGCTCGTGTTCGCGGATGAGGAGGTGCACCCGCGGATGGCTGGTGGCCAGCTCGGTGACCAGGGGCAGCAGGTGGGCGCGGATGGCGGTGGCGAAGCCGGCGGTGCGCAGGGTGCCGTTGGGTTCCGCGCCGGGGGCGAGGTCGAGGTGGGCGGCCTCCACGGCGCCCAGGATGGTCACGGCGTGTTCGGTCAGGCGGCGCCCGGCCGGGGTGAGGCGGACCCGGCGGCCGTGCGGTTCGATCAGCGCGGCGCCCGTCTCGCGGGCGAGGACGGCGATCTGCTGGGAGACGGTGGAGGTCGTGGTGCCGGTGGCCTCGGCGACCGCGCGCATCGACCCCAGCCGGGAGAGCTCCACCAGCAGTTGCAGTCGGCGTGTTTCCATGCCTCCATTGTTCGGGATTCCCGAACGGAATGTCCATGATCAGCACGTGGACACGAACGATGCCCAGGGCATCTACTGAACCCATGAGCGCGTTCGACCCCCAGCGTCCCCAGGGCGGCCCCCTGCCCCGCCTCCGTACCGCCACCCGCGGCCGACTGCGCCCCGGAGGTGCCGAGACCGGCTTCCTGATGGCGGTCGCCTCGATGACCTCCATCCAGCTGGGGCTGGCCCTGGCCGTCCCGCTGTTCGGACAGCTCGGCGCGCTGGGCACGGCGGGGCTGCGACTGGCGTGGGGCGGACTTCTCCTGCTGGTCCTCATACGCCCCCGCCTGCGCGACTTCACCCGGCAGGACCTGCTCGCCTGCACCGTGCTGGGGGTGGCGACCGCCGGCATGATGCTGTTCTTCATGCTCGCCGTCGCGCACCTGCCGCTGGGCACCGCGAGCGCACTGGAATTCCTCGGCCCGCTGGCCGTCTCCCTGTACGGACCGGGCGGCGGACGGAAACTGTGGACGGCCCTGGCCGCGCTCGGCGTGCTGCTGCTGACCGAGCCCTGGCGCGGTGGCCTGGACGGAGTCGGCCTGGTCTGCGCGCTGGCCGCCGCGGGCTGCTGGGCCGTCTACATCCTGCTGACCCAGCGCGTCGGCGACCGGGTCACCGGCCTCGGCGGCCTCGCCGTCTCCATGCCCGTCGCCGGCCTGATCGGGACGCTGATCGCCGCCCCCGGGCTGTGGGGGCACCTGACCTGGCAGGCGGTCGGGATCATGCTGGTGCTGGCCGCGGTGAGCCCGGTACTGCCCTTCGCCCTCGAATTCCTCGCCCTGCGCCGCCTGACCACCGCCGCCTTCGGCACGCTGATGAGCCTGGAACCCGCCATCGCGCTGCTGATCGGCCTGCTGGTGCTCGGCCAGACACCGGGCCTGACGTCCGCGGCCGGCGTGGTCCTGGTCGTCGTCGCCGGGGCCGGTGCGACTCGCGCCGGTGCCCGCACGCCGGCCGCGACCGACGAGGGCGGCGCGCCCGAGCCGCGGCCCCGCGCCGCGGAAACGGTCTGAGGGTCCGGGCGCGAACGGGCCGACGGCCGCTCAGCCCAACGGCTTCGTGACCTCGGCGCGAATCTTTCCGGCGGTGTCCGCGAACTCCTGGAGGTCCACCGACCGCGGGTCCTTCGTCAGGTCGGCGGCGTCGGTCCGGGCCAGGTTCACACTCGTACGGAAGTCCGCCCAGACGCAGAACGCCAGAGTGATCTTCTGGCCCATCTCCTGGCGCACATCGACCCCGCAGGTCACCGGGGCGCCGCCACCGCGGGGCGTGAAAATCTTCTCCGGCACCGCGACCTGGGTGCCGGAGTCGTCCTTCATGCCGCGGATGGAGTGGTCGACGGTGGTCTGCGGGTCGTCGATCGTGCCGTAGAGCCCCACCATCACCAGCGACACGGTCCCGCTGGTGTACTGCCCGCCCACGGAGGTGATGCCGTGCTCGTTGGCGCCGTCCCGGGGGACGGAGGCGCCGGCCTGCTGGGAGATGTCCTTGGTGAGGGTGTACGTGCCGCCCGCCAGTGTCTGCGGCACCGTGATCCGGTACTTCGGTCCGGACGCGGCGCCGGTGCCGCCGCCCCCGCCACCGCCGCCGAAGACCAGCGCGGACGCGATACCGCCGACCACGAGGACGCCCGCGACCGCCCCGATGATGCCCCAGACCTTCCCGGTGTTGCGCCGGGGCGGGACCGGCGGGGGCATGCCCGGACCCGGGTATCCGTACGGGGCCTGCGGTGCCCCTCCGTAGGGCGCCTGCGGAGTGCCGTAGGGGCCGGGGCCGTAGGGTGCCGCCCCCGGCGCCGGGGGACCGCCCGGTATCTGCGGCGGGGGACCGGCCGGCGGTCCGGGGTACGGGCTGCCGCCGGGCGCGCCGTATCCGGGCGTGCCGCCGAAATCCTGGGGCGAGGGCTGAGGTGTCGTCACCTGCGTACCCTACCCAGCGTCACCTTCTTGGTGATCATGGCCGGAATCCGCCGGGGAATCCGTTGCGGCCGGCGCTCCCTGGACCGCCCGGTGGAGCAGGGCGAGGAACTGCTCGCGTTCCTCGGGGGAGAAGTCGGCCAGGATCTGCTCGTTCACCGAGAGGACCGCGGGGGCGAGGTCGGTGGCCCAGGTGCGTCCGCCGCCGGTGATGCGGATCATCTTGCGGCGGCGGTCGGCCGGATCCTTGGTGAGTTCGACCAGGCCCCGTCGCCGCAGGCGGTCCAGCAGGGGTGCGGCGGTCGACTTGTCGAGGTGGGCGAGGGCGCCGAGGGTGCCCTGGTCCATGTCGCCGTGGGTGTGGAGCAGGCTCAGGACGGTGAACTGCGGGCCGGTGAGGTCGCGGTCCACCTGGTCGTGCCAGAGCCGGGTGTGCAGTTGGTTCAACTGCCGGGCCAGCGGCCCGACTCCGGTGATCGCGGCGGCCACGTCCCGCGCGTCTTCCTCTTTCCGTGCCATTGCTCCCCGCATTCGTCCGGTGCCGGCCACCCGCTTGATTAGGACGTACACGTACTTTACCGTGGAGCCAGATAGGACGTGTACGTCGTAAATGGCTGCGGGGGCGGAAGAGGAGGACGGTGCCATGCGCCTCGTCGTCGCGATGACCGGTGCCACCGGCGCGCCCATCGGAGTGCGCCTGCGCGGATGGGCGCCGTCGTGCTGCCCCCCGTCCTCACCTTCTACAACCGGCCCACCGGCATCGACGACCTCGTCGCCCGCATCCTCGACCAGTTCGGGCTGGACCTCCCCACCGCCCGGCGCTGGAACGGCATGCGCCGGGACGCGGCCGACCGGACGGCGGAGCCGGACGCCGGGGCCGCCGGCCCACCGGCGCGCCCGAGCTGACGCCCGCGCCGTCCCTCCCCACCCCGGCCTCCGCGCCGGCACCCCTTGCTTCCCTCCGTTCGCCTCCCCTCCGTGAGAAAGGTTCGCCATGCCCCAACGCGGCAGTGCCCTCAACTTCCGGGACTTCGTCGACGAACTGCTCGCCGTGGGCGACGCGGTGGACATCCGCCGACCCGTCGACCCCACCCTCGAAGCCGCCGCCGTCACCCGGCGCGTCTACGAGACCCGCAGCCCCGCCCCGCTGTTCGGGAACCTGACCGGCACCGAGCCCGGCTTCCGCCTGCTCGGCGCGCCCGCCGGCCTGAGCAGCCGCACCTCCGGCACCTACGGCAGGCTCGCCGCGCACTTCGGAATGGCGCGCGACACCACACCCCGGGAACTGCTGGAGAAGCTGATCGCCGCCATGCACGCCGAACCCGTCGCCCCGCGCGTCGTGGAAACCGGCCCCTGCAAGGAGCACGTGCTCCGGGGCGACGCGGTGGACCTGGAGCGGTTCCCGGTCCCGCTGCTCCACCAGCAGGACGGCGGCCGCTACTTCGGCACCTACGGCTTCCACGTCGTGCGCACCCCGGACGGGCGCTGGACGAGCTGGTCGATCAGCCGCAGCATGCTCCACGGCCCCACCACGCTGGTCGGCCCGGCCATGCCCCAGCAGCACCTCGGCATGATCCACCGGATGTGGCAGGAGAAGGGCGAACCCACACCGTGGGCCATGGTGCTCGGCGCCCCGCCCGCGGCGCTGGCCGCCGCCGGCATGCCGCTGCCCGCCGAGGTCGACGAGGACGGTTACGTCGGCGCGCTGACCGGCAGCCCCGTCGAGGTGGTCCGCACCGAGACCAACGGCCTCCACGCCCCGGCCAACGCCGAGATCGTGCTGGAGGGGTACATCAGCCCCGACGAGACCGCGCCCGAGGGGCCGATGGGCGAGTACCACGGCCACACGTTCACCGAGCGCAAGCCCCAACCCGTCTTCCACGTCGAGGCCGTCACCCACCGCTCCGATCCGATCCTGCCGATCTGCGTCGCGGGCCTGCCGCCGGAGGAGAACCACACCATCTGGGGCACGATGATCTCCGCCGCCGCCCTGGACCAGCTGCGCGCCGACGGCCTGCCGGTCGATCTGGCCTGGTGTTCCTACGAGGCCGCGACGTGCTGGATCGTGGTCTCCATCGACCTCCGGCGACTGGCCGAAACCGGCATGGACGAACGGCGGTTGGCGGACGCGGTGGCCGGCAGTCTCTTCGGTTCGCACGCCGGATGGCTGGTGCCCAAGGTCATCCTCGTCGCCGACGACATCGACATCACCGACATCGACCAGGTGGTGTGGGCGATGGCCACCCGCTACCACCCCGGCGCCGGCGAGTACACGTACCCCGACGCGCCGGGCATCCCGATGGTCCCCTACCTGACCGCCGAGGAAGCCCGCTCCGGCCGGGGCGGCAAGGCCGTCGTGAGCTGCCTGCTGCCCGAACACTTCACCGGGCGCACCCACGGCGTCCCCACCGACTTCCGCCACGCGTATCCCGCCGCGCTCCAACGGAAGGTGCTCGACCACTGGGCCGACTACGGCTTCGCCGCGCCGGGGCGACCGGCCCGCTGAGGGGCCGCTGCCCCCACCGCCGGCCCCCGGCGCCCGCCGGAGCGTCCCGCTCAGGGGAAGCGCAGTACGGGCTTGACGACCTCGCCCGCGGCCGCGGCCCGCGCGGCGTCCTCGATCTCGTGGAACGGGAACTCGGTGATGATCTCGTCGAGCGGGAGGACGCCCTCGCGGTACAGGTCGACGAGGCGGGGGAGGAACGCCGCGGGATCCGCGTCCCCTTCGATGACGCCGCGGATCCGGATGCCCTTCGTCAGCACCGTCATGATGTCGAATTCGGCGCGGCCGCCGACCCCGACCAGGGCCAGCGTGCCGCGCTGGGCGAGCGCCGCGATGGCCTGGGAGATCACCCCCGACTGCCCGGTGGTGTCGATGGCGAAGCGGGCGCCGCCCCCGGCGTGGTCGCGGACCGCGGCCCCGACATCCGCCACCGCGGTGGGGTCGACGGCCGCCACGGCACCGAACTTCAGGGCCTTGTCGCGCCGGGCCGCCAGTGGATCGACGGCGATGACCCGGCAGCCCTCGGCGACCGCGGTCATGACGGAGGTGAGCCCGACACTGCCCGCGCCGAAAACCGCCACCGACGCCCCCCGCGGCGGACGCAGCACGTTGAGGACCGTGCCGGCCCCGGTCTGCACGCCACAGCCGAGCGGCGCCGCAACGGCCGGCGGCAGGTCCGCGGGCACCTTGACGACGTTGCTGGTGTGCGCGAGGGCGTACGTGGCGAAGGAGGACTGGCCGAAGAAGCTGCCGTAGACGGTGCTGCCGTCCCCGGCCCGGGACAGCGGACTGGTGCCGTCAGGCCGGGTGCCGCCGGCGTTGAGGGCGAAGATGCCCGTCTCGCAGTAGGCGGGGTGGCCGGCCGAGCACTGGCCGCAGGTGGTGCAACTGCGGTAGCTCAGGCACACGTTGTCGCCCGGCCGTACGCCGGTCACCCCGTCGCCCACCGCCGCCACGACACCGGCGCCTTCATGGCCGAAGACCATCGGGCAGAGCTGCCGCGGCCACTTCTGCCGGCTGCTGAGGTCGGTGTGGCAGATACCGGCCGCCGCGATCCTGACCAGGACCTCGTCGGACCGGGGCGAGTCGATGACGAGGTCGTCGCGAAGGGTGAAGGGTCCGCCGGGAGCTTCCACGACGGCTGCCTGAATGCGCATCAGTTTCTTTGGCTTTCCGGGGTGTTGGCGGTGCTGGCGAAGGTGGAGCGGTCGGTCCGAGGGTATGCCGGGACGCCCGGGCGGTGCAGCCCCGCGCCCCGCGGAACGGGGCCCGTGAAGGCCGCCTTGAGGCCACCGACACCTGACCAACTCAGGCCCACACCGCCTTGACCACGGCGTGGCCCGCTGCGGCCGCCCGCGCGTAGAACCCTTGGAGGCCCCGGTGATGGTCGAAGAACTCCTGCCCGACCTGCGCCTCGTCCCCTCCGTAGCCGCTGAACCCGGCACCGGCGGCGTGCCACAGCTCGTCGAAGGCGACACTCGCGAGGAAGCCCGCGGCCTGTGACACCCCCGGCGGATCCAGCAGCATCAGGGGCGGGTCAAAGGTGTCGGCATCGGCGCCGTGTGCCACGGGGCGCCCGCCGTAGATCGGCAACGTCCAGGATGCGTCGGCCTCCGCATCGAGGGCATCGGCGGCGGCGTAGAGGTCGTTGACGGAGTCCCGATGTCCCGTCTCCTGGCGCGGAATCCCAGGTGCTGCCGAGACGCCCTCCGACCCCCGAGCGCCGTGTGACGTCCTCCTTGCCGCGATCAACGAGTGGTGGTGACGTACTGATCCGACGACAGCTCGAACACCCGGACCGGCCGGCCGCTGGTGGGATGGACGGTCTCACGGACCGGGTGCATCCCCAGTTTGGTCATGATCCGTTCGGAGGCGTCGTTGCCCACGTGAGTGATGCTGACGATCCGCTCCAGCCCCCGCTCTTCGAACCCGAACCGGACAGCGGCCGCAGCGGCCTCGGTGGCCAAGCCCTGCCCCCAGTGGGAACGTCCCAGCCGCCAGCCGACCTCAACCGCCGGCAGTACCTCCGGCAAGAAGTGGGGTACCGAAAGGCCGGTGAACCCGGCCAGTTCGCCAGTGGCCCGGATCTCCACAGCGAACAGGCCGAAGCCCCGTGACTCCCACTCGCTCTCCCATGCCTGGATCCCGTCGCGAGTCTGCTGTTCGTCACGGACGCTGCCGTCACGGATCCACCGCATGACCTCGGGGTCGGCATTGATGGCAGCCATGGGCGCAACATCTTCCGCGCGCCAGCGACGCAGGATCAAACGGGAAGTCTCAAGCGTGACCATCGAACCATTCTGGATCACACAATGGGCTCTCCGCCATCCTCACCAGGCACTTGCGATACGCGCGTTAGTCCGGTGCGATGGCTTTGACCCAGTCCCCGACGGTCAGGACGTCCGCCCACTGCGGGAACAGTCTTTCGGTGAGGGTCCGGTGCACCTCGGGGTCGGTGTCGAGGCAGGCATCCGCCAGGACGGTGAGGCCGAAGTCCAGGTCGTTGGCCTGGCACAGGGTGTACAGCACGACACCGCTGGTGGCGATGCCGGTGAGGACGAGGCTGTCGATGCCGCGGGACCTGAGCACCAGGTCGAGGTCGCTGCCCGAGAACGCGCTGGCCCGCCGCTTGGTGATCACGACGTCGCCCTCCTGGGGCGCGACGTCGTGGTGGATCTCCGTACCGGGGGCTCCCTCGGTGAACAGGCCGTCCCGCACCGCGGCGGTGAGCACCTTGTGGCGAGGGCTGACGTCGGGCCGGCCCGGGCGGAGCCCGATGATCACGTAGATCACGGGGATGCCGGCCGCCCGGGCGCCGTCGATCGCTGTGCGCAGGCGCGGCAGGTATCCGGAGCCGTCGTCCGCGATCGCCACGATGTCCTCTTGGACGTCCATCACGAGGAGAGCGCTGTGCGCCATGGTCGCCGTCCCTTCTTCGGTGGGGCACGAGAACGGTTCTTCGCGATCGGCCGGGGCGGCGTGGGAACGGCCGCTGCACCGCCGTGCCGAGGGCGAAGGTGTCGAGCACACCATGCTCGGTATCGGCCGCCCGCACAACTTCCCGGCGTCAGAGCGCCGGTCGGAAGGCGAGCACCGTGGTGTGGCCGCCGAAGCCCAGGGAGTTGCTGAGGGCGAGGCGGACGGGCTGAGGCCGGGGACGGCCGGTGACCAGGTCGAGGGCGGGGAGTTGGGGGTCGCGGCGCCGGAAGTTGGCGGTGGGCGGGACGAGTTGGTGTTTGACGGTCAGTGCGGTGAGCGCGGCCTCGATCGCCCCGGCGGCGCCCATGGTGTGGCCCAGGACTCCTTTGGCCGAGGTCACCGAGGGCGGTGAGGCGCCGAACAGCTGGTCCAGGGTGGCGGCCTCCGACCGGTCGTTGAGGGGGGTGCTGGTTCCGTGGGCGTTGATGTGGGCGACGTCGGCCGGAGCGGCTCCGGCGGAGCGCAGCGCCTCCTGTGTGGCCAGGCGCAGGCCCCGGCCCTCCGGGTCGGGGACCACCGGGTGGTGGGCGTCGGCGGAGAGGCCGTAGCCGGCGAGGCGCGCCTGGACCGGTGCCCGGCGGGCGGCGGCGTCCGCGGCACGTTCCAGTACGAGCACCCCCGCGCCCTCGGCGAGCACGAAGCCGTCCCGGTCCGCGTCGAAGGGGCGGGAGGCGCGGGCGGGGGTGTCGTGGCGGCGGGACAGGGCGCCCATGCGCGCGAACGCGGTGGCGCAGAGCGGGGTGACCATGGCGTCGGTGCCGCCGGCCACGGCGATGTCGCAGGCACCCGCGGACAGCAGCAAGGCGGCCAGCGCCACCGCGGCGGCGCCCGATGCGCAGGCCGTCGCGGTGTGCAGGACCGGGCCCCGGGCGCCGAGGGCGATGGCCAGTTGCCCCGCGGCCATGTTGGGCAGGAACGCGGGGAGGGTGAGGGGGGAGACGGCTCGGGGGCCGCCGTCGGTGAGTTTGCGGTGCTGCTCCTCGTAGGTGCCCACGCCGCCGGCCGCCGATCCCAGGATCACCGCGACCCGGGCGGCGTCCCAGGAAGCCGGGTCCAGTCCGGCTGCGGAGACCGCCTCGTGGGCGGCGGCCAGGGCGAACTGGGTGCACCGGTCGTACTGCCAGGGCCGGGCACCGGGTACCTGGGTGCGCGGGTCGAAGTCGGGGACGCGGCAGGAGAATCCGACCGGCAGGCCCGCCAGTTCGGGGTCCGGCGCCGCGGTGCCCCGCCCGGCGCAGACCCCCGCCCAGGTCGCCGCGGTGCCGGAACCGGCCGGGGTGACCAGGCCGATTCCGGTGACCGCGAGACCCGCGTCGTCGCCTGGGACGCTCACCGCGGGGCTCCTCCCCGGTCGGCGGCGGCGCCCGCGCCGGACAGCTGTGCCGTCACGGCCTGCGCCACCTGTTCCAGGGTCAGTTCGGCGGCGGAGTCGTCCTCCTCCAGCGGGACGCCCCAGTGTTCCTGGAGGGTGACGTAGAGCTCGACGACGGCGAGGGAGTCGAGTTCCAGCGCGGCCAGGGTGCTGCCGGGGCGGACTTCCTCGGCGTCGACCTCGAACTTGTCGGTGAGGACGGTCACGAGGTGGTCGTAGACAGGGTCCATGAGTTCCTCCGGTGCGTGGGACGGGTGGTGGAGATGGTGCTGTGGGGTTCCGGGGGGAGGTCGCGGGGCCGGACCGCCGGCCAGGTCAGGGCGGCGGAGGCCCAGGTCAGTCCGCCGCCGAACGCGGTCAGCAGGGTGGGGGTCCCGGGGCGGATGCGACGGTGGGCGGCGGCGTCGGCGAGGGCCAGTGGGATGGACGCGGCGGCGGTGTTGCCGACGTCGCGGAGGTTGCCGAAGCAGCGGCGGGGCGGGATGCCGACCCGGTCGGCGACCGAGTCCAGGATCCGCTGGTTGGCCTGGTGGCCGATGAACGCCCCGACCGCGGCGGGCGGCCAGCCGGACTTCGCCAGGACGGCGCGCGAGGACACGGTCATCCGGCGCACCGCCTGCCCGTACACCTCGCGGCCGCGCATCCGGAAGTAGTGGTCGTCGCGGCACAGCCGGCGCCCCGGGTCGGGCTGTCGGGCACCGCCCGCGGCGATCGCGATGAGGTCGCTGCCGGCGCCGTCGGAGCCCCAGTCGGTGCCGGCGATCGCGCCGGGCTCGGTCCGGTCCCCGGCGCGCAGCAGTACCGCTCCGGCGCCGTCGCCGAAGATCACCGCGGTGTCCCGGTCCAGCGGGTCGATGATGCGGGAGTAGGTCTCGGCGCCGATCACCAGGGGTCGGGTGCAGACGCCGGTGCGGATCAGCGCGGTGGCGACGGTGAGGCCGTAGAGGAAACCGGAGCACACCGCCGCCAGGTCGAAGGCGGGCACGGTGCCCAGGCCCAGGCGGTGGGCGACCTCCGGCGCGGTCGCCGGGCAGCGCCGGTCGGGGGTGGTGGTGGCGACCAGCACCAGGTCCGCCGGGGCCTGCGCGGAGTCCTGCGCGGCCCGGCCGGCGGCCACCGCGAGGTCGCCGGTGCTGGTGTCGTCCTCGGCGGCCCGGCGCCGGGCGATACCGGTGCGGGAGCGGATCCACTCGTCGCTGGTGTCCAGGACGCCGCGGCGCCGGACGTCTTCGTTGGTCAGCACCCGCGGGGGCAGGCAACTGCCGATGCCGTCGATCACGGCGGTCGGGCTCACCGTTGTCATGGTGGTATCCCTCGATTCGCGGGGCGGTCAGGCGGTGAACGGGGACGGCGGTTTGGGGATACCGGCCAGTCCGCCGTCGGGCACGGAGACCCCGCCGTCGAGCACCAGCGCCTGCCCGGTCAGGTACGACGCGGCGGGGGAGGCGAGGAACAGCGCGGCGCGGGCGATCTCGTCCGGTTCCGCCCAGCGGCCCAACGGGACGTGCGCCATCAGCCACTCCGACAGCGGCGCCAGGGAGTACGCGAAGGCCGTCATGTCGGTGCGGGTCCAGCCCGGGCACAGCGCGTTGACCCGGATGCCGTCGCGCGCCCAGCCCACCGCCAGACTGCGGGCGAGCGCGATCTGCGCCGCCTTGGAGGCGCCGTACGCCTCCATCCGGGGGGTGCCGGCGACCCCGGCCAGCGAGGACATCAGCACCACACTGCCCAGGGACGAGCCGGTGAGGTGGCGGTGGGCGCGCCGGCACAGTGCCGCGGTCGCGTTGAGGTTGACCGACACCACATGGTCCCAGTCGGCCTGTGCGGAGTCCTGGAGGGGCACCAGGGTGGGGGTGCCGTCGTCCTGGGCGGGCAGCACGCCCGCGTTGTGGACGATGACGTCGAGCCCGCCGAGCGGGGCCGCCGCCTCGTCCACCACCGCCTCCGCGGCGCCCGGTTCGGCGAGGTCGCCGGGGACCAGGACCGCGGTGCGGCCCTCCTCCTCCACCAGCGCGGCGGTCTCCTTGAGCGCGCCCGAACTCCGGGCGGACAGCGCCAGATCGGCGCCGGCCCGGGCGAGGGCCACCGCGGTGGCCTTGCCGATGCCGCGGGAGGCGCCGGTGACCAGGGCTCGGGCGCCGTCGAGCCGGAACGGGTCGTGCGAGGTCGTCATGAGGAACTCCTTTGCAACGGGGGAGCGGAGGCGGGGGAAGCGGCGAGGGAGGCGCCGGCGTGCGGTACCCGGGTGGGTGCGATGCGGATGGTGGGCGCCCCGGTCCAGGTCAGCAGGGCGCTGCCCCAGGTCACACCCGCGCCGAAGACGGCCAGCAGGATCCGGCCGCCGCGCGGCAGCAGCCCGCGGGCGGCGGCACCGGCCAGTGCGTACGGGGCGCTCGCGGCGCCGATGTTGCCGACCTCGTCGCCGACGATGACCAGCCGCCCGGGCGGGATGCCGATCCGTTCGCCGAGGCTGCGCAGCAGGACCGGGTTGGGCTGGTGGGTGATGAACGCGTCGATGTCCTGGAGCCGCAGGTCGTTGGCGGCCAGGCTCTCCCGGACCAGCCGGGGGAAGATCTCGACGATGAAGTCCCGGACCGCACGGCCGTCCATGTGGATGTGGTGCCGGTGGTCGCCGAGCGTGGCGGGGCTGGCCGGGACGCGGCTGCCGCCGGCCGGGATCAGGACGTGGTGCGCGCCGGTGCCGTCCGAGCCGAGGCGGAAGTCGGTGAATCCGGCGCCGTCCGGGACGGGGCCCAGCACCGCGGCCGCCGCCCCGTCGGCGAAGAGCACCGCGGTGCCCCGGTCGGTCGGATCGAGGAACTTGGAGTACGCCTCGACGCCGACCACCGCCGCGTACCGCGCGCCGCCGTGCCCGCGCAGCCAGTCGTGCGCCACCCGGGCCGCGAACAGCCAGCCGGCGCAGGCCGCGCTGACGTCTAGCGCCACCGCGTGCCGGGCGCCGGTCAGCGCCTGGACGCGGCAGGCCGTGGAGGGGCCCAGCTCGTCGGGGGTGGAGGTGGCGGCGATCAGCACGTCGAGCTGGTCGATGTCGATACCGGCGGCGGCGACCGCGGCCCGGACCGCGGCCGCCGCCAGATCGGACGCGGCCTGGTCGGGATCGGCGACATGCCGGGTGTGCACGCCGGTGCGCTGGGCGATCCACTCCGGGGTGACGCCGGCCGCGGCCGCGACGTCCTGGTTGGTGCGGGTGCCGGACGGGAGGTAGGTGCCCATGCCCAGCACGCCGATGCGCGACACGGGGGAGGAGTACGGGTTCATGACGCCTTTCCGATCACCGGTCGAGGAAGTCGTACAGGGCGGCGGCGTAGTCGTCGGCCCCCAAGGGCGCCGGCACCGCGCCCGACGGCGCGCCCATCGCCTCGCACAGCAGCGGCAGATGGGGCAGCAGGCGGTCGCACAGGTCGTCGATCACCGCGGGCAGCGCGCGGACGGCGGCGGGCGCGAGGGTGCCCGCGGCCAGCAGCCGACCGGCCGTCCTTCGCGCCTCGACGGCTCCGTACAGGGCCGCCAACGGGCGGAGTGCGGAACGGAGTTCGGGATCGTGCACGGCCTCGACGGCGGCGGCCGTGGCATCCGCGACGAGCCGGGCGCCGTACGCCTCGCCGAGTCCGTGCGCGGTGTCCAGCAGCGGATTCCACAGCTCCAGCCCCGTCCGCCCGGCCTGGACGCCCCGCCGGACCGAGCGCTGCAACTCGACCCGCAGGCAGCCCCCCTGGGCCCGGGCGACCGCCGGCCACCACCCCGGCTGATCCGCGGGCACGTCGACCGGGGGCACGGTGCCGCCCGCCCCGCCACCCCTCTCCTGGGCGAGGGCCCGCCCGGCGTCCAACAGGATCAACTGGCTGTCGCCGCCCGCGGTGTCGAAGGCGTGCGCGAAACCGTGGTAGCCGTCGAGCAGGTTGGGGTGCAGGAACCCGGCCAGCCCGCAGCGGTGCTGGCACTCGGCGGCCACCCGCGCGGCGCCGCGCACCGTGACGGCCTTGAGCACCGCCAGCGGCCGGTCGACGGCCGTCCACGGGGAGAAGGTCATCCCGTCCGTGCGGCGCGCCGGGGCGCCGCGCGCCGCGGCGGTGCGCGACCGGGCCCAGATCTCCCGCGCGGTCCGCCCGGCGCAGGTCAGGGCGAACGACTCGGCCAGCGCACCGAGCAGCGCGTGCTGCTGATTGCGGAGCTCCAGCACGCGTGCGCCGGGGGCCAGCCGACCGTGCGCCCGGCGGTGCGCGGAGAAGCGCAGGGACGTCACCGCGGACTGGCGGGCCATCGCGGCGACCGCCGAGGGCAGGGTGGCCCACAGGATCCGTCCGACGGACAGGGTCCGTTGGAGCCGGGCGTCCGGGCCGCCGAGCGGATCGTGGAAGGCGCCGTCCGCGTCGATGCGCGCCCGATCGCGCAGCCACTGGACGTACGGCACCCGAACGCCGTCGAACCGCACCAGCGAGTAGTCCAGCGGCAGCGACGGCACGCCGATGCTGCGCGAGACCGATACGCCCGGCAGCGGGCCGACGGCGTCGGTGAGCTCCACCACGAACGAGAACACCCCGCGTGCGGTCCCGTCGACCACGAGGCGGGCGCACACCACGGCGCTCTGCGGCCCCCCGGAACCACCGACGCCGGAGAACTTCGCCGCGCCCACCACCGGCGTGTCGAGCACGAACTCCCGGGTGTCCGGGTCGAACCGGGCGGTGGTCCGGATACCCAGATGGCTGCTGGCGTCGCCGACCTCGGTCACCAGGAAGACGCCCTTGGCGCGACCGCTGGTCAGGGCCTGCCACGGGCCGCCGATCACCGCCGGGTCGTCGGCCAGCGTGACGACGGAACCCAGGCAGAGCGCGTAGTGGTTGAGGACGGCCATGTACAGCGGCGGGTCGGCGAGCGCCACACACTCGCCGACCACCGCGAGCTGCTCCGGGTCGCGGAACAGCTCGCCCACCGTCGGCAGGTTGTCCACGATCAGCCGCAGCCGCCGGTGCACCCGGCGGGCGGGGCCCTCGGAGGCGTGCGCGGACTGCTCACGGTCGGCCGCCAGGGCGGTCAGCAGGCGGCTGCGCAGGGAGTAGGGGCGGGACCCGTTGACGATCTCGCCGAGTTCACCGAGGGGTTGCGTGTACGTGGTCATCGTGATGGCTCCAGAAAGCGGCGGAGAGTCCGGCGTTCGGCCGGTCGGCGGCCGGGGCACCGGGCCGCGGCCAGGGGAAGGTGGGATCGGCGAGCGGCGCGCGGGCGCCGGCCGTGTCGGGCGGCAGGGTCTGCCGGATGCTGCGGGTCAGTGCCCGGCCGGTGCCCGCTTCGAAGAACAGGGTGCGGCTGCCGGCGGTCATCCCGCGGAGCACCGGCGGCAGGCGGACCGGGCGCACCAGGCAGTCGGCCAGGCCGCGGTGGACGTCGTCCCGGGGACCGTAGGGGCCGCCGCGGACGGCGGAGTGCACGGGGATCCGGGCCGGGCGGGGGCGGAGGTCACCGATCGCGGCGGCGAAGGCGTCCGCCGGTCCGGTGAGGGACGGGTGGTGGGAGGAGAACGGCAGCCGGAGGCGGGAGGCCGGGACGCCCTGCCGCGCGGCCACCCCCTCCAGGGTTCGCAGGGCGGGCAGCGGGCCGCTGACGACGGACTCGTCGGGAGCGTTGACGCAGGCCAGGGCGAGGGTGGGGGAGCCCGCGCCGCGCAACAGGGCCGCCGTGCGGTCCTCTCCGGCGCCGATGAGCGTCAAACCACCTGCACAGCAGGCAAGTTGGCGGGCCAGGAGGCAGGCGATCCGGGCGCCCTCGGGGACCTCGAACACACCTGCCGCGGTGAGGGCGGCGATCTCCCCGAAGCTCACCCCGAGCACCTGGTCGGGCGGCAGTCCCGCGGCGCACAGGGCACGGTGCACCGCCACCGACGAGCAGAACAGAGCGAGTTGCAAGGTGCCCACGCTGCCGGCGGAGAGCTCACGGCCGCTCGGCGGCGTATCGCTCAGCAATGCCTTCGCCAGCGGTACGATCCCGAATTCATCACCGACTTCTTCGGCTTCCTCGAATACTTCACGGACCGCTTTTCGTACGGTTGTGTGAGTGCGTAGTGCGCGGCTGAGCGGACTTACCGAGAAGTCGCCCTGCCCGGGAAAAACATGGACGATGCGGAGCGGCGTCGAGTGGCGATTCCCGTTTCCGGGCGCGGCAGCATCACGCATTTCCTCACCCCATTTCCGGTGGATTCCGGTCGGTGTTGTGCCATTCAACATCCGCCGCCCGGTCCGTGGTCTTCGTTTCACGTCCGAGACTGTTGAAAGGGGTGAACGCGCAGGCGACGCGGCGTCTCAGGAGTGCTGAGACGGTGACGTCACGGCGAACGCACGGTGCAACACCGCGTTCGCCACCGGGAGTTTCCGGAAGGGCGTCAGCAACTGCCGCAACCGGCCCGTGGCGAGATCCGCCGTCCCGGACCGCAGCTGGACGTAGTGGTCGAGAAAGGAATTCCAGGAGGCACAGGCCTCTTCCACATGGCCGAGGCCCATGAGGATTTCCGCGTGCTGGGCATGGCTCAGCGCCATGCCCCGGTGGTCCCCGGCGGACCGGTGGGCCAGCGAGTTGGCCAGGGCGGTGCGTGCGGCCGGCAGGTCCCCCGTATATCTGAGGACGTCCGCGCTCTGGAATTCCAGGGAGCCGGCAGAGTAGGAGGTGAAAGGTTCCGCCGTGCCCGCGCGCTCGCCCGTCGTCAAGGCGCGTTCGGCCCGGTCCAGGGATTCCCGTGCCACCCGGTGGAGCCCGCACGCCGCCTGCGCCACGGCGAGTTGGGACAGCAGGAACGCCCGGGCCGGGCCCTCGGACGCCCGGGTCGCGGCGGCGGCCTCGGCGGCGTGCAGGGCGATGCGCCGGTGGCCCAGCGCGAGCGCCTGGGCGCTCAGCCCGCGCAGGACGACGGCGCGCGCCGTGGCGTCCCCGGACTCCTCGGCGAGCCGCAGCGCGGTGGTGAAGTGCCGCTGCGCGAGCCCGTGCACGGAAGCGTCCTGGTACATCCGGGCGAGCAGGAACGACAGCCGGGACGCCTCCACCAGCAGGTCGCGGCGCGGCTGGTGGCCCTCCCGCTCGCGCAGCAGCGGAGCGATGTCGTCCGCGAGGTAGACGGCCAGCGCCGAGCGCGCCCGGCGCCCACCGTGCGCGTCGAAGGAGGCGGAGTAGAAGCGCACCGCGAGCCGGACGACGCCGAGGTCGTCCCCGGCGTCCCGCTCCCCGCGCGGCACCGCGGGCACCCGCGCCCGGTCCGCGGACCCGGCCGCCGCCCTCGCCAACTCCGCTTCCCGGTACGGCACCATGCGGGCGGCGGCCCGGCGCGCGGGATCGTTCTCCATGCTGCACAGCTCGGTGAGCGCGGAGCCGACCGGAAGGTCGGAGAGGGGGAGCCGCCCGCCCGCCGGAGTGGACGGCTCCCCTGCGAGCCCCGTCGCGGCGGGGGAGACCGAGCGGCCCAGCCGCCGGGACAGCGCCTCGGCGATCAGCTCCGGTACCGGTGGCGCCGGGCGGGTCCCGCTGAGCCAGTGCGCCACGGCCGTGCGGTCGTAGTTCAGGTCGAGGTCTATCTCCGCGGCGAGGGCATTGACCGTGCGCGCCAACGCCGCCTGTGTCCAGCGGGCCTCTGCCAGCAGGGCCCGCAAATTCTCGTTACGGCGGCGGGACGGCGGCACCTACGGCTCCCGGCACGGTAGTTCGGGCGGTCTTCCGACTAATCCGCCCGCGTCATTCCGCGTCAATTCCACGGTCATGTCGTGGACGCCCGGAGGAGGGGAACCCGAGAAACAGATGGTGCGAAAGGAGTTCATGGGGTGTGATGTCCGTACCTGGTTTTGCCGTTGTGCCTGATCGATTTCCGAACAACCGCTGCCGGAGTCCTTGAGAGTGTCCCCGGAATCCCTCCGGGGCAGTCTTACGGTGGCCGGAAAGGCGCCTTGCGGACCGCTGAGCCGTAGCCAACAGCGGTCCATCAACGGAACCATGAATCCAGCCGAGGCGGAACGCCGGACCGCGGCGGGAAGCGTGAACGTGTTGAAAGACACCCCCGTGACACCGCGCAACTCCCAGCCGGACGGCCTGACCAGTGAGCGAGGCAGACTGACCATGACGCCCCCGCGCCGCCCCAACCGCATGCTCGCGGCACTGTTGGCCGAGGCCGACTGGACCCCCGCGGACCTCTCCCGCGCCGTCAACGCCCTCGGCGCAGCCCATGGGTTACGCCTGCGCTACGACCGCACCTCGGTGGCCCGCTGGCTCAACGGGGCCCGCCCCCGGCCGCCCGCCGGGCAACTGATCTGCCAGGCGCTGAGCCGCCGCATCGGCCGCCGGCTGACCCCCCGGGACACCGGGTTCGCCGACCCCGACACCACCGGCGGCGCGCTCACGTCCGCCCTGCGCGGCGGCGACCCCGTCCACCGCCTCGCCGCCCTCTGCCGCGCCGAGACCCACCCCGCGCGCCGGGCGGACCTCGCCCGCACCGTCCTCTCCGCCCCGCCTCCCGTGTTCACCGGCTGGGGGAGCCGGCCCCCGGCGCTGCCCCCGGCCGACCCGCGCGCACCGCAGGCATCCGCGGCGGCCCCGGCACGCCTGGAGGCCGTGGCCGTCCGCAGTGCCCAGCTGGGCGAGCGGTACGGCGGCGCCCACGGCCGAACCGCGCTGGCGGGGTACCTCACCACCGAAGTGGCGCCGCTGCTCACCGCCCCGGCACATCCGGCGGTCCGACGCGCCCTCCTCACCGGCGGCGCCCATCTGACCCTCCTCCTGGCCGGCCGCACCTCCGAGACCGGCCACCCCGCCCTCGCCCAGCACTACTACGACATCGCCCTCGAACTCGCCCACGCGGCCGGCGACCGCGGCTCCTACGCGATCATCCTGCGCTGCCTGAGCGTGCAGGCGCACCAGCTCGGCGACCACCACCAGGCCCTCGCCCTCGGCGAGGCCGCCACCGACATCGCGGGATCCGCGGTACCCAGCGCTGTCCGCGCCTACCTGCACGCGGGGCGCGCCGTCGTCCGGGCCGGCGCCGGCCAGAGCCGCGCCGCGACCGCGGACCTGCTGGCCGCGGAGCAGCACCTGGCCCGCGCCACCGGCCCCGAAGGACCCTTCACCAGCTACCCGGAGACCGCACTGCGCTACCAGCGCGCCGAAGTGCTCTCATACCTGGGCGACCACCAGGCCGCCCTGGCCGAACTGGGGAACTCCCTCGCCTGCCGACCCGCCGACCACCACAAGGCCCGCACCCTGCTGCACGCCCAACTCGCGCACACCCTGCTGGCCCTGCACGACGTCGACGCGGCCGTGGACCACTCCCTCCACGCCCTGCGCCACCACCGGCAGCTGACCGCGGGGTCCGTGCACGGCACCCTGCCCCGGCTGGCCCAACGGCTCGCGCCGCATCAGCGCAACCCCCACGTCAAAGCCTTCCGGGAGCGTCTGCGCGCGACGGCCCGGTGAGGTCGGAACCGGCCCCCTCCGCAGCACCCGGACCACGCCACCGCCCGTCCACCGACCGGCGATCCTCCCCCTCGGCGGCCGCACGCACCGCGGTGAACCCGCCCAGCAACACCATTGCCACGTCCACAGGATCGGTCACAAGGCTATAAGGGGGAGAAGGCGCCCCGTTTCGAATCCCGGCGCGCCCACCCGACCACACCATTCACCCGGAAGCACGCAGCCCACCGCCCCACCGCCCCACCGGACCACGCCCCGCCCACCGCACCACGACGGTGCGGTGGGAAGCCGACCGCGCCGACCGCGGGCCCGGCCCAACTACCGGCAATCCAGAGCTGGTTGCCGCGCTGATCCGCCTCCGGGCACAGTCACGCCCACCGTTGCGACGGCCGGTCACCCCGCCGTGGCCGTGCCGGGAAGCGACGCTCGCGGGCGATGCGGCGCAATGGGACGCGTCAGCGGCCCGACGTGCGGACGGCGACGAACAGGCCGCGCTGCTCCGTGCCGTCGTCCGACTGCCAGACACCGGTGACCGAGGCCAGGTGCCCCGGGGCGCCGGCGGCCCGGCCGGCGACCTCGGCCCCGGCCAGCGGTTCCAGTACGCGAGCGATGTGGAGGGTGACGGCGGTCCGGGCCGGCTCCGACCGGTCGTCGGGCTCGGCTCCCTGCTCCGTGGTGGTTTCCACGGTGAGGTCGGTGCCGTGCGGACCGTTGGCGACGGCGACCATCCCCACCATGCTCGACGAGCCGAATCCGCTGTCGTCACCGACGTGACAGGTGACGGATTCGTCCCGGACGTCGCTGGCGTCCTGGTCCTGCGGTTCCGCGTGCCCCTGGAGCAGGGCGAGCAATTGGGCGCTGAGCACGGGGTCCTGGGATCCGTCGTATATCCAGCGCCGGCCCAGCACACCGTGCTCGGTGGTGCCGACGAGGGCCTGCTCGGCGTCGTCGAGCGGCGCCCCGCGGTAGGTGAGCGGGAGGAAATAGGAGCGCGGAACGTCACCGGACCGGTCGGTGACCACCATGCATTCGATGCCCACCTCGCCCTGCGGATCGTCGATCCGGAAGCCGCCTGCCTTGGCCAGCTGGGGTGCCTGGGGGTCGCCCTGGTACCAAGGCCGGCCCGGCAGCCAGGCGGTGAGGAGCTCCAGCTTGGTGGGCTTGAGAGATGTGTTGTGGATAACAGCCATACCCCGCCAACATCATCCCGACGAAGATCATTCCCCGACAGCGGAACTCGCCGACCGCGGAACTCCCCGACAGTGGGATCCCCCGGCAGCGGAATCCCCCAGCCACAACGCTCCGGACGGGGGCACCGTCACCGTCCTTCAACGGACTCGACCGCCCTCCCCGGCCGGCCCGTTGCCGGCGTCCGGGCCGCCCGAAGCCCCCAGTCCGTCCAGGCAGCACTGGACGAAGTCCGAAACCACGGGGTTGGCGTCGTCGGCCGGGGCCCAGGCGACCCCCACCTGACTGGGGCTGACGCCGGTGACCGGCCGATAGGTGATGCCGGGGCGCGCGTAGAAGCGGGAGGCGGATTCCGGGGCGAGGGCGATGCCGTAGCCGTTGGCGATCGCGGTGAGCCAGTCGTCCGGCTGGTCGGTGACGGCGCCGATGCGGACCGGGTGCCCCTCGCGTTCGTCGGCGGCCAGCCAGTAGTCCCGCCAGCGGCCCGTCTCCGGTGGGGCGGCGACGAACGGCTCGTCCCACAGCTCGTGGAACGGGATCACCTCGTGCGCGGCCAAGGGGTGGGCATCGGCGAGCGCCACACAGCGGGGTTCGCTGAACAGCGCCGCCACGCGCACCGCGTCCTGGCCGGGGAACGGCAGCCGCACCAGGGCGACCTCGACCTCCGCGTCGGCCAGTCCGGCCGACGGGTCGGACCAGGTCGCCTGCCGCATCTCGGCCCGCCAACCCGGTCGGCGCCGCGCGAACTCCGCGACGATGCGCGGCGTCGCCTCGTTGGCGGCACTGGCCACGAAACCGACCCGCAGCACGCGTTGCGCCCGGCTCGCCGCGGCCTTCGTCGCCCGCAGCGTCCGGTCCCAGTCGGCCAGCAGCGCGGGCACCCGGTCCGCCAGGGCACGCCCTGCCTCCGTCACGGCCATACCGGTCCGGGACCGGGTGAACAGGCGCACGCCGAGCTGCGTCTCCAATTGCCGGACCTGCTTGGTCAGCGCCGGTTGGGACACGAACAGGCGCTGCGCGGCACGGGTCAGGCTCCCCTCCTCCGCCACGGCGACGAAGTAGCGCAACAGCCGGGTGTCGACGTCCATGCCGTCAGGTTATAGCCGCAGGTATTGGACGTCGGAGCGCGGCACGACGAGCCTGGTCGCAGAAGGCCCGCGCGGGACGGGGCGGACGGTACCGACCGCACCACGGGGTGGGCAGAACGGGCGGGCCACCCGAGGCGGCACCGCTACCGCGACCGTCCGGCGGCCTCGTCGCACCGGGCACAGGGAAAGGGAGGCGTCAACACATGGCCATGGCCTACGAGATCATCACCGTCCTCACGATCGTGGCGAACGCCGGGATCGCCGCCGCGGACTTCGCGAGGGCCGGGTTCGTCCTCGCCAACTCCGCGGCAGTGGGGGTCCCTCGGTCCTGGCTCCCCTGGCTCGGTGCGCTCAAGGGCGCTGGTGCGGCAGGGCTGTTGGCCGGTCTTCTGGGGGTCCGTCCGCTCGGCGTCGCCGCCGCCGTCGGCCTCGTCCTGTTCTTCGTCGGCGCCGTCGTCGCCCACGTCCGGATGCGCGCCTACTCCACCATGGTGGGCCCCGCCGGGTACCTGGGACTGGCGGTCGCGTCGCTCGCCCTCGCCCTGCCGCGATAGGGCCGGCCCGAGGGGGCGTGCAGGCCCGCGCCGCAACGACGATGCCGGTATGGGGAGTTGGGGCCGCGCCCCTATTCGTCGAGGAGGGACAGCAGCAGGGTGACCACGACGACGCCGAGGCCGATGGCCGTGCCGAGCACCGGGTTGTGGTACGCGAGGTAGACGGCGAGGCCGCCGAGTACGAGGGCGAGGGCAGTACGCGTGTTCATGTCCTCAGGTCCCGGCGGGGCCGCCGGAATTTTCATCCGGCGGTCGTGAAAGGAATCGGGGAGCCGACACGTCCTCCTACTGAGCCCGGGGCCGCGGTTGCGGTACCCGGTCAGTGGAGAGGACGACACATGAGGCAGCTCTCAGGGGGCGGCGACGACTCCGGGGAGGCGCACCGCCGGCTGTCGAAGGCACGCGAGGCCGAGCTGATGGAGGATGCCCTGCGGGCCATCGAGCCCCGGCTGATCTCCTCGGTCACGCGGGTGACGCGCGACTACCACCTGGCCCAGGACATCACCCAGGAGACCTGCATCGCGGTCCTCCAGGAGTTCCGCCGCGGCACCAAGTTCGAGAAGCCGATCATCGTGTTCGCGACCGTGGTCGCCCGCAACAAGCTCCGGGACCACTGGCGCAAGGCGTCCTCGGGCGAACGGCTCTACGACGAACCGCCTGAACATGCCAGGCAGTTCGGCACCGGATCGGCCGCCGGACTGGAATACCTCGAACTGCTGGAGTCGGTGAAGGCCGCGATTGCCAACGAACGGCAGGCCGCCGTCTGGGAACTCACCCACGTCTGGGGACTGAAGGGCGTCGAGATCGCCGAACTGCTGGAGATCTCGTCCGCGACGGTCAGCCGCGAGCTGGCCTCGGCCGAGGCCAAGGCCAAGCTGTGCCGGGACGACGAGGAACCGGCTTCCGCATAGGTCGTGGCCCGGGCTCCGGCGGCCGCGGTGCGCGCGGCCGCCGCGCCCGGACCTGGCGGGCGGTGCCGGACCGGACTTCGCCTAGGGGCCACGAATGGGTCGTGGCCCCTGGGTGGGATCGATCCGCACCCAACAGCTTCCGATGGAAGGGTGATCATGAGCAATGGCCATTCCTCTCCGCACGAGAGGATGCTGGCTTACCTCTTGGAGGGGGACCAGCTCGTGCCTCCGGTCGCGTGCGGCGCACGCGACCGGGAAGCACGGTACGACAGGCTGTCGGCGGCCGCCGAGGTGTCTGCCGCCGCGGCGAATCCGCTTGAATTCCCCGACCTGTCGCCGGCGGCCTGGTACCGCGACGGGTTCGACGAAGTGCTGGGACGGTGGGTGGTGAAGTGGTGACGCGGAGACTCCGCACACCAGCCTTCCAGGGGGATCCGGGCATCCCGTTTCTGCACGGGTCCGCCATCGTCCTCGCCATCCTGCACTCGGGGTGGGGTCCGGCGCGGCGCCTCGGTCACCACGGGGGGACATCGAGGGATCGGCTCGGCACCTCCATCTGGTGCGTCACACGAGGGTTGGCGCAGCGGGTGCTGGTGTAAACAGGCGACGGAACCGGGGGCGCGGCCCACATTGGGGGATGGGCCGCGCCGTCCGCGTCCGTCGGCGAAGAGCGCCCGAGGTACCGCATGCCCGTGCGGGCACACCGGAGGCCGCGCACGATCAACCGCCGCTCATCTACGACGCGTTCGTGGCACGCGCGGCCCCGGCCGCCCGCCGCCTCGCACCACCACATCACGCTCGTCGAGCCGCGCACCCACTTCGTCCAACGCATCCGGCCGCACGAACTCGCCGCGGGCACCCGGGTCTCCGTAGGGCACACCTACCGGACGCTGCTCTCCGGCACCGGTGTGACGCACCTGCGCGCCCGCGCCGCCGCCCTCGGTCCGGCCGCTGGGCGGATCCGCCTCGCCCCGGCCCCGACCGCACCGGTGCCCCTGCGGCCGGGGCCGGACACCGACCGGGACGCCGCGACGGGCATCACCTACGACCGGCTGGTCCACGCACG
This sequence comes from Streptomyces sp. CB02959, assembly GCF_002803155.1. GTDB lineage: Bacteria > Actinomycetota > Actinomycetes > Streptomycetales > Streptomycetaceae > Streptomyces. Next base: position 224,865 of record NZ_NNBP01000013.1, read on the forward strand.
GCGGGGCCCGGCACCCGGCCCTGATCGGGCGGATGCCGGGCCCCTCCTGAACGACGGCGAGCCGCGCGGCGGGCGCCTGGCCTTGCTCCCCCTGCCGCCCCTGCGCCACCGCGACCCTCGCCCCGGACTCCGACGACCGCTACCAGGGCACGGTCTGGTCCTGGTGGTTGAGGTACTTCAGGCCCGGTTCGCCGCTGTGGCGGTCGATCGTGTCCGCCACGCCCGGGATGGACTGGTCGATGGTCAACGGCGCGCCGGGGCCGCCGAGTTCGGTGCGGACATGGCCGGGGCACATGAGCAGCAGGGTGTGCGCGGCGTCGGCGTACCGGGCGGCGTAGCTGCGCATCAGCTGGTTCAGGGCGGACTTGCTGGCGCGGTAGACGTCCTGGCCGCCGAGGGTGTTCAGGCTGAGGCTGCCTTGGCGCGAGGACATGACGCCGATGGTCCCGGTCGGCGTGACCAGTGAGCGGAAGGACTCGACCACGCGCATCGGGCTGAGCGCGTTGGTGACCATGACCTCGACGAACATCTCCGTCGGGACCTCGCCGACGGGGATGTCGCCCCGCGCGATACCGGCGTTGACGAACAGCAGGTCGAGGGTGCGCTCCGCCAGGCGTTCGCGCAGCGCGGCGATCTCCTCCGGCCTCGTCATGTCCAGGGACTCGACGGTGACGCGGCCGTCGGACGCGTCGGCCAGGTCGTGCAGGCCGGTGCGCCGATCGCCGCGGACCGTCCCGATGACGTCCCAACCGCGGTGCGCGTACTCGGTGGCCAGGCCGAGCCCGAGGGACCGGGAGGCGCCGACGATGAGGGCGGTGCCGGCGCTCATGCCTGCACCGCCGGCTTCAGGACCTGCTCGCACCACTCGCGGAAGGTCGTCGGGCTCGCGGTCTGCGGAGTGCGCCGCACCCCGTCGTCGAGGCCGTCGTCCTTGGCCCGCATCATGTCGAGGAAGCCCTGCGTGACCGGGCCCTCCAGGCCGTGTCCGGTGTACGCGGCGCGGGCCGCGTCGAACGTCTGCCGTTCGTAGCGGATGGGGCGGCCGAGCACGTCGGACATGATGCGCGCCAGGTCGTTCGGCGAGAGGTCCTCGGGGCCCAGCACCGGGACCTCGCCCGTCCCCGTCCACGAGCGGTCGAGCAGCAGGCCGGCGGCGGCCGCGGCGATGTCGCGGGTGGCGGCCCTCGGCGCCTTGCGGTCGGCGGCGCCGGTCTCGGTGAACACGCCGTGGTCGCGGAGCGAAGCCGCCTGCCACAGCAGGTTGTCGAAGAACGTCGGGTTGGCGAGCGCCCGGTAGGCCACGCCCGTGCCGGCGATGAGGTCGTCCATGGCCAGCGACGCCGTCACGTGCCCGGCGCGGTCGGCGACGGGGGTGCCGCGGCCGAGCGCCGAGACGCCGACGACGTGTCCGACCTTGTGGGTGGTGAACGCCTTGGCGGCGGCGCGGGTGAATCCGGAGTACATGGCGTCCAGGCTCGGTGCCTGTGTGGTTGACGGAGCCAGCCAGAAGACGGCGTCCGCACCGGCGAAGGCCCGGTCGACGACCTCGGCGTCGTCGTGCGAGCCGGTGACGACGTCGACGTGGGCGCGGACCGCGGCGGGGAGTTTCCCGGGGTCGCGCACGATGACGCGCAGTTCTTCGCCGCGTGTGCGGCGGTCGGCGAGGAGGATCTCCAGGAGCCGGCCGCCGATCTGGCCGGTAGGAGTGGTGATGACGATCATGCTTCGAGTCTCGGGGCGGCCATCCGCGACGTCCAATACCCTTCCCGGCAATTGATACCTTCGGGGTATGGATCTCGATCTGCGCAAACTCCGCTACTTCGCCTCGGTGGCCGAGCACCGGCACTTCGGCCGGGCGGCGGAACAGCTCTACATCGCCCAGCCGGTACTCAGCCGTCAAATCAAGTCCCTGGAGCAGGAGTTAGGCTGCGCCCTGCTCGTGCGGACCACCCGCAGCGTGGAGCTGACCACCGCCGGTCAACAGCTCTACGAGGAGGCGCAGCAGATCCTCCCGTCGGTCGCCGCGGCGGTCCGGCGCGTGCACGACGTCGAGCAGGGCGTCCAACGGCTCGCGGTCGCCTTCTCCGCCGGACTGCACGTGTCGGATGCGATCCGGGAGTTCACGGCGCGCCACGCGGACGTCGAGATCGACGTCGTCCCAGCACGCTGGTGGGAGCAGGACCGGCCGCTACGGGACGGCCGGGCCCAAGTCGGCTATCTGCGGCGGCCGTTCGACGAGACGGGCCTGCGCATCATTCCCATCGGCGTCGATCCCCGGGTCGCCTGCCTGCCCGTGACGCACCCGCTGGCGCGCCGTCAGGAGCTGACCTCCGCGGACCTCGACTGCGAGCAGATGCTCGACAGACCGAAGCGGCGGACGTCGTCGCTGGAAGAGAAGTTCGAGCTGATCGCGTCCGGGCACGCCATCGCGCTCATCCCGTTGAGCGTCGCGCGGTCCTACTCCCGCCCCGACCTCGCCTACCTCCCCGTCACGGACGCCCCGGGGATCGCGACCTGCCTGGCCGTCGCCGAGGACCGGCGCGAGAAGCTGCTGCGCGACTTCCTGGAGATCGCCACCGCGACCCTGCGGGATACCTGAGCGGTCCACGTGCGAGACCGCGGTCGGCGCCGGCCACGGCCGACCGCTCCCGGGCCACCGGTTCGGACATCGCCCCGCGCCCCGGCGGCGCATCGAAGTGGGCCGACCGGGTGAGCCGCGGACGGCCTGCGGGCGCGGGTGTGCGCCGCCGCGCACGCGCGGGGACGGACATCGTTGTGGTGAGGAGACGCGTCATGCCCGCTCGTACGCTCAAGGACAAGGTCGTCGTGGTCGGCGGCGCCTCCAGGAACCTCGGTGGCCTGATCAGCCGCCAACTCGGCGAGCACGGCGCGAAGGTCGTGGTGCACTACAACAGCGACTCCTCCCGCTCCGGCGCGGAGGAGACGGCCGCCGCGGTCAAACAGGCGGGCGGGGACGCGGTGACGCACCAGGCGGACCTGACGCGGGTGGCCGGTGTCGAGGGGCTCTTCGACGCGGCGTTCGACGCGTTCGGGCGGGTGGACGCGAGCGTGAACACCGCGGGCATGGTGGTCAAGAAGCCGATGACCGAGACCTCGGAGGCCGAGTACGACCGGATGTTCGCGGTGAACTCCAAGGCCGCCTACTTCATGATGCGGGAGGCCGCCAAGCGCATCGACCGCGACGGCTCGATCATCACCGTCGTCACCTCGCTACTGGCCGCCTACACCGGCCTGTACTCGGTCTGCGCCGGCAGCAAGTCACCGGATGCGATGGCACGAACTCCTGGGCCGGGTAGGGGAGTTCGTCGCCGAGACCCAGGGCGGGGACGGTGGCGGATACGTGGGTGTCGGGCAGCTCGGTGGCTGGAGCGTGGCCGTGGAGCCGTGGGGGTGGCGGGGCGCCCTGACGGAGGTGGCGACCGTACTGTCCGCGGCGGCGGAGTCCGTGACCGTCAGCCGGCACGACTACGCCGAGGACGATTTCGTCCACGCGGTGGACGGCGCCGTGCTGACCGCGTTCGCCCTCGGGACGCCGGCCGTGCGGCGCGGCAGCGCGCCGGACCGGCTGAACGCGGCCATGGCGGAGGTCGGCCTGGACCCGCGCGGGGAGGCACGCCGGTCCGAGCACCGGATCGCGGCCGCGTTCGCCCTGGCCGCCCGGGTCACCGGGGTGGCCTTCACCCCCGACGTCCTGGAGGCGCCGCTGCTCGTCGGCGACCTGCGAGGGCCGGCCGCCTGACGGCCGTCGCGGGCCCGCGACGGCCGACACGGCGAGGCGCCCCGGCCGGGTCGGCCCGCGCAGGGGGGTTCCGTGGCTCCGGCGGTACGCCCCTCAGCTGTGCCGGCGGCCGACGGACCGGTCGGTCGAGTCCATGAAGCGCAGCATCCTGCGGTTGATCTCGTCCGCGTGGTCGATCTGCGGTCCGTGGCCGGTGTCCGAGACGATTTCGGCCCGGGAGCCCGGTATCAGGCGCGGAACGCGCTCCAGTTGCCGCTTCGGGTGGACGAGCAGGCTGCGCTTGCCGAGTACCAGGTAGAGCGGGGTGCGGATGGTGGACAGTTCGCTCTCGGACAGCGGCAGCGGAGCCGGGCGCCGGATGCGGAAGGCCCGGACACCCGCCCTGATCATCGCGCGCAGCTCCGGCACGACGAGCACCGGCTGCTCCAACCAGGCCGCCAGGCGCGGACGCAGCGCCTTCGGGGCGGAGGTCGCGAAGAGGCTGACGAAGATCCAGACGAAGAAGCGCAGCCCCACCTTCTCCAGGCCACCGGGATCGAGCAGCGTGACCGAGGCCAGCCGGTCGGCCCCGCGGTATGCCTGGTTCAGGGTGAGCCAGCCGCCGTAGGAGGAGCCGACCAGGTGGACGCGGTCGAGGCCGAGCGCGGCGAGTGACTCGTCCAACCACTGTGCGGCGCGCTCGGGTTGGTGCATGGGAACGCGCTGCACGCTGCGTCCGGGGTCGCCCGGGGTGTCGAGCGCGTACACCGGGCGCTCGGCGCTGAGGGCGGGGGTGTTCGGGTACCACATGGCGGAGCAGGATCCCGAGCCGTGCACGAGGACGACGGGGGTGCGGGACCGGGCGGCGGGGTCGGCCGGTTCGTACCGGTAGACGTGCGTGGTGCCGAAGGTGGTCTCCACGTCGTCCTCGGCGACCGCGGGCGCGCCGAGTGCGTAGAGCGCGTCACAGGCTGCGAAGTAGCGGTCGCGCAGGGCGTCGCTCACATAGCGGCCGACATCGGCCTGGGTGCGGGTCGTGGTCTCGGGCACGGCCACCTCCGGGAAGGTCGATTAGGGACTTCGTGATACGAACGTACCATGAAGTTGGTACGGCTGTATCATCAAAATGGCCTGGCACTGCCGGTGCCGTACCGATGCGACCGACGAGGGAAGACGCGACCGATGCCCAAGCGCGTGGACCATGCAGAGCGACGCAACGAGATCGCCGAGGCGCTCCTCCGGGTCGCCGCCCGACGCGGGCTGCACGCCGCGGGAATGCGGGATGTGGCGGCGGAGGCCGGCGTCTCACTGCGGCTGGTGCAGTACTACTTCGAGACCAAGGAGAAGCTGCTGCTGTACGGGCTGCAGCGACTGGCCGCGGCATTCGGGGAACGGGTCGCCGCGCGGCTCCGGACCGCGGGGGAGAGCGGCGCCGGACCGCGTGCGGTGATCGAAGCGCTCCTGATGACAGCGCTGCCGACCGACGAGGCGAGCCGCACCTTCCACCTCGTCTACACCTCGTACGCCATGCTGTCCGTGACCGATCAGGCCCTCGCCGACCAGCCGTTCATCCAGAACCCGGACGCCGCCGAGGACACCCTGACCGCACTCCTGCGGCAGGCCCAGGAGGCGGAGGCCGACCTCACCCGGCCCGGGATGGACGCGCGAAACGAGGCGATCGGCCTGCTGGCCATGTCCGCGGGACTCGGCACCAGCGTCCTGGTCGGCCAGCGCAGCGCACGGTCCGCGGCCGACGTCCTGGCCCACCACCTGGACCGGATCTTCTCGGGCGACGGGGGAGGAGCGCCCGCCCAGGGTGTCCGCTGAGCGGTGTCCGCTCCCGTGCGCTCTCCTTGCCGCGGTTCCTCCTCGCTTGTCGCCGCTCCTATTCGGCCGTTTCGGAGGAAGGCCCTCCGTACACGCACAGCCCGTAGATGGCCAGGACGTCCAGCGCGATGATCATCACCGACCACACCGGGTAGGAGGGGATGAAGAACATCTGGGCGAAGGCGTTCAGACCCAGCACCGAGACGCCGAACCAACGGGCGGCTTCCGTACCTTTGGTGAGCACGCCGAAGGCGGCGACCGCCTGGAGGATGCCCAGGGCGAGCATCAGCCAGCCGAAGGCCTGCAAGTCCCCCAGGACCAGGGAGACGTTTCCCACGAAGACATGCGAGTTGACGATCGCCGCGATGCCGTCGAGTCCGTTGAAGAGGGCCAGCAACGCCAACATGACCCCGGCGAACGTCACCAGGCCGTGGCCTTTCCGGTCCGCCGTCCGTGGAGTGGTGGTTCTCCCGCCGTAGCCGGGGTGCGGCGTTCCGGTCGGGTGACCTGCTGCGGATGCCATGGAAACCTCCGTGATCGAGGGGCGGTGCGCCGATGCCGCCTCGTCGAAGCCCCCCGAAATCCCGCGGACTTCGGCCGGCGGCATCGCCACCGCCAGGACGGTGCCCCGCCGTCCGACGTCGGTGACCTCGATGGTTCCGGCCCGGTAGCGGGCCGGGGACGTCGGGCGGAACAGCCGCCAGTCTCAGCGTGGCAGGGACGGTCCGGGGCCGCCACGCGAGACGCCGCCCGCAGCGGATGCCCTGCCCCTCACTGCTGCGGATGCCGCCACCGGGCGTCCGCTTCCGCCCACTCCTTCTCCCACTGGGCGTAGCGCCTGCGGTCCAGCAGGCGGACGGCGGCCTTCTCCCCACCGAGGAGCAGCAGCCCGGTGCCGGACGCGACCACGGTGCCGGCCACGACACTCTCGGCCAGGGAGTCCGTCGGGGTGCTGGGGTCCCGCACCAGCGTCCCGTTCCGGTCCAGCCAGACCGTCGTCCGGTCCCCGACGTGGACGCCGGGCGTCACGGACGTCTCCCCCGTCCGCACGGTGTGGTCCTGCGCGGTCCAGCGCACGGTCGTGTGGACCCGGCCCCCCGTGCCGGTCCCGCTGTCGGCACTGACCCGGGTGGGAGGTTCCTTCGTCACCACCGCCGAAACGGGGCGCCATGTGGCGCTCTCCCGGTGGACCGCCGCGTCCACCGTGCTGCCGGCCACGACTCCCGCGGCCGGGGACGCCACGGCGATCAGCACGCCCGTGGCCAGGACGATCCAGGACTGCGCCACATCCGTGCCCCGCCTGAGCGGACCGTGCCGCCAGGGCGGACGGAGCTTCACATGAGGCATCACGCACCCCCTTCGCCTGCTCTTCGAGCGTCCCACACCTGGCCCGTCGGCCCCACATCTCAGCGGAGCTCCCCGCCCTGCGGAACCGGTCGGGACAGCCGATCGTGGAGGAGGGGGAGCGGAATGTGCCGGGTGGAGCCTGCCGGAAGCCCCTCAAGGACAACCGGGAGTTTCCTGGAAAAGGCCCGCCACGGGGCCGCCAGGAGTTTCCTGGAAGGGGAAGTCCCACGCGCGAAGGAGCCGTAGGGGGCCGACGTGATCACCGCAGTGCGCCTCTCGGGGCGCCACGCCACGCGTTCGGCGAAGCCGGGGCCGCCCCGGGAGCCGCCCACACCGCAGGCCGAGCCACGGGCCCCCGGCTGGCGGCCGTGGCTGCTGCCGATCGCCCTCGTGGCGATCTTCGTCCTGCTCCTCGGCCGGGCGCACAACCCCGCGGGGACCTCCCTCACGTACAGCGCCTTCCTCGGCAAGGTGGACACCGGGCAGGTCAAGACCGTCGACATCGACGACAAGGGCGGCGTCAGCGGGAAACTCAAGGACGGCCGGAAGTTCACCACCCAGATCCCCACCGCCCTCGGCAACACCGGCCTCGCCCAGCAGCTCCACGCGAAGAACGTCGACGTCACCGCCTCCAGCGGCACCGGCGGCGGAAGCTGGGTGGGGCCGCTGGCCGCCGTGCTGCTCCCACTGGTCCTCCTCGGCGCGCTGTTCCTGTGGACCGGGCGGCAGGCCGCGCGCAGCCTCACCGGAGGGCTCAGCAGCATCGGCCGCTCCCGCGCCAGGATCATCGAGGCCGAGCGCCCCACCACCCGCTTCGACGACGTCGCCGGGTACGAGGGGGTCAAGCAGGAGATCAGCGAGGTCGTGGACTTCCTGCGGCACCCCGAGCGGTACGCGGTGGTCGGCGCCGTCGGGCCGCGCGGAGTCCTCATGGTCGGACCGCCCGGCACCGGCAAGACGCTGATCGCCCGGGCCGTCGCCGGCGAGGCGGCGGTGCCGTTCCTGTCGGTGACCGGATCGGCGTTCGTGGAGATGTTCGTGGGCGTCGGCGCCTCCCGCGTCCGCGACCTGTTCGAGGAGGCCCGCAAACGCGCCCCGTCGATCATCTTCATCGACGAGATCGACGCCGTCGGCAGCCGCCGCGGGGGCGTCCGGCTGGGCGGCAACGACGAACGCGAACAGACCCTCAACCAACTCCTCGCCGAGATGGACGGCTTCGACCAGAGCAGCGGCATCGTGGTACTCGCCGCCACCAACCGCCCCGAGGCCCTCGACCCGGCACTCCTGCGACCCGGCCGCTTCGACCGGCACGTCACCGTCCCGCTGCCCAACCAGACCGAGCGGGCCGCGATCCTCGCCGTCCACGCCCGCAGCAAGAAGACGGCACCCGACGTGGACTGGACCGTGGTCGCCCGGGCCACCCCCGGCTTCTCCGGCGCCGACCTCGCCAACCTCGTCAACGAGGCCGCGATCCACGCCGTCCGCACCGGCAACACCGCCATCTCCGCCCAGGACCTGGACGAGGCCCGGGACCGGGTGCTGCTCGGCCGCCGGGAATCCTCCAACGCCCTGCTCCCCGAGGAACGCCACGCCGTCGCCGTCCACGAGTCGGGCCACGCCCTCGTGGCCGCGCTGTGCGAACACGCCGACCCGGTCGCCAAGGTGACCATCCTGCCGTCCGGCCCCGCGCTGGGCGCCACCGAACAACTCCCGGAAGCCGAGCGGCACCTCTACACCGAGGGCTACCTCACCGACCTGCTCACCGTCCGGCTGGGCGGCCGGGCCGCCGAACTCGTGGTCTTCGGCGAGGGCTCCACCGGCGCCGCCGACGACCTGGCCGGCGCCACCCAGATCGCCGGCCGCATGGTCCGCGACTTCGGCCTCTCACCGGCCCTCGGCCCGATCGGCTACGCCACCACGGGCGCCCTGCACCGGCTCGGCGACGAAGCCCCCGGCGACACCCTGCACCGTCCCTACGCCGAGCAGACCCAACGCCTCATCGACGAGGAGACCGCCCGCCTGGTCCGGCAGGCCGAACAGCGCGCCACCACCCTGCTCCGCGACCACCGGTCGGCCCTGGAACACCTCGCCGACCTGCTGACCACGCGCGAGACGGTCGACGGCGCGGTCGTCCACGACGTGCTGCGGCAGCGGCCGGGCACGCCCCCCGAAGGCCGCACACCGGGCCCGGACACCACCCGCTCTGACCCGAACCCGCTCTGACCCGACCAGCCGCCCCGACCCGCCCGGCGCCCCGCGTTCAAGAGGACGCGGCGGAATCCGCGTACCGCAGCAACGCACCGGTACCGTCCCGCAGGCGAAGCCGCCGCTCGGGGACGAGGACCAGCTCCGCGCCCGTCCCCACCAGAGCCCGTGCCAGCGCGGCATCCACCTGCTCCCGGCGGACCGTGCGCACCCCATATGACCTCAACTCCGCCTCCGACAGGGCTAGTTGAGCAGGCTCCGGCCCCACCCACAGCCACCCCGGCGCCGAGCGGCCGGGGGCGTTGCGGAAGAGCGCGCTGACCTGGCCGCGCTGGAGCGCCGACACGGTGTCCGGCAGCCCCTCGACGGCCGCGCCGCGGTGCGCCCGCCGGGCCAGGAAGGCCCCCACCAGGACCTGGTCGTGCGCGGCCATCCGCCCGTGGAACAGGCGGTCCAGCCGCAGTTCCAGCAGCGCGCGCCCCGGCCGCGGCGCGCCGCCCGAGTCGACCCCGACGACCCGGCCGCGCAGCCGCGCGGGGAGCCGGCGGGCCAGGATGCCACGGGCCCAGGTGTCACCGGCCAGCACCAGCGCCTCGGCGTCGAGCTGGTGAGCCCGCGCCGCCAGCCGGCGGCCCAGCCGTTCCGCGGCGTGCGGCCAGTCGGCGACCGGCACCCGCGCGTCGAGCCGTTCACCGGGCGAGACCCTGGTCAGCGGCCACCGGCCGGCCTCCGCCTCGACGTGGACGGTGCCGGCGGCCTCCAGGGAATGGCGTCCCGTGTAGTGGACGTACACGGCCAGGTACGGGATCTCCGGGGCGTGCTGGGCGATGAGGGGCATGGTGTCGGGCAGCGCACCGAAGTGGGCGGTGTCGCGGACGGGCGGATCCGGCAGTTCGCCCTGGAGCACCAGCGCGCCGTGCGCGGTGAACAGCGCCTGCCCGTGCGCCCCCGGGACGTCGGCATCGCAGCCCACCGTGCCCGCCACGGCGGTGATCGAGTCCGGGTCGGCCCCCTCGGCCACCAAGGCGTCGCGCAGCCGGCGCCACCGCAGCGCGAGGGCGGCGTCCGGATCGGCGACGGTGCCGTCCCGCGACGTGTCCACGTACACGGACGCGAACGGGCCGGGCTGCCTGTAGAGCGGTTCGAGGAAGGTCAGTCGCATCGCCACCACCAGGACGACCTGACGGGGCCGCCGCCCCGCACCTCCAGCATGCGCCCGCCCCGGCTCCGGCGAGCGAGAATCGAGGTACGGGCACCATTTCGCGTGCGGCCCTCGCCAGGGTCCGCACCCGTCCCGAGCGGGGAAGGTGAGGTCCGATGTTGTTCTGGTACGGCCACGGTGGCGACGGATGGGGTTGGATGGCGGCCACGGTCGGCATGGTCCTGTTCTGGGCGTTGGTGATCACGGTGGGTGTACTGGTCTTCCGTGCCGTGTTCCGTCCGGGGCCGTCCGGCGAAGGCGAGCCGGGCCGCGGCCACCCCGGTTGGCGCCCCGGTGGCGCCCCATCCGGTGGCCCTTCCACGGCGGAGCAGATCCTCGCCGAGCGGTACGCCCGCGGTGAGATCGAGGACGAGGAGTACCAGCGGCGCCTGGCCGTGCTCCGCTCCCCACCGGGCGGACCGACCAGGCCCGACGCGCCGCAGGCGTGACCGGGCGAACGGGCCGCCGGACCACGTCCGGCGCCCTCAGAGCAGCTTGGCCTTGAGGACCACGATGATCAGGCCGAGTACCAGGTTCACGGCGACCGAGAGGGCCACCAGGCGGCGCGAGACCCTGGCCCGGATCGCGGCCGCGGTGGCCCAGCCGATCTGCTCGGCCACCGCGACGGAGAGCGCGAACCACGCGGTCGCCGGCAGGTCCAGCCGCAGCATCGGGCTGATCGCCACCGCCACGGCCGGTCCCACCGAAGCCTGCGCGATCGGCCACTCCTGACCCGCCACCCGCCGGATCCGGTCCCACGTCAGGTGCCGGTACGACGCCAGGTCGCCGACGAGGTGGGAGTACACGTGCGCCATCCAGAAGACCAGGCCGGTGACGAGCAGCAGGAGCATGAGGCCGACCCTGGGGAACGGCCCGAACGCGGCGGTGCCGGCCACCACCGACGCGGCCTGGAGGGAGCCGTAGACCGCACCTCCGTAGTCGGTGTGCGGCTCCTTCTGCCGCTGGGGGATCCCTCGGTCCGGGCCGTCTCCCCGGTCGCCGGCGCCCGTACCGTCCGCCATGCCTCACAGCATCGCCGGGCACCTCCCGGCCCGCGCGGCGGGCACGCGGGACGTGCGGACCATCGGGGTGAAGACGCGCTGCACACCGGCCGGGGCCTCAACGACCGCCCTTCGGGCCGCGGGGCACGGTGAAGGCGGTGAGCGTCGCGGAGCCCGGCGCCAGGCAGGCCCACCCGCCCGGCAGCGTCAGCACCGCCACCGCCGCCGTGGGGAACTTCCCGCGGGCCCGCGCCAGCGCGTCGTCGTCACCCCCGCCGGCCAGCGACACGACCAGGTCCTGCACGCCCGGCTGGTGGCCGATCAACAGCGCGGTCCGCCACCGGTCCGGCAGCCCGCGCACCACCTGGAGAAGGGTGGACGCGGTCGCCTGGTAGACCCGGGGCTCGAAGAGCACCTCCGGATCCGGCGGACCAGCGGGCGGCGGGTGTGCCGGACGGAGTTCCGCGGCGACCCGGTCCCAGGTCTCACGGGTCCGCCGGGACGTCGAGCAGACCACCACGTCGGGTGCGCAGTGCTCCTGCCGCAGCCACCGGCCGGCCGCCGGCGCGTCACGGCGACCCCGGCCCGCGAGCGGACGCTCGTGATCGGGGACGCCCTCCGGCCAGGCCGACTTCGCGTGCCGCAGCACGATCAGGCGGGCACCCGCGGCACCGGAGGCACACATCGAAAGGCTCCCTGGGGTAGGGGATACCGGCAGGCTAACCCGGTCCGGCCGCTGCGCCGACCGTACGGCCCCGGCCCCACCCGGGGACCGCGCCCCACGCGGCGCCTCGGCAGGTGGCCCCATCACCCGGAACGTCCCCCTGGCCGATGTCGACCCGCGTCGCACCGAGTGTGAGCAGGCGCGCCACCTCGGTCTCCCAGTCCGGCCCCCCGGCCAGGTCAAGGTGGAGCCGTTTCTTGTGGGCCGTCTTCGGCTTCGCGGTCGGCACCCCCCGGTCGGGAACACGCAGCTGCTCGGGGCCGCGGCGGCGCCGTTCGGGAGCGGGTGGCAACAGCGAGGCCACCCACTCCCACGGGGCGTCAGGAACAAGACGGCCGACCGCCGCCCCCAGAGGGCTGCGGGACGTGCGAGGAGGAGACCTCAAGCGGGCAGTTTCGTGTCGATGACGAAGCTGATCTCGATGACCTGGCCGGGCAAGGTCAGTTCAGTGACGCCCAAGACCGTGCTGGCCGGGCGGTGGTCGCCGAAGTACCCCAGGTTGCCCTCTGCCGTCGCCGCGGCATTCTGCCGCAGGTTCACCACGTACAGGGTCTGCGAGACGACCTGGTTCCGGGTGGCGCCGTAGTGGTCCAGGACCTTGTCCATGTTGGCGTAGGTCTGCTTGAGCTGGGCGGCGAAGTCGCCCGCGTAGAGGAACTCGCCTGCCTCATCGAACGAGAGCTGTCCGGAGACGTGGATCAGCTCGCCGGACTTGATCGCCTGTGAGTAGCCGAAGTCGCTCTCGGCCGGAACGTTGTAGTTGAAGGCATCAATGGTGGCCATGGTGCTCGCCCTTCCGGTTTGCTCTCTTGTAGTTACTCGGAAACCGTAGGAGAGTCATGGTTGACCTGGAAGAACGCACTTTTCGGTGACTGAGGAACCTGATGGTGACCAAGCAAGTACTCAAGGGCCTGCCCGAGGACGCTGACCTGCGGCGCGCAGACTCCCTGGCGCGGGAGATCTTCTCGGACGTCGCCAACAAGTGGGCGCTCCTGATCATCGAGGCGCTCGGCGAGCGCACCCTGCGCTTCAGCGAGCTGCGGAACGAGGTCGAGGGCGTCAGCCACAAGATGCTCACCCAGAACCTGCGCATGCTGGAGCGCAATGGCCTGGTCGACCGGAAGGTGTACCCCACCGTGCCGCCGCGAGTCGAGTACACCCTCACCGAGCCGGGCCGGGCCCTGCGCACCGCGGTCGACGCCATATGCGGCTGGACCCACCAGCACCTCGGTCACATCGAGAGTGCACGCGGCCGTTTCGACGCCGGACGGGCACGCAGCGACAGCTGAGCGCGTCAAGATCCCGGACACCGACGACGGCCGCCGACTCCGGGCCGCCCTCTGCGCCCGGCGCCAAGCATGATGTCCCTCGCGCACACCCGTAACACCTGAGTCTCCACCGCCGGTTGGGCCGCCTCGCCACTGCGCAAGGCGCCCTCACCGGAATCTGGAGCGGAAAACGAAGCGGAATCACCGCGCAGCACACCACCCGACCCCGTCCTCCTCGCACCACCAAGTCCTGAAGGAGGCCCGCTGATGAATCCCCGGACGCACCTCGCCGTCGGGAGCTCAGCCGCAGAGCGCGTCGTTGAGAACCTTGTCGATGGGCTTGCCGATGGCTTCGTCGGCAGGCCAGTCGGCGAGGTTTGCGGAGAGCACCACGCGTTGTTTGCCGTCCCTCGTGGTGAACGCGAGCGTCGCATAGCCGGGGATGCCGCCGGTGTGGCCGATCGCCGTGCGCCCGCAGCTCAACTCGCGCACCTTGAGCCCGAGTCCGTACCCAGCTCCAGGCTCCTTGGTGGCCACGGTGTGGTTCATTTCCTTCCACTGCGCGGGCCGCAGCAGCTTGCCTGAGGTGAGCGCCGTCAGCAGCTTGTCCATGTCACCCGGCGTGGAGACGATCTCTCCAGCCGGCCCCGCAAGGGAGGGGTTCAGCGCGCTGATGTCGGTCTGTCCCATATAGCCGTGCGCGTGCGGCCCGGGTATGACGGAGCTGTCAACGGGCACCACCGTGTGGCGCATCCCCAGCGGTGCGATGACCCGGTTCCGCACCTCGGTGGCGTAGGAGTGCCCGGTCACTCGCTCGATGATCAGCCCGGCAACGAGGTAGTTGGTGTTGGAGTAGCCGTAGTCGGTGCCGGGCGGGAAGTCGGCGGGCTTGGCGGCGGCCCGCCGTACCTGGTCGGTCATGTCGTAGTGACGGAAGCGATGACGGATGAACTCCTCGCCCTGCGGCAGGTCCCGCGCCACGTCATGCAGCCCACTGGTGTGCTGCAGCGCCATCCGGACGGTGATCTTGTCGCCCTGGGGCACCAGTCCCGACGGCAGATAACGCGAGATGGGTCCGTCCAGCGACACCTTGCCTTCACCGACGAGTTGGAGCAGCACCACCGACGTGAACATCTTGGTGGTACTGCCGACACGGAACTGCCCCTCAGACGGCACCGGGGTTCCCGTCTTCTGCGCACCACCGGACCTGGCCAGCCAGGTCCGGTCGCCCTCGGTCACCTTTACCTGCGCGCCAACCGCGCCACTGCGGGTGAGCAGGTCCAGGTCGCGCCGGACCTTGCGGGCCGTACCGGAGTCCGGCTCGCTGTGCGAGCCGCGCAGGTCTTGCGGGCGGTCGGCCGCCGTGGCGATGGAGGAAACGGAGAGGGTGCCCATGGCCGTGACGGTGAACAGGCTGGTGAGCAGGGTATGGGAGACGCGCATGATGCCTCTCGGTGTCGCGTGTCGGGCGATGTTCGTTCGCCCAGTCTGCGCGCTGCGTTTGCGCGAATCACGGGTGCTGGCACCCGTCGTGGGGGGTGGTTGTCCCAACCCCGGGACACCGCAGTCCGGATCGCGATCGCGCTTGGCGAAAGGCGTCCCGCAGGAGCAGTGGTACCAGTACGTTCAGGCTCCCGAGACCGGCTGCTCGTCAGTGGTGGAGACGGTGCTGGAAGGTATGGCCGCCGTCGTGACGGGTGGAACCCAGGCCCTCGCCCTGCCGATCCCCCCGCACGGGCAGTTCGGCGCGTGTCAGGGCTCCGTCCGTCCAGGCTTCGTAGCGGAGCCAGCGGGTGGTGCGCTGGGCTACCGGGTCCACCTGCGTGCGCCAGGTGGTGAGGGTGATCAGCTCGCTGCCGTTCCATTGGTGGGCGACCGGTCCGCAGTCGGGGGCCGTATCCAGGGACGGCGGTTCGACGTCGACGATCAGCCGGCCTCCGGGAGCCAGGCTGTCGTACATGGCGGCCAGCGCGGTCTGCGCACTGTCACGGTCGGGAAGCAGGGCGAAGGAACCGGTGGGGATCATGATCGCTTCGAAGGCGCCGGGGTCGCGGTATGCGGTCATGTCGCCTTCGAAGACATCGGCCTTCAGCCCTCGCCGGGCACAGTTGACGCGGCACTGTTCCAGCATGGAGTCCGAGGTGTCGTAGCCGCGCACGGCCAGTCCCTGTTCGAGCAGGGGGATCAGGATGCGGCCGGTACCCACGGCGGGTTCCAATACGGGGCCGGATACGTTCCGCAGGCGGTCGGCGTAGAACTCGACGTCTCCGAACGAGGTGCCGACCGGCTTGTCGATTTCGTAGAACAGGGTTGCCGGCGGTCCGTAGCGCCAGGCGGTGTCGCCAAAGCCGGTGTTCATACAGTCCTTCGGTGCAGCTTCGGGTGGAAAAGACTGCTCTGACCAGCACCTAGCGGGCACACCGCGGGGATCAGGAGCAGACTGCCGCCGCCGTCGCCGGACGCGCGGCGTGCCGTGCCGGACCGTCAGCGTCCCGGCTCCTCGTCGGAAACCCGGACGACGGACAGGGACCGCTTCTGCCGGCCTTCCCCGTCGAAGTTGTCGGGCGAGAGCCACTCCCGCAACGCCTTGCCGACGTGCGGCCACTCGGAGTCGACAACGGAGTACCAGGCGGTGTCACGGCTGCGGCCCTTGTAGACCACGGCCTGACGGAAGACCCCTTCGAAGGTGAAGCCCAGCCGCAGCGCCGCCTCACGCGAGGGCGCGTTGAGGCTGTCGCACTTCCACTCGTAGCGGCGGTAGCCGAGTTCGTCGAAGACATAGGACATGAGCAGGAACTGGGCCTCCGTGGACACCGGAGTCCGCTGCAGCAGAGGCGAGAAGGACACGCTGCCGACCTCGACGACGCCGTTCGACGGATCCTGGCGCATCAGGGAGAGGGTGCCCACGGCCTTGCCGGTGCGCAGGTCGACGACGGCGTACGGCAGGGGGTCGTCCGCCTGTGTCGTCGTCACGTAGGCGCGGTAGTCGGCCGGGCCGTCGAAGGGACCGGCCGTCATGTACGTCCAGTCCCTGCCGTCCGCCGCGAGAGCGAAGGCGGCATACAGATCGTCGGCGTGACGGTCCGCGTCCAGGGGCTCCACCCGGCAGAAGCGACCCTCCAGGCAGACCCGGGCGGGCGCGGGACGCGCCGTCCAGTCAGGCAGAGGGTGGCCGACGGGCTGGCCGTATTCGTTGAGACGTGCGGACATGCTCTTCTCCTGGTGTGTGCCGGTCCTCACCAGGCTAGGAACCACGTGGATCCTCGAAAAGGGCCACGGTACGGTCATTCCATGGAGCCACGGTGAAATATCCGCACAGGGAGGACAGGCGCATGAAAGAGGGCAGAGCGGCGCCGACCGACAGCGAAGTCCTCGGCCCGCAGTTCGACTTCCTGCTCCAGGAGCCGCTGTCCCGGGCACGCGGCGGGGACTCCCTGCAAAAGCAGCTCCTGCACCGCCTCAGGACCGCCGTCCTCGACGGCCGGCTCCCGGCAGGCAGTCGCCTGCCGGGCTCGCGCGTCTTGGCCGAGAGCCTCGGAGTGTCACGCAACACCGTGACGCTCGTGTACGACGTACTGAGCACGGAGGGCTACATCGAGCCCAGCAGGCAGGGCACCCGTATCGCCGCACTGCCCCGCCCGGAGCCGGAACACCGCGCGCTCTCGGCCCCGGCCACCCTCGCACGGCGTGGCGGGCGGATCCGCACGCTCGACCTGGAAGGCACCGACTCCCTCACCTTCGCGCCGGGGGTCCCCGCCTTGGCCCAGTTTCCCCTGGCGGCCTGGCGGCGTTCCCTGGACCGGGCGCTCCAACAGGGCGGGACGGAGCTGCTGGGTTACGGCCCACCGCAAGGTGAACTATCACTGAGGACCGCCATCCTGCGTCACCTCGCGCTCGCCCGCGGCATGCACTGCACCCCGGAACAGATCGTCATCACCGAAGGAGCGCAGGAGGCGCTCTCCCTGTGCGTCCGACTGGTCACCGACCCGGGGGACACCGCCTGGGTCGAAGACCCCGGCTACCGCGGCGCGCAGACCGCGCTGGCCTGCGGCGACCTGACCGTCGTACCCGTCCCGGTCGACGCGGAAGGTCTGCGGACCTCCGCATCCGACTGGAAGAACCGCCCACCCCGCCTCGTCTGCACCACCCCCGCGCACCAGTACCCGACGGGCGCGGTCCTCACCGCCTCCAGACGCCTCGACCTGATCGAGAAGTGCCGCCTGCACGGCGCCTGGATCGTCGAGGACGACTACGACAGCGAGTTCCGCCACAGCCAAGAACCCCTCGCCTGCATACAGGGCCTGGCACCCGGCGCGCCCGTGTTCTACGTCGGCACCTTCAGCAAGACCCTCTTCCCCTCCCTGCGCCTGGGGTTCCTCGTACTACCCGAACCGCTGGTCGACCGGGCGGCACCGGTCGTGGACGAACTGCTCCGCGGCGGGCACCGCTGCGAACAACTCGCCGTCGCGCACTTCATGGAGAGCGGCCAGTACGGCAGACACCTCGCCCGCATGCGCCGCCTCTACCGCCGCCGACGCGACGCGCTCAGGACGGCACTGGCCGAACACTTCGACGTGCCCCACACCGTGACCGGCGGGGACAGCGGGATGCACCTGACCGTACGACTACCGTTGGATGCCCCGGACCAGCCCCTGACCCGCGCCGCCCGCCGCCACCGGATGGCCCCCCGGCCCCTGTCCCAGCACTCCCTGCTCCCCGACGCCGCTTACAACGGGCTCATCCTGGGATACGGCAACACCCCCGAGTCGGCGTTCGCACCCGGCCTGCGCCAACTCGCGCACCTGATCAGGGAACTGGACCGACCTCCACGCCCAGCGGTTCCCCAACCGCCTCGCCCCTCCCGGCCTCACCTCCACGGCACGCCCAAAACCGCCCCGACGTACCCACCGCCGGTCCGGCGCCCCGGCGGCGGATCGGGGCCGTAGCCTGGCCACTTGCCCAGGGCTGTCCGGCTGGCATGGGTTGGCGCGAGGCACGGGAGCGCTCCGATCGGGAACCGCCGCCAACTGCGCGTCGACGCCAGCCGGAAGCCGACATTCCGATGTTCGACTACTCAGGCCCCATCGTTGCCGTGGCGCTGGCACAGACGGGGTGGGTGCGGGCGGCATAGGAGCGAGCGGCCACGACGAGGCCGATGCCCAAACCGGCGAATGCCAGGCCGCCGAACTCGACCATCCAAGTGATCCCCGAGCTGGTGGTGAACGGCGGGGACGGCTTGATCCCGGGCAGCACCCCGACGGCGACGAGCGGGGCCATGACGATGAGGAAGACCCCGTACACCGTCAGAGGGATGCCGGTCAGCCATGCCGGAATCAACGGCAGCAGGCGCGGGACCCGTCGTCCGGACAGGAACAGCGTCCACCGGGGGAACACCTGCCCCCACACGTACAGCAACCCCAGCAGCAGGAAGATCCCGACCATCGCGGCCAGCACGGTCACTTCGATCCCCGCCGACGCGGCCGCCTTCGACGGCCCCGACGCGCCGACGCTCATCGTCCGCTGCCAGTCATCGCCCGAGACACCGAGTGCGTCGCCACCCAGCGTCCAGATGCTCTTGGCTCCTGCCCACGGCAGGAGTCCGCACATGAGCAGGTACACCGCGACGCGGGTCCGCCTCGGGGCCCGGGAGGCGCCTGGGTAGGCAAGCGGGCCGTCGACTGCGCCGGCGTGCGGCCGCCCACATCGCGGACAGTCGCCGCGCAACCGTCGGCGGTACGACAAACCGACGAGGAGCAGAAGGGCGGCACCGGCCGTGTTCAACAGCACCTGGGCCAGCCCGGTGGCGCTCTCGACCCCCGAGAGCGTCGCAATCGTCACGAAATAGATCGGCAGTCCAGTCGACCCCACGACGAACACCGGGAGCGCCGTGACCAGCGCCGTCGCCACCACAACCCGGCCAGTCCTGGCGAGAGTTCGGGTGCTGGCCAGGCAGGCGCCGCCGGCCAGGAGCGCGAGGGCCGCCAGGAGAAGCTGGACCGCCGGTGTGTACGAGGAGTGTTCCTTCCAACGCACGGTGATGCCCGCCGCCGCCCACGTGACCTCGACAGCGGCGTACAACACACCCCACAAAGCAGCGGCCGTCGGTACCCATACGGGCCACCGCCGCCACCACAACATCCGCCCCGGGCTTGTGGTCGGTGGCCTGGGAACGCCGCCTACCTCCGAGTTCGCAGCAACAGCCACTGTGACCCCCATATATCCGGATTGCCGACACCCCAAGACTCCCCGTCACCCGCGCCGATCACATCCATCCCACGGATCACCCGCCTCCCCCGCACGGGGGAAGGCCGGAGCGCGAGCGTCAACCCGGCAGGCAGCCATGAGAGAGGAACCGACCCGGACCTCGCAGGCGCGGCGACGAAGCGCAACGCCGCAGCGACGTGTCCGCGGTCGGCCGGTTGGCTTGATCGGTCCGCGAGCCTTGAACGCTGCCGAGCCTGCTGATTGGTTGGTCGGCATGACTGAACTTGGACCGGTCGCCTGGCCGCCTGCTCCGATCAACACCGAGCGGCTCGTGCTCCGAGAGCCCGAGGCCCGGGACCGTGCGGCGTTCATCGAGCTGCTGGCGTCGCCGGAGGTGCACACCTACCTCGGCGGCCCCCGGCCGCGTGACGAACTTGAGCGCGAGATGCCCGGGGTGCCCGGGCGGTGGCCGGGGAGTTTCGTCGTTGATCTCGACGGGGCGATGATCGGCCAGATCCTGCTCAGGAGGGCAACGGAGCATCGTCGCCCGGCTGCTGCGGGGAAGGCCGATCTCGGCTACCTGTTCCTGCCGCGGGCGTGGGGATTCGGGTATGCCGCCGAGGCGTGCGCGGCGGCACTCGACTGGTTCGACGGTGTCCTTCCCGGCGAGCCAGTGGTGCTCACCACCCAGACCGCCAACGTCGGCTCGATGCGCCTCGCGGCAAAGCTGGGGTTCACCGAGGTGGAGCGGTTCCATGCCTGGGACGCCGAGCAGTGGCTCGGCTTGCGGTCGCCGGTCACGCCGTCCGCTTGAGCCCGTGCTCGACGGCCGCGGAGCCCCAACGCGCCAGGCACTGCTAGGACAGAGCCGCGTTGTGGGCCCGCCGATCGGTGACGTTCAGCGGATGCTCATTGGAGGCGTCTGAGCGGGGCGATGCCGGTGACGCGGTTGGTGATCGTGGGGCGGGCGGCTTCCTGGGTGGCGAGCAGGGCGACGATCGTGACGGGCTGGTCGCAGTGGGGACAGTGCCGCGGACCAGGTCGAGGTCACAGCAATTGGTCGACCAGCCCGTCGACGTAGTCCGGGGTGAGGGGGCCCATGCCGAGCAAGACGCGGATGTACATCGGGGCCAGCACGTGGTCCAGCACGCCGAACGCGTCGGGTGCCTGCTCGCCGCGTTCGCGGGCGCGATCGAGCATGGACTGCAGTTGCCGGGTGCGTTCGGCGAGGAGGTCGTCACGCGCCTGCAGGCCCTGCTGACCGAGGCTCGACAGGGTGACGGACAGGTGCAGCAACGCCAGGCCGTCGGGTCCGGTGATCTCGCGGGCCACGTTGGCCGCGTAAGCGCGCAGGTCGCCGGCCAGACTCCCGGTGTCGGGCATCGGCGACCGCGCGTTGAGGCGGGTGAGCGCCACGTCGGTGAGCAGGGTTTCCAGGCTGCCCCACCGGCGGTAGATGCTGCTGTCGGCCACGCCCGCGCGGGCTGCGACCTCGCCGACGGAGAACTTCCCGTAACCGCGCTCGCCGATCAGGTCGGTGACGGCCTGGTGCACCGCCGCGCCGACGCGGGCGCCGCGCCCGCCAGGTCGCCGGGCTCGCTGTCGTTCGTCCATGCCCTCATCTTAACGCAGTCGTGACTTGCGTTTGCGGGGCGAGCCTCCTTACAGTCCCCTAACGCAGTCATTGGCTGCGTTAGGGCGCCCGGAGGCTGACCGCGTCGGCCGCGGAGAGGCGCAACCACCGATCGAGAGGAATTCCCATGGCTGCACCCCCTGCGGCCGTAGGCAGTCGACCGAACCGGACCGTGCTGCTCACGGTGACCTGCCTGGGCCAGTTCATGGTGCTGCTCGACAACACGATCGTCGGAGCAGCGCTGCCCGACATGCAGCACCGACTGCACACTCAACTGACCGGTCTGCAATGGATCGTCGACGCGTACGTGCTGCTGGTCGCCATGCTGCTGCTGTCCGGCGGCGTATTCGCCGACCGGTTCGGCCGCAAGCGGGTGTACCTGGCCGGCGTGGCGGTGTTCACCACCGCATCGGTGCTGTGCAGCCTCGCGCCCTCGGTCGGCTGGTTGATCGCCGGCCGGGTGCTGCAGGGCATCGGCGCCGCGGCGCTGAGCCCCGCCTCGCTGGCCCTGCTCACCGCCGCCTATCCCGTGCCGCAAGAACGAATCAAGGCGATCGGTCTGTGGGCCGGATTGAGCGGAATCGGTCTGGCCGCGGGCCCCGTGGCCGGCGGCGTGCTGACAGATGCCTTCGGCTGGCCCGCCATCTTCCTGGTCAATCTGCCCATCGGCGTGGTCCTCCTGCTGGTCGGCCTGCGCAGCCTTGAAGAGGCCAGCAATCCGAGCGCCCCCGCGATCGACAC
This sequence comes from Streptomyces sp. CB02959, assembly GCF_002803155.1. Lineage (GTDB taxonomy): Bacteria > Actinomycetota > Actinomycetes > Streptomycetales > Streptomycetaceae > Streptomyces. The sequence continues at coordinate 246,755 of NZ_NNBP01000013.1, forward strand.
CCCGGGGACGGTGCTGTCCGTTCTGGGGGTGGGGGCCCTGACCTACGGGCTGATCGAGGGCGGTGCCCGCGGCTGGACGTCGCCGGCGATCCTGGGCAGCTTCACCGTCGCGGTGATCCTCCTCGCCGCCTTCGCCACCGTCGAAGCGCGCCGTTCCGCTCCGATGCTGCCGCCGCGGCTGTTCCGGCAGCGGCTGTTCACCGTGTCCAACACCGCCATGGTCGTTGTGGGGTTCGCGCTCATGGGTTCGTCGTTCTTCTTCTCCCAGTTCTTCGTGTACGTCCAAGGCAGCTCGATCCTGCGCGCCGGCCTACAGAACCTGCCGGCATCCCTCGCCATGGTGATCGTCAGCCCGTATGCAGGACGGCTCGCCGCCCGCTACGGGTTCCGAACCGTGGTCACCGTCGGCCTGGCCGTGGCCGGCCCAGGGCTACTGGCGCTGGGCATGGTGCACGCCGACACCGGCTACGGGAACGTGTGGTGGCGGCTGGCAGTGGTCGGCATCGGCTTCGCTCTGACCATGTCCCCACTGACGGGAGCCGCCATCCAAGCAGTCAGACCGCAGGAAGGCGGCCTCGCATCAGGCATCAGCAGCACCACCCGACAGATCGGCGCGGTACTCGGCGTGGCGGTACTCGGAGCCATCGTCCGCACCCGCCAATCCGACGGCGCCTCCTTCGAGACCGCCCTCAACAGCGCCTTCCTCGCTGCCGGCGCCATCACATCGGCCACCGCCGCACTCACCGGCCTGTGGCTGGCGAGGTCCAAGCCCCCGGAAGACTCCGCGGCGCCCCACCGCCCCACCGATCCACATGCGGTCACCACCTCGAACGAGGCACCCACGAACAGCCGTTGACGCCGACGCCGACGCCGACCTTGTCCGGGAGACATCCCGCCCGATGACCCTCGCCCGAGTCATCGACATCCACCGACGAGGACGACGCCATCGACATCCTCATCGAGCCACTCAACTTCCGCAGGCTCACCGGCCACTACGACCTCACGGACGAGCACGCCGAGAAGCTCGCGCGCACCGCGCTCGACAGGCTTATGCGCTCCACCGTCCGACACTTCCGATTCCAACGGAGAGACACATGTCCCGCACGTTTCTCATCACCGGCGTGAGCAGCGGCCTGGGCCGCGCCCTCGCCACCGCCGCCCTAGAGGCCGGCCATACCGTCATCGGCACCGTTCGGAACCCGGACCAGGTCGCCGCCTTCGAGCAGTCCGCTCCGGGCCGCGCTCACGCCCGCGTGCTGGACGTCACCGACACCGATGCCATCGCGCCGACCGTCGCAGCGGTCGAGGCAAACGTGGGCCCCATCGACGTACTCGTCAACAACGCCGGCTACGGCGTCGAGGGCACCTTCGAGGAAACCCCGCTCGACACCTTCCGCCACCAGTTCGACGTCAACGTCTTCGGCGTCATCGCGGTCACTCAAGCCGTTCTGCCCCGCATGCGCGAGCGCCGTGCCGGGCACATCCTGTTCGTGACCTCCATGGGCGGCCTGCGCGCGTTCCCCGGCCTGGCCGCCTACCACGGCTCCAAGTTCGCCGTCGAGGGCATTGCGGCCACCCTCGCCCCAGAGGTCGCACCATTCGGCATTCACGTCACGGCGATCGAGCCCGGCTCCTTCCGCACCGATTGGGCCGGCCGCTCCATGCACCGCGTAGAAAGCACCATCGCCGACTACGACCCGATCTTCGCCCCGATCCGCCAACGCCGCCTCGACATGCACGGTCAGCAACTCGGCGATCCCGCCCAAGCCGGCCGCGCCCTGCTCACCATCGTGGAGGCCGAAAACCCGCCGACCCACCTCATCCTCGGCAGCGACGCCCTCCGCCTCGTCGCCGACGCCCGCTCCGCCTTCGATGCGGAGACAGCCGCCTGGAACGAGCTGTCGAAGTCCACCGACCACCCCGACGGGGAACAGATCGCGTGAGAGCCACTGAGGGACAGTGACGCCTAAACAACTGCAGATAGAGGCGGTTCCGGGCAAGACTGTCGGCCCGGCCGGGACCATGCCCGCCGGGCTTCTGGGCGCCGGTGCCCCGGCCGACCGGCGCGGCCCGCTGTTTCCGCTGTTAGCGCTCGCCGGACTGTTCTTGGCCCTGGCCTGCGCCAACCACGTCTGCCGGCCGGCGTCCGCCGAGCGATGATCCGCCCGCAACTCCTGCGGGCGGATCTCGACGCGCCGCGCAAGCAGCGGCACACGGTCACCTGGACCTCTCACCGGCTGGTCGAGGAGCGCGGGGCGGGCGTCTCCTACGGCGTGGTGCGCTACTACGCCGCCAGTCGCAAGCCGGAGATCCTGATCGAGTCGGGCAAGGCTGCACCACCATCGCGACCTGCACCGACTCTTACCGTCTTGCCGGCACAAGGGCCCGAGCCGAGGAACCCGCCAAGGCCGGCTGACTTCTGCCGCTGTTTCCCTCGATGTCCGCTGCCTTCTCGGGCGGCAGACCATCCTTGGCTCAGCTCGCCAAAGTGCCCTGGTGGAAGTACATGCGCCAGCCGGTTGCCGTCATACGCCACAGGGAGCTCCGCCATGCTCGGCGCCCTTTGCTGTCGGCGAAGTACGTCAAGTGGACGATGCCCGGAGCGAGTACGACCCCGGCCATCTCGCTGACCTTGACCGGAGACTCCGGGGCCACTGAACCGGCACTCGTGACAGTGAGAATCGACGTCGCGTCCCAGCGCCTGCCAGATGCTCCGATCTCGGTGAACTCCGGGTCCAGAAGCTCCGAGACCAGGACTGGGGAAGCACGCACGTCAGGGTCAAGAAGCCGCATCTCCGCCGCAATGGCCGCCTGAACGGCCCGTTCACTCTCGTCTGCCATGCATGAACCCTACGGACGGACCCCATCCCGCCACAGCGAATAGTTGCCGGCACGGGGAACAGTCGTCAGTGCCGTCCCTTCTCGGGTTCTGGCTCAACTTGTG
>NZ_NNBP01000014.1:0-28388 GCF_002803155.1 Streptomyces sp. CB02959
AGCGTGCCGGAGTGGACGCCGAGTTCCTCGGCGACCTCCGGGATCGGCCTGCCCGTCTCGATCACGATGCGTACAGCGCCCTCACGAAACTCAGGCGTGTACGTCCGTTGCTTGGACCCCATGAACTCCAACTTCCCCTGCAATCACGGACTCCACGCTACGAGGGGAGGGACATGCCGGGCCGCCCCGCCTGCTCGGCGATCTTGATGGGTTGCTGGGCGACCGGGCGGTCCAGGCGTATCAGCGCGATGTCGTCCTTGTTGGCGGCCTTGTTGTCGCCGTTGACATAGCCGGGGTGGACGAAGGTCCGGTCGATCTTCCGGACGGTGCCGCCGGACTTGCGGTGGTCGCTGCCGACCCGCACTCTGCCGTCCAGCTTGAGCCCCTCGACCTTCAGGCAGTGAGCCGCCGTCAGCACCCACTGCCGATCGATCAGCGACGCCCCACAGTTCCCATCGATCAGACCCTGCTCCGGCGCCGACTCCGGGATGGTCGCCATGAACGGGTACTTCTCGGTGGAGTCCGACCCGTTGACGATGGCTCCTGCGCTGCCGGCCATGACGGTGACGCAGGCCGCAGCGGCGAGAGCACCGACGGCAGCGGTGCGGGCGGCGGTACGGCGACGCGGGGGCTTGAAGTTGAACACAGAGAGGGTTCCCTTTTTTCAACCAGCTTGCCGTCGGCGTGGACTCCGAGAGCGATCCCCGGTTCCCCCAACCGCACCGTGTTGTGCAGCAGTTCGGACAGGCTGTGTGCGAAATTCCTGCGGCACATAGTGACAGGTGGGAAAACCGTCAAGGCTTGTGCGAATGCGCAAAGTTGGTGGGGACGACGTTGGCCTGCGCCACCATGTCGAGTTGGTCCTGGGAAGTGGTGTACGGGTTCGGTCTGATCCGGGGGCTTGCTCCGGCGTCGGGATCAGGCCCGCAGAGACGAACGTCCACCGGCCCTGAGGGTCCACCGACCTCGATTCTCTCCTGTCGATCTTCTTGGCCGGTGTGGGGCTCGGGCCAGGCTTGCGGTGCCGGCGAGCCGAACTGGCATCGGGGCGTAGCCGCGGCAGGCCGGACCATCCCGTGGGCCCGACAGTGGAGCGGTCCGCGGGATGGTGGTCGAGGCAGGTCACAATGGTCGGGTCGTGGCGACCAGGTGTCCCGCATGGTCCATCACGGAGATGGATCGAATATCGGGAAGGTGCAGGGCACTCGCCCCCGTCACGGCGGCGCTGCCGTTGGGAGTGAGCGCCCAGGTGGCCGCCTGCTCCTTGCGGCCGTCTACCGAGGAGACCTGGAGGACGAAGGGTCCCGGTGCTCCTGCGGGCAGGTCGGCCAGCGTGACGCTCACCGCAGTGCCCCAGGGCTTGGCCGTGAGCGTGGCACGGCCGGACACGGAGTACCCGGCGGCTGAGGTGAAGGCCGTGGCCGGGTCGGCCGAGTTCCGGAACGACAGCATCGACCCCAGTCCGAGCCCGGCAACCACGATCAGGGCCGCAGCCAACGCCAGCCACTGCCGACGAGCCCGGCGCCTGCGTGCGACATCGGCGGCGCGGACCTGCTCCAGCAGACGGCCGAGCCCGGCCGGCGAAGCCGGGGGCGCCGCATCGGTGTCGGCCTCGCGTGTGGCTTGGAGACGGGGCACGGACATGCCCGGGGAACGGCGCAGCAGTCCCGCCAGCGGGGCCGAGCGCGCGAGCTCGTCACGGCATTCCTGGCACGTGGGCAGGTGGGACTCCAGGACGCGGCGGTCGGTCTCGCTGAGACCGCCCAGCACATACGCGCCGATCAGCATGCGCACGTCTTCGTGGTCGGTGCTCACCGCAGAACTCCCATTTCTTCAAAGGCTGCGCGCAGGTTGCGTACGGCGTAGTAAGCGCGGGACTTGACCGTCCCCTGCGGGATCGTGAGCCGTGACGCGGACTCGGCGACGGTCAGCCCCTCGAAGTACAGCGCCTGGATCACGTCACGATGCTCGCTGGACAAGCGTTCCAGCGCTGCGGTGATCACGTGCCCCTCCAGTGCCGCCTCCACATCATCGGCAGAAGGTATGGCCGCGAGTGCCTCGTCGTCGTAGAGCGGTTCCGGACGTCGCTGCTCAGCGCGCCAGCCGTCGGTGAGCACGTTGCGGGCGATCGTAAAGAGATACGAGCGGATGGTGACGTGGCTTGGCTCGATCTTGCCGATGCTGCGCCACGCCCGCAGCAGCGTCTCCTGCACGACGTCCTCCGCCTGCTCAGGACTGCGCACATACCTGCGCACGAAGGAGAGCAGCACATCGTGGTGCTCGGTGTACAACGCAGTCATCAACTGCTCGTCCGGCGTCACGCTCGATGTCCTCGTCTCGCAGGCTGGGGTCGCTCGAAGCATCGCCGGGCCCGGGCTGCAGGCGGTGGACAGTCCGCGCCCCGGGGAGGCGCGGAACCAGATCCGATCCATCCGACTCACTTCCATACCTGACCGCACTGGCTGCGCCGTCTTCGAGGACGGCTGCGACATGCGGCTTCCGGTGTCCTTACGGCACTGATCGTGTGCCCTTGCGGCTACGTGTACGACGAGCCAGGAGTTTAAGTTCACTTACCGGCAGCGGACGGACTCGGGTTCTCGCCGTCCGTTTGGCAACGGCCCGTCGGCGCTTTGCAGCAGGGGTGTGCACGGGTGTGCTGACACGCGGTCGGCGTGCCAGCTCGTCCGGAGCCGTACGGACAAGGAACCGCCGGAACGCGGCCGTGACCAGCCCCGGCGTGCGCCACCCAACACAGCATTACTCGTCGACCTGCGGACTGAACCGGGTGCCGCAAGTGGTCGTACACATGGCCGCAAGCCTCCCAACACTCAGGAGATCACGTCATGAGGAAGAAGAAGCTCGGCTGGACCCTCGGCGCGGGGGCGACCATGGTCCTCGGCCTGGGCGTCGCGGCCTCCGGGCTGTTCAGCGCGAACGCCTCAGGCCCGGACATGCCCGCCTCCACGGCAACGCACCCGGTCAAGGTGGAGGTCCTCGCGCCCAAGAGCCGGGACAACGCGGGCGCGGGGGGCAAGGGCTGGTTCGTGGACCTGAAGCTCTCCTTCCGGGGCAAGACCCTGGCCCAGACCGGCTTCAACGGGCTCCAGCTCACCGGCCCGGCCGCGCACAACAACATCGCCCCCTTCCCCGGCACGTTCTCCACCGGCCAGGACGACAAGATCCCCGGACTGGTCGTGCTGGACTCCACCACCAACAGCACCCTCCCCGGCTTCTCGGGGCCCGGCACCAACCTGGCCAACCTGTTCAACCTCTCCGGCGTCACCAACCGCACCCCGCACAAGACCGAACTGTGGGACACCTGGATCGTGGGCGCCCCCATCGCGGGGCAGAACGTCGACACCACCCTGACCGTGGCCGTCGTCGACGACCTCAACCACGACGGCATCTACAACGACGCACCCAACGTCGTGAAGGACCTCAACGGCGACGGGAAGACCGACGCCAAGGACCTGGCTCTGATGGGCGTCGCCTCCAACATCGTCACCGTCCCCTTCCACATCAACGCCGACCCCGCCTGATCCCCGCCAGGTCAGGAGGGCACCGCCGCTGGGCAGGTGAACGCCTGCGCGTGCGCCGCACTGCGCGCTGGTGCTGAGGAGACGGAGCTGACGATGCCGTCTCGGCCGTCTTCGTCAGCTCCGTACGCGGCCCCCTGCGGACAGCCGTCACCCGGCCGCAGACCTGCCTGGGCACTTCCCGGGCTCGCCAGTTCCCCGGATACATCACTGCCGGCGCACGCCCGGCCATGCCGAAGACCGCCTCTGCCCGCAGTGGCGTCCCGCTCGGCGGGCAGGGCCTCCGGTCCGGCACACATGACTGCCAGACGGACGGGCCGACACCCGGCCCACCCCATATCAGGAGCTACTCCCATGAACTCCCCGAAGACCCGTGTGGCCCTGGTGGCCTCCACGGCACTGCTGGCCGCCTGCGGCCCAGCGTCGAGCGTCACCGCCGCCCCTGCGCCTGGGAACGGTCGCCCCTCCGTGGCGCTCACCTGGTACGACACCACAGCTGACACGATCGCGAAGGCCGGCCCATCACTGCCTGCGGTGGCCAACAACCGTACGTGGGCTGTCAGTTGGATAGCGGCGGCACGGGCCTTGCAGCACGTGCCGTCTGGGGTCGACCGCAGGGACTACCAGGACGCGGCGCTGGCCGCCGCGGTGCACCGCGCCCTGGTCGAGCTGGTGCCTTCCCGCGCCTCGGAGCTGGATGCCGCTCTCCAGCAGACCCTGGACCAGACCCCCGACGGCCCGGCCGAGACCCTGGGCTCTGCAGCTGGCGAACGCCAGGCGCTGAAGGTCCTGCACGAACGCGAGGGAGACGGTCTCGATGCGGCCTCGGTGAACGCACCCTTCACCGTGCCGCCGGCCGCGCCAGGTGTCTGGCAGCCCACCCCGCCCGCGTTCGCCCCCGCCATCCAGAACGGCAACCGGTTCGCCCGGCCCTTCCTGCTGAAAAGCGCCAGCCAGTTCCGACTGCCCGCGCCTCCCGCTCCGACGTCCAAGCGGTACCAGACCGACCTGAAGGAGGTTCGAGACTTCGGCGCACTGAACAGCGCCGTACGCACCGCGCGGCAGACCGACACGGCCACCTTCTGGTTCGACTCCTCGCCGACCCTGTGGACCAAACCGATGCGCGTTGCACTCGCCGCCACCTCCCGCCAGCCGCTGCGCAAGCAGGCCGAACTCGTCGCCCTGGCCAACGCCACGCTGGTGGACACCCAGATCGCCACCTCGGACAGCAAGTACACCCACCAGCTGTGGCGCCCTGTCACCGCGATCCGAGCCGGCGTCGGCGAGATCCCCGCCGACCCGTCATGGACCCCACTGCGCCCCACCCCGGCGCACCCGGACTACCCCAGCGGCCACAACACCTACGCAGGCGCGGCGGAAACCGTTCTCACCGCCCTCGTAGGACCGCGCACGGCCCCGTTCACCCTGACCAGCGCCACCGCGCCAGGCGTCGTCCGCACCTACACCGCATGGCACCAGCTCACGCGGGAGAACCTCGACGCGCGGGTCTGGCTGGGCATCCACACCCGACTCGCGGACGAGGCCGGGGTCAAGCTGGGTACCGATGTCGCCAGGTACAGCCTGGACCACACCCGGTCGCTGTTCCAGGAGCGCTGAATCAGCCAGGCGAACACCGCCTCGACTGTGCGCAAGCCCCTGCTCCGCTGCCAGTCGCCCGTGGACCCCGCCCGGCCAGAGGCTGGGCGGGGTCCACCGCGGGCGCTGCGGCTGCACGTCGACCCGACACCTGGGGCCACCCAAAACGGAAAGGAGCCGGGACATTTCGCTTGATCGCGCGGGCACTGCCGGGTGGCCGTGGTCCGGACACCTGGGTTTTCACGCTGGGGCGCCGTTGCCGCGGCGCCCCAGCGCATCCAGTCCAAAAAGCAGAAAACGGGCTCACAGGGAGGATTGTTCGCCACCCTGCGGACAGCCCCCAACAGCAGTGGGGGCCCGACCAAAGGCCGGCCCCCCACGCGCTCACATCAGCCCGGGCTGGTCAGCCCTCTTCCCACGAGACACTGCCCACGCCTGTGGAGGCGATCCCGCACCTCCTGCCCGATGCGCCGGACTGGCCAGGGTTGAGCGTCACCCAGTCCCCGTGAACATCCGGCGCCATCCCGCACACCACCACGGCCCGGAAGGCCACGACCCGGGCGGTGTTGTTACGGCACCGAGCCCACCCCTCACGCCCGTCCGGGGTATCGGTGGTGCAGGACAGAACGTTCTGTGCGCCGACGCCCTTGGTGGTCACCTTCTGCGGCGCGGCCTGGTCCGCGTACGCGGTGGTGGCGCCCACCATCGGAACGGCGGCTAAGGCGAGCGATGCGGCGATTGCGCTGACTTGCTTCAACTTTCCCCCTAGATCTTCTACTTGGCCCACTACTGGGCCAAGTTTCAGGAGATCAGAACACCTCCTGGCGCGGCTAGTGAGCACAAGGATTCGAGGGCCAGGACAGTACGCCGAGGGCACAGCAACGAGGGCTAGAGCCCGAGCTGAGCGCCAGAGCGGCCAACTGACGGGCTAAGTCACAACTACTCAGAGCGACAACTGGAGGTCACCGCAAACTAACTTGAGCAGTCACAGATGCCAGCAGCAACTGTGACCGGACGCCACAGTTTGCGATTCAGCTGGCACGTCTCTGCTGGTAGTCGGTCTTTCTGGACACGACAGTTTGCGAGTCCTGGACGCGATAGTTTGCGAGCCTGAGCTATGTCGGTGACAGTGGGTAACTGTCCGCAGCGTCCCGGCTGAGGAGGAAGCCATTGTGGGGAGATGTCAGACTTCGAACTGATCGCGTCGTTCGCGGTAGTTGACTTTCTGAGGGAGTGCGGCGACGTGCTCGGCAAGCTGTTCAAGAGCAGCCTGCAGAAGGGGGCGAACCTCGTGATGGCGGTTCAGGAAGGGCCGTAGGAGTGACGGAACCCCCTCGCGTGCTGATGCCGGGCGGGGAGGTTGTTGGTGTCGCCGGCTGCGTACGGCTTCCAGATCCACGTCGGTCCACCTTAGTGAACAACGGATAGTTGTGGATTGTTGGCAGAGTAGTTGTTTGACCTGCTGTTGTGCTGCTCGCTTAGCTCTCACTGGCCAATGTCGGTTGTTCGAGTGAGACATCGAGGGGGCGCGCTGAGCATGGTGGGCAGGAGACGGTTGGGCCGGCAGTTCGGCTGGCTGTGGGCGGCATATGCGGTGAGCGCCTACGGGTCCGGGCTGGGGTTCGGGGCATTCCCGCTGATCGCCGTCCTGGCGTTGCATGCCGGCCCCACTGAGGTGTCCGCGCTGTCCGCGGTGGGGCCTGCGGTGGGCGCGCTGATCGCGGTGCCACTCGCGCCGTGGGTGGAGTTCCGGCGCAAGCGCCCGGTCATGATCGCGATGGATCTGACCCGGTTCGGAGCCATGGCGACGATCCCGGTGGCCTACGCCTTCGGATGGCTCAGTTTCGTCCAGCTGCTCGTGATCTCGGCCGTGGTCGCCGCAGCCAAGATCGCCTTCAACGCGGCCAGCGGCGCCTACCTCAAGGCCCTCATCCGGCCGGATGACCTGCTCGTGGCCAACGCACGGTTCGAGTCCACGAACTGGAGCTCCATCGCGGTAGGGCCACCACTGGGCGGGGCAGCGATCGGCCTGTTCGGGCCGGTCACCACCGTGGTCGCCGACGCGCTCAGCTACCTGCTCTCCGCGCTGGGCATCACCGCGATCCGCGGCCAGGAAGAAGCGCCGCGAACGACCGAAAAGAGCCCGGTCCGGGCGGGCGCACTGCTCGACGGCTGGCGACACCTCATGGGGCACCCCGGTTTGCGGGCGCTCTACCTCAACAACATGCTCGTCGGCGGTCTGATCATGGCCACCGAGCCGCTGCTGGCCGTGCTCCTGCTTCGCCAGCTCGGGTTCCCGCCCTGGCAGTACGGCCTCGCCTTCGCCGCGCCCTGTGTCGGCGGACTCATCGGCTCCCGGCTGGCCCGCCGTGTCGTGGCCCGCTACGGCCAGCACGCGGTCTTCCGGACCGTTGGCACCCTGCGCGCCATCTGGCTGATCGGCCTGGTTTTCGTCCGTCCCGGCGTCGTTGGCCTTGTTACCGTGATGGTTGTCGAGCTGGCCATCATCATCAACATGAGCCTGTTCACCCCGGTGCTCGCCACCTACCGGCTCGAACACACCCCCAAGCATCTCGTCGCCCGCACCCTATCGGCCTGGTCGATCGGCCAGCAGGCGTCCATCGCGATCCTCACGGCGCTCGCCGGGCTGCTCGCCGACGTCACCAGCCCACGCACCGCTCTCACGGCCGCTGGGCTGCTCATCCTGACCACGCCGCTCCTCCTTCCCCGGCCCGACCAGACGGCGCAGCACGAGCCGGAACTGGCTACGAGCCGGTGACCGGTGCAAACGCCGCGTACTGGGCTGCCTGTTGATCCGACAGGAACTCGACCGACACCAGGTCCTCCGAAGATCGACAACATCGACCCGCGAAGGCTGCGCCGTACGATCAGCCCAGGTCAAAGCGCCAATCAGGGCCGTGAGGGCTTAGCGCACGATCTGACATGGATGTTGCTCAACCCCCGTAGCGCGCTCAACCACAGGTCGGCTTGAGCTTGAAAATCCAAGATTCGTAGGGCTCCTCGTTGATGAATTCCGGGCTGTCGAACACCTCCTCGTTCACGGCGATCACCTCACCACCGATCGGCGCGTAGGTGTCCGAGGCGGCCTTCGTTGACTCGACGACACCTGCGGCATCGCCGGCCGCGAAGACCTTGCCGAGCTCCGCCAGCTCAACGAACACCACGTCGCCAAGCGCCTGCTGCGCATGGTCACTTCACGAGCTATGGCCAGTTTCCCAGCACTGAAATGTGGTCGGGTAGCCGGATCGCGTTGCCGTGACCCGGCTACCCGACCACATTTCAGTGCTGGCTCACCACCACGAGCCGTCACGCAGAGTCGCCAACCATGGCGCTCGCAAACTATGGAGTCCATTCGCAAACTGTGATGTCCGGTAACCGTCCTTGCCGTGCTGCGGCACGACCAGTGCCTGGCCGACATGGCCGGTGAAAACAACGTGTCCGAGTCCACCGTCCGCCGCTGGCGCGACGAGCTGATCGGGCTGCTCGCTGCCCAAGCGCCGCGCCTGGACCGCGCTCTGAAGCAGATCGCCAAGCGGGGCGGGGAGGTCGTCCTGATCGACGGCACCCTCATCCCCGCTCAGCGCCGCACCGGAAGAGCCGACCGGCGCAACTACTCCGGCAAACACCGCAGCCACGGACTGCACTTCCTCGCACTGACCGACGAAAACGGCCGCCTGATATGGATCTCCGCCGCCCGGCCAGGCCGCACCCACGACAAACGCCGCCGCCCGCCACGACCACATCCTGGCCCATCTGCGCGCCGCTGGCCTCGGGGAGCTGGCGGACCTCGGTTTCCGCGGCCTGGACAGCGACGTACGCGATCTTGTAGTCGTCACCGGCTTCCACGCCAGCCGCACCCGCAAGCTCACACCCGGCCAGAAGGGCGCCAACCGAGTCCTCGCCATCGGACGCGCGCCTGTCGAACACGGCTTCGCCCACCTCAAGAACTGGCGGACCCTCACCAAACTCCGCACCGACCCCGCCCGCGCCACCCGCCTCCTGCGCGCCCTGCTCGTTCTGGCGAGCCTCGAAGTCAATCGCTGACGGACGATCTACTCCCCAGACCGCAGCCCACGACCAGCGTGAGCACCCCCGAAGGCCGTCACACCAGCCCTTTGACCTGCAGATCCAAGTTGGCGGAGGCTCCGTGCTTCCTACCGGACCGTCTACATCCCGCAGTGCCTCCAGTGCACCACCGCGGTCACCGAACTCGACAGCGGCGGCCGGCCCGTGCTCGCCGAGTCGATGCTCCTGCCCGAGCCGCTACGCGAGCGCCTGGCCTCCGACGGCTGGCAGCTCACCCCCGGCCGCGCCCGTAACCCCGGGAGGCCAAGGACCCGCTGTTCGGCGACAAGCTCGCCTGCCGCGCGTGCCACGGTGCGCGCCGGAAGGAGCGTGCCGCGTACGAGTGCGGGCACGGGGTGAAGACCCTCGACCTGTCCAACCGGCTCGGCGCCGGCTGGACGCTGACCCAGCGCGAGGTTGACGCGGAGAGGCAGACGTGGCTGGTCGAGCACGACGGCACGGTGCACGGCCTGGTCCGCCGCTACCACCGCAAGGACGGCACCTGATCCAAAGGCTGGGAGGCCCTGCTTAACAGCGGCACCGGCTTCATCCGGCATTCCGCCAGCAACGCCGCGGCGTGAAACGACCGGTCCAGCTTTCTGTGGCGCAGCCGGGACCTGGCCGCCTGGGGCATCGCCCACCGCCCCGTGCGGCCCGTGGACGCCGACCCCGGCCTCGCTCACATTCGGGAGGAGTTGAGCGTCACGCCGACGGCCGGGTGAGTTTGGCGTCCACGGCGTCGAGGACCCAGTCCAGGCCGGTCGTGAAGGATGTTTCGGCGTCCACGTCGGTGCCGTCATAGACGGCCTTGGCCAGTGCCGGGAAGCGGCCCGTGGCCAGCATTCTTGTCACATGCGGACCGTGGGCGCGCTGCCAGTCGTGCTTGGACAGGCCCGTGGTGCGCTCGGCCCGCAGGTTCGTGATCTCGCGCCTGATCGCGCCGGTGAAGTAGGCGCTGACCGTCTCCACGGCTCGCATGACGGTGTCGATGTCGGTGAGGCCGTCGAGGGCTGCCAGCGTGGCCTCGGTCACGGCGAGGCCGTTCGGGCCCAGGGCCGGGCGGCGGCCGAGCAGGTCGGCCAGCCATTCGTGGCGGAGAGCTGCCTGCCTGGTCCGGTGGGCGAGGATGCGCAGCGCCTCCCGCCAGTCACCGGGCTGCTCCTCGGGAAGAATCTCGGCGTAGATCTCGTCCACCATGAGGTCGAACAGCTCCTCCTTGGTGGAGATGTATCCGTACAGCCGCATCGGGCCGGCATTCAGCCGACCGGCGACCTTGCGCAACGACACCGCCTCCAACCCACCTTCGTCGGCCAGCGCGATGGCGGCGGCCACGATCCGCTCCCGGTCGAGCGGCACGGGGCGAGTCGGCGGCTCCGGTCGGTCCCACACAGTCATGGGGGCATCGTACTGTTGCGATGCATCGTAGCGAGTCAATACAGTGTATCGATATGAGACAACGCATCGCAGTGGTCGGGGGCGGTCCTGGCGGCCTTACCTTCGCCCGTGTCCTGCACCGCCATGGCCACCCCGTCGCCGTCCTCGAACGCGATCCCGCTCCCGATGCCCGCCCCCCGGGCGGCACGCTGGACCTGCGCGAAGGGCTGGGCCAGCTCGCGCTGGACAAGGCGGGGCTGCTGGCGGAGTTCCAAGCGCTGTCTCGCCCCGAAGGGCAGGCCATGCGCATCCTGGACACGGACGGGACCGTCCTGCGCGACTGGCGACCCCATCCAGATGACCGAGCCAATCCCGAGATCGACCGCGGGCAACTCCGTGACCTGCTGCTCGGCCCTCTCGACGTCCAGTGGGGCCGGAGCGTGATCCAGGTGGCGCCCGGGACTCGGGACGGCGTACTGGTCCATTTCGCGGACGGGCGACAGGAGACGTTCGACCTCGTAGTCGGCGCGGACGGAGCTTGGTCCCGGACCCGCCCGGCAGTCTCGTCGGTGACGCCGCACTACACCGGCGTCACCACCGTCGAGACCTCCCTGGACGACGTCGACACCCGCCACCCTGACCTCGCCCGGTTGATCGGCGACGGTTCCGTGGCTGTGTACGGCGTGAACCGGGCTCTCGTCGCCCAGCGCAACAGCGGCGGCCACGTCAAGGTGTACGCCCAGTTCCGCGCGCCGCTGGACTGGCACGCGAACCTGGACCCAGCCGACGTCGAGGCCGTGCGATCGGGGCTGCTGGCTCTGTTCGACGGCTGGGCCGCTCCCGTCCTCGACCTCCTCCGCCACGGCCCCGCTTTCGTCCACCGCCCCCTCTATGTCCTGCCCGTGTCCCACACCTGGACCCACGTCCCAGGGGTGACGCTCCTGGGCGACGCCGCCCATCTGATGCCCCCGCTGGGGGCGGGCGCGAACCTCGCGATGCTGGAAGGCGCCGAGCTCGCCGAGTCCATCGCCACCGGCTCTGGAGATCTGGACGAGGCCGTCCGCGCCTTCGAGGAACAGATGTGGGCACGGGCCGGCAGGTGGGCGAAGATCACGACGGCCGGTCTGGAACGCCTGGTGAGCCCGGACCCCGCCGAAGCCCTCGCCCTCTTCGACCAAGTCCAGCCATCCTGACGGCCAAAAGCGCGAGAGCACCAGCAGCTCGCCACGGCTTCACCGGACAGTGCGGCACCGCCGCAGTCCCTTCCGGCAAAACCGCCGTTAGGCGAACGCAAGGACGCCTGCACCGAACTCAGCCCTCAGTCCGCTACCGCCGAGATCCGGTCCGATCCTCCTCGCGGGCCGGACATCATCGCGCTGCCGCTGGAGGGGGAGGGCGCACTTCAGTCCGCGTCGTCCTCGTCGAGCTAGGGCGTATCCGGGTCGCGCAGAGGGCGCAGGGCGCCAGCGGCCGGGACGCTGGCCCGGAAGCTGTAGCGGCCGAGCAGGTTCAGGTTGCGATGCTTGAGCGGGGAGAGCCGGGCGATGTCCTCCTCCCGGATCTCGTGGCCCTCGGCGCGAAGTTGGGCGACGGCCGCGTCGATGCACCGCGTCGTCCGAAGCACGATGGCATTGAGGACCAAGTCGAGTGCACCGAGCTGGTCTTCCATCCCGTCCCGGTACGCCTGGCGGATGGTGCCGCGCTTGCCGTGGCACACGTCCCGGGCAAGTTCGCGAACGAGTACCCGTGGCAGTGGACGCCGGCCCATATGGACGAGCGGTCGGCCTCCCTGAGGAGCGAGAAGCACCTGGCGCCGTCCACGATCCGCAGTTATGTGGACGGACAGTGGAAGTATCCCGTGCTGTAGGGATTTAGCGGCCTCGGCAGGTTATCTTTCGCCGCAGGACCGCGGAGTCCGAGGGGCAGGGGGTACGGCATGGCCGGAGACCGGGGGAGACCGACCTGGACGGTGCTCCTGGCCCGGAGGGCCATTCAGGACGTCGCGCCGGACGAGCTGCCGCAGTTCGCGATGGTGGCCCAGGCCTACCTCGCCGCTTCGGAGACGCAGCGGGAGCGGGCGATGCGGCGGGCCGAACCACTCGGGCTGGGGCTGGAGGGCGCCGCCGTCGTGCTCACCACCGCAGTGCTCGCGGTGGCAGCGAAGGTGAGCGAGCACCTGGTGCAGGAGTTCGTCCGCCGCGGTGTCGACGCCACCGAGCAGGGGCTGCGGGCTCGGTGGCGGCACTGGCGCGCCCGCCGTCGAGGAGACGAAGGCGGGGGCAACGCACAGGGCGAAGGCGCGGAGCCGCTGCCGGCCCTCACCCCGGAGCAGCTCGCGCACGTGCGTGACCTGGCCATGCAGGCGGCACTGCGTCAGCGGCTCGCGGAACGGACGGCGCAGGCCGTGGCGGACGGCATCATCGCGGAACTGGCCACGGCCGAGGCACGGGTGACAGGCGCGAGCGGGGCCCCAGGCACGAGTGGGGCACCGGCCGCGCTCACCGGCCGTCGTGACCAACTCACCGACGACGGCGACGAGGCGGCGGCGCGATGAGGCGTCCGAGACCCGGACCGCCCTACGCCCTCACCTTCCCGACCGGGACGACCATCCGCTTCGTCCTGCTGATAGCGGTCGCCGCCTATGCGGTCACGCTGTTCGCCACCTTCGCCTCCAGCATGCTGATCAGCAGTGTGCGGCTGCCGGAGGTGATCGCGTACTACGAGTGCCACCAGCGAGCAGTCGAGGACAGCGCGCGCTATCGGTCTGAGCAGGGCGCCGCTCCCGGCTTCGCAGGGGACGTGGACGCCTCGCACTGCCACGACCCCCGCGCCTGGCTGGGGCCGCTGCTGCCGGTTCTGGTCGTGGCGGTGTTCGTCCTCGCGATCGCGGCGGCTTACTGGCTGTTGCCCGAGTGGCGCAAGAGACGCCGCGGCTACGTGACACTGTCCGCGGCGGTGGCTCCGGACGTGGAGCCCCGGCTGGCCTCCCTGACGCAGCAGGCAGGGATCGCGGGGCAGGTCACCTTCCTCGTCGAGCCGCTCAACCCGCGGGTCCAGGGCCTCGCCTTCGGGCGGGCCGGAAGACGCCATGTGGTCCTCAGCAGCGGGCTGCTCACCCTCTGCTCCCGCGATCCGGGCGCCTTCGACGCGGTGGTCCTGCACGAACTGGCCCACTTACGCAACCGTGATCTGGACATTGGATTCCTCACGCTGATCGTCGGCAGGTCCTGCTGGCCGCTGGTGGCGTTCCTGACCCTGGGTGGCATGAGCAGCGCCGTGATACTCACCCCGTCCGTCAGGACGGCGCAGCTGCCGGAGGGAACGGGCCCGATGCCGACGGCAGTGCTCGCCTCAGCGATCATGGGAAGCTTCGGGGGCCTGTTCCTGGCGGCAGCCGTCGTGCTGTTGCGCAACGCGGTCCTCAGGAGCCGCGAACTGGACGCCGACGCACGGGCCGTGGAGTGGCTCGGGACCGCAGCGCCGCTGCAGCGCCTCCTCGCCCACGGGGCCGGATCGCAGACCGCGGCAGACGAGGCGCCCGGCTACCGGCACCTGCTCAAGGTGCATCCCGCCCCCGCCGAGCGCGTCCGCGCAGCCGCGCGGTCCGGTGCGGACGTCCGCATCGCGCCGCTGGACCTCTTCGCCGTCGGACTGATCACGGCCTATCTGTACGACCTGATAGGGCTGGGTCCGCTCGGCGGCGGCACCGGGGCGAGCGTGACGACCGAGGCCTTCGCCGCCTTCGTCGCCACTTTGCTGTTGGTCGGTGCGGTGGCCGCGACGGTGTGGCGCGGTGCGGATCCGCGCGGACTGCGCCACGGAGAAGTCTGCTCGGCACAACGGAAGCGCGCACTTCGCACAGCGGGGATCGGCCTCGGCCTCGGCCTGTGCACGGCCCGTCTCTTCTCCCCGACATTCGCCTCCTCGGCGGCCATGGTCGGCGGGCGCGGCCTCTCCCTGGTGCTGCCCTACGCAGCGCTGTGCGCTGTGGCGGGCTGGGGCGTGGTGTGCTGGCTGGAGAGGGTGGCCATGGCCTGGACCCCGGCGATGAGGGCCGCCCGCAGGCCGCGGCTGCTGCTGTGCGCGGTACCGGTTCTCTGCGCGGTGGGAACGTGGCCCGCACTGCTGTACCTGCTGTATCTCCCCGACATGACGCTGTACGCCTCCTCGTTCGTGGCCCCGGGCTGGCCCGGGGCCGTCGTGCTCTTCTGGGCCGCCCTGCACATGACCCAGCACGGCACGACCGGCTGGGCATCGCTGGCGGTCGTGACCGCGTGTGCGGTCCTGGTCGCCGGACGGTGGTGGTCCTGGCGGCCGTCGGCTGCCGCCGCACGCGGTGAGTCCGGTCCGGTCAGGCCACCCGGGTGGCTGTGGGCGCGGCTCGGCATCCCCACCGGACTGGCGGCCTCCGTGCTCCTCACCCCTGTGGCACTGCTGCGGCTGGGAGGCGCGGAGGTGGTGTGGATCTCGGTCGGCGCCGCACAGCTGGTGGCCGCCCTGTGGGCCGGGCGCGGACCGGCCCTGTGGCCCGTCGCGCGAGCCGCTCTCGCCGCCTACGGCGCCGGCTTCGTCGCGACGGTCGGCTGGGCCGAGCAGATCGCCCTCGCCAGCTGCGCACTGGGCACGGACGCCTGCCACGTGCTGCCGCAGCTGAGCGAGCTGAAGCTGGGCGTGATGGCCGCGGGACCCGGAGCGATGTTCGGCACAGCAGTCTGTGCGGCGCTGTACGGACGGCGCGAGCGCAGATACCGCCATGCGAAACCGCCGCAGTCCTGACTCTTCTGGCGCCGCCAGGCCGGAGGGCAGCCGAGTGGGCCAGGTGAAGGTCGGTGGTGACCTCAGTGCTGGATCAGGCCGCCGACTGGGACAGGAGCGACGTGGCCGGTTGCCGGAAGGGTCTGCGCCAAGGCAAGGCCGATGTCGACCAGCGATGACCGACGCAGATTGGCGACGTCGGGGGCCGGAGTCCAGGACTGGGAGCCGGAAGACCTGATCGCTGCTCGAAGACGACATGAAGCGGTTACGGAACAAGTCAGGCGCGAACCGGCTGGGCTTCGCGGAAGTCGTCGCCGATCCTGGCGAGGCCGCGGGGCATGGTTGCCTCCATGGGGACGTCAGGGGTAGAGGCTGTGCCAGTAGGTCGCGCGATCGTCGAGCACGGCCAGCAGGAGGCCGACGAGGTCGAGCCTGCTGGTGCCGGCCAGTAGGGAGCGGTGCGGGACAAGTACGGTGGCCAGTGGGTGCGTTGCGGGCGCGTTAGTGAGAATGCCGGGCCGGATGTCGGGGCGGAGACGGTGTGGTAGCTGAGATCGCGTATCTCGCCCACGGCGACCACCAGCAGGCCAGCGCCGCCACCGGCGAAGTCCTCGACCGCCTCGCTGCCACCGGCCGGCTCCTGTTCTGGTAACCACTGCCCTTCCGGCCGACTGCCCCTGCCTCATCAGAGGCGGGGTTCTGGGGCGCTGCCCTTGGTGATGGCTACGTGTGCAGGATCTGCGCGGGGCGTACCGCGCCGACCGGTTCCCCGTGCCCGAGTACGGGCGTTGTCGCCAGTTCGGTGAGGGTGGCGTCGACGTCGATGTCGATGCCGAGCCGGCGTAGCGCGGCGATCATGACGACGGGGCGGGCCCGGGTGGAGCCGTCGGCGATCTTCAGGGCGATCGACGAGCCGTCGGGCAGTGCCATCGCGTAGACGCCTTCCGCGCCGTCCTTGGCGATGGATCCCGGAATTGCGCCCATCAGCCGGGTCACGTCCCGCCCCGTGCCGCCCACGTATTCAGGGTGCGTGTTCATCGCCTGGGCGACCCGCCGCTCCAGCGATCCGTGCCGGCCGGTCGCCAGCTTGGCGAACGCCCGCGCCAGGCCGCGGTAGCCGATGGCGAACAGGGGCGCCCCGCAGCCGTCGACACCGGTAGCGGCGACCTTCTCGCCGGCCAGGTCCTCGATCGTCTCGCACAGCGCGCGCTGCAGCGGGTGGCGCGGATCCAGGTACGTCGCCGTGTCCCAGCCATTTGCGACGCAGGTGGCGAGCATCGCGGCGTGCTTGCCCGAGCAGTTCATCGTCAACGGGGTCGGAACGCCGCCATCGGCGAGGTACGCGTGCAGCGCAGCTTGGCCGATGGGCAGGGCGGCCGTGCACTGCAGGGCTTCCGTGCCGAGCCCGGCGCCTTTGAGGATGCTGCGCACGCCATCGAGGTGGAAGGGCTCTCCGGAGTGGCTCGCACATGCCAGTGCCAGCAGTTCGCCGTCCAGGTCGAGTCCGGCACGCACCATGCCGAGCGCCTGTATGGGCTTGTTGGACGACCGGGGATACATTGCGCGGTCCGCTTCGCCGACGCTCAGCACGGTTTCCCCGTCCGGCCCGGCCGCGTGGACCGTTCCGTGGTGCACCGACTCAAGGAAGTCTCCTCGCCAGACCTCCGCCACCACCGCGTGCATAGCGCGCTCCCTACTCTTCGGCCGGACCGGCCGGACGACTCGAACTGTCAACAGTTATCACTTGCACGCGCTCTACGTCGACCCTGCGCGGGGCATTGACAGACCCCGGTTCACCCCTGTCCACTGTCATCTGTCGACACTTCGAGGCAGTCGTCGACACTGGAAGACGACCGACGATCCCCAGACGGTCACCCCGAACGGACGGGAGGCACCCATGCCCGACACGCTCCAGCGCGGCCTTGCCGTCCAGATCGCCGAGACGCTCCGCGAACGCATCCTCGGCGGCCAGATCCCCTCCGGGACCCGCATCAACGAGGTCGAGATCGCCCGCGAGCTGAACATCAGCAGGGGACCCCTGCGCGAGGCCATCCGGTACCTCGTCAGCGAGGGCCTTCTGGTGCACCGCCCCAACAAGGGCGCCGTCGTGTTCGAGGCCCAGCCGGACGAGGTCGTGGCGCTCTTCGAGCTGCGCTCAGCGCTGGAGACCGCCGCTGCGCGCCTGGCTGCCGTACGGCGCGACCGTAAGGACGTCACCGCGCTGCGCCGTGCATGCGAACGGTCGAGGAAAACCCTCGCCGCAGGCCGCCAGCTCGTCCACCACACCGACCTCGACTTCCACGGGGCACTGCTCCAGGCGGCACGCAGCCCCCGCATCACCGAACAGGTCTCGCGGGTGCACCAGCAGATCATCGTGATCCGCAGCCGTCACAACGTGGCCGCCTCGCACACCGACGCCTCGCTGGCCGACCACGAGGAACTCGCGGAGGCCATCGCCGAGGGTCAGGCCGACCGTGCCGCCGAACTCATGGCCCACCATCTCGACCGGGTACGGCTGCAGATGATCACGGCCATGACGGGCACCGGCGCCTGACGCGACCGAGGACCACGTCCGACGCCGCTGCCCCACCCCTCACCGCTCCACTCTCAGCGCTCCCCCACGCTCTTTTTCAGACCCCTCGTACCCGTCTGCCGGCATGCCCGGCTCCGAGGAGTACCGTCCCCATGCCCGAAACCCTCTCGGTGGACGCTGCACAGGCGTCGCCACCTCGCAGATCGCGCCGCACACCGGCACTGTTCCAGGCGGCCCTGCCCATCGTGCTCATGCTGATGCTCGTCATCTCCGGCTCCATCTGGCTCAGGCTCAACCCGGTCGTCCTGCTGGTCGTCGCCGGCTCATGCGCCGGCATCATCGCCTGGCGGCTGGGCGTGACCTGGGAGGCCACTATCAGCCTCGGCGTGCCTACGACCAGGAGAGGGCTTGAGCAGCGACGGACATCAAGAAGAACCGGGCCGCGATCTGAGCACGTGGACGCTCGACCGGCTGCAGACGTTCATCCATGACGCCCACGGCCAACAACTTGAGACGGCACGCGTCGCCGCGCAGGGACAGGCCTACAACTCCAGCCGTCCCCGAGAAGCCCGCCGCCAGTGGGCGAAGCTGTCGCTACTCGCGAACGGGCGCATGCTCGACAACGCCGAGGGACGCTCCGCGCGGGTGGCCCAGCAGGACTTCATGCTCCGGATGTGGGTGATCGACCGGCTGGGCCCTGACAACTGGGCTTGATCCGCTTTGGCGGACATCGGAGATCAGGGGCTTCGGCCCCGGAAGGATGATGTCCATCATGGAGAGCATGGGGAAGACGAAGCCTCGCCCTCGCCGGTCGTTCACGCCGGAGTTCAAGGCCGAGACAGTCGAGCTGTGTCGGCGGGGTGACCGCTCGGTCGGTCAGGTCGCCAAGGACTTCGACCTGACCGAGACCGCGGTGCGGGACTGGGTCGGCTACCGCACACCCGCCGACTACGAGACCGCCCTCGCGGCCTGACCACCACACCAACGGTGTCTGTCAAAGCGGAACAAGCTCAGTAGCCAGGAAATCACCCTCCCGGTGTGTCGAGCCCGTCGTGCCAGAGGCGGTGGTTTCCGAGAAGAGGTCGAGGCCTCGCCCGCGACCGTCGGTTGGGCCTCGCGCTCGTCCCGCTGTTGTCTCCGTCGGCTGGCTCGTGGTCCGGCCCGGCGGGTGCGTCGGCTGATTCGGGCGGACCCGCCCACCGGCGCCCTGTGTCCGCTGCGCGACCCGGACGCGCCTGAACTGGACGAGGACGGCGACGGCCGCGAGGACTGAGCCGACGCCGAGGACCCGCGCTTCAGAGCACCAGGCGGTGCTGCGTCGGGCCACCTGTCGCTGTACGCGTGACTGCGGATCACGCGTTTGGTTCGGCACCGGTCATCAAGGCGAGCAGGCTGTGGGGCGCGTGGTTGTCGATCATGATCGTGTAGAAGCCGTCGTCGTCCGCTTCCACAGCGGCGGCGCGGGCGAACATGGCTTGTTCGTGCGCGGCGAGCGCGGTCTCCGCATCGTCGGGGTGCGCGGCGAGGGCTCGGCCGAGTTCGGCGCCGTCCTGCATGGCCAGGTTGGCGCCTTCGCCGTTCGGTGCCCGGAGGTGGGCGGCATCGCCGAGCAGGGTCACTCCCGGCACGCGGTCCCAGCGGTGTCCGGCCGGCAGGGTGAAGATGGGGCGCAGGACCGGCGGGGTGTTGCTGTCGGTGATCAGGGCGGTGAGTGCGGGAGCCCACCCGTCGAACTCCTTCGCTACCCGTGCGGTGAGGGCTGCGGCATCGGTGGTGTCGAAGTCGGTGAACCATTCCTGGGGCTTCTTCAGCTGCGCGTAGGTGTGCAGGGTTCCGCCGCCTTCACGGTGGGCCAGCAGTCCCCTGCCCGGTGCGAGCGCGAACAGCGAGCCGGCTCCGACCGCCTTCGCGGATGCGGGGTGGAGGGTTTCTGCGTCGGAGAGGAACGTCTCCACGCTGCAGACGCCGAAGTACTGCGGAGTGGCTTTCGAGAGCAGCGGTCGTACGCGCGACCAGGCGCCGTCGGCGCCGATGAGCAGGTCCGCGACCACGGTGGTGTTGTCGGCGAAGTCCACCTGGTGGCGGCTGTCGCCGAGGGCCTGTACGGCGGTGACCTTGTGGCCCCAGCGGACGGTTCCGGTGGGCAGGGAGTCGAGGAGCATTTGCCGCAGTTCGCCACGCGGTGCCTCCGGGCGTTCGCCGGTTCCGGTATCGGGCAGGTCGAGCAGCACGTTCCCCGCCTGGTTCATGACCCGGTACGCCTCGCGGCCCGGGAGGATCAGCTTGTGGAACTCCTCGATCAGTCCGGCCGCTTCCAGAGCGGCCTGCCCGCTGTGGGGGTGCAGGTCGAGCAGGCCGCCCTGGCGGCGGGCGTCCGGCGCGGGCTCCGCCTCGTAGACCGTGGCCGGGATGCCGTGCACGTGCAGTACACGGGCCAGTGTCAGGCCGCCCAGACCTGCTCCGATGATCGTGGCAGGTGCCGTCATGGTGTCCTCCTAGCTTGCGGGGTGTCGTGATGCCCTCTTTGGATCGCCACTCCATTCACGCTAACATGAAGTTGGATCGACGCTCCATTCGTGCGATGCTGGGGTCATGGTGAAGAGAACAGTGAAGGGATCTGCGCGGGCTCCGCGGCGGACGGACAGCCTGTCGAGGGAGCTGATCATCCAGACCGCGATCGAGATGCTGGACAGCGGCGGCGAGAAGGCGCTGACGCTGCGCGCGCTCACCGTGCGCCTGAGCACCGGCTACGGGGCGATCTACCACCACGTCGCGGACAAGAGTGATCTGCTCGCGACGGCCGCTGACGAGGTCATCACCGGCGTGATGTCGGGCGCGGTCGCCGACGCGGATCCGCGCACTGCTCTGCGCGTCCTCGCCCTCGGTCTGTTCGACGCGATCGACGCCCACCCCTGGGTCGGGGCGGAATTCTCCCGCCAACCGTGGCGGCCCGCGCTGCTGGACTTCTACGAGGGCGTCGGCCGCCTGCTGGACGCCCTCGGTGTTCCGGAAAAAGCGCGCTTCGATGCGGCCGGCACGCTCGTGAACTATGTCCTCGGCGTCGCCGCGCAGAACGCCGCGAACGCACGGCTCCGCACGGGCAGCGACACGGACCGAGAGACCTTCCTGGAGAACGCCGCCACGCAATGGGCGCAGGTCGACCCGGGCCGGTACCCGTTTGTGCACGCGGCGGCGACTCAGTTGGGCGAGCACGACGATCGCGAGCAGTTCCTCGTCGGGGTAGACATCTTTCTCGCCGGTATCGCAACCCTGCGTTAGGGCGTGTTATGGAGAACATCCCGAACGCGGAAGCCTCTTCCAGCGCCGGTCAGGATCGTCAACCTGCCGAGAAAGAGGCAGCCCCACGCCAACCGGGGCACCACCTGTCGCCTACCTAGGGAACGGCGGGGAGCCGGCGCGGCTCGATGCGCTCCTCGACGGCCGAGTCGCCGTCGCGGGTGACGAGGTACGCGCCCTTGCCCGGGACTTCGGTCACCGCCTCGACCAGCTCGGTACCGCGGTAGACCAACCCCACCCCGTCATCCGTGCAGTGCGCCACCGGCAGGGTGCCCTCCGCGACCAGCCGGTGGATCAGCGGCCGGCGGCCCTCGTCGACGTCGTAGTGCACACCGTTCCCATACGGGAGGAAACCGAGGGCGTTGGTGAGCGGGCGCAGTTCCGGGCCGAACGAGTCGGTGGCGCCGCCCTGGAACCAGCAGAGGGATCCCGCGCTCACCCCGCTCAGCACCACCCCCGCCTGCCAGGCGCGGCGCATGACGAGGTCCAGTCCGTGCACGCGCCACACGGCCAGGAGGTTCGCCACCGAGCCGCCCATGACCCAGACCACGTCCTGATCGAGCACCGCGCCCTCGACGTCGTCGAGGTTGGGCATGGGAAACAGGTGCAGGGGCGTCAGATCGAACCCGGCGACCCGAGCGGCCTCGGTCATCCGGGCGGTGAAGTGCTCGGCGTCCCCGATGGCGGTGCCGACGTACATGACGCGGGGCCGGCGGCCGTGCACGCCGGAGAGGTCGACCGCGTGGTGCACCAGCGAGTTGAACCGCACCATGGTGCGGCCCCCCGTCCGGTGTCCTCCGGAGGTGGCGAGAATGGTCGGGTCCGGTGCCGTCATGACCGCGACCCTATCGCTGCGGTGCGCGGGGGGTTCCACGGGCCGGCCCCAACGGGGTTGCGGCGCAGGCCCATCGGGCCCGCGGGCGGCCCGGCGGGCCGACGAGGAGTTGCGGCCCGGGTGTGCCCGGGGCCGACGCCGGTGGCGCCCCGGAAATGCGCTGGCACTGCGGCCGCGGTCCGGGAGAAGGTGCGAGCGTTCGGTGGTGGAATCGACCCATGTAAGGGAGCAAGGGGAGCCGTGGTGACTGGCAATGCGCTGGCGGTGGGTGGCGAAGTGAGTGTCACGCTGACGAAGGCGGGGCGGACCAAGGTGCGGTACCCCGCCACCGTCGTGAGCGACGACGGGGTACGCGCCGTCGTACGGGCACCCTGGGCGAGGCCCACCACTCGGGACTTCGGGTTCGTGCGCTTCGAACCGGGCGATGTCTTCACCGAGTACTACTGGCGCGACCGCTGGTACGCGGTCAAGGAGGTGCGGGCCGCCGACGGTTCGGTCAAGGGCTGGTACTGCGATGTGACGCGCCCCGCCGAGGTCGGCCCGGACGGCATCGCGGTCGAGGACCTGGACCTGGACCTGTGGCAGTCGGCGGACGGCGCGACCGTGCTCCGCCTGGACGAGGACGAATTCGACCGGAGTGGCATCGAGGCCCGCGATCCGGCCGCGGCCGCCCGGGCGCGGCAGTCCCTGGACGCACTCGAAGAGCTCGCCCGCACCGGGCGGTTGCGCGCCCTCTGACCTGTGCCGCCCCGGCTCACGGGCCGGAAGGACGGGTCCGCAGCCGGGCGGCGGAGCGCAGCGACTGCCACAACCGGTGGCACGCGACACCGGACAGGCAGGAGGACACCAGGAACGCCCCCTCGGTCTTGAGGGCCGCCTTCTTCACGGCCCCGGGCACCTCCAGCGGGGCGCGCTCGTAGGTTGCCCGGGCGCTGCGTCGCACGTATGCCGTCGGGATGCGGCGCACCGGGCGCCGCTGGCGAACGGAGAGTTCGGGGTCGTCGCTGTCCAGGTGCCGGCGGTCGGCGAAGAAGGACCGGCCGTATTCCACGGCGGTTCGCCACACCTTGTGCCATCCGGGAGTTCCCGGAGCATCCGGGTTGCCGGTGTCGCTGAGCAGCCGCAGCACGGCGTCGCCGACCTCCTTGAGGTTCTTCTTCCCTTCGTCGGTCCTGAGGTGCCCGAGCAGCAACGCCTCATCGGTCTGCCGGAGTTCCAGGAGGTGGCCCGCCATCCACTGCCAGGCGCCCCGCGCCGTCCGCGGCGCGCCGGACGTGTCGTCCGGCGGGGCCTCGGCGGTGAGGATGGCCTGGTGCAGCAGCTTCTCCTCGCGCCTGCGTTCCGGCTCGCCCATGCTGCCGAGCAGGCGGAGCAGATGATGGGCGGCGTCCAGCCGGCCCCAGGCGAAGTCGGACTGCCGCCAGGCGGGGTTGGCGAACGCACCGAAGTGGGCCAGCCGGGTCCCGTACAGCTTGCGCTCGCCGAAGCCGTCGAGGTGGTCCTCGTGGAACAGCGGGCTCATCGTGTCCGGCCCCAGTCGCATGAAGGCGAACTTCGGTGTGAGCGGCTCCACGAGCTGTGATGGCGGTGCGTACACCCGGGTGAGCACCTCGACGGCCAGGCACGCATGCACCACTTCCCGCGCACTCCAGCCGTTGTGGAGTTCCGCCTCCGTCATCGCGCGCACATAGCTCTCGCTCGCCGTCCCCACGATCTCCCGCAGCCGGTCCGGGATCCCCAGCCGGACGAACAGCTCGTCATAGAGGCGAGCGGCGCCCTCCTCCGCCAGGTCGTTCGGGTCGGCGTTCCTGCGGATCTCGGAATCGAGGGCGTCGGCGAGTGCCAGCACCTCCCGCAGGCACCTGCTGACCTCGCGGCCCCCCTCGCCGAGGGACGTCTGCGCGCCTTCCCGCTTCTCCTCTTCGAGCAGTTCGAGGAGGTGGCCGATCAGACACTGGATGACGCGCTCCGCGGCGACGATCCCCCAGTTCCACGGCTGTGCGGGATCGAAATCCAGGGACTGGTCGAAGCGGGGCAGCCAACTCGGGTGCCGCCACGTGCCGTCATCGCACCGGTGGGCGCCCAGGATGCCGTCGACCCGTTCGCTGTCCAGTTCCGGTGTCACGATCAGGGCGCTGATGTCGCTGCTCTCGCCGATCCGTTTGCGCAGGTTGTAGAGGAGCGCGATGGCCCGGCTGCGGCGGTATTCGTTGTTGAGCTTCCCCGCCACGTCGCGGACGTGTGCGTACAGTTCTCCCTCGCCCTGCCGCTCCGATGCGCTCAGCCGCTGGAACAGGTCGACCTGCTGGTCCCGGATGCCCGTCCTCAGGCGGGCGGCGAGGTCCTCCATACCGGACCGGAGGTTCACTTCCTGCGGGTAGCGGATCGCATTCAACGCGGTGGTGTTCCAGGTGATCTCGCTGCACAGGGAATTCTTGGTGCTTTCCTGGGCCAGTCGCCCTATGGACGGCACCACGTAGACCACGACCCGTTTCATGGGGACATCGAGTGTGCGGCGGGTGATTTCGTGGAGCACCGGCCCGAAGGGCGCATTGTTGAGCACACCGCCGTCGATCACGCAACTGGCCGGGAAATCGAGTTCGGGATCCGGCATTACCCGGTGATCCAGCATCGGGAACTCGGAAACCGGCCGGAACGCCACCGGGAATCCCGCGGTGGCCCGAGCCGCATTGACAAGCGCTGGCGAGTTTGCGCCCGTGAAATGAGCGACGGACCGCTCGGTGAATTTCCACTCCTGCCGGTCGTCCAGCTCGTAGCCGAGGTGTTCGCTGCTGTTCTCCTGCTGGAAACGGTAAAGGCGCCGGTGATCGCGGACCTGGAATTCCGTGCCGAAGCCGTCACGATAGCTTCGATCCCGCCCGTCCAGAGCCGTCGCCGTGACGAACAGCGTGACCGGATGCGTACTGCCTTCGGGGCTCTCCTCGATGCGGTGGAGCGCGTTGCGGACCTCCGTCGCGAAGGTGTCACCGTTCAGCACGCTCATCCGGGGCGGCGGGGCCAGCAGATTCTGCAGGGAGGCGGAGTGCGTCCAGAGGTCCTTGAGCGGCGGCAGGCGCGCGCCGCGGGCGATCGCCGTCGCCAGTATCAAGCCGTTGATACCGCCCGCCGAGGTGCCCGAGACGATGTCGACCACGACCTTCGTCCCGGCCTTCCGGGCGAGTCTGCGCCAGATGGCGAAGACTTCCCGGTCGCGTACGTCGACGGAGTCCTCGGAGTCCGGGCCGGAGGCCCTGCGCAGCAGATCCATTTCGTGCGTGACCCCGCCCATCCAGACAGCGAGGCTGACGCCGCCGTTGAGGACCAGTGCCAGCCGGGTCTCATGACGGGCCACCGGCTTCTCGGTTGTCATGCCAACTCCCGCGCTCGTGCGCCCCGGAGCTCCGCCGACTTGCGGATCCGCCGAGGCTGTGCCTCATGCCCCACTTCGATGCTTGCGCGCGGCGGCGGCCGGTTCCACTTGGTCACCGGGGACGTGACGGCGCGGTCACGCCACGGTGACGGCCGCCACCGCCGGGGTGCAGCGATTGCCGGGTGGGCGGGCCGGGATCAGAGTGGGAGGGAGAGCGGAAGGCGTGGGGGCGGTCTCACGGAGGAGTACCGCAATGGCTGAGGCACTCTCCCGCCGGGAGCGATTCCTCCTGGCACAGATCGAACAGGACTTGCGCGTGCAGGACGCGGAACTCGACCGTCGTCTGACGACCATGCGATGGGACGTACCGCTGCCGCAGGCACCACCGTCCGCGCCGTGTGACGGGGCCTGCGGGGCGGCTCACGGATTGGGAGCCGTGTTCCGGGGCCTGTTGGGCTCGGTCGCCACGGCCGCCGCGGCGGCGTTGATCTCGGCGTGCACGACGGTCTGGGGACTGACGCTCACCTGCCTGGCCCGGCTCATGGGCCGGTGCGCGCGGCTGCGCGGCACGGACGACCGCGATCGGAGAAAGACGCCGTGACCGGACGGTCGGCGCGGCAACGGCGCCGAGGGCGCCGGGAAGCCGGTCGACCGCCTCACGGACGCGGAGCGGTCAGGACCTCGAAGCCGCTCAGTCCTTCCGGCCGCTCGTCCCGTACCTCGACTTTCTCCACCTCGGCGGACGGCGGTCCCTGGTGTGCCCACTGCACCATCTGCGCGACGCGTTCCTCGGGACCTTCGAAGACCGCTTCGACGTCCCCGCCGGGCAGGTTGCGCACCCACCCCGAGACACCGCGCCCGAGCGCGGTTTGGCGGCAGGTGTCCCTGAAGAAGACGCCCTGCACCCGTCCAGACACGATCACGTGCTTCCGCACCATGGGCAGGACTGTAGATCACCGGGCCCGGCCGGGAGACGACCCCCGCGTCCGGCGTGCCTTCGTCCGCGTCGGGCCGCTCCTCGTGTCGGAGCGGTGTCGGCCACCGGTCGTCACTGCCCGGTGGTGGCCGGCTCCACGTGTTTGGCATAGGCCGCGTCGAGGTCGCGTACCTCGACGGAGGCGTGCACGGTCAGGCCCGTCGCATTCGCCGTGTGGGCGCGCACCAGGTCGAGGACCGCCTGGCCCAGTTCCTGCCTGGTCTCGGTGGCGCGGCCCGGCAGGATCGCGAAGTCCACGTGGATCAGGGCCTGTCGGGGTTGGTCGTGGGCGATGACGACATCCTCGACGCAGCGGAACCGGGTCTTGCAGCTCTCGACGGTGATGCCGTCGACCTTCTTCGCGGCGAGGGCGTGGAGCTCGTGTGCGAAGCGGCGGCGGTCCAGGACCTCCCGCAGGGACGCGTCGTGGTCGATCAGGATGTGTGGCATGCGGGGTCTCCTCCTGGAGGGTGCGGGTGGGGCAGACGGGGCAGGGGAAGCGGACGTGGACTAACGGACCGTCCAGCCGCGGTTGCGGAGGGCCTCGGTGAGGGCGTGGGCCACGTCCGGGGCCACCTTGAGCCCGACGGAGTCGGCCGCGGTCGGTGTGGCCCCGGTGTCCGGACGGCCCGAGTCCGCCGGTGCAGGTCCGGCCAGTTCCAAGCCCGTCAGTTCCAGACCCGTCAGTTCGAGCCGGGCCTCGTCCACGTCGTCCAGGAGCCGCGCCAGCGGCCGTTCGCGGCCGCCGAGGGTGACCGAGAGCACGGTGTGGGGGAGCGCCCCGGGGCCGTCGTACGGGGGTGAGATGCGGGAGCGGCCCTCGACACCGCGGTGCAGTACCGCGGTCAGGTCGGCCAGGGCGTCGGCGGTCGCCTCCGGTGCCTGGTCGGTGGCGGACAGCCGGGACAGGGCCTGGGCGGCGGTGGCCAAGTCCGCGCTGAGTTCGGTCAGGAGCGGGGTGAGGGAGGTGGCGTTGGCGGCGAGGATGTCGGCCCAGAGCCCGGCGTCGCCGGACGCGACCCGGGTGGCGTCGCGCATCCCGCGGCCGGCCAGCCGGACCGCGTACTCCTCGCCCTCGCGCAGTCGGGCGGCGATGAGCGTCGCCATGAGGTGGGGGAGGTGGGAGACCAGCGCCACGGCGCGGTCGTGGTCGGGCGGGTCCAGCAGCACCGGCACCGCGCCGCACAGCGACACCAGTTCCAGGGCCCGGTTGAGGGCGGACTCGCTGGTGTCCGGAGAAGGGGTGAGTACCCAGTGGTGGTCCTGGAAGAGCTCGGCGCGGGCCGCGAGCGGGCCGGAGCGTTCCCGTCCGGCGAGCGGATGGCCGCCCACCAGGGTCGTGGTGTCACAGCCGAGGGCCAGGCACTCGGCCTGCGGTAGCGCCTTGACGCTCGCCACATCGGTGTAGACGCGGGCGAGTTCGGCCTTCTGGTGGTCGGCGAGGGTCCGGGCGGTGGACGACGGCGGTACGGCGATGACCGCGATGTCCACCGGTGCCGACGGGGGCTCGGGGGTGCCGGCGCCGCGTGCCGCGGCGATTCGGAGGCGGTCGGGATCGCGGTCGATCAGATGCGTGGTCACTCCGCGAGCGGTCAGGGCCAGGGCTATGGAGGTACCGATGAGTCCGGTGCCGACGACTGCGGCGGTGTGCAAGGTGGCGCTCCTCGGCGGTGAGAGGGCGGGCAATGCGGGGTTCCCGGGCCCGGCGGGGACGGTGGACGGACGGGCCCGGGGCGGGAGTTCGGGCGGTGGTGGTCTACGAACCGTACGGGTCGGGCCGGTCTTGCGCGTAGGCCCGGTCCTACGGGGAGGGCCGGGCCTACGGGTCGTACGGGTGGCGGGTGGTGTCAGCGGTCGGCCGGGGTGGGTACCGCGGGTTCCTCCGCCGGGGCCGGTCTGCCGGTCAGGCGCCGCAGCAGTGCCGGGTTGGTGAGCATCACCGCGTTGCCGATGAGGATCAGCGCGACGCCCGCCAGGTCCCGGGCCGTCCAGGTGAACTTCTCGAAGACCGTGGACAGCAGCAGCGCCAC
>NZ_NNBP01000014.1:28428-229770 GCF_002803155.1 Streptomyces sp. CB02959
AGCACCATCGCATAGGCGGCGCGCTCGCCGCCGATCCGGCCGAGCAGGGTGAGGTACGCGCCGAAGCCCACCACCGACCCGAAGACCGCGAGGTAGAGCAGTGAGCCGGTGTACTTCAGGGTGGGTTGGAACAGCGCGCCGTGCCCGGAGAAGGCCGCGAACGGGGCCATCAGCAGCGCCCCGTACGCCATGGCGTAGCCGGTGCCCTGCACCACCGGGATGCCCGCCGCCTGGGTCTTGCCGGAGACCACGTTGCCCAGGCAGAAGACCAGGGTGCCGATCGCGGACAGGACGATGCCCTGGCCCGAGCCGGAGGACAGGCCGAAGTTCTGGAACTCCGGCCAGAACACCGTGACGATCCCCAGCAGTCCGACGGCCCCGCCGACCAGCATCTTCGCGGCGATCGTGCGCCGGAAGAAGACCCGGGCGAAGACCATGTTCACCAGCAGCGACATGGCGAAGACGATCGAGACCAGTCCGGTGGCCAGATACTGCTCGGCGAAGTAGAAGCAGACGAAGTTGGTGGAGAACATCAGCCCGCCCATCAGGACGAACTGTCCGTGCACCCGCAGCGGATAGCGCAACGGCAGTCCGCGCAGCCTGGCCCAGGCCAGCAGGATCACGGCGGCCAGCGCGAAGCGGTACGCGATCGACGCCGTGGGGTGCACATCCCCCAACTGGCCTTTGATCGCCAGCCAGGTGGAGCCCCAGATCAGCACCGTCACCACGTACAGGACGGCGTTCATCCGCAGCTCCCTTCCAGCAGCCCGACCAGCCGGCGGGCGCCCTCGGCCACCTGATCCGGCGTCAGATAGCTGAGGGAGAGGCGCATCTGGTGACGTCCGCCGTCACCGTCGGGATAGAAGTAGCTCATCGGTGTCCAGATCACTCCGTGTTCGCGGGCGGACTCTTCCAGCAAGGCATTGTCCGCCGGAACCGGCAGGGTCAGGGTCAGGAAGAAGCCGCCCGCCGGCACGTTCCAGCTGATTCCGGCCGCCTCCCGCCGCTCGCGGGGGAGCAGCCGGTCGAGGCTGTCGAGCAGGGTCCGCAGGTTGGACCGGTAGAAGTCCGCGGCGGGCTTGTTGGCCTCCCGCAGCCGGAAGTCGTGGCTGAGCAGCATGCCGCCGATGACCGCCTGGCTGAGCGCCGGGGTGTTCACCGTCACCATGCCCTTGATCTTCGACAGTTCGTCGGCCAGCAACGTGCGACTGCCGTCCGGGGCCTGCACCTGCTGGTCGGCGATCACGTAGCCGACCCGGGCGCCGGGGAAGCAGGTCTTGGCGAACGAACCGAGGTAGACCACCCGCCGCCGCTCGTCCAGGGCCTTGAGCGTGGGCAGGCCGGTGCCGTTCGGGGTGAAGAACCCGTACGGGTTGTCCTCCAGGACGAGCAGGTCCTCGGCCTCCGCCAGTTCCAGCAGCCGGCGGCGCGCGGCGACCGGCAGGCAGGTGCCGGTCGGGTTGGAGAAGTCCGGCACCACGTAGAACGCCCGCGGCCGCTTCCCGGCGGCGCGCAGCTCGGCGACCGTCCGCCGCAGGATGGCCGGATCGCATCCCTCCGGGCCCTCGGGGACGTGGACCGTCTCGATGTCCAGCAGCCGGGCCGCGCCGGTGATGCCGACGTAGCAGGGCGAGGAGACCAGCAGGACGTCGGACGGGTCGGCGAACAGGGCGCGCAGGACGAGGAACATGCCCTCCTGCGCGCCCACCGTGACCACCAGGGACGCCGGGTCGGCGGTGATGCCCTCGTCGTTGTGCAGGGCGCGGGCGACCAGTTCGTGGATCTGCCCGTTGGTGCGCCCGTACTGGAACAGCAGGGTGCGGACCTGGTCCGGGGTGCAGCCCCGCTCCTCGGTGAGGTACCGCTGGTAGGCGGTGAGGTAGTCGCCGATCCGCTCGACCTCGAAGAGCCCTTCGTAGGGGCGGCCGGGGCCGAAGGAGATCGCCTCCGGGTAGCGGGAGGTGACCTCGTTGAGGAAGTTCATCACCTCCATCAGCGGATCGGCGAGCGAGCCGTGCAGGGTCCCGGCCGGCAGCACGGTGGTGGGGGGATCCTGGCTCACCTGGCGTCCTCCCACAGGACCGGGCAGAAGTCGGGGTCGGTGTAGTCGGGGTTGCCGGCCGCGTCCCGGCGGACCAGGACGTCGTTGTTGTAGACCACCAGGTCGCCGGTGGACAGCTCGTAGGGGCGCCACTGGTTGGTGCGGTCCTGGAGGTGGAGGGAGATGGCGCGGCGGGGCCGGTCGCTGACGTTGTGCCCGCTGCCGTGGTAGGTGCGGCAGTGGTGGAAGCTGATGTGCCCCTTGGGGATGGTGACGGGCACCTTGCGGACCTCCGCGCCGTTGAACGCGGCGTTCTCCGCCAGCATCTCGTCCAGTTCGGACCGGTCGCGGTCGGCGAAGTGGCGGCTGGTGGAGTCGTCGCCGCCGATCTCCTTCCAGCGGTGGCTGCCGTCCACCATCGTGATGGTGCCCATCTCCTCACCGCAGTCGTGGAAGGGGACGAACGCGGTGAGCATCTCGTCGGAGGAGCAGGTCTGCCAGTAGTGCCGGTCGAAGTGCCAGGGCACGATGTTGCGCGTGTCGTCCGCACGCGGGGGCTTGTGGATCAGGGTGCTGTTCCACAGGCGTATCTGGCTGGTCCGCGAGATCCGGGCGGCGACCGCCGCGATGATCGGCTTGGCCAGGATGGAGCGGATGGTGTCGTCCTCGTAGAAGATGTAGTCGTTGTGCCGGTGCACATCGCCCTTCTCCGGCTCCCAGTACGCCAGCCGCGGCGGCCGGGTCGGCAGGGTGCGGTCCCGGTGGCCGGTGTAGAAGCGGTCGGCCGCGGAGTCCAGCAGGTCGACCTCTTCGTCGGTGAGCAGCTTGTTCGACAGGTACCAGCCGTGCTCCTGGAAGAACTCCACCTCCTCGTCGGTGGGCAGGAGCTCCCGCTCGGCGGCGGTCAGCGGGAAACGGGTGTCGTCGGTGGTCATGCCGGGTCCTTCGTCTCGGTGGTGTGGGGAGGTGCGGTGATGGTCAGGTGGTGCGGCCGGTCCCCGCAGGGGTGCAGCAGATCGCGGGTGACGGCGTCGAGGCGGGGCCGGCCGGTGAGGGCCATCGCCTCCTCCAGTTCCGCGCGGAGGGTGGTCAGCACCCGCTCCACGCCGGTCTCGCCGTCGACGGCCAGACCCCACAGGACGGGCCGGCCGACCAGGACCGCGCGGGCCCCGAGCGCCAGTGCCTTGAGCACGTCCGTCCCGCGCCGGATCCCGCCGTCGACGAGTACCTCGCACCGGTCGCCGGCGGCCGCGACGACCTCCGGCAGGGCTTCCAACGCCGGTACAGCACCGTCGAGTTGGCGTCCCCCGTGGGTGGAGACGACCAGCCCGGCCACGCCCAGTCCGGCCGCCCGGTCGGCGTCCTCCGCGGTGAGCACGCCCTTGAGCACCAGCGGCAGATCGGTCAGCGACCGGAGCCACGCCAGGTCGTCCCAGGTGAACGTGGCGTCGTGGTGCTGGGCGGCGTGTCCGGCGAGCGTGGAGCTGCCGGAGCGGCCCTGGTGCAGCCCGGCTGTGTGGTCCTGGTCGAGATTGGCCGGGCGGATGTGTGGCGGAAGCCGGAAGCCGTTGCGGAGGTCGCGTTCCCGGCGGGCCATCCGCGGGGTGTCGACGGTGATCACCAGGGCCTGGTAGCCGGCGGCTTCGGCCCGGCGCACCAGGGACGCGGTGACCTCCCGGCGGCGCAGCACGTACAGCTGGAGCCACAGTGGTCCGGTGGCGGCCTCGGCGATCTCCTCCAGCGGTGTGCTGGCGAAGGTGCTGGCGATGGTGAGCGCACCCGCCGTGCCGGCCGCGCGGACGGTGGCGGTCTCGCCGTCGGGGTGGACCAGCCGGTGGTAGGCCATCGGCGCGATGCCCACGGGGAAGGCCACCGGCCGGCCGAGCAGGGTGGCGGTCGGGTCGCAGTGGTCCACGTCGACCAGGGCGCGCGGGCGCAGCCGGTAGCGGCCGTAGGCCGCGCGGTCCTCGCGCAGGGTCACCTCGTCGCCGCTGCCGCCGGCGATGTAGTCCCACACCGGCCGGTCCAGCCGGGCGCGGGCCGCGGTCTCGTAGTCCCGCGGGTTCAGCAGCAGGTCGGGCCGGGTGCCGGGGGAGGCGGCCGGCGCGGTCACTCGCCGGTCCTGGCCGCGGCCCCCGCCGGTACGGCGTTCTCGGCGCGCTCCCGTTCGACGGCCTCGTAGAGGGCCTTGATGTTGCCGCTGCCGAAGGTGCGGGCGTCGAGCCGCTGGATCAGCTCGAAGAACACCGTTCGGCGGGCGTACGGGGACCGGGTGAAGACCTGCACCAGCTGGCCCCACTCGTCCCGGTCGGCGAGCAGCCCCAGGTC
Source organism: Streptomyces sp. CB02959 (assembly GCF_002803155.1). Taxonomy (GTDB): domain Bacteria; phylum Actinomycetota; class Actinomycetes; order Streptomycetales; family Streptomycetaceae; genus Streptomyces. The sequence goes on from NZ_NNBP01000014.1 coordinate 32,798, forward strand.
CTGGAGGACCGCCGGGTCGACGCCCACCTCGATGCCGCGCTCGGCGAGCGAGGCGTAGTAGCCGGCCGGCGTGCCGAGCAACTCCACGCCGGAGCCGCGGAGTTCGCGTGCGGCGGTGACGATGTCGTCGGTGGCGTAGGCGAGGTGCTGCACGCCCGGGCCGTCGAAGCCGTCGAGGAAGTCGTTGAGCTGCCCGCGGTCGCTGACCGGGTCGGGTTCCACCATGGTGAAGGTGATGCCCCGGGTCTCGTCCTGGACGACCTTGGAGGCCATCGCCTGCCCGCCGACGACGATGTACTCGTCGTAGGTGTGCTTCAGGCCCAGCGCCCGGCCGTAGAAGTCGACCATGGTGTCCAGGGAACCGGGCCGCAGGACGAATGCCAGGTGGTCGACGGACCGCAGCAGCCCGCGGTCGGCCGCGCCGTCGTCGACGGGCAGGAACCGCCCCGGCAGGAATGGGACTGACGGATCGTCACGTTGGATGAAGGTGTGCACCAGGTCGTTGGTCGCGGCGATGGTGGCCCGCACGACCCGGCCGCCCGCGTCCTCGAACGTCTCGGGCCCGGAGACCGGGTCGGCCCCCGCGGCCACCGCACGGGCGAAGTCGCCGGCCGCGTCGGTGGACCGCAGGGCCACGTCGCGGACGCCGTCCCCGTGCCGGCGGACGAAGTGCGAGGCGGCGTGGTCGGCGTGCAGGGCCGAGGTCAGCACCAGGCGCACCCCGCCGTGGGCCAGCACGAGCGAGCGGGCGCCGGCCAGCCCGGTGAGCGGTCCGGCCTCGGCCACCACACGGAATCCGTAGGTGCCGCAGTAGTAGTGGGATGCCTGATTGACGTCCCCGACGAAGAACTCGACATGGTCGACGGAATGGGCGGTCACACTGATCCAATCTCTTGTGCGGAAGGGTGGGGAGGCGCACCGGACCGCCCCGCCGGCGGAACGCCGCGCGGGGGGTGGCCGCGAGGTCAGGGCAAGGGGGTCGCCGGTGCCCCCGCCGCCTCGGCGAGGGTGCGGAAGACGTAGCAGGTCGAGGTGGCGCCCGGATCCTGGTGGCCGATGCTGCGCAGTCCGAGATACGCGGCCCGGCCCTTCCTGGCCTGGAGCGGGACGGTGGCGCGCATACCGTCCTCGGCCGCCCGGGCCGCGGCGCGGGCAGAAGCGGGGAAGCCGGCGCCGGACTCCGCGGCGGCCCGGAAGGCGCTGACCGCGGGGGAGCAGGCGTCGATCATGGTCTTGTCGCCGGGCACGGCCGCGCCGAGCCGCTGCACGGTGGCCAACGCGGCGGTGAGGCCGGCCGCGAACTGCCGGGTGTCGACCTCCGGCGCGGTGCCGAGGGCCTCGCCCAGTGTGCGGAAGGCGCCCCCGTACAGGGGTCCGGAGGCGCCACCCACCACGGACAGGAGGGTCTTGCCCGCGGCGGTCAGCGCGGCGCCGGGGGAGGCCGGTGGACGGGACGGGGCGTCGAGCGTGACGCGTACGGCGGCGAATCCGCGGGCCATGTTGACCCCGTGGTCCCCGTCCCCGATGGCCGAGTCGAGTCGGATGAGGTGGTCCTGCTGCTGGTGCATGGCCGTGCTGACGCGCCGCAGCCAGTCGAGGACGACGGCATGGTCGGCCGTGTCCCGGCCGGGCGTTTCCGCACGGCCCAGTAACGTCTCGGGCTCCCCCGCAGGCTCCCGCATGGCAGGCGCTCCTTCGATCCCCCGTGCCGCAGTGCTGAGCGGCCACCGGATTACCATCGCATTACCGAAAGGCGTTCGGCATTACCGAATGCCGATAGGAAGCAAAACGCAGCGACCCTGACCACGTCAAGGTTTTCCCGCACAAGTGATCGCGGGCTTGACGGTGGGTGGGGTCAACGGTGGCCTGCGGCGGGCACGTTGATGAACCGGCGGTGACGTGCCGGCGGGGCGGGGTGGCGCGGCGAGGACGGGTCCTTCGGACCGTGCGGGGTACGGCCAGGTCGCCAGTCGGCGTCAACCGTGAGCGTGCAGGCCCGCGTTGCGCGGTGCGCCGAGGTCCCGCGACAGGCTGCGGGCGACCTCGCGCACCGCAATGGCGTGTTCCGGGCGGACGTTTTAGGCCATCAGGCGTTCCACCGGGCCCACCAGGCCCAGTCCGCCGACCACTTCGCCGGTGCGGTCGAAGACCGGCGCCGCGATCCCCGCGTCGCCGAGCGTCAATTCGTTCTCGTCCACCGCATATCCGGTCGCCCGCGCCCGTTCCAACTGGGCCTCCAACCGCGTCTGATCGTCGAGGCTGAAGCCGGTGACCGGCGGCAACCCGCCCGCCAGGAGCGCGTCCCGGCCGTCGGCCGGCAGGAAGGCCGCGATCGCCTTCCCCAGCGCGCAGGCGTGCCAGGGCAGACTGGCCCCGGTCTCCAGGACCTGCACCGCCCCGCCCGGCCGGAACGCGTGGTGGACCACCAGGACCTGACCGTCCGCCAGAATGCCGGCCCAGACCGCCGCGTCCGCCTGTGCGGCCAGCCGGTCGGCCCAGGTCACCGCGCGGGTCCGCAACTCGTGCGAGTCCAGGTAGGCGTTGCCCAGCGTCACCAGGCCCGGTCCCAGCTGGTACTTGCCGGTCTCGCGGTCCTGTACGACCAGCCCCTCCGCCTCCAGGGTGCGCAGCAGCGCGTGGGCGGTCGGCTTGGCCACGCCGACCCGGTCGGCGAGCTCCGTCACGCCCAAGCGCGGTGTCGCCGTGGCGAGTTCCCGCAGTACGTGGATCGCCCTGTGCACCGCCTGGACCATGAACCACTCCTTGGTCGGTATTGCTGAACGGCGTTCCGAGCCGTAGGGTCCTCGTTCATGACACCGCTGGTGGGCATCGTACTGGTGCCGCGCCGTGCGGAGTTCGCGCCGAGGGCAGGTCCGTGGGCCGTCGCCCGGGCCGCGGAAGAGGCCCGGGGCATCGGCGAGTTCCGACGGGGCGGCCCGCCGCCGGGGCCGTGCGGTACCGGCGCCCCCTTCCGCTCACGCCGGCCGCCGCTCGCGCCACCGCAGCCCATGGACGGCGCCCATAGACCGCGCCAATAGCCGCCATCGGCACTGCGTCATTGCCCCGCGGGCCACCGTCGATCAAGGTGGAGGGCGTCGTCGTCCACCGCCCGTGCCCCGACCAGAATTGCGGACCGTCACCATGACCTCACCGAGCGCCGAGCAGTACTGCCCTCACACCGTCGTCTTCCGCGACATCCGGCCCTTCGGGGGTCCGCCCGTCGACCTCACCGTCGTCGACGGCGTGATCGACGAGGTCCGCGCCGTGGCCGACGGCGGCGCCGCCGGGCCGGGTCCCTGGTCGGCGGTGGCGGAGGAGGTCGACTGCGGTGGCATGCTCGCGCTGCCCTCGCTCGTCGACGCGCACATCCACCCCGACAAGACCTCCTGGGGCGAGCCCTGGTACACCCGCCGCCGCCCCGCCCACGGCATCGCCGACCACGTGCAACAGGACGTCGAGCTCTACCGGTCCCTGCCCACCCCGGTCGGCGTGCGGGCGCACCGGCTCATGGCCCACGCCGCGGCATCCGGCACCCGTGCCATGCGCGCGCACGCCGACGTGGCCCCCGCCTACGGACTCGAAGCCCTCGCCGGCGTCAACGAGGCGCGCGACGCCCTCGCCGGAGTCCTCGACGTCCAGATCGTCGGCTTCCCCCAGCACGGCCTGCGCCAGGCACCGGGGACCGACGCACTCCTGGACGAGGCCGCCCGCGGCGGCCTGCTCGACCTCGTCGGCGGCATCGACCCCGCGGGCTTCGACGACGATCCCGAGCACCTGGACACCGTCTTCGCCCTCGCCGAACGCCACCGCCTCGGGGTGGACATCCACCTGCACGACCGCGGCGAGCGGGGCCTCGCCCCGCTGCGCGAGATCATCGCGCGCACCCGCGCCCTGGACATGGGCGGCCACGTCACCGTCAGCCATGTCTTCTGCATCCCCGGACTGGGCCCGCGCGAGCTCGACGAACTGGCCGGCGAACTGGCCGCGGCGGGCGTGTCGCTGACCACGGTGGCCGCCGACTCCGTGTCGGTCCTGCCGCACCGGCGACTGCGCGCCCACGGGGTGCGGGTCGGCATCGGCTCCGACGGCGTGCGCGACGCCTGGAGTCCCTTCGGCACCGCGGACATGCTGCACCGCGCCCACCTCCTCGGGTACTGCACCGGCGCCCGCCTCGACGAGGAACTCGACGCGTGCTACCTGGCCGCCGCCCACGACGGGGCCGCGCTCGTCGGGCTGCCCACGGTGGACCTCGCGCCCGGTGCGCCCGCCGACTTCCTCCTCGTCGACGGTGAGTGCCTGGCCCAGGCGGTGGTGGACGTGCCGCGTCGGCGGATGGTCGTCCGGGCCGGCCGGGTGGTCGCCCGCGACGGAGCCCTCTGCCGGTGAGCGGACGGATCGGCCCGGTGCCGACGGGGCCGGCCGAGTGTGACGGGTGGCCGGATCGGCTTCCCTAAAGGACTCCACCACCTACCTCATTTTCCTTAACCTTCCCTATTTGCGTTGCCGATAGGGAAGGTTAAGGTATTTTCATGAGTGATCGTCTGTACTCCGTGGAGCAGGTGGCCGAACGGCTGGGCCTGCACGCACGCACCGTCCGCAACTACGTGCGCGACGGGCGGCTCCCCGCGGTCCGCATCGGCAAGCAGTACCGCATCGCGCACGAGGACCTGGAGACCTTCACCGGGCGACCGGTGGACGCGCCCGAGAGCGGAACGGCGGGGCGGCAGCGCCATACCGAGGTGTCGAGCATCGTGGAGATCGAGGACATCGACCCCCGGACGGTCGACCGGCTGACCGTGCTCCTGATGACCGCGACCGCCGGACGCGGACCGGAGGAGCGACCGCTGCGGATCGAGACGGTCCACGACAAGGACCGGGCCCGGATGAAGGTCATCGTCCTGGGCGGACTGGCCGACACGGCCCGGCTGTTCGACTACATGGAGGGGGTACTCGAGTCATGAACACGAGCGAGGGAACGGGCACCGCAACGGCCGCCGGGACGGGCGCGCTCTACAAGTCCCAGGCCGGGGCGGCGGAGGTCCTGCGGCACTACCAGGAGGCACTGGACGCCTGGCCGGTGCCGGCCGAGCGGATGCGGGTGCCGACCCGGCAGGGCGAGACCTTCGTCGTCGTCTCCGGCCCGCCGGACGCGCCGCCCGTGGTCCTGCTGCACGGCTCGGGTGCCAACGTGACGATGTGGCAGGACGACATCGCGTCCTGGTCGCGGCACTTCCGCACCTACGCCGTGGACGTCATCGGCGAGCCCGGTCTGAGCGCGCCGGTCCGGCTCCCGTTGGCCTCGGACGCCCACGCGCGGTGGATGGACGACGTGTGGGAAGGGCTCGGGATCTCCACCGCGGCCGTGGTGGCGACCTCCCTCGGCGGGTGGCTGGCGCTGGACTACGCCGGCCGCCGGCCGGGGCGGGTGACGCGACTGGCGCTGCTGTGCCCGGGCGGCGTGGGGCGGCAGAAGATGGGCGGCGTGGTCAAGTCGGTGCTGCTGCGTGCCTTCGGCCGCAAGGGGGTCGCCCGCTCGGCGCGCTCGCTGGCGGGCCTGGAGGATCCCGCGCTCCAGCCCGTTCTCGACACCGTGATCCGCAACTTCACGCACTTCAAGCCGCGTACCGAGCGGCTGCCCGTCTTCCCCGACGAGGCGCTGCGTGGACTGGGCATGCCGGTACTGGTGATCGCCGGGGACCGGGACGCCATGTTCGACTCCGCGGAGACCGCTCGGCGGGTGCGCGCCTGCGTACCGCAGGCCACGGTGCACCTCCTGCCCGGGGTCGGCCACGCCGTCTTCGGCCAGACCCGGACGATCGAGGAGTTCCTGCGCGCCTGACGACCCCGACACCGGAGCGCCGCGGGCGGTGCCCTCGGATCCGTGCCCGCCCAGGAGGCGGGCACGGTCCGGTGAGCCGCCCCGGAGCGGGCATCCGGTGCCGGACACACCGGCGGTCGGGCATGCGCCCCCTTGCGCCCCCGCGCACCCCGGGGGGCTCTCTGGACGGCCCCCGGGTCGGGCCTTAGCGTCACGCGTCGTGACGAGCATCCCGCAGGCACCTGACATCCTGTCACCAGAGTTCGCGACCGACCCCTACCCGGCGTACCGCGTACTGCGCGAGCACTACCCGCTGCTGCACCACGAGGGCACCGGCAGCTATCTGATCTCCCGATACGAGGACGTCGAACGGGCCTTCCGTGAGCCCGTGTTCACCAGCGACAACTACGACTGGCAACTCGAACCGGTACACGGCGGCCGCACCCTCCCGCAGATGAGCGGCCGCGAACACGCCGTACGCCGGGCCCTGGTGGCCCCCGCCTTCCGCGGCCGGGAACTGCGCGAGACGTTCCTGCCGATCATCGAACGGAACGCCCGCGAGCTGATCGACGCGTTCCGCGGCGCGGAAGAGGTCGAGCTGGTGGGGCAGTTCGCCACCCGCTTCCCGATCAACGTGATCGTCGACATGCTCGGACTGGACCGCGCCGACCACGACCGCTTCCACGGCTGGTACACCGCGGTCATCGGCTTCATCGCCAACCTCGCCCAGGACCCCGGGGTCGCCGCCGACGGCCGCCGCGCGGGAGAGGAGCTCGCCGCCTACCTGCACCCGGTCATCCGGCAACGCCGTGCCGCGCCCGGCGACGACCTGCTCTCCCGGCTGTGCACCGCCGAGGTCGAGGGCATCCGGATGACCGACCAGGACATCACCGCGTTCGTGAGCCTGCTGCTGTCCGCGGGCGGCGAGACCACGGACAAGGCCATCGCCCTGACCGTCCGCAACCTGCTCGCCCACCCCGACCAGCTCGCCGCGGTCCGCGCCGACCGCTCGCTGATACCCGCCGCCTTCGCCGAGACGCTGCGCCACACCCCGCCGATCCAGATGATCATGCGGCAGCCCGCCGCGGACGTCACCCTCAGCGGCGGCACCGTGCCCGCCGGCGCCACCGTCACCTGCCTGATCGGCGCCGCCAACCGCGACCCCCGCCGCTACGCCCGGCCCGACACGTTCGACGTCTTCCGCCCCGACCTCACCCCGGCCAACGCCTTCAGCGCCGCCGCCCAGCACGTCGCCTTCGGCCTCGGCCGGCACTTCTGCGTGGGCGCCCTGCTGGCCAAGGCCGAGGTCGAGACCGGCGTCAACCAACTCCTCGACAGCTTCCCCAACTTGGGGTTCGCGGACGACACCGCACCGGCCGACGCGGGCGTCTTCACCCGCGGACCGCGGCAGCTCCGGCTACGCCTCGGCAGCGCCCGGGGATGAGCGACTCCGGTGGACTCGGGACACCCGCACCGCCCGCCGCCGGGCAGGGTCACGCCCCCGCGGAGTGGCTGCCCGCCCACGGGTCCACCGGGACCACCCCGGTCACCCTGCCCCGCGTGTCCAGCAGCCGCCCCATCAACTTGGTCTGCCGCAGGACGACCGAGCGGTCGCGCAGGACCAGCTGCGGCAGCCGCTCGCCGAGCTGGGTCTCCAGCCGCTGCACGTCCGCCACGGTGTGCAACCACACCGTGAAGAGGAGGTTCTGCGGACCGGTCACCGAGGAGCACAGCCGGACCTCGGGCAGCGTGAGCAGCACCCGGACCGCCTCCGGCAACCGCTCCGCGGGCACGCTCGCCCACAACGTGGCGGACACCGGCCACTCGGTCAGTTCGCGCGCCACCTCGCAGCGCAACGCCAGATCGTGGTCGGCGATCAGCCGGCCGACCCGGCGGCGGACGGTGGGCGCACTCAGCCCGACCGCCCGGCCCAGAGCGACCGCGCTCGCCCGGCCGTCCCGGGACAGCTCGGGCAGCAGCGCCCGGTCGGTGCCGTCGAGGGGCACCGCCGTGCCGGAGCGCGGCGGCGGCGCGGCGGCGGTCCGCAGCTGCTCGCCCTGGCCGGCGGTCAGCACCCGCAGCCGCCACCGGCTGCCCTCGCCGTAGAGGCGGGTGGCGATCCCCGCGCGGGTGGCGGTGACGCCGGGCAGCACCGCGATCGTGCCCAGCAGCAGCGCGGAGAGTTCGCCGAGGCCGGGCACGAAGGCGGTGATCAGCAGGTCGCGGCCGCCGGCCATGTGCTCGACGGTGGCGACCTGCGGGACGGTGGCCAGCGCCTGGGCGACCGCCTCCACGCTGCCGGACCGGCAGTCGATCTCGATGAAGGCGGTGACCACCCGCTCCAGGAGGCGGCGGCCCGGGTAGCCGGTGACCCAGGCCAGCCCGGAGCCCTCCAGACGACTCCAGCGCCGGGCCGCGGTGACCGGGTCGATGCCGAGGACCGGCGCGACGGTCTGCCAGGACGCCCGTGGGGAGATCTGCAACGCATGGACCAGTCGCGCGTCGAGACCGACCAGGACACCGGTTTCCTGCATGAGTGCCGCCTCGCTGTGTCTTTCCTGCATTCCCAAGGTATTCCGTTTGCCCCGCTCACGGCGGTGCGCAGCATGTCCTCCCAGCCGGGCAGGCAGCCCGGCACGGGCGGCCCAGGGAGGTCCCGGGCCCCGTGGGGAAAGAGGTACGCGATGACTCCAGCGGTCGCCGAAAGCGGTACGCAGACCGGAGGGGCGGCCGCGGAGTTCGCTGAGCTGTACCCGGTGACCGTCAACGACCACGCCGAGGCGGAATTCGCCGCGCACACCGTACGGGAGGCCCTCGGCGAGGAGCGCTTCGCCCCGCTGCCGCAGCCGTTGCACGGTTCGGAGGACTTCTCCCGGGTGCTGGCCGAGGCCCCCGGCGCGATGCTCACCCTGGGCGCCCCGCCGGCCGGCGCCGACCCCGAGCACAGCCCCAACAACCACTCCCCGCTGGCCGAGTTCGACGACGCGGTGCTGGCGGACGGCGCGGCGGTCTACGCGGAACTGGCGGCCCGGCGGCTGACGCACACCGGATGAGGTGCGGGCGCCCGGTCCGCGCCGGCGGAGCGTACCGCCGGCGCGGACCGGGCGCACCCGGTGCCGCAGGTCAGCCGTGCGGTGACCTGCGACGGTGGTCAGCCGTCACACACGGGCACCGCTGTCACGGCGTTCCCGGCGGCCGCCGTGCCGGTGCGGCGCACGGCGGGCCGGCCCTCCGGACGCCGTCCCACCGCGCCGCTCCAGCACGACCGCCAGCGGGGTCGCGGTGCACACCGACGAGTACGTGCCGACCGCGATGCCGATCAGCAGGGCCAGCGCGAAGTCGGTCAGCGCCTCGCCGCCCAGCGCGGCGAGCGCGGCGAGGACGAACACCGCTCCCATACCGGTGTTGACGGTGCGTGGCACGGTTTGCAGCACCGCGGTGTTGGCGAGCTCCGGGAACGGGGTGCCGCCCGCGGCGGCCCGCAGTTCGCGTACCCGGTCGAAGACCACCACCGAGTCGTTGACGGAGTACCCGACGACGGTCAGCAGGGCTGCCAGGAAGACCCCGTCGACCGGCTTGCCGAGCCAGGCGAACACCCCGACCAGGACGAGGACGTCGTGCGCCATGGCCACCACGGCGGACAGCGCGAACGTCCACCGGAAGCGCACCGCGAGGTAGGCCAACTGCGCGGCGAGGGCGAGGCCGAGGGCCAGCAGCGCACCGCGGCGCAGTTCGTCCCCCAGGCTCGGGCCGATCAGCTCGTCCCGCACCTTGCGCGCCCCGCCGCCGAGCTCGTCGACGACCCGGCCCGCCGTGGCCAGCTCCCCGGGGGAGAGCCGTTCGGTGCGCACCGTCAGGGTGCGCTCGCCGGAGGTGGTGACCTGCGCCCGGTCGAGCCCCGCGGTGTCGAGCGCGGCGCGGGCCCGCTCGGCGTCGACCGGCCGGGTGGTGGTGTACTCGACCATCCGGCCGCCGGTGAACTCCACGCCGTATTCCAGCCCGCGGACGGCGATGCCGGACGTGGCCAGGAGCAGGGCGACACCGCTCAGCGCCAACCAGCGGCGCCGGTGGCGCATCAGGTCCGGCCGGCGGCGGGAGAGCCAGGACCGGACCCGGCCGGGACCGGCCAGACCGGTCAGCCGCGGGCGCCGTCGGACCGGCCCGAGCGCGACCGCGCACTCCGCCAGTACCCGGGTGACCAGCAGCGCACTGACCATCGACGCGGCCACCCCGATGCACAGGGTGACGCCGAAGCCGCGCACCGGCCCGGACGCGAAGAAGAACAGCAGCACCGCCGCGAGCAGGGTGGTGACGTTGGAATCGGCGATGGCGCTGAACGCGTTGCGGAAGCCGGCCGCCAGGGCGCTGCGCAGGGTCCGCGGGCGGGCGTCCGGCCCCGCCGCGTACTCCTCCCGGGCGCGCTCGAAGGCCAGCACGTTGGCGTCCACGGCCATCCCGATCGCCAGGACGAAACCGGCGAGGCCGGGGAGGGTGAGGGTGGAGCCCAGAGCCAGCAGCGCCGCGTAGGAGATCAGTGCGTAGCAGGCCAGGGCCAGCGTGGCGAGCCCGCCGAGCAGGCGGTAGACGACCGTGAGGAACACGGCTGTCAACGCGATCCCGATGAGGGCCGCCTGAGCACTGGAGGTGATGGCCAGAGCGCCCAGGGTCGGGCCGACGGCGCGCTGTTCGACGAGGTCCACCGGCACCGGCAGCGCCCCGCCATTGATGAGCAGAGCCAACTCCTGCGCCGTGCGCTGGTCGAAGCCGCCGGTGATCCGGGTGGTCCCCCCGGTGATGCCGACCCCGCAGGCCACGGACGTTTCGACCCGCGGCGACGAGATGATCTCGCGGTCCAGGACGATCGCCGCGCGGCGGGCCGGATCGTGCGGTGCGGCGCAGGCCGCCGTGCCGGTCAGCCGGGCCCAGGCCCGCTCGCCGGTACCGTGCAGACTCAGCCCGACGGACCAGCCGCTGCCGTCCTGCGCGTCGAACTCGGCCTCCGCGCGCTGCACTTCGGCACCGGTCAGGGCCGCGGGGCCCAGTCGCAGCGGGGTGCCCGAGTCGTCGGGCAGGACACTGTCGCGGCCACCGGGACCGGCGGGGGCGGACGGGGATCCGGGGGCGGTGCCCAGGACCGGATGGATGGTGAGTTGGGCGGTGCGTCCGAGGACTTCGGCGGCCTCGTCGGGATCGTCGAGGCCGGGCAGTTCCACGACGATGCGGTGTTCACCGGCCCGGGCGAGGTGGGGTTCGCTCACCCCGAGGGCGTCCACGCGGCGGCGGAGCACTTCGAGGGTGCGGTCGGTAGCGTCCCGGTCGGCCTCGGCGGTGGGGGAGTCGCGGGTTTCCAGGACGAGTCGGGTCCCACCGCGCAGGTCGAGACCGAGCCGTACGGGCTGGGTCAGCGCGAGGAACGTGGAGAGGGCAAGGATCGCGAGCGCGAGCAGCGCCCGCACCCTTGTGGCGCGGGTCAAGGTGCCTCCAGCAGGCAGGGGTGGGCCGCGGGTGCGGCCCCGGCGGGTGGATGTGCTCAGGGGCTGGAGGCACGGGCGGGGCCCGGTCCCGGCACCGGCCGGCGTAGTCGAGGGAGTCGGCGGCGACGGCGCCGGGCGGCGCGGAGAGGCTCGCATGGCGCGGCGGGCCCCCGCCGTGGGACGGGGGCAGGGTGCCGGGTCCCGGTGCGGGAGCGGGGAGGTGACGGGTCGTCGGACCGGTCAGGTGGGGGAGGCCGCGGTCCACGGTGTCCTGGGGCGCCGTGTGGTGTACACAGGCCGTCGCGGACGCAGCGGCCGCCGCGGCCGGAGCGCCGGCGAGCCCCGGCACGAGCAGCGCGACCGCGGCGAGGACGGCGAGCAGGATGGATCGGCGCCGAGGCGCCACGTGAGCACACACAGTACGCAAACCCTCCCTTACCGACACTCTGCCATGTCGGCCGCGCCCGCTGCCCGGCAGGGGCCCCGCTCCCCGGCGGCACGGCGCCGCGGACTTCGGCGCTTCGCGACCGCAGGCGCCAACGCACTAAAGTGACAAGGGAGGTTGCGGGGGCCGTAGAGCAACACGAGTGAAGGGTGAGCAGGGCATGGCGGTGCCGGAGGACTGGATGGGGGCTCCGCCCCGACAGCCGGTCGACCTGGACACGGACCGGCCGCACGCCGCCCGCGTCTACGACGTACTGCTCGGCGGCAAGACCAACTACCCCGCCGACCGAGAGGCGGCGGAGCAGACGCTCGCGGCGCTACCCAACGCCGGCGCGATCGCGCGCCAGAACCGGGCCTTCATGCAGCGCGCGGCCCGTCATCTGGTGTCCGAGGCCGGCATCCGGCAGTTCCTGGACATCGGCACGGGCATACCGACCTCCCCCAACCTCCACGAGATCGTCCAGGCGACGGCCCCGCAGGCCCGCGTCGTCTACGCCGACAACGACCCGATCGTGCTGGCGCATTCACGCGCGCTGCACACCAGCCACCCGCACGGCCGGACCGCCTACATCCAGGCGGACCTCTGCCGTCCCGGGGAGATCCTCCGGAACCCGGCCCTGCGGCAGACGCTGGACCTCTCCCAGCCGGTGGCCCTCACCCTGATCGCCGTACTGCACTGGCTCCCGACGGACTGCGATCCCTACGCCGTCGTGCGGGAGTTGATGGGCGAGTTCGCCGCGGGCAGCTTCCTGGCCCTGACCTACGTCACCGCCGACTTCACGCCGCGGGCCCTGCGGGAGGTCTCGGACAACTTCGAGGCCAAGGGCTCCCACGTGAACGCGCGCAGCAAGGGCGAGGTGCTGCGCTTCTTCCACGGCCTGGACCTGGTCGACCCCGGCCTCACGGTGGCGCACCGCTGGCGCCCGGACACCGTGGAAGTGGGCGCCGCCGGCTGGTCCGACGCGGACATCCCGCTCTACGCCGGTCTCGGCCGCAAGAGCTGACCCGCGTCCCCGCCCCGCCGCGACGGCGCGGGGACCGGGCGTCAATCCGTGGCGGGCAGCGCCGCCCAGACGGCCTTGCCGGCCGCGGTCGGCGTGGTCCAGCCCCATGACGAGCTGAGGCAGTCGATGATGTGCAGCCCGCGCCCGCTCTGGGCCAGGTAGTCGGGCTCCCGCAGCACCGGTACATCCGTGCTGTGGTCGCAGACCGTGCACAGCACGAGGTCCCGGCAGCGCAGCAGTCCCATCCAGAGCTGGTGCGGCGCCGCCCCGCGCGGCTGTCCGGCGGGCTTGGCGAGCCCGTACCGCAGGGCGTTGGAGAGCAACTCCGTGACGACCAGTACGGCGTTGTCGACGAGGGGCTTGAGCTGCCAGTCGCTCAGTGTGGCCCCGGTGAACCGGCGTGCCTCCGAGGCCGCCTTGCCGTCCGCCGAGAGGGCGCGGGTGGCGAGTCCGGCGGGCTGGACGGCATGGGCGTCGAGCCGGATGTCGCGCGGTGCCTGCACGAGCCAGCGGCTGAGGGGCTGGGCGGGGAAGAGCGCGGCCGGTCCTGCCGGGTGGGTTGTCATCACGAACTCCGTGGCGCCTCTCGTGCCTTCGTCACGAACGGGGGATCCGCAACCACTATCCCCGGCGGCCGCTGGCGCTGCAAGTGCATCTGCAATTACATTCGAGTCGAACGTAATTGCATCAGTAAGTGCAGCCGCCCGTGCGGAAGCACGTGATGCCTGGTCAGACGGTGTGTGCGGAGCAAGGAGTGACGGGATGCAGCAGTTCGACAACGGCGTGGCCGCGGATCTGATCGAGGGTGCGGTCTGGAGGAAGAGCCGGCGCAGCGCGCCCGGGGGCGACTGCATCGAGGTCGCCGCACTGGCCGACGGCGGTTTCGCGGTCCGCAACTCCCGCGACCCGCACGGGCCGGCGCTGATCTACACCCATGCGGAAATGGCCGCGTTCGTCGGCGGCGCCAAGGACGGCGACTTCGACGCGATGCTGAGCTGAACGGACGCGGTGCGGGCCCGTCGCGCGGCGGGACCGCCCCTGTCGCCGTCGATGGCGCATTTCTGTACCTGACGGCCGGTAAGTGCGACACTGGGGGTATCAACACTGTCGCTCACGGGAGTTGGGATGACCGCGACCAGCCGGCCGGAAGGCGAGCTGTCGATAGCGCGCTACCTGCAGGAACCGCAGGTGGGGCCCACCGCCGCGCGCATCGTGCTGGGAGCCCAGCTCCGGAAGCTGCGTACCGGCGCCGGCATCTCACGCGAGGCCGCGGGCGAGGCCATCCGTGGCTCCCACGCCAAGATCACCCGTCTCGAACGGGGCCAGGTCGGCTTCAAGAGACCCGACCTGGCCGACCTTTTGACCCTCTATCAGGTCATTGACCCGGAACGCCGGGACGACTACTTCGAGCTGGCGGATCAGGCCAACTCCGCCGGCTGGTGGCACGAGTACAGCGACGTCCTTGAAGACTGGTTCGAACTCCACCTCGGCCTGGAGGAAGCCGCCGCGCTGATCCGGACCTACCAGGTGCAGTTCCTGCCCGGCCTGCTCCAGACCGAGGAGTACGCCCACGCCGTCACCCGCATCGGCTACCCCAGCGCGCCGCAGACCAAGGTGGACCGCCTGGTCGCCCTGCGGATGGAACGCCAGCGGCTGCTGACCCGGCCGGACGCCCCGCGGCTGTGGGCGGTGGTCGACGAGGCGGTGCTGCGCCGGCCGTTCGGCGGCACCGAGGTGATGGTCGCCCAGCTGCGCCACCTCCTGGAGGCGGTGCAGATGCCGAACGTGACCCTGCAGATCGCACCCTTCAGCGTGGGGGCCAACGCGGCCGCCGGCGCGCCGTTCAGTATCCTGCGGTTCGCCGAACCCGAGCTGCCCGACAAGGTCTACCTGGAGCAGCTGACCAGCGCCCTGTACCTGGACAAGCAGGAGTCGGTCGACCAGTACACCGCGGTCATGGACCGCCTGTGCACCGAGGCCGACACCCCCAAGGACACCGCCGACTTCCTCGCCTCGCTGATCGACCAGCTCGCCTGACCCGGCCACCGCGGCCCACCCGCGCGCCGAACGCCCGGACGCCGTCGGTGCTTCGGCGGGTCGCGTGGCGTGGGTGCCGGGGCCTCAGCGGGCCCACCAGATCAACGCGGCGCCCAGGACGAGCAGCAGGCACACGCCGAGATTGACCACCTTGTGCGCCAGGAACACCGCGGCGAACTCCCGGATCGTCGCGCTCGGCCAGAAGTACGCGGCGGTGGGGGAGCCCACCACGTGGCCCTGCACGCCGGTCTTCCGGGCCATCAACGCGGCCCGGAAGGCGTGGTAGTTGTTGGTGACCACCACGCACCGGTAGTCCGGATCCGCCTGCTCCATGAGCGCCCGGCTGAACTCCAGATTCTCCTCCGTGGTCCGCGAACGGTCCTCACGCACGATCCGGTCCGCGGGGAACCCGCGCTCGATGAGGTAGTCCGCCATCGCATGGGACTCCGGAAGCTTCTCGTCCGGCCCCTGGCCCCCGGAGGTCAGCAGCAGCGGCGCGGAACCGCGGGCGACCAGCCGCTCGTACACCGAGCGTCCCCGCTCCAGCCGACTGGCCAGCAGCGGCGGCACCTTGGTCCCGCCGATCAGCCCGGACCCGAGCACCACCACATAGTCGGCATTCCGCCGGACCGGCAACCGCCCGTAGAGGAAGGCGTATCCGACGAAGCAGAGGAAGAGGAACGACACGTAGCCGAGCAGGCCGACGGCGGTCGCCGCGATCACCAGCAGGCCGGCCGAGCGCAGCGCCACCGCGGCGATGAGCAACGCGATCACGCCGACGATGCCGAGACCGGCGAGCAGGGACAGCAGGTTGGCCGGGCGGCGGCCCTCCTTGCGCACCATCGTCACACCGTTGGCGATCAGGAAGCCGGCGAGGACCACCGTCCCCAGCGTGGGCAGTACCAACAGCGCCACGCCGGCGACCAGTCCCAGCAGGGCGTGCGACCGCCCGAGGGTGCCGATCACCGCCAAGAGCGTGAAGACCACGGCCAGTCCCAGATGGACGGCGTTGCCGAACCTGCGGCGGTCACGCAGCACGCCGAAACAGAAGAGCAGGAAGAAAAGGACTGCGGGGACGTAGGCCAACATGCCCGCATGGTAGACAACTTGCGCGGGACCTTGATCCATTCTTTACCCGAAGCGGACCGGTTGCCGCCGACTCGTGACACGGTTGCGCACCGGTCCGATGACCTACCGGCGGACGCTCTTCATTACAGTGAAGGCGTCAGATACCGGTGATCCACGGACCAAGTGAGGTAAACGCCAACCATGCCGACCGAAACGTTTGAGTTCCAGGTAGAGGCCCGTCAGCTGCTCCAGTTGATGATCCACTCGATCTACTCGAACAAGGACGTCTTCCTCCGTGAGCTCGTCTCCAACGCCTCCGACGCGCTGGACAAGCTGCGCCTGGCCGCGCTGCGCGACGACTCACTCGACGCTGACGTCTCCGACCTGCACATCGAGCTGGAGATCGACGAGGACGCCCGTACGCTCACGGTGCGGGACAACGGCATCGGGATGTCGTACGACGAGGTCGGGCAGCTCATCGGCACGATCGCCAACTCGGGGACGGCCGAGTTCCTTCGGGAGCTGCGGGAGGCGAAGGACGCGGCCGGCGCGGAGGGCCTGATCGGCCAGTTCGGCGTCGGCTTCTACTCCGGCTTCATGGTGGCGGACGAGGTCACCCTGCTGACGCGGCGCGCGGGCGAGAACAAGGGCACCCGCTGGACGTCTCGCGGCGAAGGCACGTACACCCTGGAGGAGACCGGCGACGTACCGCAGGGCACCTCGATCACGCTGCACCTCAAGCCGGCCGACCCCAACAACCAGCTGCACGACTACACCTCGGTGTGGAAGATCAAGGAGATCGTCAAGCGCTACTCGGACTTCATCACCTGGCCCGTCAGGCTGGTCGGGCAGCCGGCGGGCGAGGACGACGCGCCGGCCGAGCCCGAGACGCTCAACTCGATGAAGGCGCTGTGGGCGCGTTCCCGCGACGAGGTGTCCGAGGACGAGTACCACGAGCTGTACAAGCACATCAGCCATGACTGGCGCGACCCGCTGGAGACCATCCAGCTGCAGGCCGAGGGGACCTTCGAATACCAGGCCCTGCTGTTCGTCCCGTCGCACGCCCCGCACGACCTGTTCACGCAGGACTACAAGCGCGGGGTGCAGCTGTACGTGAAGCGCGTCTTCATCATGGACGACTGCGAGGCGCTGCTGCCGCCGTACCTCCGCTTCGTCAAGGGCGTGGTCGACGCGCAGGACCTCTCGCTTAACGTGTCCCGCGAGATCCTCCAGCAGGACCGGCACATCCGGATGATGCAGCGACGGCTGACGAAGAAGGTGCTGTCGTCGATCAAGAGCATGCTGGCCGACGACGCCGAGGGCTACGCCACGTTCTGGCGGGAGTTCGGCGCGGTGCTGAAGGAGGGGCTGGTCACCGACTCCGACAACCGCGACGCGGTGCTCGCGGTGTCGTCGTTCGCGACCACGCGCGGCGAGGACGAGACGGTCACGCTGGCGCAGTACGTGGAGCGGATGCGGGACGGGCAGGAGGACATCTACTACATCACCGGCCAGTCCCGGCAGAGCATCGACAACTCCCCGCACGTGGAGGCCCTCCGGGAGCGGGGCATCGAGGTGCTCCTGCTCACGGACCCCGTCGACGAGGTGTGGGTCGACGCGGTGGGCGAGTTCGAGGGCAAGCGGCTGCAGTCGATCGTCAAGGGAGAGATCGACCTCGGTGCGCAGGGGGACGAGAAGTCCGAGGGCGAGCGGGAGAAGCAGGCCGAGGAGTACGCGGGCCTGCTCGACTGGATGAAGGAGCAGCTGGACGAGGACGTCAAGCAGGTGCGCCTGTCGTCGCGCCTGACAGTGTCCCCGGCCTGCATCGTCGCGGACGCGGACGATATGACACCGGCGTTGGAGAACATGTACCGGGCCATGGGCCAGGAGGTGCCGCGCACCAAGCGCATCCTCGAACTCAACGCCGACCACCAGCTGGTGAAGGGCCTGAACCAGGCGTACCGGGAACGCGAGGACCGCTCCGACCTCACCGAGACCGCCGAACTGCTGTACTCCTTGGCCGTCTTGGCGGAGGGCGGCCGGCCGGCCGACCCCGCACGCTTCGTGAAGGCGGTGGCGGACCGCCTGGAACGCACCCTGTGATCATCCCCCGCTCCACGACAGGGGAATGAGGGCGTCCGCCAGTAGGTGGCAGTAGTGGTACGGGGTCGACTCCCCGCTCACGGAGCTCCGCACGCGCTTCGTGACCACTCGGGGTGACCCCGCCCCGATGACCTACTGGCGGCCCCTCGATCGCGGGCCGGCCGACCCGCGGGTGACGGCGCCACAGGGCCCGTCGTCGACCGCCCGCCCGACCGCCCGACCGCCCGCCCGACCGCCCGCCTGGCGGACGGCGGGAGCGTGACGGGACACCACCTAGCCCATGCTCTTGGCGCCGTCCAGGGACTCACGGATGATGTCGGCGTGGCCGGCGTGCTGAGCGGTCTCGGCGATGATGTGCATCAGCACCCGGCGGGCCGACCACTGCGCGTCGCCCTCGAACCAAGGGGCCTTCGGCAGCGGCCACGTACGGCCAAGGTCGGGCAGGGTGGCGACCACGTCGTCGGTCCGGCGGGCCACTTCCTCGTAGTCGGCCAGAACGCCGGCGAGGGTCTCACCTTCCAGCAGCCGGAACTGGTCCGCCCGACTGGCCCAGTCGGACTCGGACATCGCCGTGAAGTCCGGCATCACCGACGGGCCGTGCAGGATGAAGTCCACCCAGGCCCGCTCGGCCGCGGTCACATGCTTGATCAGGCCGCCCAGACACAACTCGCCTGCGGTGGTGCGCTGCCCGGCCTGCTCGTCGGTGAGGTCACGGGTGGTGAAGCGCAGGAAGTGCCGGTGCTTGGCCAGACCCTCAAGCCAGTCGGCGCGCTCGCCGGTGACGGCCGTTTCCGCGCCCAGGTCGCGGGTGGTGGTCGACTCGTTTTCGGTCATGGTCTCCGCCTTTCGGTGTTGCCGTTCCGTCGGTGAAGACCACGCTAAGGGCTATCGAGGTCAGGTTGTGTCCTACATCCCCTGCTTCCCCGAGTTCGTGGAAGAAGCGGAGCCGGTCGCCGCGACGGCCAACTCCCGCCGCCCGCACGACCGTCGGCCGCCGCCCGGCCCCGCGCGGCCGTGCGGCGGCTTGACTCTGACATCCGTGTGAGGCTTTAGCGTCCCGATCACCAGCGAGCGCAGCAGCGCCCGCACCACAGGAGAGGGAGCCACCAGCCATGACCCACCACCCCCGCCCACTCGACGAGAAGATCGCCCTGGTCACCGGCGGGAGCCGGGGGATCGGGCGGGCCATCGCCGAACGACTCGGCCGCGACGGGGCCGTGGTCGCCCTGACCTACGCCCGCGACGCCGCCGCGGCGGACGAGGTGGTCGCGACGATCCGCAAGGGCGGCGCCCGGGCGGTCGCACTGCACGCGCCGCTGGGCCACCGGGGCGACGCCGCCGCCCTCTGGTCGGCCTTCGACGAACGGATCACGGAATGCGCCCCCGGGACGGGGACGGGGCCAGTGGTCGACATCATCGTCAACAACGTGGGAATCGCGATGTCGGCCGCCCTTCCCGCACTGACCGAGGACGACTTCGACAAGGTCTTCGCGGTCAACGTCCGCGCCCCGTTCTTCGTCGTACGGGAGGGGCTCAAGCGTCTGCGCGACGGCGGCCGGATCGTCAACATCTCCAGCGGCGCCGGCCGACTGGCCATGCCCGAGGCCATCGCCTACGGCGCCACCAAGGGCGCGCTGGACAACCTCACCCTCAATCTGGCCAAGGAGCTGGGCCCCCGGGGCATCACCGCCAACGCGGTGGCGCCGGGAATCATCGACACCGACGTGAACGCCGCGTGGCTGCGCGGCAACCCGGCCGCGGAGGCGGACGCCGCCGCACGGGCCGCGCTGGGCCGGGTCGGCCGGCCGGACGACGTGGCCGACGTCGTCGCGTTCCTCGCCTCGCACGACGCCCGATGGGTCACCGGCAAGGTGATCGACGCCACCGGCGGCGTCAGGCTGTGAGAGCAGTCGAAGGGCCAGGAGCGGGCTGACGACCCACCGCGTCGTGGGCGCGGGCGGCCGGGCCCGCCCCTGACCGCCCGGCCCCAACGACACACGCCCGCCATCAAGCCGTCACCCAAGACCGGGAATCGGAAGGCAATCCGGCCTGTTTTCAAGGGACATGACTGTTGGAGTTGCCCTCAACCCGATCGACCCCACCAACCAGATCGAGGCGAGCGTGGAGCTCGCCAAGGAGGCCGCGGACGCCGGACTGCGCTCCGCGTGGTTCGGCCAGACGTTCGGCGCGGACTCGCCCCAGCTCGCCGCGATCGTCGGCCGCGAAGTACCGGAACTACAGGTGGGCACGTCCGCCATCCCCGTCTTCGGACGGCACCCGCTGCTGGTCTCCAGCCAGGCCCAGACCGCGCAGGCGGCCACGCACGGCCGCTACCACCTCGGACTCGCGCTCGGCACCAAACTCCTGACCGAGGCGGGCTTCGGTATCCCCTTCGAGCGGCCCATCGCCCGACTGCGTGAATTCCTCACCGCCATCCGGCAGTTGAACGAAACCGGCAGCGCGGACTTCCACGGCGAACTGCTCACCGCCACCACGCCGATTCCGGCCCGGGTGCCCGGCGCGGAACCCGGCGTCCCGCTGCTCGTCGCCGCCATGGGGCCACAGGCACTGCGGGCCAGCGGCGAGCTGGCCGACGGGATCCTGCCCTACCTCGCCGGGCCCCGCGCCCTCGCCGAACACATCGTCCCGGCCGTCACCGCGGCCGCCGAGGCCGCCGGGCGCCCCGCACCCCGGATCGTGGCACTCGTCCACGGCGTGGTCACCGACGACGTCGACGCCGTCCGGGCCACGGTCACCGAGAATCTGGCCTTCTACGAGCAGGTGCCCTCCTACGCGCGGGCCATCGGACTGTCCGGCGGCCGACGGGCCGTCGACGTCGCAGTGATCGGTGACGAGAAGAAGGTCGCCGCCGAGGTGCGGCGCTACCGCGACGCCGGGGCGACCGAGGTGGTGTTCGCCGGGACGGAGGTCGCCGGCGCCGCCGACCGGCGCCGCACCTGGGCACTCCTGGGCGAGCTGGCGGGCTGACCGGACACCCCGCCCGGAGAAAACCGGATGCGCCGGCCGGCGGCCGCCCGTTACGGTGAGCGCATGTCTACGCCCCGAATTTCCTAGCCGAGGACCCGCTTCCACGCCAGAAGTGTGTCCTCGTGCTTTTTCGGAGCGTTAAACCATGATCACCGTTCGTGATGTCGAGCTGCGCGCCGGCGCCCGCCTGCTGCTGTCCGACGTGTCCTTCACCGTCTCCCCCGGCGACCGCATCGGCCTGGTCGGCCGCAACGGGGCGGGCAAGACCACCCTGATGACCACCCTCGCCGGACGGGCCAGACCCGCCGCCGGGAGCATCACCCACACCGGCCCGGTCGTCCACCTCGCCCAGGACTCCCGTGCGGCCGACCCGGCCGGGACCGTCATCGACCGGATCCTCTCCGCCCGCCACCTGGACACCGCCCTGCGCCGGCTCCGCGCGGCCGAGTCCGCCATGGCGGACGCCGACGGCCCCCGCGGGCTGGAACGGGCGATGGCCGCCTACGCCCGCGCGGAGGCTGCCTTCCAGGCCGGCGGCGGCTACGCGGCGGAGGCCGCGGCCGCCCGGGTGGCCGCGGGCCTCGGCCTGCCGGAACGGGCACTGGCGGGGCCGGTCGGAGCGCTCTCCGGCGGCCAGCGGCGCCGGGTCGAACTGGCCCGCATCCTGTTCGCCGGGCACGACGGAACCCTGCTGCTGGACGAGCCCACCAACCACCTCGACGCCGACTCCCTCGGCTGGCTCCGCACCTTCCTCCGGACCCACCAGGGCGGCCTGGTCGTGATCAGCCACGACACCGGCCTGCTCGCGGACGTCGTCAACCGCGTCTTCCACCTCGACGCAACCCGCGCGAGGATCGACCACCACAACACCGGCTGGACCACGTACCTCGCCCAGCGCGAGACGGACGCCCGACGCCGCACCCGCGAACGGGCCAACGCCGAACGCAAGGCCGCGGCGCTGCACGCCCAGGCGGACAAGATGAAGGCCCGCTCGGCCACCGCCGTGATGGCCAAGAGCATGGCCCGCCGCGCCGACCGCATGCTCGCCGACCTGGAACCGGCCCGCCGGACCGAGAAGGTCGCCAGGATCCGGCTTCCCGAGCCGCAACCCTGCGGCCGGATGCCGCTCGGCGCGATCAACCTCGCTAAGTCCTACGGCGACCACGCGGTCCTCACCGGCGTGGACCTCGCCGTGGACCGGGGCACCCGCTTGGTCGTCCTCGGCTTCAACGGCGCCGGGAAGACCACCCTGCTGCGCCTCCTGGCCGGCGCGGAAACCCCGGACGCCGGCCGGGTGGTGCACGGCCAGGGGCTGCGACTCGGCTACTTCGCCCAGGAACACGACACCCTCGACGGTGCCCGCACGGTCCGGGAGAACCTGGCGGCGGCCGCCCCGCACCTGACGGACCAGGACGCCCGGCGCGTACTGGGCGCGTTCCTGTTCACCGGGGACGACGCCGACAAGTCCGCCGGAGTCCTCTCCGGCGGCGAGAAGACCCGCCTGGCCCTGGCCGGGCTGGTCCACTCCGGAGCCAACGTGCTGCTCCTGGACGAGCCGACCAACAACCTCGACCCCGCCTCCCGCGGCGAGGTCCTGGCCGCGGTCGACTCCTATCCCGGCGCGATCGTGATGGTCACCCACGACGAGGGCGCCCTCGACGCGCTGCGCCCCGACCGCGTGCTGCTCCTGCCGGACGCGGACGAGGACCTGTGGAGCGAGGAATACCGGGACCTGGTCGCCCTCGCCTGACCGAGTCGGATTCATCCGGACTCATCCGGACTCACTCGGATTGAACCGGATTAGCTTGGATCAGCCCGAATCAACTCGGAGAGACCCGGATTCATCCGCACTGATCGGGGGTGATCACCAAGGCGGATCAGGATCGGGGCCAGGATCGGGACCAGGGCCAGGATCAGGATCGAATCGGGCCCCGGGCCGCGTCGGCGGTCCGGGGCCCGGGATTCCGTTTCCCTCAGCTCACGGCGTGGGCGTGGGCGTGGTGGTGGGCGCGGCGCCGGGCTTGGCCGTGGCCGCCACCTGACGCGCCTCCTTGGCCACCAGAGTGGCCAGCTTGCCCGGCGTGAGCTGCGTCGTCGGGTCGGCGAGGGTGCGTCCGTTGATCTGGACGACGGGGACCGGCCCCAGGCCCGCGGCGGCGTAGTCGTCCTGCGACTTCTTCACCCATCCCTGGCGCTGGTTGCGGTCCAGGCACAGGTCGAACGTGTCGTGCTGGATCTTCCCGGCCTTCTTCGCGATCTCCTTGAGGAGCTTGCGGTCCTTGAGGCCGTCGGTCTGCGGCGCCGGCTGGCGCTGCCAGAGCTGGTCCATGAACTCGGGGAAGCGCCCCTGGTCCTGGGCGCAGGCGGCCGCGGCGGCGGCTTCCTTCGCGCCGGTCCCCCCGTATTCCTTGTCGCTCTGGGTCACCAGGCGGTACTCGATCTGGGCCTGGCCGGACGCGAGGAGCTGCGCGAACGTCGTGGCGTACTGCTGGGCGAAATCGCGGGAACGGGGGCTCCGCGGGTCCTCGTACACCGTCAGCGTGACCGGCACGGTCGGCTTGACCGGCAGGGCCAGCTTCGTGGCTTCCGACGTGCCCACGGCGCCGGAGGGTGCCTCGAACGCGGTCGCCTCACTGGCCCGGGAGAACTGGCCGACCACGACGGCCGCCCCGCAGACCACGGCGAGGCCGACGGCGGTCACCGTGTAGGTGCGCCACTTGCCGCCGGAGCTCTTTCTCGTTGCGTCGCCGTTGTTCGTGTTCCCTGCGGAGGCCACCATGCGCACCCTTTCACCAGGCAGTTCGATGTGCTTGCCGACGGCGCCGGTCACCTGACCGCGCCGTCCTCAGCCGCCACCGCGGGGAGCGGGCACAGCTGCGGCACGCACAGTGTGGCAGCATCCGCGGACCTCCCCGGGCTCGGGGCCCGCGCGCCGCTCCGGCCGGGACGGCCGGAGGCGCCGCACCCCGGTCAGGGGGCGGGGACGGTGAGCGGACCGGTGTGCGTGAGCCTGTACAGGGCGAGCACGCCGCCGATGCCGGGGAGACACGCGAGGATAACCGACCGGACTGTGTGGAGCGGATCGCGGGCGACGGCTCCGATGGTGAAGAGGTACGCGCAGCCGTGCAGGGGCCCGGCGAGCGAGGCGACGGCCGGCAGGTGGACCGTCGCGAGGTTGGTCAGCAGCACGATCAGTGAGACCAGCTCGACGGTGGCGGCGGTGCGCAGGGCGTGGCGGGGGTGCGGATCGGGCACGTCAGACTCCTGTGGACGAGCCGGGCCGGACGATCATGAGGATGGTCACGGCCGCCCAGAGAAGGTTGAACAGGCCGGTGAGCATGGCCAGTTGAGAGGTTGCGGCACGGCCGGGCCGACCCCGGCGTACACCCGGCAGATGCGGTGCAGCAGCCGTACGGTGCCCAGCGCCTCCGGTCGGCCGGCGGCCCCGATGCCCCGCGCCCCGGCGCGGCGGACGGCGGGCGGGAACATGCCGGCGGCCACGGTGACCGGGCCGACCGCGATGATCGCGGCCAGTACGTGCAGCGAGAGCAGGATCTTCGCCATCGGGTGGCCACCGTCACAGGGCGGGGGCGGGGATGGCATCGGTCGCCGGCCAGACGGTCCCGCGGTGCTCGTACGCGGGGATCCGCTCGACGGCGCACGCCACCCGGGGGCCGGTCTCCCGCTCGACGAGGCGCGGCGCGAGGCCCAGGCCCGAGGCGACCCCGCCGCCGGTGAGTTCACCGGCGCGGTGCCCAGCCTCGTAGGGCGCGACGACGTCCGAGGGATCGAGCCCGTCGAGCAGGACGAACTGGGCGAGCATGCGGTGCCTCTTCTCCGGTCGTGATCACCAGTGCCCGACCCACGCA
The DNA here is from genome assembly GCF_002803155.1 of Streptomyces sp. CB02959. Taxonomy (GTDB): domain Bacteria; phylum Actinomycetota; class Actinomycetes; order Streptomycetales; family Streptomycetaceae; genus Streptomyces. The sequence goes on from NZ_NNBP01000014.1 coordinate 57,603, forward strand.
AGGAAGATCGACCGAGCCCGCACAGCGGCTGGAATGACCACAATCAACGGCTTCCTGCCAGTGCTTCCACACCGCCCGCCGGCAGCATGGCCGCCGTTGACCTCGGACTACGGCGGCTGGCGGGAACCCGTCTATCGTGTGGCCATGCACACGGTGGCCATCCTCGCCCTCGACCATGTGGTGCCGTTCGACCTGGCGGCCCCCCTGGAGATCTTCGGCCGCGCCCGGCTGCCCGACGGGCGCCGCCCCTACCGGACGCGGATCTGCGCCCCCACCCCACAGGTGCGGACCGACGGCTTCGCCCTGCACGTCGAGCGGGGACTGGAAGCGCTGGCGGAGGCCGACACCGTCATCGTGCCCGGCTGCGCGGAGCAGGCCCCCGCCCCGCCCCCGGAGGCACTGCGCGCGCTCCGTGCCGCGGCGGCCGCCGGCACCCGGATCGCCTCGGTCTGCGCCGGCGCCTTCGTCCTGGCCGAAGCGGGGTTGCTGAACGGCCTGCGCGCCACCACCCACTGGGTGGCGGCGGCCGAACTCGCCCGCCGCTACCCGCGCGTCGACGTCCAGCCCGATGTGCTCTACGTCGACAACGGCCAGATCCTCACCTCGGCCGGCGCCGCGGCGAGCATGGACCTGTGCCTGCACATGATCCGCCGCGACCTCGGCTCGGCGGTCGCCGCGGACGCGGCACGGATGTCCGTCATGCCACTGGAACGGGAGGGCGGCCAGGCCCAGTTCATCGTCCACGAGCATCCGCCGGTGCCGCAGGGCTCCACGCTCCAGCCCGTACTGGACTGGATCGAGGACAACCTCGCCCACGAGATCACCCTCAGGGCCATGGCGCACCGCGCCGGTATGAGCGAGCGGACCTTCAGCCGGCGGTTCCGCGAACAGACCGGCACCACCCCGGTGCAATGGGCGCTCCGGGCCCGGGTCCGCCGCGCCCAGTACCTCCTGGAGAACACCGACCACCCGGTCGAACGCATTGCGCACCAGGCCGGATTCGGCTCGCCGACCGCCTTCCGCGAACGGTTCCGCCGAGTGGTCGGCACCACCCCGCACTCCTACCGCACGGCCTTCCAGGGCCGGTCCGCGGCGGGTCAGGACCGGGGCGGCGACCAGACGTAGGGCGTGGTGGTGGTGACGGCGCGGAAGCCCAGTCGATGCAGGATGGGGGAGCTGTCCGCGGAGGCGTCGACCTGGAGGTACCGGACGCCGCGGGCCACGGCGAGTTCGGCGCGGGCGGCGACCAGCGCTCGGTAGATGCCCCGGCTGCGCCAGGCGGGAACCGTCGAGCCACCCCACAGACTGGCGAACTCGGTGCCCTCACGGAACGCCAACCACGCCGCGCAGACCACCTCGCCGCCCGCCTCGGCCACCAAGACGGCGATCTCGTCCGGGTCCGCCGCGATCCGGCCGATCAGGTCCTCGCCGAGCCAGCTCCAGTCCTGTCCCCAGACCGCCGACTCCATGGCGGCGATGCGGTGCATGTCGGCGTCCGCGGTCACCCGCCGCAGGACGACACCGTCCGGCAGGACCGGAGCCGCGGCCAACTCCTCCGCCCGGCCGATGAGCACCGTCTCCGGCTCCTCGGGGACGAAGCCCGCGGCACGCAGCCGGTCGGTGAGGTCCGCCGGCCGGTCGTGCCCGCGGGTCTTCCACTCGACCGCCTCGCCGCGGGCGGCGAAGTAGTCACGCTGGCGGGCGATCAGCCGGTCCAGTTCGGCACCGCGCACGCCGACGTCCGGCGGGGTGCTCACGAAGCCGCGGAACTGGCCGACGATCCGCAGCACCGGACCGTCCTGTTCGTAGGAGACACCCTGGGGAGGGGTCGGCGGTACGCCCCGCATCTGCTCGTCGTAGGCCGCGAGCAAGCCGTCGATGTCCGTCACACACACGACAGTACGGGTGCCGGCAAGCGGTTTTCCGGGCCCGGCCCATGCGACGGGCCCGGCCGTTGCGGCGGCTATCGTCGTCCGCACCCCCTCGTCGGACCGCACTCGGAGAGGCACCACCATGACGCCGACCATGACCATGGAGACCGTGACGGTGCGGGGTCGGCGACTGGCCTACGCGGATGCCGGCGGGCCGGGGGCGCCGGTGCTGGCCCTGCACGGGCACTTCGGCCGGGCCAGGGCGTTCGCCGGACTGGCCGCCGCGCTGGCACCGGAGTTCCGGGTGATCGCACTGGAGCAGCGCGGCCACGGGCTCAGCGCGCACGCCGACGACATGTCCCCGGACGCCTATGTGGCCGACGCCGCCGCGTTCGTGCGGGCGACCGGGCTGGGTCCGCTGGCGCTGCTCGGCCACTCGATGGGCGGCGTCGTGGCCTTCCAGCTGGCCGCGCGCCATCCGGAACTGGTCCGAGCGCTGATCATCGAGGAGGCCGGCGCACTCAACCGCCGGCCCGAGGTGGCCCATCCGGTCCTGGACGTCCGGGACTGGCCGCGCCGCGCACCGACGCTCGGCGCCGCCAGGTGGAGGACCGCGGGATCCCGGACGCCGGCTACTTCCTGGAGAGCGCCGTCGAACGCCCCGACGGCTGGGGGTTCCTCTTCGACCACGAGGCCATGGTGCGGTCGCAGGAAGCACTGATCGGTGACTGGTGGCCCGACTGGCTGGCCACCGGCTGTCCGGCGCTGTTGCTGCACGGCCTGGACAGCTTCGTCCTCCCGACGTCGATGGCACGGGAGATGGCGGAGCGGCGACCGGCCACCACCCTCCGGGAGTTCCCCGGGCGCGGGCACTGGCTGCACGACGACGATCCGGCCGGATTCGCCGCGGCCGTAAGGGAGTTCCTCACCGCGCTGTGAGGGACCGCCGTGGCCGGCCCGGACCTGTCCCGGACCTGTCGAGCCCCGTACGCGGTCGGCCCCGGCGGCGCGGTGCGTCGGCCGAGCGCCGACAGGCACGGGTTTACGGGCCTAGCAGGCCGTCCAGGATGCGGCCGTACAACCACCGCGCCGACCGGGCCACCACCGGGCGGAGGGCGCCGGGAACCCCGTGCGGGCGCACCTCGCCGCGCCAGACGACGCGACAGCCCCCGTCCCCGGGACCCACCTCGATCTCGGCCCACCCGGCCACCGCCCGCCCGCACTTCACCAGCCGGCACCGGCCCGCCGCCACCGGGGCGGCGGATTCCGGCGGTTCCCACCGCACGACCCGCATCACATCGTCGAACGCGAGCGGGCCGAGGGCGGTACGGGCGACGAACGTGGTTCCCACCCGGGTGGGCGGCGGTGTCGTCACGGTGAGCGTGGTCAGCGGAACGTGCGCGGCGTGGGTTTCCCAGTCCGTCAGCCGTCGCCACACGACGTCGGGGGAGAGGAGCGTTGTACGTTCGATCCGGAACACGGCCACCGGCCCATGCTAGACAGCCGGCGCAGCGCCGGACCTCGCAACGCCCAGGGCACGGAGAAGAGCGTCCGAACGACCCGCGCCCCGCTCCCGGAAGGAACCGACACCACCATGCGCACCACCACTACCGCCACCGCCGCAGCCACCACGGAGGTGTCCCGGTGACCGCCGACGACCCCGTACTGCTGCGCACCGAGGGCCGGGCCGGCTACCTCACCCTCAACCGCCCCCGGGCGCTCAACGCCCTCAACCACGCCATGGTGCGCCGGATAGACCAGGCGCTCACCGCCTGGCAGTCCGACCCGGCCGTCGAGACCGTCGTGCTCACCGGCGCGGGGGAGCGCGGCCTGTGCGCGGGCGGCGACATCCGTGCCATCCACGACGACGTCCGAACCGGCGGCGGGTCGGCCTCGGCCGCCTTCTGGCGCGACGAGTACCGGCTCAACGCGCGCATCGCGCACTACCCCAAGCCGTACGTCGCCGTGATGGACGGCATCGTCATGGGCGGCGGGGTCGGCCTGTCCGGACACGGCAGCGTCCGCATCGTCACCGAACGGTCCCGGGTCGCGATGCCCGAGACCGCCATCGGCTTCGTGCCCGACGTCGGCGGGACCCACCTCCTCGCCCGGGCACCCGGCGAACTCGGCACCCACCTGGCACTGACGGGCACTCAGATCGGCGCCGGGGACGCCCTGTTGTGCGGTCTGGCCGACCGCTTCGTGCCCTCCTCCTCCCTGCCCCGGCTGCTCGCGGACCTCGCCCACGTGCCCGCGCACGAGGCCGTCGGCCGGTACGTCGAGCAGGCACCGCTGGGCGAACTCGCCGCGCGGCGCTCGTGGATCGACGCGTGCTACGCCGCCGACACCGTCGAGGAGATCCTCGAACGGCTGCCGGTCGACGACGACCAGGCGGCCAAGGAGGCCGCGGAAGTCCTGTTCAGCAGGTCGCCGACCTCGCTCAAGGTCACCCTGGCCGCGCTGCGCCGGGCCCGCGAACTGGGCTCCCTGGAACGCGTCCTGGACCAGGAGTACCGCGTCTCCTGCGCGGCCCTGGCCGCTCCCGACCTGGTCGAGGGCATCCGGGCCCAGGTGATCGACAAGGACCGCTCCCCGCGGTGGTCCCCGGCGACCCTTGCCGAGGTGACCGACGGCGACGTCGCCCGCTTCTTCGCGCCGCTCGGCGACCGCGAACTCGGGCTCGCCGCCGGCCCCGAGGTCGGGCCGGTGACCGACGGGGGCTGACCGGACGGGGCCGCGGCGGCTCACTCCGCCTCGGCGGGCGGCTCCGCGACCGGGAACAGGATGGGGCTGAGGAGGTACTGCGACCGGCCGGGCGCCGGGCCGTTCGCCAGCAGTGGCGCGATGGCCCGGCGCAACTCGCCGACCATCGTGAGGAGTTCGTCCTCGCTCAGCCATACGGCGTGCTGCCGGTAGCCCACCGGATCCTTCGCGGGGGCCGCGTGCTCCTGGTCGAGATAGGCGTTGAACTCGGCGAGCAGTGCGGTCATGGCGACCGCGAAACCGCGGCGGTGGTCGTCGGACGTCAGCGCGGCGGCGGTCTCCGCGCTGATCGTCGCCCGCTCCTGGTGCAGTCGGTACCGGCGCTCCACGGCACCGCGCACCCGGCGTTCGTCGGCCACCTCCAGGACGTCGCCCGCGGTGAGCAGTTCGAGGTGCCGGTAGACGGTGGCCTTGGAGACGTCGCGGATCCGTGCGCACAGCTGAGCGGTGGTCAGTAGATGCCCGCCGCGCAAGGCGTGCGCGATGCGCAGGCGAACCGGGTGTCCGAGAAGCTCCAGTGGATCCATACCGCTACGTTCGCACGCCGTGCTACCTTTCGCAAAACTTGAGAAAGGTAGGGGGAGTCATGAGCGGGGAATCCGAAGCCACACCGGAGACGATCGCCAAGTACGTTGCGGAGAAGGCGAGTCGGGGGGAGTTCGCGGCGATCGAGGAGCTCTTCGCACCGCCCCTGCGGGCCCAGGTGTCCGCCGAGGTCGTGCGGACCGCCTGGGACGCACACCTCGCCGGCACCGGCCCGGTCACCGCCATCCGGCAGCCCGTCGCCGAACCGGCGGCGACCGGCCCCGTCAGGGTCAGCGTGCCCCTGACCTGCGCCCACGGCGGCCTCACCCTCATCATGTCGATCGACGACGCAGGTTGGCTCAACGGGCTGCGCCTGGCACCGGCGGACTCCGCGTCCTGGACGCCGCCGCCCTACGCCGACCCGGACGCGTTCACCGAGCACGAACTCGCCGTCGGTGCAGGCCCGCTCGCCGTCCCCGGCACCCTCAGCCTCCCCGGCGCCCGCGGCCCCCGCCCGGCCGTGGTGCTGCTCGGCGGCGGCGGACCCTTCGACCGCGACGGGACGGTCGGGCCCAACAAGCCGCTCAAGGACCTGGCCTGGGGACTGGCCGGCCGCGGCGTGGCGGTCCTGCGGTTCGACAAGGTGACCCACACACACGCCGCCGCGGTGGCCGCCAGGCCCGACTTCACCATGACGGACGAGTACGTCCCGCACGCCGTCGCCGCCGTCCGCGCCCTCCGCGCCCACCCGGCCGTGGACCCCGCACGCGTCTTCGTCCTCGGCCACAGCATGGGCGGCAAGGTCGCCCCGCGCGTCGCCGCAGCCGAACCTTCCGTCGCCGGCCTGGTGATCCTCGCCGGCGACACCCAGCCGATGCACCGGGCCGCGGTCCGCGTCGCCCGCCACCTCGCCGCCCTCGCCCCCGACTCCGGCGCCGGGACCCTCGTCGACACCCTCACCCGCCAGGCCGCCCTCGTCGACAGCCCCCGGCTGTCCCCCGACACGCCGGCCGCCGAACTCCCCTTCGGCCACTCCGGCGCCTACTGGCTGGACCTGCGCGCCTACGACCCCGTCGCCACCGCCGCCGCGCTGGACATCCCCATGCTCATCCTCCAGGGCGGACGCGACTACCAGGTCACCGTCGAACACGACCTGGTGCGCTGGCGGACCGGCCTGGCGCACCGCCCGGACGTCACCCTCCGCGTCCACGACGCCGCCGACCACCTCTTCTTCCCCGGCACCGGACCCGTCACCCCCGCCGCGTACGAACGGGCCCAGCACGTCGACCCGGCCGTCGTCACCGACATCGCCGACTGGCTCACCGCGGCGCCCGCCGCGCGTCAGGCCGGTGCGTAACCGCGACTGCGCACGAGTTCCCGGGCGAGGCGGGTGAAGGCGCGCACCGCGGCGCTCCGGTAGGCGTCGGTGCGGCGCAGCAGGGTGACGGTCCGGGTGGGCAGGGCGGGGGCGAGGGGGAGGGGGGTCAGGTGGGGGTGGTCGTGCGTGATGGCGTCGGGGAGCACCGTCGCGAGTGACGTACGCCGGACGATCTCGGTGAGCGCCTGGATGGAGTTGGCCTCCACCGCGATGCGCGGGCTGACGTGCTGCCGGGCGAAGTAGGCGTCGATATGCGTGCGCGTGGCGAAGTCGCCGCTGAGCAGGGCGAGTTGACGGTCCGCGAGGGCGGTCACCGGCAGTGACTCCGGCTGTCCGGCATCGGGCCCGGGGGCGGCGGTCACCAGGCTCAGGGTCTCGGTGAACAAGGCGGCCGCCTCGATCCCGGCCAGGTGGGGGCCCGCGAAGGCGATGCCGAGATCCAGCTCGTCGTCCAGCAGGGCCGTCTCGACGCGGTCCTGCGGCATCTCCCGGACCGCCAGGGTGACACCGGGGTGCCGCGCGTGGAGTTCGGCGGTGAGCGGACCGACGAGGTAGGCGGTGAACGTCGGGGTGAGCCCCAGGCGCAGATGGCCGCGGGAGAGGTCCTGCACGTCGTGGACGGCCCGCTCGGCGGCGGCCAGGTCGCGCAGGGCGTGCCGGGCGTGCCGGGTGTACGCCTCGCCGGCGTCGGTCAGGCGCACCGTGCGGCCGGTGCGGTCCAGCAGCTGCACTCCCACGGTCCGCTCCAGCTGCTTGATCTGCTGGGAGAGGGTCGGCTGGGAGATGTGCAGGTCCTCGGCGGCACGGGTGAAGCTGCCGTGCTCCGCCACGGCGAGCAGGTAGCGCAGATGACGTAGTTCCAGGGCCATGCCACCACTATAGAACCACCCATAGATGTGATCTATAGGAGACATGGCCAGCGGCTCTTGGACTCTATAGCTCCAGGTCGTGCATGGTGGATCTCGCCGGCCGATCCGGACCGGCTCAGCATCGACCGAAGGGAACGACCATGCCTGACCTCGCCGAGCGCGTCGCACGTTTCCAACGCGACGTCCACCCGGCCAAGGCCGAGCTGTTCGGCCACCTGGCCGGCCACCACCAGCCGCACACCCTCTTCATCAGCTGCTCCGACGCCCGCGTCGTCCCGGAACTGATCACGTCGTGCGAACCGGGCGAACTGTTCGTCGTCCGCACCGCCGGCAACCTCGTCCCGGCCTACGACCGCCGGTCCGGCGACGGGGTCACGGCCAGCATCGAGTACGCCGTCGCCGTACTCGGGGTCACGGACATCGTGGTGTGCGGACACTCGGCGTGCGGCGCGATGACCGCCCTCGCCGAAGGCCACGACCTCTCCGGCACTCCCGCGATAGTCCACTGGCTGCACCACGCGGACGCCTCCCGGGCCCGCGCCACGGCCGACGGCGACGTGGCCGACCTGGTACGGCAGAACGTCCGCGCGCAGCTGGCCAACCTGGTCACCCACCCTTCGGTCGCCCGCGCCCGCAGCGAGAACGCGGTCCGCCTGCACGGCTGGGTCTACGACATCGGCACCGGCGCCGTGGAGCAGACCGAAGCGCCACGCGAGGCGACCCCGGGCGACGCATCCCGCGCCGCCTGACCTCCACACCCCACCTTCCCCCTCTCCTCTCCTCCGAAAGGAAACCCCTCCCATGACGGACACCACGCCCCACGCGCAGTTCCACCCCGCCGCCCGCCAGGCCCTCGCCAACGCCGCGGTCGAGGCCAAGACGCGCAAGGACCTCACCTGGCAGCAGATCGCCGACGCCGCCGAACTGTCGGTCGCCTTCGTCACCGCCGCCGTCCTCGGCCAGCACGCCCTGCCGGCCCGCTCCGCCCAGGCCGTCGCCGAACTGCTGGGCCTCGACGACGACGCGGTGATGCTGCTGCAGACCATCCCCACCCGCGGTTCGATCCCCGGCGGCATCCCCACCGACCCGACCATCTACCGCTTCTACGAGATGCTCCAGGTCTACGGCACCACCCTCAAGGCCCTGGTCCACGAGCAGTTCGGCGACGGCATCATCAGCGCCATCAACTTCAAGCTGGACGTGAAGAAGGTCGCCGACCCCGAGGGCGGCGAGCGCGCCGTCATCACCCTGGACGGCAAGTACCTGCCGACCAAGCCCTTCTGACCCCGGCCGGCGCCCCACCCACCCCCACCCTGAGGAGGCCCCTCCCATGGACTTCGCCCAACGCACCATCGACCTGGCCCGTCAGAACGTCGTCGACGGCGGCCGCCCCTTCGCCACCGTCATCGTCAAGGACGGGAGGATCCTGGCCGAAAGCCCCAACAAGGTCGCCCAGACCAACGACCCCACCGCGCACGCCGAAGTCCTCGCCATTCGCGAGGCGTGCACGAAGCTGGGCACCGAGCACCTGACCGGCACCACCATCTACGTCCTCGCCCACCCCTGCCCGATGTGCCTGGGCGCGCTGTACTACTGCTCCCCGGACGAGGTCGTCTTCCTCACCACCCGCGACGCCTACGAGCCGCACTACGTGGACGACCGCAAGTACTTCGAACTCAGCACCTTCTACGACGAGTTCGCCAAGGACTGGGAGCAGCGCCGCCTGCCGATGCGCTACGTGCCGAGCGACGCGGCAGTGGACGTCTACCGCTTCTGGCAGGACAACAACGGCGGCGAGCGCCGGGCAACCGCGGTGCCCGGCCAGTAGGACCGATCCGCCCGCCCGGCTCCACCCGCCCGATGCCCGGCAGCAGGCGCGCTCCCCGGCGCGCCCGAGCTGCCGGGCGTCGGCCCGTGCGCCGCGGCACTCCCCGCACGGACCGGCCGCAGCGCACCGCTACGCGTCGAAGTCCGTGGAGCGGATCAGCTTCTCCCACGACGCGAACTCCGCCCGGGAGGCATCGAGATGTCCGGAGATCGCGTCGGCGGCGTCGTTGCCCAGCGGCAGCCGCAGCGGGGGGTGCTCGGCGTCGAGGGCGGTGAGGAGGGCGGCGGCCTTGGCCGGATCGCCGGGCTGCTTGCCGTCGCTCTCCGAGAGCGACGCCCGGACCGGGCCGACCGTCTCCTCGTAGGCAGGGAGGGCCGCGGACCGATGGAGGGCGCCGGCACCCGCGAACCCGGTGCGGAACGCGCCCGGTTCGACGATCAGCACCTTGATCCCCAGCGGTGCCACCTCGGCCGCGAGGGCTTCCGACAGCCCTTCCAGGGCGAACTTCGACGCGCAGTAGGCGGAGACACCGGCGAACGCGAACCGGCCGCCCATGCTCGTCATCTGCACGATCGCCCCCGACCGGCGGCGGCGCATGTGCGGGAGCACCGCCCGGGTCAGCGCGGCCGGCCCGAACAGGTGCAGGTCCATCACCTCGCGCAGCTCCTGGTCGGTGGTCTCCTCGACCGCCCCGACGATGCCCCGGCCGGCGTTGTTGACCAGCACGTCGATCCGGCCGTGCCGCTCGACGACCTCCTGCACCGCGGCCTCGACGGCGGCGGCGTCGGTGACGTCCAGGGTCTGCGCCGACACCTGCCCCGGGTACGCCGCGACGAGATCGTCCAGCGCCGCGGTGCGCCGGGCCGCGGCCACCACGACGTCACCGGCGGCGACCGCGGCCTCCACGATCGCCCGCCCGAAGCCGCTGCTCGCCCCGGTCACCAGCCATACCCTGCTCATCCCTGTGCTCCCTCGTTCGCCTGGGCTCTTGTGGAACAAGCCTGCCGCCCCGGCCGGTTGCCCGTCCAAGAGTTGCGGTGATAGCCGATGGTTATCACTGCGCGTCGGCGAGGGTTCAGTGGGCCGCGTGCAGGGCGTGGGCCGGCGCGGTGTGCCGGATCAGTTCGTCGACGACGTCCCGGGCGTCGCCCCGGCGCGCGAATGCGGCCCGCTGCCGTTGCGCTCCACCCCCGCCACCCGCACGCTCCCCATCACCGTCGCCGCCCTCCCCACCGGCGAGCCGGGTCACGGCCTCGGTGACCGCCGCCAGTTCCCCGGCCTCCTCAAGGGCCGGGCGGACGTACGCGAAGAGGTCCCGCAGCAGGTGGCCGGCCGGGACGGGGCGGCCGTTGTGCACATCGAGGGCGTGGTCGGTGCAGCCGTCGCGCGCCGCGCGCCAGTACGCCGCACGCAGCAGAGCCGGGCACACGTCCGGGCCCGGTTCCCCGCGCCGGACCTGCTCCAGGGCCTGCACGACCAGGGCGCGGACCAGGACGGCGAGCACCGCCGCCTGCTCGACGCCCACGGGCACGTCCATGGCGCGGATCTCCACGGTGGGCAGGTGCGCGGACGGCCGCACGTCCCACAGCAGCGTGTGGCCGCCGACCACGGCACCGGCGTCCTCCAGGGTCGCGCACAGCTGCTTGTAGTGGTCGGCGGAGCGGAAGTACGGCGGCGGTCCGGCAACCGGCCACTGGCCCCCGGCGGCGGTCCGCCAGCTCGCGTACCCGGTGTCGCGGCCGTCCCGGAACGGGGAGTTCGCCGACAGCGCGACCAGGACCGGCAGCCACGGCCGCAGGTGGTTGCAGACGAGGACGGCGTGGTCGAGGTCGGGCACCTCGACATGGGTGTGCAGGGCGCAGTGCGTGTGGTTCTCGTTGAGGCCCCGGTACGCGGCGAGCCCGGGGCCGTAGGCGGGGTCGTCGCGCAGGGGCGCCGGGCCGCCCGCGCTCAGCACGGGCGTCCCGGTGGCCGCCATCCGCAGCCCCTCCGCGGCGGCCGCCTCGGCCACCGCGGTCCGCATCCGGTCCAGGTGGCCGCGCAGTTCGCCCAGGCCGGCGCAGGGCGGCGTCTTGGCCTCGATCTGGTACTCGGTCAGCTCGCCGGACACCTGGTCGGCCAGGGTTGTCTCCGCGCGCCGCAGGACCCGGGACCCGGCCGGCACCACCTCGCGGGTCTCGGGGTCGACGAGGAAGTACTCCTCCTCCACGCCCACGGTCGGGATCCGTTCGTCACTGCTCATTCCGGTGTCCTTCGTCGCCCGGTCCGGCCCTGCCGCCACGGCCCGTGGGGCACGTCCGGCCGGGCCGGCCCAGGTCTGCCGGGAGGACCGGGGCGTCCGCGGGGCGGGACCGCCCCTGCCGCCGGAACCTCGTCGATCTCCTGGGCCCCATCGTCGGGCCGCGGCGGAGGCCGTGCCACAGCGGTTCACCCGCTCGGGAGGCGCCGGGGTGCCCCGTCAGCCGCCGCCGTTCACACTGGTGGCGCAGTGTCCCGACCGTTCGAACGAACCCGGAGACCCCGATGCCCCACCCGATATCCGCGTCCGACGCAGGCCGTCCGGCGGTGACCGGCAAGGTCCCCGACGATCTGCTCCGGGTCAGTGACCTGGACCCCGAGACCCTGGCCGAACTGCTGGACCTGGCGGCGGCGATGAAGCAGGAACCGCTGGGCTGGGAGCGTGACCTGCGCGGCGGCGCCATCGGCTGCCTCTTCGAGAAGCCGTCCACCCGGACCCGTGTGTCGCTGGCTACCGCCGCGCACCGCCTGGGGATGACGGCCATCGTCCTGAACCGGGACGAGATGCAGCTCGGCCACGGCGAGACCGTCGCCGACACCGCCCGCGTCCTGTCCTCGTACCTCGACGCCGTCACGGTGCGCACCTACGACCACGCCACGGTCGAGCAGATGGCCGAAGCCGCGGCGATCCCGGTCGTCAACGCCCTGTCCGACACCCACCACCCGTGCCAGTCCCTGGCCGACCTCCTCGCGCTGCGGGAGCACTTCGGCAGCCTGGCGGGCCTGACCGCGGCCTTCCTCGGGGACGGCGCGAGCAACACCTGCAACTCGTTCCTCGCGGCCTGTGCGGCGGCCGGTATGCACCTGACCATCGCCAGTCCGCAGGGCTACCCGACCGATCCGGACATCCTCGGCGAGGCCCGTGAGGTGATGGCCCAGACCGGTGGTTCGGTGGCCCTCACCACCGAGCCCGTCGACGCCGTGCGCACCGCGCAGGCCGTCTACGCCGAGGTGTGGGTGCCCATGGACAAGCCCCTCGAACGCGACGAACGCGCCGTGCGCCTGGCTCCCTACCGGGTGGACGACGCCCTGCTGGCCCACGCCCCGCGCGAGGCGGTGGCCCTGCACTGCCTCCCCGCCGTCCGCGGCGAGGAGATCACCTCGGAGGTGCTCGACGGCCCCCGGTCCCTGGTGTGGAACCAGGCGGCCAACCGTCTCCCCACGGCCCAGGCGGTACTCCACACCCTCGTCACCACCAACCGCCGGCGGATCGCCTGACCGTCGGGCCGCGGCGGGGGAGCGCGCCACGACGCGGGTCGATCCCTCAGCGCGCCACGTCGGACGCGTCGGAACCGGACGTGCCGGAGAGCGCGGCGTACTGCGCCACCCCGTTGCCGAGCGACCAGTCGATCGAGTCGTTCTCGGTCAGCAGGACGAACACGTTCCGCGGCTCGGTGCCCGCGTACTCCTGGGCCAGTTCGGCGATCCGCCGGTAGAGCGCCTGCTTCTGCTCGGGGATGCGTCCGGCGCGCAGGGTGATCGCGATGTACACGATGCCGTCGTCGCGCCGCACGCCGAGGTAATTGCCGTGCCGCAGCGTGCTGTTGACGCCGTCGTGGCCGACGAGGACCTGGAACCGGTCCTCCGGCGGGATGCCGATCGTCTCGATCAGGGCGTCGTGCACGGCTCGGCCGAGCGCGTCGAGCCGCTCGCCGTCGGCCCGCAGTGCGTCGATGCGAACGAAGGGCATGCCGGGTCTCCTCGTGGGGTCGGGGTACGGCGCCGGGTCGGGGCCGGGTCGGCATCGGCGTCGGATGACCGGCGGATGCCTGGACCGCGATCGTACATACTAGTAGGTACAGAAGTGGAGTAGCGGTGGCCTCAGTGCTCCGGCGTGAGCGTGAAGGGGGTGGGGAAGCGGCCCTCCCAGATGAGGCGGGAGGACCGCTCCGGGTAGCGCACGGTCGCCGATGTGGCGTCCAGGACGCGGGTGAGCCGCTGGTCGGGGCGGTGGGCGGCCCAACCGGGGTCGCCGGTGATGGCGAACCGGACCCACGCCCGCTGGAGTTCCCGCGACACCGCGACGGCCTCCGGGGCGGGCGGATCCCCGAGGAGCTGACTGCCCGTGGGGCTGTCCAGGGTGCCGAACGCCAACGGGACGTCGAGGCTGTGGCAGGCCCCCAGGGTCCCGCCGAACCCCGGGGAGGTCAGTGCCAGCTCGAACAGGAACGAGGTGCCGCCGGCCGCGGTGTTCGCCTCGGCCAGGTGCAGTGACGGCATCCGGAACAGGGCGTCGGAGTACACCGTTTCCAGCAGTTCCCCGGAGGTGGCCAGCGGGTGGGCGGCGCGGTAGGCCGCCGCGCCGCCCGGCGCCGGAGCGAACAGGTCCAGGGCGGTGCGCGCGTCCTGCTCGGTGAACCGGCCCAGCCGCCCGCTCAGGACGCTGAACAGCCGGAATTCCTGACGGGTGTGGCCGACGAGCAGTTCGATCCCGTCGGCGCGGCCGTCGGCCAGTGCGGGCCAGGGGGTTGCGGGGAGGATCTGGCCGTCCACGACCGGGCACACGGCGACACCCGTCTGGGCGAGCCGCCCCCACCGCTCGCGGCGGCCGGGGAGCCCGGCGCCGAGGGCGGTGACCGCCTCGGCCAGACGGGCGGGCGGGACGTCGGCGAGGGCCGCGGTGGTGGGCGTCGTGCCGAGCCGGTCCGCGAGCGCGCGGGTGACCTCCTCCGCCAGGGCGCGGGTGCAGTAGTTGCCCGGTACCGAGTGGGCGATGGCGCGCCGGAACAGGCCGCGCACCGGCTTCATCGTCAGCAGCGCGGCGATCGAGCCGGCCCCGGCGGACTGCCCGGCGACGGTGACCTGGTCGGGGTCGCCGCCGAACGCGGCGATGTTCCGCCGCACCCAGTGCAGCGCCGCGATCTGGTCCAGGAGCCCGCGGTTGGGCGGGGCGCCGTCGATGAGCGCGAAACCCTCCGCGCCCACCCGGTAGTTGATGCTCACCACGACGAGGCCCGCCTCGGCGAGCGCCGCCGGGTCGTACATCGGGTCGCTGGCGGCCCCCGCGATGTAGGCGCCCCCGTGGATCCACACCAGTACCGGGAGGCCCGCCGCGCCCGGATCCGGCGTGCAGACGTTGAGGGTCAGCCAGTTGGTGTCCGTCGTCGTGCCGGTTCGGGCCGGTCCGGACTGCGGGGCGGAGGGGCCGAACGTCGTCGCCTGGCGGGCCCCGGTCCAGCGTGCGGGGCGGGCGGGCGCGGCGAAGCGGAGCGTTCCGACGGGCGGTGGTGCGTAGGGCAGGCCGCGGAACTCCGCGTTCCGCTGTCGCCAACGTCCCAGCACGACGCCCTCCGTGGTGCGGACCCTTGGTTGTTCAGGCATGCCATGTCCTTCCTGTGCGGGCCTCCAGCGTTATCGGTCAGCTGTATTATGTCAACTGTATGAAAAAGGGAGCGGGTTGCCGGTCGGGTGGGCGGTCGAGGGGACGGGCGCGGCGAGGAGAGACGGACGCACGGTCTTTCCTGGCGCATAGGGTGAGGCCCTGTGAACCACGCACAGGACCTCTCCGACGATGAACTCGCGAGCGTCGTCTGGGACATGACGGCGCGGCCCGCGTCGCCGGACGACGCCGGACACCTGCGGGAGCTGGGGTCGCTGCTGACCGATCGGCACGCCGCCGCGATGGAGCGCGTCCGGGCGTACGAGCGCAGCCTGGCCCACGTCGTCCGCACCCTCGCGCTCAGCCCCGGCCGGGACAACGTGGCGCAGCTGCTCCACCTCCTCGACGCACAGCGCACCTCCACCGCGCACACCGGCCTCCGGATACCCGCCGTCGCCTCGCTCCTGGCCGAGGGCCAGCGGGTCGCCGACCTCGCCGCCGAGGTCTTCGACCGGCGCGGACACGACCGGTTGGAGGAACTGCGCTCCTGCCTGTTCCACGAACTGGTGCTCCGCGGCGTGGACATCGACGACTTCCCGCCCCTGCGGTACTGGCCCCTCGTGCGACCCGGCTGGCACGCGCTGAGCTGGCTGCCGCCGGACCGCCGTGCCTTCGAGTCCGATGCCGACTTCCCGAGCCGCTCCCTGCGCGGCGGCGCCAAAGGGACGGACACCGGGCTGCCCACCGAGGGACGCGCGGACCCGCCGGTGCCCCGTACGGCCGTGCGCTCCACGCTCCGCGACATCGCCACCCAGGAGGTGCACCAGGACATCGTCTCCGCCGTGACGGCCGGCGGTTGGGGCGATACCGGCGCATGGGTCTTCACCCTGGACGAGCCCACCGCACCCGAGGACGTGCCGGCCCTGCTCCCGACCCTCCCCATGGCCTGCCTCGACGGGCTCGGCCCCACCGACCGCTTCGAGATCGCGCGCCGCCCCCTCGACGCCGTCTGGTGCCTGCTCTTCGCCACCGCGTCGATGGGCGGCATGTACAGCGACGGTGCGCACGGCGCCCACGGCCGGCTCGCGGCATGGCGGTCACTGGCCGGTCTGACGGGGGCGCCGCGGGGCAGTAGCGCGGCGGAAGTCGAACGCCGTGCCCTGCACAGCACGTGGTTCCAGTTCCTGGCCGACGCCGACTGGTTCCACAACGAGATCTACGACTACGGCATCGCCTGCCTCTCCCCGGACCGACGCCGACTCGCGGTGCTCACCGCGACCGACACCGACTGACGCCCGCGGCCGGCCGTGCCGGTTCAGGGAATCAGCCGTTGCTCCTTCGCCGCCGCGACCGCGCCCGCGCGGGTCTCCACACCGAGCTTGGCGTAGATGCGGACCAGGTGTGTCTTGACGGTGGCCTCGCTGATGAACAGGGCGCGGGCGATCTCGCGGTTGCCGAGGCCGCGGGCGAGCTGGCCGAGGATGTCCAACTGGCGCTCGGTGAGCGCGGCATGGGGTTTCCGTACGCGCTCCATCACGCGGTTGGCCGCCAGCGCGGAGAGCACGGCCCGACCCTCCGCGGCGGCGGCGATCGCGGCGAACAACTCCTCGGGCCGCTCGGCCTTGAGGAGGTAGCCGGTCGCGCCGACCTGCACGGCACGGGTGACGTCGGCGTCGGTGTCGTAGGTGGTGAGGACCAGCACGCGGGTGCCGGGTACCTCGGCGACGATGCGGCGGGTGGCCTCGACCCCGTCGATGCCGGCGCCGAGGCTCAGGTCCATGAGCACCACATCGGGACGCTGCCGGGCGGCGACGGCCAGCGCCTCCTCGCCGGTGGCCGCCTCGCCGACGACCTCGATGCCCGGATCGGCGGACAGCAGGGCGCGCAGACCGGCCCGCACCACGGCGTGGTCGTCGCACAGCAGCAGCCGCACCCGCCGGCCGGGCACGGCGCCGGGCACATCGGGGGAGTGGGGTGTACGGGACATGCGGGTCACTCCTCGTCCGGGTCGGTCGCCGGGCCGCTCGCCCGGAGCGGAACGGCCGCGGAGACGACCGTCCCGTCCCCGGGACGGGACTCGATGGTCAGTGTGCCGTCCAGCTGCCGCAGCCGGACCTCCATGGCGCGCAGCCCGTGGCCGCGATGCGCCGCCGCCCCCGGTGCGTCCTCCCGGCCCGGGGTGAAGCCGCAGCCGTTGTCGGCGATGTCGAGGACCACGTCCTCGTCGAGGTAGCTGAGGGTCAGGACGGTATCGCTGGCGTGCGCGTGCTCGCGGACGTTGGCGACGGCGCCCTGGGCCACCCGGAGCAGGCCCGCCTCGACGGCCGGCGGCAGGGGGACGGGATCGCCGTCGATCCGGAAGCGCACGGCCGGGCCCGCGGCCGGCGATGCCGCGCCGGCTCCCGCGGTGGCCGTACCGGCGGCGGTCTCCCGCCGGGCCAGCGCGCGCAGGGCTTCGGGCAGCCCGCCCCCGCCGGAGAGGTCGGCCGGCGCCAGGTCGTGGACGAACCGGCGCGCCTCGACGAGGTTGCGTTCCGCGATGGCCGAGGCGGTGGCCATGTGCCGGTGGGCCGCTTCCGGGTCCGCTTCCCACAGCCGCTCGGCGGCCTGGAGCAGCATCCGCTGGCTCGACAGTGCCTGGGCGAGGGTGTCGTGGATCTCCATCGACAGCCGCTCGCGCTCGGCCAGCACGCCCGCCTGCCGCTGGCTGGAGGCCAGGACGCGGCGGGTCCGCACCAGGTCCTCGATCAGGGAGCGTTGCCGCGCCGACTGCCGCTGCATGTGCGTGAACACCGTCGCGGCCAGGCCCGCGACCACCGGCGGCACCACGATCAGCAGGGGGTCGGGACCGTTGATCCGCACCTGCGCGACCACCACCAGCACCGTCAGCACGGTGATCAGGGCCAGCGCGGCCCGCGCCGGGAGCAGTTGCAACGCCGTGTAGACGATCGCCACCGCGCTCCACGCGAAGCTCGGCGCCTGGAGCACCAGGGCCACCCAGCCCAGGACGAAGACCCCGAGCCAGGCCCGCCGCCACCGCGGCGCGATCGCGCCGTCCACGGCCGGCCGCGCCACGTACGCCACCGCCAGGAGCGTGGTGAGCGCGATCACCCACCACGTGCCGGGGGCACCGGGATGATGGGTCAGATACCGGGCCATCGCGGCGATCAGCAGCAGGACGAACGAGGCAGAGATCACCGCCTCCATCCCGCGCCCGGCCGGACCGACGGCGGGGTCCGTCCGCGGTACGCCGTCCGCCGCCCGGGTCCGGCCACCGCTCACGTGCTTCACGTCCATCCTTGATTCGTAGCCTGGTTTCCGGGCCACGTCCGTCATCCGATCGGTTGACACCGACGTCATCCATCATGCTCCGCGACGCCATCCGCTCCGTCGACCGCGGCCCGCCCGGGGCCGCCAAGGATGGAAACACCGCAACCACTGCGGGACCACGGGGCCCCGGCCCCGGTCGACGAAGAGGAGCACCTCCCATGAAGATGCCGTCCACCCGTACCCGGATCATCGCCGGCGCGGCCGTGCTGGCCGCCGTCGGGGTGACCGCCGTCGGCGCGGTCGCCGTCGCGGCCCCGGACGACGCCAGCCGCAGTGGTGCGGCCACGGCAGCCCAGGCGCAGACCCAGAACGTCGTCACCACCGACCACCTGACCGTCGCCGCGGCGGCCAAGGCGGCCCAGGCCGCGCTGTCCGCAGCGGAGAAGGCCGACCAGCACGTGTCGGTGTCCGTCGTCGACCGCAACGGCAACACCATCGTCACGCTGCGCGGCGACGGTGCCGGCCCGCAGTCGTACAAGGCGGCGGAGGAGAAGGCGTTCACCTCGGTGTCCTGGAACGCGCCCACCTCGGCCCTGGTCAAGCGCCTGGAGCAGGCACCCACCCTGAAGGACATCCCGGGCACGCTGTTCCTCGCCGGCGGCGCCCCCGTCCAGGCCAAGGGCGCCCCGATCGCGGGCGTCGGTGTCGCGGGCGCGCCCAGCGGTGACCTGGACGAGCAGTTCGCCCAGGCCGGCGTGGCCGCGCTCAACGGCTGACCCGGACCCGCCGACCGGCGGGCCGATGGTGTCGACGCAGCCTCCACGGCACCCCCGATATCCTGGGCTTTTCTCCTCAGTGCCCCCGACGTCGGGTGCATCCCACCCAGAAGGGAAGCCGCCCGTGGAGTTCCGGCTGCTCGGCACCGTCTCCGTCGACGCGCTCTCCGGACCGCTGCCGCTCGGCCCCGCCAAACGCCGCAGTCTGCTCGCCGCACTGCTGCTCTCCGCCAACACTCCCGTCTCCGTGGCCCGGCTGACGGACTGCCTGTGGGAGGACGCACCACCGCTGCACGCCCGCAACGTCGTCCAGGGGCACGTCTCCCGGCTCCGCGCCCTCCTCGTCGGCGCGGACGCGGCGGCCTACGGCGTGGAACTGCTCACCCTCGGCGACGCCTACGTGCTGCGGGTACCGGAAACCCTCCTGGACTCCCGGCGGTTCGAGGAACTGCTGACGCTGGCGCGGGAGCAGCGCGACCCCGCCGATGCCGTGCGGATGCTCAACGAGGCGCTGTCGCTGTGGCAGGGCCCGGCGCTCACCGGCGCCTTCGCCGGCCCCCCGCTCCAGGCGGCCGCGCACGCGCTGGAGGAGTCGCGGCTGGCCGCGGTCGAGCATCTGGCCCGCGCGTACACGGCGTCGGGGGAGCACCACCGGGCCGCGGCCGTACTGCGGACGGAAGCCGTCGCGCATCCGCTGCGCGAGTCGCTGGCCGCGGCACTGATGACGGCGCTGTACCGGGCGGGGCGGCAGTCGGAGGCCCTGGACTGGTTCCACCGCACCAGACGGCTGCTCACCGACGAGCTGGGAATCGACCCGGGACGCGAACTCGCCGCCGCCCACGCGCTGATCCTGCGCGGCGACCCCGTGCCGGAGGGGGAAGGAGACCGGGCGGCGGACGGGGAGCGTGCCGGGACGAGAACCGGACGCCGGGCCGCGGCCGACCGGCCCGGAGCGGCGACGCCCGCAGCCGCCCAGCCCGGATTCCGTGCCGACGGCGGCCCCGGCCCCGGATCGCCCCATCCCCTCCCGCTGCCGCCCCTCGCTCACGAACCGCACCCCACCGATCTGCTGCCCCGCGCTCCCCGCGGCTTCCACGGGCGACTCACCGAACTCGCCGCGCTCACCCGGGCCGCCGCGGGCGAGGCACCCGTCTGCCTGGTCACCGGACCGGCCGGCGTGGGGAAGACCGCGCTTGCCCTCCACTGGGCGCACCGCGACGCCGCCGCCTTCCCGGACGGCCGGCTCTTCGCCGATCTGCGCGGATTCAGCGAGACCGGTGAGCCCCCGCTCATCGAGGTCCTGCGGGAGTTCCTGCTCGCGCTCGGTGTCGCACCGCAGCGCGTCCCGGCCTCCGCCCCCGCCGCGGCCGCGCTCTTCCGGTCCCTGACCGACCACCGCCGGCTCCTGGTGGTCCTCGACAACGCCCGCGACTCCGCCACGGTCCGGGCGCTGCTGCCCGGCGGCACCGACTGCGTCACCCTGGTCACCAGCCGGCACCGGCTGGAGGGACTCATCGCCTCCGACGCGGCCCGCCCGGTCCCGCTCGACACCCTCGAACCGCAGGACGGCACCGCCCTGCTGGCCGGAGTGCTCGGCGAGGAACGGGTCCGGGCCGAACCGGCCGCCGCCCGCCGGCTCGCCGAACTCTGCGGCGGCCTGCCGCTCGCCCTGCGCGTCACCGCGGCTCGGCTGGCCGGCCGCCCACAATGGACGCTCGCCGCCCTGGCCGACGAACTGGCCGACGAGCGCAACCGGCTGGCCTACCTCGCGGTGGACGACACCGGCGTCCCGGCCGCACTGGGACTGACCGTGCAGCACCTCCCGCCGGACGCGGTCCACCAGCTGTCCCGGCTCGGCCACCACCCCGGCGCCCACTTCGACGCGTACACGGCTGCTGCACTCGCCGGCACCGACCCGGTCGCCGCGGCGGCGGCGCTGGAACGGCTCACCGCCGCCCACCTCGTCACCGAGACGGCCCCCGGACGCCGGCAGCTGCACGATCTGGTCCGGCTCTACGCCCGCGGTCTCGACCCCGCATCCGGACCGGACGCCCTCCTCGGCGTACTGGACCACTACATCGCCACCGCGCTCGCCGCCGCCGAAACCGCCGAGCCGGGCGGTGAGCCCTGCTTCGCCCTGCCCGACGACTTCCGCCACCCCGCCGCCGTCCGGGACTTCACCGACCGGGCGGCGGCGATGTGCTGGCTCGCCACCGAACGCGACGACCTGGCGCTGGCCGCCGCCGCGGCCCGGACCGCCGGGCTCGACGACCGGGCCTGGCGGATCATCCTGCTCCAGTGGCCGCAGGTGGTGTGGCGGGTGCGGGACAGCTGGGTGCCACCGCTCCAACTGGCACTGGACTCGGCCCGCGCCCGCAACGACCCCTACGCCGAGTCCAGGGTGATCAACCTGCTCGGCTGGGTGCTGAGCGAGGAGGGCCGGGTCGCCGAGGCCGCCGCCCTGCTGGAACGTTCACCCGGGCTCGCCCGGCAGGCCGGTGACCGGCTCGGCGAGGCGACCGCACTGATCAACCTGGCCATCGTCCAGGCCGAACAGGGCGCACTCGACGCCGCGTTGGAAGGCTGCACCCGGGCGGTCGCGCTGGCCCGCGAGGAACCCGACGCGCACACCGAGATGCTCGCCCTGCAGCACCTCGCCCGGATACAGCTCACCGCGAACCGGCCGCAGGAAGCGCTCACCGCCGCCCGCGCCGCGCTCGACCTGGGACCCGAGCACGAGGAGGCCGCCCGCCGGACGCTGCTGCTGACCGTCAGCGGCGAGGCCCGGTTGGCGCTCGGCGAGGAGAGCGAGGGCATCCGGCTGCTGGACCGCGCGGCCGGCGAGGCGGAGCGCGCCGGATACGACGAGGGCGCGGTACGGGCCCTGGAGGCGCTGCTGCGGGTGACCACGCGGCCGGAGTACCGCGCGCGGTTCGAACAGGCGGTGCGGCGGCTCGCCGACGACGGGTGAGCCGGTGCCCGCGGGACCCCGCGGGCACCGGTACCGGACATCAGCGGAGCATCAGCGGGACACCAGCAGGACGTGAGCGGCGGCCCCCAGAATCCTGCATGTCAGCAGGTCAGTGACGTTTCACCAACTGATCCGACGTCCACTTCACCGCATCTCAGCCCTCAGGGAAACGCCATGAGAACCTTCCGTCACCGCACCGCCGCCCTCACCGCCGCGAGCACCGCCGTGCTCGCGCTGGCCCTCACCGCCTGTGGCGGGGACGGAGCCGCCACGAAGTCCGCCGGCCCGGCGCCGAGCGACTCCGCAGCCGCCGGAGACTCCGGGCGGCCCGCCGAGCAGGCCGACACCTCGCAGGGCAACGACGCCGCGAAGGACGGCGCCACCGCGCACACCACCGGGAAGACCGGCGCGGCGAAGGGCTCCGGCACCGGTGGAAACGGATCCGGGGCAGCCCCCGCCTGCAACACCAAGGACGTCGCCATCAGCGCCGCCTACCAGGACGGCCCGCCCTACACCCACATCGTCCTGACCGCGAAGAACACCTCCGGCCACCGCTGCACGCTCAAGGGCTACCCGGAGATCCAGTTCCTCGAAAGCCACCGGGAGAACGTGCCGCCGGTCGCCAAGAGCAAGCCCCAGCTGCCCGTCGTGCTGAACCCCGGCGACCCCGCCTACGCCCTGGTGAAGCTGTCGGACGGCGGCGTCGACGAGAACAACGAGCCGGTCACCGACTTCTCCGTCACCCTCCAGGGCGGCAGCGGCCAGGCCGCCGTGAAGGCGCCCGGCCGCGAGGGCATCGCCGTCGACCCGGCGAAGTGGGCGACCGGCTACTGGACGTACGAACTCCGCAACGGCGCGGACGACTTCTGATCCGTCGGCGCACCCCGGCCGGCCGTCGCCGGCCCGCTCGACCACCGGGGCGGCCTCCTCTCGCGGACCCGCGGATCCGCGAGCGGGAGCCGCCCCGGTCTTCCGTGCCCCGGAACGGCGTGCAAGGGTGTCGAGCAAGATCGTCGCGGCCTTCGCGCCGCCCACCGCTGGAGGACGCCCGATGAAGCGGAACCGGACCGTACTGGTGACCGGAGCGGCGCGCGGCATCGGCCGCGCGATCGCCACCGCCTTCGCCGCCGACGGCGACCGGGTCGCCCTGCACTACGCCTCCCGCCGGGAGGCCGCCGAGGACGCCCTGCACGCCCTGGAGGGCAGCGGCCACGTCCTGGTGCAGGGAGACATCAGTACCCCGGACGGCGCGGCCGCGGTGGTCGCCTCGGCCGTCGACGCGCTCGGCCCGCTCGACGTGCTGGTCAACAACGCGGCGGCGAACGTCGCGCACCCGCTCGACCGCACCTCCTTCGAGGACTGGCAGGACGCCTGGCGGCGCGTCGTCGACGTGAACCTGCTGGGCACGGCCCACGTCACCTACTGCGCCGCCCGCAACATGATCGACCACGGCATCGAGGGCCGGATCGTCAACATCGGCTCCCGCGGCGCCTTCAAGGGCGAGCCGGACCACCCCGCCTACGGGGCGACGAAGGCCGCCGTGCACGCACTGGGCCAGTCGCTCGCCGTCTCCCTCGCCCCCCACGGCATCACGGTCGCGTCCGTCGCCCCCGGCTTCGTCGCCACCGAACGGGTCACCGACCGGATCACCGAGACCGTCGAGCGGCAGAGCCCGTTCGGTCGGGTCGCCGCGCCCGAGGAGATCGCCGCCGCCGTGAAGTACCTCGCCTCGCCGGAGGCCGGCTGGTCCTCGGGGGCCGTGCTCGACGTCAACGGGGCGTCGTACCTGCGGTGAAGCCGTCGAACTTCCGCCGCTGACCGGGGCCGGGCGTCACCGACGCCCGGCCCCGCGTCGCCCTAACGGCCCCCGTTGACGACCGCGCGCTCCACCGCGCCGCCCTCGACGGACCACCGCTTGAGGATCGTCGCGTACTCGCCGCTCTTGATGAGGTGGTCGAGGGCTTGCCGTACGGCGTCGCGCAGGGCCGTGTTGGTCTTGGCGACCGCGATGCCCAAGGGGTACGGATCGATCTGCGCGCCGATGACCTGGAGGGCGCCGCCCGAGCCGGTCGCCACGGTGTAGGCCGCGACCGGGAAGTCGTCGAGGCAGGCCACGGACCGGCCCTGGGCGACGTTGGCGTAGACCTCGGCCGGTGAGTCGAACATCTGGACCTTCACCTGCGCGGGGACCTTCCGGCTCAGCTCGTCCAGGTAGCTCTGGGCCGCCGAGCCGCGCTGGACGGCGACCGGCTTGCCGGACAGGTCCTCGGGCTTCTGGATCCCCTCCGGGCTGCCCCGGCGGACGACGAGCGTCAGCCCGGACCTGAGGTAGTCGACCAGGTCGACGCCGCCGCCGGTCGTCCCGGCGCCGTGCCCGTCCTGCCGGTCCTTGGTGTCGGTCAGCGCCGACATGACGAGGTCGAAGCGGCCCGCGGCCAGCCCGGTGAGGAGGCCGGAGAAGGCGGAGTTGCGGAACTCGCAGCGGACGCCCAGCGCGCGGCCGAGGGCGTCGGCGAGGTCGACGTCGAGACCGGCGGGCGCGCCCGCCTTGAGGAAGTCCATCGGCGAGTAGGTGAGGTCCGAGCCGATGGTGACGATGCCCTTGTCGCGTATCGCCTGCGGCAACTGGGCGGACGGCTTCGTACCGCCGCCGGACCCGCCGCCGGCGACCGTGCCGCCGGCCGGGTCCTTGCCGCCGTCCGGCCACAGCGTCCAGGCGAGCGCCCCGCCGCCGGCCACGACCCCGACGCCGGACAGCGCCGCGAGCAACCGGCGTCGACTCGGGCCCGGCGACGCCGGCTGCCCGGACGGGGGCGGTGGCGCGGTGGGGAGGTCGGAGCGGTGCGGTTCCCGGGGCGGGGCGTCGGGCAGCGGGGGCGCCGGGCTGCTCGCCATCGTGCGGGTCGGCAGTCCCTCGAAGGCGACTTCGGCGGGGCCCGCGGCCGGGGTGTGCGGGGCGGTCTCCCGGGACCTGGGGTCGCCGAGTTGCGTGGACAGCCGGCGCAGCTGCACGGCGAGGGGCTCCGGCAGCCAGTCCTCGTACGGGCCGGGGGCGCCCATCCGCGCCACGAGGGCGGGCAGCGTGGGCCGCCGCTCCGGATCCTTCGCCAGGCACGACCCGGCCAACTCGGCCAGTCCGTCCGGGAGTTCGCCGAACTGCGGCTCCTCGTGCACGGTGCGGTACATCAGGATCTGCGGCTCGGCGTTCCCGTACGGGCCGTCGCCGGTCGTCGCGAAGACGATCACCCCGCCGAGCGCGAAGACGTCCGCCGCGCCCGTGATCCGGGCGCCCGTCATGGCGAGTTGTTCGGGGGCCATGAACCCCGGGGTGCCGAGGGCGGTGCCGGTCATCGTCAGGGCGGTGTCCGCGGCGGAGTGCGCGATGCCGAAGTCGATGACGCGCGGACCGGTGGCGGTGAGCAGGATGTTGGACGGCTTGAGGTCGCGGTGCACCAGGCCGTGCGCATGCACCGCGGTCAGCGCGTGCAGCAGTCCGGTCGTCAGCAGCCGCACCGTCGGCGCGGGCAGCGGCCCGTGGTCGTGCACGGCGGCGCTCAGCGGGACGCCCGGCACGTACTCGGTCGCCATCCACGGCACGTCGTCGTGCGGCGCGGCCTCGACCACCGGCGCCACGAACGGGCCTCCGACCCGCTGGGCCGCGGCCACCTCACGGGCGAAGCGGGTCCGGAAGCCGCGGTCGTCGGCGAGTTCGGAGCGGGCGGTCTTCACCGCCACCGTCCGCCCGTCGGTCGCGCGGCCGAGGTAGACCCGCCCCATGCCGCCGCCCCCGAGCAGCCCGATCACCCGGAACGGTCCGATCTGTTGTGGATCGTTCTTCGCCAGCGGTTGCACCCGTACCCCCACCCGTGCCTGCAGTTGTGTACGGCAGTATCCCGTACGCCCACCGGCGCGCCGGCGCAGGCCACGTGCGGGGCGCGCAACGGCCCCGACCGCTACGTGTGACGGCGTCTGCTGAGTATGTGTCTGTGTCTGCGTAGGTGTCTGTGCTGGTGTCTGCGTCTGTGCGGGGTCACGGCTGTCTCGTCGGGTCCGGGAGGTCGCGCTCATGCTGCCCGACAGGGGCGGGGGGTGGGGAGGGGAGCCCGGTGGGCGGTGCGGCCGAGGGGGCGGGCCAGCGACGGGCGAGGTAGGCGCAGACCACGAGTTGGAGGGTGTGGTAGAGCATCAGGGGCAGGACCGTGATGCCGACCAGGTTTGGTGGGAACAGCACGGTGGCCATCGGCAACCCGCTGGCCAGGCTCTTGTTGGAACCGCAGAAGACGGCCGTGATCCGGTCGGCGCGCGGGAGTCCGATCAGCCGGGCGGTGCCGTGGGCGGCGGACAGTGCGAGGGCCAGCAGCAGTGCGCAGACCACGGCCAGGAGCAGCAGCCGGAGGGGCGGGATCCGGTGCCAGATCCCGGCGGTCATCCCGTGGCTGAACGCCGAGTAGACCACGAGCAGGATCGAACCGCGGTCGCAGAGGGTGGTCAGGGCCCGGTGCCGGCCCAGCCAGTCGGCGATCCAACGCCGCACTGCCTGTCCGGCCAGGAAGGGCAGCAGGAGTTGGACCGCGATGTCGGTGAGCTGGGACGGGGTGACGGGGACGTCGCCGGGCCCGGCACCGCTCTGCCGCAGCAAGGCGACCGCCAGCAGCGGGGTGAGCACCACGCCGAGGACGGTGGAGAACGACGCCGCGCAGATGGCCGCGGCGACGTTGCCGCGGGCCAGGGAGGTGAAGGCGATGGCGGACTGGACGGTGGAGGGCAGCACGGTCAGGAAGAGGACACCGGCGGCCAGTTCGGGGCTGAGCACACTGGGCGGCAACAGCCCGGCCGCCAGGCCCGCCGCCGGGAAGGCGAGGAACGTCAGGGCGAGGACGGGCAGGTGCAGCCGCCAGTGCCGTACGCCGTCGAGGGCGGCCTGCGGGGAGAGCCGGGCGCCGTAGAGGAAGAAGAGCAGTCCGACCGCCAGGCGGGCGGTGAACGAGACGCTCTCGGCGGCGGCCCCGTCGGCCGGGGCGAGTGCGGCCAGGCCGATGACACAGAACAGCGCGACGATGTACCAGTCGACGCGGCGCAGCACCCGGCGCGCGGTGCCGGGGGAGTGGTGCGGCACGGATTCCTCCGGAGGGAGGGGGCGGGGGAGCGGTGCGGGGAGGGCAGGGGCCGCGCCGCGCGGCCGCCGCCGGCGGGGATGGCGGCGCGGCCCCAACACAGGTGCGCGGACCGGGCGTCAGCGCACGGCGTCGATCGGGACGGGGTCGTGGTGGCGGCTGATGTTCCGCTCCAGCAGGGCCAGGCACTCGTTGACGCCCACGGCGTCCGGGGTGTGCTCAGGCAGGCGGCCGTCGGCCTGCTTCAGGTCGCCCAGCGCCCGGTCGATGGCGGTCTGGGCGGCGAAGAGGCAGGGCGTGCTGTAGATGGCGACGTCGACGCCGAGTTGCTGCAGTTCGGTCAGTGACAGCCGGGGTGACTTGCCGCCCGCGATCTGGTTGAAGAGCAGTGGCTTGCCGTCGATGACGCGGCGCACCTTGTGGATCCAGTCGACGCTGCGCACACCGTCCACCAGGATCACATCGGCGTCGGTCGCGGCCAGCGCCTTGGCGCGGCGCAGGATCTCCTCCTCCTCGGTGGCGTCGGTGCGGGCGACGACGACCAGGTCCCGGCGCGACCGGAGGACCAGGTCGAGTTTGGCGAGGTACTCCTCCAGTGGCAGGACCTGCTTGCCGTCGACGTGGCCGCAGCGCCGGGGGCGTTGCTGGTCCTCCAGGATGACGCCGGAGGCGCCGATGGACTCCAACTGCTGCACGACGTGGCACGCGGTCTCCGGGTCGACGTAGCCGTCGTCGATGTCGACCAGCAGGTGCTGCCGGGGGAAGGCCGTGCGGAGCCGCTGCACGAAGGCGACGATGTCGGGCCAGGCGATGAACCCGATGTCCGGGAGGCCGTAGTGGGACGCCGCGAAGCCGAAGCCGGAGACGAACATCCCGTCGTAGTGGCGCGCCGCCAGGGACGCGGAGAACATGTCGAAGACGCCGATCAGCGGGGTGGTGCCGGCCGCCTCTATCGCGGCTCTTAATCGGTCGGGGTGGTTCACGGTACCCTCCGATGCGTGGTCGCGTGGATCGCGCGTCGGGGCCGACCGGTTGCCCGCCAGAGCTGATGGTCGGCGCGACGCGTCACGGGCCAAGCAAACCGGGGGCACGCTTCAGTGGCGTGCCCCCGGTTTTG
Source organism: Streptomyces sp. CB02959 (assembly GCF_002803155.1). Classification (GTDB taxonomy): domain Bacteria; phylum Actinomycetota; class Actinomycetes; order Streptomycetales; family Streptomycetaceae; genus Streptomyces. Next base: position 85,702 of record NZ_NNBP01000014.1, read on the forward strand.
TCATGCGTGTGCTGACCCGTGCGGAGTGCGTTTGTCGCCCTCCGCAACAGCAGGTTAGGAAAAGGATTGGTCATGTGACAACCATGGGTTGGCAATGACAGCTGGTAGGCGTCGCTTTTGAGCCGTTCGCGGGCGATGGGTGCGGGCCTGTGAGGTGTGCGCGGCGAGTGCGTCGACGACCGCGCAACCAGTCCGGACACGCCCCGCCAACGCCTCGTCCAGGCACGGCCGGTGGACGACGAAGGTCACCGACCGCGCGTGAACTGGCTTGATGGGAAGGTGGCCCCACCCCTCAGCAGACCGACTCCGGATGCGGAAGGGCCGACGCGGGTCCGAGGTCGTGGCGGATGTACCACTCCGTCGACAGCAGCCGCTCGCGATCGGCCGGTGCCATGCGGGCGATCCGGCCCGGCAGGGCTCCCCGCTCCACCTCGCTGCGATGGGCCAGCACGGCGCGGATCTTCTGCGCGAGCCAGGGGCGGACGTCGACGGTTGCGCCGACCCACGAGTCCGGCACGCTGTACATGGGCCTGCCGTTCCGTACCAGGAGTGCGCCCAGCTCCCCGGCGGCGGAGTCGGGGTGGGTGGCCAGGTACAGGGCGCGCGGCCGCCAGGGGGCGCCGGCGTCCGGGTAGAGGTGCGCCAACCCGGCTGCCTGGACCGCGAGTGCGGTCACCCGGTGGGTGTGGAGGTGGTCCGGATGGCCGGTCAGCCCACCGTAGGCGTCATGGGTGACGACGACCTCCGGGCGAACCTCCCGGATGTGCCGGACCAGCCTCCGCACCGACTCGTCCAGCGGCGCGTCGCAGAGCCGGACGCCGCCGGGAGCCGACTGCGGGACCCGGGCATCGGCGTAGCCCAGCATCCGCGGCTCGCCGGCGCCGAGGATCCGCAGCGCCTCCGCCAACTCCGCGACCCGGTGCGTGCCCTCGGCCCAGGTCGCCGTGACGACCGCGGTCCGGGCTCCCGCGGCCGCGTGGCGGGCCAGTACGCCGCCCGCCGACAGGGACTCGTCGTCCGGGTGCGCGAAGACCGCCAGGAGGCTCGGAAGGGGCATCGCCGGGTCACACTCCAGTGCAGCACGGTCGGATCGTGGACCCCCGCAGGCTACTCGCCACCGCGGGCGCGGGCGGTCCCGTACCCGCGCCCGCGCCCGGTGGTGCCGGGCAGCACCGGCACCGTGCCCGCCCGCTCCAGGTCAGGGACGGGGCTGCTGCTGGGTGACGCAGTGGATGCCGCCGCCGCCCGCGCCGAGGCTGTCGATGTCGAGCTGTTCGACGACCCGGTCCGGGAACAGCTGCTGGAGGGTCGCCTTGGCCGCGGCGTCGGCGCGGGCGTCGCCGAACTGGGCGGAGATCACTGCGCCGTTGCATACGTAGTAGTTGGCGTACGCCGCGACGAAGCGGGGATCGGTGGAGCGGATGAGCCCGTAGTCGGGGCCCTGGAGGCGGGTGACCGCGAAGGGGTTGCCCCGGGAGTCGGTTGCCGTGGAGAGGATCTGGTACTGCCGGCGCGCGTCCTGCGCCCAGGCGTCGGTGTCCGTGGCGAGCGGCATCTGGACGAGACCGGCGGTGGCGGCGGTGAACCTGGAGGTGGCGTCGACGTGGTCGTCGGTGATGTCGCGGCCGGTCAGGCCGTCGAACCAGATCACCTGGGAGGCTCCGTAGACATCGCACATGGCGGTGCCGATCTGTGCCTGGGTCAGATCGGGGTTGCGGTTGGTGTTGACGAGGCTGCTCTTGGTGGCCATGAGCGTCCCGTTGCCGTCGGTCTCCACCGCACCGCCCTCGCCGACGAACCCGCCGGCGGTGAAGGGCACGCCGAGGTGGGCCGCGATCCGTTCGGCGACCAACGCGTCCCGGGCGTGCGGCTGTTTGTTGCCCCAGCCGTTGAAGTTCGTGCCGATGGTGTCGAGACCGCCGGCGCCGTCGGTGCGGAAGACGGGGCCGGTGTCCCGCATCCAGCAGTCGTCGACCGGGATCGAGTCGAGGACGGTCACGGAAGGGCCGCAGGCGCTCCGGGCCGCCGCGGCGCCGGCGGGGTTGGCGCACATCGTGACGGGTTCGTACGCCGCGATCGTGCGGGCTATGAGCGCGATGTTCGCCTGGACGCCCCGCAGTTTCGGGCCCCAGATGGCGGTGCTGTCGGGCCAGGCCATCCAGGTCCGGGTGTGGGCGACGGTGTCGATCGGTACGGCGAATCCCGATGCCGGCACAGGTGCCGCGTGGGCGGCCGACGCCTTGCCGAAGCCGGTCGCCGTCCAGGCGGCACCGGCCGCGGCGAGGCCCGTCGCGGCCAGGAAGCGCCTTCTGTCGAGGGGGTGGCGGGCGGGGACGTGGGGTGCGGTGTGGTCATTCATCTCTGATCTCCGAGCAGTCGTGTGTGCAGCGGACGTGTGCGGATCAGGGGCGGTCGGATCGGTGGCCCACGGGTCGGTGGAGCACGGCTCTCTCGCACGGGGCGGCGGAACTACCGGGAGCGCCGGGCCGTGGCGATGGCCTGCGGATCCCATCCCGGGCGGGGGACGGAGTCCAGCAGCAGCCGGGTGTAGGGGTGCCGGGGCGCGGTGAGGACCTCGGCGGTGCCGCCCGACTCGACGATCCGCCCCTGGCGCATGACGACGACGTCGTCCGTGACGCAGCGCACCACACCGAGGTCATGGGTGATGAACAGGTAGCCGATGCCGGTCTGCGCGCGGATGTCGGCGAGCAGGTTGAGGATCTGCGCCTGCACCGAGACGTCGAGTGCCGCGACGGCCTCGTCCAGGACGAGGACGGCAGGCTCCACCGCCAGGGCCCGGGCGATGGCGACCCGCTGGCGCTGGCCTCCCGAGAGCTGCCGGGGCAGTGCGCCCGCGGCACGGGTACCGAGACCGACCTGATCGAGGAGCTCGGCCAGCCGCCGGGACGGGTCGGCCCGCGGGAAGTGGAGCCGCAGGGTCTCCCGCAGCGCCGCGTCGACGCTGACTCTCGGGTCGAGCGAGACGTAGGGGTCCTGGAAGACCATCTGCACCTCGCGGGCGCGCGCCAGCCGGGCGGCCCGCCCCCGGGCCCGGCCGCCGCGCTCCCGGCCGCGCACCACGACCCGGCCGGCGTCCGCGTGTTCCAGTCCCACGACGATCCGGGCGGTGGTCGTCTTGCCCGAGCCGGACGCCCCGACAATGCCGAGCGATCCGCCGGTGGGAAGGGTGAACGACACGTCGTCCGCCGCGTGGACGGTGCCGTACGAGCGGCACAGGCCGGTGACCTCCAGCACGGGCTCAGCCATGGTCGGTGCTCCCTTCGAGCCGGTCGCTGTGGTGGCAGGCGGCGGAGTGGGCGGTTTCGCCCGGCACCGGGCGCTCGCCGGGTGCCTGCTCGGCGCAGATGCCGGTGGCAAACGCGCAGCGCGCCGCGAACGGACAGCCCGTCAATTCCATTTGCAGGTCCGGTGGTTGGCCTTCGATGGCGGCCAGTCGTCCGTTCGGTGCGTCGAGCCGAGGGGTGGCGGCGAGGAGCGCGCTCGTGTACGGGTGCCGCGGCCGGGCGAACAGGGCGTCGGCAGGCCCGGACTCGACGATCCGGCCGGCGTACATCACGCACACCCGGTCGCTGATGGCCGCCGCCAGGCCCAGGTCGTGGGTGACGAAGAGCAGCCCGGTGCCGAAGCGTGCGCGCAGCTCCGCCAGCAGGGCGACGACCTCGGCCTGGCTGATGACGTCGAGGGCGGTGGTGGCCTCGTCGGCCAGGAGCAGGGCGGGTTCGCCCATCAAAGCCGCCGCGATCATGACGCGTTGGAGCATGCCGCCGGAGACCTGGTTCGGGTAGCGGCGCAGCAGCGCGGGAGCGAGGCCGACGGCGTCGAGCATCTCGGCGGCGCGCCGGTCCGCCTCGGCTGCCGGCATTCCGGTGTTCAGGCGCAGGCTTTCGGTGAGGAAGTCGCCGATGCGGCGCAGGGGGTTGATGGCCGCCCGGGGGTCCTGGAAGATCATCGCCGCGGTGTAGGTGCGCAGCGCGCGAAGCTGCCGGGACGTCATGGTGAGGACGTCCGCGCCGGCGACCTCGACGCGGCCTTCGGCGGTGGCGCCGGTCGGCAGCAGCCGCAGGACGCTGCGCGAGGTGAGGGTCTTGCCGGAGCCGGACTCGCCGACCAGGGCCACGGTCTCGCCGGCCGCGACCGTGAGGTCCACACCGTCCAGCACCGGTCGGACGGTACGGGGCAGCCGCAGTCGCAGACCCCGGATGTCGAGGACGGGAGCGACGTCGGGGACGCCGGAGTCGTCGAGTACGGGAGCGACGTCGGGGGTGCTCATCAGCGGTCCCTCCTGGAAACCCGGTCGGCCCAGCGCTCACCGACGACGTTGAAGGCGACGACGGTCAGCACGATCGCGGCGCACGGCAGGATCGCCGACAGGGGGTAGCCCTGTTGGACGGCGGTCTGGCCGTCGAAGACCATCCGGCCCCAGTCGGGGGTGAGCGCCGGGACGCCCAGACCGAGGAAGGAGAGGCCGGCCAGGTCGATGAGGGCGTAGCCGAAGTTGATGGTGGACTGGGCGAGGACGACGGGCGCGATGTTCGGCAGGACGTGCCGCAGGCAGACCTGGATGCCCGAGTGCCCCTGCACCAAGTAGGCGTTGACGTACGGGCGTTCGCGTTCGGCGAGGACCAGGGACCGGGTGAGCCTGCTGACGTACGGGAGGTAGGCGACGGCGAGGGCGACGACCGGTGCCATGAGCCCTTCGCCGTACACGGAGACGATCAGGATCGCGAGCAGCATCCCGGGGAAGGCGAAGACCAGTTCCGTACTGCGGGAGAGGACCGAGTCCAGCCAGCCGCCCCGCCAGGCCGCGGTCGCGCCGCCGACGACTCCCGTCAGGGTCGAGAAGGCGACCACCCCGAGCGGGCCCAGCAGTGAGGTGCGGGCGCCGATCAGCAGGCGGGAGAGGGTGTCGCGGCCGGAGGCGTCGATGCCGAACGGGTGGGCGGCCGACGGTCCGGCGAGCGCGTTCCCGAGGTCGACCGCGTTGGGGTCGGCCGGGACGAGCCAGGGGGCGAGCAGCGCCGCCAGTACCAGCAGGGCGACGCATCCGAGGCAGAGCAGGTACAGCGGGGCGCCCGCGGTGCGGATCCGGGCGAAGCCGGGCCTGCGCAGGGGGAGTACGGCGGTCATCCGGCCGACCTCCCGGGGCCGAGGGCGACGCGGGGGTCGACCAGCGGATGGAGCAGGTCGACCACGAGGTTCACCGCCATGAACAGCCCGACCATGATCAGGGAGATGGCCTGCACCGTGGGGAAGTCCTTCGTGGTGATGGACAGTTCGAGGAGCTGCCCGATGCCGCCGACACCGAACGCCGACTCGACCAGGACGGTGCACACCAGCAGGGTGGAGACGATCAGGCCGCCGGTGGTGAGCACCGTGCCCAGCGCGTTGCGGAACACATGGCGGCCGATCACCTTGCGGTGCGGCACGCCGCGGCTGAGCGCCACCGTGACGTGTTCCTGGCCGAGGACGTCGAGCATGGCGCTGCGGCTGACGCGGGCCAGCATGCCGATCAGGTACAGCGCGAGGGCGACCGCGGGCAGCGTCAGGTGCCAGAGCATCTGCCCGAGGCCCTCTCCGGTGCCGCCGGCCGGGAACCAGTGCAGCCGCAGCGCGAACAGGCCCTGGAGCAGGACCGCCGCGACGAAGGACGGGGTGCCCACCGCGAGCGTGGTGGTGACCAGGATCGTGGAGTCCACGGCGCCGCCGCGGACCGCGCCGATCCGGCCCAGTGCGAGGCCCAGGACCAGCACCAGGAGCAGCGCCATGGTGACCAGGAGCAGGGTGGCGGGCAGACGGTCCGCGAGCAGCCGGGACACGTCGGTGCGGTAGGTGATCGAACGGCCGAAGTCGCCGTGCAGCAACTGGCCGAGCCAGCGGACGTACCGGACGGCGAAGGGCGCGTCGAGGTGGTACTGCGCGTTGATGGCCTGGAGGGCCGCCGGGGAGGCGGACCGTCCCGACAGGAGGAAGCTCGCCGGGTTGCCGGGCGCCAGATACATCGCGCCGAAGATCACGAACGAGGCGCCGAGCAGGGTGACGGCCATCTCCACCAGCCGCCGCAGGGCGAATCTCAGAAGGCTCATCGCGCGGCCCCGACGTCGGCGGCCCAGGGGTAGTACAGGTAGGAGATGGTGGTGGGCGCCCCGGTGATCCGCTTGTTGAGGAACACGGCGGTGGGCCACTCGGCGACGGGGATCCACAGGACCTGCGCGGCCGCCTTCTGCTGGAGCTTGGCCTCGATGCCCAGCCGCCGGGCCGCGTCGTCGGTGGCGCGGGCCTGGTCGACCAGGGTGTCGTAGGCGCGGTCGTGGTAGCCGGCGTAGTTCTGGTAGGCGCCGGTCCGGAAGTTGCTCAGCAGGTCCAGCGGATCGGTGATGGAGTCGTAGTACGTCTCGGGGAACATGTCGATCCCCTCGCGCGCCGTGGGGTCGGTGAACAGCGCGCTGAAGGCGTTGGGCGCGATGGTCTTCAGCCGGACGTGCAGTCCGATCTGGGTGCCGGCCGCCTGTACGGCGGTGGCCAGCAGCGATACGTCCTGGCCGATGGAGCTGGTGGCGATGGTGACCGTCTTGCCGGATGCCCCCGCCTCGTCGATGAGCTTCCTGGCCTCGTCCAGGTTCCGTGCGGTGGGCGGCAGTCCGGTGAAGGCGGCGCGGCGGACCGCTTCGGGGGCGGCGGACCAGGCGGCCTTGGTGGTGAGCGATCCGGTGGCGGCGCCCGCCCCGCTCAGCCCGGTCTTGACGAAGCCCCGACGGTCCAGGGCCACGGACAGCGCGCGGCGGACCCGGACGTCGCCGAGCGGACCGTGCATGTTCGTGATGTTGACGTTGACGGTGCTCAGCCCCTCGCCGAAGGAGAGGGTCCCGACGCCGCTGGAACGCAGCGCGGCGTAGCTCTCGGTGGGGATGAGGTACCCGCCGTCCACCTCGCCGCCGAGCATCGCCTTGGTACGCGCGGAGGAGTCGGGGAGGAAGCGGAACACCGCTTTCGCCGACTTGGCCCTGGTGCCCCAGTAGCCGTCGAAGCGGCGCAGTTCGAGGGACTGGCCCTTGCTCCAGGCCCCGAGCCGGAAGGGGCCGGTGCAGTCCAGGCTGCCCGAGGTCCCGTAGTCCCGCCCCGCCGCCTGTACGCCGGACCGGCTCGCCACCACCCCGGCCGCGGTCGCCATGTACTGGGGGAACTGCGAGTCGGGCCGCTTGAGCTTCACGGTCACCTGGAGCGGGCCGGTCTTGGTGAGGGCGGCGACGTTGTTGAAGACCGATGCCCATGCCGACCCGTTGGCCGGGTTCATCTGACGGCCCAGGCTGAACACCACGTCATCGGCGCTCAGCACGCCGCCGTCGTGGAAGCGCACACCCGGCCGCAGGTCGTAGACCCAGGTCAGCGGGTCGGGATGGGTGGCCTTCCGGGCCAGGCCCGGGGCCAGGGTCAGCCGGGGCGTCCACCGCATCAGGCTCTCGCAGACATTGGAGAGGATCATGTTCTGCGGGTAGTCGAAGGCGGCGAGGTAGTCGAGCGTGGACGGTTCCGCGTAGAGCGCCCAGCTGAACGAGTCGATCTCGCCTTTGGCGGCCGGGGTGCTCGCGGACAGGCGGAAGTCCGCTCGCGCGCCGGACGCCCCGGCAGCGGGCGGGCCCGCACAGGCGGACGTCACCAGAAGGGCGGACAGGCCGCCGGCCGCGAGGGCACGCCGACGGGCGCGGCGCCTCCTCGGCCGGGGTGGTGGTGTGGGCATCGCTGCGGTTCCTCTCCGTACACGGCAGGGCTGACAGGCGGGCGACCCGGGGCCGTCCATGCGACGGACGGCCCGGGGCCGGCGCGGGCGGAGAGGGCTCAGACCACCGGAACCACGGCGGGAACCTGCTGGGTGATGCAGTGGACCCCGCCCCCACCGTGGGCGATCACCGGGGTCGGCACGCCCACCACCTTGCGGTCGGGGCAGGCCGCGGCGATGACGGCCAGCACCTCCGCGTCCTGCGGCAGACCGGCGATCGGGACGACGACGCCCCCGTTGGCCAGATAGAAGTTGAGATACCCGACCTCGACCGGTGCACCGGCGACCTCGACGAACGCGCTCTGCGGCAGGTCGACGATCTCCAGCCGCCGCCCGCTGGCGTCCGTACTGGCCTCCAGCACCGCACGGTTGGCCCGCATCCGCGCGTAGTCGGGGTGCGTGGGGTCGTCGGGCAGCTGCACCACGACTTTGCCTGGGGCGACGAACGCGCAGACGCCGTCCACGTGCCCGTCGGTCTCGGTGTCCAGCAGGCCGCCGTACGGCAGCCAGATGACCTTGGTGACACCGAGTCGGGCCGTCAACTCGGCCTCGATCTCCACCCGGCTCATCCCCGGATTGCGGTTCGGATGGAGCAGGCACTGCTCGGTGGTGATGAGCGTGCCCTCGCCGTCCACGGTGATCGCACCACCCTCCAGAATCATTTCCGAGCGCACGGTCCGCTCGCCGAGCCGGTCGAGCAGCAGGCCGCTGATCCGGTCGTCGGAGTCGAACGGGTGGTGCTTGCCGCCCCAGGCGTTGAACCGGAAGTCCACTCCGGCCCGCCGGCCGTCGGGGCCGACCACGAAGACCGGCCCGGAGTCGCGGAACCACGAGTCGTCCAGGGGCAGTTCGATCACCTCGACGCCCTCGCCGCACCGTGCGCGGGCCTCGCCACCGTGGCCGGGCGGCGCGACCATGGTCACCGGCTCGAACTCCGCGACGGCACGCGCCACGTCCGCGTACTCCTGCTTGACCGCCTCCAGGACGGTGCCCCACAGGTCGTGCCGCGTGGGCCAGGCCATCAGGCAGCGCTCGTGCTCGGTCCATTCAGCGGGCATGCGGAAGCTCATGGGAACTCTCTTTTCCGGGGATTGGGGGAGGGGGAGGCCACGTGCGGGACGTGGCGGATGCCGAGAAGGCAGAGGCGAGGGGACGGCCGGAGACCGGCCGGTATGCGGAGGTCCAGCAGATGCCGGAGCGTCGATGTGCCGGAATCCTGCCCCGAACTGAAAATTCAGTCAAGAAGCTGGGCGAGAAGAATCCGGCGGGTTTCCACCAGTGGCGGAACCGGCGCGCGCACCGGCGCCCGGGGGGAATCCGGGCATGCCGGATCGGCCCCAGGGGGCGAGCGCGTCGCGGCCGCGGGACCTCTCCCGAGGCACCGCTGCACTGGGTCTCCGGCCTGGCCGCTTACAGGAAGTACAGGCGGCTGAGCGACACTTCCTGGAGCGGCTCGGAGCGGATCGGCTCCCCGTCCAGCGTCACCAGTCCGCTGTCCGCGTCGACCTGCACCTCACCCAGGCGCGCGTTGTTCACCAGATCGGCGGGGCCGATGCCCCGGGTGCCACGGACGGCCACCCTGCGGCGCCGGGTGGCCATCGCGTCGTACGGCCTGCCGAACGTACCGGACTCGGCGGCGGCCCGGCTGACGAACGCCACCGATAGATCGGCCGGGGTGGCGCCGTGCGCCCCGAACAGCGGGCCCAGCACCAGGGGTTCGCAGCGGTCATTGGCGGCGTTGGGGTCGCCGGTGACGCCGTAGGCGGGGAAGCCGGACTTGAGCACCAGTTGGGGTTTGGCGCCGAAGAACTGCGGCTTCCACAGCACGATGTCCGCCATCTTGCCGACCTCGATCGATCCGATCTCGTGCGAGAGGCCGTGGGCGATGGCGGGGTTGATGGTGAGTTTGGCGATGTAGCGCAGTACGCGGGCGTTGTCGTCGTGGGTGCCGTCGCCGTCCATCGGGCCGAGTTCGGCCTTCATCTTGCCGGCCATGGCGAAGGTGCGGCGGACGGTCTCGCCGGCCCGGCCCATGCCCTGGGCGTCGGAGGAGGTGATGCCGATCGCCCCGAGGTCGTGCAGTACGTCCTCGGCGCCCATCGTGCCGGCCCGGATGCGGTCGCGGGCCATCGCGGCGTCGCCGGGCAGGTCCGTCTTGAGGTCGTGGACCGAGACGATCATGCCGTAGTGCTCGGCGACCGCGTCCCGCCCGAACGGCAGGGTGGGGTTGGTCGAGGAGCCGATGACGTTGGGGACACCGGCCATCTTCAGCACGTTGGGGACGTGCCCGCCGCCGCAGCCCTCGATGTGGAAGGCGTGGATCGTCCGGCCGTCCAGGACCCGCAGGGTGTCCTCGACGGTGAGGCACTCGTTGAGGCCGTCGCTGTGCAGCGCGACCTGGACGTCGTACTCCTCGGCGACCCGCAGGGCGGTGTCCAGCGCGCGGGCGTGCGCGCCCATGTCCTCGTGCACCTTGAAGCCCAGGGCGCCGCCCTCGGCCAGCGCCTCGACCAGCGGCGCCTCGCCGGAGGACGAACCGCGGCCCAGGAAGCCGATGTTGACCGGCCAGGCGTCGAAGGCGTTGAACGCGTGGCGCAGCGCCCAGGGGGAGTTGACGCCGACGCCCCAGACCGGACCGAACTCCTGCCCGATGATCGTGGTCACCCCCGAAGCGAGCGACGCCTCCATGATGCGCGGCGACAGCAGGTGGACGTGGGTGTCGATGGCGCCGGCGGTGGCGATCATGCCCTCACCGGAGACGATGGAGGTGCCGGTGCCGACGACGACGTCGACGCCGTCGAGGGTGTCGGGGTTGCCGGCCCGCCCGATGGCGTGGATGCGCCCCTCGCGGAGGCCGATGGAGGTCTTGCGGATGCCCTGGACCGCGTCGATGACCAGGACGTTGCTGATCACCACGTCGCAGGTCTCGCGCAGCGACGCGGCCTTGAGGTGCATCCCGTCGCGGGCGGTCTTGCCGAAGCCGGCCAGGAACTCCTCGCCCGACTTCTGCGAGTCGGACTCCACCCGGACCACCAGGCCGGAGTCGCCGAGGACCACCCGGTCACCGGCCCGCGGGCCGTGCACGGCGGCGTACTCCTGCGGATCGATGGTGCTGCTCACGGCGAGTCCTCCTGGTCGTCATCGGTCCTGGCCCCGAGGTAGCCGCAGGCAGCCGCCCGGCGCAGGGCCTCGCGGCGTGCGCCCGGTGCGTCGAGCGGGCTGTCGACCAGCCCGGCGAAGCCGATCGCGATCCGGTCTCCGCCCATGGGCACGAGCCCGATGTCACGGACCGCCCCCGGGTCGAACCGGGTGGACGAACCGGTCGGTGCGGCGGGCCGCATCCCGTAGGCGGCGGCCCGATCGAAGTCCAGGCGCGGGTTGCTCTCGAAGAAGTGGAAGTGCGAGGTGACGCTGATCGGCACGGTCGCGGTGTTGCGCACCGCGATCACCACGGCGGGCTCGGGCTCGGGGTCGGCCGGGCCGGGCAGCACCGCACCCGGGGCGTGGGGGCCGAGGCCGCCTCCCTGGAACGGGTCGCTGACCACGGCCAGCCTGGTTCCGTCGTCGAAGACCGCCTCCACATGGATCTCGGTGACGACGTCGGGCACGCCGGGCAGTACGTCACCGGGCCCGAGCGCGGCGCGGGCGGCCGCGAGGGCTTCGGCGAGCCGGGCGCCGTCGCGGGCCGCCTCGCAGACCGTGTCGGCGATCAGGGCCGTCGCTTCGGGCACGTTCAGCCGGCAGCCGCGCGCACGTCGTGAGCGGGCCAGTTCGGCGGCGCTGAACAGCAGCAGCCGGTCGCGTTCCGTGGGGGTCAGTTGCATGGCCGTGGCTCCTGGGAGCGGGTCGGAGCGGGGATTCCGGCCGGAGTGTCATGGGGCATGAGCGGGTGGCTTTCTCTGACGGGTCGGCAGTGGGATCTTGTCCCGACCTTGCCACTGACTAAAAATTCAGTCAATACAGTGGACATGACTTCTGCCGGGACCGGCGCCCCTTGCCGACCAGCGGCGGAGCACCGGGCCGGAGGGGTCAGGAGTCCTTGCCGTAGCGACTGAGGGAGACCGTCACCGCGCCGCCGTCGGGCACGGCTTCGACCAGCCGCACGATCACGACGTCCCGGCCGTTCGCACTCCGGACGCAGAACGGGTGCTGGTCTTCGAGCTCGCTGAACTTCAGCGAGGTGACCGGGCTGCGATCGATCCCCTTGAGGCAGTCGTCGGGCGTGAGGCTGCCGCCGGGGGCGATGAAGGCGTCACTGTCGTCGGGGACCGCGAATTCGGTGGCCGAGCGCGACAGGTACCAGTCGGCGCTGGACTCCGGAACGACCTTGCCGTTCCGCAGGTCGAACTCGTAGCCCGCATCCGGGGAGGTCAGCTGCACGCCCGCGTACCCCGGCCGGAATCCGCCTCCGGACGCGTCCTGCGACTGCCCTTCCTCGGCAGGCGGCGCCGGATCCTCCGGGGGGTAGTCGAAGTAGTAGACCGCGCCGCCGCCCAGCAGCAGCGCGGCGACCGCCGTGGCCACGATCCAGCGAACGGGCCTTCCGGCGCGCCGGGCCGGGGCCGGCGGCGCGGCGGGGCCGGGCGCCTCGGCCCGCGGGAGGGGCACCGGTGTGGCGGTGACGGTGGGTTGCGCGTGCGGCGGTGCGGGCGGTGCGGGCAGGTCGCCGTGGCGGGAGAGCTCCGTACGGACGGCGGTCGGCAGCCAGCCGTCGGCGAACCGCACCTGCGGGCCCACGGCGGGGTGGCGGCGCACGGCCTCGATCACGGCGCCGGTGGTGGGTCGTTCGGCGGGGTCCTTCGCCAGGCACTGCCCCAACAGCGCGTGCAGTTCGGTCGGTACGCGGCCGAGGTCGGGCTGTTCGTGGACCGCCCGGTACAGGGCCACGGATTCCGGGCAGTCGCCGAAGGGGGGTGCCCCGCCGGCGGCGTACACGGCCAGCGCGCCGAGTGCGAAGACGTCGGTCGCCGATGTGGCGGGCTGCCCCAGGGCCTGCTCGGGCGCCATGAAGGCGGGCGTGCCGATCCGCAGGCCGGCACTGGTGAGCGCGACCGCGTCGGCGGCCCGCGCGATGCCGAAGTCGATCACCCTGGGGCCGTCGGTGGCGACCAGCACGTTGGCCGGCTTGAGGTCGCGGTGGACCACTCCGGCGCCGTGGATCGACTGGAGGGCCTCCGCGATGCCGGCCATGAGGAGGAGCACGGTCCCCACGGGCAGCGGACCGTGCCGACGCAGCACCTCGTGCAGCGAGGGGGCGGGCACGTAGGCCGTCGCGAGCCACGGCGTCACCGCGTCGGCACCGGCGTCGATGACCTGGGCGGTGTAAAGGCCGTGGATGCGCCGGGCGTTGGCCACCTCCTGCGCGAACCGGTGACGGAACTCGGGGTCCCCGGCGAGCTCCGGCCGTACCGTCTTGAGGGCCACCGGCCGACCGCCCGGCGTGTACGCCAGGTAGACGTGCCCCATTCCGCCCGAGCCGAGCCGGGCGTGCAGCCGGTACCCGCCGATCTCCGCCGGATCGTCAGCGGTCAGCGCCGCGAAGGAGGGTGACGCGCCGGGGTGCTCGGTGGTCATGCGGTGGCTCTTTCAGATGGGGGCGGCAAGCGCGGGCCGGCAGGGAGGCGGGGCGGCTGGCATGGCTCCGCGGCCCAGACTCTAACTGAAGTTTCAGTCATGCCCGCCCCGCGGGGAGAGGGCGCACGAGGGCTGGTTAAGCTGGGCAATCGTGAGCGACCGTAGAACAGCGATCATGGAGGCGGCGGCGCGGGTCATCGCCCGGCGCGGGGTCCGCGGGCTGCGGGTGGAGGAGCTGGCCGCCGAGGCCGGAGTCTCCACCGCGCTCATCTACTACCACTTCAAGGACCGGGCAGGCATCCTGCGCCGGACCCTGGAGTTCATCAACGACCGCGCCGGGAGCTACACCACGGAGCGCGGCCCGGACGCCGCCCCCCTCGAACCGCGGCAGGAGCTGGAACAGACCCTCCTGTTGGAGCTCCAGGACGACGACGCCGTCCGGGAGAACAGCACCGCATGGGGAGAACTGCGCGCCAGCGCCATCTTCGAGCCCCATCTGCGGGAGGACCTCGCACGGGCCACGCTCGTCTGGGTCCAGGAAATCGCCGATCTGCTCGGCCGGGTCCACCCCATGGCGACCGCCGCAAGCCTGGCCATCGCCGCCGAGCGGCTGACGGCACTGGTGGAAGGGCTCAGCATGCGCTGGCTCAGCGGCATCCTGCCGCTGGAGCACGCCCGTGAGTTGATGCGGGACGCCATCGACGCGGAACTGGAGCGGCTGGCGCGCCGATAGGGCCCGCCGCCCGGCGCCGGCTCGCGCGGCAACCCCGCCGCACGCAAGTGGCTACTGTACGAACGTGACTACCCGACGAGCCAAACTGCTGGAAGCGACCTGCCGAGTGATAGCCCTGCGGGGGGTCCGGGGGTTGCGCGTGGAGGACGTCGCCGCCGAGGCGGGCGTGTCCAAGACGCTGATCTACTACCACTTCCGTGATCGCGCGGGCCTGGTCACCAGCGCCCTGGAGTACGTCAACGACCGGGCCGAGGGCTACGTGGGCGGCGCGGACGAGGACGAGATCCTCGTCCGCGACCTGCTGCTCGCCCTCCTGGCGGCGGAGTTCCAGGACGACACCGCCGTGCGGGAGAACTCCGCGGTGTGGGGCGAGGTGCGGGCGGCCGCGACCTTCGACGAAGGTCTGCGGCCGACCCTCGCGTCACTGACCGAACGCTGGCTCGTCGACATCGCCGAGCTGATCGCGGACGGGCAGGACGAGGGGAGCATCCCCGAGTCGGTCGACTCGCGCGCCGCCGCGGTCCGGCTGACCTCCCTGGTGGAAGGGCTGAGCGGGCGCTGGCTGGCCGGCCTGCTCACCACTGCCGAGGCCAGGGCGCACGTGGCCGCCGCGCTGCAGCGTGAGCTGGCCGGGGGCCCGCGGGGCTGACCAGGTGGTGACGCGTGAAGGAACGGGGACGCGCCCGCCCATCGGCTTGACTGAAAATCCAGTCAGTGCCACAGTGTGAGACATGGCGGCGCCGTGCCCCTGACCCACACCGGGCTCACGCACAGCGCCCCGCCCCGACTGCGTGGCGGGGCGCAGGCGGCATGGCCGCCCCCGATCCCGCCGCACGCGTCGTCGGTGTGCACGCCGCTGGGTGACGGCGCGGGGCAGTGTCGCCCCTGGTTCCCCCCAGGCCCTGGCGGCCGACGACCGCCCGAAGCAACGGATTCGATGTGGAGCCCCCCATGAACGACCTCCCCGCGGGCAGGTGGCTGCTCGATGCGTTCCTCGGCCCGCGCCCGGCCCGAGCGCCTTCGTCCGACGGCGCGGGAGGTCTCGGGTGGCGCGTGCCGGCCGACGACGTTCCGCACACCCGGACCTGGATGTCCTGGCCGTCGCGGAGGTCCATCTGGGGCCGCGGGCTGGCAGGTGTCCAGCAGGACATCGCCCTCATCGCCCGCACGGTCGCGGCCTATGAGCCCGTCCTCATGTGCGCGCCGGACGAAACCGCCGCAGCCGCCGCCCGGGCTGCCTGCGGACCGGGGGTCACCGTCATCGGCTCGATCCCCACGGACGATCTCTGGATGCGCGATACCTGCGCCGTCTTCCGGCGCGACGGCCGGGGGAACCTCGACGCCGTGACCCTCAACTTCAACGGCTGGGGCGGCAAGCAGACGCACCGCGACGACGCCGAAGTGGCCTGGTGCGTCGCCGAATTCAACGGAATTCCCGTCAGCGAGGCGAATTTCGTCGGAGAAGGCGGATCGATCGAGACCGACGGCGACGGCACGGTGATGGCCACCGAGAGCAGTCTGGTCAACAAGAACCGCAATCGCGGCATGAGCCGGGACGAGATCGAAGAAGAAGTCCTGGCGGCGTACGGTGCCGAGAAGATGATCTGGGTTCCCGGCGTCCGCGGCCGGGACATCACCGACAACCACATCGACGTCACCTCCCGCTTCGTCGCTCCCGGCGTGGTCATGGTGCAGGTTCCCCCGGACGACCGGAACGACGTCTGGGCTCGGGACGCGCGTGAGCAGTACGCCGTCCTGTCGGCCGCGACCGACGCGAAGGGCCGGCGCCTCCGGGTGATCCGCGTGGACGGACCGGACACCGTGCGGTCGCGGAGCTCGGCGTTCGTGGATTCGTACCTCAACTTCCATCTCGTCAACGGCGCGCTCATCACGGCGCAGTTCGGTGACCACGAGAAGGACGCCGCGGCCCGCCGGACCCTGGCCGAGGCGTTTCCCGGGCGCGAGGTCGTCCAGCTCGACGTCGACCGCCTCATGGGCGGCGGCGGTGGAATCCACTGCTCCACCATGCACGAACCCGTCCCGTAATCCCCGGAACCCGCACACCGCGCCCGCTGCGCACCCTTCCTCACACGTCGTATCCGTCGGATGCTCTCACCCCCCTCAGGGCTCGATTTTCAGGACGCCCGACGTCCCCTGGAATCAGGCTCGTCAGCCGAATGCCGGAGTTCTCTGTGTCACCTCTCCCCATGTCCCGCCGCAACGTCCTGCGCTCCTTCGCCGGCATCGGTGCCCTCGCCCTCGGAGCCGCGGCCTGCGGTCCGGGCGACACCCCGGCCGCCCCCGCCCCCTCGTCGCCTTCCGAGAAGAAGGCGGGCCGCCGGTTCGGTGCCGAGTGGGAGAGCCACACCCGCACGTTCATGTCCTGGCCTGCCCTGGAGGAGGTCTGGGGTGACCAACTGCCGTCCGTGCGGGACGACATCGCGCGGGTGGCCCGTGCCGTCGCGGAGTACGAACCCGTGGTCCTGATGGCCCGCCCGGAGCAGCAGAACGAGGCCCAGCGGGCCTGCGGCTCCCAGGTCGAGGTGATCCCGCTGGCGGTGGACGACCTGTGGGCGCGCGACACCGTCCCCCTGTTCGTCGAGGACGCCGAGGGCCTCCTCGGCGTCGACCTCAACTTCAGCGGCTGGGGCAACAAGCAGACGCACCGCAACGACGCCCAGGTCGGCCGGCTCCTGCTGGAGAAGTACGACATCCGCCGCGCCAAGGCCCCGCTGGTCGCCGAGGGCGGCTCCTTCGAGACGGACGGCGAGGGCACCCTGTTGATCACCGAGAGCTCGGTGGTCAACAAGAACCGCAACCCGGGCAAGAGCCGCGACCGGATCGAGGGCGAGATCAAGAGCAGCCTGGGCATCGAGAAGGTGCTCTGGCTGGCCGGAGTGCGCGGCCAGGACATCACCGACGCGCACGTCGACAGCATCGCCCGGTTCACCGCGCCGGGTGTCGTCCTGGTGGACCGTGCCTTCCCCGACAGCCCCCCGGACGTCTGGTCCCGCGCGGCCGACCAGGCCCGCTCGGTGCTCAAGGACGCCACCGACGCTCGCGGCAAGTCCCTTGAGGTCATCGACCTGCCGCAGCCCGACCTGGACAAGATCACCGGCCGGGGTGACGCCTTCGTCTCCACCTACGCGAACTTCTACGTGGCCAACGGCGCGCTGTTCATGCCCCGCTTCGGCGACGCCAAGGCCGACGACCGGGCGAAGGGCATCCTGCAGGACCAGTTCCCGCGGCGCGACATCGTGCAGGTGAAGATCGACACCATCGCCTCGGGCGGCGGCGGCATCCACTGCTCGACCCACGACCAACCCGGCAAGCCGGCCAAGTAACGGCCGCGAGGACACCGCCGCACGCGGGCGCTCAGCCCACCGACAGTTCCTCGCGCGCCCAGCTCGCCAGGAGTCGCAACGCGGTCTCCGAGGGGGTGCCCTCCTCCACCGTGTGGGCGATCAGTGCCTGATCCGGATCGTCGGGCAGCCGCAGCGTCTCGAAACCCAGGTCGAGTTCCCCCACGACGGGATGGCGGTAGACGTAGCGCCCGTGTGTCTTGTCCTTGAGCCGGTGTTCCGCCCACGCCTCGCGGAACTCCGGGCTGGCGGTGGAGAGTTCGTCCAGCAGGGCCGTGGAGCGCGGGTCGTCCGGATGGCGCCCGATGTCCAGGCGGAGGTAGGCCGCCACGTCGGCGGCCTTGCCGCGCCAGTCGGCGTACAGGCCGCGCATCCCCTCGTCGAGGAACACCAGGCGGGCCAGGTTCCGCTGCCGGGGCGGCAGCGCCGCGAAGTCGGTGATCAGTGCGGCGGCGAGGTGGTTCCAGGCGAGGACCTCGGTGTTCCGGCCGACGATGTACGCCGGGACGTCGGGCGTCGAGTCCAGCAGCCGGCGCAACCCCGGCCGTACCCGCTGCGGCCGGGGTTGCGGCTCCGCACCGTCCGCACCCTCGGTCTCCGGCCAGGGGCGCGCCAGGCGGTAGAGATGCGCGCGCTCCACCGGGTCCAGGCGCAGGGCCCGGGCGACGGCGTCCAGCACCGCCTCCGAGAAGTGCAGGGTGCACCCGCACCGGGTTCGGCTCGTGGGCGGTGTCCGGCACCGGCTGGCACTTCGGCTGGGGCGCCACCGACGACGGCGAGTCGATCGCCGCCATCCGGCACGCCGTCGCCGCCGGCGTCAACTGGATCGACACTGCGGCCGTCTACGGCCTGGGGCACTCCGAGGAGCTGGTCGGCAGGGCCCTCGCCGGTCTGCCCGAGTCCGAGCGTCCGTACGTGTTCACCAAGGTCGGACTGGTCTGGGACCCGACCGATCCGCAGGCACCGCCCCGCCGCACCATGAAGCCCACCAGCGTGCGACGCGAGATCGAGGACTCGCTGCGGCGGTTGGGCGTGGAGCGCATCGACCTCTACCAGGTGCACTGGCCGGACACCGGTGAATCGCTGGAATACGCCGGCGACGGCTCCGGCGCCGTCTCGCCCGACGCCACCCCGCTGGAGGAGTACTGGCAGGTCATGGCCGACCTCAAGGCCGAGGGCAAGGTCCGCGCGATCGGCCTGTCCAACCATTCCCCCGAGCAGTTGGATGCCGCCGAGCGGATCGCCCATGTCGACGTCGTCCAGCCGCCGTTCTCCGCCATCAACAGGTCGGCCGCCCCCGAGATCGCCTGGGCCCGGGCCCACGGCACCGGCGTGATCGTCTACTCACCCCTCCAGTCGGGCCTGCTCACCGGCGCCTTCTCCGCCGAACGGGCAGCCGGTCTGCCCGCGGACGACTGGCGCTCCGCCCACCACGACTTCACCTCCGGACTCGCCGCCAACCTCCGCCTGGCCGACGCGCTGCGGCCCGTCGCCGAGCGCCACGGTGCCACCGTCGCCGAGACCGCCATTGCCTGGGCCCTGGCCTGGCCGGGCGTCACCGGCGCGATCGTCGGCGCCCGCAGGACCGCTCAGGTGGACGGCTGGATGGGTGCCGGTTCGGTGCGGCTGACGCCGGCGGACCTGGACGAGATCGCCGTGGCCATCACCACCTCCGGCGCCGGCACTGGCCCCGCCCGCCCCTGACCCCGACCCCGCTCCCGCTCCCGCGAAGGAGGACCCACCCGCCATGTCCCTCACCGTCATCGCCGAATGCCTGGCCGCCCCCGGCTACGAGGACCGGCTCCGCACCGCCCTTGAGGCCATGATCGAACCCTCGCTGGAAGAACCCGGCTGCCTGGCCTACCGTCCCTACGCCGACCCTAACGACCCGGCCCGCATGGTGGTCGTCGAGCAGTGGTCGGACGCCCAGGCACTCGCCGCGCACTTCGCCACCGCCCACTTCCACCACGTCCGCCAGGTCCTGGATCTCGTCCTCGCCGAACCGATGACGGTGCGGAAACTGGTGGCCGCGCCCGGTGCCTGAGGCCGGGCACCGGCCTCGGGAGCGCGACGGCGTTCCGCCGTGCGAACGAGGCGATGGGCGCCGCCCGTCGAAGCGCACCGGACCGGGGCGAGGCCCGGGCGTCCCGGACCGGGACGCCCGGCCGGACCGGTTCAACTCAGGACGGAGGCGCAGGTGGTGGGGGTGGCGTGTGCCGGGTCGAGCGCGTTGGCCGTCTCGTGGAAGGCGATCCGGTCGAGGAGGCCGAGGCTCGCGTGCATGGAGATATCCGCCGGGCACAGTTCCTGGATCAGCACGTTGTGGACATGGCGGCCGTGGAGGAACTCCGAGCCGAGGGGCGATACGACCTCGTCGTACTTGGTGGCGATGACGGTGTAGCGGATACCGGGGAGGGTGTCGCCGCCGGCATTGAGGCGCCGCAGCAGGGCGGAGCCGGTCTTCTGCTCGATCAGCCCCGGCGTGAGCGCGTGGAGCGTCTGCTTGATCGGGGCGATGTCCACCAGTTCGGCCAGGCCGTGCAGGTCGGTGCCGTGGTTGTCGGGGGCCAGCCCGACCAACGTGTGCACCTTGTGGCGGCCGCCGTGGAACTTCAGGTACACCCGCGGCATCATGCCGCCCTGCGAGTGTCCGACCATATCGACCTTCCTGGCGCCCGTTGCGGCCAGCACCCGGTCGACGTACCCGGCGAGTTCCCTGGCCGAGGTGTCGATCGGGCCGAGCCCTCCGACGAGGGGGAGGCCCAGGAACTGGCCGTAGGTCAGGGAGAAGACGCAGTAGCCGCGGGCCACCAAGTACGGCGCGAGGCCCAGCCAGTTGTCGACGGCGTTGCCGAAGGTGCCGTGGACGAGGACGACCGGACGGGGGTGCCGGGCGGAGGGCTCGCAGGAGAAGTTGTTCCAGCCACGGTCGACGGTGTCCGCCCAGGGGGCGTGATGCGCGGTGCCTGCGGCGGACGGCTTCAGGAGGGGCGGACCCAAGGGCCCCCGGGGAGTGATGGTGGGGGACGTGTGGAGGGGCGACCCGAGAGGCTTGCCGGGAAGCACGGTGGCCGACGGGCGGGCGGCAGCGGCGGGCGAAGTGGTGAGACCCGCGGCCAAGGCGACCGCCGGGAGGGCGGTCAACAGTCTCGACCAAGCAGGCTTCATACGGTGCTCCTTGCGGGGGAAGGGGACTCCGAAATGATCCGTGAGCCGTGCGCCTGAGCCCCGGATCGCAAGGGCCAACGGGGTGACTGGCAGGTAAGTTACGGTTGGTAATCATTCCGTACCAGTGAGATGACGGCGGCGGAAACCGTCCCCGAGCGGAGTGGCGCGTGATGCCCAGCGCCTGGGTGACGGCCGGTGCGGGTGGGTTTCCGGCGTCACGTCAGTTCGTCACGGCCGCAGGTCCGCCGGGGTGGCATCGGCGCGTGTCCGCCCCAGGAACAGGCTCGTGACCACCTTCACGTGGGCGCGTCCGCCGTGTTCGTCCATGAGGTGGGCCATCTCGGTGAAGGCCCGCTCGCGGGGCCCGGGCGGGAGCGCGCGGTAGCCGCCGTAGGAGGCGAACAGGCCGATGAGGGCGGAGGTGGACCGTTCGTGTACGGAGGCGTAGAGGCGGTGCTCCGGGTCGACGAAGCCGGCCGCCGTCATCTCGCGCCACTGGCGCGCCTCGGGTCCCCGGCGGGCGGGACGGGGGCGGGGGTCGAGAAGGGTGTCCGGCGGTATCGCGACGCCGTGCCGTGTGTGGGCGGCGGTCAGCCGGTCCGTCAGGTCGCCGCACTGGAGGAACCAGTGGTTCCAGAAGAGGGCAATCGCCCCGCCGGGCGCGAGCGCCGCCTGTGCTCTGGCCCAGCGTACGGCGGGGTCGACCCAGTGCCATGCCTGTGCGCAGTACAGCAGCCCGTAGCGTCGCGCGGGATGCCAGGTTTCGAAGTCGGCGACCTCGATGCCGACCTCGCCGCCGGACAGTTGCGCGCAGCGGTGGCGCAGCACCCGGGCCATGCGGACGTCCGGTTCGACGCACGTCATCGGTAGGCCGGACCGGGCGAAGGCGAGTGTGGCCTTGCCGGTTCCGGCGCCCACCTCCAGCGCCGGCTCGCCCGCTGCCAGGGCGGAGAAGTCCAGTACGTCCGCGACGAGTTGGCGGGGATAGCCGGGCCTGGCCGTGTCGTACTGCTCGGCGTCGTCGCCGAAGATGCGGCGACGTGACTCCACTGACACCGGGTCATTGCCGGGAATCCCGTATGACATGGCAGTCACGGTAGGCGCCCCGCGCCGTGCCGGGGAGGGCGCCCGCCGTGAGTCGGCCATTCTCCGATTTCCCCGTACCGGTCCTTGCGGGGACCCCGATCGGGGTTCCGGAGCGAGCGGCCCCGGAACCCCGAGTCCGGAGTCCGGGGCCGCTCTTGGTGGGGATCAGGGCGGCCCCGGCTCCGGGTCGGGAACTGCCGGTTATCCGAACTGCCCCGGCTGGTAGTCGCCGGCGGGCTGCCGGGTGATGACGTTCAGCCGGTTGAAGGTGCCCATGAGGGCGATCAGGGAGACCAGGGCGATGAGCTGCTCCTCGTCGTAGTGCTCGGTGGCCCGGGCCCAGACCTCGTCCGTGACCCCACCGGCACCATCCGCGATGCGGGTCCCCTCTTCCGCCAGTTCCAGCGCGGCGCGCTCGGCCTCGGTGAAGACCGTGGCCTCCCGCCACGCCGCGACCAGGTTGAGCCGCACCGATGTCTCACCGGCGGCCGCGGCGTCCTTGGTGTGCATGTCGACGCAGAAGCCGCAGCCGTTGATCTGGCTCGCGCGGAGCGCCACCAGCTGCTGGGTCGCGGCCGGCAGCGGTGAGTCCACGATCACCTTGCTCGCCGAGACGATGTGCTTCAGGAACTTGCCTGCGATCGGACTCTCGAAGACGTTCAAACGGGCATCCACAATGAGCTCCTCATGCCGTTGTCGGTGGCTGCACTCCTCTGACGGATGAGGCCGGCGGGATGTGACACGCACGCATGTGACGTGCGTCGCCCCGGTCGACGCTGCGGTGGCGGCCACCGGCGACGAGGTTCAGGATCGCTGCCGTGCCGCCGCTCCCGGCAACCTCCGGCCCGCCCGGTGGTCCGAACGCGACGCCTTGGCCCGTCGGACGAGGTCAGCGGCCGCCCCCTCCCATTCAGGATGTGCGAAGCCGAACCCGGCCGCACCCAGCCGACCCGGTACCACCCGGCGGCTCTTGAGCAGCAGCTCCGTGTCCGTGCGCAGCGCGAACGCCCCCAGCTCCGCCATCCACCGCGGCGCCGGCAGCCCCACCGGGACGCCCTGGGCCGTGCGCAGTGCCCGCATGAACTCCCGGTGCGGGAGGGGGCCCGGCGACGCGAGGTTCACCGGCCCTTCGAGGTCGTCCCGGGCGATCAGGAACTCCACCGCCCGCACGAAGTCCTCGTCGTGGATCCAGGAGACGTACTGCGCACCGCCGGCCACCGGCCCGCCCAGCCCCAGCCGTGCCATCCGCAGCAGTACGTCGAAGACCCCGCCCCGATCCGGGCTCATGACCATCGCCGAGCGCAGCGCCACCTTCCGCGTCGCCGGTGTCGGCGCGTCGGCCTGCGCCCGCTCCCAGTTCTTCGCGATGTCGATGCTGTACGCCCAGTAGTCCGGTACCCCGGCCTCCGAGCCGCCGATCACCCCCGCCGCCTCGCCGTGTGCCGCGTCGAAGCGATGGGCGTAGATCGTCGCGGTACTCATCTGCAGCCAGACACGTGGTGGTCGCGCGGCGGCGGCGATCGCCTCGCCGACCACCCGCGCCGAGTCGACCCGGGAATCCATCATGGCGCGCAGGTTCTCGGCGGTGTAGCGGCAGGAGACGCTGCGTCCGGCCAGGTTGATCACGACATCGCAGCCGTCGACCGCCTCCGCCCAGGCACCGAGCGTGGCCCCGTCCCAGCCGATGTCACGCTGCCGCCTCGGGCGCCTGGTCAACACCGTGACCTCGTGACCGGCCGCCGTCAGCGCACGGTCGAGGATCGCGCCCACCTGTCCGGTTCCTCCGGGCAGCACTATCTTCATCGAGCCCCCTCAACTTCGGTGCACACCACCCTAGCCTGCAGAATTGAACGCGTTCAAAACGGTGCTGTGGGTGGGGCACGAGGTGGTGACGCCGGCCCGTCACGGAAAGCCGCCGCGGCCGGCGCACCGCTACAAACCGGGCGCTCCTACGCCTCCGCGACGGCCCGCAGCGGGCTCAGGGAAGCCGCTCGGCGGGCCGGAACGACCGCCGCCACCGCGCCGATCACAAGGGACAGCAGACAGATCAGCAGCAGCGTCCCCCAGGGGAGTACCAGCGAGTACTGCGTCAGCGCGCCGTTGGCCAGCGCACCGACCGCCCACGCGCCGAACACCCCGCCGACCAGGCCCAACAGCGTGCCGAACGCGGCGACGGTCAGGGACTCCAGCCGGACCATGCGCCGGATCCCGGCGCGGTCCATGCCGATGGCGCGCAGCACACCGATCTCCCGAGTCCGCTCCGACACCGACATGGCCAGGGTGTTCACGATGCCCAGCGAGGTGATCACGAGACCGATGGCGAGCAGCCCGTACATCAGGACCAGCAGATTGCCCATGGTGCCGGCGGCCTCGTGGACGAGCTCCGACCGGTCCTGGACCTTCAGCAGCGGGTTGTTGCCCACCGCGGTGCGCAGGCCGTTCGCGAGGGTCTGCGAGGTGGCGCCGCTGTCGGTGCGGACGAGGATCCGCTGAGCGGAGCCGGGCAGGAAGCCGGTCTTCTGCACTTCGGCGCGGGCGCCCAAAGCGTCGCGGGCGACCGGGTTGTCCTGGTAGACGCCGACGACGGTGTACTGCTGGAACGCCTGGCCGAGCCCCATGCGCGCGGTCAACCGGCCGCCCGTGCTCAGTCCGTGCTCCCGGGCGAGCGTGCCGGAGATCGCGATCCGGCCCGGCCCGAGGTCCTTCGCGGAGCCGTTGAGGAAGTGCAGCCTCATGACCGCGTCCACGGCGGCCGGGTCGATGCCGGAGATCTGCTGGACCTTGCCGCCGGTGAACAGGGTGGAGTCCGCGATGGCGGCCGCGGTCCGCACTCCGGGGGTGCCGCTCACCCGCGTCACGGCGGCCGGGTCGATGCCGGTCGTCGGGGTGCGGGTGCTGATCACGTAGTCGGCGCCGAGGCCGGCGGCGGCCTGACGGTCCAGCGCCTGCCCGGTGGAGTTGCCGATGACGGCGAGTCCGGCGACCAGCGCGGTGCTGATCATCAAGGCGGAGGCGGTGGCCGCGGTGCGCCGCGGGTCGCGCAGCGCGTTCTCCCGCGCGAGCCGGCCGGTGACGCCGAAACGGCCGGTCAGTCGGCCGGTGAGCCGGATCACCGGGCCGGCGAGCAGCGGCGCCAGCACGATCATGGAGACGGCGAGGATGCCGCAGCCGAGCATCGCGCCCTGCAGGTTCTCGACCGAGGCGTCCTTCGCCCCGGTCAGCGACACCAACAGCCCGGCGGCGAGGACGAGAAGGACCAGCCCCACCACGCCGCGCAGGCGGGACCGGCCGGGGGAGGGGGCCTGGTCGGCCGAGCGCATCGCCTCGACGGGCGCGATGCCCGCCGCCCTGCGGGAGGGCAGCCACGCGGCGAGCACCGTGACGCCCACGCCGACACCGAGCGCGGCCATCACCGGGCGCGGGCCGATCACCAGCGGCCCGTTGGGCAGCGTGTCCTGTGCGGTGCTCAGGATGTCGGGCAGCACGGAGGCGATGCCGAGTCCGAGCAGGAAGCCGGCGACCGAGGCGGCGAGGCCGAGCAGGGCCGCCTCGGCGAGGACGGAGCGGACCACCTGGCGACGTGAAGCGCCGATCGCCCGCAGCAGCGCGATCTCGCGGGTGCGCCGGGTGACGAGCATCGTGAAGGTGTTGACGATGAGGAACGAGCCGATGAACAGCGAAACCCCGGCGAAGACCAGCGGCAGTTTGGTGTAGCCCCGGGTCAACGTGTCGAGGTAGCCGGCCTGTTGGGCGGCCTGGGCGGCGCCGCTGGTGGCCTCGGCCCGGTCGGCCGGGAGTACGGCACCCACGCGGTCGGAGAGCGCGAACTGGTCGGTGCCGGGAGCGGCGGACAGGTCGATCCCGGTGTAGTGGCCCGGGGACGCGAACAACTGCTGGGCGGTGGCCTTGTCGAACAGGGCGAGGGTGCCGCCCGCGACCACCCGGCTGTCCTCGGTGGTGACGAGGCCCACCAGACGCTTCGTCAGGACCGGGCCGTCGGTGGCCAGGGTGACCGTGTCACCGATGCGGAACCCGCCCGCGGCGGCGGTCCCGCTGTCCACGGCCAGTTCGCCGCCGTTCCGGGGGGCGTGGCCCTCGACCAGCGGGTACCGGCTGTCCTTGCCGTCCTTGCCGGGTACGTAGGCGGCGGCCAGGTTCGCCCAGGACTTGCCGGCCCGGAGCGGAGCGCCGTCCGCGGCGGACAGGACGGCCGAGCCGTCGACCGACGGCCGCACGGCGGCGACCCCGGGCACATCGGTGAGCTTCCGCACGAGCGCGTCGTCGAGCACCGAGGTGCGCTGGTGCGCGGCGGATCCGGGCGGCGGGTCCTTCGGGGTCACGGTGACCGCGACGTCCGCGAAGTTCTTCGACGCGGCGGCACGGTAGGCGGCGGCGGAGGAGTCCGCGAAGACGAGGGTGCCGGAGACGAACGCGACACCGAGACAGACCGCCAGGGCGGTCATGACCAGACGGGCCTTGTGCGCGAGGACGTTGCGCAGGGTTGTTCGCAGCATGGGGAGCTTTCGGGAGCAGGGAGATGGGGGAGGGGTGCGGTGGTGGGCCGAGGTGCGGGGAGGTTTCGGGACGGACGGTGTCAGCGCGTCCGGTTCTGGTCCCGCTCCCGCTCTCGGCCTCGTTCCCGTTCCGGTTCCCGCTCCTGGTCCCGGGCCTCGAACTGGAGCATCCGGTCGAGTACGGCGCCCGAGGTCGGCTCGTGCAGTTCGTCGACGACGCGCCCATCGGCGAGGAACACCACCCGGTCCGCGTGCGCGGCGGCCACCGGGTCGTGAGTGACCATCACCACCGTCTGCCCCAACTCCCTTACCGAGTCGCGCAGGAAGCCGAGGATCTCGGCGCCGGATCGTGAGTCGAGGTTTCCGGTCGGCTCGTCGGCGAAGACGATCTCGGGCCGGGAAACCAGCGCACGGGCCACGGCGACCCGCTGCTGCTGGCCGCCGGAGAGCTCGACGGGCCGGTGGTCCAGCCGGTCGGCCAGCCCGACGGTGGCGACGACGGTCTCCAACCAGGCCGGGTCGGGCTGCCGTCCGGCGATCCGCAGCGGCAGCGTGATGTTCTCCAGCGCGCTGAGGGTGGGCAGCAGGTTGAAGCCCTGGAAGACGAAACCCACCTTGTCCCGCCGGAGCGCGGTGAGTTGACGTTCCGTCAGTCGAGCGAGCTCGGTGTCGCCGACGCAGGCCGAACCCGACGTCACCTTGTCCAGACCGGCCAGGCAGTGCATCAGGGTGGACTTGCCGGACCCGGAGGGGCCCATGACGGCGGTGAAGCGGCTCCGGGCGAACTCCACGGACACCGCGTCGAGGGCCGTGACCCGGGTCTCACCCTTCCCGTACACCTTGGTCAGGTCGGTGGCGCGGGCGGCCGGTTCTGCGACGGGGGAGCGGGGGAACGAAGCGACGGGGGAACGAGGGGAAGAAGACAGCTGCGACATGTGTACTCCGCCTGGGTGCGACGGTCCGCAGCCACTGCGGCGGACCGGGGGAACACATCCATCCTCACCGCTCCCACCTGCGGAAACATCGTTCTGGCGGCTGGAGTTGGCCTCTGCCCAAGGCAGGGTTCTGCCGGGTCCTTCTCTGCTCTTCGACCCAGCTCCGGCGGCCGGGTCTCTGCCTTTGGGAAGAGACAGCAGGGATCGGAATCAAGATCGGGGTCGGGGTCGGGATCGGCAAGGACCGTTCCCTCGGGAGCCGGGAGCCGGGAGCCGGGAGCCGGGAGCCGGGAGCTCGGGAGTCCTGGGCCTCAGGACGTCAGGACGTCAGGCCCGTCCGGTGGGCCAGTAGGGCGGCCTGCACCCGGCTCGTCGAACCGGTCTTGTCCAGGATCGCGCCGACGTGCGTCTTCACCGTGCCGATCCCGATGCCGAGCCGCCCGGCGATGTCCTGGTTCGACAGTCCCTCTCCGAGCATCGCGAGGACCTCCCGCTCCCGGGCGGTGAGCCGGGCGGTCCGCTCGTCCGCGAGCGCGCGGTCCGCGGCTTCCGGATCGCCACCGCGCAACATCCGGGCGATCACCGCCCCGGTGACGCCCGGCGAGAGCACGGCATCGCCGGCGGCGGCCGCCCGCACCGCGCTGATCAGCTCCTGCGGGCCTTCGTCCTTGAGGAGGAAGCCGGAGGCGCCCTCCCGCAGTGCCCGGATCACGTTGGCCTCGTCCCCGAAGGTCGTCAGCATCACCACCCGCGGCGCGGGGTCGAGGGCGAGCAGCGGTGCGATCGCGGCCAGGCCGTCGCACACCGGCATCCGGATGTCCACCAGTGCAACGTCGGGATGGTGGGCGGCGGCCATGTCGACGGCCTGCCGTCCGTCCGGCGCCTCGGCGACGACGTCGATGCCGTCGGCATGCCGGAGGATCAGGCGGACACCGTGCCGGATCATCGTCTCGTCGTCGGCGAGCAGGACACGGATGGGCGGGGTGGGCTCGGTCACGGGGTCTCCCAGGGTGCGGCGTCCCGGACCGACGGGACGGCGAAGTGGTCGATGGCGATCAGACGCTGCGCGGCGTCGAAGCAGTAGCGGGCGACGATCAGGCTGCCGGGGCGGCTCTCGGTGGCGCCGTTGAACGGGTAGATGCAGCCGGCCGAGCCGCCGGGGCGCGGCGGTTCGTGGCCGGTGGCGGCGGCCCGTACCGCCGCGTTGTCCAGGACGCCGAGCCCCGCCACTTCCTCGTAGGTCATGCCGACGCGGGGCAGCGGACGCGGCCCCGCGGCGTGCGGCCGGGTGGCGTAGACGAAGGTGACTCCGAGGACCATCAGCACGCACAGTCCCACCAGGCCGACGGCGAGCATCAGCGCCTCGGTGGTCGGGCGCTCGGCCGGAACGGGCTCCTCGTCACCGGGCTGCCGGCCACCGCTCCGCTCGTCCGCACCGGCCCGGACGTCCGCGCCTGGTCGGTCCCGCGCTTCCCGCGTTTCCTCCGTTTCGTCGGCGTTACCGGGCTCGGCAGGGGCGGCCGGATCTGCCGGCACCGTCGCGTCCACCTCGAACCCGCCGGACGGCAGCCCGGCGGCGTCGAACGACCCACCGAGCAGCTCCACCCGCTCCCTGAGGCCGGTGAGTCCGCGGCCGGTGCCCATGTCCCTGGCGGCGGCCGGCTGCTTCG
Source organism: Streptomyces sp. CB02959 (assembly GCF_002803155.1). Classification (GTDB taxonomy): domain Bacteria; phylum Actinomycetota; class Actinomycetes; order Streptomycetales; family Streptomycetaceae; genus Streptomyces. Next base: position 114,539 of record NZ_NNBP01000014.1, read on the forward strand.
GCGGTGCACCGTTGCGGACGGTGACCCGCACCTTCTCGTCGTCGTGCACGACCGTGACGGTCACGTGCGACGCGGTCGCGTACCGGTGCACATTGGTCAGGGCCTCCCGTACGACCCGGTGCACCGCCCGACGCACCGGCGCCGGGCGGGCAACGAGATCCGGCCCCGTCCAGTCGAGCCGGACGGCGATCCCGCCGTCGCGGGACTCCGCCACCAGCGTCTCGATGTCGGCGCGGGTGCCGGTAGCGTCGGTGAGCGCATCCGGCCCGGTGTCCCGGCCGAGCGGACCGAGGACCCCGAGCGCCTGCCGCAGTTCACGCATCGCGTCCCGGGTGGTCCGCCGCACCAGGACGGCCTCCTCGCGCAGTTCGGGTGCCGCCCGGTCCAAGGCCAGCTCCAGCCCCCCGGCGTGCAGTGAGATCAGACTGAGCCGGTGCCCCACCAGATCGTGCATCTCCGCGGCGATCCGGGACCGCTCGTGGATCCGGGCCTCGCTGTCCGCGAACCGGCGGGCCCGTTCGGCCGCGTCACCGCGCTCGCGCAGCGCCCGCAGCAAGCGGCCCTGCTGCCCGTGCGCCGTGCCGACCAGGCCAGGCACGACCACGGCGGTCGACGCCAGCACCAGACCGAGCGCCAACCCGTACGGCACCGGCCCCGGACCGAGCCACGGTGCGACCGCCGCCGCGGACCCCACGGCAAGGCCACCGGCCGTGGCGAGCAGCCGGGCACGCCAACGTGTCCGGACCGTCCGGCGCGCAATCGCGTACGCGGCCGCCGCCGTGATCGGCCCGACTCCGGGCGAGAGGCCGCTCAGCACGGCGAGCGTCAGCAGCACGGCCACGGGGAACCGGCGGCACAGCGGGAAGAGCGCGGCACCGGCGGCGAGTGCCGACAACTGGAACCACGGGTGCGGCAGGAACCCGAGGTGCCCGACCATCACGTACACGCCCAGGCCGGCGATCGCCACACCGGCGGTCACCGCCATGGCGTGCGCGGACCCGCCCGAGGCCGTTCCGACAGGCGGGCGACAGCGGGCGAATCGACGGAGAGGGTTGGTGCGCGCCACGCTGACCAGTATCGACGTCCAACTGCGTGTCGGCATGAACCCTGCGGGCGATGTGTCCCTCTGCCGAAAGACAGAGAGACACGGGCACGTCGGCGCGCATCAGGCCGGGCACGGCTACGGGAGGAAACGGCGCCCCCCCCGAACCCGCGTCGCCGACGACCCCGACCCCGTAGGGCCCCGTGCCGGCGGACGGGCTCAAGCCGCGGCGTCCCCCGGTGCTCCGGACGCGAAGGCCAGGATGTGCGGGACCGCCTCGCGCAGGCTGTTGAAGTGGCGGTGCACGCCCTCCACGGCGACCGAGGTGTTCACGCCCCACACCGTCATGCCGGCCCGCAGTCCGGACTGGACTCCGGACGCGGCGTCCTCGACGACCAGGCAGTGGCTCGGCTCGGCACCCAGTTGGGCGGCGGCCCGCAGGTACGGAACGGGGGAGGGCTTGCCCTCCTCGACCGCCGCCGCGTCCACGATCACGCTCGGCAGCGGCAGGCCCGCCCGCAGGAAGCGGCCGCGCACCCGTGTTCGTAGTTCGAGGTCACCAGTGCCCAGGACCCTGAGGGCCGACCGTGCAGCAGCTCCGGTGCGCCGTCGAAGGCACCGTAGACGCCGGACCGCACGTCCTCGTCCTCCAACTTGTGCAGCGTGCCCAGGCAGGCGTGCGGATCGCGGTCCGCGGCGACCCGCGCGAACGTCTCCATCGGGCGGGTGCGCAAGGCCACTTCGTACACCTCGTCCGCGTCCAGCCCGTACCGCTCCGCCCACGCTCGCCACACCCGGCGCTGGTTGCTCACCGCGTCGATCAACGTGCCGTCGACGTCGAACAGGACGTGTCCCGGACTGCCGAGCCGTACGGAATCTCTGGTCACCCGTCGATCATGCCAGGGGTACGCCACCGCCCCACCCCAAGCACGCCAGGTGCACGGTGGCAGTCGCACCGGTGAGCGCTACGAGGTGCCGGTGTCCTGGGCCGTCATCGCCAGCAGTACCAGCGCGTCGTGTTCGGCGGTGCCGGGTGCGGCTCCTCGGTGCGTGGCTCGTAGGCAGACACGCGGTCGGGCGGGTGACCGGGTCGATCACTTACACCTCGGGAATCAACGCGTACCGACCGAACGGATCGAACACCATCGTGGCCGCGGCCAACGGCGCGCTCGCGTCCCTGGCATACGGCCTGGCGATCGAGTTGGCGCCGGTGCGGGTGAACGTGATCTCTCCCGGCTGGGTGGACACCTCCCTCTGGGACCAGCTCGGCATGGACAAGGAGGCGGCCTTCGCCGAGCTGGCCGAGCGACTCCCCGCCCGACGCATCGGCACCCCCGACGACATCGCCCAGGCGTTCCTCTCGGTGATGCGCAACGGATTCATCACCGGCACGGTGCTGGACGTGGACGGCGGCCACCGCCTCCTCACCTGACAGGACGTGTGGTCGCGGCCGTGGTCGTCGGTTCGGCGGGGAGCGTGACGACGGCTGCCAGGTCGGCGCCGGCTCGGAGCAGTGCCACGGTCCGGGTCGCGATCTGGTCGAGGCGTTGCTGCAGGATGTGCCCGGTCGCTCCCAGGCCGTCGAGCCGGTGCAGGGAGCCGACGATCTCGCGCACTGCCGGAACGCCGTAGCCGGTGCCGCGGAGGGCCGCGACGATGCGGGCCGCCCTGATCGCGGAGAGATCGTAACGACGGGCTCGCAGTGACGTCACGCGCTCGGGCGTGACGAGTCCTTCCTGCTCCCAGAACCGCAGGGTCGAGGTGCGCACATGGAGCGCTCCGGCGAGCTCCGTGATCGTCATCGCGTCGCCGTCCTGCTCGAACTCGGGCGTGCCCGCCTCGGCCTGGATCGCGCGCAACGCCTGTTGGGCGCGCAGGGCTTCGTCCCGTTCCCGCGCGAGCCGCACATGGACCTCGTTGATCGCCGCGGCCGCTTCCGCGAGTGTGCCGGTCCGGAGTTCCGCGAGCAGCCGCCGGGCCGCGACCGGACCCACGGCACCCGCGAGTCCTCGGTAGGCGCGCAGTGCGTGCACGTGAACCGCCGTATAGGCGCGGTACCCGTTGCCCGAGCGAGCGGCCGGGGGAAGGACCCCGAGCCGCTCCAGGTCGCGCACCTGCTGCACGGAGTACCCCGACTCCCTGGCGACATCGACCGTGCGGAGCGCTGCCCGTTCCGCACCGCTCACCGGCTCACCCATTGGCCAACCCCACAGAAGCACTTGAAGGAGATGCTTTAAGCATGAGTATGGAACAGGAACAGATCATCGCGGCGGTGCGCGGCTTCGACGGGGCGCTGGTGGTCCTCCCGGAGGCCGGCGGCGACCTGCCGGAGCTGGTGTGGGGGGACGCGTTCTTCTACTACGCGCCCGACGGCCAGATGCCTCGGAACACCCAGCCCTACGGGACCATCGTCACCAAGAACTACCCCGACGACACCGCATCCGACCTCGACCCTTCGGGGCGCTGGCGGGTGAACATCCACATCGACCGGGCGACGTTCTGTGAGCTGACGGAGGAGGAGCCGCGGAGCCTCAGCCGGCCTCGGGACCACTCGGCCGTCGATGTGGTGTTGCCCCACCCGGTCTACGGGGCACTCGGCTGGATCTCGGTGGTCAATCCCGGTGAGCGGACGGGGGAGCTGGTCGTGCGGTTGCTGCGCGGTGCCCACGATGCCGCGCGCGCCCGGTCCGCGCGGCGCAACGAGCCGGGAGAGTGAGCGGAGGCCCGGGAAGGCGGCGCTGAGCGGCGTGCGGCGCCCGTTCGCCTGGGTGTGACGCGGCGCCCGGGGAGCGGGCGCCGCGGTCCCTGGTCAAGGCTTGGCGGGGCCTTCGTCGTACGGGACGCCGGCCCGGGCTGCCAGGCCGGCGATCAGCAGTTCCAGTCCGTAGTGGAACTCGGCGTCGTGGTTGCCGGCGGTCAGGTAAGGGGCGGTGGCGATCAGGACCGGGTCGCCGGTGGCCGCAATGTCGTCGCGCTGCTGCTGGATCTGCTGGTCGTCCAGGGAGCCCAGGTAGATGGCGTGGCCCAGTTCCCGCATGATCGAGCCGATCATGAAGGCGGTGTAGCTGCGGAGGACGTGGACCCTCTCCTCCGGGGCGAGGTCGAGGTCGGTGAGGGTGGCCAAGGTGGAGTGGAGAGCCTGCAGCGCCGCGGGGGACCGCGTGGGGCGGGTGAGTACGAGAGGGAACGCTTTCGGATGGCGCTGGGCCTCGGCGCGGAAGGCCGCGGCGTGGGCGCGGATGCGGTCCTGCCAGCTGTCGGTGTCGTTCTGCGGGAAGTCGACCTCGGCGAGGAGCGTTTCGGCCACGCCGTCCAGGAGGGCGTCCTTGTTGGGCACGTGGCTGTAGAGGGACATGTTCTCGACGTCGAGTTCGACGGCGAGTTTCCGCAGGGAGAAGGCGTCGGCGCCGTCGCGGTCGATCATCGCCACGGCTGCGGCGATCACCTTCTGTCGCGTCAGGCCGAGTCTTCTGCCGCGGCCGGTGCCTCGAACCGTCACGTCACCCTCCCGGCCGCGGCCTGTCCGGCTGCGGCGTCGCCCGATCCTTGACATCACTTGCACTGCAAGTCTAGCGTCCTTGCACCAGTGACTTGCAGTGCAAGTCTGTGCGGCGCGGCAACCGTGCCGGCCCCGCCGGACCGGCCCTGCGCAAGGAGCCCGACGACCCCACCTTTCCGCGCCCCCGTAAGCGACCGGCCGTGCCCCGCCCGAGCGCGTACGGGCCGGCGCACCACGGAAGGAAGCGACCCACGTCATGAGTAGCCTCCCCCTCCCGCAACGGCTGTTCGCCCGCCACGTCCGGTGGGCCCTCGGGCACGCCCTGCCCCGGCTGGCCATGGACCGCGCGGCGCGCCGGGGCGACCTGCACGGCCAGTTGGTGGCGCTCTCCCGGAACCCGCGCTCCCAGGGCGAGGCGGCCGCGATCGAGCGCCACCTGATGGACCGCATCCGCGCGGACGGGCCCGTGCACCGCAGCCGCTACGGCTTCGTCACGGCCTCCCACCCCGTCGTCCACGAGGTGCTCACCAGCAACGACTTCCGTACCGGCGTCGCACCCGCCACAGGGGGAACGCTCGCGCAACTGGCCTCCTGGGCCCGCGAGTCCGCGCCCGTCGGACCGTTGAAGCCCCCGTCCTTGCTTGTCACCGAGCCGCCCGAGCACACCAGATACCGCAGGCTCGTCACCCGCGTCTTCTCCGTGCGCGCCGTGCAGCAACTCCGCACCCGCACCGCGGAGATCGCCGAGGAACTCCTCGACGACCTGCAACGCCGCACGCCCGGCGCCGCCGACGTCGATCTGATCACCACGTACTGCGGCCTGCTGCCGGTCACCGTGATCGCCGAAATCCTCGGCGTCCCCCACGCCGAGCGGCACCGTGTGCTCCGCTTCGGTACGGGCGCGGCACCCAGTCTCGACTTCGGCTTGCCCTGGCGGCGGTTCCTGACCGTCGAACGCAGCCTGACCGACTTCGACACCTGGCTGGCGCAGCACATCGAACGGATCCGACGGCAGCCCGGCGCCAACCTCCTCAGCCAGCTGGTCACCGCCCGTGACGAAGACGGCCGGGGCCTGACCGGGACCGAGCTGCGCGCCACGGCCGGCCTCGTGCTCGCCGCCGGATTCGAAACCACCGTGAACCTGCTCGGCAACGGCATCGCCCTGCTCGACCGTCACCCCGACCAGCGCGACGCCCTCCGCGACGACCCGTCCCTGTGGCCGAACGCCGTCGACGAGATGCTCCGCTTCGACCCGCCGGTGTTCCTCACGGGGCGAACCGCCGCCCGTGACACCACGGTTGGCGGCCAAAAGGTGCCACGCGGAGCGATCGTCACCCTGCTGCTCGCCGGCGCCAACCGCGACGCCGCGCTGTTCGCCGCACCGCACCGGTTCGACATCACCCGGCCCAACGCCAAAGAACACCTCTCCTTCTCCGGCGGACGGCACTACTGCCTGGGCGCCGCCCTCGCCCGGATGGAAGCCGAGGTCGGCCTGCAAGCCCTCTACGGCCGCTTCCCGCACCTCACCCTCCATCCCGGAGCCCGTCGCCGCGGCACCCGGATCCTGCGCGGCTACGCCCACCTGCCCGCCCGACTCGGCACCACCGGACCGGCCTTGGTTTCCTGAGGGCACCGGGCGCGGCGGGGCGACCGGCCAGTCACGGCCACGTGGAGAACGGCACTGTCAGTGGCCGCCCGTAAGGTCGTGCCATGAGTTCCTCCCTGAGTGTCTACCTGCTCGACGTCGCCGCGACCCGGGCCCTGGTCGGGTCCCGCGACGACGAGCTCCTGGACGTGATCCGCACCCGGTTCGCGGACGACCTGGCCCGCGACGACGACTACTTCAGCCACGCGATCGAGCAGGGCGCCCCCACCGCCTACGAAGCGCTCCGCGCGGTCGTCCACGGCGGTCCCTTCAGCGACGACTCCCACCACGCCTTCCAGTACGGCTACGCCTACAAGAGGCTGTGCGCGTTGACCGGTTCGTTCCTGGCCAACGACTGCTTCACTCCGCACCGCGGCGGTTGGCTGGAGACGGTCGACCAGGGGCTGAAGGACCTGCGCATCACCTCCGTGTCCGTGAGCGCGTTCGGCTACGGCGCTCCGCCCGCGCCCGTTCCGTACGCGGACACACCGGGGTGCGGCGAGTGGACACCCAAGCAGATAGCGCGGGCGCTGGAGGAGTTCGAGGCCACCAAGCGGGCGGAGCACGCGCCGCCGCTGGAGCCCGAGGTGGTGGAGGCCGTCATGCAGTGCCTGGAGTGGATGCGGCATGCGGAGGCGCGGCCCGGCTTCGGCGTCATCGGCTTCCGCTCCTGACGCCCGTCCCGCGGCGACTGCTCGCGCGGGGCCCGGGCCGCGGTCCGACGCCGGGCCGACCGGGCTCCGGCCGGTGCCGCAGCACCGGCGCACCGTTCACGGGGCGTCGGTGTGCGTCAGGGTCTCCCAGCCGATGAAGTAGTCGGCCCCGAACGGGCTGTGCGCGGCCACGTACCGCTCGGTGTGCGGCATCGCGATGCCCTCCCGCACGTGGTACTCGTTGTAGGCGAGCTGGACCGCGGGGCCGAGGCCGGCCTTGACCGTTCCGCCGCACAGCCAGTCCGGTGCGCCGGCGCCGTTGTCGTACGCGGTGTGGAACTCCAGGGCCTTGACCAGGCGCTCCCGACCCTCGGCCCACAGGTCCAGCCCTTGGAGCCGGGCGGTCTCGGCGGTCTGCGCGGCCGCCTCCAGACCCCAACCGGTGTGCCCGAAGTCGCGGCAGGTCTCCTGTGCGAGCCCGTCCCTGAAGTCCGACTGGCCCTGCCAGTACTTGACGAGCGCGTCCCTCCCGTTGATGCCGGCGTGCGGCGGGGGCACCGGCAGTGCTCCGTCCGACGCCAGGTAGACGTACGCGGGCAGGCGGTTCCGCCACATCGTCACGGCCCGGTCGAAGGCATCGCGGTCGTCGAGGAAGACCGCGATGCCCATGAGCGCGTCGGTCTCGATCAGTTCCCAGTTGCCGTTCTTGCGCGGGCTGCCCGGCGTCAGTTCGGGCAGGTAGACGGTGCGCAGCATCGTGGCGAAGCGGTCGACGGAGGCGGCCGGCCAGCCGGCCCCCGTGTGCCGGACCAACTCGGCGGCCCGGGCCCAGTTGTTGCCCGACCAGCCGGTCTGCAGCTGGGCGTTGGAGTTGGTGTGTTCCTGGATGACGGCCGACCAGGCATCCATGATCGTGATCGCCTTGTGCGCGTAGCGCCGGTCGTGGGTGAGAGCCCACTGGAGCGCGTCCGTGTACGCGGCCATCGAGTCGTTGCGTTCGTCGGAGCAGCCGTTGTCGGGGTGGGAAGCGGAGCCGCATTCGACGGTGGCGCGCGGTTTGGGCTGCCAGTCGAGGGAGGCGTACCGGCTGGCCCGCAGTGCCGCGAAGGCGGACTTCCACGGTTCGGCACCGGCGCCCAACCGGTCCTTGACGAAGGCGAGTTGTCGCCCGCCGACCAGGACGCCCGGGTGGCGGAACGGCTGCGCCGGGCGCCGGTCCGGGCCCTGGTCGGCGGCCCGGGGCACCGGGTTCGCGGCGGCGGTGCGCGCCGGACCGGCCCCGGTGGGCGAGAGGGGGGTGAGGGCGAGGAGGGCGGTGAGCACCGCGCCGGCCATCAGGGACGTCGTGGTCTTGCGGCCCATCGGGGAACCGTCCTCTCGGAAGTGGAGGTGGAGACCCGTGTCCAGAGTTGTTAGGAAACCTTCCTAACGTGCGCAGTGAAGCAGCAAATCATGCCCATGCCAAGGGGATCGGCGCGAGTGAGGTGCGGGCGGACGCCGGCCCCACCGCCGAGCGAGGCGGGGCCGGCCGCGTTCGGTCCGCCAAACCGTCACGGGACCAGGACGACGACGCCCAGCCCGCGTGAGCGCGCGGCCGCGGCCAGCGCCGCGGCGGGGTCGTCGAGCCCGACGACCGTGATGTCGAGCACCGAGAGGTCGAGGACGCCACCGCGGACCATCGACCACAGCTCGCAGAGGGTCGTCTCGCGGCACATCCACGATCCGCGCAGCGTCAGCCGACGGTGCATGAAGTCGCCGTACGGGATCGGCAGATCCTGCCGTACCCCGCCGACGAGGACCCAGGACCCGTCCGGACGCAGCGCGTCGTACCCGGCCATCGTCGGGTCGGGGCTCGGCACCGCGCCGAGCGTGTCGACGACCACGTCGACCGGCCCGGCAGCCGTCGCGATCGCCCGCCCGTCGGCGGCGCGGTCACCGCTGAGCGGCACGGGCACCACGCGCGGGTCCAGGCCCGCGAGGGCGTCGAGCGAGCCACGATGACGCCCGACCGCGACGACCGCCGCGGCACCGCGGGCGAGCGCGACGAGCACGGCCGCCGCCCCGAGTTGCCCGGTCGTGCCGACCACGGCGACGACGTGTCCCGCGCGTACCCCCGCGCGGTCGATCGCCTCCGCCGCGACGCCGAGCCACGGCAGGAACGCGAGCCGCTCCGGAGCCGGGTACGCGTCCGCGCCGGGCAGCGCGACCAGTGTCCGCTCCGGCTGTACCGCCCGCTCGGCGTACAGGCCGTCGCGCCACACCTCGCGGATGCGCTCGGTGGTCGGGGTGGCCCGGCCGTCACCGCCGATACCGGTCCACGCCAGCAGCGCCTCCTCCGGACGGGACACCCGACCGGACCGGAAGAGGCCGCACGCGACGACGACATCGCCCGGCCGCACCCCGAACACGTCGTCAGCCGTGGCCGTCACCCGGCCGATCCCGCAGGGCCCCAGTACGATCGGCGTCGGGAATCCGCCGCGCCCGCCGGCCACGAGGGCGCCGGTGTACGCGGGGACCTGCGCGGCGAGGACATCGAGTGTCGCGCCGCCGCCGCGCAGCAGGGGGTCGGGCAACTCCGCGCGGTGCAGGCCGCTTTGGGGTGTGGTCATGTGCCATGCCTTCATGACGACGTAGTCCACACGCCGCGAGAGGCGGTATCCAGACGTGCTTGATGGTGGAACCGGGAGTACCAGGATGGGCGGCGAGCGGAAGGCCGCGGTGGCGGCCGCCCGGCGGCGCGAGCTCGGCGCGTTCCTGCGGGCGCGGCGCGAGCGGACCAGCCCGGCCGAGGTGGGACTTCCGGGATCGGCCCGCCGCCGCACGCCCGGCCTGCGGCGGGAGGAACTCGCGGTCCTGGCGGGGGTGAGCACGACCTGGTACGCGTACCTGGAGCAGGGGCGGGACGTGCGCCCCTCCGACCAGGTCCTCGCGGCGATCGCGGACACCCTGCGGCTCGCCGGGGACGAGCGGGCCCACCTCCGCGCCCTGGCCGACGGGGCCGCCGGCCGGCAGCACGCCGTCACCCGCGAGGCCCCGCCCCCGTCCCCGGTCGAGACCGTCGCTCCCGAGGTGGCCGCGGTCCTTGCACTCGTCGCTCCCGCCCCGGCCTACGTCACCGGCGCCACCACCGACGTGCTCGTCTGGAACGACCCGGCGGCCGAGCTCTTCCCCGGGCTCGCCCTCCGGCGGGACACCGAGCGACCGAACCTCGCACGCTGGGTGTTCCTCGACCCCGACGCCAGGCACGTACTCGTCGACTGGGAGGCGGTGGCGCAGTCGGTCCTCGCCCGGCTCCGGACGAACGCCGGACGGCACCCGGGCGACGAGCGGTTCGCCCGGCTCGCGGAGGAACTGCGTGCGGGCAGCGTCGAGGCGGACGCCTGGTGGCCCCGGTACGACATCGCCACCCACCGCACCGGCACCAAACGCGTCCGGCACCCTTCCCGCGGCGAGCTGACCCTCGGCCACGCGGCGTTCACCGTCGCCGACGCCCCGGAGCAGGTCCTCGTCGTCTACTCACGGAATTAGGGCATCCCCCGCACCGGGCCCCGACCTGCTCGGGTCCGGCGCGAGCATCGCCCGCTCACCCGCGAGGAGGCGGCCGCGAGCGCCCGCGTCTCCTGCAAGCCGGCCGCCTTCGCCCTCGATGGCCGCCCGCTCGCCTCACCGGGGCAGGGACTGGGTGACGCGCCACAGGCGGCGCGGAAGCCCGCCCTCCTCGAAGCCGTGGACCTCGGTCAGCTGCCAGCCCGCGGCGAGGGTGTCCACCAGGTCGCGGTCGAAGAAGTGGACCGCGAAACCACCGTGTTCGTAGATGTCGTCACCGTGCGCGACACCGGCGCCGTAGTGGGCGTCGCCGGTGTGCCGGACCGTGTAGACGAAGACGCCTCCGGGGCGCAGCACGCGACGGACCTCGGCGACCACGCCCCGGATCTGCCGCGTCGACAGGGCCATGCACAACAGCATGTGCGCGAAGACCGCGTCCACCGAGTCGTCCGGCAGCGGCAGGGGGTCGCGGACGTCGTGGACGGCGGTCGTGATCCGGTCGCCGAGGCCCTGGTCCCGGGCGACGCCGCGCAGCTGGTCGAGGGCGGTGGCGCTGAAGTCGGCGGCGTGGACCGCGAATCCCGCACGGGCGAAGTGGAGGGTGTCGCGGCCATGACCGGCGCCCAGCTCCAGCACCCGTTCGGCACCGGCGGTGCGGAACACCTCGGCGGCGTACCGGGCCGGGGCGGAGGGGTCGCCCCCGTACATACCGGGGTGCGCGGCGTAGGTCTCCTGCCAGTGGCGCCGTTGTGCGGCCGCCAGCTCCTGCTCGCCCTCAGCCATCGGTCCTCGCTCGTGCGTACCGCTCCGGACCAGCTTAGTGCCGGCGTGCGACCGGCCGGCGTTCCCGGTACCGACCGTGAGGTCTGATCCACGGGCCGGGCGCGGGACCGCTCCGCGGTGCGCGGCGCGTGAGAGCCTCGAAGGGCTGTCCGAGGACAAGGAGTGCGCCCGGTGAGTGGTGAGGAACGACCGGAACGCCATGGCCAGGCCGCCGGTGGGACCGCCCGCAGCGTCTGGACGGAATCGATGTACGCCGTCGCGCGGTCGTGGCCCGGGACGAGGGTGCTGGTCGACCGGAGTCTGCCGCTGGGACGCCCGTCCGGGATCACGTACCCGGACGTGTGGCTGGCGGCCGTCGCACCGTCGGCCGCGTTGTGGCGATGGTACGGAGTGCGGGAGGCGAGGTATCCGGCCTTCGCCGACCGGTACGAGTGTGAACTCGGGGATCCGGTGCGCGCCGCGGGGCTCCGGCGCCTCCACGGGCTGGCGCGGGGCGGGCCGTTGGTCCTGCAGACCGCCGTGATGCCGATACACCTCAGTCATGCCCGGGTCCTGGCGCGGCACCTGCGGAGCGATGCGATGGGCGGTCCGCCGGAGCAGGGCGGCGACGACGCCTGCTGGCTGGGTCGGGTGTGCCCCGACTGTGGCCGCCATTCCGCGGTCCGGGGAGCCACCGCCTGCCCTTACTGCCAGGCGCCGATGGCGGGTTGACGGGCGGGCGGGGCCGACCGGTCCGGCTCCGGGTGGCCCGGTGGTGCCGTGTGTGCGGGGCGGGGGTCGCTGGAATGGGCCACGGGAGAGTGGGTTACATGAGTAAAACAACGCGAAAGAGGGAATTGTCAGCGGTTGCCCTAATGGTCGCGATCTGAGTGCCGAAGGGAAGAACGGAGCGGCAGTGGGTCGCTTGGAATGATCGAAAGGTTCGGAATGTCACGGATCACTCGGATTACCGCCATGGCTGCTCTCGCGGCCGGGACCGCACTGGGCGGGAGTTCGGCTGCCTTCGCCGACAGCCACGCGGCCGGCTCCGCCGTCCGCTCGCCCGGCGTGCTTTCGGGCAACCTCATCCAGATGCCGGTGCACGTTCCCATCAACCTGTGCGGCAACACCGTGAACTTCATTGCGGCGTTGAACCCGGCGTTCGGCAACGTGTGCGTCAACAGCAGCTTCAAGGTTGTGAAGCACCACCGCCACCACGGCAAGCGCTGAGGCGACCGTCGTTGACCCGGTAACTCAGGGTTTTTAGGCAATGGGCCCGTCCCGTCCCTTCCGGCCACTCCGGCCTGGGGGCGGGGCGGGCCCCGTCGTTGCTCGTGCGGTCCGCTCTGGTGGGTCACGGTGCCGGCCGGTCCGGGAGCCGGGTCGCGGGGTTGCGCAGAGCCGCGGTCGCGTCCGAGACCCGTTGCAGCAACTCCAGGAAAGCGGCCTGCTCCTGGGGATCCAGGGGGGCCAGGAAGATCTGGTTCATCCGGGCGGTCCGCCCGGAGAGCTTGTGGTGCAGACGGGAGCCCCGCTCGGTGAGGTGCAGGACGGAGCGCCGGGCGTCCTTGGTGTCGCGCACCTTGCCGACCAACTCGCGGGCGACCAGGCGGCGGACCGCCTCGGCGATGGTGGGGCGGTCGAGGCCGACCCGCTCGCCCACGGTCCGTTGGTCGAGACCGTCTGCGCCGACCAGTGTGTTGAGCACGGCGAACTGCGGGGACGTGACGTCCTCCGACACGATCGTGGTCCACAGCAGGGTGTGTGCCTGCTGGAGCCGCCGGGCCAGATGGCCGGGGTGGGTGCTGAGGTCGAGCGCGGGCACGGTGCCTTCCTGCTCCTCTCCCGACCTCATCAACGCCGGCAAGGAGACCGTCACGGTCCGCCCGGCGCCTCCTACTTCGACTCCGCCCTGTCCTTCGGGATGATCCGGGGAGGCCACATCGACGTCGTCGTGCTCGGCGCCATGCAGGTGTCCCGCCACGGCGACCTCGCCAACTGGGCCGTCCCCGGCAAGATGATCACCGGGATCGGCGGGGCGATGGACCTCGTGCACGGCGCCCGGACCGTCCTCGTCGCCATGACCCACACGGCCAAGGACGGTTCGGCCAAGCTCGTCGCGGACTGCACGCTGCCGCTGACCGGCCGGGGGTGCGTCGACCGGATCATCACCGACCTCGGCGTGCTCGACATCGACGAGGACGGGTTCGTCCTCGTCGAGCGGGCACCGGGCGTCACCGCCGAGGAGATCGCCGAGAAGACCGCCGCACCGGTTCGCAGCGAGATCAACAAGACACGTGGAAAGGGGAGTTGAGGGACTATGGCAGTGACACAAGCCGAGATCGACCGGGAGGTCGCGCGGGCGCAGGAGGCGTACGAGACGGCCGTTGCCGAGGGCGCCGCGCGCACCGCACACCCGACCCGGGACTACCCGCCGTACCGGTCCAGCGCGCTCCGGCACCCCAAGCGGCCGCTGGTCGCCGTGGCCCTGCAGCAGGATCCCGAGGCCGTCGAGCTGGGCTCGCCCGCGTTCGGCAGGACCGACGTCACCGAACTCGACCACGACCTCACCCGCCAGCACCAGGGCGCGCCGCTCGGTGAACGCATCACCGTCAGCGGCCGGCTGCTCGACCGGTCCGGCCGCCCCGTGCGCGGCCAACTGATTGAGATCTGGCAGGCCAACGCCGCCGGCCGCTACGCCCACCAGCGCGACCAGCATCGCGCGCCGCTCGACCCGAACTTCACGGGCGTCGGCCGGACGCTGACCGGCGACGACGGCGGCTACACCTTCACCACGATCAAGCCCGGGGCCTATCCATGGCGGAACCACAGCGGCGCCTGGCGCCCCGCCCACCTCCACTTCTCGCTCTTCGGGACCGCGTTCACCCAACGGCTCGTCACCCAGATGTACTTCCCCGGCGATCCGCTCTTCCGCCACGACCCCATCCTGCAGTCGGTCACCGACGACGCCGCCCGGCAGCGGCTGATCGCCCGCTACGACCACGACCGGTCGGAGCCGGAGTGGTCCCTGGGCTACCACTGGGACATCGTCCTCGACGGCCCCACCGCCACCTGGATCGAGGAGGGCCGCTGACATGACGACCCCGCACCTCGCGGTCTGTGCCTCCGCCCGCGGTCGCACCCGGCACCTGCCCACCCGGGTGTACCCGCCGACGCCGGACCGGGCGCCGACCACGGATCCGCGGCCGGCCGCACTGCCACCCGAACGGCGCGCGCCGCGGTTGGCCGCCGCGGAACCGCAGGGCAGCCATCGTTTCGACATCCGGTTGCAGGGTCCGGCGGAGACGGTGTTCCTGGAGTTCGCATGAGCCACGACCACGACGAGCACGACGGTCACCACGTCAGCGATGTACACGACGGTCACGACGGGGCGGACGGCGGGCGTGACACCGGGCTGCTCGACCCGGTGCGGGTGGGCTCGGCGGCCGAGGCCGCCACCGGCGACACCGCCTTCCTACAGGCGATGCTGGACGCCGAGGCCGCGCTCACCCGGGCCCAGGCGGCCCTCGGCCTGGCGCCCGTGGAGGCGGCCCGCGCCGTCACCGAGGCCGCCCGCGCCGCCCGCTTCGACACCCGCGACCTCGCGCTGCGCGGGCGCGGCGGCGGCAACCCGGTCATCCCGCTGGTCGCCGCACTGACCGCGGCGGTACCCGACGCCCATGCGCCGTACGTGCACCGCGGGGCCACCAGCCAGGACATCCTCGACACGGCGTTGATGCTGGTCGCCCACCGGACGACGGGGCTCGTCGCGGCCGACCTGGAGGCCGCCGCCGGCACCCTGGCGCGCCTGGCCGCCGAGCACCGCGACACTCCGCTACCGGGCCGCACCCTCACCCAGCACGCCGTCCCGACGACCTTCGGACTGAAGGCCGCGGGCTGGCGCAGCCTGGTGCTGGACGCCAGGGACCGCCTCACCGTCGTACGCCGCTCCCTCCCGGCCCAACTCGGCGGCGCCGCCGGCACCCTGGCGGCCTTCCACGCCTACGCGCAGGCCGAGGGCGTGGTGCCGCCGGAGTCCGCGGTGCGGCTGCTCGCCGGCTACGCCCGGGAAGTCGCCCTGGCCGAGCCCGCGTTGCCCTGGCACGCCCTGCGCACCCCGGTGGCCGATCTGTCCAGTGCCCTGGCCTTCACCGCCGGGGCGCTGGGCAAGCTCGCCGCCGACGTACTGGTCCTCTCCCGCACCGAGGTCGGCGAGGTGAGCGAGGGCGCCGGCGGCGGTTCGTCGGCCATGCCGCACAAGGCGAATCCGGTGCGGGCCACGCTCATCGCCGCGGCCGCGCGCCGGGCGCCGGCGATGGCCGCCGTGCTGTACGGGTGCGTCGCCGCGGAGGACGAGCGGCCCGCCGGCGCCTGGCACGCGGAGGGCGAAACCCTGCGGTACCTGCTGCGCCTGGTCGGGGGAGCGGCCCGGGACGCCGCGGAACTCGTCGCCGGGCTGCACGTCCACCCCGCGCGGATGCGCGCGAACCTGGACCTGACCGACGGGATGGTGGTGTCGGAGCGGCTGACCGCCGTCCTCGCCGCCCGACTTGGCCGGTCCGCTGCCCGCCGTCTGCTGGCCGAGGCCGCGCACACCGTCCGTACGGGAGGCGGAAGCCTGGCCGACGCGCTGTCGGCCGAGCCCGCCCTCAAGGGCCTCGACCTGGCCGCCCTCACCGACCCCACCCACTACACCGGAGCGGCGGCGGCCCTCACCGACCGTGCGCTCGCCCGGCCGTGAGCCGGCGCCGCGCCGACCCCGCCGCCCGTATCACTCGATGTGTCCGCAGGCGGAGCAGACGAACTGGCTCTCCTGCGTCGGTTTCCCGTCCTGGTCCGTCTCGACGGTGCGGTACATGGTGCCGCCGCACTTGCCGCAGCCTCGGGTCTCGATGAGCTGGCCCATGGGCAGATCCTCCATCGGGAGGCGCGTGCGGCACCCGCCGCGCAGCGCCATCGCGTAGTCGAGCAGGACGAACGCCTCTTGCCGGCCCCGCTCGCGGATGGTGATGTCGTCCGCGGTCTCACCCGTCGCCGCGACGCGACCGCACCGGTAACAGCAGTGCCGGTTGCTCTGCGGCCCCGGCTCCAGCATCGACAGGCGGCAGTCAGGACAGTCCACTGTCGGCCTCCTTGACGAATCCGCACCGTGCGCAGACCGCGATCGGCCGCCCGTCCCGGTCGCGCTGGCCCCACATGGTGTTGCGGCACTGCGGGCAGCCGCTGGTGTGGATGCCGCGCGGTCCGAGCGGCGGCGGTTCGGGCGTGGACTCCACATACGCGATGATCAGCGCCCGGTCCCGCTCGCTGTTCCCTGCCATGCGCAGCAGATTCGCCAGCCGCGACCGTGCTTCGTCGGCGAAGGTCCCCATGGCGCGGAGGTTATCTGTCCGGCGCCCCCGAGACGACGACCTCTCGCGGAGTGCACTCGATCAGTTGAGATGACCAGCGGCGTCGCCGCGACACGGGCCGGCGTAGGGAGCGGACCAGTTGTAAGTCAGTTGCTTGACTTAGGAATTCGGGCGGCGTTGACTGCTCACCGACCCCACGACGAAGGGAGACGGTGTGAGCTACGACAACGGCGCGCCCGTACGGGCCTATCCGCTGACGGCACCGAGTGCGCTGGAAGCCCCCGAGGACTGGCGGGAGTTGCGCGCCGGATGCCCGGTGGCCCCGGTGACCCTGCCCAGCGGTGACCGGGCCTCGCTGCTGACCCGCTACGACGACGTCAAGCAGGTGCTGTCCGACCCCCGTTGCACCCGCCAGTTGGACGCCGAGGGTGCTGCCCGCATCTCCGCCGACGCCTCGGGCGGCGTGTTCAACAGCTCGATGGCCGAGTCGCTCAACGGCGCCGGTCAGCAGCGCTGGCGCCGGATGCTGACCAAGTGGTTCACCGCCAAGCGGATGAACGCGCTGCGCCCGGCGATCGAGGCGATGGCCGAGCAACTGGTCGACGACATGGTCGAGCACGGCCACCCGGCCGACCTCAAGGCGAGCGTCGGCTTCCCGCTGCCGGTATGGGTGATCTGTGATCTGCTCGGCGTCCCGGAAACCGACCGGGACCGGTTCTCCCGATGGTCCGACATGCTGCTCAACCTCACCCGCTACGGACAGCGCGAGATCGACACCGCCCAGCGGGACTTCCACGCCTACCTGGCCGGCCACCTGGAACTCAAGCGCACGGACCCGGGGGAGGACCTGCTCAGCTCCCTGATCACCGCGACCGACGCCGACGGCGGGCGGCTGACCGACGACCAGCTCGCCGCCACCGGCCAGGCGCTGCTGATCGCCGGCCACGAGACCACCGCCAACATGATCGGCAAGATGATGGCGCTGCTGCTCGCCGACCGCCGCCGGTGGGAGCAACTGGTCGCCGACCGCTCGCTGGTGCGCACCGCCGTGGAGGAGGCGCTCCGGTTCGACGCCAACGCCGGCTTCGGCATGCCGCGTTACGTCAAGGAGGACATCGAGGTCGCCGGCACCGTCCTGGCCCGCGGTACGACCCTGGTGTGCAGTATGGCGGCGGCCAACCGCGACGACGAGGTGTTCGCCGGCGCCGAGGGGATGAGCCTGGACCGGAGCCCCAACCCCCACCTCGCCTTCGGTGCCGGACCGCACTCCTGCCTGGGCCAGGCACTCGCCCGTACCGAACTCCAGGTCGTGCTCGACGTCCTGATCCGCCGCCTGCCCACCCTCGAACTGGCGGTACCCGCAGGAGAGTTGCGCCGTATCGAAGGACTGGTCGTCGGCGGCCTGCACGACGTTCCGGTCCGGTGGTGACGATGTCCGTCAAAGCCGCCCGCTCGGCCGGGACCCGGGAGACCCTCCTCGCCGCGGCGGAGCGCCTGTTCGCCGAGCACGGCGTGTTCGCCGTCTCCAACCGCCAGATCAGCGAGGCCGCCGGCCAGGGCAACAACGCCGCCGTCGGCTACCACTTCGGCACCAAGACCGACCTGATCCGGGCCGTCGTCCGCCGGCACGCCGAACCCGTCGACGCACTGCGGCGCCGCATGCTGGCCCGCACCGGCGACTCCCACGACGTGCGGGACTGGGTGGCGTGCCTGGTGCGGCCCGGTGCCCAGCACCTGGCGCAGTTGGGCAGCCCCACCTGGTACGCGCGGTTCGCCGCCCAGCTGATGACCGACCCGGTGCTCCGCGAGCTGATGATCGACGAGGCGTTCGGCCCGTCCATCGAGCGGAACCTCGACGGGCTCAACCGGTGCCTGCCCGACCTGCCCCTGCCCGTACGGATCGAACGCGGCGCAATGGCACGCCACTTGATGGTGCACACGCTCGCCGAGCGCGAACGGTCCCTCGCCGACGGCACCCCCACCGTGCACCCCGACTGGGAGACCTACGCGGACGGACTCGTCGACGCGATCACCGGCCTGTGGCTCGCCCCGGTGACGCCCGCGGTATGACCGCGCCCCACCGGAACAGCCCGTACCCCCCAACGGCGCCCGGACCACTGCGAGCGAAAGGCGGCCCCCCATGTCCGACGCAACCACCTCCGATTCGACCCGCTCGACCGAACGGCAACTTCCGTCCTCCCCACCCGAGTTCCCCATGCCCCGCGCGGCGGGCTGCCCGTTCGACCCGCCGCCGGCGCTGCGGGAAACCCAGGCACAGGGACCACTCACCAAGGTGCGGCTCTGGGACGGCAGCACACCGTGGTTGGTGACCCGCTACGCCGACCAGCGGGCCCTGCTGATCGACCCGCGCGTCAGCGCCGACGTCACCCGCCCCGGCTACCCCAGCGCGGCCCCCGTCAGCGGCAACACCATCGGCTTCATCCTCATGGACGACCCGGAACACGCCCGCCAACGCCGCATGGTCACCGCCCCGTTCGCCGTGAAACGCGTCGAGGCGCTGCGGCCGAGGGTGCAGCAGATCGTCGACGAACGCATCGAGGCGCTGCTCGCCGGTCCACGACCGGTGGACCTGGTCGAGGCGTTCGCCCTGCCGGTGCCCTCCCTCGTCATCTGCGAACTGCTCGGCGTGCCCTACGACGACCACGACTTCTTCCAGGAGAACAGCCGGATCCTGATCAACCGCAACGTCACGCCCGAACAGCGCACCACCGCCCACGGACGGCTGAGCGACTACCTGGACGGCCTGATCGGCGAGAAGCTCGCCCGCCCGGCGGACGACCTGCTCTCCGGCCTCGCCCAGCGGGTCGAGGCGGGTGAACTGACCCGGCTCGACGCGGCCCGCATGGGCGTCCTCCTGCTGATCGCCGGCCACGAGACGACCGCGAACATGATCGCGCTCGGCACCCTCGCGCTGCTGGAACACCCCGAACAACTCACCGCACTGCGCGCATCCGACGACCCCAAGCTCGTCGCGAAGGCGGTCGAGGAGCTGCTGCGGTACCTCCACATCACCCACAGCGGGCGCCGTCGGGTGGCGCTGGCCGACATCGAGATCGCCGGCCGGACCATCCGGGCCGGTGACGGGCTGGTGTTCCCGAACGACATCGCCAACCGCGACCCGGACGCCTTCCCCGACCCCGACCGCCTGGACCTGCACCGCGACGCCCGGCACCATGTGGCCTTCGGCTTCGGCGTCCACCAGTGCCTGGGCCAGTCCCTGGCCCGTGTCGAGCTCCAGGTCGTCTACGGCACCCTGTACCGCCGCATCCCCACCCTGCGACTGGCCGCCCCGCTGGCGGACATCCCCTTCAAGCACGACGGCTCCGTCTACGGCGTGTACGAACTGCCGGTGACCTGGTAACCCTCCCCGCCTCGCGCGCCGAGGTGTTCGACCGGCGCGCGGAGGACGGTTCCGCCGCGCTCACGGCCCGGCGCCGCCGCACCGGAAGTCCGGCCCCGTCCGGCGCGGCGGCGCAACGGAGTGAATACACCCGTTGGGACGCAGTGGAATCGCCGGGACATTCGGAGATGGCGACCATTACGTAACCGGGGGGACATTCAGACAACTCTCCATCATGAGGTCCCGTAATGGATCAGCAGATCGTCCAGGTCAAGATTCACCCGGCCATCGGCATAGCCCGGGTCGGCAACAGCGAGCAGACACCCTTCATCGGGCCGGAGTCGCCCGACCAGCCGGCACTGCCGGTGGGCTCGTACAAGGACCGCGAGGGCAAGGTCGTCAAGCAGGCCGCCCGCTTCCGGATCTACGGCTACAACAAGGCCGGGCAGGTCGTCCGGGAACTGAAGCTCGGCAAAGACGGCGTCACCGAGATCAAGTGGTCGGTCCACGTGGCCAACAAGAAGGCCGCCTGGTACCAGTTCCACATGCCGCTCGACATCCCGGAAGCCGCCGGCCTGGCCCCGGACCAGCGCGGCCGCCGCAACGCCAAAATCACGGGCGACACACGCAAGAAGCTCGTCATCGACGCCGGCCGCCAGACCCTCAAGGCGACCCAGCAGGAGACCGCCGTCTTCGACGGCCGGATCATGGACCGGTCGGTGCGCCTGGGCTCGGCCGCCACCCAGGCCGACGGCCGGCTGGTCGTGGTCGGCGGCGACGGCGCGTCGGCCTCCTTCACCGACCCTCCCGGAGAGATCACCGGCGTCGCCAACAACGACACCTGGTACGACAACGTCTCCGACGGCCCGATCACGGCCGAGGTCACCATCGACGGCGCCACCAGGACCGCCAGCCCCGCCTGGGTCGTGGTCGGGCCGCCCCACTACGCGCCGGGCGTGAAGACCGTCCGCACCCTCTACGACCTGCTGTTCGACGTGTTCGTCGCCGAGAAGACGCTGGTCTTGGAGGAACCGCCCTCCTATCCGAAGCACATCGAACCCCTGCTGAGCCGGTTCTGCGAGCTGCAGTGGGTCAACCATGGCTTCGCCACCCAGTTCGGCTGGAAGGGCCCGCACTTCTTCGTCGACCCGGCGCTGCGCAAGCGGCTCAACGACCCGAGCGAGACCAGTCACGACCTGCGCCGCCAGGTCTACCACCAGATGCGCGACTACGACCGTGACGGCACCTCGCCCGTGCCCTGGCCGTGGATCTACGGCGACGCCATGACCAGCGGCAAGGCCACCTCCGTCCGGCAGCACCTGTCCCTGTCGCCCACGCAGGACCGGCAGTTGGCCGCCTGGGCCGAGGGCAACTTCGTCCCCGGCGAGCCCCTCACCGGCCACCCGGACGTGGACCAGGCGCCCGTCGGGGAGCAACCGGACCTGCTGGACCGGGCCGCGCTGGACAACTGCGCCGCGGACGCCTTCCACCCGGGCAGCGAGATCACCTGGCCGATCCGCCACAAGACCATGTTCTCGGAGCCCTTCCGCATCCTGCACCGCGGCGCGGACAACCCGGAGCGCGACTACGGCGACGTGCTCACCTTCGAGGACCTGGTCAGCAAGAACGGCCCGCTGTACGCACAGGGCCCCGGCGACCTCACCCGCTGGATGGCCGCCCCCTGGCAGTGCGACACGGCCAGCTGCCGCTTCGGCTACCAGGTCCGGTCCGGGCTCGGCCCCCGCTACAGCCCCTACCTCCCCACCTTCTGGCCGGCCCAGATGCCCAACCAGGTCCTGAAGAAGGCGGACTTCGACATCGTCAACGCCAAGCCGTCCGGTGCGGACGACACCGCCCGGGAGAAGGCCTTCGAGAACCGGGCCGTCTGGCTGCGCGGCCTCCAGGGCACCGACTTCAACAAGCAGCGCAAGCAGATGATCGGCGACTGGTACAAGTTCGGCATCGTCGAACCACACGAATACACCGTGGGCGACGGCAAGTTCCCCCGGTACATCCAGGTCGAATCCGAACCCGGCTACCCGCCCGCCCCCGACCACGCCAACCTCATCAACATCCAGGTGCCCGAGGCGGGCGCACCCCAGCTCGCCGCGGCGGCCGGTACCTGGCGCGGCGCCATCGCGGCCGCGGACGTGGAATCCGCCCTCGTCCAACAGGCGGTCGAAGAAGTGAAGGAGCTGACCGGCTACGACGAGTCGGCGATCGCCGCCGGCTACCTGGAGAAGCTCGACCCGCTCCACGACAGCCTGTGAGTCCGGCACCCGCCTACGACGTGGTGGTCGCGGGCGGCGGCCCGGCCGGCTGCGCCGCCGCGCTCACCCTCGTCCGGGCGGGGCGCCGGGTGTTGCTGGCCGACGCCGGCACCGGCCCGCCCAAGGTCGGCGAGGCGCTGGTCCCGGTGGGACGGCTGCTGCTGGCCGACCTCGGCGTCGACCGCCAGGTCCTGGGCACCGGCCACCTGCCCTGCCACGGCAACCTGTCCGCCTGGGGCTCGTCCGCACTCCACGAGGTGGACTTCCTCCGCGACCCGCACGGCCACGGCTGGCACCTCGACCGCCCGCTCTTCGACCGCAGGCTGCGGGCCGCCGCCCGTACCGCCGGCGCGGAGGTCGCCGAACGAACCGCCGTCCGGCGCCCCGACCGGCAGCCGGACGGCACCTGGCGGGTCCCGCTGCGCCACCGTACGGACCGGGACGGTGAACGCACCGTCCGCTGCCGCTGGTTGGTCGACGCCACCGGACGGGGCGCGGCGCTGGCGGTCCGCGCCGGCGCCCGCCGCCGGACCGGTGACCGGCTGACCGCCCGCCACCTCCTCCTCGACCCGGCGCCGGACGGCACCGCCGACGGTCGTTCGCTGGTCGAGTCCGACCGGGACGGCTGGTGGTACACCGCCCTGCTGCCCTCCCGGCAGCGCCTGGTCGCCTACTTCACCGACCCCGACCTGCCCCTCGCCGCCGACCGCGGCGCCGAGGGGTTCCGTGACCGGCTGCTGGCCACCCGGCACGTCTCCCACCGGGCCCGTCCGCACGGGCTCACCGCCCTGCGGCCGCCCCGCCGCGCCCCCGCGCACACCGCCCATCTGGACCGGGTGCACGGGGACGGCTGGACGGCCGTAGGGGACGCGGCCGCCGCCTTCGACCCGCTCAGTTCCCAGGGCATCCTGACCGCCCTCTACACGGGGCTGAGCGCGGGCGAGGCGGTCGACGCCCAACTGCACGGCGACCGGCTGGCGTTGGCCGGCTATGCGGAGAAGGTCGCCACCGCCCGTTCCGCCTACCGGGACGGCCACCGCGCCGTCCACGCCCAGGAATCCCGATGGGCCGACCGCCCCTTCTGGGCCCGGCGGCACGGCACCCACCACGCGAAGAAAGGCACCGACGCACCATGAGCAACGCATCCGAGTCCACCCGGCACGACGACCACCAGCACTTCCACCGCTTCCTCATCCTGGGGAAGGAGAAGCTCTTCTTCTACCACCTGGCCCTGTACAACCCGGCCTCCGGCCACAACTACCAGGCCGTCTTCACCTTCGAGATCAAGGACGACGGCAGCCTGCGCAAGATGTACCTGGACGACCTCAAGGAGAACGAGAACAACTGGGTCTTCTACTCCCTGTACTGTCCGGACCACTTCGAACTGCCGCAGCTCAAGGAAGGCCGGGAGTTCAACGTCCACCTGGAGCGCGTCGTCGTCTCGGAGGGCGGCGCCAAGCGCAAGTTCGAGCAGATGACCACGGAGGTGACCAAGGTGGTCTGCAAGCCCACGGACGTCCGGCACTTCCGTGAGCTCGGGGGCCTGGAATACCCCGACTACCTCACCTACCTGATGTTCGGCGAGGGCCAGGAGATCCACCTCGCCCACCAGCTGGCGAAGCAGCCGAACTGGGACGAGGTGGTCACCGTCACTCCCCAGCAGACCATCGACCCGGGCACGCTGGCGAAGGTCCCGACCCTCGTCTTCGAGTCGATCAAGGACCCCAAGGACGTGATCAAGGAAAGCAGGCTCAAGAAGGGCCAGCGGTACCAGGGCAAGATCAACGGGAGCAGCCCGGTGATCGACTTCACCGTCGGCCGCCAGGGCTGGTGGAACCACACCAGTCTCAACAGCGCCTGACGGACACCGGCGCCGGCCGTGGCGCCACTCCGGCCCGGACCGCGACACCAGCGCGGCCCGGGCCGGGTCCGATCTGTCGAACCGTCAGGAGAGGTTCTGCTCGATGGCCGCGATGTAACGCTTGATCGAGTGGTCCCGGACGCCGTCCGTGGCCGGCGCGAAGGCGTCCGCGGTCAGCCCCTTGGCCCGGTCGGCCAGATTGCCCAGCAGGCCCACGGAGTCGTGCAACCTGCCGTCGGCGTCGATGTACTTCAACGCCTCGACGTGGGTGAAGACGGGCTCCGGCGGGAGCTGCGGCACGATGTCGTTGTTGTTGACGAAGCGGTACATGCGGTTCTTGAAGCCCTTGTTGTACGCGGTCGCCAGGAGGCGGTCGCAGGTCCGGGGCTGCCCGTAGGTGTAGACGCCGTCCGCCTGGAGCCGCGGCTCCTCCAGGTACATCCGCGCACCGGCGAGCATGGCGAGCGCGCCGCCCAGGCTGTGGCCCGTGAACCACACCGTCTGGTTGCCGGTGCGCAACTCGGCCAGGGTGTCCTTGACGTCCGGGAAGACCGACTGGAGGGCCTCGGCGAAGCCGTAGTGAACGTAACCGGTCGTGGCCGGACCGGGCCGCGGGGGAGTTTCGGCGTCCGAAAGCCAGTCGCGGATCTGCGCCGGTTCCGTGCCACGGAAGGCGGTGATGATCATGTGGTCGCTGGCGGCGGTGTACGCCTGGGTGTCCTCCAGCGGGAACGGCGGAGTGAACCGCGTCTGATGGTGACGCACCTCGTCGAAGCCCCAGGAGCGGGCCTCGGACTCGATCGTGGCCTCGTCCTTGTACGCCAGGTCGGATGCCTGGGCCAGCCAGTAGGCCAGCGGAAGGCTGTATCCGGTGGTCGCATGGTGATCGATCGCGGTCGGTGCGGACATGCGGGCTCCTTTCGCTCTGCGCTGTGCTCGCGCGGCGCACGGGCGGATCGCCCGGCGCGAGGTCGGTCCCTTCGTAGCGGCAGGCGACCGGTCGGCAGCCCGCGCCGCGCCCGTAGTCCCTCGAACGGCGGGGCCGGGCGGCGGGGAGACAGCGGGGTGCCGCACGGCAGTCCCGGACGGGCGAACAGCGGGTGCCGCACCGCCGGTGCCGTCACACACTGGTGTTCGGGGACCGTCTGAGGTCGGAGGGCGCAGTGGTGTCGCATTCCCGGCTGGTCGTGGGGCTCACCTACAACCTGCGCGGAGAGTCCATGGAGCCCTTCGGCACCGCCCCTCCCCGGGAGGGGCACGACGCCGAATTCGACGAGTGGGAGACGGTGCAGCACCTCGCCGCCGTCCTGGAAGACCTCGGCTACCGCTGTGTACTGATCGGCCCGCTACCGGCGTTGATGGAACGACTGCTGCGCGGCGAGCGGTGGGACATCGTCTTCAACCTGGCCGAGGGGCACCACGGATACGGGCGCGAGGCCCAGGTCCCCGCACTGCTGGAGGAGTGGCGGATTCCCTTCACGTTCTCGGACCCGCTGTGCCTGTCCCTGTGTCTGCACAAGCCCACGACCCAACTGCTGCTGCGGCAGGCAGGGGTGGCGACGGCTCCGTTCGCCGTCGTCCGGCAGCCGCACGACATCGACGAGATCGATCTGCCGTACCCCCTGTTCGCCAAGCCGGTTGCCGAGGGCACCAGCAAGGGCATCGCCGACGACTCCCGCGTGGACGACGCGCGACAGTTGCGGCTGACCTGCACGCGGCTGTGGGAGCGCCACGGCCAGCCGGCGATGGTCGAACGCTATCTGCCGGGCCCGGAGTACACCGTCGGCATCCTCGGCGCGGGCGCCGACGCCCGGGCCGTCGGCGTGTCGCAAGCGCTCCACGACCAGCGGGCGACACCCTTCCTGACCGGCCGGAGCAAGCGCGACGCGCCCGGCCGGCCGGGCCCCGTGCGCCTGCTCCAGGACACCGGCGTGGCGCGCCGCGTCGCCGGCATCGCGGTCCGGGCGTGGCGCGCGCTCGGCTGCCGGGACGCCGGGCGCGTCGACCTGCGGTGCGACGACGCCGGCGAGCCGCACGTCCTGGACGTCAACCCGCTGCCCGGCCTCAGCCCCACCTCCGCACTGCTGCCCCTCCAATGGGAGAGCACCGGCCGGCCCTACCGCCAACTCATCGCGCGCATCATGGCCTCCGCGGAGCACCGGCTTCCGTCGTCGACCGCGCCCATGCCGGCGTCGGCGGCGGCCCGGCGGGCGGGGTGTTGACCGACTCCTAGCGGGTGTCGCCCGCCCGCTTCGGTGCCGGGTGCAGGATCAGCGGGAGGAAGACGTCGTCGACGATGTCCGCGATGGCGTCGTCGGCGACGGGGGCCCCGAAGAGCAGGAATTCGTTGCGCAGCAGGTCGGCGGCGACCGTGGCGCGCCGGGACTCCAGGATCCAGGCTTCGATCTCGCCGCGTTCGACGGCGCGTTCGAGGATGACGCGGAGGGTTGCCGGGCCGACGGTGTGGACGCTCTCCCGGACCAGTGTGGCGAAGTCGGGGTCGCGGGTCATCTCGGCCAGCAGACCGCGCAGGATGCCGCCGAGCGGGCTGGCCACCTTGGCGGCGATCTGCTGCATCAGGTCGATCACGTCCGTCCGCAGGACGCCGGAGTCGGGCGGGTCGATCTCGGCGACACCGGCCAACCTGCAGGCGTCCACGACCAGTTCGGCGCGGTTGGACCAGCGTCGGTAGAGCGCGGCCTTGCCGGTTCGGGCGCGGGAGGCCACCCGTTCCATGGTCAGTGCGGCATAGCCGGTCTCGCTGAGCTCCTCCAGGGCCGCCATCAGGATGGCGTGCTCCAGCTCCGCGCCGCGGCGGCGGGGGCCTTTGCGGTGGTCGGCGGCGGGGGCGGCGGTGGGATCGGCGTTGGGGGACAGCGTGACTCCTGAAGTTGTCCGGTAGAGGCCGTTGCGTTCTCTATGGGGTCAGTCTATTCTCCAAATTAGAGAACATGGCGTTCTTTAACGGTGAGAGATTCCGATTCGGAGTGGACCGATGACCGATACCGCCACAACGCCCCAGACCACGGACGCACCCGCCTTCCCGAACGACCGGACCTGTCCGTACCAGT
Organism: Streptomyces sp. CB02959; assembly: GCF_002803155.1. Classification (GTDB taxonomy): domain Bacteria; phylum Actinomycetota; class Actinomycetes; order Streptomycetales; family Streptomycetaceae; genus Streptomyces. The sequence continues at coordinate 141,600 of NZ_NNBP01000014.1, forward strand.
TACCGGAGGGCTACGCCAAGCTGCGGGACACCCCCGGACCGCTGCACCGGGTGACCCTCTACGACGGCCGCCAGGTGTGGGTGGTGACCAAGCACGAGGCCGCGCGCAAGCTGCTCGCCGACCCGCGGCTGTCCTCCAACCGCGCCGACGCCGACTTTCCCGCCACCTCGCCGCGCATCCAGGCGATCCGGGAGAGCCGTCAGGCGTTCATCGGAATGGACCCGCCCGAGCACGGCCCCAAGCGACGGATGACGATCAGCGAGTTCACCGTCAAGCGGATCAAGGGCATGCGCCCCGAGGTCGAGCAGATCGTGCACGGCTTCCTCGACGAGATGCTCGCCTCGGGCCCGACCGCCGATCTGGTGAGCCAGTTCGCGCTGCCGGTGCCGTCGATGGTGATCTGCCGACTGCTCGGTGTGCCCTATGAGGACCACGACTTCTTCCAGGAAGCGAGCACGCGCCTGGTGCAGGCCACGGACGCGGAGAGCGCGGCCGACGCCCGCGATGACCTCGCACGCTACCTGGACGGCCTCATCACCCAGTTCCAGGCCGAGCCCGGTCCGGGACTCGTGGGCAGTCTCGTCGCCGACCAGCTGGCCAACGGTGAGATCGACCGCGAGGAACTGGTCTCCACCGCGATGCTGCTGCTCATCGCCGGCCACGAGACCACGGCCTCGATGACCTCCCTCAGCGTGATCACCCTGCTGGAGCACCCTGAGCAGTACGCGGCCCTGCGCGCCGACCACAGCCTCATCCCCGACGCGGTGGAGGAACTGCTCCGCTACCTCGCCATCGCCGATATCGCCGGCGGCCGCGTCGCCAAGGCCGACATCGAGATCGAGGGCCAGGTCATCCGGGCCGGCGAGGGCGTGATCGTCACCAACTCCATTGCCAACCGGGACGGCACGGTGTACGAGGACCCGGACACGTTCGACGTCCGCCGCTCCGCGCGCCACCACCTCGCCTTCGGCTTCGGCGTGCACCAGTGCCTGGGGCAGAACCTCGCCCGCCTGGAGCTGGAAGTCATCCTGACCGCACTCTTCGACCGCGTCCCGACACTGCGACTGGCCGTCCCGGTCGAGCAGTTGAAGCTGCGGCCGGGCACCACGATCCAGGGCGTCAACGAGCTCCCGGTCACCTGGTGACGCGGGAAAGGGGGACCGGAATGACCATGCGGGTGAGCGCCGATCGAACGGTCTGCGTCGGTGCCGGTTTGTGCGCACTGACCGCTCCGGGCGTCTTCGACCAGGATGACGACGGGATCGTCACGGTGCTGGAGTCGGCCCCAGCCGCCGACGACCGGGCCACGGCGCGAGAGGCAGGCCACCTCTGCCCCTCTGGCGCCGTCCGCATCGTCGAGGACACGGAATAGGCGACCCGGGCGCCCCCTGGTACCGGGGAGCGGGGTAGGGCGGGGCCGGTTTCCGCACCGGACGGGGCGGAGACCGACCCCGCCTTCCCTGTTGGGGGACGGCTCACCGCATGAGACGGCGGGCGTCAGATCCACCCTTTTCGCGCCGCGTACAGGGCGAGTTGGAAGCGGGTGGTGGCGTCGGCGGCGCGGTTGAGCTGTTCCAGCTGGCGGGAGAGGGTGCGGCGGCTGATGCCGAGGAGTTCGGCGATGGTTTCGTCCGTGACGCCGCTGCCGAGCAGTTCCAGGATCCTGCGCTGGACCGGGCGCAGCGCGGCCGGGACCCGCCCGCCGAAGTGCAGCGGATAGGCGGACCGCCAGGAGGTCTCGAACAGGCCGGTGAGCGCGCGGAGCAGGCTGGAGGGGTGGACCAGCAGCATCGAGTCGTTCACCTCGGCGTCGCCGAACGCCATCGAGACGATGGCCAGCCGCTGGTCGAAGATGCCGAGTTTGACCGGCAGGGACTGCAGCACCCGGGCCTGCTCGCCCGCCGCGATGCACGGCCGGATGTTGCAGGCGTAGTAACCGCTGTGCTCCACCGCGGACTTGGAGTACACGATGCGGTAGGACACGCCGCGCTCCAGGTTGCGGATCTCGGTCGGGTTGGGCGTGCCGCCGGTGTGCCACGGCGGCGCGTCGAAGCGCAGTACCTCGGTGGCCGCGGCGTCCTCCACCTGCAGGATGCGCTCCACGATCTGCGGTCCGGTGACCACTTCGACGAGGTCGTCGGTGGCCTGCGGGTGCACGTGGCGCCGGTAGGTGCGGTACGCGTCCATGGCGACCAGATGGGCCTGTTGCAGCTCCGCGGAACGGGCGCTGGCGAGGCGGCCCAGGCCGATGGACGGCTCGATCGGGGCGATGCCGGCGCGCTCGGGCCCGTGGCTCGTGGCCAGGCCCAGGTGGATGAGCCCGGTGAGGGTGCGTTCGGTGTCGGCGGGTTCCCGGCCCAGTCGTCGGGACAGTGCGGCCAGGGTGGTGGGTCCGCTGTCCAGCATGGCCAGGTAGGCGGCGGCCTCGGTTTCGGACAGGCCGAGTCGGACGAGATGGGCCGGCCGGTCGTCTTCGCTCATGAGGGGCTCCGGGCGGGGGTGAGGGGGGAGGAGTGCGGTCGCGGAGGTGGGGGCGCGACGGGTGACGGGTTCGGGGGCCCACGGGAGGGCGGTCGACCACTGCCACGGCAGGCGGCGGTCGACCGGTGGTCCGGCGGGGTGCGCGAACGGCGTTGGCGGCCCGCCGCACTTTCCATCCGGCACCGCGTTGCTCCACGCGCGAGGCGCCGGCATCGGCATCGGCTGATCCGCGTCCCGAAGCGCTCGGTTCGCGGTATGCGTGTGGGCCCGCCGATATCGGCGGGCCCACACGCATACCGGAATCCCCGGACCCCGGAAGTCAGCTCAACTGCCCGTCGTAGTCGGGAAGTTTGAATCCCTTTTCGTAGTGACCGCCCTCGAAGTCGGTGCTGCGATTTCCGACGTCGGCTATGAGGGTGTATCCCTGCGCCTCGTACTTCTTCCGGCAGCCGAGCTTGACCTGGGCCTTGCCGGGGCTGTCACCGTCCGGCTTGAGGCAGAGGCCGTCGACGGTGTAACCGGCCGACTCCAGTTCCTCGGTGGTGGCGTCCTGCTTGTCGGCCCCGCGATAGGACGCGAACAGCACCGCCGCGCCGTGCTCTTGCGCGTACCGCGTGGCCTTGAGGATCGCTTCGATCGGCTTGCCCCGGTCGTAGTGCGTCGCCAGCGAGGTGTTGTCGATGTCCAGGACCACCGCGGGCCTTTCGCCGCTCCGGCCATGGGCCAGGCGCTGTTCCAGGTAGTCCTGGAGAGACGCGGCAACCGGAGCGACGTCGTCGAGCCACTCGCTCTCGCTCGGCAGCGAGTCCGGTCGGGCGGCCGCCTGCGCCGACAGGGGCAGCGCCGCCGCCATGGCCAGCCCCAGCACCGGTCCCAGCACAAGGGCGATCCTTTTCCCCTTGACCATGTTTTCCACCACTCCTTCTGTGTGCGTTCGCGTGATGACCGATACGGAATTTCCGCGCCGGAAGTCCGTAGTCGCCCACGACATTGCTACCTGAAGCAGTGGTCCGGCAGTGTCCAGGTCGTGCCAGTGGCCAGGATGGGCGCGGGAGTCGCCACCTGCCGCTTCGCCGGAGAATTCCACCGGTCTGGGCAATGTGGGCGTTTTGCATACCGAGAAAGTGGGGGTTTCCGGCGTGTACGTGGTGGGTTTTCCCGGTGGTGGGAAGAGCGTGCGGGGGGAAGGAGTCGGCCTCCCGGGAAGTCGGGGTTTTGCGGGCGGTCCAAGGGGATTCACCCGGCCGCGGTGGCGAAGTGGTCGGCCAATTCCCGGGACAGCGCCGGGACGTCGACGGGGACGCCGTCGGCGCGGAGCGAGTCGGTGGCGGCGCAGCCGGCGGCCACCGCCTGCCGTGCCGCCACCGGCGAGGTGAGCGTGGGAACGCCGTCGCGTACGAAGTCCACGAATTCGGCCACGAGCCGTGGGTCGGCCCCGCCGTGCCCGCCGTCGTCCGCGGGCACGTCGACGACCAGATCGGCGTCCGCCCGGTAGCCGCTGCGCCGACCGTTCCACACCTTCACCACCGCACCTTCGGTGTCGCCGAAGTTCTCCAGCCGGCCGTGGGTGCCGATGACGGTGTAGTTGCGCCAGTAGTCGGGCGTGAAGTGGCACTGCTGGTAGGTGGCGAAGACGCCGTTGTCCAGCCGCATTGTCATCATCGACAGGTCCTCGACGTCGACCACGTCGTTCAGGCCGGTCAGCGAGGTGGGCGGCCAGTTGGCCTCCGGATCGAACCACTCGGTCATCGTCCGCCCGCCCTGCCCGCCCCGGGCGGTGATGTCGCCGTAGACGGTCAGCCCGCCCATCGCCTGGGTCCGCACGGTGTAGCCGCCGGCCAGCCAGTGGATCACGTCGAGGTCGTGCGCGCCCTTCTGCAGCAGCAGACCGGTGGTCCTGCGCCGGTCCGCGTGCCAGTCCTTGAAGTAGAAGTCGCCGCCGTGGCCGACGAAATGACGGCACCAGACCGTCTTGACCTCGCCGATGACGCCCTCGGCGACGAGTGTGAGCAGGGTCCGGACGACCGGCATGTGCCGCATGTTGTGTCCGACGTAGAGCCTGGTGCCGGTCCGCCGGGCGGTGTCCAGCACCCGGTCGCACCCCGCCGTGGTGATGGCCAGCGGCTTGTCGACGAACACCGCGACGCCGGCTTCCAGGAAGGCGATGGCCAGCTCCTCGTGGGTGTCGTCCGGAGTCGTCAGGAACACCCCGTCCAGCCCCTCGTCGGACAATCGGCGGTGGTCGGCGTACCGGGCCGCCTCCGGATACCACTCCCGGCTGCGTTCCCGGCGGGCCGCGACCGGGTCGCACACCGCCACCACCCGCGCCGGCAGGTCCTGCCCGGCCACGTGCCTGCCGAGCGTTCCGCGCAGGCCGAGACCCACCACCGCGAGCCGCAGGTCTTCCCGTGCGTCGGACTTCCGCCGTGCGGCGGGCTCTTGCCGTGCGCCGGACTCATCCCGGGTGTCTGACAACGTCATCAACCTTCCTTCGGGGCGATGCGGTGGGCGTTTTGCTACGGGGTGCCGGAGCACAACACCACAAGAGCAGCACACCACGGTGGCCGCCCGCCACCAGGCCGCAACGCCTCAAGGAGACCCATGCCGCACACGATCCGGACCGGACCGCCACTGCCGCCCGAGGACCGCACGCTGTCCCCCTTCACCGGATTCGGCCGCGCCCACTGGCTGGCCGTCGCCGACCGGCTGCTGACGGACGCGCACCGCTTCGCGTCCCCGTCCGGCGCCCGCCTCCTGCTGCCCGGCCGGCCCTCCTCGTCGGGCGCCGACTCCGACCAACTCGAAGGCTTCGCACGGACGTTCCTGCTGCTGGCCTTCCGCACCGCGGGCTGCGGCGGGGAAGCGCCCGCCGGACTGCTCCAGTCATACGCCGAGGGCATCGGCGCCGGCACCGACCCGGGACACCCCGAAGCCTGGCCGGCCCTCGGCCAGGAGTGCCGGCAGACACTCGTCGAGGCGTGCTCCCTCGCGCTCGGCCTGCACCTCACCCGGCCGTGGCTGTGGGACCACCTGCCGGACGCGGTCCGGGAACGGGTCGTCGGCTGGTTGCAGGGTGCCTGGGGACTGCGGATCCCCGACAACAACTGGCACCTGTTCCGGGTGATCGTCGGCGAGTTCCTGGCCGGTGTCGGCGGCGCCCACGACCGCGCCGCGATCGACGCCGGCCTGGCGCGCACCGAGGAGTTCTACGTCGGCGACGGCTGGTACCGCGACGGCGGCGACGCCCGCACCGCGGACAACTTCGACCACTACAACGGCTGGGCCCTGCACACCTACCCCCTCCTGTGGGCCCTGATGGCGGGCGGGCGCACGACGGACCCGGCGGGGCGGCTGCCGGTGTTCAGGGCGCGGTTGCGACGGTTCCTGGCGGACTACGCGCTCTTCTTCGGCGCCGACGGAGCCCCCGTGCACCAGGGACGTTCCCTGATCTACCGGTTCGCGGCGGCCACCGCACCGTGGATGGGAGCGCTGGTCGACGCCACCCCGCTCAGTCCGGGCCAGACCCGGCGGCTGGCCAGCGGCGCGCTGCGGCACTTCACCGACCGGGGGTTCCGCGATCGGAACGGGATCGCCACCCTCGGCTGGTACGGGCCGTACCCGCCGCTGGTGCAGGGCTACTCCGGTCCGGCGTCCCCGTACTGGCTCTCCAAGGCATTCCTCGGCCTCCTGCTGCCGGCCGACCACCCGTGCTGGACGTACCCGGAGGAGCCGCTGCCGGTCGAGCGGTGCGATCGGATCCAGGCCCTGCCCGTCCCCGGCTTCGTGATCTCGGCGACCCGCGCGGACGGCATCGTCCGACTCGTCAACCACGGCAGCGACAACTACGCCACGGCCGACCAGGCAACCGGCGACCCGGCAGCGGGCGGCGCCGGGAGCGGCACCCGCGCCCCGGTGCGGGCGGACGGGGATCCGCACTACGCACGCTTCGCCTACTCCACGGCGACCGGCCCGTACCACGGCACCGGCGCCCCGCACCGCCGCCGGCCCGACAACCATGTGGCCCTCCTCCACCCCGAGCTCGGACCGTCCCGCCGCACCCGCATCCACCGCCTGCACCTCCAGGACCGCTACGCCGCGTCCTGGCACCGGCCGGTCTGGCATGGCAGGGCGGACTCCGACGCCCGGATCGAGACCGCGAGCGTGGTCCACGGAGCGTACGAACTGCGTGCCCATCTGGTCGACGCACCCCCGCACCTGCCGGTGTACGACAGCGGCTGGCAGGTCGCGGGCGGGCGGCCACCCCGTGTCCGGACTGCCGGACGCTGGGCGGCAGCCGTCACCGAAGACGGCCTGACCAGCACGTTCGTCTCCCTCGCCGGCCACTGCGAGGTGGCCGTGGCGACCGCTGAGGGCACCAGCGCCTTCGGCCGTCACACGGCTGTACCGCATGCCGTCGGCCGGCGCTCGACGGCACGGACCGTGCACGTCGCCCTGGTCGGCCTCACCGGCCGAGGCACGGATTCCGCGCCTCCGCGGGTACAGTGCGCGGTCGAAGGAACCACCGCCACGGCCGTCTTCCCCGACGGCACTTGGGTCCTCGTCGCCCTGGGCACGGAGACTGCCCAGTCACCGGTCGTGGGCGGGGTGCCGCTTACCGGGCCGGTGCGCTACGCCCGACTGTCCCCGGAGGAGGATCCGGTGGTCGTCCCCGGGTGAGCGCCGTAGCGGAACGACGCTCCGTACAACGCACGGATTCGCTCAATAAATGACAAGTATCTGACAAAATAGTTGAAAATGGGGCCCATGTGGGTGAAGGTTCTGGACGAGGATGTTCCGGGATCTGAACGGATGGGCCTGAGTATCGGGTGCGTCTCGGAGTGCGGGCGGCGGATTGCGTGGCCGGTCGACGCCCGTACGATGCCGGGACCCCGTCCCGCCCGCACCTCATCCGGAAGGCCACCGCGGAATGCCCGTCTTCAGACGCCGCAAAGGCAGTCGTCCCCGTTTGCTCCCCGAACTCGACGATGCCGACCTGGGCCGCGTCCGGCGGCGCGTCGAGACCTGCTGGGACCGCGGTTCGCTCGATACGCCTGTCATGGCCCTGATGGCGGAGACGCTCGACGACGCCGGGGAGGACTGGGACCGCAAGGCACACCGTCTCCGCGTGCTCGCCTGGTCCGCGGGGCGCGCCCTGCCTGGCATCTGGCGGCAGCACAACCCGCGCAACCAGCATGCCCTGCTGCTGCATGCCTGGTCCGACCTGCTGCAAGCGGGACAGGACGGGGCCACCGTCGATCTCGACGCCACCCGGGAGACCTGCCGCCTCGCGGCCGAGCTGCTGCCCGCCGACCCCACACCCTGGATCGTGTACCTGGCCACGCTCCGCCTGGAACGGCATCCGTCCACCGAACTGGCGGCGATCTGGCGTGAGATCAAGGCCCGTGACCCGTGGAACCGGGAGGCCCACCTCCAGGCCCTGGGCTACCTCTCGCCGGACGAGTGCGGTTCCAGCAGCCAGGTGCTGGACCTGCTCGACAGCGTCCGCTCCGCGATGCCCCCGAACGCCCCCGCGGCCGGCCTGGAACTCACCGCCCTCGTCCGCAACCACCAGCGGGCCATGGCCCCCGGAGGGGTGTCGGCCCTCGGCGCCGGCGAGTTCTGGCGTCGCCACGACGCGGTCGCGGCGCTCGACCAGGCGTCGCACTACTGGCCGAGCCCGGGGTTCCTCGACCACGCCCAGGCACTCGCCGATCTGAACCTGCTGGCCTACGCGCTGATCAAGGCCGCGCGGCCGGGCGAGGCCGCGAACGCCCTGCGCGCCACCGGCGGCATGGGCGCGCCCTGGCCGTGGAGCGCGGACGGCGAGCCACTGGAGCGGTTCTCCCACTACTACGCCCGCGCCCGCGAGAGCGAGTGACAGGCACTCCCGCGCCGGGCCGTCGCACGACCCCTCCTGCCTGCACCGCGCCGACACGCGTTCCCTGAGGGAACAGCCAACTCGTCAGCTCAGCCTTGGAGTTGATGCCCCTGCGGCACCCGCTGGCCAGGGTGGCGTCTGCCGCTTGCGGAGGAGTTCGCCGTAGGGGCGGGGTGCGAGGGGCGAGGCGAGCGGCCCGGCGGCCGTCCGGGCAGGAGCTGCCGCCGGCGGAGTGCGCCCGTGCGGGCTGGTCGACAACCCGGACACCACCGGTGGGCCGACCTCCGGGTGGACGGGACGCCGCTGGATTCGCTACGTACCGCCACCCCGGGCCGGTGCCCTACGATCCCGCCATGAACCAAAGGTTCGCTGTGATGGTCGCCGTCCTGGCCGTGCTCGCCGCCGCCTCGGGCTGTGCCGGCCGGGAGGTGCCTGCCGCGGGCAGCATGATGTCCGCCTCGCCCTCCGCCTCCGCCACGCCATCGGCGCAGCACCCTCAAGGGTGGTCGGCCGCCCGGATGCGTGACGCCCACCCGTTCCGCCACCAGCCGGGGGTCTCCCACACCCCGCCGCCCACCACGGCGAACGCCCGCGTGGGCGCGGTGTTCAGCCACGACGGGACCGGCGACCACTTCTGCACCGGAAGCGTCGTTGACAGTCCGAAGAAGTCCATCGTCATCACCGCGGCACACTGCCTCCACGGCGGCAAGGGCGGCGGCTACCAGACCGACCTGGCCTTCGTCCCCGGATACCGCGACGGGCAGGCGCCCAACGGCACTTGGAAGATCACCAAGATGATCGTGGACGACCGCTGGACACAGTCCTCCGACCCCGCCTTCGACGTGGGCTTCGCCGTCGTCGACAAGCTGGACGGCAAGCGGATCGCCGACGTGCTGGGAGCCAACCGCTTCGGCTACAACGTCGGCTACGACAACCATGTGAAGATCACCGGCTATCCGGCGAGCGGCGAGGACCCCATCTCCTGCGCCAACACGACCGTGAAGTTCCAGACGGACCAGATGAAGGTGGACTGCACCGGATACAGCGGCGGCACCAGCGGCAGCCCCTGGCTGGCCAACTTCGACCGGACCACCCGCACCGGCGAGGTCGTCGGCGTCATCGGCGGCTATCAAACCGGCGGCGACACCGACGACATCTCCTACAGCCCGTACTTCAACGACGCCATCAAGTCCCTGTACGACAAGGCCGTCAGCACGGAGGGCTGAGCCGCCGACGGCGGCCGTGACGGGCGCCCGCGCCGGGGGAGCGGAGATCCCCGTGGGCCGCCCGGTGGCCCGAACCAGGCCGGCTGCCCTCTCGCAAAAGTAGGCTCGACGATGACCGTCCCCACGCGCGAGAAAGAACGACGGCAGCCGAACCGACGGAAAGGCAGGGCATGCACCCCATACGCCGGGCCCGCACGGCCGACCACCCCGCTCTCGTGGAGTGCGTCCAGAAGTGGTGGGGCGATTCCCGCAGCCCCCAACAGGCCCGGGAGCTGTCACTGCTGCTGCCGCGGCTGTTCCTCCAGCACTTCGCCGGGACCAGCCTGGTCCTGGAGGACCCGACCGGCATCCGGGCGTTCCTGGTCGGCTTCCACTCCGCGGACAACGGACACCAGGCATACGTCCACTTCGTCGGCGTGGACCCGCAGTTGCGCCGGCAGGACATCGCCCGCCGGCTCTACACCCGCTTCTTCGAGCGCGCCGCCGCGGCCGGCCGCACCGAGGTGTGCGCCGTCACCTCACCGCACAACACCGGTTCCGTCGCCTTCCACACGGCCATGGGTTTCGAGCTGGACCCCGGTGGCCACGAGGCCCGCGGCCTGCCCGTACACAGCGACTACGACGGCCCCGGGCAGCACCGGGTGGTCTTCCGCAGGAAACTCGGCGCGCCGGGCACGGGCACCCTGGAGCCCTTCACGACGCGCCCGGCGGAGCCGGAGGATTTCGACACCGTCGTCGGGGTGATCGACCAATGGTGGGGCCGCCCCGCCTCCCGCGACCTGACGCGGGTCTTCGTCGACCACTTCTTCGCGACCAGCCTGATCGCCGAGCGCGACGGCGAGCTGGCCGGTTTCGTCATCGGCTTCCTCTCACCGTCCAAGCCCGACGAGGCGTACATCCACTTCATCGGCGTCGCCCCCGCCTGGCGCCGCTCCGGCCTCGGCCGCTTCCTCTACGAGCGCTTCTTCGAGCTGGCGCGCGCCGACGGCCGCAGCCTCGTCAAGGCGATCACCTCCCCCTCGAACAGCCGCTCCGTCGCCTTCCACAACGCCATGGGCTTCACCAACTCCGCCCCGATCGCCGACTACGACGGCCCGTCCCTGGACCGGGTCACCTTCACGCGCCCCCTCTGAAGCACCGCTCCAGCCACACCGAACCGCGGCCGCACGACGCGCCCCCGCCGCTTGTCCTCGAAAGGCCGCCGCCCGAGGCCGTTCGCCGTGGAGGGCGCCGTGGCTGCCGGTTACGTTGCGGCCGGCTGCGGCTCGGGGAGCCGGAGCCCGTCGCGGCGCACGCGGAGGCGATGCGCCGGATCTCCGCCGCGGAGTGGGATCACATATACGACTCATAGCCGGAACGAGTGGAATAACCGACACTTTCCACTCTCTCCCGAATGTCCCGATCTCTCCCAGGGGATCCCCTTCCCGGAAGAGCGTTGGGAGATCCGCATGCGTGACACCTCCGGCACCGGCCGCTCGGCGGCGACCGGCGGCTGCCGCATGCTCTTCCTCCTGGCCCTGCTGGCCTTGCTGATCACGGCGTTGACCGCCGGCTACTCCGACGCCGCGTCGTCCGCCACCGGCAAGTGCCCCACGCACGCCGGTGCCCCTGCCCTCGGCGGCACAGCGGAACGGACCTGCGACACCACGGGGTACGTCCTGGCGCCGTCGAGCGACGCGCACCATCACCCGGGCAACGGCTTCCGGCGGTTGTGCCACGCCACGGCCTGCCATCTGCGTCCGCACGTCCCGACCGGGCCGAGCGGCAAAGCCCTGCGGGAATCCGCCGCGGGGGAGTCCTCGGACGCGCCGGGGCACACCGCCCCTCGTGCCGTCCTCCCGGCTGCCGCCACCGGCACGCCCGCGCGGGTGACCGTTCTGCGCTGCTGAGCGAGCCCCGTCGCGCAGCACGCCCCGCCCTCCCCGCAACCGGGCCGATGGGGCCGCCGCGACCTGCCGCACCAGCGTCCACGCCTTCGCCACGCAGGAGTTCCGGCATGCCCGACATCTTCGCCGCCCTCGGCGCGCTCGTACGCGCCGAGGCCCGCCGCAACGCACGCCCGCCAGAGCAGCGCCCGTCAGCCCCGTCCGCACCCGCCGATCCGCCCACGCCGCAGGGCCCGGCGGCACCCGTTCCCGCGCAGCACCCCACCCCGCCGGCCAGGCCGCACGGCGAAACCGCACCCGCCGCCTCGCCCGCTCCCTCCTCGCTTCCCCCCACGCCCTCCTCTTCCGCCGAGAGGCGTCCGCGTCGCGGGCTGCTGCGCAGGCTGTTGGCCCTCGTCGCCTCGCTCGTCCGCCGACGCCGTCGCGGCACCGCCGAACGCAGCCCGGCCTCCGATTCCTAACGGACCGGCCTGCCGGTCACGCCGGTGGGAACGGTGCCGGGTGAGGGGTGGCGCGGCGGTGCGGGTGTCCGGGGTTCCGGTCACCGAGCCGCCGCGCCTGCTCGGCCGCGCATCGACGGCCTGCCCGAACGGGTCGCATCCGGCCCCCGGTTCCGGCCGGTCGGACCCGGGTGGTGAGCCGTCGGGAGTCCGCGGTCGGGGCGGGTCGGGGCCGGCGGCCGCGCCATGGGGCGCCGAGGTGTCCGCCGGTGGCGAACTCAGCTGGTCGGGCGGTAGGTGCTGAGCGACCCGCCGTGGCTGAAGGTGCGTGTCTCCACCAGGGTGAACGGACGGGGGCTGAACCGTCCCGCGAAGACCGGCAGGCCGCCGCCGGCGACCACCGGGTACTGCTTGAGCAGCAGTTCGTCGATCTCCGGCAGGAGCTGTGCCGCCAGCACGCCCCCGCCGCACAGCCAGATGTCGCCGTCGCCGGCTTCGGCCTTGAGCCCGCGCACCAGGCCGATCGGGTCGTCGGGTACGAGTTCCACGGCCGGGTCCGCGATCTCGGGGAGCGAGCGCGAGACGACGTACTGCCGAAGGTGTGCGTAGGGGCTCGTCACGTCGGCGTCCAGGGCCGGTTGGTAGGTGCCGCGCCCCATGATGACGGTGTCGAAGCGCTTGTTGGGCGCTCCCTCCAGCCCGATGTGCGGGCGGATATGGGTCGGGTTGGTCTCGGGGAACTCGGCGCGCAGGTGGTCGACCATGTCCGGCGCCTCCGGGTAGAAGTCGAACTCCCCGTCCGGGCCCGCGATGAAGCCGTCGATGGAGACCGCGACGTAGTACACGAGCTTGCGCATGCAGGACCTCGAATCCCCGAAACAACTTCGGGTGTAGTACTTTGTTTGGAGTGACTGGACCGTAGTACTACAACTGGAGTGGTGTCAATCATGGTGCGACGCAATCCCGAACGAAGGGCGGCACTGCTCGACGCCGCCATCGAGGTGCTGGCCCGCGAGGGCGCACGCGGCCTGACGTTCCGCGCGGTCGACCAGCAGGCGGGCGTTCCGGTGGGAACGGCCTCCAACTACTTCGCCAACCGCGACGAGATGCTCACTCAGACCGGCGACCGCGTGTACGAGCGCCTGGAGCCGGACGAGGCGCTGATCGCCTCCGGCCAGGAAGGCCCGCGCGACCGCGCCCGCGTCACGGGGCTCATGCACGACCTCGTGGAACGGGTGGCGGCCTTCCCGACCGGCTTCCTGGCCCTGCTGGAACTACGTCTGGAGGCCGCCCGCCGTCCCCAGTTGCGCGAGGTCCTGACCCGCCGCATCCGCACCGATGTGGACCTGAACGTCAACTACCACCTCACGTCCGGCCTGCCGGGCGACGCGACCACGGTGGTCCTGCTGTACCTGGCCCTCAACTGGCTGATCGTCGAACGCCTCACCCTCCCCGAGCTCTTCTCGGAGGAGCAGCGGCGGGACTTGGTCACCGCCCTGGTCGAACGCCTCCTGGCCGGCCAGCCGGATGCCGGTCAGCCGGACTCCGGGGAGGCGCGCCCGGCGGGGTGAGGCGCGGCGGCCGTTGCGCACCCCCCTCCGGCCTGTCAGGCGGGCGGGTGTCGGACCGGCCGCTGCCGCACTTCGCGCGCAGGCCGGAACGCCGGTTTTCCACAGGGGAGTTGGGTCCCGCCGGGCACTGTCAGTGGTCTGTGCCACGATCAAGAACGTATGCGCAACCAGGCATGCGCAACCAGGCATGCGCGACAACGCAGGAGCCGGTGCGGACGGACCGTTTCGTGCGGCGTCGTGCACCGATGTGCCTGCTCCAGCCGCCAGCCACGCCGTGAAGGGACCCGACCCGTGAGCGACAGCTCCCGCTCCGCGCTTCGTCTGGCGCTGAGCCTCGCCGACCCGGCCACCGCCGACGCACTCGCCGAGCGGATGCGGCGACCACTGCTCGCCCTCCTCGCCGACCGGTTGGGACTGCCGGAGAAGATGGTCGACGAGCTCCTGGGCAGGGACGCCGGGCAGCTGCGGGCCGCGCTGGAGGCGGACCCCGTGGAGTGGCTCGCCGCGGCGGCGGAGACCGGCGATCCGCTGGTCGGACGGGCGCTGTGGGACGCGGAGTACCGCGCCGACGACGGCAGTTCGGTACGCGCGATGGTGGAGGCCCCCGGGCTGCTGCCGATCCTCCTGGACGCCGCCGACTTCTGGGACTCCCGTTGGTATGCCGACGACGGCCTGCTGTCAGTGGTCTACGACGTCGACAGTCCCCTCATGGCGCTGGTGCTGACCCACGGGTTCGCGGGGCTCTCCGTGGAGGGCCTCGGCGCATTCTGCGCGTACCTCCCGCCACCGGCCGTCGTCGATGCCTGTCTGAGTCTCCTCGGCCTCTGGGGCACCATCGAACCCCTCGTCGACTATCTCTCCCTGCACGACCAGGTCCCCATCATGAGCGCCTGCCATCCGTGGCTGCCTGACCTGGTGCGCGCGGCCATCGCCGCCCCCGATCCGGAGGCGTTCCTCCGGCGGCACCGGCCGGCCGGGGAGTGGGCCGACCCGGAGCACCTGTACGCGCTGGCGACGCTGCGCTGCGGGTACGACGACTTCACGGCCAAGCCCGAGGGCCTGGACTGGGAGTTGATCCTGCGCGAGCAGGCGCGCATGCCGTTCTGCCGCGCCAACCTCCCCACGACCGACCCCCGGGCGGAGAGTCCGCTGCTCCTGCTCACCCAGTGGGAGGGCTGCCCGGCCGACCTGGTGTGGGAGAGCTTCCGGGAGGACCCGATCGGGACCGCGAGGCACGCCGCCGACCTTCCCATCGAGGCGTTCACCGGGCCGTGGGCGGACGACGACGAGCGCAATGCGGTGTTCTTCTTCGGTCTTGAGCCCGGTATCCGCACGGGTCGGCTGTCCGTGGAGCGGGTACTGGCCGAAGTGGCCCCGGCCGAGGCGGTGCTGACCTATCTGCCGCTCGACCACGAACCGACGCGCAAGGCACTCGCGCACCTCCTGGACGCGCTCGGCACCGACCCCGCCAACTGGCTGACGTTCTACGCCCGCATGAGTACGGCCCGCGGCAGCGTCACCGCACTCGTCGCGGACGCCACCTCGCCGCACGCCCGCAGGAAGCGCCACACCAGCTGGCCGCGGCCGGTCCCGGCGCAGTTCCCGGCCGAGTCGCCCGAGCACGCCCGGCCCACCTTCCTGCAGGTGTTCGCGTGCGCCTCCGAGGAGGTCCAGTGCGCGGTCGTGCCGTACTTCGACGCGCGGGCCGTGCAGCAGCTCCTCGTCTTCGGCAACCCGTCGCCGGCGGTCCGCGCCGCGGTGGTGGCCGCCCACGGCCGGTCCGCCCAGGTGGCGATGGCCGCCGGATACGCCCTCTCCGACGAGAAGCTGCGGTACCTCCTCGACCTCGACGAGCCCGCGGTGGACGCCACGTTGTTCCGGTACGGCCGCCTCGACCAGGCCGAGTGCGCACGGATGCTGGCCGGCCGACTGCGGGACGGCGGCAGCCGACCGGTCCCGGACGAACTGCTCGCGGTCCTGGACGATCCCGACGCCGACTATCCCCGCGTACAACTGGCCACCGGCCTGGGATCCGGGGACCTTGGCGTGGCGCGCAGGATCCTGGCGCGGCTGCGGTCGCTGCACCTCCCGGCCTCCCGATTGCGGGTGCTGGTCGCCGTCTGGGAGCGCGGCGGCCCCGATGCGGTCCGCGAGATCCTGGCGATGGACCACCTCCCGGTCACCCTCCGCCGCCGCACGGCGAAGCTGCTGGACACCCCCGACGGCCTGGCGCTGCTGCGCACCCGGCTCGCCGAAGCGGAGTCGCCGGAGACGCTGCTGGCGTACCTCGCCGCGTCGACCAGCCAGCCCAGGGACCGGCTGCAACGGCTCCGCAGCGAGGGCCTGGCACCACCCTGGCCCGCCCTCACGGCGGCTCAGGAGGCCGGGTCCCTGGACGGGGAGCTGCTGAGCGCCCTGTTGCAGGAACCGGACTGCCCGCGCCCGCTCCTGCTGGCGGCCCTGGACGACCTCCCCGTCTGGGGAGCGGACTGGATACCCAACGGGCTCGGCAGCGGCCGACTCACCCCCACCGATCTCCTGACCCGGGCGGCGCCGGCCCGCGCCGCCCTCCACAGCCTTCAGCAGTACGTCGACCACCAGCCCGGCGACGGGTTGGGCGCCGGGCCCGACGACGAGTCCGGCGCCCAACTCTCCGGCGCGACCGGGCAGTCGGTGTGCGTTCGGGCCGAGGCCCTTGCCCAGGAGCATCTGGGCACGGACGTCGATGCCTGGGCCGTCTGCCTCCAACTGCTGCCGACCTTCGCCGGGACGCTCCCCGAACTCCTGGCGACGGCCGGCGCCTTGACACAGCACGCCGTATGACACCGTCCGGCGCCAGGTGGCGCTGGCCGACCGGGCCGGTGGGGAGCCGGCCCGTCAGGACAGGCGCCAGGCCACGGCGTACGGCTGGGCGAACTGTGTGATCCGGTGCGCGCGGACGACGATCTGGGCGTCCCCGCTCGGGATGTCGGCCCAACGCACCTGCTCGACGTTGTTGACACGGTCGAAGCCGGTGTCCGTGCCCATGTTCCCGTGGCGTTCCTGCCCGCCCGCCCGGACGATCAGGTCGAGGTCGTTCTGCAGGGCAGGACCGGGCGGATCCGTCCAGACCAGCGTGATCTTCAGCTGGTGACTGCCGCCCGGCGGGACCGTGAGGGTGAACGGACGCTCCTGGTCCTGGTCCAGCGGGCCCTCGTCGGCGAAGCCCGCCTGGTTTCCCGCGTCGGGCAGCACGATGGCCTGTTCCAGGTTGACCAGGCCGAAGCCGGAATTGTTGTTGGGGGAGGGGCCGGCCTCGGTCGGGTCGTACTGGCCGGGGAGGTCGTCGGCGCCGTTGATCAGCATCGCCTTGACCAGTGCGGCACTCGGATCGGGGGTGCCGTTCTTCACCAGGGATTCGCGCAGCACCGCCGCACACCCGGCGACCAGCGGCGTGGCCATGCTCGTGCCGCTGTCGAAGAAGAAGTCCGGGTCGTCGGAATCCCCGAAGACCGTGCTGAACTTCGCCGCACGCGAGTGGGTCGACAGGATCGACGTGCCCGGGGCGACGACGTCCGGCGCGATGCGGCCCTCCTGCGTGGGGCCTCGGCTGCTGAACGCCGCCATCCCGGCGGAGTTGTCCGCCTGCCGGTCGTCGTGGATCGGATCGACCGGGAAGGACGACGAACTCAACTCGCCGTAGGTGAGCGGGATATCGGGGCGTTCGCTCTCGCTGGCGCCGACGGTGAGGCAGTTCTTGGCCGCGGCCGGGCCGCTGACGGAGGCCGGGCTGATCCGGCCGACGCCGCCCAGGTCACGGCCGGCGTTGCCCGCGGCGAAGCAGATGACGAGGTTCTTGTTGTTCCACACCGTCTGGTCGATCTCGGTCGACTGCTCGTTGTAGGGCAGGCTCGGCCGGACCGGGCCCCAGGAATTGGTGTGGACCCGTGCCCCGTCCTCGGTGTAGGGCGGCTCGAACAGATCCTGCAGATCGGTCGGGATGCCGCTCAGTGCGCCGTTGCCGTCGAGCAGCGACTGCAGGACCAGGGTCGCCTCGGGAGCGGTGCCGGCGATGGCGCCGCCCATCGACGCGGACGTGCCGTCGCCGAGGACCGAGCCGGCCACGTGGGTGCCGTGCCCGTCGGGGTCGTCGGTCCGGTCCGGCCCGGTGCGGCCCAGCGCGATCAGGCGCTTGACCCGGCCTTGGAACGCCGGGTGCACGTCTTGGGTGGAGCCCTTGTCGAGACCGGTGTCGGCGATGGCCACCACCTGCTCCGCGCCCCGGAAATCCGTGCCGTTGTGGGAGACCCGCGCGTGCAGGAGCCCCCCGGCAACGGAGTTGTACAGCACCATGTCGGGGACTTCCTCGACGTGCCGTATCTCGTCCAGGGACGTCAGTGCGGTGAGGTTCTCCTCCGGCACCGTCATACGCACCTTCTGGCGGCCGGATCGGACGTCGCCGACCTCCACTCCACCGGCCGAGGCGATCCGCTCCCGCACGTCGGTCCCGCTCGGATCGACGTCCTGGTGCAGGACGACGTCAACGGTGCGGGTACGGGGCTTCGCCGCTTCCAACGGTTCGGCGAGAACGGCGATTCCGGGCCGCAGTCGGCCCGAGCGCAGCGACGGGGCGAGCTTGAAGCCCTTGAGGTAGACGTCCGCCCAGGCCACGAACGGCAGGGCCCGGACGGCTTCCAGGTCGGACGGTCGGTATCCGCACAGATAAGTACTGTCCGGTACGTACTCGTGGATGACCACACCCAGTGCCGACAGCTGTTCCTTCTCCGCCGCGGTGGGCACATGCGTGGTTTGGACAAGCAGATAGTTTGATGCCGAAGCATCCTCGAAGACCAGCGATTCACTGGCCAGCTCTGCGGACTGGGCCAACGGGTCGACAGTCACGCCGTTGATGGTGATGCGAGCCACGCCTAGCTCCCGGGTTGTGGATGTACGGTGGCTACATTTCTCACTATATAGGCCAAATGGGTGACTGTTGTGGGCCGATCGCCGCGGGTTCGCTGTCGCTTTCAAGTTCTCGGCCGCAACCGCCGCACGGGCAAATCCGCTGGACGGGCACCCGGCACTGCCGAATAGTGCGCCGCATGTCCTCTCTCGTACGGCACCTCACTTTCGACTGCTCCGACGCCTACCGCCTCGCACGGTTCTGGGCCGAGGTCCTCGACGGCTCGCTGGCCGACGACGACTTTCCAGGCGACCCCGAGGCGCTGGTCACCGCGCCGGGCTCGACGCTGCTGTTCGTCACGGTGCCGGATGCCAAGACCGTCAAGAACCGGGTGCATGTCGATCTGCAACCCCAGGACCGGTCGCGGGACGAGGAAGTGGAACGCGTCCTCGCCTTGGGGGCCACGGTGGTTGGCGATCACCGCAGGCCCGACGGAACCGGCTGGGTGACCCTGGCCGACCCCGAGGGCAACGAACTCTGCATCGAACGCAGCGCCGCCGAGCGCGCGTAGCGCCCCTGCTCCGAGCCGCGCCGGGCAGCGGACCCCGACTGCGCCGCCGCGACGCGTGCCCGACGGCGGCCGCGCCGTTCGGATTCCGTTAGGGAACCGGCCGCCGTACACACACGGGCGGTGCCGGCCGCCACGGTGGAGCGGATCCCGATCGGGCGGAGCGTACGAGGAGGTCCGTGGTGGAAAACCGTGGTGGGGCCGTGCCGGTGGTGGCGTGGTGAGCGCGGAGCGCATCGTGGGGGTGCTGGTGGCGGTGGCACTGGTCGGGCTGTTGGTGGCCGGTGTGAAGTTCCCGGACCGGTTCTGAGGGGATCGGTCCTCGACGGCTCGCCGGCCCGTTCGATGCCGTGGAGGACCGCAGGCCCGACCGGCACACGCCCGGAGCGGGCGCCGTTCAACGGTGCGTGCACGCCACCGTGAGCAGCACCAGGGACAGGACGAGGACGACCGCACCGCCGGCGATGAACGCACGCTCCACTCCCAGGCGTTCGCGGCCCTCGACGACGACCGTACGGGGATCGGCGGGGTCGTAGCGGAGGAGCACGCGGTCCCCGTCGGCGAGCGGACGGCGGCGCGCCGGCGCCACGGGGCAGACGATCTCCATGATCCGGCCGTCGTCCGTCACGAACTGGAGCAGCGGGCGGGGCGCGGGCGACTCGTCCGCGCTCCTGACCGGGGGCTGCTTGACCAGGGCCGGCACGTACCCGCCCGTCCGCTGCACCCGGCGGACCTGACGCAGCCCGTGCAGGCCGGCGAGCACGCCGAGCAGCCCGCCGAAGGCGGCGATCCCCGCCAGCACGGCCACGGCCCCTGTATCCATCGACCTGCCTCCTCCTTCGGATTCCCTTCGCCTGGTGCGCTGTTGTGCGTCCCAGCGGGGGCGCGGTGGTCGGCTAGCCGGGGTCCACCGCCTCCACCGGCTCGGCCGCCGCGGCGGCGCGCAGGGAGAGGACCATGGTCAGCCCGCCTCCCGGGGTGTCCTCGGGGGTGAGGGTGCCGCCCATCGCCTCGGCCAGGCCTCGGGAGAGGGCCAGACCCAGCCCCAGGCCGCTGGTGTTGTCCCGGTCGCCCAGCCGCTGGAAGGGCACGAAGATCCGGTCCCGGTCCTCCGGGCGCAGCCCCGGTCCCCGGTCGACGACCCGCAGTTCGACCCGCGGGCCCAGCGAGCTGGCGGTGATCAGCACCGGTTGGGCCGCGGCGGAGTGGCGCACCGCGTTGGTGACGAGGTTGGCGATGACCCGTTCCAGCAGCGGCGGGTCGGCCAGGACGTCGCAGACCTCCGCCAGCCCCCGGGAGGCGATCCGCACCGGTGTCGTGGCCAGCGTCGACAGGGCCAGCGGCAGTACGTCGGCGAAGGCGGTGGGTTGGAGGTGCAGGGAGAGGGCGCCGGCGCGGAGCCGGCTCATGTCGAGCAGGTTGTCGACCAGGCGGTTGAGCTCGATGAGCGACTCCTCTGCGGTGGCCAGCAGTTCGTCCCGTTCCACCGTGGTGAAGTCCACGTCGGTGCTGCGCAGGGAGCTGATGGCGGCCCGCCCGCTCGCCAGCGGAGTGCGCAGGTCGTGGCTGACCGCGGCCAGCAGTGCGGTCCGCAGCCGGTCCGCCGCCTTGACGGGTTCGACCTCGGCGGCGGCCTCCATGAGGCGCGCGTGGTCGAGGGCGGCAGCGAGGTGGGCGGCGAAGGCGGTCAGTACGCGGTGTTCGGAGGCGGGCAGGCGGCGGCCGCGGAGGACGAGGAGCAGGTCCGGCCCGGCCGGCACCTTCACCAGGCCGGCACCGTCGACGTCGGCCCCGGTCTCCTGATCGGTGCGCGGGACGAGGTCGGCGGACTCCATGCCGAACGTCTCGCGGGTGCGTTCCAGCAGCACCGACACCCCCTGGTCGCCGCGCAGGATGGTGCCGGCCATCGAGGACAGCGTCTCGGCCTCGGCGGTGGCGCTCGCGGCGCGCCGGGACAGCCGCAGGGAACGGTCCACCAGCACCGCGACGGTGACGGCGACCAGTGCGAAGACGGCCAGCGCGAGCGCGTTGTTGGGCTCGGTGATGGTGAACTCGCCGCTCGGCGGGATGAAGTAGTAGTTCAGCAGCAGGGACGCGGTGAGGGAGGCCAGCAGCGCCGAGACCACACCGCCGAGGCAGGCCACGCCGACGACGGTGACCAGGAAGAGCAACGCCTCACTGGTCAGGTTGAGGGGGCCCCGGATGTGGGTGAGCACGGCGGTCAGGAGGAAGGGCAGCACGAGGCCGGCGACCGGTCCGGCGATGCGGCGGGCGTGCGGCAGCTGCCGGCCGGGGATCGACAGTCGACGGCCGCGACCGGCCCGTCCGTGCGTGACCATGTGGACGTCGATGTCCCCGGAGAGCTCCACGGTGTCCTCCCCGATGCCGCGCGGCGCCAGCAGGCGGGACAGCCAGCCGCGCCGGCTGGTGCCCAGGACGAGTTGGGTGGCGTTCTCGGCGCGGGCGAAGTCCAGCAGCGCGGTGGGGACATGGTCGCCGACGACCGAGTGGTAGCTGCCGCCCAGGCTCTCGACCAGGGCGCGCTGTTTCGCGAGGGCGGCGGGGGAGGCGTAGGCGAGACCGTCGCTGCGGGCGACGTGCACGGCCAGCAGGTCGCCGCCGGAGGAGCGGTCCGCGATCCGCTCCGCGCGGCGGATCAGGGTCTCGCCCTCCGGGCCGCCGGTGAGCGCCACCACCACGCGCTCGCGGGTCTCCCAGACGGTGCCGATGCCGTGCTCGGAACGGTACTTCTGCAGGGTCTCGTCCACCCGCCCGGCGACCCACAGCAGCGCGAGTTCGCGGAGGGCCGTCAGATTGCCGATGCGGAAGTAGTGCGCGAGCGCGGCGTCCACCTTCTCCGGTTGGTAGATGTTGCCGTGCGCCATGCGTCGGCGCAGCGCCTCGGCGGGCATGTCCACCAGCTCGATCTGATGGGCGCGGCGGACCACCTCGTCCGGCACGGTCTCCCGTTGCGGGACCCCGGTGATCTTCTCGACGACGTCGTTGAGCGATTCCAGGTGCTGGACGTTGACGGTGGTGACCACGTCGATCCCGGCGGCCAGCAGTTCGTCGATGTCCTGCCAGCGCTTGGCGTTGCGGCCGCCGGGCACATTGGTGTGCGGCAGCTCGTCGACGAGGGCGACCGCCGGGCGGCGGGCGAGGACCGCGTCGAGGTCCAGCTCGGTGAACTTCGTGCCGCGGTACGCGCGGTGCAGCCGGGGCACGACCTCCAGCCCCGCGAGCATCTCCTCGGTGTGCCGCCGGCCGTGGCACTCGGCGTACGCCACCACCACGTCGGTGCCGCGTCTGAGGCGCCGGCGCCCCTCGTCCAGCATGCGGTACGTCTTGCCGACCCCGGGCGCCGCACCGAGGAAGACCTTGAGCTTCCCCGGCCGTTCGCCCGCTGTGTCGGCGGATACTCTCGGCGCCACCGAAGGCCCCTCCCTCACCCTGCCTGCACGGTCCCACGGCGCCTGGTTCGGCGAGGGGGACCTCGGGCGGCCGAGCGGACATGGGTTGTCCGACATGTTCACACCGGTCCGCCCGGCGCGCGGCGGAACCCGGCTATGTTGACGTTTTCCTGATTCGGCGGCCGGCCCGGGAGCGTCGGAGGTCCGATGCTGGTGACGCTTCGTCAACGACGGCCGCGGCGGCCCACGTCGAGGAGCAGCGCGACGGCGAAGCCGCCCATCAGCAGCAGGCCGAGCAGCGCGGCCAGCAGCCCGCCGGGAGCGGCGCCGGCGAGCACCGCGACCACACCGACCAGCAGGACCGCCACCACGGACACGGCGATCTTCCAGTCGTCGCCGATGAGGAAGGCGTACCAGAAGCGGACGAAGCCCTTGGCGAGGGCGAGGACGTTCACGGCGCTCCCTCGAACTCGTTCGGCGGGGTGCGGTCCGGGCGTCGGGCGACGGCCGGCGCGACCCGGATCAGCAGGCGGCTCACCGCGAACCAGGCCGCGATCAGCACGGGGATCGCCCAGTCGTGGCCGAACCACACGATGCTCGCCCCGTCGGGTGTGAAGACGCCGAGTCCCGCCACCGCCCAGTACGTGCCGAAAGCGGCCAACAGCAGCCCGACGCCGTACTTGAGAGTGTTCTCCGGGATCCGCGACAGCGGTCGGTGGGCGAAGTATCCGGCGACCGCCACGCAGACCGCGGCGGCGGCCGCGGTGCCGGCGGCCACCGGCACGTTGTGGGCGCTGGTCCCGAAGGTGATCACGATGAAGACGATCTCCACCCCCTCCAGGAAGACGCCCTTGAGGGAGACCGTGAAGGCGAACCAGTCCAGGCCGAAGCGGGTGGCCCGCCCGGCGCCGCGGGCCGCGGAGGTCTGCTCGGCGAAGGCGGCCGCTTCGTCGTGCCGTGCCCTCAGCCCGGCGCCGCGGAGGATCGCCTTGCGCAGCCACTGCAGTCCGAAGACCAGCAGCAGGGCGCCGACGGTCAGCTGCAGCGCGGCCTTGGGCAGCCAGGTGGCCAGTGCGTAGCCCGCCGCGGCGGTGAAGGCCGCGAGGGCCACGGCGGCCGCCGCGGTACCGGCCCAGGCGGACTTCCAACCCCGGGTCATACCCATCGCCATGACGATGGTCAGCGCCTCCACGGCCTCGACCACCGAGGCCAGGAAGACCGCCGCCACCAGGCCGTACGTCGCGCCCATCCAGGCGCCTCCTCCCACGGGACGGTGCCGGCCCAGAATGCCGGACACCGCCGCGCCCCGCAGCGGTCCGTCCCCGTCCGGCGTGGCGCGCCCACCGCCCCGCCTGCTGGAGGACGGCTCGATCACCTTGGGACGTCGCCACTGGGACGCCGACCGGGACGGACTGCCGGGGTGGAGGTGGAGTTGCGGGTGAGCCGCGGTGGGCGCTTCCACGGCCGGTTCATGCTGCAGGGCGCCCCGGGTGCCGCGCCGCCGCCGGCCGCCCGGCTGGTCGCGGTGACGCTGGCCAACGAGGTCGGGGTGGCCTTCGCGTCCGTCAGCCCGGCGCGCGCCTGAACCTCGGGCCGTCCGGACCGGCCGCGTCGGCCAGGGCCTGGTTGAGCTCCACGACGTTGACGTAAGGATCGCCCAGAAAGCCCAGGTCGCGGCCGTGGAGGTGCCGGGAGACCAGGTGCCGGACCGTGGCGGCGGAGAGCCGGCGGGCCCGTGCCACCCGCCGGACCTGTTGGTACGCGTACGCCGGGGAGATCGCCGGATCCAGGCCGGAACCGCTGCCCGTGACGGCGTCCGCGGGGACGGCCGCCGGGGGCACCCCGTCGAACGCCGCGACCGCGGCGCGGCGGGCCCGGACGGTCGCCGTGAGCACGGGGTTGGTCGGACCGAGGTTGCCGGCTCCCGAGTTGCCGGGGTCGTAGCCGCCGGCGGAGGGCCGGGGCTGGAACCAGCGGGGGTCGGGCAGCGGAGCGCGCGGACTCCGCCGGCGGAGGGTGAAGTTCTGGCCGATCAGGCGCGAGCCCACCGCGGTGCCGTGCGCGGTCAGCAGCGAGCCGTTGGCCCGGTCGGGGAACCCGGCCTGCGCGATGCCGGTGACGAGGAGGGGATAGCCGATGCCGGTGAGCGCGGTGAACACCAGCAGCATGCGCAGGGCCGCCAGATGGTGGCGGAGCGCGCGGGGAAGAGGGGTGTGCGCCATGGATCCGTTCTCCTCTCGTCGCCGGTCCGTCAGCGCAGGCCGGGGACGAACTGGATGACGAGGTCGAGCAGTTTGATGCCGAGGAACGGCAGGACGAGGCCGCCGAGGCCGTAGATCCAGATGTTGCGGCCGAGGAGTTCGGCGGCGGAGGACGGGCGGTAGCGCACCCCGCGCAGCGCGAGCGGGATCAGCGCGATGATGATCAGCGCGTTGAAGACGATCGCGGAGGTGATCGCCGACGCCGGGCTGTGCAGCCGCATGATGTTGAGCCGGTCCAGGCCCGGGTGGACGCTCGCGAACATCGCGGGGATGATCGCGAAGTACTTGGCGACGTCGTTGGCGATCGAGAAGGTGGTCAACGCGCCCCGGGTGATGAGGAGTTGCTTGCCGATCTCGACGATCTCGATGAGTTTGGTCGGGTTGGAGTCGAGGTCGACCATGTTCCCGGCCTCCTTGGCGGCGGAGGTACCGGTGTTCATCGCCACGCCCACGTCGGCCTGGGCCAGTGCCGGGGCGTCGTTCGTCCCGTCGCCGGTCATCGCTACCAGCTTCCCGCCCTCCTGCTCGCGCCGGATCAGCGCGATCTTGTCCTCGGGGGCGGCCTCGGCGAGGAAGTCGTCGACGCCCGCCTCCTGGGCGATGGCGCGGGCGGTCAGCGGATTGTCGCCGGTGATCATGACAGTCCTGATGCCCATCCGGCGCAGCTGGTCGAACCGGTCGCGCATGCCCTGCTTGACGACGTCCTTGAGGTGGACCACGCCCAGCACCCGGGCGTCCGGCGTGCCCCCGCGCCGGGTCACCTGGCCGACGACCAGCGGGGTTCCGCCGCTTGAGGAGATGCCGTCGACGAGGTGCCCGACCTCGGCGGTGGGATGACCGCCGTTGTCGCGGACCCAGCGCATCACCGCGGTCGCCGCGCCCTTGCGCAGCGACCGGCGCTCCCGAGGATCGTCGAGATCGACACCGCTCATCCGGCTCTGCGCGGTGAACGGGACGAACGCGGCCCCGTCCAGTTCGCCCGCTTCCCGGCCGCGCAGCGCGTACTGCTCCTTGGCGAGCACGACGATCGAGCGGCCCTCCGGGGTCTCGTCGGCGATGGAGGACAACTGGGCGGCGTCGGCGAGCTCCTCGACGCTCACCCCGGGCACCGGCAGGAACGCGGCGGCCTGCCGGTTGCCGAGGGTGATGGTGCCGGTCTTGTCCAGCAGCAGGGTGTTGACGTCCCCCGCGGCCTCCACCGCGCGCCCCGACATCGCCAGCACATTGCGCTGTACGAGCCGGTCCATACCGGCGATGCCGATGGCCGGGAGCAGCGCGCCGATCGTGGTGGGGATGAGCGCCACGACCAGGGCGACGAGGATGACGAGGGACTGCTCGGCACCGGCGAAGACGGCGAACGGCTGGAGGGTCGCCACGGCGACCAGGAAGATGACCGTGAGGGAGGCGAGCAGGATCGTGAGCGCGATCTCGTTCGGGGTCTTCTGCCGGGCCGCCCCCTCCACCAGGGCGATCATCCGGTCGATGAAGGTCTCCCCGGGCCTGGCGGTGATCTCGACCACGATCCGGTCCGAGAGCACCTTCGTGCCGCCGGTCACCGCCGACCGGTCACCGCCCGACTCGCGGATAACCGGCGCCGATTCGCCGGTGATGGCCGATTCGTCGACGCTCGCGATGCCCTCCACCACATCGCCGTCGCCCGGAATGAGCTGCCCCGCCTCGACGACCACGTGGTCGCCCAACCGCAGTGCGGTACCGGGCACCTGCTCCTCGACGAGGTGGGCCGCGCCGGGCCGCCAGCCGGAAAGGCGCCGCGCCGTCGTGCCGGTCTTGGTCCGGCGCAGCGCCGCCGCCTGGGCTTTGCCGCGGCCTTCCGCCACCGCTTCGGCGAGGTTGGCGAAGACCACCGTCAGCCACAGCCAGGCCGTGATCACCCAGGCGAAGACGGTGGGCGTCCGGATCGCCGCCAGCGTGGTCAGCGCCGCGCCGACCTCGACCACGAACATCACCGGGCTGTGGAACACCACCCGCGGATCCAACTTCCGCAGTGCGTCGGGGAGGGACCGCAGCAGCTGCCGGGGGTCCAGCAGCCCGCCGGAGACGCGCTGCGGCCGACGGTCGGCACCCGGTGGAGTGGCGGGTGGAGTGGCGGGCGAGGACATCAGCGCAGACCCTCCGCGAGGGGACCCAGCGCCAGCGCCGGGAAGTACGTCAGACCGACGACGATCAGGGTCACGCCGGTCAGCAGGCCGACGAACTGCGGCCGGTGGGTGGGCAGCGTGCCGGCGGTGACCGGCACCGGCTGCTGCCCGGCGAGCGACCCGGCCAGCGCCAGGACGAACACCATCGGCAGGAACCGGCCCAGGAGCATCACCACACCCAGGACCGTGTTGTACCAGACGGTGTCGGCGCTCAGCCCGGCGAACGCCGACCCGTTGTTGTTGGCGGCCGAGGTCAGCGCGTAGAGCACTTCGGTGAAGCCGTGCGCCCCCGGGTTGAGCATGGCCGCCCGCTCACCGGGCAACGCCATGGCCAGTCCCGCGCCGACCAGGACGAGCGCGGGCGTGGTCAGGAGGTAGAGCGACGCGTACCGCACCTCCTGGCCGCGCAGCTTCTTGCCCAGGTACTCCGGGGTGCGGCCGACCATCAGCCCGGCGACGAAGACCGCGACCACCGCCAGGATCAGGATCCCGTAGAGCCCGGAGCCGGTGCCGCCGGGTGCGATCTCGCCCAGCATCATGTTGAAGAGCGTCATTCCGCCGCCGCCGGGGGTGTACGAGTCGTGGGCGGAGTTGGCCGCGCCGCAGGACGTGAGGGTGGTGGAGACGGCGAACAGCGCCGAGGCCCAGATGCCGAACCGGGTCTCCTTGCCCTCCAGCATCGCCCCGGCCGCGTGGCCGGCCGGGCTGCCGGTGCGGTGCAGTTCGTTGGCGGTCACCAGGGCGACCGAGGCGGCCCAGAGCAGCACCATCACGGTGACGATCGCATAGCCCTGTCGGCGGTCGCCGACCATCGTGCCGAAAGTCCGCGGCAGCGAGAACGGGATCACCAGCATCAGGTAGATCTCGATCAGGTTGGTCAGGCCGCCGGGATTCTCGAAGGGGTGGGCGGAGTTGGCGTTGAAGAAGCCGCCGCCGTTGGTGCCCAGCTCCTTGATCGCCTCCTGTGAGGCGACCGGCCCGCCCGGCAGGCTCTGGTGGCCGCCGGCGACGGTGGCGATGCCATGGGCGCCGTGGAGGTTCTGGATGACGCCCGCGGCCACCAGCACGAGGGCGAAGACGAAGGCGATCGGCAGCAACACGCGCAGCACCAGCCGGGTCAGGTCCGCCCAGAAGTTCCCGACGCGTTCGGTCCGGTTCCGGGTGAAGCCGCGGATCAGCGCGGCCGCCACGGCGATGCCCACCGCCGCGGAGACGAAGTTCTGCACGGCCAGCCCCGCCATCTGCACGAGGTGTCCCAGCGCCGCCTCGCCGGAGTACGCCTGCCAGTTGGTGTTGGTGACGAACGACGCCGCGGTGTTGAACGCCAGGTCGGCCGGCACCGGCTTCCGGCCCAGGGAGAGCAGGAACCGGTCCTGGAGGCGGAGGAACGCGTACAGGAACAGCACCGACACCAGCGAGAAGGCCAGCAGGCTGCGCAGGTAGACCGGCCACCGCTGGTCGACGTCCCCGTTCACCCCACCCAGCCGGTAGACCAGGCGCTCCGCGCGCCAGTGCCGCCCGGTGGTCAGGACGCGTGCCAGATGATCGCCCAGCGGGCGGTGGGAAAGCGCCAGCGCCACCACCAGGGCCGTCACCTGCAGCCAACCCGCCGCTGTGTCGCCCATGCGCGCCCTCCCCTAGAACTTCTCCGGAAAGATCAGGCAGAGGATGAGGTAGATCACCAGCGCACCGGCGACGATCAGACCGACGATGTTCTCCACGTTCACCGGCGACCGACCCCCTTGGCGGCCAGGCCGATGAGGGCGAACACCACGGCCGTCAGGCCGACGTAGGCAACGTCCGACATGGGTGTGGCACTCCGCAAGTCTTCGGGGACGAGACGCTCGCCCCGTCCGGGCATATGGGCTTACGAGCGTTTCTGACGGTATATCAGGTCTGCTGAGGGGGCCGCCTGCCGCGCCGTGCGGTCGCCGACCCGGGAGCGGCGGGTGGGGGCCGAACCGATCGGGGCGGGCGGCAGCCGCCGCCCGCCCCTTTCAGCGCACGAAGCGCCGTTGCCGGCCTCAGGCCGTCACGGGTCGCCCTTCCGCGACGTCCGCGGCCATCCGGCCGCTGCGTTGCAGACCGTGCAGCGCCGCGCCGCAGACCAGGCCCAACACCGTGAGGGCGAGCCAGGGGAGGGCCGACAGACCCGCCGCCCGGGCCGCGTCCAGCGCCGCCCCGGTCAGCAGATTGCCCACGGTGATGCCGATGCCGCACAGGGTGTTGTAGAGGCCGTAGTGCGTGGCGACGAGCCGGTTGCCGGACAGCCGGACGATGGTGTCCATCTCGAACGGATAGGTGATCATCGTCCCCAGTGCCAGGAGCAACGCCGCCAGGACGGGGGGCCCGGCGGCCAGTACCCAGCGCGCGGGCCCCTCGCCCGGTACGGGCACCGCGCTCGCCACCAGCAGCGGCACGAAGGCGGCGGCCATGACCGCCAACCCCAGGGCGAGCGCCTGCCCGGGAGCGAGCCGGTCCCGGCACCAGGCGGTGACCCGGGTCTGGCCGAAGATCGTGCCCAGACCGGACGCCGCGAAGAGCAGCGCCACCGCCACCGTGCCGAACTCCCCGTCGCCGCCCAGGCGTCGGACCTCCAGCGGCAACGACAGGTACACCTGGAACGACAGCACGTACGACCCGATCATGGCGCCGGAGAACCACAGGAACGGACGGTTGGCCAGCACCCTGCGCCACTGGCGCAGCACGCCCTCGCGGCCCCCGGACGCCGGCTCGCCCGCACCGCCCCGGCGGGCGGGCAGGGACCGGATCTGCACCACGCTCAACAGCGCGAAGACGCCCGCCGACACCAGGCAGGTCACCTTGAAGTCCACCCCGGTGAGGACCATCCCGACGAGCGGACCGAGCAGGATGCCGGCCTGGTAGAAGACGTTGAACAGGGCGAACGCCGCCACCCTGCGCTCACCCGCGTCGGCGGCCACATACGCGCGCACGGCGGGATTGAACAGCGCACCGGCCAGACCGGTGGCCGCGGACGCCGCGAGCAGCGCCGGCAGCGAGTCCACCAGCCCGAGCGCGGCGAACCCCACGGTGCGCAGCAGGCAGCCGGCGACGATCAGCGGCTTGTAGCCCAGCCGGTCCGCGAGCGTCCCGCCGAGCAGGAACATCCCCTGCTGACTGAAGTTGCGGACGCCCAGCACCAGTCCGACCGTCCACCCGGCCAGGCCCAGCGTCCCGGACAGGTGCTGCGCCAGATAGGGCATCAGCATGTAGAAGCCGAGGTTGATGGTGAACTGGTTGAGCAGCAGCAGCTGCACGCTGCGGTCGTACGAGCGGGCCTGGCGGAACACGTCCCTCACCGGTCCGCACCGCCTTCCGGCGCCGCCGCCGCACCGGCCCGGAGGGCGAGCGGATCCACGACGGTCGTGCACCGGGTCCAGCGGGTGACCTCCTTCTCGTCCGGCCGGCCGATCAGCTCCGGTCCGGCGGCCGGCGGCGCGTCCAACAGGCCGTGCTCCGCGCAGTACCGGTCGTCGTAGATCGTTTCCAGGTACCGCTGGGGGCCGTCGGGGAAGACGGCGGCGATACGGGTGCCGGGGGCGCTGGTGCGGGCCAGCCAACTCGCGGTGAGCGCGACCGCTCCGACGCTCCACCCGCCGGTGGCGTAGTGCGAGGCGGCCAGCCGCCGGCAGGTCCACACCGCCTCGGCGGGCGCGACCCAGTGGACCTCGTCGAACCGGTCGTAGGCGACGTTGCGGGGGAAGATGCTCGACCCCAGGCCGCGCATCAGCCGTGGCCGGGCGGGCTGGCCGAAGATGGTCGAACCGACGGTGTCGACACCGACGACCCGCAAGGCCGGGTAGAGGTTGCGGAGCACCCGGGAGAGGCCCGCGGAGTGTCCGCCCGTGCCCACGCTGCACACCAGGACGTCGAGGTGGCTGAGTCCGGAGGCGAGTTCCAGCGCGAGCGGGGTGTAGGCGGCGACGTTGTCGGGGTTGTGGTACTGGTCGGGGCACCAGGCACCCGGGTGCCGCGCGAGCAGGGCGCGCACCCGGTCGCGGCGGGCCTCCTGCCAACCGCCCGTCGGATGGGGCTCGGTGACGAGGTCGACCTGGGCCCCGTGCGCGGTCAGCAGCCGTGCCATCGACGGCTCCAGACCCGGGTCGGTGACCAGGGTGACGGGATGGCCGTGCACCAGGCCGGCCAGGGCGAGCCCCAGACCGAGCGTGCCACTGGTCGACTCGATGATCCGGCCACCGGGGCGCAACTCGCCGCGGTCCCGGGCCCGTTCCACCATGTGCAGGGCCGGGCGGTCCTTGATACCGCCGGGGTTGAAGCCCTCCAACTTGGCCCAGAAGCCGGTGCCGGGCGGGCAGAGCGGTTCGGAGACGTGCAGCAGCGGGGTGTTGCCGACCAGCCCGGGCAGGGAGGCGCGGGCAAGGGGGGCGTTGTTGCTGAGCAGAGAGGTCATGGCGTCTTCTCGTTCGTCGGAATGCGTCATGGGCTCATCTCGCGTGCCGGGTCGGCGGGCCGGGCGCGGACGTCCGGCCCGCCGGTCGCGGCAGGCGGCAGCCGCCGGTTCGGGAGGCTGCGGGGGCGGCCTCTAGATCCGCCACCGGCAGCTGACGGAGAGCCGACACCGTCCGCCGGATCCCCCGCAGTCCGGTCCGCGCACGACGCGGCCGGCCGCCGGTACGGCCGCTGCCGCCACGGGCGCGGACCCGTTCGGGAGTTCCCGGTCCGCCGGGCCCGGACCGGTGCGCTGGCCGGACCGCGCGAGGACCGGAACCGCCGCTGCCGGATGGCAGGACGGCGCGGAGTGCGACGCGCCGGCAGCGCCCACCCGCGGACCGTCGGGCACCCGACGGTCGAGGACGGAACCGGAGCCGGCGGAGGACGCGAACAGCAGGGGACCCGGATGGTGTTCCGCGACCGTACGCAGGGGACACACCAGGGTCAGCAGCAACAGGCCGCCGATGACGGCGAACGGCAGCCGGCTCAGGACCGGACCGCGGAATCGGGGGTGAGGCACAGTTCCTCCGTGCACGGACAGCCGGCGGCACCACGAGGCGGGGCCGCGAACGGATCGTCGGAGCAGGAGCGCCCGCGGCGCCGTCCCGAGGGGAAGCGGACACCGGACGGCCGGACAGCCGAACGGGCGCGACGAACCGGGGCATGGCTGACTGCGGCGCAGCCACGCGCCTACCGGTTCGAAGGGCGTGCCGGGACTAGATCAGCAGAACTGCCGAGCGCGGTGCGGAACCGTCCGACGGCAGCGCGGAGTGCGGACCGCACCCGTCGAGCGCCGTCCCGAGCCGCGTGGTGGGCGGAAGGGCACAACGGTCCAGCGGTGCCTGGTCGGGAGCGTGCACGCCGGCCCCCTGGGGCGGCTGCCCGGAGAGGCATGCGCCCGTCGGATGACTGTCCGGCTGCTCCTGCCGCCCCTGGCCGCGGTCCACCACCGAAGCGTGCTGCGCCTCCGCGGCGGGGCGCTCCCCGGCGGACGGCTGTACGTCGCTGCCGGCGAACGAGGACGACAGGTGGCCGACGCCGCTCTCCGCGCTCAGCCCGTGGGTGAGCGCAACGGCGAGGAGCACCGCGAAGAGGCACCACAGCCCTACCGGGCCCGCCGAGCGGCGGGTCCGCCGCATGCCGAAGGGCGACCGGGCCGTGACCATGCCGTGAGCGTAACCCCCGGCACGACGCCCCGGTACGGCCCACGACGGCGAGCAGTGACAACCGGCCACACAACGGCCGGTCCGCACCTGCTCGCGGCGGCTCCGGTGCAGTTCACGCAGCAGCCGTCTGCCGCTGCCCTGCCAGTGCCGCCTCGGAAGCAGGGCCAGCTGTGCCGTCCGGGTCAGGGCTCGGCAGGCGAGGAAGGCGACCTCGACCGGGCCGTCGGCACCGGCCAGGTCGTCGAGCAGGTCCGTGAGTTCGGAGCGGTGGGCCGCCAGTTCGGCCGGGATCGTGGCGGCCGGGCCTCCCAGCGCGACGAGTCGCGGTAGGGGTTCTCCCGCGGCCCGGTCACGACGACCATGTCCGGATCGGCCGATGCCCGTACGGCTCCCGCCCGGTCGGATGCTCACGAAGGCCCCGTGCGGGGTGGCCTACGGCATGCGGCGCGGCGGCGTCCGTCACTCCGCAACCGCTCGCCCGGCAGCCGATGCCGCGGCGAGCGTCCAGGCAGCCACGCCCCACAGCGAGAGCGCGCACATCAGGCCCACCACCAGACGAACCGTCGCATCCGGCCCGCCGGCGCACCACACGGCGCCGCCCGCCGCCCCGGCCGCGACCAACAGGGCCGCCGGCACGCGCAACCGCGGCTGTGCGAACACCGCCGCCAGCGGCAGGAAATGGAGCCCCACGACCACCGCGACCAGCGGACCCACCAACACCGGCACCCCGGTGCGCAGACACCCCACGACAACGGCGACGATCAGGAGCCACTGCACGACGTTGACCTGCCGGAACCGCCGCCGGCGGTCCGCGGGGAAGGCGCCCCCGCCCGTCGCGGGAAGCAGCCGCCGCGCGGCGAGCATCAGCACCACCGGCGCCAGGCAGCCGACCGCGATCGAGATCAGTCGGATGGGACCGTCGAACGCGCTGGTCCCCAACACCCACCAGCCGAACCCGAAACAGGCAAGGAAACCCACCCCCGATGTGAACATGCCGGCACTTTATAGGGGGCTCCGGGCGCTGACCAGGGACGCGGCGCGACGAGATCCGACGGGGCGGCGCCGTCCCGTGTGCCTGGCGACCGTTGCCGGCTCACCCCGTGTCCGCGGGCGACGTACCGCCCGTGCCGCGGATCTCCGCGATGATGGTGCGGGCCCAGTCGGCGGGGGAGTGGGTACCGAGGAGCGCGGCCAGGGCGGCGGTGTGGGCCGTGCGCCGGCCGGGGCTCATGGTCAGCGCCCGGTACAGCGTGTCGACCAGGTCCCGGGGCGAGTGGGGGTCGGTCAGCAGCGCCGCGGCGGCGAGTTGTTCGGCGGCGCCGGTGTGGCGGGACAGCACGAGGACGCCCGGCCGGCCGGTGGCGGACCGGGCGGTGACGTACTCCTTGGCGGCGAGGTTCATACCGTCCGCCACGGAGGTCACCCAGAACACATCGGCCGCGAGGTACTGGTCGACCACCTGGGGGAACGGCAACGCCTGCGGACGGTAGTCGACCGGTTCCCAGTCACCGCTGCGCCAGCGGGCGTTGACGGCGGCCACGGCCGCTTCGAGGGCGGTGCGGGTGGCGTCGTAGGCGTGGATGCCCGGCTCGGGAGGTGGGCACACCAGGCGGAACCGCAGCTGCTTCCGCAACCCGGGTTCCCGTTCCAGGAGCGCGTCGATGGCGTGGACCTTGTGGACGGGTGCCTTGGCGTAGTCGAGGCGTTCGACGGACAGGACCAACCGGGGAGGCGCGTCGGCGGTGCGGTGCGCGGTGCGGGCGCGGGCCCGCTCCAGGGCCAGTGCGGAGACGGTCGCGTGGTCGATGCCCAGGGGGTGTACGCCGGTGCGCGGGGAGTGGTCCGAACCGGCGAGCAGCCGGCGGAAGTTGTCGGCGAAGGCCGCGGTGTGGAAGCCCGCCCAGTCCAGTCGGGCGAGGGAGCCGACCAGCTGTTCGGCGTCCGGGAGCTGCCGGAAGACCTCCGGCGGTGGGAACGGGGTGTGGTGGAACAGGCCGATGCGCAGGTCCGGGCGCTGTGCTTTGAGGATGCCGGGGACGAGCCAGAGGTTGTAGTCGTGCAGCCACACCGTCGCGCCGTGGTCGGCGTGCGCGTCGATGTGACGGGAGAAGGCGGCATTGACCGCTTCGTAGTCGGACCAGTGGGACGGGGCACGGCGGATGAGGTGGGGCTGGGACATCAGCGCCGGCCACAGCGTTTCCTTGCAGGCGCCGTGGAAGTAGCCGGCCCACCGCTCGGACGTCACCGGCAGCAGGGCGAGCGGAAGTCCGGTGGCGGGGACGGGGGGTCCGGCGGCGGGTCCGTCCTCGACGAGGGCGGCGGCCCACGTGGCGTCCAGCCCGCCTGTGTCGTCGCCGAGCACGGAGGTCAGGGTGGGCAGGATCCCGTTCGGGCTGACGGGCCGGCGCCACTGTCCGTGCGACCGGTGCACCGGCGGGCGGTGGTAACCGATGACGACCGGTGTGGTGCGCCGTACCCAGCCCACCCGCTCCAGGGCGTCCAGGATCGCCGCCGCGCCCTCCGACGGGGAGCGGTGGACCAGCTCGCTGTCGGGCGCCTGCGCCAGGAGCGCGGGTTCGGCGTTGCCCATGATCACGCCGTGGGCGCCGAGGTGGAAGAGCGAGAGGTCGTTGAGCGAGTCACCGGCGACCAGCAGTCCGGACGCCGGCCATTGGAGCTTGTCCGCCAGTCGTTGCACGGCCTGGCCCTTGCCGGCGTGCGGCGGCAGCACGTCGAAGAAGCGGTTGGCGGAGTAGGTCCAGGAGCAGCCCAACCGGGCCACGGCCGCGGTGATCTCGGGGGACAGGCGCTCGGGGGCCAGGAAGAAGGAGCAGCGGCCGTCCTGCGGCACACCGTCCTGGTGGACGAGTTCGGGGAATCGGCGGAGGGCCGCCCGGACGCGTTCCGCGCCGGGCCAACCGGCGCGCAGCTCCGCTTCCAGCGCATCGACGTGGGCCATGCCGACGGCGTCGATGACACTGGCGCCGACGTCCGCGATGATCCAGCGCGGGGCGGGGAGCAGCGGATCGCGGGCGAGGCGGGTCCGGATCGAGGGCAGGCCGCGGCCGGTGGCGAAGACGACGGTGATCTCCGGGTGCCGGTCCAGTGCCCGGCGCAGCCGCTGCCGCGCGGCCCGGTCGCCGCCGAGCAGCGTGCCGTCCAGGTCGGTCACCAGCACCCGCACGTCCTGCCCGGGTGGTCGGGCCGTCACCGTGTCGTCCCACGCTCGTTCGGGCATCTCGCTCCTTCGCCGCCGGTGCACTGCAACTGAGTCGTCTGACGTGCCGCCGGCTTCAGGCCGGGAGGCGGGTGAGCCAGGTCCGGAGTCCGGCGGAGTCCGGCGCGGCGCTGGACCCGGGGCCGGTGACCGCGGCCGCGCCGCAGGCCACCCCCGCGGCCAGGCAGGCGTCGAGGGATCCGCCCGCCAGCCGCTCGTGCAGGAAGCCCACGTTGAAACAGTCACCGGCTCCGGTGGTGTCCACCACGGGCACGGGCGGCGCCGCCCGCTCGGCCCGCCGCCCGCCCGCGGCGGCGACCGCACCGTCGCCGCCCCGTTTGACGACCGCAACGGGCACCACGTCGGCCAGGGCCTCCAGCGCCGCCACCACGCTGTCCGTCCCGGTGATCCGCAAGGCTTCGGCTTCGTTGGGCGCGAAGACCTGTACGCGGGAGAGTGCCTTGGCCACCTCGGGCATCCCGAGGTGGCCGGGGTAGTCCTGGCAGTCCATGAAGACCTCGGCGCCGTGCCGGGCGGCCACGTCGAGCGCTGCCGACACCTCCGGCCCGAACTGCAGGTACGGCAACATCACCACGGCGGGCCGGTGGGTTTCGATCAGCTCCGCCAGCGGGCGTACGGCGATCGGGTCCTCGTACGCGACCATCGCCCGGTCCCGGGGGCCGGACAGTGCGACCGTGACGTTCCGCACGGGCTGTGCATGGTGCCGGAACCCGCGCTCGTCGATGCCTTCGGCGCGCGCCGCGGCCAGCACCTCACGGCTGAAGACATCGGATCCGAAGTCGGCCGCCCACACCACCTCGCGGCCCAGCCGTCGCAGGCCCATCGCCAGGGTGAACGCGCCACCGGGCACCATGCCCAGTCCACCGGCCCACACTTCCGAGCCGAACGCGACCGGTCCGGCCAACTCCCGGAACACCAGGTCCACCGAGTAGGCGCCGACGACCAGCACCGAAGGCCCAGTTCGGCGCGCGGACGGATCGCTTCGCCTGCCCTGCGGATCCGTCGGCGGTGTGCCGTGTCGGGGCGCCTGCGGAACGCCCTGCTCGTCAGCCATGCGGGGAACTGTAAGGGGACGTCCGGTGCGGGAGTTCGCCAACGCAACGGCATGGCCGAAAGTCGTCGGTGGCGGCGCGGTTCCGGGTGTTCCGGGGGCGGGCACTCGAACAGATGATCTTGCCTGACGGTCCCCGCGCTGGGAGGAACGCGACCCTCACCGCCGAACAGTCGGGTCCGGTGTGGCGCCCCAACTTCCCCGGCGCCGTATGGAGTTCGGCGGCCATGTGGCACGGTAGGACCGGCGCGGCACGGGAGGGAGCACAGTGACAGGCAAGAAGGTGTGGGCGATAGGTGCGGCATCGTTCCTGCTCGGCGCCGGCGCGGCATTCGCGGTGACGACCGCGGTGGATGACGGTGCGAAGGTGACGGTCCAACCGGAGTCCGCGGCGACCTCGGACATCCCGCAGACCCGCGAAGGGCTCGTCACCGCGTGGACGGCCGAGCTGAAGAAGGCGGGCAAGACCAAGCCCGGCGGCTGGGAGATGCTGATGACGGAGGAGATCCGCGGCCGGTACATGTCCCAGGTGTACGCCAACGCGCCGGACGCGAAGGACATCGACCCGGGCATGGTCAAGCGGGACTGACCGGCCCGAAGGGGAGGGGCTCCGCGGCCGGCCGGCCGCGGAGCCCCTCGCGTGTGCGGTGCCTACTTGTTGATCTCGTTGATCACCGCTACGGCCTGGTCGCCGTGTTCCGAGCCGAGCAGGTCGTCGTTCTTGCGGGAGACGCCGTCACCCTCGGTCTCGTAGTGGGAGTTGGCGCTGATGATCTGTGCCTCGGTCGTGGCGATCGGGCCGCCGGACGCGCCCCGGCCCATGTCGCAGTCGACCTTGACCCGGTCGTCGAGCGGGTTGAAGTCGGACGCGTCCCGCGTTGCCGGTGCAGTAGAACTGTTTGAAACCGTCCATGTCGGAGCGCTTGTAGCCCTCGCCGGGGAACCCGGAGCCGATGACGTCGGAGAAGTCCGACCCCGCGCCGAAGCGGTATCCCAGCGCGCCGACCGCGGCCGTCAGGGACGTGTACCCGGACGGAACGGTCACGTCGAACGCGGCCATGTCCGCGTCCTCGACATCGCCGTCGGCGGTCCACTGGGTGGGGGCGACCTTCTTCGTCGCCGTCCACTTGCTCCACGGCGCGTCATAGCCGTCGGGTGAGTCGCTGCGGTGATGCCTTCCGATGATGGGTCGTCATGTCCCTGTCGCGCCGAAGCAGTGAACCACGGACCGTGCGCGCCGACCCAGCAACTCCCTTTGCATATGCGCGAGTTCGGTCACACCCACAAGGGATGGCGAAACCTACTGTTCATCAGGTGACTGGGTGGTAACAGCGAGCCTGAAGCGGTCGGCCGTCCCCCTCGAAGCCGTCCGCACCGACACCGCGGCGGCCGGCAAAGCCCCCGGCGCGCGCCGAGGGCCTCCTTCCGGACCGCAAGGGGGGACCGGCCGTGGACGCACAGGTGACGGTCAGGGCGCCGCGTGCGCGGGGGGCGGGGTGTCCGCGGGGACGGGGGCCAGTCGGTAGGCATCGCCGTCCGGGATCACCCGGCCGCCGGTCGGGGGCGGGAAGTGGGTGCCCAGGACGAGGGTTTCGCGGGCGGCGAGCGAGGAGAGCAGCGCGTGGCGGGTGGCTCGGGCCTGGTCGGGGTCGATGTCGACGCAGCTGCCGAGCGCCGGGTGGGCGAGTTGGACGGGGTGGTGGAGGCAGTCGCCGGTGATCAGCGCGGTGGCGCCGCGGCTGTCGACCTCGACGGCGAGGTGGCCCGGGGTGTGGCCGGGAGTCGGGACCAGTCGCAGGCCGGGGGCGATGTCGGCGCCCTGGGCGGGCACGTCCACGAGGTCGAGCAGCCCGGCGTCCTCGACGGGATGCACCGAGTCGCGGAACATCTGCCGGCGCGGCTCGTCCATGGCGTACCCGGCCCAGAACTCCCGCTCGGCCCGGGAGACCACATAACGGGCGTTGGGGAAGGTGGGGACCCAGGCGCCCTCGTGTGCCCGGGTGTTCCAGCCGACATGGTCGGCGTGGAGGTGGGTCAGGACCACCAGGTCGACGCGGTCCGGGGCGAAGCCCGCGGCCGTGAGGCGTTGCAGGTAGTCGGTCCGCAGGTCGTGCCAGGCAGGGTTCGCGCGGGTCTTTCCGTTGCCGATCCCGGTGTCGACCAGCACGCGCAGGCCGCCGACGGAGAGGGCGAAGCTCTGACTGGCGAGGCGCAGCACGCCGGCCCGGTCCGCGAAGTCGGGGCGCAGCCAGTCGTGTCGGTCGACCACGTCGGGGGTGGCGCCGGGCAGCAGCCAGGGCCCGGTCTCCGGTGGCAGGTGGACCTCGTCGATGCGGTGGACGGTGACGTCGCCCACGGTCCAGGAGGGGGCGGCGGCAGGGTCGGTGGTCCGGGCGGCTGAGGTGGACATCGGCATCGGTGGTCGTTCCTTCGTCCGGTGCGGTGGGGGCGGTAGGGGTTGGTGGGGACGGGTGCCCACCGGGGCGCTAAAAGCAATCCGTTTGCGTTAAGTCGACTGTAGGCCCTATCGTCTCCTAACGCAAACAATTGGCTTTTAGTTGTGGAGGGGGTTCCCATGCCCCACCACCGGCCCGATCAGGAGACGACACCCATGCCGCATCCCGTCACCCCGCTCACTCCCCAGGAGGCGGCCCAGTGGGCCGCGCGCTCCGGACTTCCCCTGCCGGTCGACCGCCATGCCGCCGTGGCGGCCACCGCCCAGCACATCCACTCCGTCGTATCGGTTCTGCGTGAACTGGACTTCGGCGACACCCCGCCCGCCGCCGCGTACCGCCTGGGGGAGGAGAAGCCCGATGCAGCCGTATGAGCTCTCCGTGGCCGCCGCGGCCGACGCGCTGCGCGCCCGCCGGCTGTCGCCCGTCGAGCTGGTGGACTCCGTGCTCGACCGCATCGAGCAGGTCGAACCGCACCTGCGCGGCTATGTGACGGTGACCGCCGAACGGGCCCGCCGGTCCGCCCGCGCGGCCGCCCGCGAAACCGCCGACGGCCGCTCCCGCGGGCCGCTGCACGGCATCCCGATGGCACTGAAGGACCTGATCGACGCCGCCGGCACGGCGACCACGGCCAGCTCCCGGGTCCGCGCCGACCACCTCGCGGACGCCGACAGCACGGTCGCCGCGCGCCTGGCGGCGGCCGGCGCGGTGCTCGTCGGCAAGACCCACACCCACGAGTTCGCCTACGGACTGACCACCCCCCAGACCCGCAACGCCTGGGACGGGGAGCGGGTCGCCGGCGGCTCCAGCGGCGGATCGGCCGTCGCGGTGGCCGCGGGAGCCGCCGGCTTCGCCCTGGGGACCGACACCGGAGGATCGATCCGGGTACCGGCCGCACTGAACGGAGTCGTCGGCCTGAAGCCCACATACGGCCTCGTCCCCCGGCACGGCGTCACCTCGCTGTCCTGGTCGCTGGACCACGTCGGCCCCCTCACCCGCACCGTCGAGGACGCCGCCCTGGTCCTGTCCGCCTTGGCCGGCCACGACCCGCGCGACCCCGGCTCCCTGGTCACCCACCCCACGGACGACCAGCCGCCGCGCGGAACCGACCTCACGGGACTGCGCGTCGGCGTCCCCGGCAACTACTACTTCGACCACGTCACCCCGGACGTCGAGGCCGCGGTCCGGCGCGCCGTCGACCGGCTGGCGGACCTCGGCGCACACCTCGTCGAGGTCGAGATCCCCATGACGCGCTACATCCAGGCAACGCAGTGGGGCCTGATGGTCCCCGAGGCCACCGCCTACCACGAGCGCACCCTGCGCACGGCCCCCGACCGCTACACGGACGACGTCCGGATCCTCCTCGAAGCCGGCGAACTGCTGTCCGCCGGGGACTACCTGCGCGCGCAGCGCGCCCGGACGCTGATGCGCCAGGCATGGCAGCAGCTGCTCGACGAGGTCGACGTGATCGCCGCCCCGACCGTCCCCACGGTCGCCGTACCGTCGGGCCAGGAGACGATCACCTGGCCCGACGGCACGGTGGAGAGCGTCTCCGACGCCTACGTACGCCTCTCCGCGCCCGCCAACATCACCGGAGTGCCGTCACTGACCGTCCCGGTGGGCCACGACCCGGCAGGCATGCCGATAGGCATGCAGCTCCTGGGGCGCCCCCTCGGGGAGCCCGTGCTGCTCCGGGTGGGCCACGCCTACGAGCAGTCCGTACCCACCCGCGCACTGGCGCCGGTGGCCTGAGGCCGCGCACCTGCCGCCCCGGTAGAAGCAACGGCTTTGCGTTAAGGCTTTAGGGTGGTGTCATGAGTCCGAGGCCGATGGCGCGTCCGGGCGGGCGCAGCGCCCGTGTCCAGGAAGCGGTGCACACCGCCGTACGCGAGCTGGAGTCCGAGGTGGGCCGCGACGCCCTGACGGTGCCGCTGATCGCGGCCCGCGCCGGTGTCACTCCGTCGACGATCTACCGCCGCTGGGGCGATCTGCGGGAAGTCCTGTCCGATGTGGCCGTCGAGCGCCTCCGCCCGGAGGCGCCGCCGGCGGACCACGGCGACCTGGCCACCGATCTGACCACCTGGGCCGAGCACTTCCTCGACGAGATGACCTCGCCGCCCGGCCGCGCGTACCTCCGCGACGCACTGCTCGGCGACCCGGACGGCACCAACGCCGGTCAGTGCTCGGCCTACGCGGCCGACCAGGTCGACGTCATTCTCGCCCGCGCCACCGAACGCGGCGAGCGGGCGCCCGACGTCGAAACCGTCATCGACCACGTCGTGTCGCCGATGATGTACCGCATCCTCTTCCGCCCCAGCCCCCTCGACGCCGCCTACGCCCACCGCCTGGTGGCGGGACTCCTCGACGTCGCACGACCGGCATCGCCACAGGTCGATGGGGAGGAGGCGGGAGAGGGCGCGGCGCCCCGCGGCGCGGGGCGCCGCTGACGCGGCGGGCTCCCGGGAGCGGTCTTGTGCAACCGGAGTGTGGTGGCGCTGAACTGCGGGTTCGGCCGGGCGGTCCCGGAGCGGGGACGCCTGCGGACCGGACCGGACCGCCGCGGCACGTTCGGGTGCGGCACCGAACCGTCTCCCTGAAGGGCGCACAACTCGTTCGCCTGATGCCGGTCCTCGGTGGCAGGGTGCACCCATGCAGCAAGCAGAGGTACTGCTCATCGGAGGGCGCGCCGGAGTCGGCAAGACGACGCTGGGATGGGAGATCTCCGCGCGGCTGCGTGCCGCGGGGGTCCCGCACTGCGTCATCGAAGGGGACTTCATGGGGCAGGCGCATCCCGCACCGGAGGGAGACCCCCGCCGCAAGAAGATCGCCGAGCGCAACCTCACGGCGCTCTGGTCGAACTACGCCGAGCTCGGGTACCGCCGCCTGGTCTACACGAACACCGTGAGCGTGCTGGCTGAGAACGAGGGCATGTTCCAGCGCGCCATGGGCATCGACGTCAGGATCGTGCGGGTACTGCTCACCGCCTCCGACACCACCACCCGTGAGCGGCTGACGGGTCGGGAAATCGGCTCGGAGTTGGAACGGGAGGTGCGGAACAGCACCCGCAAGGCACGGATCCTGGACGAGCAGGCTCCCGCGGACACCGTGCGCGTGGCGACCGACGGGCGTTCCGTCGCCGACCTCGCGCACCAGGTGCTGGGCGCCACCCGCTGGCTCACCGGGACCGGCAGCCGGCTGCCTTGAGGGTCCGTCGCCGACCGGTCCGGAACCGAGAACCCGTTGGTCCGGGCCGCTGTTCCGCATGCCGGGCACCGGCGTCCCCGCCCCGTGCGGGCCGGGGGAGCGCGCGTCGAGGCGGGGCACCTGGGCTCGTACTTCACGGTGCGGGCCGTCCTGACCCACGCGGAGACCACCTGGGACGGACGGCCGTTCGGAGCGGTCCCGGCCGGGGACGTCACGGGATGACGATCTCCCGCTTGAGGATCTTCCCGGTGGCGCTCTTGGGGAGGCTGTCGGTGAAGGTGATGATGCGCGGGTACTTGTAGGCGGCCAGGCGCTGCTTGAGGTAGGCGCGCAGCTCGCTCGCGGTGATGTGGGCATCGGGCCGGAGGGTGATCGCGGCGGCGACTTCCTCTCCGTGCAGTTCGTCCGGAACGCCGATGACCGCGGCTTCGGCGACGGCGGGGTGTGTGTAGAGGAGCTCCTCGATCTCGCGCGGGTAGACGTTGTATCCGCCGCGGATGATCAGGTCCTTCTTGCGGTCGACGACGAAGTAGTAGCCGTCCTCGTCGACGCGGGCCAGATCGCCGGTGCGGAACCACCCGTCGCGCATGGCCTCCGCGGTCGCCTCCGGGCGGTTCCAGTAGCCCTTCATGACGTTCTCGCCGCGGATCGCGATCTCGCCGATCCCGCCGGGACCCACCGCGGTTCCGTCCGGTGCCAGGAGCCGCATCTCCACTCCGCGGACGGGGTGGCCGATCGCTCCCGGTTTGCGCGGCCGGTCCGGATGGTTGAACGCGGCGACCGGCGATGTCTCGGAGAGCCCGTAACCCTCCAACACCGGGACACCGAAGCTCCGTTCGGCCGCGTGCAGGGCCTCGTCGGGCAGGGCGGCACCACCGGAAACCGCCAGGCGGAGCCGGGAGAAGTCGTGGTGGTCGGGGAGCCCGGAACGCAGCAGGGACGTGTACATCGTGGGCACGCCGAGGAAGACGGTGACCCGGTCCCGGCTCATGATCTCCAGCGCTCGCTGCGGTGCGAAGCGGGGGATGAGGGTCAGGGTCGCGCCGGCGGCGACGGCGGCGTTGAGCGCGCAGGTCTGGCCGAAGGCGTGGAACAGCGGAAGGGCTCCGAGGAGCACGTCGTCGGGATCGAGGCGGAGTATCGACGCGGCCGTCGTGGCCGCGTTGGTCAGCAGGTTGTGATGGGTGAGCTCGGCTCCTTTGGGGGTGCCGGTGGTGCCCGAGGTGTAGAGGATGACCGCGGTGTCGTGAGCCGACCGTGCGACGACCTCCGCCATGGGG
The DNA here is from genome assembly GCF_002803155.1 of Streptomyces sp. CB02959. Taxonomy (GTDB): domain Bacteria; phylum Actinomycetota; class Actinomycetes; order Streptomycetales; family Streptomycetaceae; genus Streptomyces. Next base: position 185,227 of record NZ_NNBP01000014.1, read on the forward strand.
TCGGTGGCCCGCAGCAGGGTGCCGAGGGTGCCGGAGTCGGAGACCAGGCACTCCGTTCCCGTCTCCGCCGCGGCCGTGCACACCTCGTCGGCGGCCTGAGGATGCGTCAGTACGGCCGTGGCCCCGCAATCACGGAAGGCGTAGGCGAACTCCCGGGCCTTCAGCAGCGGGTTCAACGGCACCACCACCGCCCCGGCGCGCAGGATGCCGTAGTAGGAGATCGGGAAGTGGACGACGTTCGGAACGGCCAGCGCGACGCGGTCGCCGGGGCGGACACCGATGGTGTGGAGCAGGGCCGCGACGCGTGCGCTGGCGTCGTCGAGCAGGCCGTAGCTGAGCGCGGTCTCGTCCTGGCGGACGGCGATGCGGTCGCCGTCGGCTCGGGCCGCGTCGGCCAGGCATAGGGCGAGATTGGTCATGCGGGCTGTCCTTCCGGAGGCGTGATGACGTCGCGGGGGAGGATCCCGCCGCGGCCGGGACCGCAGCGGGCGCCGTGCGGTTCTCCCCAGAAGTACGAAGGCAGCATGCGAGGTTGATGGGGCGTCAGCCACATGCGGAGCACGTGCCGCTGCCGCTCGGACTCGGGGGCGCGCGGCGAGCCGAGGGCGCTGCGCCAGCAGGCCGTTGTAGACGGCCGCCGAGCTGGCGAGGGAGACGCGGCCACCGCTGCGGGCCGGTCGCAGACACAGCAGGGCCAGGACGTCGGACTCATCGGTGTGGAACGGCAGCGCGGCCCGGGTCTGGTAGCCGCGTACCCCCGGGTCGGTCAGGGGGTGGCCGGTGTCGCGGACGTGACCCAGCATGTGGCCCGTCGCGTTCTGCGACACCGGGACACCCAGATGCCGGCCGATTCCCCACAACAGGGTGGCTGCCGCCGCGGCGCCGTACCGCTCGACGGGAAGCTGCTCGACGAGTGCGAAGCCCCGCCCGTTCTCCAGTACGTCGGCGATGCGCCGCAACTCCCCGGCGAGCGTCGGCAAGGGGAAGTCGTCCGCGGTCGCCTTCAGCAGCGGAGTGCCGCGTGCACGGACGGCGCGCACCGCCGCGTCCAGCTCCTGGAGGTGCGAGGGTTCGAGCCGTAGTGCCCACGCGCGATTCGCCACCAGATCCGCGCCCCGCCACACTGCGGGTCCGGCGAGGGGCCGGGTGAGCACACTGCGCACGCCTGTCATGTCTGCCTTCCGGACAGTGGGATGGGGTGATGCTGGGCGCCGTTGCGGTGCTGCAACGCTAGGTGAACTCCCGATCCGACGCTTGACGTGGCGTGACGATGGACTTATCACTTGGGGACACTCGGAGGGGAGTGAACATATGAAGCCCCTGGTCCGCTACGCGGCGCTGAGCAACTACGTCGAGTTGTGCCGCTCACTGGGCATCGACCCGCAGGCACTGATGCGGCGGGTGGGCCTGGACATCACCGGGCTCGCGGTGCAGGACCGGTGGATCCCGGGCATCGCGGCCACCCAACTGCTCGAACTCTCGGCGGCCGTGTCGCACCACGAGGACTTCGGCCTGCGCCTGGCCGAGCGCCGGCGGCTCTCGCACCTCGGCCCGATCAGCCTGGTGGCCCGCGAGGAGCCCGATGTCCGCAGCTCACTCGGGCTGCTCATCCGCCATGAGGGCATGTACAACGAGGTGCTCCACACCCGACTCATCGAGAGGAACGGACTGGCCACCTTGAAGGTGGACTTGGAACTGGGCGAGCCGGCGCCCACCCGGCAGGCCAGCGAACTCGCGGTGGGCGCCTTCCACCAGGTGCTCCGGGGGTTCCTCGGCCTTGCCTGGCAGCCGCTGTCGGTGTGCTTCACGCACGTCGCGCCGGCGGACGCCCGTACCCACCGGCGCCTGTTCGGGCCCACCGTGGAGTTCGACCGGGAGTTCAACGGCATCGTCTGCTACGTCGGTGACCTCGAAACCCCCAACACGGCCTCGGATCCGCAGCTCCGCACCTACGCCGGGCAGTACTTCGCCTCCCTCGCGGTGGCGCGGGACGCGACCCTGCGGGACCGGGTGCGGGAGCTGATCGAGGTGCTGCTGCCGACCGGACGCTGCTCGATCGACCAGGTCGCACGGAGCCTGGGAGTGGACCGCAGGACGATCCACCGGCACCTGGCGGAATCGGGGGAGTCGTTCTCCTCACTGCTCCACCAGACACGCGCCCACCTCGCGGAGCAGTTCGTGACGAACCCGCGCCGCTCGCTGACGGAGATCTCCGAACTGCTGGGGTTCTCCGCACCCAGCGCCTTCTCCCGCTGGTTCCGCGAGCGGTTCGGCTGCAGCCCGAGCGCGTGGCGCGCCCAGTCCCCAACTGGCAAGTGAACTGTCCCGCACGGTAAAGCATCGGGCCCGGCCGCGACCTAGCGTGGCACCACCGCGAGGCCGACCATCCCACCCGATCAAGGAGTTGGACCGTGCACTTCCTCGACGACTCGCTGCTGCCGGAGAACCAAGAGAAGCTGGTGATCCAGGTTGCGCCCTACGGCCCCGAGTGGCTGCCCGGCGACGCCGACGACCTCCCGCTCACCATGGACGAGCACGTCCAGGCGGCGGTCGACTGCTACAACGCCGGCGCCACCGTGCTCCACATCCACGTACGTGAGCTGGACGGGCACGGCTCCAAGCGGATGTCCATGTTCAACGAGCTGCTCGCCCGGCTGCGCGAGGCCGTGCCGGAGATGGTCCTCCAGATCGGGGGATCGATCTCCTTCGCCCCCGAGGACGAGGGCGCGGACGCCAAGTGGCTCAGCTACGACACCCGCCACCTGCTCGCCGAACTCACCCCCCGGCCCGACCAGGTGACCATCGCCATCAACACCAGTCAGATGAACATCGTCGAGATCATGACCGACGACGACCTCGACGGCACCTCCATCGCCAAGCCCGAGTTCTACCGCGCCTACCGTGACATGGTGGTCGAGGCCGGCCCCGACTTCTACCTGGAGCACCTCAAGCGGCTCCGCGCCAACGGCATCCAGCCGCACTTCCAACTCGCCCACCTCCCGCAGCTGGAGACCGTGGAGCGACTGATCCGCGCCGGCGTCCACACCGGGCCCCTGGTGCTCAACTACGTGGCGATCGGCGGGGGCTTCGCGGGACGGCACCCGGCCGACCTGATCGAGTTCGTCCGCCGCACCCCGGACGGCGCCGTGCTGACGGTCGAGAGCTCCATGCGCGCGGTGGCACCGATGAACGCCATCGCCATCGCCCTCGGCGTGCACGTGCGGGTGGGCAACGAGGACAACCTGTGGCGGCGCGCCGGCGAGCGGATGACCTCCGTCGAGCAGGTCGAGCAGATGGTGCGGATCGCCGACGCGGTCGGCCGCGACGTGGCCACCGGCGCCGAGGCCAAGCAGATCTACCACCTGGGCGAGCACTACGCGGACTCCACGGAGACCCTGGCCAGGCTCGGCATGGTCCCCAACCGCCGGCCCGGCCGACGCGGCTTCATGCTGCGCGAGACCGCGAGCTGATCCCCGCAGGCGGCGACCGCGAGGATGCCGCCGGGGGAGGGGACCCCCGCGGCCGCCGCCCACCCCACGCAACCACCAGGCACAACGACCAGACACCGCAACACAGTAAACGGAGCATGCCTTGGCACACGCCATCCGCTTCCACCAGACCGGCGGCCCGGACGTCCTGCGCTGGGAGGAGGTCGCCGTCGGCGACCCCGGCCCGGGCGAGGTACGCATCCGCCACTCCGCGGTCGGGATGAACTTCGCCGACACCTACTTCCGCACCGGCCTCTACCCGGCACCGCTTCCCGCCGGACTCGGCGTCGAGGCGTCCGGCGTGGTCGAGGCCGTCGGCGCAGGAGTGCGGCACGTAGCCGAGGGCGACCGCGTCACCTACACCGGCAGCCCGCTCGGCGCCTACAGCACAGAGCGGGTCATGCCCGCCGACTCGCTGATCACCCTGCCGGCCGCGATCAGCTGCGAGACCGCCGCGGCGATGACCATGCGCGGCCTCACCTCGGCCTATCTGCTGCGCCGGATCCACCCGCTGAAGGCCGGCGACACCGTACTGCTGCACGCCGCGGCGGGCGGCGTCGGCCTGATCTTCTGCCAGTGGGCGAAGCTGCTCGGACTGACCGTCATCGGCACGGTCTCCAGCGAGGAGAAGGCCGAGACCGCCCGCGCCCACGGCTGCGACCACATCGTCTACTACCGCCGCGAGAACCTCGCCGAGCGGGTGCGCGAACTGACCGGCGGCGCCGGAGTCCCAGTCGTCTTCGACTCCATCGGCAAGGACACCGTCGCCGCCTCCATGGCCTCGCTCAGCCGCCGCGGCCTGCTGGTGTGCTTCGGCACCTCCTCCGGGGTGCCGCCACTGGACGCCATGCAACTCGCCCTGCACGGGTCGCTGTTCGTCACCCGCCCGGCCCTCGCCGACTACATCGCCGACCCCGCGGAGCGGGACGCCCTGGCGGGCGAACTGTTCGACCACGTCGCTGCCGGGCGCATCACGATCCCGATCAACCAGCGCTACGCCCTGCCGGACGCCGCCCAGGCGCACCGCGATCTGGAAGCCGGGCGGACCACCGGGTCCTCCATCTTCGTCCTCTGACCCCGGGAGTGAGTGAGCATCATGTCCCAGACCGTCCACCGCACCTCGATCACGGTCGAGCCGCTGACCTGCACCCTCGGCGCCGAGCTGCGCGGCGTCAACCTCGGTGACGCCGCCCGCGACGACGAACTCTTCGCGCGGATAAGGGAGTTGCTGCTGCGCTACAAGGTCCTGTTCCTGCGGGACCAGGACATCACCCGCGCCGAACACGTCGCCTTCGCCTCGCGCCTGGGCCCGCTGGAGGACCACCCGGTGGTCGGCAGCGACCCCGAGCACCCCGGCCTCGTCCGCATCTACAAGGACCTGGACAGCAAGCCCGAGCACTACGAGAACGCCCTGCACTGCGACGCGACCTGGCGGGAACGCCCGCCCATGGGAGCGGTCCTGCGCTGCGTCGAGGGCCCGGAAGTCGGCGGCGACACGATCTGGGTCGACATGGCCGAGGCGTATCGCAGCCTGCCCGAGCGGATCAAGACGCAGATCGCCGGCCTGCGCGCCCGGCACAGCATCGAGGCGACCTTCGGCGCCGTCATGCCGGCCGAACAGCGCCAGGCATTGAAGGAGCGCTTCCCCGACCCGGAGCACCCCGTGGTGCGCACCCACCCGGAGACCGGCGAGCAGATCCTCTTCGTCAACGCCTTCACCACCCACTTCGTCAACTACCACACACCGGAGAACGTCCGCTTCGGCCAGGACTACGCGCCGGGCGCGGGCAACCTGCTCAACTACCTGATCAGCCAGGCGGCCGTGCCCGAGTACCAGGTCCGTTGGCGCTGGCAGAAGAACAGCGTGGCCATCTGGGACAACCGCTCCACCCAGCACTACGCCGTCCAGGACTACTGGCCCGCCGTCCGCAAGATGGAACGCGCCGGCATCGCCGGCGACCGACCGTTCTGAGGTGCCGGGCCCCGACCAGCCGCGACGAAAGAGGTGACGCACATGGGACTGCCCACCGCCGACCCGACCTTGCCCGGCACATCTCCCGCCCCGCCGCCGGACTCCCGGCGCTACCCCTGGCTGGTGTTCACCCTCAGCTTCGGGCTCCTGCTCTCCGACTACATGTCGCGACAGGTACTCAACGCGGTCTTCCCCCTGCTGAAGGCCCAATGGCTGCTCTCCGACGCGCAGTTGGGCTCCCTCAGCGGCATCGTCGCCCTGATGGTCGGGCTGCTCACCTTTCCGCTGTCGCTGCTGGCCGACCGCTGGGGCAGAGCGCGCTGCCTGGTGGCCGCCGCCGTGCTGTGGAGCCTGGCGACCCTGGGCTGCGCGGTCTCGGCGAGCTACGGCCAGATGTTCGTCGGGCGGTTCTGCGTCGGGGTGGGGGAGGCGGCCTACGGGAGCGTCGGCATCGCCGTGGTGCTCAGCGTCTTCCCGGTACGCATGCGGGCCACCCTCTCCGGCGCGTTCATCGGGGGAGGGGCCTTCGGCTCCGTGCTGGGTGTGTCGATCGGCGGTGTGCTGGCCCAACAGTTCGGCTGGCGCTGGGCGTTCACCTTCATGGGCCTGCTCGGGTTGGCCCTGGCCGTGGTCTACGGACTGGTGGTCACCGACAGGCGACTGGCGGCACACGCACACCGGTCGAACGGCCCGGCGCGGGGCACCGGATGCGAACGCCCGCCCCTGCGCACGCTGCTGCCGAGGTTGTTCTCCTCGGTCTCCGTGGTCTGCGCCTACCTGGGCAGCGGACTGCAGATGTTCCTCGCCATGGCCCTGCTCGCCTGGATGCCCAGCTTCCTCAACCGCACCTACGCCATGTCGCCCGCCCAGGCCGGCCTCGTCGCCGGGCTCTTCGCGCTGATCACCGGCATCGGCACGGTCGGCGGCGGGATCGTCGCGGATCGCCTGAGCCGAACCGCCCCCTCCCACAAGTGGACCGTCGCGATCCTGAGCAGCCTCGGCTCGCTCGTCCTACTGACGACCGGGCTCCAACTGGCGGCCGGACCACTGCAGCTCGCCCTGCTCGGCGCCGGGACCCTGCTGTCCAACGCCACCGCCGGTCCGGCGGCCGCCATGGTGGCCAACCTGACCCCGGCCGCCATCGCGGCCACCGCCATGGCCACGCTCACACTGGCCAACAGCCTGCTGGGCCTGGCCCCCGGGCCCGCCGTGACAGGCATGCTCGCCGACCGCATCGGGCTGCCGGGCGCACTGCGGCTGATCCCGCTCGTCGCCCTCCCCGCCTGCGTCGCGTTCGCCCTCGGAAAGCACTACTACCCACGAGACCTGCGCCGTCTGACCCCGCTCACCGAGGCGGCGCCCGTCAACCCGGAGATCCCGTCATGAAGACCGCCGCGCCACCGACCGTCGTGATCGTGCCCGGACTGCGCGACCACCTGCCCGAGCACTGGCAGACCCGCCTGGGCGACCAGCTGCCCGGCGCTCGCACCGTCCCGCCTCTGGAGACGGACCGGCTGAGCCGCGACGCGCAGATCGCCGCCCTGGACCAGGTGCTGTCCGAGGTCACCGGACCGGCGGTGCTGGTGGCGCACAGCGCCGGCGTGCTCACCACGGTGCACTGGGCGCAGCGCCAACACCGCATGATCCAGGGCGCGTTGCTGGCAACTCCGCCGGACTTCGACGCCCCGCTGCCCGCCGGCTACCCCACCCCGGAGGAACTGCGCCGCAACGGCTGGACACCGGTGCCTCGCGCGCCGCTGCCCTTCCCCAGCATCGTGGCCGCCAGCACCAACGACCCGCTGGCCGGCTTCCCCCGTGTGGCCGCGCTCGCCCGGGACTGGGGCAGCCGCCTGATCGACCTCGGCCCGGTGGGGCACCTCAACCCCGCGGCCGGCTACGGCGACTGGCCCCAGGCACCGGATCTGATCCGCGAACTCGGCCGCCCGGCGACGGTCGCCGGGAGGGGATGGTGAGCACCGACGCCGACCTGCTCTGGTCCCCGAGCCCCAGCCGGATCGCGAACTCCAACGTCACCGCCTTCCTGCGTTGGCTGGGCCGGGAGCGGGGCCTGTCCTTCGCCGACTACGCCGAGCTGTGGCGGTGGAGCACCACCGACCTGCCTGCGTTCTGGTCCGCCGTATGGGAGTTCTACGGTCTGGACGCCGTCACCGGCTATGAACAGGTGCTCGGCGACCCGTCGATGCCGGGAGCCACCTGGTTCCACGGTGCGCGGCTGAACTTCGCCGAACGCTGCTTCGCCCGGGCCACCGAGGACCGCCCGGCCATCGTCGCACTGTCCGAGGACGGGTCACCGGTGGAGATCTCCTGGGAGCAGCTGCGCTGCCAGGTCGCGGCCCTTGCCGCGGCCCTGCGGGAGATGGGGGTCGGGCCCGGCGACCGGGTGGCCGGCTACCTCCCGAACACCCCGCACGCCGTCGTCGCGCTACTGGCCAGCGCCGCCGTCGGCGCGGTGTGGACGGTGTGCTCGCCGGACTTCGGTACGCCCAGCGTACTGGCCCGGCTGCGGCAGGCCCGGCCGAAGGTGCTGCTGGCGGCGGACGGCTACCGCCACGGCGGCAAGGAGTTCGACCGCCGAGCGGACGTCTCGGCGATCGTGGACGGACTGCCCACGGTCCGACACCTGGTGGCGATCGACCACCTCCACCCCTCCCCGGCCGGACCGCCGTGGCCGGAGCGGCCCGGGGTGACCGGGCATGCCTGGTCCGAACTGCTCGGGCGCAAGGCCCAACTCTCCTTCGCCGACGTCCCGTTCGACCATCCGCTGTGGCTCCTCTGGTCCTCGGGCACCACCGGCGTTCCGAAGGGCATCGTGCACGGCCACGGCGGCATCGTCGTCGAACTGCTCAAGGCCCTCGGCCTGGGCGCCGACCTGCGCGCCGAGGACCGGTTCCTCTTCCACACCTCCACCAGCTGGATGGTCTGGAACTTCATGGTCGCCGGCCTGCTGCACGGGGCCACCGTCGTCCTGTACGACGGCAGTCCCACCCACCCCGACATCAACGGGGTATGGCGGGCCGCCGAGCGGACCCGCGCCACCATGGTCGGGGTAGGGGCGGCCTACCTGGTCGCCGCGGAGAAGGCACAGGCACATCCGGCCGCCGACACGGACCTGAGCGCTGTCCGTTCGATCCTGCAGACCGGCTCATCGCTTCCGCCCAGCACCTGGCGGTGGGCGTACGACCGCCTCGCCCCCGATGCCTGGCTGCAGTCGATCTGCGGGGGGACCGACATCTGCTCGGTGCTCGCCGGCGGCAGCCCGCTGCTGCCGGTCCGGGCCGCCCGGATACCCTGCCCCGCGCTCGGGGTCGCCCTCGCCGCCTGGGATCCCGCCGGTCGACCCGTGGTCGGACAGCAAGGAGAACTCGTCGTCACCGCCCCGCTGCCCTCCATGCCGCTGCACTTCCTCGACGACCCTGACGGGCAGCGCTACCGAGCGAGCTATTTCGACACCTACCCGGGAGTCTGGCGGCACGGTGACTGGGTCACCGTCGACGCCGACCTCACGGTCGTGGTGGCCGGGCGCTCCGACTCGACGCTCAACCGCATGGGCGTACGGATGGGCTCCGCGGACGTGTACGCCGTCGTCGAACAGTTCCCGGAGATCGCGGACAGCCTCGTCATCGGCGCCGAACTGCCGGAGGGCCGCTACCGCATGCCGCTCTTCGTGGTCCCCGCGGCGGGGGAGCGGTTCGACGACGCGCTCCGGGAGCGCATCGTCGCGGCCATCCGACACCAGTTGTCGCCGCGCCATGTGCCCGATGACATCGTCCCGGTGGCGGCCGTGCCCCGCACCCCGACCGGGAAGAAACTGGAGGTCCCGGTCAAACGCATCCTTCAGGGCGCCGCCGTCGTCGAGGTCTGCGCCGCGGGGAGCGTCACCCATCCCGAAATGCTGGACTGGTTCGCGGAGTTCGCGGCGACGTGGTGAATCCTCGGCCCCTGGCCTGATGCCGGGGGCCGAGGGACGGCCGGTCGAGGTCCTGGTCAGACGTGGGTCTTGGCGAGCAGGTCGAGGATGTCTTCGGTGCGGCCGCTCTCGCCGAGGCGGGGGAAGATCTTTTCGGTGCTGTGCCGGTGGGCGTCCGCGTCCAGGTCCGCCATGGCGTCGGTGGCCAGGGTGAGGTGGTAGCCGTGCTCGTGCGCGGCGCGGGCGGTGGACTCCACGCCGATGCTGGTGGCGACGCCCGTGAGCACGATCTGCGTGACGCCCCGGCGGCGCAGGTGCAGGTCGAGGTCGGTGCCGTAGAAGGCCGACCAGTTGCGCTTGGTGACGGTGATGTCCCCCGGGTGGCCGGCGAGTTCGGGGACGATCTCGTCCCAGCCGGCGGGCGGGGTGTTCCTGGGGCGGGGCGCCTCGGACCGTCCCGGTACGGCGTCGGCGCCGTCGGGGGAGGAGGTGACGCGGACCAGGACGACGGGCAGCTCGCGGGCGCGGAAGGCGTCGGCGAGCCGGGCGGTCCGCGTGATGACGTCATCGATGGTGTACGGGGTGCCGGGCAGGGCCCGGAGGCCGTTCTGCAGGTCGATGACGACCAGGGCGGTCTTGGGGTCGAGGGTGGTGAGGCTCATGCTGTGCGGGTCTCTTTCGTCTCGTGTGCCGCTGTTTCGCACGGCGGGATCGAACGGGGTCGGGGTCGGGGGTGCGTGGGCTTCTGATGGTCCGTCAGGGTGGTGTGTGGGCGGCCGGACGGGCGGGTGCACCGTGGCCCGGGCCGCGGTCAGCGTCCGGCCTGCTGTGGCCGGGATGTCTCGGCGGGATCGCCCTCGCCGTCACGGGCCCGACCGACCCGGTGGAGCGAGCGGTCGGCGACACTGACGACCAGGAACGCGGCGGCGACGGCGAGCAGCAGCCGGCTGAGGTGGTGCAGTCCGCCGGTGGTGGCGCCGTGCCGGAAGAACGCGGCGTCGGCCGCGGAGGCGGCGAGCGCGCCGAGGTACATGAAGGTCCGCAGCAGCCCGGCCGACGACCCCATCCGGGCCGGATCGGCCTGGGCGTACAGGGCGTTCTGATTGGCCAGGCCGTTGAGGCCCTGGGGAATGCCGATGACGGCACCGATGGCCGCCAGCAGCCAGAGCGGACTGGTTGCGTCGACCCACAGCAGCGCCGCGCAGCCGACGAGCTGGACCAGCGATCCGACGACGAGCTTGCCCCGGACGGCGGCGCGCCGCCCGGTGACCGCGGTGACGGCCACGGCCGTCGCCGACATCGGCAGCAGTACCAGTCCGGCGGCCGCCGCGCTGAGCGAGCGGCTCTCCTCCAGCCACTGGGTGAAGCCGTAGAGGAAGGCGTAGGCCGTGGTGTAGGCGAGTAGTTGGCGGCCGTAGGTGGCCAGCAGCGGAGCGTTGCCGCGCAGCACCCGCAGGTCGATGAAGGGCTCGGAGGTACGCAGTTCCCGCACGGCGAACGCGACGCCCGTGAGCAGGCCGAGCAGCGGCAGGTACCAGGTGGTGGCCCGCGGGTTCATCAGGAACAACATGAAGCTGGTCAGCATGGCGGCGAACAGCGCCATCCCGGCCGCGTCCGTACGCTGCGCGGGGCGCACCCCACTGGTCTCCTTCAGGGTGGACAGCCGCGGCAGGTGCAGCGCACCCAGGACCAGACACGCCGCGGACAGCGGCACGTTGATGCCGAAGATCAGGTGCCAACCACCCGCGGAGATCAGCAGCCCGCCCAGGGTCGGGCCGACCACGGCGATGACCTGGCCGCAGACCGACAGGGCGGCCAGGATGCCGCTCGGGCTCCGCAGCCCCGTGCGGTCGGACTCGGCGCGCAGCAGGAACATCGACGCCGGATACGCCGCCGACGTCCCGAATCCCAGCATCACACGGGAGACGACCAGCACCCCCAGGTTCGGGGCGAGCACGCCCAACAGCCCGGCGAGGCCCACCAGCGCGGTGCCCGTCAGGTACAGCGGACGCGGACCGTAGGAGTCCACCAGGCGACCGATCACCGGTTGCCCGACCGCGGTGGCCAGGTACAACGCGGAGACCAGCCAGGCGGTTTGCGAGGGCGGGGCGCCGAATGCCCGGCCGATCGGGATCAGGGCCACGGCGAGCATCGAGGAGTTGATCGGGTTCAGGATCGAACCGAGGATCATCGGCGCGATCAGCTTCCGGTCGAACCCGCCGCGGTCCGCTGCGCGGCGCGGCGCCTGTATTCGAGCGGCGAGCCCCGTCATGACCGGGCCACCGCCGAAGCCTGCGCCGGGGCGAGGTCTTGGTCGGCGGGCAGTGCCTTGAAGCGTCGTTCGAGGCGGCCGCACGTGACCCGCGCAGGGGCGGCCGCACGGACCGCCGCCCCGGACAGGGGGCCGTCGATGCTCTCAGTCATGCTCCGACGCTAAATATATTCAACCTGGACTGTCAATATTGCCTTGATCAATTGAGCCTGTTGGTTGACCAAGTAAGAAAGTGAAGCGGTTGCACTTTTGCGTCTGTTCCACTTATGGTGGAAGGGCGGGCGGATCGGCGCGACCGACCGCGAGAGCGCTCGGCACGTGCCCCACATGTGCTCCGGGCGAGCCCCACTCCCCGCGCACTCCCGAAGGCTCCCGGCGAGCATCCACGGAAAGGGACCCCACCATGAAGAGCCAACCCCGCATCGCGATCATCGGCGGCGGGCCGGCCGGCCTGATGTGCGCGCGGATCCTGCAGCGGCACGGCATCGAACCGACCGTCTACGACGCGGACGCCGCCGTCGACTCCCGTGACCCCGGCGGCACGCTCGACCTGCACGCCGACTCCGGTCAGATCGCCCTGGAAGACGCCGGACTGATGGCCGCCTTCACCGCGTCGGCCCGCGCCGAAGGGCAGGCCAAGAGCCGCCGCGACCAGCACGGCGCCGTCCTCGCCGAGTTCGTCCCCGACGCGGGTGACGCGGCCGCCCCCGAGATCGACCGCGGCCGGCTGCGCGTCCTGCTCCACGACAGCCTGCGGCCGGGCACCGTCCGATGGGGACACGAGCTCCTCCGGACGACCCCGGTCGGCGGCGGCGTGCACCGCCTCGCTTTCGCCAACGGCACCGGCGCCGAAGCGGACCTCGTCATCGGCGCCGACGGCGCATGGTCCCAGGTGCGCCCCCGGCTCACCGACGCCGCGCCGCACTACCTGGGCGTCGCCTTCCTCGACGTCCGCTTCGACGACGTCGACACCCGGCACCCCGCCGTCGCCGCGCTCGTCGGCGACGGGCACCTGTTCGCCGCCGACGGCGACGGTCGCGCTGTGATCGTCCAGCGCAACAGCAACGGCGTGGTCCGCGGCTACGTGGCGTTCCGCGCCGAGCCCGACTGGCACGTCGGGGCCGACCTGGACCTCGCCGACCGGGCCGCCGTCCGCTCCCACCTCCTACGGGAGTTCAGCGGCTGGTCCACGGACCTGCACCCGCTGCTCACCGACACCGACGGCGACTACATACCCCGCTCCTTCTGGGCCCTGCCCGCACCGCTGACCTGGGACCACGTCCCCGGCATCACCCTGATCGGCGACGCCGCCCACCTCATGGCGCCGTTCGGCGGCCACGGCGCCAACCTCGCCCTGCTCGACGGTGCGGAACTCGCGCACGCCCTCGCCGAGGAAGCCACCGTCGACGACGCGATCGCGCGTTACGAGGCGACGATGTTCGCCCGCTCCGGAGAGCTCGCCGCGGGGGCGAACGAAGGACTCAGGCGGTTCTTCGCCACCACCTCGCCGGATGCGCCGCACCTTCCCCCGGACCACGCGCAGGAGCACGAGAACTACCTGGCCAGGGCGGCGGAATACCGACGCCGACGGGCGGGGGAAGCGCGGATCGAGCGCTGAGCGACCATGGTGACGCACCCGCGCACGCGGTCAACTTCCTTGCGTCACCGTCGGATTGGGCGGATCGACACGCAACTGCCCGCTGCCGTCGGCGGAGTGCCGCCCGTCGATCGAGCTGCGGGCCCAGTGGGCCACGGGCACGGGACGGCCGCGGGCACCGAACCCACCCGGATCACTTCCCGGCGGGCTCGTCGTGGTGCGCCGGCCATCCGTGTTCGAGCAGGTCGAAGGCACGCCTGATGGCGGCTTCGGGGTCGGGGCTGCCGTGGCCGAGGTCGCGGGCCTCCAGGGCGAAGCGGGCGAGTGCCCGGCAGAGCGGGTCGTCGGCGGGCGCACCACTCTCGTCGGCGATCGCGGCCGCCAGGTCGATCTCGTGCTGCAACCACATGCGGCGGGCGTAGTCGCGCAGCGCCGGGGTCTGGTCCACGAGCTCCAGGAACCGGGTGAAGTCCGGATCGGCGTTCGCCCCCTTGGGGAGCCGGGCGCGCAGGACGTGGTCGCGCAGGGCGCCCGGGATGGACAGCCCGGCCGGGCGGTGCCGCACCGCGGCGAGCAGGGCGGCCCTGATCGCGTCGCCCTCGTCGAAGACGAGCGCCTCCTTGCTCGGGAAGTGCTTGAACAGCGTGGTGGTCGACACGTCGGCGGCCTCGGCGACGTCCCGGATGCCGACCTGGTCGTAACCGTGCTCCAGGAAGAGCCGCAGGGCGGCGTCGGCCAGCGCCTTCCGCGTGGCGGCCTTCTTGCGCTCGCGTCGCCCCAGCGGCGCGCGTTCACCCGTGGCATCGGTCATGGCGCCATCATACGGTCGGGGTGACCGGCACAAAAAGTTGCACGAATCAACCCACTGTCCGCTCGTCCGGGCGGGGCGGTTCCGGAGCGCGGCGCGGACCGGGGCGGGGGACTCCCGCGCCGTGCACCTCACACGCCGAGAACCAGCGGCTCACGGGGGACCCCCGAGCGGAGCAGGGCCCGCAGCGGCGTGGCGAGATCACGGGGAGAGAACAGATCGGGACCGCGACAGGCGGCGATCTCCGCCGGACGCCACCACTTCAGGCCGTCGATGTGCTCCGCCGCCAGCTCCGCGGCGGTCAGTGCGCCACTCGGCGCGAACCAGGCGGTCCGCACCAGGAAGTAGTCGTTGACCACGCCGTCGTACCCCACCGCGTAACCGGGACCGACGACTTCCTGGTGCCACACGTGCGGCGGGTCGTGCGCCACCACGAGGCCCACTTCCTCGCGCAGTTCCCGGCGCAGCGCGGCCAGCGGCCCCTCGTGCCGCTCGATCCCGCCGCCGGGAGCCGCCCAGACCGCCGTTCCGGTCTCCTGGACCAGGTGTCTGCACAGCAGGATGCGCTCGGCTTCGTCGAGCACGAGCGCGCGGACGGCGTGACGCAGCCGCAACGGAGGCACCGGGCCACGTCCGGCGCGGTCAGCGGTGCCCGGTGTCGATGACACAGAAGCGGTTGCCGTCGGGGTCGGCGAGCACGACGAAGTCGGCGTCGTCCGGATAGCTGTCCCAGTCGACGCGCCGGGCGCCCAGGGACACCAGGCGCTCGACCTCGGCGGCCTGATCGGCCGCGTCCCCGGCGTACAGATCGAGGTGGACCCGCGGACGTTCCTGGACGGGCGAGGCGCTCAGGCCGAGGGACAGTTGCACCCCGGCCCCGTCCTCCGGCACCAGAACCACCCAGTCGTCTGCCATCTCCTCGCGCGGGACGTACCCCAGGGCAGCCGACCAGAACGCCGCCGCACGGGGTACGTCCGCGACACCCAGCACCACGGATCCGACTTTCAGCATGCGCCGATTCTGCCGGATGGCGGCCCGCGGGTCACGGGCGCGCACCTGGTGCCTCCGCCGCCGCGGCCGCCGCTTGCGGCACAGTGGCGGCATGACCACCGACGACAGCGGCCGGTTGGCCCGGGCCCGCGTGGCGACCAGGCTGCCGGCGCAGGACCTCGACCGGGCACGGCGTTTCTACTCCGAGCGGCTCGGCTTGGAGCCCGTCGACGAACGGCCCGGCGGGCTGCTGTACCGCTGCGGGGGTGCGGAGTTCCAACTGTTCCGGTCCGCGGGTGCCTCGCCCGGAACCTTCACCCAGATGTCGTGGCAGGTCGACGACATCGAGGCGGTCGTGGCCGAACTCAAGCGGCGCGGCGTGGTGTTCGAGGACGTCGAGCTGCCCGCCGTGTACGGCGGCGGCCGGAGCGAGGGCGGGATCGTCGAGGTCCAGGGGCACTACGCGGGTTCGGGTGCCCGGGCGGACCGTGGTGCCTGGTTCCGCGACAGCGAGGGGAACCTGCTCGCCATCGGCCAGCCGGTGTTCTGAAGCGGGGCGCCGGATGCCCGGACCGGCCAACGGCCCCTCCGACCACGGGTGCCGGGGGAGGCCGATGGCGGTGTCGACTGTCCGAACTCGTCCGGCTAACGGTTCTGCGCCCACCACACCACGAAGCCGATGACCGCGGTGCCGCACGCGTAGGACGCGCCGCGCAGGAAGTTGGTGGCCACGAGCCGGCCGTACCGGCGCCATGGGTTCGGGAAACGGCGGGTGGTCTGCGGACGGCCCTCCATGGTCTGCATCGGGAGCCCCTCTCGTGAACGCGGAGAACAGCGGCGGTTCCACGTGGGGAGCCCCGATCGGGCGGCGTCGGCCGCCGCACTGCCGGGCCGGGGCTCCCTTGCGTTGAGTAAAAGCTTACGAGGTTGTGCGCTTGTGAACGTGTCGTTCTCCCGGCGCGTCCCGATGGGATTTGCCGATCGGCTCGTGAAACGGCCCGGATCCTGAGCGCGGTGGCGGAGGCGCCAGGCGGAGCGGGGAACCCGTGGCAGGCGCGAGCCGCATCCGCGGGCGCGTGCCGGCTCCGGGGAAACGGAGTGATGTCGACGCCAACTCCTACCGTTTCAGCCGGACTTGGCGGCACAGGCCCGCCCGCGGGCCGTGCTCGTCCTGGCCGTGGCCTGGCCTCCTCCGGGTCCTGCCCGGGTCCCGTGCCGGTCTCGTCCCGGGGCTCGTTCGGGATGGGGCGTCCGATCGCGTCCCCGGCCTGCACGCCGGGGAGGAGGTCAGCTCTGTGGGCCGTCCGGTCCGGGCTCCGCCTGCACGCCGGATGCCGTGGTCGCGTGCGCGGGGCCGGTGAGGGCGTGGATCACCTGCGGGACCAGGTCCTGGGTGTGGTGCGCGGTGCCGTGGATGAGCCGCTGAGCGGTCAGGCCCTCGAAGAGGGCGACGAGCAGTCGGGTCAGGCCGTCGGTGGGGACGACCGGCCGGGAGCCGGTCCGGGCGAGTGCCGCGGTCAGCACCTCGGTCAGGCCCTGCGTGAGGCGCTCCTCGTGGACCGCGAGCTGCTCGGCGACGACCGGGTGGCGCGCCGCGTGCAGGGTGAACTCCATGGACACCAGGAACCATTGCCGCTCCTCCTGGGTGCGGCAGGCGATCCGCTCCTGGAGCTGGACGAGGGGGTGCTTGCCCGGCTCCGGGCGGGACGTCGCGTCTTCGAGCTCCGTCAGCAGGCGGTCGGTGTGGGTGTCGTAGAGGGTGAGGAAGAGCTCTTCCTTGTCGCGGTAGTTGGAGTAGAAGGCGCCGCGGGTCAGACCTGCGCGCTCGACGATGTCGCTGATCGAGGTGGCGTGGAAGCCCTTCTCGGTGAACAGGACCCAGGCGCTCTCGGTGAGGGCGGCGCGGGTGAGCGGGCGGCGCTTGGTCGGTGACTTGGGCACGGCGGGTCCTTCGGTGCTGCCTGGGGCGGCGATCGATCGAGGTCAGTCCCGTTCAGCGTAGTCGTCGTAGAAGCCGTGTCCGGTCTTCACGCCCAGGCGTCCGGCGTCGACGTGGCGCTGGAGCAGTTCGCGGGGGCCGGCGGGCAGCGCGGGGTTCTCCGCCGCGTAGTGGTTCTCGATGTCCAGCACGACGTCCAGGCCGACGCTGTCCATCGCCCGGAAGGGCCCGGCGGCCAGGCCGGTGTTGATCCGCCACATCGCGTCGACGTCCTGCGGAGTGGACACGCCCTCGGCGACGACGGCCAGCGACTCGCGCTTGATGGCGGCCCAGATGCGGTTGAAGACGAAGCCGATACCTGCACGCCATGCATCTGGATCACTTCGGGGCCACCGCCGCCGGCCGCGAGCTCAGCGCGTATCCGAAGACCGTCGGCAGCCCGGCGCTGTTCGTGGACCACGGTGCCCTGGTCGGCACCCTGGACTACGGCACCCAGCGCGTGGCCACGGCGACCATGGCCTACAAGTGGGAGCCCCTCGACCTGGAGCAGGCCCGCGAGCAGATCGCCGTGCCCACCTACGCCGTCAAGATCATCCCGGGCTACGCGGGCGAACAGCGGCTCTGCGACCTGGTCCGCACCCGGATCACCGATGTCACGGTCAAGGGGGCCTGGACCGGCCCGGCCCGCCTACGGCTCTTCGCCCACGCCATGGCGCCGCTGGCCGACCTCCCCGTCCGGGAGATCGTCTCGGCGAGCCACATCCTCACCGACCTCACGCTGGCCCCCGTGCGCCCCGTCCACGACTACCTCGCCCGCTGAGCGGGCGGGCGGTCACCGGCCGAGCGGGCGGCCGGTGCGGATCCTGCGGGGGCCCCGGGCGGGTGAGGTGCCCGCTCGCGAACGTCTCACCCGCGACGGCGACTGCGGCCGCGGCCGCCGTCCCCGCTGTCGCCGTGGGGATCGCTGTCGCGCTGGGCCAGGAGCGCGGGGAGGAGGCCGGGGAAGACCTGGTCGAACTCCTCCAGGCGCAGGGCGTTCATGCGGGAGGTGCCGGCGTAGTACTGGCGGATCAGGCCCGCCTCGCGGAGCACGTGGAAGTGGTGGGTGGCGGTGGATTTGCTCACCGGCAGGTCGAGCGTGCCGCAGGCGAGGTCCCGATGGGCGGCGTGGAGCTGGCTGACGATGCGGCGGCGCACCGGATCGACCAGCGCCTCCAGCACCTGCTGGAGGGTGATGGTGCTGATGTCCGGGTGCGGCGGGGTGCGTTCCCTGCCGGCTCGCTCTGCTGCCGTCATCGCCTGTCGACCTCCCGCACTCATCGTACGACACTCATCGAACTTTGATGACCATCAAGGTTTGACAACCGTCAAAGTTTGATAGTAATCGTACTTCGAGTGGGAGTGATGCACGGCGATGCGGCTCGGCGCCGCCGGCACTGAACGGAAGGACGATGTGCCATGGCCAGAACGGTGCGGTTCCACGAACTCGGCGGGCCGGACGTGCTGCGGCTGGAGGATGTCGAGATCGGTGTACCCGGCCCCGAAGAGGTGGCCCTCCGCGTCGAGGCGATCGGCCTCAACCGCGCCGAGGTGCTGTTCCGCAGCGGCTACTACATCGAACCCGTCAAGCAGTTCCCCGCCCGGCTCGGAACGGAGGCCGCGGGCGTGGTCGAGGCCGTCGGCGCCCGCGTGACGGGGATCGAGGTCGGCCAGGCGGTCAGTGTGGTGCCGGCATTCTCGATGAACGACTACGGCGTCTACGGCGAGCGGGCGATCGTCCCCGCGGCCGCGGTCGTGCACCGGCCCGAAGGGCTCGACGCGGTCGCCGGCGCCGCGGTCTGGATGCCCTACCTGACGGCGTACGGCGCCCTGGTGGAGGTCGGTGGCATGCGTGCCGGGGACACGGTCGTGGTGACCGCGGCCTCCAGCAGCGTGGGCCTGGCCGCGATCCAGACCGCCCTGCGCGTCGGGGCGGTGCCGATCGCCACCACCCGCACCGCGGCCAAGAAGGACGCCCTGCTCGCGGCCGGGGCTGCGGACGTGGTCGTCACCGACGAGGAGGACGTCGTGGCGCGCGTGCGCGGTCTGACCGGCGGCCGGGGCGCCGAGTTCGTCTTCGACGCGATCGCCGGTCCCGGTGTGCTGGACCTGGCCAGGGTGGTCGCGCCCGGCGGCACGCTCTTCGTATACGGCGCCCTGAGCGGCGAGGTGACCCCCTACCCGGGGTTCGACCTCGGGATGCCCGCCCTGAACATGCGCACGTACACCCTCTTCGAGACGACCGCCGACCCGGAACGGCTGCGCCGGGCCGAGGCGTTCGTCACCTCCGGGCTGCGGACGGGGGCCTTCAAACCCGTCGTGGACCGGGTCTTCGTCCTGGACGAGATCGCCGCGGCGCACCGCTACATGGAGGCGGGTGCCCAGGTCGGCAAGATCGTCGTCACTGTCGACCACTGAGGGCGATGCTTGTGCGGCGGTGGGGCGGTGGGGCACGGTGGCCCTGCGCGTCGTGGGCGCCGTAAACGCCGTAAACGCTGCATGTGTCCCGTCGCGCCGCTGCGGTGCTCGCCCGTTTGGCGGGACGGACTGTTGGGGCGGGGGCGGCCGGGGTACCTCGCAGGGGTCGCCGACCGCGCACCCGACCACCCCGGAATCGAAGGAACCGCCGTGAAGTTCGAGCCGATTTCCCTACCGACGGCGCCGGAGACCGGGACCTCGACGTACCTCGACCGGTTCGTTCGTCCACGTCGCGGAGTGCTGCCGGTGAGCGGGGCGGAGGAGCCGTGCCGGTGATGACGAGCGGGCGGGCCAGGCAGTGCTTCGCCGCCTCGCGGGTCGCCCGCCTCGCCACCGTCGACGCCGACGGCCGCCCGCATCTGGTGCCGGTGGTGTTCGCCTTGACGGGCGACACCCTTGCCTTCGCGGTGGACCACAAGCCCAAGCGGACCACTGAGCTGCAGCGGCTGGCCAACATCCGGGCCCACCCCGCGGTCTGCCTCCTCGTCGACGACTACGACGAGGACTGGGGCCGGCTGTGGTGGGCGCGGGCGGACGGTACGGCCACCGTGTTGCCGCCCGCTGACGGGGCCGGGGCGTCCGCGGCGTACGTGCGCCTGTTGGCGGCGAAGTACCGCTCGCAGTACGCCGGCCGACGACCGGAAGGGCCCGTGGTGGAAGTGGCGGTGACCCGGTGGTCCGGCTGGCACGCCACATGACTGTCGGCCCCGGGCCGCGGATATGACCCGGGGCCAGGCACCGAGCAGGCCAGGCACATGAGGACAACGGCGGGGCGCACCACCTGGTTGGTGCGCCCCGCCGCCTTGTGCCAACAGGGGCGACGCGTGCGGGAGGGGCGTTGTCAGTGGTCGCAACTATGTTCAGTTGTGTCCCGCCGACGTGGCGTGACGGCCCGCCGCCATGGCGTGAAAACCCCTTTGGTGCAGAGGAGATGGTGCGTTGTCAGCGTGGGAGAGGTCGAGCACGGCACGGGTGGTGCCACCCGCCCGGCCGCGGAAGCTCGCCAAGGTGCCGTTCGTCGAGCTGGCCGACGGACGCCTGCAGGGCGTGGTCTCCAGCGGCTCGGACATCGAGCGGGTCTACGTCTCGTCCGTCGAGGCCGGCAGCTACACGTACGCGTGCAGCACCAACAACAACCGGCCCTGCGGCGGCGCCCGCGGCTCGTTCTGCAATCACCTGCGGGCCCTGATCAACGAGGCGGTGCTGCAGTACGGTGCCGAGCGCGTCGCCCGCTACCTGAAGGTGGAGAGCGCGGACGCGGAACCGACCGCGCAGTCCCTCGCCGCGGACATGACCGCGGCCCGCCCAGCGCTCGGCGCCGCCACGGCCGCCGCGCCCGTCTTCAGCCGGTTCCTGCGGCACCTGGCCTATCTGGAACTCGCCCCGACCACCGCCCCGTTGCCGGAGATGCAGTGGTTCCCGCCGACCAGGGCGGCGGAGCGGGGGGCGCCGCCGCGCGAGCCCGGTTCGCGCGTAGGGGAGCCCGCCGATCCGCTCGCCGCGCCCCTCGCCGGGCTCGACGAGGCCCTGACGGCCGTCGATGCCTTCGACCGGGTCCTCGTCGCCGGCCTGCTCCGGCCCCAACCGGCCCAGGCCGCCGGGCTGACGGAGCTCGCCCACGCCGTGGCGGGGACACCGCTGGCCGCCAGGGTCGCCGAGGCCGCGGAGCAGGCCGCGGCCGGCGTCGCCGACGAGGACCACTTCCTCGCCCTCGCCGCGGCCCGCACCGCACTGCTCGGCTCCGTCCACGACGCGCTGATGAGCCGGGTGGGGGAGACGCTCGGCCGCACCCGCGACGAGGAGACCGGGCCGGCGCCCGACGGGGGACAACACTCCGTGAACTTGCTTGCCGCCGCCCGTTCCTGGCTGGCCGGGCTGGCGCGTGCCGGGTGGCAGGGCCTCGACCACGAACTGGTCTCCGGCGCCGCGCACGTCGTCTCCGCGATGCTGCCGGACCCGGCCCTGCGCCGCCTGGCCACCCTCCTGGACGGCTTCGCCGCCGAACTCGCCGCCTCCTGCCCGGGTGCGTCCCTGGACCGCGTCCCCGAGCGCCGCTGGGCCGACCTGTGGTCACGGGCGCTGCTGCTGACCGTGCCCGGTGCGGCCGACGTGCCCCGCACCAGTGGGGCCACCGGCCGCCTGCTGCCCCTCGGGATCGATGTGCAGGAACACGCCACCGCCGTACAGGCCCAGGTCCACGCGGTGTTCGAGCCCGCCGACGGCGCCGCGACCCGCCTGGTGCGCGCCGGGGTGTCCGTGCCGAAGCCCGACACGGTCGTCGGCGCCGGCCTCTGGCAGCTGCTCCGCCCGCACATGTCGCTCCTGGCCGCGGTCGGCGAAGGCCGGGCGATGGAGCTGGTCGACATGCCGATGACCACGGAGGGCGATCTGCTCTGGGGCGACGAGCACGCCCGCCCGAGCGAGCCCGCCGATGCCTTCGCCACCGCACGCGTCGCCCTGCCCACCGCGACCGACGCGACGACCGCGCCCCTGGACCGGCATCCGGCGCGCCTCGCCGTGCCCGTCTTCCTGGAGGGCTACAGCGCCCAGAAGGAGAGCAACGAGAGCAAGGTTGGCGAAGACGGCGATGCCGGGAAGCGGGGGAGCGACGGCGGTGACTGTGACACCCGTGACGACCGCGGTGACCGCGACACGCTGACGTTCACCTTCGCCGGGCAACGTCTGGCCGTGGACACCGAGCGGATGCCTTCGGCCGGTCCGCTCACCCCTGAGGCTGTTGCGGCGTCCGGCGCGTGCATCGGGCTGCTGCGTTGGGACGCGGGGGCGTTCCGTATCCAGCCCCTGGCCGTCGAGACGACCGTCCGGAAGAAGACGGTCGCACTGCACGCCGGGGCGTGGGCCGGGGGCACGACGGACAAGGCCGGTGTCAAGGCCGAGAAGGCGGCCACCGACGCCGTGACCGTGCTGCGGGAGCGGGCAGGGAGGCTGTTGCGGAAATGACGGAGCAGACGACCGGTAGAGCGGCCGAAACCGAACAGTCAGCCGGGACGGGGCGTTCGGCCGCACGCCCGACCGCACGACCCCCGGAGGTCGACTCGCACGACAACCGCAGGCAGGTGCTGTACTGGCGGCTCCTTGCCCGGCTCTTCGACCACGAGGAGCAGGCCACGCTGGAATCGGCGAGCCTCGCCGTCGTCCAGGACATCGGGCTGCCGTCCGCGCTGCTGGACCCGAAGACCTCCGTCGACGCGCTGGTGCAGCGCCATCCGGAACTGTCCGCCGAGTTCGACGGGCTGATGGCACCCGACACCGATCGTGCGGGGAACGACGGCGGCAACGACGGTGATGCAGTCCGTGACCGGGCCGCCGAAGTGCGCCGCGCGGCACTGGTGTCGAAGGTGCTGCTCAACGTCTTCGCCCCCGCCTCCGGCACGGTCACCGCCGGACAACTGGCCCGCTGGCAGTCCGACGCCGGATGGCTGGAGCGCGCCCTCGGCTGCACTCCGGGCGACCTGCGCGGCGGACGCCCCGGCGGCGGCACCGGGGGAGCGACCGGCGTGGCGGCCGCGGGGCCGGGCGTCAGCTTGACCGGGACCGGCGGTCGCGGCACCACGCCCGACCTCAGCCGGCTCATTCCGGCGATCGGCCCGGAACTCGGCGCCATCGAGGCCGACCTCGTCAAGCGGATGCGGCTGCGCGAGGTGCTGGCCGACCCCGGGCTCGCGGCGCAGCTGACCCCGAGCATGTCGCTGATCGAGCAGCTGCTGCACGACAAGAACAACCTCTCGGGCACGGCCCTGGCCAACGCCAAGGCCCTGATCCGCCGGTTCGTCGACGAGGTCTCCGAGGTGCTGCGCACCCAGGTGGAGAAGGCCACGGTCGGCGCCCTGGACCGCACCGTCCCGCCCAAGCGGGTGTTCCGCAACCTCGACCTCGACCGGACCATCTGGAAGAACCTCACCAACTGGAGCCCGGAGGAGGAGCGACTGTACGTCGACCGCCTCTACTACCGGCACACCGCCCGTAAGACGACGCCCCAGCGGCTGATCGTCGTCGTGGACCAGTCGGGCTCGATGGTCGACTCGATGGTGAACTGCACCATCCTGGCGTCGATCTTCGCCGGACTGCCCAAGGTCGACGTCCACCTGATCGCATACGACACGCAGGCGCTCGACCTGACGCCCTGGGTGCACGACCCCTTCGAGACGCTGCTGCGCACCAACCTCGGGGGCGGTACCGACGGCACGGTCGCCATGACACTGGCCCAACCGAAGATCGCCGAGCCCCGCAACACCGTCGTGGTGTGGATCTCCGACTTCTACGAATGGCAGGCCGAGCCGCTGTTCGACAGCATGGCCGCCATCCACCGCTCGGGAGCCAAGTTCATCCCGGTCGGTTCGGTGACCAGCTCCTGCCGCGCCAGCGTCAACCCATGGTTCCGGGAGCGCTTCAAGGACCTCGGGACTCCGGTGATATCCGGCCACATCCGCAAGCTCGTCCACGAACTCAAGACGTTCCTCACGTAGGCGCTCGGCCGACCGACCGCCCCCTCATGCCTAGTGAAAGGCCCTGACATGTCCGACCTGTTGCGCGCCCCCGCCGAAGTCAAGTACGCCGAGGAACTGGACTGGCTGGAGTCCGTAGACGACAACCCCAAGCCCTTCTCGTGGCGCCTCTCCCCGAAGATGATCCGCCTGTTCGTCCTGGGCTCCGAGCGCTCCGACGGCCTGGAGCGGGAGATCTCGCAGAAGTGGTTCGGCGACCGCAGCATCGTCGAGCGGGCCATTGTCACGCTCGCCTCCGACCGCGGCCTGCTCCTCATCGGAGACCCCGGCACCGGCAAGAGCTGGCTGGCCGAGCTGCTGTCCGCCGCGATCTGCCGCAACTCCACGCTGGTGGTGCAGGGCACGGCCGGCACCACCGAGGACCACATCAAGTACTCCTGGAACGTGTCCATGGTCATCGCCAAGGGCCAGTCACGGGAGTCGATGATCCCCTCGCCGATCATGACCGCCATGGAGGCCGGCGTGATCGGCCGCTTCGAGGAGCTCACCCGGTCCACCAGCGACGTCCAGGACGCCCTGATCTCGATCCTTTCCGAGAAGTACCTCTCCGTTCCCGAACTGGACAGCGACAACATCGTCTTCGCCAAGCCCGGCTTCTCCGTCATCGCCACCGCCAACAGCCGCGACCGGGGAGTCAACGACCTGTCCTCGGCGCTCAAACGCCGCTTCAACTTCGTCCGCATCCCCGTGGTGACGAACCGGAAGAGCGAGGCGGAGATCGTCCGCTTCCGCACCGAGGAACTCCTGCGCCGCCACCAGATCGAACTGGACGTGCCGCCGACCCTGCTCGACGTCCTGCTCCAGAGCTTCGCCGACCTGCGCGCCTCGGCGGCCGCGGCCGGCAGCGACGACGAGAAGCTGGAATCCGCCCTGTCCACCGCCGAGCAGATCGGCGTCCTGGAGGACGCGATCCTGCACAGCAACTTCTTCGGCGAGCGCGCCCTCACCGCCCGCACCCTGGCCTCCTCCCTCGTCGGATCACTGGCCCGGCGCGAGCCCGAAGACCTGGCGATCCTCAACAAGTACCTGCACGGCGTCATCGAGCCGCGCAGCAAGGAAGAAGGCGGATCCTGGCCGGAATTCCTGGCGGGCGGCCGCGACACGATCGCCACGCTGTCATGACCGACCCGCACGAGGAGACCTTCACCGCCCTGCGCGGACAACTACAAGAGGCCGCCGACACGTTCGCCGACGGCCCCGACGCCCTGGAGGGCATCCTCCTCGGCATCGTCGACGACGTCGACCGCGCGGTCCGCGAGCCGCTGGAGATCTTTCCCGTCTGCCACCACTCGCCCGCCTCGGCACTCGCGATGGCCCGCCGCCTACGGGAGAAGCAACCGAAGGTGGTCTACCTGGAGCTGTGCGAGGACATGGCCCCGCTGCTGACCGAACTCCGCAACTGCAGGCTCCCGGTGGCGGTCCAGGCATTCGCGTCCCAGGTCGACGGCTTCCCCGCCGAATGGTCCCCGCTCTCCGTCGTCGCACCGATCACCGAGGCTTCGGCCGAGTACCAGGCGATCGCCTACGCACTGGACACCCCGGGCGTCGAGCTGGTCCTCGTGGACCGCTCCTCCGACCACGTCTTCCAGTGGGACTCCCGAGGCGCGCACACCGCCGAGCCGGGTGCCGGTCCGGACGATCCGGACGGCGCGGCCGCACCGCCGCCCGCCAAGGAGGAGGCCGCCCTGCACGGCGACGCGGTCGGTGTGGAGATCGGCGATCTGCGGCCCCGTTTCGCCGAGTTGGAGGAGCACCTGCTGCGGCACGGCAAGGTGCGGCACTGGTCGGAATGGTGGCACCAGTACGTCGAGGTGCCGCTCGGCGACAGCGACCACGACACCTACCGCCAGGTCATGCTGCTGATCGGCAGCCTCTTCCGGCGCCTGGCACCGGGCGACCCGCACCGGGTCCGGGTGGACGAGGACCGCGAACGCTACATGTGGACCAGGATGCGCACGCACCTGGCCGCGACCGGCACCGACCCCGCCGACTGCCTCTACGTCTGCGGCGCCTTCCACGCGGCCAGCCGTGTCGCGGAGTTCGGCGTCCACGGCACCGACACCTTCGAGATCAGCCCGCGCACCGCCACCGCATGGCAGCACGGCCTGATCCCGTCCAGCCATGCGTCGATCGAGGCGCAGTTCGGCCTCGCCGCCGGCTCGGTGTCGATCGCCGCGACGGTCTGGACGAAGAACATCAAGCGCACCCGTGTGCAGCCCTACCGCCTGACCGGACAGGCAGGCACGAAGAAGGCAGCAAAGGCCAAGAAGACCGCGGCCGCAACCGCTCCCGCGCCGACCGCCGCCCCCGCCGACAAACTGACCGGATTCCTCCGGCAACCGCCCGCCCTGGACCGGCTCGACGAGGCCGAACTCCTCGGCTGGTCGGTGGAGATCGTGCGCGCCGCGCGCCGCAACGGCTACCTCGCCTCCACCGCCGACGCCATCGCGGTCTTCGAGACCTCGATCCTGCTGGCCGGCATGCGCGACCGCGCCAAGCCGACGCCGTACGACTTCCAGGACGCGGCCGTCACCTGCATCGAGAAGGACACCGTGCCCGGCCGGCGCGACGTGCGCCGCCTCGTGGACATCATGATGGGCGGCGACCGGACCGGCCAGGTCGGCTACGACGCCCTGCCGCCCCTGGCCCGGGACGTCCACGACCGCCTCGCCCCGCTGGGCCTGAAGCTCCAGCAGCGCGGCGTGCAGCGGGCACTGCTGGACATCGCCACCCAGCCGGCCCTGGAGCAGTGCTCCGACGTGCTGTGGATGCTGCGCTTCCTCATGCCGCACGGCGCCGCACGCCCGATCATGGGCGAGCGGAAGCTCGGTGAACGCCCCATCCAGGAATCCTGGGACCTGGCTCTGGGCACCCACCAGCGCGCGCTCATCGAACTCGGCTACGAGGGCGTCAGCATCGAGCAGGTCCTCGAGCAGCGCCTGCGCCGCACCGCATACGGTCCGCAGGCCACCACGGCGACCGTCCTGGAGGCCGTCGAGGACGCGGCGCTGTACCTGCGCAGCCGCCGACTGGCCGACGAGTTGGGCACCCGCGCCCTGGAGGTGCTGGCGGCCGAACGCAGCGTCGACGGCGCACCCGAGGTGCTGCGCCGGGTACGTCGGCTGCTGGCGCACTACCGCACCAGTGAGCCGGTGCTCCCGCCGTGGATCGAGTCCTTCGTCAAGACCGGGTACGCGCACTACTGCACCCTGTTGCCGACGGCCTTCACCGACGACGACGCCTCCGTCCGCCATGTGGCGGCCATGCTGGGCTTCCTGTTCAGCATGGAGAGCCTGGCACTGTCACTGGGCTGCGACCGGACCCAACTGGAGCTCGCGGTCAACCAGTCACACCCGGACGATCCGTCGAAGACGGCCCTGCTGTGGGCGGCCCGGACCCAACTCGGCCACCTCACCCGCACCGACCTGCGGGCCAGGTGCGACGAACTGCTCGGCAACCCCCTGGTGGTGCCCGCCTACCCGCGCTACCTCAGCGGCTTCCTGCACGCCCTGGAGCCCGTCCCCGGCCTCACCGACTTCGTCGTGGAAGCGGTGTCGAACGCCTTCGGAAGGCTGCCGGACCCGGTGCTCCTGCCGTGGTTGCCGACCCTGATAGCCACCCTGCGATCGGGCGGCGCCGAACTCGCCCCGCTGCTGATCCGCGAGGCCGGACGGATCTTCCCCGGCCGGCTGGCGGCGCTCGACGAATGGGTCCCCCCGTGGCGAGCACAACCGGAACCGCACACCACCCGCCCGGCACCGCCCTCGGGCGCCGGCCGCGGTGCCACGCTCCTCGCCGCCCACCCCGCGACCTGCGACGCCCTGGCGGGCCTGCTCGGCTACGAAGGTACCTGGGACACCGCGGAAAGCGCCCCGCACGGCGCGGCACTGACCCGACACCATCCGGACACGGCCGTCGCACTGGAAGCACTGCTGGCCGGCTGACGACACCACCGGCGTGGCCTCCTCGACCACGCATCCCCGTCGGGGCGCGCGAAGCCACAGGCGCCCCGACGGCCCGGACCAGCACGCTCCCAGGCCCGCCGGACACCTCCGACGGCCGTCGGCATGCCTGACGACTGCCCTCTCCCTCCCCGCCCGCCCTCTTCGTTCCCCTCCCCGTCCGCCCTCTCCGTTCCTCCTCCGCAGCCCCTCCCGCCGCCTGGCGACATCCCGTTGCAGACTGTCGATCCAGCCACTGGGGAGCACCACATCACCCCCTCTAACGTCGGGACGTACTCGCCCCACTGACAGGCGCCATGCCTGGAGGCGACCCACCGGGGCCCCGCCCCACTCCCGAAAGGCACCACCGATGCAGTACCTCATGCCGATCGCCATAGGCATCCTCTACGCGCTCCTGATGTCCCTGCTCCGCGAACCGCACCGGCGCCGCGTCAACGCGGTCATGGTCGCCGGTGCGGGTGCCGCGTATCTCAGCGGCGGCGGCATGGGCGGCTGGGAGTTCGCCTTCACCGCGCTGGCCACCTACGTCGCCTACCGCGGCCTGGATTCCTGGACCTTCATCGGCATCGGCTGGCTGCTGCACACCGCATGGGACGTCGTCCACCACCTCAAGGGCAGCCCCATGATCCCGTTCGCCCACGACTCGTCACTGGGCTGCGCGATCTGCGACCCGGTCATCGCGCTGTGGTGCCTGCGCGGCGGACCGACCCTGCTCGAACTGTTCCGCGGCAAGCGACGACCGGCGAGGGCCTGAGCCCCGAGGACTTGGCGACCGGTCAGGTCTCCGTCACCCGGCGGCGGCTTCCTGGGGGTAGTCGGCGCCGAGCGTGACCTCGCGCCAGGTGTCCATGGTCGTTTTGAGCGCGTCGATCCGTGCCTCGACGACGTCGAGTGCGACCTTGCCCAACAGCAGCCGCAAGGGGGGCTCCTCGGCCTCGACCGCACGGATGACCGCGGCAGCCGCGCGGGTGGGGTCGCCGGGCTGCCGCCCGTACGTGGCCAGGGTGCTGGCGCGCCGTGCGCCGGCGGTCGCCGCGTAGTCGTCGAGGGCGAGCGCGGACTGCCGCATCGAGGGGCCGGACCAGTTGGTGCGGAAGGCGGCGGGCTCCACGAGCGTGACTTTGATGCCCAGCGGTGCGACCTCGGCGGCGAGGGATTCGGAGAGCCCCTCCACGGCGAACTTGGTGGCGTGGTAGTAGCCGGTGGCGCCGAACGCCGCCAGTCCGCCGAGCGAGGAGACGTTGACGATGCGGCCGGCGCGGCGGGCACGCATGCCGGGCAGGACGGCACGGGTGACGTCGATCAGGCCGAAGACGTTGGTGTCGAAGAGGGCGCGGACCTCGTCGTCCTCGCCCTCTTCGATGGCGGCGAGATAGCCGTACCCGGCGTTGTTGACCAGGACATCGATGCGCCCGAACGTCGCCTCGGCTCGGCCGACCGCCGCCCTGACCTGCTGCGGGTCGGTGACGTCGAGGGCCAGCGCAAGGGCCCGGCCCGCGTGGTCCGCGACGATGTCGGCGACCTGCCCGGGGTCACGGGCGGTGACGACGGCGCGGTGGCCGTGTGCGAGGACGGTGGTCGCCAGTGCCCGGCCCAGACCGGTGGAACAGCCGGTGATGAACCAGACGGGGGACTGACGGTCAGTCATGGAAAAGAACTCCTTGGTTGCGCGTGCAGGGAAAACGAATGGATGGGGGATGAGGGATCACGGATGGCGGATGGCGGGGGATGAGGGTGTGACGTCCGTGGCCGCAGGAGCCTGGCCGGGACTCGGACTCACTTCTCGCGGGAAGTGGGCTGTTCGGACGGTGCCGGATCCTGATGGGGCGCTTCAGCGGCCAGGCTTCCCAGGAGGGCGAGTGCCTGTTCCGAGGGGCTGCCCGACGCCGCCTGGTAGACGA
This sequence comes from Streptomyces sp. CB02959, assembly GCF_002803155.1. Classification (GTDB taxonomy): domain Bacteria; phylum Actinomycetota; class Actinomycetes; order Streptomycetales; family Streptomycetaceae; genus Streptomyces. The sequence continues at coordinate 215,127 of NZ_NNBP01000014.1, forward strand.
CCAGTTGCTGCCCCGGTGCACTGTTGACGGTCAGTGACTCGTAGTCGAGGGTCAGCTCGCCCACCAGGGGGTGCCGGAAACGTTTGGTCTCATGGCTCTTCTGACGGATGTCATGGCGGGCCCACAGCCGACCGAACTCCGCGCTCTTCAGCGACAACTCACCGACCGTACTGACGAGTTGAGGATCGTCGGTGTCGGTTCCCGCCACCGACCGCAGTCCACCCACGGTATTGGCCGCCACCCGTTCCCAGTCCGGATAGAACGTCCGCGCATCCGGGTCGAGGAACACCAACCGCACCAGATCACCGCTGTAGGCATGGCCGGCGAACAGGGCCCGGCCCAGGGCGTTGTGCGCCAGTACGGTCAGGCAGCGCCCCAGGACCACGGCTGGAGTGCGGTGCCAGCCCGCCATCATCCGCAACAAGACCGGGCTGACGTGCTCCGGATGCGTCCGGGACCGAGGCCGCGAACGACCGGCGTCCGGAACGGGGCGCGCCAACCGGTGCAGATGATCCGCCGCGTCCCCGTCCAAGTGCAGCGCCCGAGCCAGCGCCTCGACGACCTGCACCGAGGGGTGCCGCTCACGGCCCTGCTCCAGCCGTACGTAGTAGTCCGTGCTGACCCCGGCCAGCATCGCGACTTCTTCCCGGCGCAGCCCCGTCACCCTGCGCCGACGGGAGACCGGCAGTCCGGCCTCCTCGGGCCTGACCAGTGCACGACGGGCACGCAGGTACTCCCCGAGCGGATTCGCGGTGTTCATGACCGCAACCCTAGGCACGGGGGAGCGGGTTGCGGGACCCCGGAAGGTGGCCGTGGCACTCCTACGATGACGCCTCCTGCGAGCAGCTCTGCCTGGTCACGGGAGCGCTCCCGCCGCATCGTCGAGCCATGACTGATTTCTCCCCCACCGGCAACACCAGCGGCGGCCGGTCCGCCCCGACCCTGACTGGCCGGGTTGCGGTCGTGACCGGCGCCTCCAGCGGCATCGGCGCGGCCACCGCCCGTCGCCTGGCCGCCGGCGGAGCCGCCGTCGCCCTCCTCGGCCGACGCACGGACCGCCTGGACGCCCTCGCCGACCAACTCCGCCGCACCACCACCGGACCCGTCCTGCCGGTGACCGCCGACCTGGCTGATCCCGAGGCCGTCGACACCGCCGCCGGTGCCGTCACCGCGGCCCTCGGCCGCGCAGACCTCGTGGTGGCCAACGCCGGCGTGATGCTCGGCGCCCCCTTCGAGAGCGCCGGTGCCGACGAGTGGGACCGCATGATCGACGTCAATCTGCGCGGCCTGCTGCACACCGCCCGCGCCTTCACCGCCGATCTCCTCGCCGCCGCGGCCGAAGGCCGTCCCGCGGATCTGGTGCACGTCGGATCGGTGGCCGGCCACACCCTCTACCCCGGCTGGTCGGTCTACTGCGCCACCAAGTCCGCGGTGGCCCACCTGACCCGGAACCTGCGCGCCGAACTGGGCCCCCGCGGCGTCCGGGTGAAGAACATCGAACCCGGCGTCACCGTCACGGAACTCGGACACGACATGCGGGACACCACCATGCGGACCTCCCTGGCCCGCATGCGGACCGACCTCCACCCACTGACCGCCGAGGACATCGCCGATGCCCTCGCCTTCGCGGTCTCCGCACCGGCGCACGTCAACGTCGCCGAAATGGTCGTCGTCCCCGTCCAGCAGGGCTGACCTCCGTCCCCGTCCCGCAGTCGGCCTCGACAGGGGCGACTGCGGGGCACCGACCGCGGCGTGGCGGGACCCTTCCGCACGCCGGTCCGCCACCCGGGATGGACGGATCCTGCCTGGTCACCTAGCGTTCGGCGCATGACAGAACGACGCGCCATCCTCAGCGGCTCGACCTTCGAGGAACAGATCGGCTATGCCCGCGCCGTGGTCGACGGTGACTGGGTGCACGTGTCCGGGACGACCGGGTTCGACTACGCCACCATGACGATCGCCGACGACGTGGTCGCGCAGGCCGAGCAGTGCCTGCGCAACATCGAGGCGGCACTGACCGAGGCGAAGTGCACCTTCGCCGACGTGGTGCGGGTGCGCTACCTGCTGCCCGACCGCGCTGACTTCGAGCCCTGCTGGCCGGTCCTGCGCCGCTGCTTCGGCGAAGTGCGGCCGGCCGCAACGATGTTGGTGTGCGGCCTCGCCGACCCCCGTATGAAGATCGAGATCGAGGTGTACGCCCGGCGGACCACCGCCTGACGGACGGTGCGAGCGGAGTCGGCGCGTCGAGTCCTCCGCACGTCGGCCGCGTGAGGCCCGATCACCGACCACCTGGCGCCAGCCCTCGGGGGCTCCTGCGATCCCACCTTGCGCACCGCATTCCCGCTGCCGACTCGACGTTGTTCAAAGGGAGGTAATGAATAAGGAAAGTTCTTGTCATGTCCATTCAACGCGCGTAGCGACCGGCGCGGCATGTGGGGTTTCCTCGAAACGAGTCTCTCCAACCCCCCACATTTCAGGAGACCTTGATGCCTCGTGCTGCCCTCGGCCTGTCCGCCGCTGCCGTGATAGTCGTCGGCCTGGCGGCCGCCCCGGCGCTCGCCGAACCGCCGGCCCCGCCGTCGACCTCCACCGCCCGCACCGAACTGGCGGCGCTGACGGTGGCCGCTCCGCACTCCATGGACGGCTACGCCCGCGACAAGTTCTCCATATGGGCCAAGCAGCCCGACGGCTGCACCACCCGCCAGGACGTCCTCGCCCGTGACGGCAAGGACGTCCAGGACAAGCCGGGTGGTTGTCAGCCGGCCAGTGGTTCGTGGTACTCGGCGTACGACGACGCCACCGTCACCGACGTCGCCCAGGCCACCATCGACCACATGGTCCCCCTCGCCGAAGCCTGGCGCTCGGGCGCCGACGGCTGGACCGCCGACCAGCGCAAGGCCTTCGGGAACGACCTGAAGGACCCTCAGCTGCTCATCGCCTCGGAATCCTCCAACAGCTCCAAGAGCGACAGCGGCCCCGCCGACTGGAAGCCGACCAACCACGCCTTCTGGTGCACCTATGCCAAGGACTACACCCACGTCAAGTCCGTCTGGAAGCTGACCACGACCGACGACGAGAAGAAGGCCCTGGCCTCGATGCTCGACAGCTGCACCAGCTGACCCGAAAGCGACGTGCCTCCCACACGCGCCTGTGTCTCGGGCGGTGTGGGAGGCGTCGTGCCGTTCAACTGCCCTTTTCCTGGCCGGACTTCTCCGTCCGCCCGGGAGTGGTAGGGCATCCCCCGAGGTGTCCGGGCGCGCGAGCCCGATGGCCTGTCAACGGGGGTGAGGAACATCGGAACGAAAGCCGACGCTAAGCCTCGATCGACCGGCCGCTCGCGACGATCGCGGATGACGAGATCGGCGAGGCCCTGGAACAGTTGTGGGGCAGCGCGGCGCTCGACACCTGGAACGCCCGTCGCGCGGCGGTGTTTTCCTGGCTGGGCTGGTGCGCCGAACGCGGCTACGACGGCCCTGTGGTCCCGGCCTGGACGAAGCGGCTGCCCCACCGGACTCCGACAGCCCGGCCAGGTCAAAGATGGCTATCGACCGGCTGATCGCCCGCCGTGGCGTCCATCTTCGGGAGAAGACTCTGTGGCGGATGCTGTATGAGACGTGCGCGCGGGCGGAGGAGGTCCTCGGCGTCAACATTGAGCCGCCGTCGGCGTGCCCGGCACCAGCCCGCGGGTAACAGTGTTACCGATGCGCTACGGTGTTACCCATGAGCACGCTCTATCAAGACGCGCTACGCGCCGGCCAGGACGCCGTGCGCACCACGATCCTCGATTGCGCCATCAATCTTCTCGTGACGGACGGCCCCGCCGCGTTGACCATGCGGCGGATCGCCACCGACATCGGCTCCTCGACCAAGGTCCTCTACACCATGTTCGGCGGCAAGGAAGGACTGATCGACGCGCTGTACCGGGAGGGCTTCGCGCGGCTGCGCCGGGTTCAGGAGCAAGTACCGCGTACGGAAGACCCGTTGACGCACCTCACCCATATCGGAGTGGCCTATCGGGAGCACGCACTGGCCGAACCGGCCTACTACCGGGTCATGTTCGAGCAGACCGTACCGGGCTTCCAGCCGAGCCCGGAGGCCCTCGCCGTCGCCGAGACCGCCTTCGACGCCTCGGCCACCGCCGTGGCCGCCTGTATGGAGGCCGGGATCTTCCGGCCGGGCGACGCCCGTGAGGTATCGAAGATCTTCTGGGCGGCATCGCACGGCGCGGTCAGTCTGGAGATCGCCGGACACTTCCCGCCGGAGGACGGCGGCCGGCGTTATGACGCGCTGATGGCAGCCGTGGCGCGGGCGTTCAGCACCCGGCACGAGTCGGCGAACGAGGAACAGGGGACGCGAACATGACCACCACGCGCAACCGCTACCTGCCGGGGAGTTTCGCCCCGGTCACAGAGGAGGTCACCGCCTACGACCTGCCCGTGACCGGGCGGATCCCGACCCATCTCGACGGCCGCTACCTCCGCAACGGCCCCAACCCGCTGGGCATCGAGGACGCCGCCGCACACATCTGGACCCTCGGCGCGGGCATGGTCCACGGGGTACGCATACGGGACGGGCGCGCCGAGTGGTACCGCAACCGCTGGGTCCGCTCCGGCGTCGTCGCCGACCACCTCGGCGAGCCGCGCCGCGGCACACCGGTCGACGAACAGTTGGACATCTCGCCGAACGTGCAGGTCGTGGGCTTTGCGGGCAGTACCTTCGCCCTCATCGAGGGCGGCATCCGCCCGTACGAACTCAGCTACGAGTTGGAGACGCTGGGGCCCTGTGCCTTAGGGGCGACCCCGGAGGGGTACAGCGCCAACGCCCACTCCCTCTTCGACCCGCGCACCCGCGAACTGCACTCCCTCGCCTTCCGCTACGGCTCCGACAACGTTCAGCACATCGTCATGGACGACTCCGGCACGGTACGGCGGACCACCACCATCGCGGTCCCCGGAAACCCGTACATGCACGACTTCGCGCTGACCGACCACTACGTGCTGCTCTTCGACTCGCCGGTGGTGTTCAGCCCCGCGCATCTCTCCACCGGGGTGCCGTTCACCTGGGACGACCGATGTGCGGCGCGCGTGGGGGTGATGCCGCGCGAGGGCGGCGAGGTCCGCTGGTTCGGGCTCACGCCGAGCCTGGTGGGGCACACCCTCAACGCGTACGAGAGGCCGCACGCGGACCTCCGCGGGCCGGGCACGGGCGGCTGCGACATCGTCGTCGACGTGATCCGCCATCCCGAAGGGTTCGACATCAGGGACGTCGGCTCCAGTCGCCCCACCCTGGACCGATGGACGATCGATCTGACCACGGGGACGGTCCGCGAAGAACGCCTCGACGACCGGGTCCAGGAATTCCCCCGCCTCAACTCCCGCTATGCGGGCCGCCCTTACCGCTACGGCTATGCCGCGGCCGTCGAGCTCTACGCTCCGCCCGCCGGTCCGGACGACGACCGGCCGGACGAGGGGTTCAGCAATGCGCTGCTCAAACACGATCTGAGCCGGGGCACGACGGAGGCGCACGAGTTCGGGCGGGACGCGGCCGTGGGGGAGGGGGTGTTCGTCGCGGCGGAGTCGCCCTCGGCGGAGGACGACGGATACGTCATGGCGTACGTCTTCAACCCGGAGCGGTCCGCCTCCGACCTGGTGATCCTCGCGGCGCAGGACTTCGGCGGCGCGCCGATCGCCCGGATCCACCTGCCGGTGCGGGTGCCGTTTGGGCTGCACGGGAGCTGGCTTCCAGAGGAGTAGCGGCGAAGGAGTGGCGCCGTCCCGAGGCGGGCCGCCGGGGCCTGCCGCCCGGCGCTATCGTTCCGATCCGGGCGTGGTGTCGGTGATCAGTCCGGCGAGCTGGTGCAGTTGCGCCGCGAGTGCGCGGCGCTCCTGAGGGGTGAACCGGGACAGTACACGTGACTGGCGGGCGCGCAGTTCGGTGCGCATGGCGGCGAGCCGACTGCTGCCGTCTTCGGTGAGGCGGATGAGGACCTGGCGTTCGTCCTGGGCGGAGCGCCGTCGGGTGACGACGCCGTTGGCTTCGAGCTGTTTGAGCATCCGGGTGGCGGTCGGGACGCTGACGTCGGCATGGGCGGCGAGCTTGCCGACCGGCAGCCCGTCGCCCGTGACGTCGTCGGCCAGCGGGTCGAGGAGGGCCAGCTGCGCCATGGACAGTCCGGCCGACGACCGCCCGACGGTGGCCGACCGCGAGCGGCGCATGGCATAGAACAGCTGGTCAGCGGCGTGCGCCAGCTCCTCAAGGCTTCGCGACCGGTGTGCTCTCCGTCACTGCGCCCGGCGTCCACCTCGACCGCGACACCGAAGCCCGCGACCTGGCCCGCGCGGTCAACGAGTACGCCGCCGAGGTCGTCAAGGACCACCCCGACCGCTTCGGCCACTTCGCCAGCGTCCCGCTGCCCGACGTCGACGCCGCCGTCGCCGAGGCCACCTACGCGTTCGACACCCTGGCCGCCGACGGAGTCGTGCTGATGTCCAACGCCCACGGCCGCTACCTGGGCGACCCCGACTTCGAGCCCCTGTGGGCCGAACTTGACCGACGACGGGCCACCGTCTTCATCCACCCCGCCCAGCCCCCGATGCCACTGCTGCCGGGCACCCCCGCCCCGCTGGCCGACTACGTCTTCGACACCACCCGAACCGCCCTCAACCTGGTGCTCAACGGCGTCATGAACCGCTACCCGAACGTGCGGGTGATCCTCTCCCACGGCGGCGGTTTCCTCCCTTACGCCGCCTACCGCTTCTCCGGTCTGGCTCCCCTCGCCGTGGACCCGGACCGCAACGCCGAGGACGTCCTCCGCGACCTGAAGCGCTTCTACTTCGACACGGCCCTGTCCGCCAGCCCCAGCGCCCTGCCCGCCCTGCTCGCCTTCGCCGAACCCGGCCACGTCCTCTACGGCAGCGACTGGCCCTTCGCGCCCCAGGAAGCCGGCAGCTACTACAACCACCACCTGGAGACCTACCCCGACTACACCCCCGGCCAGGCCGACGCCATCAACCGGACCAACGCCCAAGCACTCTTCCCACGCCTCGCGGACTGATCCCCACACCCACCCGCCCGGGCGACCCGCCGCGAGCCGCGACCCCGATCGGCCCCCCAGGTGATCGCTACGGACAACAGACACCTCCAAGTCGTCTCACAGCCAAGCGCGTTGTGGACCCTGTGCTAGCGACAGCGCCGCGAGACTCCGGGATCCTCAAGACATACGGGTTCGGTGCTCACCGGTCGGCAGCAACTGGTCGACCGGCACGGCACCGCGCAACCGCTCGTTCGGCGCCGCACGGAGGGGCGCCGAACTGCGTTGCCGCGGTCGAACCCGAGGCGTCCGGGTCCCGAGCCCGGGCCGGAGCGGGGGGCGAATGCATCACTCGGCTGAAGGGACATCCAGAACAAGGGGGCTCGCACTGTTCCTGTCGCGACCGCGTCCCGCACAGCGCCACTCACCACCCTGTTGCGTCTGCCGTGCACCGCACTTCTCACCTGCACCGATGCACTCGACTGAGGAGACAAGCATGAAGTTCACGAAGCGCATCTCGGCCGTGGCTGCCACGACGGCGCTGCTCGCCGGCCTGGGCGGCACGGTCGGCGCCACCAGTGCCAGTGCCGCGGGCCCGTGCGACCGCCCGTCGGTCACCAACAACTCCAGCGCGTACGGCTACTTCCTGGGGGACTACCACCTGAAGACCGCGCCTGCCGCGGAGTGCGGGAACGTGGCGTCCGTGAAGAAGGGCGCGAAGTTCTACGTGTGGTGCGCCGTCGAGAACTACTACGGCCATGTGTGGGTGTACGGGCGCCTGGACGGGACCAACACCAAGGGCTGGGAGTCCGGCGACAACGTGTCCTACGAGAGCGGATCGCTCAAGCATTGCTGACCGTGAGCAACGTCGGTCGGCTGCCCGGACGTTCAGTCGGGCGAAGGCGGCCGGTCCCGGAGTCCGGGGTCCGGCCGTCGGCAGGCGACCGGCGACCGGCGAAGACGTTCGTGGACGGTCTTCCGCGACCCGCGCCACTCATCCAACGCCCCACCGAAAAGCCCCGGTTGGCGGTACGACACGAGCCCGCCTGAGCAGAGAAGCCGTGGCGACGCGCCATGACCTGGCCCACGTCGCCACGGCTTCGCGGGGGAGCCCTAGCTCGGGTTGAACATGACGCTGGAGAAGCGCGCGCCGGACGGTGCGGACTGTCCCGGGGCGAGGTGCGTGATGTGCCCCCGGCAGCTCTTGCCGGCGTACACGGCGAGGGGCCGCTTCGTCGAGTTGCGCGCCCCGCGGGCCTCTTGGCTCATGTTGAGGCACTTCCTGTCCGGCGGGTTCTGAAGGGAGTACGTCTTGCCCTTGGGCCCGACCCACCCGAACGTTCCGCTCGTGGCGACCGCCGTACCGGCGGGGAGGACGAGGCTCAGAGCAATGCTGCTGAGGCCGATGGTAATCCGGTGGAACGGACGCATCATGTGCCTTTCTCGGGCAGGAGCGACAATTGACACCCGGACCAACGGTTGAGCCGATGAGAAGAAACGGTCTGGACGGCCGACGAGACGTCCCGGCGCCAGTCGGCCGGGCACGAGCCGATGCCGCGCCCGGCGGCGCTCGTCAGCCTCAAGTCAACTCGACTCAATGCAACTCTCCTATGGCTTGAGAGTGTTGAGACTTGCGCTTGCCTGCATCCATGCAACGGGCGGGCCCGCTGGACAGATGTCCGGCAGCGTGGAGCGATCCTTCGACGAACACGCTGGTCGGTCAGTGAAAGGTGAGGGTTTGGCCGGGCTGGATCAGGTGGGGGTTGTGGCCCAGGACGGCCTTGTTCCGGCGGTACAGCTCCTGCCATGACTCACCGTGCCCGCTGCCGATCCCGGCCAGGGTATCGCCGCGTCGCACGGCGTAGTGGTTGGTGTTCGGGTCGGGCTGGCGGCCGGGCGGGTCGGCCGGAGTGGGCTGGCCGGGGCAGGCGTTCGGGGCGGTCGAGGAGGGCCGTACCGGCAGGGGAGTCAGGGGGGTGCAGACGGGCGCGGCGAGGCCGACGAGTTCCACCATCCCCACGCCGCCGGTGGGCGGGATGATCTTCGACCAGTTGTTGGCCAGCCAGGCGTTGCCCGAGGCGTCTATCTGCACCGCGGTGAGGTGCTGGATCGCCTTGTTGCGGAAGCCCTGTGCGGGGGACAGCACGGTGCCGGTGGAGGCGCCGGGCGGGCAGGCCGCGGTGTTCGTGCCGCACAGCAGCGACACCGACGCGTTGCCGAAGCCGGCGACCCACACGCGGTCCTGCCCGTCGACGGCGACCGACCAGGGGAACACGCTGCGGGGCAACTGGTGGACGCCCGCGATGTTTCCATCGGGCCGGATCTCCGTGACCGTGCTGTTGAAGAGGCTGGCCACCCAGGCATTGCCCCTGGAGTCGAGGGCGATCCCCACCGGCCCTTGGAACGAACTGCTGCGGACGGACCTGATCGGCTTGAAGTCCCGGCCCATGATGGTGACGCTGCCACCGACCTTGCCCAGCGAACCGGCCTGCCGTGTCTCCATGAGCTGGTCGAAGTCGATGTGACTGTTGGTGACCCAGGCACGTCCACTGCCGTCGATCTGCAGGGCGAACGGATGGTTGAAGTCGCTGCCGGTGACGGTGAACGCCTTCGAGGGCGTGCCCTGCGGGTAGACGACGACGCTGCCCAGACCTGCCGCGCCCTTGAGGCCGTAGGAGTTGGCGATCCACAGGTTGCCCCGCTGGTCGACGGCGACACCCTGCGGATGGACGAGCCCACCGTTCTTCCACCCCGTGGCGGGCGACAGCGGGATTCCGGCGGCCGAGTACTTCACGATGGCGTTGCCCGCGTAGCTGGGCGCCCACACCGAACCGCCGTGGTCGATCGCCATGCCCCATGCCCCACCGTCCATGCCACCGCCGCGGATCGGGCTGCCCAGGGCCGGGTGGCCGGCCGGATCGAGCACGGTGACGAAGGGGCTGGACTTCCTGGTGCCGGGCAACCAGTTGTTGGTCGCCCAGGCATTGCCCTTGGCATCCAACGCGATGCGGCCCGGAGAGTAGAGGTCGGCTTCGGTGTGGCGCAGCGCCAGGATCCAAGCCTCGGGGGGCGCGGTGAGGGCCGGGGCGAATGCCCTGGATGTGCGTACCAGGGCTTGGAGACCGGCTGGGGACAGCGTCGGATGCTGGGCGAGGTTGAGGACCGCCTGCACGATGTCCGCCGGCATGCTGCCTGTCCGGGGCGTGGCCAGTCGCAGCAGCTGTGTGCAGCGCGGGGTGTCCGCGGCACAGACGGAGACCAGGTTGGCGAGTGTGTTCAGGGTGGCCAGGGTCTCGCCGTTGGCGCTGTCGCTCTTGACCACTCCTCCGGGCCGACCGGTGACCGGGTCGGCCAGGCTGAAGAAGGTCGCCGCGGCGTTCTGCAGTCCCGGACTCGGGCCGGCGATGCCGTGCCTGTCACTGAACTGGGCCAGGGCGTAGGTGGTGGCGACAGTGGTCAGTTCGTTGATCCGTACGGTGCCCACCGTCCGCGCGGGGACGCCGCCGCCCTCACCGACCCCCACCACGGAGCGGAGCCGGAGACGACTCCGGTCCGTGGCCGCGGCCTCCACGTACAGCACGCCGGCGGCAGGCTTGGCGTAGGAGATCGTGAAGGACCCGGTCCGGTCGGTAGTCGCCCGGCCGAGTTCCTTCACCCCCGAACGCGAACCCGCGAAGAGCGTGACATGGACGCCGTGCAGGGGCTTCCCCTCGCCGGTGACCGTGCCGTGGAGCGGGGCCGCCGCTGGAGCGTTCACGGCGCCGAGCGGGGCCGCCGGAACACAGACCGCGCTCAGCGCGACGGCAGCCGAGGCCAGGGGCAACGGCCCGGTCCACCTTCGTGCGCGGCGTGCCCTGGACCGTGTGGACCTGCGAGCGGGTATGCCTGAAGGACTCATCGCTTCGAACCATTCACTGTGTTTGGGTGGGTGTGGGTGGGCGGGTACGTGGAAGCGGCGCGTGCGGGGGAGGGCGTAGGGGAAGACCGGGTGGGGGCTGGCCGGTCGGGTCACTCCGCCTGACCGGCTGCGGCCTCCGTCGGCTCGGCCGGTGCGCTGCCGATCTCCGGAACCCGCAATGCGAACCAGCCGGCCCTGTGCCCGAACAGCCAGACCACGCCCAGATAGAGATCGGGACCCACTTGGCGCAACTCGTCGCGTACTCCGCGAGCGGCGAGGGAGATCCTGGAGTAGTCGATGACGATGCAGTCCCGGTCGTCCAGCAGACTCGGTCCCTTGTAGACCTGGGCCACGATGGCGAGAATGTCGAACGCGGTCAGCCGGTTGCTCAGATAGCCCTCGTGGTCGAAGACCTTCCCCCGCCACACGGCCAGCCGCACCAGGCGGGCGAGGGGCCGGGCCAGCCGGCTGCCTCCCCACCGGACGATGCCGGTTCCCTCCATCGGACCCGTCGGAACGGCGCCAGGGGAACTCTTGCGGAACAGCTCCAACAGCCCGGCATCGCCGGCCTCGAGCAGGTCCGTCTCACTGAGGGCCACGATCATCCTCCTGCACGTCGTCCAAGCCGCTGCTCGCGTTGTGCCGCTACCGCGCCCCGACGCCTTCCGGAACCACCGACAAGGCAGGCAGCTTCGGAGGCACAACGGAACCAGGGGCATGGAGTTGAGCGGGCCCCGCCGAACCCGGCCGAGTGCCACCGAACGGGATTGCCGTACGCGGCGGAAGAAGCGGTCCAGGACGAACGGGTGCTCCTTGGCAACCGATGGGGTTTCCGGCGATTGCCTTGATCCGGCGCCATCGCCGACCACGGCCCGGCTGCCAGCTCTCACCCTGGCCGCAGTCCACGAGGACCACCACCATGGCTAGGCCGAACGGCGGTCTGCCGGGCGGCGCCGGCGACCTGCCCGCCGCTGGGCCGCCCGGCTGCCGCGGTCCTGCCAGGCGGCTTCGCCCGCGACCGCGGACGGCACTGGCGCGTCGTCGAGACGGAGGGCGCCCAGACGCCGCCGTCGATGCCCGCTGGGTGCATGCAGAGCGCAGATCGCCTCGCGCGGCGTGCGACCGCAGTGGAGGTCGCACGCCGCGCGGGGCCGTCGGGAATGGATCAGTCGCGCTGTGCGCCCATCGGGAGCGCGCGCAGCTTCATGCTCTGCTCGGTGCGCGAACCGAATCCGTAGTCCAGCAGCTTCGCCGCGTCGGCGTACCGGTCGGCGCTGTTCAGCACAGTGCCGACGAGGGTCTTGCCGCCACGGGTGGCCGCGAAGACCAGGCAGTCGCCTGCCGGGGTGGTGGTACCGGTCTTGATCCCGATGACACCGTCGTACGAGCCGAGCAGCTGGTTGGTGTTGGTCCAGGTGTAGTAGCGGGTGCGGCCGTTGGCGGCAGGCGCTTCGCCCCTGTACTCCTTGGCCTTGACGACCGTACGGAAGGTGTCGTTCTTCATGGCGTACCGGGCCAGCTTGGCCAGCTCGGTCGGAGTGCTGGAGTCGGAGCCCGAGCCGTCGAAAGAGTTGAACTCCGTGTGCGGCAGGTGGAGATCATCGGCCTTGGCGTTCATCTTCGCGATGAACGACGTGGCGCGCTCGGCGCTGGTGGCGCCGGTACCGAAGGTGTCGGCGAGAGCGTAGGCGGCATCCGCGCCCGAGGGGAGGAGGGTTGCGTACAAAAGCTGACGCACAGTCACCTTGTCACCGGTCTGCAGATCCGCCGTGCTGGAACCGTGCTGAGTGACGTAGTCCCGGTACTCCTGCCGTACGGGAACCTGGCGCTCCAGGTCGACGCCCGTGGTGTCGAGCACCACGGATGCGGCCATGATCTTCGCCGTGCTGGCTATGGGACGGGCGGTGTCCGCGTCCTTGGCGAACAGCGTGTCGCCGCTGGTGTCGTCCACCAAGGTGGCGCCCTTGGCGGCGAGCGTCGGCTGCGGTTCGGGCTGGACGGGTGTCGCGGCCTGGGCGGTTAACGGGGAGAGGGCGAGCAGCGTGCCACCCGCGATGGCGCCTGTGCGCTTGATGAGGGTTCCGACAGTCAAGAGGACGCTCCATACCTGTACTGCTCCTTCCCGAACCCTGTGCCCGGAAAGGAGCAGTTGAACTGAGGTTTCCCCTCCATCAAACGTCATGGGTAACGGATTGTGTCTACTGGCCCCCCTTCCACCCCATTTCATACGCCCTGACGCCCCGTGAGGCCGCCTGTCACCCGCATCGCATCGCTGCGGTCCACCGCACGAACGATCCACGGCCTCCCGGAACCCGACGCGTACCGCGCAAATCGCCCCACGCCGTGATGCCGCCGTCCCTACTCTCGACGGTATGCCCTTACACACCACTGCGCCTCGCCCTCGCCGCCGGTTGCGTCTGGCGTTCGCCTTGGTCGTGCTGGCGCCACTGGTAGGTGAGTACCTCCTCGGCAACCAGCCGATCACCGCGCTGCCCGCGGTGCTGATGCTGGCGCCGATGTACGGATGCGGCGCGCTCCTGATCAGAGAGGGGGCGCGGCGGGCCGGTTGCGGCTGGCCGACGATGCTGCTGCTCGCGGCGGCGTACGCGCTGCTGGAGGAGGGACCGATCGACCAGATGCTGTGGAACCCTCGCTACGGCGGCGTCGACATGGGCCTGGCCTATGCGGATACCCATGTGCCCTGGATCGGCACGAGCGTGTCCCTGTTGCAGGACGTGCTGTCGATGCACACCGTCTGGAGCATCTGTGTCCCGATCGCGCTCGTCGAGATGTTCAGCGCGGACCGGACCCGGCCGTGGCTCGGCCGACCGGGGTTGGCCTTGACCAGCGTGGTCTTCGTGGCGGGTTCGGCGTTCCTGGCCGTCGTGCAGTACCAGAGTGGCAAATTCATTGCGTCGACGGCTCAGTTCGCGGGCGCGACAGCCGCGATCGTCGCTCTGATCACCGCAGCCTTCACGGTGGGACGGCACCGGCTGCCACCACGGAATGCGGCCACGCCCGCCCCATTGCCGGTAGGCACCGTGGCGTTCGCGGCAGGCAGCCTGTACTGGGCCCACGACACCCTGCTCCCCGACAGCGCGTCGCCCTGGCTGCCGGTGGCCCTCTGGTGCGTCCTGGCGGCCGGCATCACGGGGCTGTGCGCCCGCTGGTCGCGCAGCCCCGGATGGGGCCCGCACCACCGGCTGGCCCTGACCGCCGGCGCCTTGCTGACCTATGTCTGGCTGGGTTTCACACACGCGAGAGAGATGGACGTCCCGTACGGCACGGCGCTTGTGGGCAACGTGGTCTTCAGCGTGGCGGCCCTGGGCCTCCTTGGCGCGGCGATGGTGCGTCTGCGCAGGCAGACGCCTGTCCCGGAGGTCGGCTGACGGTCCCGTCCGTCAAGGGGGGCCGACCGCTGATGGACGGCGATGGTGAGAGTCCCCCGAGGGTGGGCCCCACTGCGAGCGCTTCGGCCCTCCCGCCCCGTCGAAGATCGACCGAGAGGCAGACGTTCCCAACTGCGGGCCATACGAACGTTGATGGAGCGCACGCACCGCCCGCGCGCAGATCCGTAGCCACGCCGAGCGGTGCCGCACCTTCAAAACGCGCTTCGCTGAGGTTGCCCCGAAGGTCCAGTGGTGCGTGATCGAGCAGTAGTGGCGTCAACTACCCGTTCATAAAACGGGATTGTGGTGTGGTGGGTGTTAGGTGGG
>NZ_NNBP01000015.1:0-215933 GCF_002803155.1 Streptomyces sp. CB02959
GTAGGACGCCGCCGAACTAATATTGAGCTCCGGCCCCTGAACCTTCTGGTTCAGGGGCCGGAGCTTTTTTGTTTGGGATGTGCAGTGCTGGTCGTAACGTGACGTTCAACTGACCTGGACATGCTCCGCGACATGGGGACAGTGGGAACGCTCAGGTCGGCCGGTGTCCGCGCTGGTGACGAGGTGGTGGTGCCGGCCTACGGCAACGCCGAAGTCGCCCGGGCCGTGGTGGAGTTGGGGGCCGTGCCGGTGTTCGCCGATGTGGACGCCGACAGTTACTGCCTGGATCCGGCGGCGGTGGCGGACGCGGTGACCGGTCGGAGCGCCGCGGTGGTGGCGGTGCACCGGTTCGGGCGGCCGGCGGAGATGGCGTGGATCCGTGAAATCGGCCAGCGGTACGGGTTGTTGGTGCTGGTCGAGGACGAGCCGGGGGCGCGGCCGGACGCGGCGGAGTCGCGGCGGGAGCACGCCAGGTATCTGGACGGGCGGCTGAGTGGCGTGCGGACGCCGGTGCCGGCGTCCGGGCACCGCTACGAGCAGTACGTGGTGCGGGTGCCGGGGAACGGGCGGCCGGACCGGGACGCGTTCGCTCGGGCGTTGCGGGCCAAGGGAGTCGGCTGCAAGGTGCCGGTGCAGACGCCGGTGTACCGGATGCCGGGGCTGCGGCGGGACGTCTTTCTTCCGGAGACCGAGCGGGCGGTCGACGAGACGTTGGCGCTGCCGTTGGACGAGGGAATGACGCGGCGTGAGGTGCAGCGGATGGCGGGGGCCTGCAATGCACTGGGGGGATTGCTGCAGCCGGCTTTCTAGGTGGTGCGGGGCCAGTTCGGAGCTGCCGTGGAAGTGGGGTAGTATTTATCTCGTTGCCGGCCCCAATAGCTCAGTCGGCAGAGCGTCTCCATGGTAAGGAGAAGGTCTACGGTTCGATTCCGTATTGGGGCTCAAATAAGGGAAAGTCCCCCGCCGTTCGGCGGGGGACTTTTTTTGTATGGGGTTGACGGTGGCGGGGTGGTCCCCGCCGTCCGGCCCGAGGGGGGCTAGGCGGCGGGGACTTCGGGGACGCGCAGGGCGAGGATGGCCATGTCGTCGGAGGCCGGTTCGGCGGCGAAGCGTTCCACGGCGCGCAGGACGCGGGCGGCGACCGCGCCGGCAGTGAGGCCCGTACACGTCGTCAGGACGTCGGTGAGGCCGTCGTCGCCGAGCATGCGGGTGCCCTCGCGGCGTTCGGTGACGCCGTCGGTGACGCACAGCAGGACGTCGCCCGGGTCGAGGGTGACGGTCTGCTCGTAGAGTTCGAGGTCGTCCATGACGCCGAGGAGGGGCTGGGGTTCGGCGGCCGGCTCGACGGTGCCGTCCTGGCGGAGGCGGAGCGGAAGGGGGTGGCCGGCGCAGACCACCTTCAGCAGGGCGCTGCCGTCCGGCTGGGGCCACAGTTCGCCGTAGAGGAGCGTCAGGAAGCGGCTGCGGGCGCCCTCGTCGAGGATGGCGGCGTTGAGGCGCTCCAGGACGGCGGGGCCGCCGAAGCCCTCGCGGGCGAGGAGGCGGAGGGCGTGGCGGGCCAGGCCGGTGACGGCGGCGGCTTCCGGGCCGGTGCCGCAGACATCGCCGATGGCGAAGCCGTAGGCGCCGTCGCGGATGGGGAAGAGGTCGTAGAAGTCGCCGCCGACCTCGTTGCCCTCGCCGGCCGCGCGGTAGATGACCTCGACCTCGACGCCGGGGATGTCGGGGAGCTCCGGGGGCAGCAGGCTGCGCTGGAGCGACTGGCTGATGGCGGTGCGCTCGCTGTAGAGGCGGGCGTTGTCCAGGGCCAGGGCGGCGCGGCGGGAGAGGTCCTCGGCGAGTTCGAGGATCTCCTGGCGGAAGTGTTCCTCGGTGGGCTTGCCGAGGGTGAGCATGCCGATGACGCGGTTGCGGGCGACGAGCGGGAGGACGACGGTCTCGCCGCCGACCGCGGAGGCGGTGGCGAGGGTGGCGCCGGGCCCCTTGGAGGGGCGGGCGGACTCCTCCAGGCCGAGGCTGCGCAGGGAGGTGCGCAGCGCCGCGTCGTGGGCGGCGTCGGCGGGTGCGGTCCAGACGCGTGCGCCGGGGGTGGGGACCGGTTCGGGCGGATCGACCTTCATCAGCAGGGTCTTGAGGCCGTCGATGCGGTCCTCGTCCTCGTGGAGGACGTAGGAGAGTTCCGGCTCCGAAGCCTGGTCGGCGACGGTGTAGACGGCGCACCAGGTGGCGAGGGTGGGGACCGTCATCTGGGCCATCAGGGCCAGCGTCTGGTCGCGGTCGAGGGTGCCGGCCAGCAGGTCGGACGCCTCGACGAGGAACGAGAGGGAGCCGCGGCGGAGCTTCTCCAACTCGGTGAGGCGGGCGCGTTCGACGGCGAGGGCGATGCGGTCGGCGGCGAACTGGAGGCGTAGGGCCTCTTCGTTGGTGTAGCGGGCCGGGCCCTCGGCGGCGACGCCCAGTGAGCCGGTGAGGCGACCCTCGACCTTGAGCGGGACGGTGACGACCGAGCGCATGCCGGTGCCGGCGAGGAGCGGGACGGCTCCGGGGACCGCGGTGAGGTCCTCGTGGACGGCGGGCATCCGGGCGGAGCCGTAGCGTCCGGAGCCGGCCTCGACGGGGACGCGGGCGAACCGCTGACGGGCCGAGGGCAGGCCCGTCGAGGCGCGGACCTCCAACTCGGTCTCGTCGTCGGTGGCCAGGAGGAGGTAGGCGGCGTCGCCGTCGAGCATGTCGCGGGCGCGTTCGACGGTGCGCTGGAGCAGGCCGTCGAGGTCGTCGGGGGCGGGGGAGCCGATGAAGACCTCGAAGGGGTCGACGGGGCGGCCCTCGGACGAGGTGGCGGCGTCGGCGGCGGGGGGACGCTGGGGGCTCTGGAGGATGGCGCGCTCGTGGTCGCGGACCAGGAGGCAGACCGTGGACGCCTCGCCGTCGGCGTCGCGGACCCGCAGGTGGGAGGCGTAGACGGGGACGACCCGGCCGTCGGCGCCCCTTATGCCGTACGAGCCCTCCCAGCGGGAGAGCTGGAGGGCCTCGGCGATGCCGGTGCCGGTGCCGGGGGTGTGCGGCCAGGCGGCGAAGTCGGTGAGGGGTTTGCCGATGACCTGTTCGGGGTCGTAGCCGAAGAGGTCCTGGGCGTCCTCGTTCCAGAACGTGACGCAGCCGCCGCGGTCGATCTGGATCACCGCGACCCGGACCCGGGCGTCGGCGACCGGGAGGGCGTCGACGGGGAGGGCGGGGCCGGCGGAGCGGGTGCCGGCCGGGCGCTCGGGGAGGTCGAGGTGGAACCAGACGTGCTTCTGGGCGGTGGTGTACTCCACGCCCCAGCGGGCGGCCAGGGCGCCGCAGAGCAGCAGGCCGCGGCCGCCCTCGCGATCGGGGTGGACCATGGCCGGGCCGGTGCTCTGGAGTGGGATCTCACGTTCGGGGTAGCGGTCGGCCACGGAGATGCGGACGCCGCCGTCGGTGCGCAGGCACAGGACGTCGGCGGCGGTGCCGGCGTGCACCACGGCATTGGTGACCAGTTCGCTGGTGAGGACCACGGCGTCGTCGACGATGTCGGCGTAGCCCCATCCCTGGAGGGTGTCACGGACGAAGGCACGGGCAGTGGCGACCGAGCGCCCGACCGGCTCGAAGGTGGCGGCGGCCCGCGCGGTGATCACTGGTCTCCTCATGCGTGTGTCGGTGATCTGCTCCCCCATGGTCGCGGTGCCCCTCCGAATACCTGTCGTGCTCGCACCACCGCCCGGGGGAAAACCGGGACGGGTGGACAGCCGTATGCCAGGTTACTTACCTTCGCCGGGCCCGGGGATGCCGGTCACGTGTCTTTCGCCCCAATCGTGCATCGGGACGATGTGCGATGCTGCCGAACTGTTATGGCCTGGTTGAGCCATGGTGAAACACTGGGCAAGCATGAAGAGAGCCCGGAGAGAACGGTCGACCCTGCGGGAGGGACACGGTGGAGTCTGGCGCAGCGGCGCGGGGCGTAAGCACGCGCGCAAAAGGCGGACGATCCCGGAGTAATGGGACGACTGAGGTCGATGCAGCTGCACTGAATCGGCTGCTCGCCGCGCTCGTCGCCATGCGGGACGGGAACTTCCGGAAACGGTTGACGGTTTCCGGCGAAGGCGTCATGTCGGAGATCGCGGCGGTCTTCAACGAGGTCGCCGATCGCAATCTTCACCTGACCGGTGAGCTGGCCCGGGTGCGCCGGGTCGTCGGACGTGAGGGAAAACTCACGGAACGGCTGGAGGCCGGTGCCGCCGAGGGCTCCTGGGCCGCGGCCATCGAGGCGTCCAACGCCCTGGTGGACGACCTGGTACGGCCGGTCTCCGAGGTCGGACGGGTGCTGTCCGCGGTCTCCGAGGGCGACCTGGAACAGCGGATGGATCTGCGGTCGCGGAGTTCGGACAGCTCTTCGGAGCATCCCCTGCGCGGTGAATTCCTGAAGGTCGGCCGGACCGTCAACGGTCTGGTGGACCAGCTCTCCGCGTTCACCGACGAGGTCACCAGGGTGGCCAGCGAAGTCGGTACGGAGGGCAAGCTCGGCGGGCAGGCGCGGGTGCGCGGCATGTCGGGTTCGTGGAAGGACCTCACGGACTCCGTCAACACGATGGCGTCCCGACTGACCGCGCAGGTGCGGGACATCGCGCTCGTCACCACCGCCGTCGCCAAGGGCGACCTCTCGCGGAAGGTGACAGTCCATGTCGCCGGCGAGATGCTGGAGCTGAAGAACACCGTCAACACGATGGTGGACCAGTTGTCCTCGTTCGCCTCCGAGGTGACCCGGGTCGCCCGGGAGGTCGGCACGGAGGGCGAGCTGGGCGGGCAGGCCCAGGTGCCCGGCGTGGCCGGGGTGTGGAAGGACCTGACCGATTCGGTCAACCTCATGGCGGGCAACCTCACCGCGCAGGTGCGGGGGATCGCCCAGGTCACGACCGCGGTCGCCAGCGGCGACCTCTCGCAGAAGGTCACGGTCAGCGCCCGCGGCGAGGTGGCGCAGCTGGCCGAGACCATCAACACCATGACCGAGACCCTGCGCACCTTCGCCGACGAGGTGACGCGGGTCGCGAACGAGGTCGGGGCCGAGGGCCAGCTCGGCGGTCAGGCGCAGGTGCCGGGTGCCGCCGGTACGTGGAAGGACCTCACCGACTCGGTGAACACCGCTTTCCGCAACCTCACCGGGCAGGTCCGGGACATCGCGCAGGTGACCACGGCGGTGGCCAACGGCGACCTGTCGCAGAAGGTCACCGTCGATGTGGCCGGCGAGATGCTGGAGTTGAAGAACACCGTCAACACGATGGTGGACCAGCTGTCGTCGTTCGGCGCCGAAGTGACGCGGGTGGCCCGGGAGATCGGTGTCGAGGGTGAACTGGGCGGCCAGGCCGCCGTACCGGGCGCCGCGGGCACCTGGAAGGACCTCACCGACTCCGTCAACACCGCTTTCCGCAACCTCACCGGGCAGGTGCGCAACATCGCGCAGGTGACCACGGCGGTGGCCAACGGCGACCTGTCGCAGAAGGTCACCGTCGACGTCTCCGGCGAGATGCTCCAGCTGAAGAACACCGTGAACACCATGGTGGACCAGCTGTCGTCGTTCGCGGACCAGGTCACCCGCATGGCCCGGGACGTGGGCACGGAGGGCCGGCTGGGCGGTCAGGCGCGGGTGGACGGCGTCAGCGGCACCTGGAAGGAACTGACCGACTCCGTCAACTTCATGGCGGGCAACCTCACCTCGCAGGTGCGGCAGATCGCCCAGGTGACGACGGCGGTGGCGCGCGGCGACCTGTCGCAGAAGATCGACGTCGATGCGCGCGGCGAGATCCTGGAGCTGAAGAACACCATCAACACGATGGTCGACCAGCTCTCCGCCTTCGCCGAGCAGGTGACCCGGGTCGCCCGGGAGGTCGGTACGGAAGGCCGGCTCGGGGGGCAGGCGCAGGTGCCGGGCGTCGCCGGCGTCTGGCGCGACCTGACCGACTCGGTGAACGGCATGGCCGGCAACCTCACCGCCCAGGTCCGCAACATCGCGCAGGTCGCGACGGCGGTGGCGCGCGGTGACCTGTCGCAGAAGATCGACGTGGACGCCCGCGGCGAGATCCTGGAGCTGAAGAACACCCTCAACACGATGGTGGACCAGCTCTCGTCGTTCGCCGAGGAGGTCACCCGGGTCGCCCGGGAGGTCGGCACCGAGGGCATCCTGGGCGGCCAGGCCGAGGTGCAGGGCGTCAGCGGCACCTGGAAGGACCTCACCCAGTCCGTCAACTTCATGGCGAACAACCTGACCTCGCAGGTGCGCAACATCGGCGAGGTGACCACCGCGGTGGCCCGCGGCGACCTGTCGAAGAAGATCACGGTCGACGCCAAGGGCGAGATCCTCGAACTCGTCACGACCGTGAACACCATGGTCGACCAGCTGTCGCTGTTCGCGGAGCAGGTGACGCGGGTGGCCCGCGAGGTCGGCACCGAGGGCCAACTCGGCGGTCAGGCAAGGGTTCCGGGTGTCACCGGCATCTGGAAGGACCTCAGCGACAACGTCAACCTGATGGCCAACAACCTGACCATCCAGGTGCGGAACATCTCGCAGGTCTCGGCGGCGGTCGCCAACGGCGACCTGACGAAGAAGGTGACGGTCGAGGCGCGCGGCGAGGTCGCGCAGCTGGCCGACACCGTCAACACCATGGTGACCACCCTCTCGTCGTTCGCCGACGAGGTGACCCGGGTGGCCCGTGAGGTGGGCACCGACGGCATCCTGGGCGGCCAGGCCCGCGTCCCCGGCGTCGCCGGCACGTGGAAGGACCTCACCGAGTCGGTGAACTCCATGGCCAACAACCTGACCGGCCAGGTCCGCAACATCGCCATGGTCACCACCGCCATCGCCAAGGGCGATCTGACCAAGAAGATCGACATCGACGCGCGGGGCGAGATCCTCGCGCTGAAGACCACCATCAACACGATGGTCGACCAGCTGTCCTCGTTCGCCGAGCAGGTCACCAGGGTGGCCCGCGAGGTGGGTACGGAGGGCCAGCTGGGCGGTCAGGCGCAGGTGCGCGGCGTGGCCGGCACCTGGAAGGACCTGACGGAGTCGGTGAACGAGATGGCCGGGAACCTCACCCGGCAGGTGCGGGCCATCGCCGCGGTCGCCGCGGCGGTGACCCTCGGCGACCACAACGTCCGGATCGACGTGGACGCGGCCGGCGAGATCCTGGAGCTCCAGGACAACATCAACACCATGATCTCCACGCTCCGGGAGACCACCCTCGCCAACGAGGAGCAGGACTGGCTGAAGGGCAACCTCGCCCGGATCTCCGGTCTGATGCAGGGCCGCCGCGACCTCAAGGACGTCGCCACGCTCATCATGAGCGAGCTCTCGCCCGCGGTCTCCGCGCAGCACGGGGCGTTCTTCCTCGCCGCGCGGCCCGACGTGCAGGAGCTCGGCACCGACGGCGGCGGCGGGTACGAACTGCGGCTGATGGGCTCGTACGGCTACTCGATGGGCGGGATGCCGACGACGTTCCGGCCGGGGGAGACGCTGATCGGGACGGCGGCGGAGGAGGGCCGCACGATCCTGGTGGAGAACGTGCCCTCCGGATACCTCAAGATCGCCTCGGGGCTGGGGGAGGCGCCGCCGGCCAACGTCATCGTGCTGCCGGTGCTCTTCGAGGACAAGGTGCTCGGCGTGATCGAGCTGGCGTCGTTCCAGCCGTTCACCCAGATCCAGAAGGACTTCCTCAGCCAGATCGCGGAGATGATCGCGACCAGCGTCAACACCATCTCGGTGAACACCAAGACCGAGGTGCTGCTGGGCCAGTCGCAGGAGCTGACCGAGCAACTCCGGGAGCGGTCGGCGGAGTTGGAGAGCCGGCAGAAGGCGCTGGAGCTGTCCAACTCCGAACTGGAGGAGAAGGCCGAGCAGCTGCGCGCGCAGAACCGCGACATCGAGGTGAAGAACACCGAGATCGAGGAGGCGCGGCAGGTCCTGGAGGAGCGCGCCGAGCAGCTCGCGGTCTCCATGCGCTACAAGTCGGAGTTCCTGGCGAACATGTCGCACGAGCTGCGGACGCCGCTGAACTCGCTGCTGATCCTCGCCAAGCTGCTCGCCGACAACGCCGAGGGCAACCTCTCCCCGAAGCAGGTGGAGTTCTCCGAGACCATCCACGGCGCCGGCTCGGACCTGCTCCAGCTGATCAACGACATCCTCGACCTGTCCAAGGTGGAGGCCGGCAAGATGGACGTCAGCCCGACCCGGATCGCGCTGGTCCAGCTCGTCGACTACGTCGAGGCCACGTTCCGCCCGCTGACCGCCGAGAAGGGCCTGGACTTCTCGGTACGGGTCTCGCCGGAGCTGCCCGCGACGCTGCACACCGACGAGCAGCGGCTCCTCCAGGTGCTGCGCAACCTGCTCTCCAACGCGGTGAAGTTCACCGACAGCGGCGCCGTCGAGCTGGTGATCCGGCCGGCCGGGGAGGACGTCCCGGTGGCCATCCGCGAGCAGCTGCTGGAGCACGGTTCGCTGCGCGACCCGGACGCCGCCATGATCGCCTTCTCGGTGACCGACACCGGTATCGGCATCGCGTCGAGCAAGATGCGGGTCATCTTCGAGGCGTTCAAGCAGGCGGACGGCACCACCAGCCGCAAGTACGGCGGCACCGGCCTGGGCCTGTCCATCAGCCGGGAGATCGCCCGTCTGCTGGGTGGCGAGATCCACGCCCAGAGCGAGCCCAACCGCGGTTCGACGTTCACGCTGTACCTGCCGCACAACCTGGGCGGGCTGCCGCCGCAGGGCTATCCGCAGCTGGTGGCCGGCGGGCTGGCGATGGACGCGGAGGCGCGGGAGACCGAGGACGGGCTCCAGGAGAGCGTGGAGCCGCCGCGTGAGACGGGGACCGGTGGCAGCCTCAACCGGCGCCGCCGGCGGGCGGTTTCCAGTGGCGCCCAGCGGTTCGCGCTGCCGGGCCAGCCGACGCTCGCGCAGCAGCAGCTCTCCGCGGCGGCCCAGCAGGCCGCCCAGCGGGCGGAGGAGCCCTGGCTCGGCAACGGGCAGGACCTGGTCGACCCGGGCTTCGAGGGCGGGTTCCACGGCGAGAAGGTGCTGATCGTCGACGACGACATCCGCAACGTCTTCGCGCTCACCAGCGTGCTGGAGCAGCACGGCCTGTCGGTGCTGTACGCCGAGAACGGCCGGGAGGGCATCGAGGTACTGGAGCAGCACGACGACATCGTGCTGGTCCTGATGGACATCATGATGCCGGAGATGGACGGTTACGCGACCACCGCGGCGATCCGGCGGATGCCGCAGTTCGCCGGGCTGCCGATCATCGCGCTGACGGCTAAGGCCATGAAGGGCGACCGGGAGAAGAGCATCGACTCCGGGGCGTCGGACTACGTGACCAAGCCGGTGGACACGGATCATCTGCTGTCGGTCATGGAGCACTGGATGCGCCAGAGGTGACGGGGCGTCCGGTGAGCGTCCAATATGGGATCCGGAAGAGGATCATCGCGTGCTGACTCAGTGTGGCCGTGGACGTGTGGAACCGCGGGATTCGGGGAACTTTCTCGTCTCTCGCTGCGTTTCTGCTAAGTGCACAGTGACATCGCGGTGACAGGGTGTGGCGACAGGCGGGGTGCAGCTACGATGACCGGCACAAGGACGGGCGGCATGACGGAGTCGTCCCCTGGGGCGGCGTCCGGTTCCATGCCGGGGCGAGGAGGACGGGCCATGGTGCAGAAGGCCAAGATCCTCCTGGTCGATGACCGGCCGGAGAATCTGCTGGCGCTGGAGGCGATCCTCTCCGCGCTCGATCAGACACTGGTGCGGGCATCGTCCGGGGAGGAAGCGCTCAAAGCACTGCTCACCGACGACTTCGCGGTGATCCTGCTCGATGTGCAGATGCCGGGGATGGACGGTTTCGAAACGGCCGCGCACATCAAGCGGCGGGAGCGTACCCGGGACATCCCGATCATCTTCCTCACCGCGATCAACCACGGCCCGCACCACACCTTCCGCGGATACGCGGCCGGCGCGGTCGACTACATCTCCAAGCCGTTCGACCCGTGGGTGCTGCGCGCCAAGGTCTCGGTCTTCGTCGACCTGTACATGAAGAACTGCCAACTGCGTGAGCAGGCCTCGCTGCTGAGGCTCCAACTGGACGGCGGCCGGCAGAACGTCGGCGAGACCAAGGAGTCCGCCGGGCTGCTCGCCGAACTCTCCGCGCGGCTGGCCGCCGTCGAGGAGCAGGCCGAGGCGCTCTCCAAACAGCTCGACGAGTCCGCGGACGCCGCGGCGGTGGCCACCGCCGCGCACCTGGAGCGCAAACTGACGGGCCTGCGGCGGGCGCTGGACGCCCTGGAGCCCGGCGCCGGGGCACCCGCCGGCTGACGGAGCGTCCGCGGCCGGCTGACGGTCTTTCACGCGCCGGGCGCGCGACACGAATGGGTGAAGCGCCGCGCGCTCGTGCCGCGCACGCCGGCGCCTGTAATCTCGTCGGCATGGCCTCACGTACGTCCGGCAAGGGAACCCAGCGCACGGCGGGCCCCTCGAAGCCGCGCGCCGGACAGTCCGGGGGCGCCGCCAAGAAGACCGCCGCCAAGAAGGCGCCCGCGAAGCGGCCGCCGGCCAAGAAGGCCGCGGTCGCCAAGAAGGCCCCGGCGAAGAGGGCGCCCGCCAAGAAGGTCGCGCCGAAGCCGGCGCCGTCGCCGACCGGCGGCGTCTACCGTCTCGCGCGGGCCTGCTGGCTGGGCGCCGCGCACGCCATCGGGGCGGTCTTCCGCGGCTTCGGCCGCGGCGCCAAGAACCTCGATCCGGCACACCGCAAGGACGGGCTGGCGCTGCTGCTGCTCGGCCTGGCGCTGGTCGTCGCGGCCGGCACCTGGTCCAACCTCTCCGGCCCGGTCGGCAACCTCGTCGAACTGCTGGTGACCGGGGCGTTCGGGCGGCTCGACCTGGTCGTCCCGATACTGCTCGGCGGCATCGCGATCCGGCTCATCCGCCACCCAGAGCGGCCGGAGGCCAACGGCCGGATCATCATCGGGCTCTCGGCGCTGGTGATCGGCGTGCTCGGACAGGTGGCGATGGCCTGCGGGTCCCCGGGGCGCGGCGACGGGCTCGCCGCCATACAGGACGCCGGCGGCTATGTCGGGTGGGCGGTGTCCAAACCCTTGATCTTCACCGTCGGGCAGACCCTGGCGGTGGCGCTGCTGGTGCTGCTGACCGTCTTCGGACTGCTGGTGGTGACCGCCACTCCGGTGAACGCCATCCCGCAGCGGCTCCGGGCGCTCGGCGCGCGGCTCGGTCTGCTGGAGACCACGGAGGACGCGGCTTACGAGGACGAGGCGGAGTACGCCGAGGAGTGGCGTGAGCAGCCGGCCCGCCGGGCGCGGCGGACCCCTCCCGCGCAGACCGAACCGGAGGCGCTGGAGGAGGCCGCGCTCGCCAAGCGGCGGCCGCGCCGGGCGCCGGCCCAGCCCACCGACCGGCCGATGGACGCGGTGGACGTCGCCGCCGCGGCCGCCGCGGCGCTGGACGGCGCGGTGCTGCACGGCGTCCAGCCCTCGCCGCTGGTCGCCGAGCTCAGCGGCGGCATCTCCGGGGAGCGCCGGGAGCGCACCGCGGACACCGCCGAGGAGAGCGGCGCGGTGCCGCCGGCCCGGGGCGCGGAGCCGCCCGCGGCCGCCCCGGCCCCCAAGGCCGAGCGCTCCCCGTCGGTGCCGGACCTCACCAAGAGCGCGGTGCCGGACCTGACCAAGGCCGCACCGGAGCCGACCGGAGACCTGCCGTCGCGCGCCGAGCAGCTGCAGCTCTCCGGCGACATCAGTTACGCGCTGCCGTCGCTGGACCTGCTCACCCGCGGCGGCCCCGGCAAGTCCCGCAGTGCCGCCAACGACGCCATAGTGGAGGCGCTGACCAACGTCTTCACCGAGTTCAAGGTCGACGCCGCCGTCACCGGCTTCACGCGCGGCCCGACGGTCACCCGCTACGAGGTCGAGCTCGGCCCCGCGGTGAAGGTCGAGAAGATCACGGCGCTGGCCAAGAACATCGCGTACGCGGTGGCCTCCCCGGACGTGCGGATCATCTCGCCGATCCCCGGCAAGTCCGCGGTCGGCATCGAGATCCCGAACACCGACCGCGAGATGGTCAACGTCGGCGACGTACTGCGCCTGGCGGACGCCGCCGGGGACGACCATCCGATGCTGGTCGCGCTCGGCAAGGACGTCGAGGGCGGCTACGTGATGGCGAACATGGCGAAGATGCCGCACGTGCTGGTCGCCGGCGCGACCGGCTCCGGCAAGTCGTCCTGCATCAACTGCCTGATCACCTCGATCATGGTGCGGGCCAGTCCCGAGGACGTCCGCATGGTGCTCGTCGACCCCAAGCGGGTGGAACTGACGGCCTACGAGGGCATCCCGCACCTGATCACGCCGATCATCACCAACCCCAAGCGGGCCGCCGAGGCCCTCCAGTGGGTGGTGCGCGAGATGGACCTGCGCTACGACGACCTCGCGGCCTTCGGCTACCGGCACATCGACGACTTCAACGAGGCCGTCCGCTCCGGCAAGCTCAAGACGCCAGCGGGCAGCGAGCGCGAGCTGACGCCCTACCCGTACCTGCTGGTGATCGTGGACGAGCTGGCGGACCTGATGATGGTCGCGCCGCGGGACGTCGAGGACTCCATCGTCCGTATCACGCAGCTGGCCCGCGCGGCCGGCATCCACCTGGTGCTGGCGACCCAGCGGCCGTCGGTCGACGTCGTCACCGGCCTGATCAAGGCCAACGTGCCGTCCCGGCTGGCGTTCGCCACCTCCTCGCTGGCCGACAGCCGGGTCATCCTCGACCAGCCGGGTGCCGAGAAGCTGATCGGCAAGGGCGACGGGCTGTTCCTGCCGATGGGGGCCAACAAGCCGGTCCGGATGCAGGGCGCGTTCGTCACCGAGGAGGAGGTGGCCGCCGTCGTCCAGCACTGCAAGGACCAGATGGCGCCGGTCTTCCGGGACGACGTCACCGTCGGCACCGCCAAGAAGAAGGAGATCGACGAGGACATCGGCGACGACCTCGACCTGCTGTGCCAGGCGGCGGAGCTGGTGGTGTCCACCCAGTTCGGGTCGACGTCGATGCTCCAGCGCAAGCTGCGGGTGGGGTTCGCCAAGGCCGGGCGGCTGATGGACCTGATGGAGTCGCGGAACGTCGTCGGGCCGAGCGAGGGCTCCAAGGCGCGTGACGTGTTGGTGAAGCCGGATGAATTGGACGGAGTGCTGGCGGTCATCCGGGGGGAGGCTATCCAGTAGCACGCACGTGCGGACCCCCTCGTCCGCGCGCGGAGGCAACCGTTTCCCTTGGCGGTACGTCAAGTTGAGGGAGGCGGGGGGAGGCTGCTCCGGCCTCCGGCCCCGAGGCTGCGCCACGGGGCGTTCTGATGGCGTACAAACCCGGCTCTCCCGCTTGCCCGACCCTTTCGCAACACCCCTAGACTGAACTTCCAGCAGGTGGCTACACGCTCGAAAGGCGCCCCCGTGTCCATCGGCAACTCCCCCAACTCCCCCGAAGAGGACCGGCCTTCCGCCGGTCCGGACCGGCCTTCGGTCGGCCGAGCCCTCCAGCAGGCCCGTGTCGGTGCGGGACTGACCGTCGAAGAGGTCAGTACGGCGACGCGGGTGCGGATCCCCCTCGTGCACGCGATCGAGCAGGACGACTTCTCGAACTGCGGCGGCGACGTCTACGCACGCGGACACATCAGAGCGCTCGCCCGTGCCGTCTCCCTCGACCCCCAATCCCTGATCGAACGCTACGACGCCGACCACGGCGGCCGGCCCACCCCGACCGTCGCCGCCCCGCTCTTCGAGGCGGAGCGGATCCGGTCGGAACCGCGCCGCCCCAATTGGACCGCCGCGATGGTCGCGGCGATCGTCGCCGTCGTCGGCTTCGCCGGCTTCACGTTCTTCAGCAGCGGCAGCAAGCACCAGGGCGGTCCGATCGCCTCCGACACCGCCAAGGCCGACAAGCCGGGCCCGGCCTCCAGGACCATCCACCCCCAGGCCCCCCAGCCGCCCCGGCCGGCCCCCTCCGACAGCGCCATCGCCGGACTGCCCAAGGACAAGGTCACGATCAAGGTGACCGCCAAGGACGGGCAGAGCTGGATCTCCGCCAAGGACGCCAACGGCAAACTCCTGCAGGACGGGCTGCTCAAGCAGGGGGAGTCGAAGACGTTCACCGACAAGGAGCGGATCGATCTCGTCGTCGGGAACGCCGGAGCCGTACAGCTGTACGTCAACGGCAAGGAGGTCAAGAAGGTCGGCGACGAGGGCTCGGTGGAGCGGCTGAGCTACACGCCGGGGGACCCGCAGGCGGGCTGAGGACGGCCGCCCGGACGCTCTCCGCCGCCCGCCCCCGGGGTCCCGGGACGGGCGGCGGAGACCTGCGCGCCATAGGGGTGTCCGGGACGAAGTAGGCTGAGCCCCATGCCCGAACGCCGTACCGTCGCCCTTGTCACTCTTGGCTGCGCCCGTAACGAGGTGGACTCGGAGGAGCTCGCAGGCCGCTTGGCAGCGGACGGCTGGGAGCTCGTCGAGGACGCCGTCGACGCGGATGTGGCCGTCGTCAACACCTGTGGCTTCGTCGAGGCCGCCAAGAAGGACTCCGTCGACGCCCTGCTGGAGGCCAACGATCTGAAGGATCACGGCCGGACCCAGGCCGTGGTGGCCGTCGGCTGCATGGCCGAGCGCTACGGCAAGGAGCTCGCCGACGCGCTGCCCGAGGCGGACGGGGTGCTCGGCTTCGACGACTACTCCGACATCTCCGACCGGCTGCAGACCATCCTCAGCGGCGGCATCCACGCCGCGCACACCCCGCGGGACCGCCGCAAGCTGCTGCCGATCAGCCCGGCCGAGCGCCAGGACGCCGCCGGGGTCGCGCTGCCCGGCCACGCCCAGTCCGGCGCCGAGGAGCCGGCGGCCCCGCCGCAGGACCTGCCCGAGGGCGTCGCACCGGCCTCGGGGCCGCGGGCGCCGCTCCGCCGCCGGCTGGGGAACGACCCGGTGGCCTCGGTGAAGCTGGCTTCGGGCTGCGACCGGCGCTGCTCGTTCTGTGCGATCCCGTCCTTCCGCGGCTCGTTCATCTCGCGCCGCCCCTCGGACGTGCTCGGCGAGACCCGCTGGCTGGCCGAGCAGGGCGTCAAGGAGATCATGCTGGTCTCCGAGAACAACACGTCCTACGGCAAGGACCTCGGCGACATCCGGCTGCTGGAGACGCTGCTGCCGGAGCTGGCCGCGGTCGACGGCCTGGAGCGGATCCGGGTCAGCTACCTCCAGCCCGCCGAGATGCGGCCCGGCCTGATCGACGTGCTGACCGGCACCGACAAGGTGGCGCCCTACTTCGACCTGTCCTTCCAGCACTCGGCGCCGAGTGTGCTGCGCGCGATGCGGCGGTTCGGTGACGCCGACCGCTTCCTGGAGCTCCTGGAGACCATCCGCAGCAAGGCGCCGGAGGCCGGGGCACGCTCCAACTTCATCGTCGGCTTCCCCGGCGAGTCGGAGAGCGACCTGGCGGAGCTGGAGCGGTTCCTGGGCGAGGCCCGGCTGGACGCCATCGGCGTCTTCGGCTACTCCGACGAGGACGGCACCGAGGCCGCCGGCTACGACGACAAGCTCGACCCCGAGGTGGTCGCCGAGCGGCTGGCGCGGGTGTCCCGACTGGCCGAGGAGCTGACCGCGCAGCGGGCGGCCGAGCGGGTCGGGGAGACCGTCCGGGTGCTGGTGGACCGGGTCGACGACGAGGACGACGGGATCGTCGGGCGGGCCGCGCACCAGGCGCCGGAGACCGACGGGGTCACGCTGCTCACGACCGGCCAGGACCTGCGACCCGGTCGTATGGTCGAAGCAAAGGTGGTCGCGAGCGAGGGCGTGGACCTCGTGGCGGAGGTGCTGTCGGTGGACGGTACGGGATGTACCGAGGAGGCGGGCAGATGAGCGGAGCCTCGGCTTCCGCCGCCGGGAGGCCGCGCACGGCGCCGGCCGTCCGGCAGGCCGGGCTGTGGAACATCGCCAATGTCCTGACGATGCTGCGGCTGCTGCTGGTCCCGGCGTTCGTGCTGCTGCTGGTGCACGACGGCGGGACGAGCCCGGTCTGGCGGTCGTTCGCCTGGGCGGCCTTCGCCGTCGCCATGATCACCGACGTCTTCGACGGGCATCTGGCGCGCACGTACAACCTGGTCACCGACTTCGGCAAGATCGCCGACCCGATCGCGGACAAGGCGATCATGGGTGCCGCGCTGATCTGCCTGTCGGTGCTGGGGGATCTGTCCTGGTGGGTGACGGGCGTGATCCTCTTCCGGGAACTGGGCATCACGCTGATGCGGTTCTGGGTGATCAAGCACGGAGTGATTCCGGCCAGCCGGGGCGGCAAGATCAAGACACTGGCGCAGGGCACCGCCGTGGGCATGTACGTGCTGGTGCTGACCGGGCCGCTGGCCACCTTCCGCTGGTGGGTGATGGCGGTGGCGGTGGTGCTGACCGTGGTGACCGGGCTCGACTACGTGCGGCAGGCCGTGGTGCTGCGCCGGGCCGGGCTGGCCCGGGAACGGGCCGGGTCGGCCGGGAAGCCCGCGAAGGACGACGTCCGGTGACCGCGCCGGGTTCTGCGGCGGCCGGGGCACTGGAGGTGCTCGCCGGGCGGCGGCAGAGCCTGGCGGTGGCCGAATCGCTCACCGGCGGGCTGGTCGCGGGCGAGCTGACCGCCGTCCCCGGTGCCTCCCGGGTGGTGCGCGGGGCGGTCACGGCGTACGCCACCGACGTCAAGCGGGAGCTGCTGGGGGTGGACGGCGCGCTGCTGGCCGCCCGCGGGGCGGTGGACGGCGAGGTCGCCCGGCAGATGGCCCGCGGAGTGCGCCGGGTGCTCGGTGCCGACTGGGGCATCGCGACCACGGGCGTCGCCGGGCCCGAGCCCCAGGACGGGCAACCGGTGGGCACCGTCTACGTCGCCGTCCAGGGCCCGGACGGCGAGGGCGCGGTGCGGCGGCTGGGGCTGACGGGGGATCGTGACCGGATCCGTCGGGACAGCGTCCAGGCCGTGCTCGCACTACTGCTTCGCGAACTCACGGAAAATGCGCGGGCACAGGATACGGAACAACACGGGGGGAATGGATGTTTGCAGCCCTGAGTGAACACGTACTCGCTCCCGGCACGCCTGCGGCCCGAGGCGGTACGGTGGGGCGAGAAGGATCCGCATCCGAGGTCCGAGGAGGGAGCCAGCGATGATTCTGCTTCGTCGCCTGCTGGGTGACGTGCTGCGCCGACAGCGTCAGCGCCAAGGCCGCACCCTGCGCGAGGTCTCGTCCTCCGCCCGGGTGTCGCTCGGCTACTTGTCCGAGGTCGAGAGGGGCCAGAAGGAGGCGTCCTCCGAACTGCTCTCGGCGATCTGCGACGCGCTGGATGTGCGCATGTCCGAGCTGATGCGAGAGGTCAGCGACGAGCTGGCACTCGCCGAGCTGGCCGCGTCCGCGGCCGCGACGGACACGGTGCCCGCGCCTGTCCGGCCGAAGCTCAATTCGGTGTCCGTCGCGTCCCTGACCGGTGTGCCGGAGGAGCGCGTGACCATCAAGTCCCCGGCCGACGTCGTGGATGTCGTCGCGGCCTGACACCGCAGACCAGGCATGACCGGAAGCCCCGGCGGGCAGCGCCCGCCGGGGCTTCTTGCTGCCCGTGCGGTGTCCCAGTGGGGCCCCGGCCGGACCGGCTCGGCTGCTCGGAGGGGCGCCTTGGCCCGTAGCATGGGGCCAATCGGAATATTCGCCCGAATATCCTCAATACGCCTTAAAGGGAGTATCTGGATGTCTGTGGTCACGAGCACGCTGTCCGAACAGGCCCGCACCGTCGTCGGCAACGCCCTCCAAGGCGCCCTGGTGGACCTGGTGGATCTCTCCCTGGTCGCCAAGCAGGTGCACTGGAACGTCGTCGGCCCGCGCTTCCGCTCCGTCCACCTCCAACTCGACGAGGTCGTCGCCACCGCACGGCAGCACGCCGACACGGTCGCCGAGCGGGCCGCGGCCATCGGGGTCACGCCGGACGGCCGGTCCGCGACGGTCGCCAAGACCAGCGGCATCCACGAGGCACCGGACGGCTGGGTCAAGGACGGTGACGTCGTCCGGACGATGGTGGACGCGCTCGGCGTGATCATCGGGCGGATGCGGGAGCGGATCGCCGCCACCGACGAGCCCGACCCGGTCAGCCAGGACATCCTCATCGGCCTCACCGCCGACCTGGAGAAGCACCACTGGATGTTCCAGGCCGAGTCCCGGTGACCGCGGCCGGCTGAGCGCGGCCGGGCGATCGGCCGCCGACCGGGGCCGCAGCCGGGGGATCCCGGAGCGCATCGCACGCGCCGGGCGTGCGTCGGTGCGCCCCTGCCGCCGGGTGGCGGGCCCGGTCTAGCGTCGGCCCGAGGAGGCAGGCATGGCGAGGCGTGCGAGGTCCGTGCCGGGACGGTGGATATCCGCGGCGCTCGTCGGGGGGCTGTGGTGGTGGGCGGTGTGCCGGCTGGTCCTGTGGCCGGGCTCGGCGGGTCCCGTGGAGGGGGCGGTGGCGACCGCCGGCTGGGGGCTCAGTCTGCTGCCGGTGCACTGCGTTCCATGGAGCGGACGGCGTGCCGGGGCCGGGGGGCGTGCCGGGCGCGAAGGCGCGGCGGCGGCCGTGGAGGGCATGGAGGCGCAGCTCGCCGAGATGTGGCGGAGCAGCGGGGTGGGGCGGTTCGTCGGAGCGTGGTGGCGGCGTCGTTCGGGGGGTGGGGGCGACCGGCTGTGAGGGGCGGGGTGTCTGGTGTTGGTGAGAGGTGGGGTGCCTGGCGGGGCTGATGGGGCGATGGGGGTGGCGGTGGCGACGGGCTCAGGGGGCTGACAGCGCGTCACTGTGTGGGTGACGGTGGTGCTGAGGGTGGGGGTGGCTGGCAGGTGGGGCACCAGTAGGTGACGCGTTCCTCGGCGGTGGGGTCCTGGTCGGCGGTGCGGACGGGGGTGCCGCAGCGCAGGCAGGGGCGGCCGGCGCGGCCGTAGACCCACAGCCGGCGGTCGGAGCGGGCTCCCCGGCTGCCCTCGGACGGGCCTGGGCGGAACCCCCACGGGGTGGTGACCCGGACCGGGCGGTCCTTGTTGGCCTCCAGGAGCTTTCTGGCGAGGGCCGGGGCGCGCTCGGGGGCGGTGAGGAGGCCGACCGGGAGCCAGGGGGAGGCGCCGAGCAGGAAGCACAGCTCGGACTTGTAGACATTGCCGATGCCGGCGAGGTTGCGCTGGTCGAGCAGGGCCTCGCCGAGGGGGCGGTCGGGAGCGGCGAGCAGTCGTCGCAGGGCCTTTGCCGGGTCCCAGTCCGGGCCCAGCAGATCGGGGCCGAGGTGGCCGGTGACCTGGGATTCGTCGGCGGTGCGGAGGAGTTCCAGGACGGGGAGGCGGTAGCCGACGGCGGTGTGCGCGGCGGTGCCGAGGACCGCCCGGATCTGGTGCGCGGGGCCGCCGCGCCAGCGTTCGGCCGGGGCGTAGATCTTCCAGGCGCCGTCCATTCGCAGATGGGAGTGGAGGGTCAGGCCGCCCTCGAAGCGGATGAGCAGGTGCTTGCCGCGGGGCACCACCGCCAGCACTTCGCGGCCGGTCAGATCGACCGTCGCGAGGCGGGGGACACGCAGGTCGCAGCGGGTCAGCGGGCTGCCGGCCAGGGCCTGGTGGAGACGGTGCGCCAGCCGCCAGACGGTGTCGCCTTCGGGCATGGGGCCATCATGCACCACCGCGCGGCGGACCGGGCGGCCCGCGTTTGGTGCCGGTGCCCGCCACCGTCGGGATCAGCCGCGCAGCCGCAGCCCCCGGGGCGTCGGATGGAAGCCCGCGGCCTCCAGGACGGGCGCGTAGGGGGAGGTGAGGGCGGCGGTGCCGTTGATGCGCTCGGTGGTGAGGGTGCCGACGGCGCCGGCTCGGGCCGCGTCGGTGAGGGCCTCGACGGCGGTCCGCAGGCGGGGGTCGGCGGGGGCCTCGGCCGGGTCGGAGCCCAGCGGCCATATCAGCAGGGTCTTGCCGCCGCGCTCCAGATAGAGCGCCAGCTCACCGTCGATCAGGACGACCAGGGAGCCCGCCTTGCGGCCCGGCTTGTGGGTGGCCCCCTGGGGCGGCTCCGGCCAGGGCAGCGCGGCGCCGTACGCATTGGCCGGGTCGGCGGCGGCGAGGACCAGGGCGCGCGGCGGGCCGCCGCGGCGCGGCTGCCCCGGGCCGCCGTCCGGGAACGGGGTGTCGGTGCCGCGCTCCCGCTGGGTGCTGATCGCCCGCAGGCGGTCCACCGCGCCGTCCATCGCGAACTGGGCGGCGCCCAGCCCCTCGACGACGTAGCCGCGGCGGGCCTGCCCGGACTCCTCGAAGGCGGACAGGACGCGGTACGCGGCGGAGAAGCCGCCGGTGACGCCCTCGGCGGCGACCGCGCCGCGGGTGACGATGCCGTGCCGGTCGAGGAGCGTGCGGGCCAGGGCGTGGGCGCGGTGGGTCGGGTCCGGTGCGGGTGCGGGCAGCAGGGACCAGCGGCCGCCGACGGTCGGCGGGCCCGAGCGGGAGGCGGTGGGGCGGGCGGCCGCGGTGAGCGTGCCGTACCTGCCCCGGGGGACGGTGCGGCGGGCGCGGTGGGCCGTGGAGCCCGCCGTGCGGCCGGAGCCGAGCAGGGCGCGCAGCGGGGCGAGGGTGTCGTTGGTGAGCCGGCCTGACCAGGCCAGGTCCCACAGGGCGTCGGCGAGCTGCGGATCGGTGGCGTCCGGATGCGTGGTGGCGCGGACCTGGTCGGCGATCTGCCGGAAGAACAGGCCGTAACCCGGGGCGAGGGCGGACAGCACGGACTCGTGCAGTGCGGACAACTCCAGGGGCAGCGGGGGCTGGAGCAGCAGCGGCGCCGCGTCGGCGAGATGGAGGGAGAGCCAGCCGTCCTTGCCGGGCAGGGCGCCCGCGCCGGCCCACAGCACCTCGCCGGTGGCGGTGAGCTCGTCCAGCAGGGCCGGGGTGTAGCCGCTGATCCGGGACGGCAGGATCAACTTCTCCAGGGCGGAGGCCGGCACCGGCGCGCCCTGGAGCTGCTCCACGGCGCGGACCAGGCCGTCGATGCCGCGCAGCCCGGACGAGGCGGCGACCGGCGGCGCGGGCGCGCCGGAGGCGGGGGCCGGGCGCGGGACGCCGACGTGCTGCCACTGCGGGAGGAAGGCGGCCAGCGCGGCGGGCGGCACCGGCTCCAGCTCCTCGCGCAGCGCGGCCAGCGAGCGGCGACGCAGCCGGCGTAGCACCTGGGCGTCGCACCACTCCTGGCCGATCCCCTCCGGATGGAACTCGCCCTGGACGACGCGGCCGGCGGCGGCCAGGCGCTGGAGGGCGCCGTCGGTGACGGCGGTGCCGAGGCCGAAGCGGGTGGCCGCCTGCTCGGAGGTGAACGGGCCGTGGGTGCGGGCGTAACGGGAGAGCAGATCGCCCAGCGGGTCCTTGACCGGCTCGGTGAACGACTCGGGGACGCCCACCGGGAGCGCGGTGCCCAGGGCGTCCCGGAGCCGGCCGGCGTCCTCGACGGCGGCCCAGTGCTCGGCGCCGGCGATCCGCACCCGGATGGCGCGCCGGGTCGCGGCCAGCTCCGCGGGCCAGGCCGGCTCGGCGCCGCGCTCGGCCAACTCGGCGTCGGTCAGCGGCCCCAGCAGCCGCAGCAGGTCGGCGACGCCCTCGACGTCCTTGACGCGGCGGTCCTCGGTGCGCCACTGGAGTTCGAGCTCCAGCTCCGCCAGCACCTCCGCGTCCAGCAGCTCGCGCAGCTCGGCCTGGCCCAGCAGCTCGGCCAGCAGCCGGGAATCCAGGGACAGCGCGGCGGCGCGGCGTTCGGCGAGCGGGGAGTCGCCCTCGTAGAGGAACTGGGCGACGTAGCCGAAGAGCAGTGAGCGGGCGAACGGGGACGGTTCGGGCGTCGTGACCTCCACCAGGCGGACCCGGCGGGCCTCGACGTCGGCCATCAGCTCCGTCAGGCCGGGGACGTCGAAGACGTCCTGGAGGCATTCGCGGACCGCCTCCAGGACGATCGGGAACGACCCGAACTCGCTCGCCACCTGGAGGAGTTGGGCGGCGCGCTGGCGCTGCTGCCAGAGCGGGGTGCGCTTGCCGGGGCTGCGGCGGGGCAGCAGCAGGGCGCGCGCCGCGCACTCCCGGAAGCGGGAGGCGAACAGCGCGGAGCCGCCGACCTGGTCGGTGACCAGCTGGTCGACCTCGCCCTGGTCGAAGACCACGTCGGCGGCGCCGACGGGGGACTGCTCGGGGTCGTACTCCGCGCGGTCCGCGGCACCGGGGACACCGCCGCCCTCGCCGTCGAGGAAGTCCAGGCCCATGAGGTCGGCGTCCGGCAGGCGCAGCACGATGCCGTCGTCGGCGTGCATCACCTGGGCGTCCAGGCCGTAGCGCTCGGCGAGTCGGGCGCCCAGGGCCAGCGCCCAAGGGGCGTGCACCTGGGCCCCGAAGGGGGAGTGGATGACGACCCGCCAGTCGCCCAGCTCGTCCCGGAAACGCTCGACGACGATGGTGCGGTCGTCCGGGACGTGGCCGCAGGACCGGCGCTGCTCGGCGAGGTAGTCCAGGACGTTGCCGACCGCCCAGGCGTCGAGCCCGGCGGCGGACAGCCGGGCGCCGGCGTCCTGCGGGGAGAGCGAGCCGATCTCACGGAGGAACGCGCCCAGCGCACGGCCCAGTTCGAGCGGGCGGCCGAGCTGGTCGCCCTTCCAGAACGGCAGCCGGCCGGGCACCCCGGGGGCGGGGGTGACCAGCACCCGGTCGCGGGTGATGTCCTCGATGCGCCAGGACGTCGTGCCGAGCGTGAAGACGTCGCCGACGCGGGACTCGTAGACCATCTCCTCGTCCAGCTCGCCCACCCGTCGGCCACCGCCCTTGCCGGAGCTCTCGCCGGCCAGGAAGACGCCGAACAGGCCGCGGTCCGGGATCGTGCCGCCGGACGTCACGGCCAGCCGCTGGGCGCCGGGGCGGCCGGTGACGGTCCGTGCGACGCGGTCCCAGACCAGGCGCGGGCGCAGCTCGGCGAAGGCGTCGGACGGATAGCGGCCGGCGAGCATGTCCAGCACGGCGGTGAACGCGGACTCCGGGAGCGCGGCGAACGGGGCCGCCCGGCGGACCACGGCCAGCAGCTCCTCGACGTCCCAGGTGTCCATCGCGGTCATCGCGACCACCTGCTGGGCCAGCACGTCCAGCGGATTGGCGGGCACCCGCAGCGCCTCGATGGAGCCCGCGCGCATCCGCTCGGTGACCACTGCCGCCTGCACCAGGTCGCCGCGGTACTTCGGGAAGACGATGCCCTTGGACACCGCGCCGACCTGGTGGCCGGCCCGGCCCACCCGCTGGAGCCCGGAGGCCACCGACGGCGGCGACTCCACCTGGACGACCAGGTCGACCGCGCCCATGTCGATGCCCAACTCCAGGCTGGACGTGGCGACCACCGCCGGCAGCCGCCCGGCCTTGAGGTCCTCCTCCACCTGGGCGCGCTGCTCCTTGGAGACCGAGCCGTGGTGGGCGCGGGCCAGCAGCGGCGGCGCGCCCTTGGCGGCACCCGACTGGGCCATCAGCTCGGCGGGGGAGTGGTGCTCGGGCAGCGTCGTGGCGGAGCCGTCCGCGCCGGACTCGGCGCTCACGGTGCGCTCGTAGGCGATCTCGTTGAGGCGGTTGCACAGCCGCTCCGCGAGGCGGCGGGAGTTGGCGAAGACGATCGTGGAGCGGTGGGCCTGGACGAGATCGGCGATCCGCTCCTCGACCTGCGGCCAGATGGACGGCTTCTCGCCCGTCTCGCCCTCCTGGACGGGGGCGCTGCCGAGCTCGCCCATGTCCTCCACGGGGACGACCACCGAGAGGTCGAAGCGCTTGCCGGACGGCGGCTGGACGATCTCCACCCGGCGCCGCGGCGACAGATAGCGGGCCACCTCCTCCACCGGGCGGACCGTCGCGGACAGCCCGATCCGGCGCGCCGGGCGGTCCAGCAGCTCGTCCAGCCGCTCCAGGGACAGCGCCAGATGGGCGCCGCGCTTGGTGCCGGCGACCGCGTGCACCTCGTCGAGGATGACCGTCTCGACACCGGCCAGCGCCTCCCGGGCCGAGGACGTCAGCATCAGGAACAGCGACTCCGGCGTGGTGATGAGGATGTCCGGCGGGCGGGTGGCCAGCGAGCGGCGCTCGGCGGCCGGGGTGTCCCCGGAGCGGATGCCGACCCGGATGTCCGGCTCGGGCTGCCCGAGCCGGACCGACTCCTGGCGGATGCCCGTCAGCGGACTGCGCAGATTCCGCTCGACGTCGACGGCGAGGGCCTTCAGGGGCGAGACGTACAGCACCCGGCAGCGCTTCTTCGGCTCCGCGGGCGGCGGGGCGCTCGCCAGCCCGTCCAGCGACGCCAGGAAGGCGGCCAGCGTCTTGCCGGAGCCCGTCGGGGCGACCACCAGGACGTCGGACCCTTCGGCGAGGGCCCGCCAGGCGCCCTCCTGCGCGGTGGTGGGCGCGCTGAACGCTCCGGCGAACCATCCACGGGTCGCGGGCGAGAACGATGCGAGCGCTGCCTGGGTCATGTCCCCCATCGTGCACCGGACCACTGACAATCCGGTCCTGAGCCGGTCCTGAGCCGGTCCTGAGCCGGTCCTGAGCCGGTCCTGAGCCGGTCCTGAGCCGGTCCTGAGCCGGTCCTGAGCCGGTGCCGAGCCGCCCGCGGGCCGTGCCGGCCCCGGCCGGACCGTGGCCGTCCACGGTGCGGACGTCCCGCCTCGCGCCCGCCGGCCGGGCGCACAATGAACGGCATGGTCATGATCAGCGCGGGTGGTGCGCAGGCCGCGCCGCAGGCCCGCGGCGAGTGGGCGCGCCACTGGAGCTGCCCCGGGCTGCCCGGCCTCGACCTGCTGCGTGCCCGCTACGTCCGGCACTCCTTCCCCCGGCACGCCCACGACGGCTACGTGATCTGCGTGGTCACCTCCGGGATCGAGGCGGTCGGCCTGCGGGACGGCGTGGTCCGGGCCGGCCGCGGCGGCATCGTGATGATCAATCCGGAGGTGCCGCACAGCGCGCGGGCCGGCGCCCCCGAGGGCTGGACCTACGCCACGCTCTACCCGTCGGCGGAGCTCGTCGCCGCGGTCGCCGGGGAGACCACCGGGCTGCGCGGCACCGCGGGGTTCGTCCGGACCGTCGCCGACGAGCCCGGTATCGGCCGGCTGATCGCCGGTATCCACCGGGCCGCGGAGGCCGGCAACGCGCTCGCCGCCGACAGCCTGCTGCGGATCGCGCTGGCCCGGCTGCTGCGCGGCCACGGCGGCCCGCTGCCGTCCCGCACGCCCCGTACGGCGGGTACCCGCACCGCCGCCCGGGCCCGCGCCGTCCTGGAGGAGCGGATGGCCGATCCGCCCACCTTGGAGGAGCTCGCCCGGGAGTTGGAAGCCAGCCCGTTCGCGCTGCTGCGGGCCTTCCGGGCGGCGTACGGCATGCCGCCGCACACCTGGCTCACCGACGCCCGGGTGCGGCGCGCCCGCCGGCTCCTGGAGGCCGGCACCCCGCCCGCGGAGACGGCGGTGGCGGTCGGCTTCACCGACCAGCCGCATCTGAACCGGCACTTCACCCGGATCGTCGGGGTGCCGCCGGGCGCGTACCGCCGGGAGCGCGCGGCGGTGGACGGTGCGGCGGGCGGGGTCGCCGGGCCGCGGCGGCGGGAAGCGGTGGCCCCGGCGCCCCGGCGCCCCGGCCGACCGGCCGCAAGAACGTACAAGACCGTGCAGGGGGCGTCCTCCTAGGGTCCGGGGCGTGACAGAAGAGGCAGCAGCAGAACAGGCAGATGGAGCAGCCGTACCGTCCGGGCCGGATCGCGCCGTGCGGACGGAGATACCCACCGCCCCGGACCACCCCGGGGCGCACGACGGGCCACCGCCCCTACCGGCGCGGCCCGACTCCGCCGTCATCAGGGACGCGCTGGGCGTCGGTGTCGCCGTAGGGCTCTCCGGCTTCGCCTTCGGTGTGACCTCCGCCGGCGCCGGGCTCGGCCTCTGGCAGACGTGCGCGCTGAGCCTGCTGGTCTTCACCGGGGCCTCGCAGTTCGCCCTGGTGGGCGCGCTCGCCGCGGGCGGCAACCCGTTGACCGCCGTGGCCGGCGCCTTCTTCCTGGGCGTCCGCAACGCCTTCTACGGGCTGCGGCTCTCCGCCGTCCTCGGCTACCGGGGCGCGCTCCGGCCGCTGGCCGCCCATTGGGTCATCGACGAGACCGCCGCCGTCACCCTGGCCCAGCCCGACCGGCGCAGCGCCCGGCTGGGCTTCACCGTCACCGGACTGTCGCTGTACGTCCTGTGGAACCTCACCACCCTCGGTGGTGCCCTGGGGGCGCGGGCGCTCGGCGACACCGGCGCCTGGGGCCTGGACGCGGCCGGCCCCGCGGTCTTCGTGGCGCTGCTGGCGCCGATGCTGCGGTCCGCCACGGAGCGCTGCACCGCCGGTCTCGCCGTCCTGCTGCTCCTGGTGACGCTGCCGGTCCTGCCCGCCGGGGTGCCGGTGCTGCTGGCTGCGCTCGCCGCACCGGTCGTCCTCGCCGCCCGAGGGAGGTGGCGGCGGCCGCCCGCCCCACAGGACGCGGCACCCGCGACACAGGCCCCGCAGGAGCGGACCGGCAAGGACCACGGCACCACCGGGGAGGACCGGGCATGAGCCTCTGGATCGCGATCGGCGCCACCGCCGTCGGCTGCTACCTGGTCAAGTTCCTCGGCCTGTCGGCGCCCGCCGGCGTCCTGGAACGCCCCCTGGTCAAGCGGCTGGCCGCGCTTCTCCCGGTGGCGCTGCTGGCCGCGCTGACCGCGCAGCAGACCTTCAGCGACGGCCACCACCTGATGCTCGACGCCAAGGCCGCCGGCGTCGCCGCCGCGGTCGTCGCGCTGCTGCTGCGCGCCCCGTTCCTGCTGATCGTCGCTGTCGCGGTGGCGGTCACCGCGGGGGTGCGGGCGCTGGGCGGGTGACCGCGCCGCCGGGCCGCCCGCGGGGCCCGGCGGGCGCTCGTCAGCCCAGCGGCCGTCCGTACGCCCGGAGCGTGAGCAGCGCCTCCAGGGTCACCATCGGGCGGCTCTCCAGTTCCGTACCGGGCGCCCAGAGGCGCCAGGTGACGGGCCATCCGCCGTCCGCCCCCTGGAGCGCGACGAGGTGGTCCAGGGCCCGGTCCATCTCCTGGTCGGTGAACCAGCCGCGGGCCAGCGAACCGGGCGCGGCGGCGAAGTGGTAGGCGAAGTGGTGCTCCCCGGGGGCGTACCCGTCCGGCACCGGGGCCTCGGCCGCCCGCGCCGGATCCAGTACGACCAGGCCCTGTTCCCGGACCAGCCGGCCCAGTCGCTGCGCCGCGGCGGCCGCCCGGGGCCGGTCCGGGGCGCCGTTCAGGAAGGCCACCGCCGCCGCTGCCTCGTAGGGGTGGGTCTTCTCCAGGGACTCCACGACCGACCAGCAGTAGTCGGTGGCCCGGAACAGCCAGGCGTGCCACACCTGGTTGCGGTGCAGCAGTCCCACCACCGGGCCGGTGGCCAGGAGGGAGCTCGGCGGGTCGTCCACCACCGGGATCCAGGGCGCGGCCGGATAGCCGCGCAGCGAGGGGTGCACCGCCGGCAGTGCTCCGTCGGGTGTCGAGATCCGCGTCAGGTAGCGGCAGATCCGCTCCACCCGGCGGCCGTCGCACCGCTCGATCCGGTCCAGGACCCTCAGGGCGTGCGCGGTGTGCAGCGGCTGGCTGACCGGGCCGCGCAGGTCGGGTTCCAGGGCGTGGCCGTAGCCGTCGTCGTCGTTGCGGTACGCGGTGAGCGCGGTCTCGACCGGGTCCGCGCCGCCGCCGAGGAAGTGGTACGCGAAGAGCCGCTGCTCCAGCACCCGGGCGGTCAGCCAGACGAAGTGCTCGGCGCGCGCCAGAGGGAGCGCTGAAGGGCTTACGTTTTCGACCATGGCCCGACCGTAGGGGCCAAACCCCGCGGCGGCACGGGCTCGGGGCCCGCTGCCCTCCGAGGGCGGGACCCTGGAGGCATCCGGTTGACGATCTCCTCCTCGGGCGCGGGGCGTCTCCAGGGGTGGGACGGGGATTGCGGGTTCGCGGTGCGCATGCTGCAATGCCGCGCGTGATGGGTCAACTCCCGCTCCACAGACGCCTCTTCCTGGACCTCGCGCGGCTCGCGTCCGCGGCGTGTCGTCCGGCGGGTCGCTGACCCCGCGTCGATCGTCCCTTTCGTCCGCCTGTGTTCCGGGCGTCAGCCGTCCTGGACGGCGGCCGCGTCACCGTGTCGGACCGTTTCCGCGCACTCCGCGCGGGACCGGCCGCCCCGGATACCGGCGGCCGTCGCGCCGGCCGACCCGGGGCGGGCGTCAACCGGGCGCCCCGGACAAACGATCGCCCGGCGCGCCGTCCCGTACCACCGCTTCCGTCCCTGCCCGTGCGACCCGCGTGTGCGCCGTCCCGCCCGCGCTCCCCGCGCGCCGACTCCGTTGCGCGCCTTTCCCGTTCCCGAATCCTGGAGCCGATCCATGCCCCCTCGCAGCACTCGCGTCCTCGCACTCGCCGCCGCCCTGGCCGCCGTCCTCGGTACGGCGGGGCCGGCGCGGGCCGCGGCCCCGCCCGCCAACCCGTACCTCGCCGCGGGCGGAGCGGGGGCCATGCACGGCGACACCGCCTCGTCGGACACCACGCCCCGCAGCGGCCCCGGGACGGGCGGGACCGTCAGCCACCGCACGGCGCTGCAGTCCGCCTGCCCGACCGTGCTGGCCGGGTCGGACGGCTATCCGGTGGCCGTCTGCACCGGCATCTTCGACCGGGCGCCGCACGTCCATCTGCTCGACCCGGCGACCGGCGCCTCGCTCACCGAGCTGACGCTGGCCAAGTCCGGTGTCCTGGGCGGCATCTACAGCTATCTGGACGAGCACGACCGGCTCGTCGTCGCCGACGGCTCCGGTGACCTGCTGCGGATCGCCCACGCCCGGAAGGCCGACGGCGGATGGGAGTTGAAGGTCGTCGAGCGGACGCCGCTGACCGGCGCCGTCCCGTCCGGGGACAGCGTGGTCGGGCTCTCCCCGGACTGGCGGGGGCGGGTGTGGTTCGCCACCGCGCACGGCCTCGTCGGCACCGTCGACACCACCACCAAGACGGTGCGGACGACGGACCTCGGCGAGG
Organism: Streptomyces sp. CB02959; assembly: GCF_002803155.1. Taxonomy (GTDB): domain Bacteria; phylum Actinomycetota; class Actinomycetes; order Streptomycetales; family Streptomycetaceae; genus Streptomyces. Next base: position 29,176 of record NZ_NNBP01000015.1, read on the forward strand.
CGGTGGCCAACTCCCTGTCCACCGCCCCCGAGGGCGCCGCGGTGGCCACCGACCACGCGCTGTACCTGCTGCGCGCCGGCGCGGACGGCGCGCCGCGGGTGGTGTGGCGGCGGGCCTACGACCGCGGGCCGGCCCGCAAGCCGGGGCAACTCAGCCACGGGACGGGTGCCACGCCGACGTTCTTCGGGCCGCGCACCGGCTCCGAGTACCTCGCGATCACCGACAACGCCGCCCCCCAGGAGCACCTGATGGTGGTGTCCACCGAGGACAACCGCACGGTGTGCCGGATCCCGGTCCTCGACCCCAACGGGAGCGGCACCGAGAACTCGCCCATCGGGGCCGGCAACAGCGTGTACGTGGCCGGCACCTACGGCTATCCGTACCCGGCGGTGCCGGACGGCGCGGGTCCCGCGGAGCCCGCGAGCGCACCGTTCGCCGGTGGACTCACCCGGGTCGACATCGACCGGGACGGCAGCGGCTGCGCGATCCGCTGGGACGCCCGGATCCGCTCGGCCGCCGTCCCCAAGCTGTCCGTCGCGGACGGCACGCTCTACACCGTGGAGCGCACCGGTGTTCTCGATCCGGCGCGGACCGGCATCCTGGACCGCTACGACTTCCTGGCGGTGGACGCGGAGACCGGCCGGGTGACGAGCCGTCACCGCCTGGGTACCGGGTTCCTCTTCGACACGCTCCAGATGGCGGGCAACGCCACACCCGGCGGGGTGTGGTGGCAGGGCACCATCACCGGGGTGGTGCGGATCGCGCCCAAGTGAGTCCGGGCGCGCCGATGCCCGGACGTGCCGGAGCCCGGCCGTGACGGGGCACGGCCGGGCTCCGACGGGTCATGCGGTGCGGCGGGTCACTCGTACTCGTCGCCCTCGTAGTAGTTGTTGACGACGACCTCGGGCTCGTCGTCGCTGAACGCCTCGTTCAGCAACGCACCGCCGACCAGGCCGGCGGCACCGGCGCCGATCAGCGCGCCGGTGCCGAAGCGCCGGCCGCCGCCCTGCTGGTGGTCGGGCTGCTGTGCGTAGCCCTGCTGGGGGTAACCCGGCTGCGCCTGCTGCGGGTAGCCCTGCTGGGCGGGCTGCGGATAGCCGGCCTGGGCCGGGGTGTAGAACGGCGGGGTGGTGGTCTGCACCCGCTGCGCACAGCCGCCGCAGGTCTGGACCTGGCGCGGCACGCCCCACTGCGGGGACCACATCACGGGCGTCATTCCGGGGCCGTGGTTGGGGTCGAAGAAGCAGGTCATGTCGGAACTTCCTGTCGGTTGCGGTGATGTGGCGGGGGCGAGACCCGAGGACGGTGCCGCTCCGGCGGCCGCTGCCACGGCCACGGACGTCGCCGTGGGAGTGGGCGGCACCGGCGGGGCGGCGGGCGCCCCGGAGGAGGGTCCCCCCTGCCCGAACGGGGTCGAGACCGTGGGGGAGGGCGACGCGGGCCGGTCCGGCGCGGCCGCGGGGGCCGGCTCCGGGCGCAGCACGTCGACGCCGTAGTCCTGCGCGATGCCGGCGAGCCCGGAGGCGTAGCCCTGGCCGATCGCGCGGAACTTCCAGTCCGTGCCGTGGCGGTACAGCTCGCCGAAGACCATGGCGGTCTCGGTGGCGGCCTGGCCGGAGAGGTCGAAACGGGCCAGCTCGGCGCCGCCGGCCTGGTCGGCCACGCGGATGTACGCGCTGGTGAGTTGGCCGAAATTCTGCCGGCGCTGCTCGGCTTCGTAGAGCGAGACCGGGAAGACGATCTTGGTGACCTCGGGCGGGACCGCGGCGAGGTCCACCTCGATCTGCTCCCGGTCCTCACCGGTGGGGCGGCTGCCGGAGTGCCGCACCGAGCCGTCGGGGCTGGTGAGGTTGTTGAAGAAGACGAAGTGCCGGTCGGAGAGGACCGTGCCGGACTCGCCGCACAGCAGCGCGCTGGCGTCCAGGTCGTGCCCGGTCCCCGCGGCGGCTCCCACCTGCCAGCCCAGCCCCACCCTGACGGCGGTCAGACCTGGGGCCTGCTTGCTGAGCGACACATTGCCGCCCTTGGTCAGGGCCACGCCCATGAGCTTCCTCCATCATGTTCCCGGCATCCGGCGTCCGTCGGCTACAACGCCAAGGAAATCAGCAAGGTTCCCTATCTTGCGCAATGCTTGAAGTATGCGGTCGCGGAGGCGTTCGAAGTGCGCCACCGCCGCGTCCTGACGCCTTCCTGTCGCCGTTCCGCCACCGTTCCGCCATCGTGCGACGGTCGTGTCAGCGCGCGACGGCCCGGTCGGCCTGCGCCCAGTTCTCGTGCAGCCGGTCCAGGTAGGACTGGGCCTGGGCGCCCGGTGGGATGCCGCGGGCGAAGGCGAGCATGTTGCCCGCGCCGGCGTTGTAGCCCAGCGCCAGCAGTTCGTCGCGGGTGTGTCCGGCGGGCCGTTGCGCGGGCAGTCGCCGGTTCAGGTCGTGCAGGTACCAGGCGGCCGCCTCGACGGCGAGGTCCCGGTCGTCCGGCAGTTCCTCCCACTTCCGGCCGGCGAAGTCCCGGCCGCGCTTGACCTCGTCGAACGCGGCCCGGTGCATGTTGGCGACCCCGAACGCGGCGTCGGGTTTGTAGCGCTGCCAGGCCCGCTCCAGCCCCGGATCGTGCGGTTTGTAGGACTCGTTGTAGAGGATCGCCATCAGCAGCCGGGGCTGGACGCCGGCCGCCGCCGCGTACTTGCGCACCGCGGCGGCGCAGTCGGCCGGGTCGTACACCCCGTCGGACCGCGGGGTCGTGGCGCCGCCGCCGGGCGTCGCGGACGGGGCGGCATCCGGCGCGGCGGACGACGCGGTGGACGGGCGCGGCGCGGCGTCCGGGGCGCCGCCGTGGCCGCCGCGCGCCATGGCCCAGACCGCCAGGGCGGCACCCGCCAGCAGCAGCCACCGCCACCGCCCCCGGGATTCGGCCATCTCCCGCTCCTTCCGCTACGCGCCGTACCGGCGCCGTCCGGGCATCCGTCCGGCGCGTCGGTCAGCCGACGTTGACCCCGAAGTCCTGGGCGATACCGCGCAGTCCCGAGGCGTAACCCTGGCCGATGGCGCGGAACTTCCACTCCGCGCCGTGCCGGTACACCTCGCCGAAGACCATGGCGGTCTCGGTCGAGGCGTCCTCCGTGAGGTCGTAGCGGGCGATCTCCCGGCCGTCGGCCTGGTTGACGACCCGGATGAAGGCGTCGCGGACCTGGCCGAAGCTCTGGCCGCGCTCCTCGGCCTCGTAGATGGAGACCGGGAAGACGATCTTGCCGATCTCGGCCGGGACCGTGGCCAGGTCGATCTGGATCTGCTCGTCGTCGCCGTGGCTGCCGCCGGTGAGGTTGTCGCCGGAGTGCACCACGGATCCGTCCGGGCTGGTGAGGTTGTTGAAGAACACGAAGTGCTGGTCGGAGGCGACCTTCCCGGACTGCGCGCACATCAAGGCGGAGGCGTCGAGGTCGTAGTCGGCGCCGGTCGTGGTGCGGACGGCCCAGCCCAGGCCGATGGTCACCGCGCTGAGGCCCGGGGCCTCCTTGCTGAGCGAGACGTTGCCGCCCTTGGACAGGGTCACACCCATGAAAAACCCTCCAGCAGTCCTGAAACCTGTCTGTGCTGTCGTCCTGGACAACGCGGGGAACCCGATGTTGGTTCCACGATTGCGCAATATCTAAAATGTCGGTGGACGTGCCCACGGGAGTGGCACGGCGCACCGGTGACCTACAGGGAGTGGCGGGATGTTCCTGGGAATGAGTACCCCCGATCTGCTCGTCATCGGCATCCTGGTGGTGCTGCTCTTCGGGCCGGACAAACTACCGGAGTTCCTCCAGAACGCCACCGCGCTGCTGCGCAAGGTGCGGAGCTTCTCCGATCAGGCGAAGGACGAGGTGCGCGCCGGACTGGGCCCGGAGTTCAAGGACTTCGAGTTCGAGGACCTGCATCCGCGGACCTTCGTCCGCAAACAGCTGCTCGGCAACGACGACCTGGGGATCGCGGAGCTCCGCGACGGGATCGGGGAACTCCGCGCCGCTCTCGACCCGGAACCGGCTGCGGCACCGCACGCGAGCCGGGTTCCGGTGGACCTCCGCAAGCGGTCGGCGGCCGACGGGCGCCCGGAGGAACGGCCGCCGTTCGACGCCGACGCGACCTGAACGGCGCGGCCCGCGGCCGGGACTCAGCCGCCCAGTCGGCGCAGGCGGGCCGGTGACGCGCCCTTGTTGCGGGCGGCGAGTTGGACGACGAGGGTCCGGGTGACGGCGACTGTTTGGGGGTCGTCGACGAAGTAGACGACGCGTCGGCCTTCGCGGCGGGAGCGGACCAGGCCGGCCAGTTTGAGCTTGGAGAGGTGCTGGCTGATCGCGGGCAGTGCGCCGCCGACGCGTTCGGCGAGTCCGCTGACGTCGCTCTCGCCCTGGGCCAGTGCCCAGACGATGTGCAGTCGCGGGGGAGAGGCCAGCAGCCCGAACACCGCGGCCGCCTCGGCCAGCACCTCGGCAGACGGGTCGGCCGTCGCGCCCGTACTCCCGCCCGCACCTTCGACGCTCTTCACCACTGCGGCTCTCCCCGTTTCTGGCCCCCGGACGGCCCAGTCTAGGCGGCGCACCCCCGGCCCGTACGGTCGCCGGTGCAGGCGATGCCACGGATACGGCCGGGGGCTCGGGTGGCCGCCGGTGCCACCGGCGGCCCGTCGGGCGTCAGTTGACGCAGGGGATACCGCCCTCCTTGACGGAGTCGCCGGCGAAGGCGTCGGACGGCACGGGCGCGGGGGCGTTGTCCTTCGCGCCCGAGTCGGTGGACTTCTCCGACGTTGCCGGCGGGGTGCCGGCCCCGGTGGCCGGCGGGGCGGTGAAGTCGGCACCAAGGAGGACCTGCACGCGGCCGGCGGGCACCGAGGCCGAGGAGACCGGCGCGGCGGCGCTCAGGCGGCCGGCGATCTGCTGGGCGGCCTCCTGGGCGCCGGCGCCGTAGAGGATGGTGGTCCGCTGCCGGGGGGTGGCGTTGCCGGCGTGCCCCGCGGTGTAGCCGAGGGCGCTCAGCGCCTTGAGCTCGTCGCCGGCGGCCCCCGGCTTCGCCTTCCCGGCGCCGTTGAGGACGTCGACGGTCGCCGGGGCGGCCTTCGTGGACGGCGACGGCGCGCCGCCGCCCGACGCGTCCGGGGACGCGGCCTTCCCACCGATCAGGGACTGCACGATGGACTGGATCTTGGGGACGTCGACGAGGTTGACGGACTCGCGGTTGCGGGTGCCGAAACCGGCGATGGGCAGGGTGTGGAACACCACGTTCCCGCCGGTCAGGTTGGTGGCCTGCTGGGCGAAGTCGAGCACGTCGAACTTGCTGTCGATGACCAGGTCCTTCTTCACCACGTCGAACAGCCCCTGGAGCTTGCCCAGATCGCCGAAGACCCCCTCGCTCTTCAGCTTGTGGGTCACCGACGACAGGAACGCCTGCTGGCGGTGGGTGCGGTCCAGGTCGCCGCCCTCCAGGCCGTGCCGCTGCCGGACGAAGGCGAGCGCCTGCTTCGGGTTGAGCTGCTGGTGGCCCGCCGGGAAGTCGGCCCCCGAGTAGCGGTCCTTGACCGGGTGCTTCAGGCAGACCTCGATCGGCTGGAGGACCTTGGCGATGTCGTAGAAGCCCAGCAGGTTGACCTCGGCGAAGTGGTCGATCGGCACCTTGAGGAAGTTCTGCACGGTCGCCAGCGTCGCCTCCCGGCCGGCCTCCCGGCTCCGGCTCTCCAGGTCGGCGCCCTTGACGCCTTGGGCGGAGAACTTGTCGTGGGCGACCGTGTAGGCGTTGCCGTACGCCTCCTTGATCTTGAAGTGCCCCTGGGAGCTGCCGTCCCCGTTGAAGGTCTGCACGTAGTCGTCGCGCGGTACGGAGAACGCGGTGACCTTCCCGCCGTCCGCCGGGATGTGCATCAGGATCAGGGTGTTGGTGTTGTAGTAGCCGATGTCGCTGGACCCGGCGTGCAACTGGTCGCGGACGAACTCCCGCGGCAGGTCGTTGCCGTTCATGTCCTTGCGCGAATCCAGGCCGATCAGCAGCAGGTTGACGGAGTTGTCCAGGTGCTTGGGCGCGTCCTTGCCGCCGATGGCGCTGAGCGCGTCGGAGGTGTTCAGCCCGCTGCTGACCCAGTTGTACGCCGCCCAGGACACCCCGCTGGCCAGGAGGACCAGCGCCGAGGAGAGGGCCAGCGCGGTCCGTCCGACGACGACCAGGGGGGAGCGTTGCCGACCGCCCCGCCCGTCGGGCGCGCGCCGGCGCGCGGCACGGCCGCCCGATTCGCCGGGCTCCCGGTCATCCGGTCCGTACGGACTCCGCCCGTAGGGGCTCCGCTCGTCATGCACCGCTGTTCCTCCTGCTCCGCTTCCGGTCGCCGCGCCGACCGGCCCGTATGCCCCGGGTCACCAGCACCACGATCAGCACCGCCTCGGCCGCCGCCATGGCCGGGAACCCGTCCACGGCCCAGCGCACCGCCGCCGTCGCCAGGCCCTTGCCCTGGACGTCGGTGGTGCCCGCCAGCTGCTCGCACGCCACGGTGACCACCGCCACCACCAGCGGCGGCGCAGATATCAGCCACCAGGCGCCGGCCCGGGTGCAGGCCTTGGCGGCCAGCGCCGCACCGAGCGCCGCGGTCACCGCGAACACCCAGCCCGGCCGCCCGCCGAGCGCCGTGTCGGCCGCGGCGCCGACGGCGGCCACCACCAGCGCCACCAGGGCGGCGCGGCCGGCCCGTCGACCGTTGCCCACCCGGCCCGACCGTGCGCCGGCCCGCCCGGGAGCCGGCCCGACGCCGTCCGCTCCCTCGTACCGGTCGCCGCGCCGGCGGGGGCCCGGCACCCGGCGCGACACCTGTGCCGGGTCCCGCGCCAGGTCGTCGTACCCGTTCGGGGCTTCGGTGCGCTGACCTGTCATTCGCATCCTTTGGACGGCCGGACCGGCGAGGCGGTCGCGGGGCGTGCCGCGCGGCGGCAGAAGAGGGCGGTTCCGGCCGGGAAGACGACGATTGCGCCGAGCCGGTTTCACATTTGACTGCTTGATTGCGCAATCTAGCAAGTGTGTGGGGGGTCATCGGACCAGCCACCTGGGGCGCGCCGCGCCCGGCCGGGCCGCGGGCGACCGGGCCGCGGCACCCCGGCGGCGCGGACGGCGGGCCCGGGAGCGGCCCGCCCTCGCTGGCCTTCCGTCCGGCTCCGGCGGTATGAAGGAGCCCGGCGCGAACGCCCCCTGGGGCGCTCGCGCGCAGCGGCGGGAAGCCGGGGAACGTGCAGGCCGGAGTAGGTGTGAGGCGGGAATCATGCGGTTGACGGTGTTCTGGGAGCGGATGGCGGACCACTTCGGTGCGGGCTACGCCGACTCCTTCGCACGCGATCACGTGATGTCGGGGCTCGGCGGCCGCACGGTCCACGAGGCACTGGCGGCGGGGTGGAGCGCCAAAGAGGTGTGGCGGGTGGTCTGCACGGCGATGGACGTGCCGCAGGACAAGCGCTGAGCGGGCGGCGGCCGGGTGTCGGCGCGGTGCGCGACACTTGGCTGCGTGTCCGTGACAGATGAGATCAGCAGCCACGACGGCCCCCGCCCCGACGACCCGCCGCGGGACCGGTCCGATGACCGGCGCGAGGCGCGGATGCCGCGCTGGCTCCCGCGGGCCATGGTGCTCGCGCTCGCTCTGGTGGCCTGCTTCCAGCTCGCCACCTGGGGCTTCCACCAGCTGATCGGCCTGCTGCTGAACGTCCTCATCGCGTTCTTCCTGGCGCTGGCCATCGAACCGGCCGTCGACTGGATGGCCGGCCGCGGCATGCGGCGCGGGCTCGCCACCGGCCTGGTGTTCCTGGCGATCCTGGTCGCCACGGTGGGCTTCGTCACGCTGCTGGGGTCCATGCTGGCCGGCCAGATCGCCACCATGGTCGAGGAGTTCCCGCAGTACCTGGACTCCGTCATCAGCTGGACCAACAGCACCTTCCACACCCACCTCTCCCGGGTCCAGGTGCAGAACAACCTGCTGAACTCCGACTGGCTGCAGAAGTACGTCCAGGACAGCGCCAACAACGTCCTGGCGGTCTCCGCCCAGGTGCTCGGCGGGCTGTTCAACCTCCTCACCGTCGCGCTGTTCTCGTTCTACTTCGCCGCCGACGGCCCCCGGCTGCGGCGGGCGCTGTGCTCGGTGCTGCCGCCCCGTAGGCAGGCCGAGGTGCTGCGCGCCTGGGAGATCGCGGTCGCCAAGACCGGCGGGTACCTCTACTCCCGCGGCCTGATGGCGCTGATATCCGGGGTCGCGCACTACGTCCTGCTGGAGATCCTGGGCGTGCCCTACGCCCCGGCGCTCGGCATGTGGGTCGGCCTGATCTCGCAGTTCGTGCCCACGATCGGCACGTACATGGCGGGTGCGCTGCCCATCCTGATCGCGTTCACCGTCAATCCCTGGTACGCGCTGTGGGTCTTCGGCTTCGTCGTGGTCTACCAGCAGTTCGAGAACTACCTCCTCCAGCCCCGGATCACCGCCAGGACCGTGGACATCCACCCCGCCGTCGCCTTCGGCTCGGTGATCGCCGGTACGGCCCTGATGGGCGCGGTCGGCGCGCTGATCGCGATCCCGGCCACCGCGACGCTCCAGGCGTTCCTGGGTGCGTACGTCAAGCGGTACGAGGTCACCGCGGATCCGCGGAGCCGCTTCCGGGCGAGGCGTCGGGGCGGGGCCACCGGTGGTGGTGCCGATGACGCGGCCGGGTCGGCCGGGTCGGCCGGGGAGTCGGGCGCCGGGGCGCCGGGTGGCGAAGAGGGTGCCGTGCCGAGCGGCGAAGAGGGTGCCGTGCCGAGCGGGGCGCGGCGGGGCGGCGCGTGACGCCGGCGGTGCGGTGGCGCGGCGCGCGGCGCGCTTGACACCAAAATCGAACATCCATTCTTATTGGGTGTCCGGCCGCCCGAAGCGGCTCCGGCCCTTGGGAATCCCGGGCCGACCGCCGGGTTGTCCACAGGCCGGGACCTGGTCCGGGCGCGTTGTCAGTGGCAGGCGTTAGCGTCATGGACGTGAAGCGATCGACTCAAGCAAACCGGGTGGAACCCATGGCAGGCACCGACCGCGAGAAGGCGCTGGACGCCGCACTCGCACAGATTGAACGGCAATTCGGCAAGGGCGCGGTCATGCGCATGGGCGAGCGGTCGAGGGAGCCCATCGAGATCATCCCGACCGGCTCGACCGCCCTCGACGTCGCCCTCGGCGTCGGCGGCCTCCCGCGCGGCCGGGTCGTGGAGATCTACGGACCGGAGTCCTCCGGTAAGACCACCCTGACCCTGCACGCGGTGGCGAACGCGCAGAAGGCCGGCGGCCAGGTCGCGTTCGTGGACGCCGAGCACGCCCTCGACCCCGAGTACGCACGCAAGCTCGGCGTCGACATCGACAACCTCATCCTGTCCCAGCCGGACAACGGCGAGCAGGCCCTGGAGATCGTCGACATGCTGGTGCGCTCCGGCGCCCTGGACCTCATCGTGATCGACTCCGTGGCCGCCCTGGTGCCGCGGGCCGAGATCGAGGGCGAGATGGGCGACTCCCACGTCGGCCTCCAGGCCCGTCTGATGAGCCAGGCGCTGCGGAAGATCACCAGCGCGCTCAACCAGTCCAAGACCACCGCGATCTTCATCAACCAGCTCCGCGAGAAGATCGGCGTGATGTTCGGCTCCCCGGAGACCACGACCGGTGGCCGCGCGCTGAAGTTCTACGCCTCCGTCCGGATCGACATCCGTCGGATCGAGACCCTCAAGGACGGCACGGAGGCGGTCGGCAACCGCACCCGCTGCAAGGTCGTGAAGAACAAGGTCGCGCCGCCCTTCAAGCAGGCCGAGTTCGACATCCTCTACGGCCAGGGCATCAGCCGCGAGGGCGGCCTGATCGACATGGGCGTCGAGCACGGCTTCATCCGCAAGTCCGGCGCCTGGTACACCTACGAGGGCGACCAGCTGGGCCAGGGCAAGGAGAACGCCCGCAACTTCCTCAAGGACAATCCCGATCTCGCCGACGAGGTCGAGAAGAAGATCAAGGAGAAGTTGGGCATCGGCGTGAAGCCGCAGGAGGACGCGGCGGAGCCCGGTCCGGACGCCGCCGGCCCGGCGGAGGCGCCGGTCAAGGCCGCACCGGCGGCGGCCGCCAAGACCGCCAAGACCGCCAAGGCCGCGGCGGCCAAGAGCTGACGCGCCATGACACGGCGAACGGAATGGCCGGACAGCGCCGACTTCGACAGCGCTGCCGGCGACGCCGAGAACCGTAGTGGCCGGACGGGCGGCGCCGTCCCCGAGGACGGCGCCGCACCCAGGGACGGCGGTGGTTCCCGCCCGTCGAGGGCCGGGTCGGGACCGCCGCGTACGCCCGAGGAGCAGGCGCGGGCGATCTGCCTGCGCCTGCTCACCGGGAGCCCGCGCACCCGTCGGCAACTGGCGGACGCCCTGCGGGAGCGGGGCATCCCCGACGAGGCCGCCGAGGAGGTGCTGGCCCGCTTCGAGGACGTCGGTCTGATCGACGACGCGGCGTTCGCCGGCGCCTGGGTGGAGTCCCGGCACCACGGCCGGGGCCTGGCCCGCCGCGCCCTCGCCCGCGAGCTGCGCACCAAAGGAGTGGACTCCGCACTGATCGACGAGGCCGTCGGCCGACTCGATGCCGAGCAGGAGGAGTCCACCGCCCGCGAGCTCGTCGACCGCAAGCTGCGTGCCACCCGCGGCCTGGACCGCGACAAGCGGCTGCGCCGCCTGGCCGGCATGCTGGCCCGCAAGGGCTACTCGCAGGGCCTCGCCCTCCGCGTCGTCCGCCAGGCCCTGGAAGAGGAGGGCGAGGACCCGGAAGACCTCGACCACCACCTGCCCGACGCCTGACCGGTCCGGGCCCGCGCGCCCGCCCGCGACACCCGGCCGCCCCGATCAGGGGCAGCCGTACCGTCCGGCCCGCGGTGCCGCCCGAACCAGCCTGCGCACGGCGGCAGTCGAGCCGGCGCCCGGCCTCGGCATCTCTTGAACCGAACCGCGCCGCACCGAAACGGACCGCACCGAAACGGAACGGCCCGGTCCGACCGGCCACGCGCCGTCCGACTACGCCCCGTTCGCCGTCCTCCCGCTCGGCCCTCCGAGCCGTCCTGGGCCCGGCCGCCGGACTCCCACCTGTCGGCCGACGCCCGGCCCACCCCGGGCGGACGACGGGAGTGCGACGACGACCTCCGGGCCCGTCCGGTGGATCAGGGACTGACGGGCCGTAGCCCTCCACCGGAAGCCCCCGGCCCCCCACCAGCAGTCCCTAGCCTTCCACCGACGGCTCCGCCTCCCGCACCGGCAGGCCCGCCGCCCGCCACGCCTGGAAGCCGCCGATCAGGTCGGTGGCGCGGTGGAGGCCGAGTTCGTGCAGGGAGACCGCGGCGAGGCTGGAGGCGTAGCCCTCGTTGCAGATCACGACGATCGGCAGGCCGTGATGGGTCGCCTCGGGGGCGCGGTGCTCACCCGTCGGATCGAGGCGCCATTCCAGCTCGTTGCGCTCGACGATCAGCGCCCCGGGGATGGTGCCGTCGCGTTCCCGCAGCTGCGCGTAGCGGATGTCCACCAGCAACCCGCCGGTCTCCCGGAGCGCCGCGGCCTGAGCCGGGTCCACCCGGGTCAGCCCGCGCCGGGCCCGTGCCAGCAGTTCGTCGATCGCGCTCATCACCACTCCTCCGGGCGTTCGACCTCTTCCAGCCGCAGCACCGGCCCGGTGCGGCTGTACCGCCGCATCAGCGGCAGCGGCGGGTAGTAGGCATGCACCGACACCGCGTGGGTGTCGGGGGAGAGGTTGAGCACCTGGTGCACGTGGTGCGGGCCGAACGCCCGGCCCCGGCCGTCGCTCAGCCGCCGTTCGCGGTCGACGCCGTCGGCGAGTTCCAGGGTCTTCCAGCCCTCGGTGGGGAGCGCGGCGGCGAGCGACTGCTCGGTCAACTCCCCGGCGGCCGCCGCGAAGGCGCCGCGCGAGCCGCCGTGGTCGTGCCAGCCGGTGCCGGTGCCGGGCGGCCAACCGATCAGCCAGGCCTCACTGCCGCGCGGGCCGTCCAGCCGGACCCAGGTGCGGCCTTCCGGGTCGAGCGGCAGCGACGCGATGAGCGCGCGATCGGCGGCGGTGCGGTGGGCGAAGTCGAGGAGTTCGGCGGCGCTGGGGCCACCGTCGTGGGCGCGGGCACGCGGGCGCGCGGGGATCTGTACGTCGGGCACGGAAACCGTCCTGAGTGATCGGGGGCGCGGCCGCCGGATGCCGGTGCACTGCCGCGCGGGAAGGCCACCGCGGCGACGGCCGCGGCGGTGGGGATCAACAGGACGGACGACACATGCAGCCCGCATAGCGGACCAGGTCCAGATGGACCCTCCGCCAGAATCGCGAGCTGTGATCAGTCACTCTCGGAGTGAAGCACGGAGTTTCCCGGAGGGTCAACCGGCACCGCGTCCGCCACCGGCTCCGTCCCCGGCTCCGCCGCGGCGCCGTCCGGTCCGCCCCCGGGCTCCCGGGTGGGCCCGTCCGCGGCCGGCCGGCGGTTCTCCGCCCCGTTCGCCCCGCCGCGCACCGCGTCGGCACAGGCGGCCAGTTCGTCCGGGCGGACCCCGGACAGCGCGGCGACCAGATGGCCGTCGGGCCGCACCACCAGCACGGTGTGCGCGGCGGCGCCCGGATACGCCTCGGTGACCAGGATCTCCGCGCGCATCGGCAGCGCCCCGACCGCGTCCGACAGCCGGGGCATCAACCCCGCCGACTGCCAGTGCCGCCGGTCCCAGACCCCGGTACCGGGCGCCACCAGCACCACCAGCAACCCCCGTCCGAGCCGGTCGCGCAGTCCCACCGACGCGCCGTCGGAGGCGGTCACCGGCACGTCCACCACCGGCGCCCCCGGCAGGGTGCCGACCGCCGCCTCGCCGGGCAGGTCGACGGGCGCCGCCAGCGGCGTGTGCAGATAGGACGGGGCCGCCCCGAGCGGGCCGCGGCCCAGGTGGCCGTCGGTCAGCAGGGTGCTGCGTCCGCGCGCCGCGCCCGGCAGCACCGTCCGCCAGCGCACCGCGCCGCCGTCCCGCAGCAGCGGCAACGCCGAGTCCGCGGCCCGCAACCGGGCGGCGACCGCGCCCCGGCGCTCGGCCTGGTAGCTGTCCAACAGGGTCTCGGTGGCACCGTGGTGCCAGGCCAGGCCCAGCTTCCAGGCGAGGTTCTCGGCGTCCCGCAGGCCCTCGTCCAGGCCCTGGGTGCCGAGCGCGCCCAGCAGGTGGGCGGCGTCGCCGGCGAGGAAGACGCGGTCCTGCCGCCAGGTCCGGGCCAGCCGGTGGTGGACGGTGTGGACGCCGGTGTCGAGGAGTTCGTAGGGCGGCACCAGGCCGGTGTGCTTGCGTCCGCCCGCCGTGGCGCCCTCGTCGGCGGATCCGTCCGCGGCCTCCGTGGCCCAGCCGGCCAGCGAGTCGCGGATCCGGGCCACCACGGCGTCCGGGGTCACCAGCTCGCGCCCCGGGGGCAGCAGCCAGTCCAGCCGCCAGACCCCGCCGGGCAGCGGCCGGGCGGACACCTCGCTGACCCGGCCACCGCCGTGCCGGGCCGGCGAGCGGTGCAGCAGCGCCTCGCCGGGCCAGGGGAGTTCGGTGCGCAGCGTGGCCACCGCGTGCCGCTCGACGGCGGTACGGCCCGGGAAGCGGATGTCCAGCAGTTTGCGGACGGTGGACCGCGGGCCGTCGCAGCCGACGAGGTAACTCCCGCGCCACCAGGTCCCGTTGTCGCCGCGGGTCTGGGCGCTGACGCCCTTGCCGTCCTGTTCGACCGCGGCCAGCCGGCTGTCGGAGGCGATCCGGGCGAGCGGTTCGACGGCCAGCGCGGCGCGCAGCGCGCGGGTCAGCGCGTGCTGCGCGAGGTGCACCGGGGAGGCGCCGGCCCCGTCCCGGTCCGTTCCGTCGGTGCCGTCGTCGGCGAAGGCGACCCGTTCCAGCAGCCGGCGGCGCCGCATGGTGCGCCACGCCGACCAGCGGGTGCCGGCGCTCGCCAGGGTGTCCGCGCAGCCGAGCCGGGCGGCGAACGCGGCGGTGTCCGGGCGGAGTACGACGGTGCGGGCGGGCCGGGCCTCCTCCTGGCCGTCGGTCTCGTCGAGGACGACGACGGGCACGCCGTGCCGGGTCAGGGCGAGGGCGAGGGCGAGACCGACCGGGCCGGCCCCGGCGACGATCACCGGCTCCACGGGGCGGCTCCCTGGATCCGGCGGTACGTACGGGACGTGCGGGAACTGGCGGCGGGAGCCCGGTGCGTGATCACACAGCGTATGCAACCCATTGCGGCCGCCTGCGTCAAGTGACGGAGGCGGTGGCGCCGTTGCCACCGCCTCCGGACGGTCCGGTACCGGCCGCGGTGCGACCGGACGTCCCGTCAGTCCTTCGTGGCCGCCGGTGCGTCGGCGGCCGGACCGGCGGGCTCCGCGGCGTCCGCGGCCGCCGCCGGCTCGGCGGCGGGGGTCGCCGCGACGCCGGTGCGGGCCCGGCGCCCGCGCCGCTCGATCCAGTTGGCCAGGGCGGACAGCGCCAGGCACATCGCCACGTAGATGCTGCCGATGACGGTGATCACCGGGATGTAGGTGTCGTTCCCGTTGACGAGGATGTTGGTGCTCATCAGGCGGGCGGTGTAGAGGAGCTCCTCGAAGGTGATGATGTAGCCGAGCGAGGTGTCCTTCAGGGTCACGACCAGCTGGCTGATGATCGTCGGCAGCATCGCGCGGATCGCCTGCGGGATCAGCACGGTCGTCATGACCTGCGTCTTGCTCATGCCGAGCGCGTACGCGGCCTCCCGCTGGCCCTTGGGCACGGAGTTGATGCCGGCCCGCAGCACCTCGGCCTGCACCGAGCCGTTGTAGACCGTCAGGCCCGCGACCAGTGCCCAGAACTGCGGCTGGCTGCCGGTGAGGCCGAGCGCGTCCCGGCTGGTGAGGAGGATGACCCACAGCGCGTAGATGGTGATCAGCAGCGGGACCGCGCGGAACAGCTCGATGAAGCCGGTGGCCACCCAGCGGATCGGCTTGTGGTCCGAGAGCCGGGCCACGGTCAGCAGCAGGCCCAGTGCCAGCGACAGCACGGCCGCCACCGCGAAGACCTGAAGGGTCGTCAGGATGCCGTCGCGGATGCTGGTGCGCACGCCGGCGTAGTTGAAGATCTGCCAGACCTGCGGGTCCAGTTGGCCCTTGGAGTCCAGCCGCAGGAACGCGAAGGCGAACAGCCCCAGCACCGCCACCGCGCCGAGGACGCTGTAGATGCGGTTGCGGGCCTTCGCCTTCGGCCCCGGCACGTCGTAGAGAACGCTCGCGCCACTCATGCCCTTACCTCGCTTCGTCGCGTCCCGCCGGTGCGCGGCGACGGTGCCCGCCCGCAGGTGTCGTTCCTGGTGTCCAAGCTGTCGGATCCGCTCATCGGGCGACCTCCAGCCGGCGCTCCAGCAGCTTGAACAAGCCGCTGACCGAGAAGGTGATGATGAGGTAGGCGAGCGCCGTCCACAGGAAGATCCAGGCGATCGGGTAGCCCCGGTCGTTGAGCAGCTTGGAGACGTTGAACAGCTCGCCGTAGCCGAACGCGCCGGCGATCGCGGAGTTCTTGGTGAGCGCGATGATGATGCTGCTCAGTGGGGGCAGCACGGTACGGGTGGCCTGCGGGAGCACGACCATCCGGAGCGTCTGGGAGAAGGTCAGGCCCAGGCTGCGGGCCGCCTCCGCCTGCCCCAGCGGCACGGTGCCGATACCGGACCGCACCGCCTCGCACACGAAGGAGGAGGTGTAGAAGCCGAGCGCCAGCGTGCCCAGGATGTACGGGCTGGCGCCCTGGAAGAGGATCTGCGGCACGACGAAGAAGGCGACGAGGAAGAGCAGCGTCAGCGGCGTGTTGCGCAGCACCGTCACCCAGGCCGTGCCGAAGGCGCGCAGCGGCGGGACCGGAGAGACCCGGAAACCGGCTATGAGCACGCCGAGCACCAGCGCGAGCAGCGCGGCGGACGCGGTGATCGCCAGGGTTCCGAGGAACCCGTCCCGGAACTCGGGCAGATAATCGAGGAGTACGTTCATGGGGTCTCCGCGGTAGCGGTCGGGTCGGCGGCGGGAAACGGCGGGTACTGCGGCGAACCGCGCGGCACCGACCGCAGGTCGGCGGGGCGCGCGGAAGACAGCGCGCCCCGTACACCCGTCGCGGCGGGCGTACGGGGCGGCGCGGTCCGGTGCGTGCGCGGGCCGTCAGTAGCGCGGCAGCGGCGTCTCCGGGGCGACGTAGGGGGAGCCGGACTTGCCGAGCGTGCCCTCGTACGCCTTCTTGTAGTCACCGTTCTTGATGTGGTTCTCCAGCGCGGTGGTGATCGCGTCGCGCAGGGCCTTGTCGTCCTTGTTCAGGCCGACGCCGTAGGGCTCCTTGGTGAAGGGCTTGCCGACGACCCTGAGCTTGCCCTGGCGCTGGGCGGCGTAGCCCTTGAGGATCGCGTCGTCGGTGGTGACCGCGTCGACCGACCCGTCCAGCAGGGACTTCACGCAGTCCGAGTACTTCGACAGCTCGGTGGTGACCGCGCCGTACTTCGGCTTCTTGATCTCCTGGAGCGGGGTGGAGCCGGCGATCGAGCAGACCTTCTTGCCCTTGAGGGAGTCCGGTCCGGTGATGGCCTTGTCGTCCTGGCGCACCAGGAGGTCGGCACCGGCGGTGTAGTACGGGCCGGCGAAGCTGACCTGCTTCTTGCGCTCGTCGTTGATCGTGTACGTGCCGACGTAGTAGTCGACCTGGCCCTTGGAGATGGCCGTCTCACGGACGTTGGAGTCGACGGTCTGGAAGGTGATCTGCTTCGAGGAGAAGCCCAGGTCGGCGGCGATCATCTTGGCGATCTCGATGTCGAAGCCGGAGTAGGTGTTGGTCGCCGGGTCCTTGAAGCCGAGGAACGGCTGGTCGGCCTTGACACCGATGGTGATCTTGCCGGCCGACTGGGCCTTCTTCAGCGTCGCCGAGTCGATCTTCACGTCCTTGGCGACCTTGTAGTCGGCGCTGTAGACGTCACTGCCGGGCTGCTTGTCGCCCGCCGAGCCCGACTGGCCCCCGCACGCGGTCGCCGTCGCCGCCAGCGCGAGCACCACCGCACCCGCCGCAGCCGTTTTACGCATCCTCATGGTGAACATCCTTTGGTTCAACAGGTGTTGGCAATCATGGTGGCCCAACCGCGGCCTCAGTGGTGGAGGATCTTCGACAGGAAGTCCTTCGCCCGGTCACTGCGCGGGTTGTTGAAGAACTGGTTCGGCTCGGCCTCTTCGATGATCTTGCCGTCCGCCATGAAGACCACCCGGTTCGCCGCGGAGCGCGCGAACCCCATCTCGTGGGTGACCACGACCATCGTCATCCCGTCCCGGGCGAGCTGCTGCATGACCTCCAGCACCTCATTGATCATCTCCGGGTCCAGTGCCGAGGTCGGCTCGTCGAAGAGCATCACCTTCGGGTCCATCGCCAGGGCGCGGGCGATCGCCACCCGCTGCTGCTGGCCGCCGGAAAGCTGTGCGGGGTACTTCTCCGCCTGGGCGCCGACGCCGACCCGGTCGAGCAGCGTACGGGCCTTCTTCTCCGCGGCCGCCTTGTCCGTTTTGCGGACCTTGGTCTGGCCCAACATCACGTTTTCCAGCACCGTCTTGTGCGCGAAGAGGTTGAAGGACTGGAACACCATGCCGACGTCGGCGCGCAGCCGGGCCAGTTCGCGGCCCTCCTGGGGCAGCGGCTTGCCGTCGATGCTGATGCTTCCGGTGTCGATGGTCTCCAGGCGGTTGATCGTGCGGCACAGGGTGGACTTACCGGACCCGGAGGGCCCGATCACCACGACCACCTCGCCGCGCCGGATCGTCAGGTTGATGTCCTGAAGCACGTGCAGCGCGCCGAAGTGCTTGTTCACGCTGTCCAGGACGACCAACTGGTCTCCCGTGGGCGCAGGACCCCCGGCGGTCTCGGTCACCGGTACTTCGCTCATCGGCGTACAGCTCCGTCCTCCTCGGTTGGGAGGACCCTAATGACGGCCTGCGACCAGCGTCATTACATCTGAGGGAGAATTGAGCATAACGATCCGGCCGCAAACGGACACCTAGGGTGAAGGTGCGGCCCGGGGGAGCGCGGCGCGATTACCGACGGTATGCCGCCCGGGGGTACCGGCTGGGTAACGGATGGCGGCCCGGAGGTGGCGGCCTCTTGACGGGTAGGCCCCCGATCGCCGTAGATGCCCTTTGGCCCGAACGCACACCGAGAGGAGGGGCCCGATGAGACTGCTGCTCGTCGAGGACGACGACCACGTCGCCGCGGCCCTGACCGCGGTGCTGTCCCGGCACGGCCTGACCGTCGTGCACGCCCGCAGCGGCGGGGAGGCGCTCCAGGCCCTGCTGCCCGACGACGCCGAGCCGTTCGCCGTGGTGCTGCTCGACCTCGGGCTGCCCGACCAGGACGGCTTCGAGGTGTGCGGCCGGATCCGGAAGGTCTCCTCGACCCCGGTCATCATGGTCACCGCCCGCTCCGACGTCCGCTCCCGGATACACGGCCTCAACCTCGGCGCCGACGACTACGTGGTCAAGCCCTACGACACCGGTGAACTCCTCGCCCGCATCCACGCGGTGAGCCGGCGCAACGGCACCACGGGCGGCCCCGGCGACCAGCCGGACGAGGAGAGCGGCCCCGGCGAACCGCTGCGGCTCGGACCGCTCACGGTCGAACTCCCCACCCGCCAGGTGTCCGTGGACGGCACGGTGGTCCCGCTCACCCGCAAGGAGTTCGACCTGCTCGCCCTGCTCGCGCAGCGCCCCGGTGTGGTCTTCCGCCGGGAGCAGATCATCAGCGAGGTCTGGCGGACGAGCTGGGAGGGCACCGGCCGCACCCTGGAGGTGCACATCGCCTCGCTCCGCGCCAAACTGCGGATGCCGGCCCTGATCGAGACGATCCGCGGCGTCGGCTACCGCCTGGTCGCACCGGCCGCCGGCCCCGCCGCGGGCACCCGGCCACCGGCCCCCTGACGGCTGCCCGGCCCCGTGCGCACCCGACTCCTCCCGCTCCTCATCGTCCTGATGGCCGGCGTGCTGCTCGCGCTCGGCTTCCCGCTCGGCGTGATCAGCGCCGGGGTGGAGCAGCAGAAGGTGGTGGTCGACCGGATCGACGACGCCGCCCGGTTCGCCTCCCTCGCCCAGTTCGTCACCGCCCGCCCCAGTGCCGCCGCCGGCAGCAAGACCCCTGAGGAGGACGAGCGGCTGGCCACCCTCCGGGCCGAACTCACCCGCTACCAGGAGCTCTACGGGATCCGGGCCGGCGTCTTCTACCGCGACCGCACCCCGATGGCCGCCGCCCCGAAGGACCTGGCGGTGCCCACCGACGGCGAGGGCGCCCAGGCGTTCAGCGAGGCGCTGGCCGGCCGCCGCAGCCACGACCCGCACCAGGTCTGGCCCTGGGACGACACCGGCCGGATCGCGGTCGCCTCACCCGTCGTCCGGGACGGCGACGTGGTCGCCGTGGTCGTCACCGACTCGCCCACCGGGCAGATGCGTTCGCGGATCCTGCACGACTGGCTGCTGGTCGCGGCGGGGGAGTGCGCGGCCATGCTGGTGGCCGTCGCGGCGGCGTTCCGGCTCACCGGCTGGGTGCTGCGGCCGGTCCGGGTGCTCGACACGGCCAGCCACGACATCGCCACCGGCCGGATGAACGCCCGGGTCGCCGCCACCGCCGGACCGCCCGAACTCCGCCGGCTGGCCCGCTCGTTCAACGAGATGGCCGACCACGTCGAGGACGTCCTGGAACAGCAGCGCGCCTTCGTCGCGGACGCCTCCCACCAGCTGCGCAACCCGCTCTCCGCGCTGCTGCTGCGGATCGAGCTGCTGGCCCTCGAACTCCCCGAGGGCAACGAGGAGATCGCCTCGGTCCGCACCGAGGGCAAACGGCTGGCCCGGGTCCTGGACGACCTCCTCGACCTGGCGCTCGCCGAGCACACCGCCGCCGACCTCCAGCTCACCGACGTCGCGGCGCTGGCCGCCGAACGCGTCGACGCCTGGCGCCCGCTCGCCGAGGACAAGGGCGTCCGCCTCGCCTACGAGGGCCACCCCGCGGTCACCGGCTGGGCCGACCCGGTGGCCCTCTCCAGCGCCCTGGACGCGGTCGTCGACAACGCCCTGAAGTTCACCCCGGCCGGGGAGCCGGTCACGGTGGCCGTGGCCCCCGACGGCGAACGCGTCACGATCACCGTCGCCGACCGCGGCCCCGGGCTCGCCGAGGACGAACTGGCCCGGATCGGCGACCGGTTCTGGCGCAGCAGCCGCCACCAGAACGTCTCCGGCTCCGGCCTCGGCCTGTCCATCACCCGTACGCTGCTCGCCGCCGGCGGCGCCACCATCGCCTACGCGCCGCACCCGCCGCACGGCCTGGAGGTCACCGTCTCCGTCCCGCGCAGTGCGATCCGGCCGCCCGGCCGCATTGCACCGAAGTCATCACGGCATTGAACCGACCGGCGCACCGAGGTATTCACCGAGACATGCGCCGAAGCATGCGCCGACGCATTCACTCCTTGATCGAGACGTAGTACTTCCGGGCCCCCGCGTGCAGCGCCAGCGGATCGGTGAACACCGCCGTCCGCAGGTCCACGTTCTGCGCCGCGTGCACCACATGCCCGATCGCGTCCCGGCTGTTGATGACGGTCCTGGTGATCCCGAACGTCAGGGCCGCGTCCTCCCGGTCCGTGGTCACCAGCAGGTTCGCCACCGCGATCGTCTTCACCGCCTGCCCGTTCTGCACCCGCGGATAGGCGTCGGCGGGCATCACCGCCGCCCGGTAGTAGCGGGTCGGCTCGCCCTGTCGGTGCAATGCCGGAATCAGGTCCCCGAGCTGCACCAGCCGCACCGGGAACCGCTGCGCCAGCCGCTGCACCGCCAGCGTCGGCAGCCCGCCCGACCAGAAGAACGCATCCAGCTCGTCGTGCTCCAGCATGCTCGGCATCCGGTCGATGCCCACCCGCACCGGCGTGATGTCGCTGTCGAAGTCCAGACCCGCCGCCGTCATCAGCCGCCGGGTGATGAGCTGGACGCCCGATCCGTCCGCGCCGACCCCCACCCGCAGTCCCCGCAGGTCACGGGCCGAACGCACCGCCGAGCCACGGGGTACCACCAGCTGCATGTAGTCGTCGTAGAGCCGGGCACAGGCCCGCAACCGGTCCGCGCCGGTCTCGCGCCGGGCCTGGTAGTCCGCCACCGCGTCCGCCGTGGCGATGGTGAACGCCGCCCGCCCGGACACCAGCTGGCGCAGATTGTCGATCGACCCCTCGCTCCGCTGCAGCCGCAGGTCCACCCCGGGCAGCTCCCGCGCGACATCGCCCTGCAGCAACTCCCCGTAGCGCGCGTACACCCCGGTCGGCACGCCGGTGGCCAGCGTCACCCGGCCCCGGGGCGCGGCGGACCCGACCGGCTGCACGAGCCACAGCACCAGCCCGAGGAGGGCCAGGGCCGCGGTCGCCGCGGTCAGCGCCCGGCGGCGGCCGGGGCGGGGGAACATCACCATGGGCGGGATCCTGCCAGTCCGCAGGCGCCGGCGGGAGGGGGTGGAAGGTTACGTCTTCGCCGCCGTCCGATCACCGGGTCGGCCCGCTGTTCCCAAGGCCTTCCGCAGGTGTTCCAGCAGCTCCCGGGCCGCCGGTCCGGCCGGTCCGCCGGCCCGCCAGGCCAGCGCAATCCGGCCACGCGGCCGGACCTCGCGGAACTCCAGCGTCCGCAGCCCACCGGCCCCCGCCGCGTCGGGCGCGGGAACGACCGCCACACCCAGACCGCGCGCCGCGAGCCCGGTGAGGAGCTTCGGCGCGGCCGCCTCGAACGCGATCCGGGGCCGGAACCCGGCGTCGGCACAGACCCGCTCCAGCACCCCGCGGATCCCGGTGCCGCGCGGCAGGCAGATCAACGGGACGTCGCGCAGCGCGGCCAACGGGACCCGCCCGTCCTCCGCCGCCGCCAGCAGCGGGTTGTCCGGGGCGACCACCGCCACCAGCGGCTCGTCCACGACGATCTGGAACGCCAGGCCCGCCGGGGGCTCCTCGTCGGCGGTCCCGAGCAGCGCCAGGTCCAGTTCCCCGCACTGCAGCGCGGCGAGCATCCGCTCCGACCCGTCCGCGGTGACCGCGATGTCCACCTGAGGATGGGCGTCGTGGAAGTCCGCCAGCAAGGACACCGCCTCGCTCTCCCACACCGCGTCGGCTCCCGACACCAGCCCGAGCGTGACCTGGCCGCGCAGCAGCCCGGTGAACTCCGCCACGGTCTGCCGCGCCCCCTCGACGGCGGCCAGCGCGGCCCGCGCGTACGGCAGCACGGCCGCGCCCACCTCGGTCAGCGTCACCGACCGCCCCGAGCGGTCCAGCAGCGGCTGCCCCAACTCCCGTTCGAGCTGCCGGACCTGGGCGCTGACCCCCGGCTGCGCCAGGTGCAGCCGCGCCGCGGCCCGGGTGAAGTTGGCCTCCTCGGCCACCGCGACGAAGTACAGCAGCTGCCGAAGTTCCATAACCGAAAATTCTAGGTGCGAGAAGAACAGGCTCTTGGACTTATGACCGTGCCGCCAAGATCCTGGAGGCCGAGCGGCCCACCGCGTACCGGGCCGGACGGGACAGGGGGCACAACGATGGACATCCGCGCCGAGATCGCCGCCGAGCGCCGCGAACTGGCCGACCTGCTGGACACCCTCGCGCCGGAGCAGTGGGACGCGCCCTCGCTCTGCGCGGGCTGGCGGGTCCGGGAGGTCGCGGCACACATGTCACTGGGCTTCCGCTACCCGTTCCCCAAGGTCGCCGTCGAGCTCCTCAAGGCCCGCGGCAGCCTGAACCGGATGACCGACCGGTGCGCCCGCAAGGACGCCGCCGCCCTCCCGCCGCCGGCCCTCGCCGCGGCCCTGCGGGACCACGCGCACCACCCCTGGACGCCACCCGTCGGCGGCTTCGCCGCGGCACTCGGCCACGACGTCGTCCACGGCCTCGACATCGCCGTCCCGCTCGGCCTGGACCGCCGCGTCCCCGAGGACCGCCTGCGCGTCCTGCTCGCCGGCATCACCCCGCGCGGCCTGAGGTTCTTCGGCGCCGCCCTCGACGGCGTCGCCCTGCACGCCGACGACCTCGACTGGTCCTACGGCACCGGAGACCCGCTCCGCGGCACCGCCCAGGACCTGCTCATGGTCGCCTTCGGACGGAAACTCCCACCGGGCCGGCTCCGCGGTGGACCGCAGGCCCGCTTCGCCGCGGCCTGAGCCCGGCCCGCCCCCGCTGCGCCGCCGTGCGCGCAGGGCCGCAGAACGCTCCGGCCAGAGCCCGTACCCTGGACGGGTGAGTGGTGACGACGTGGCCGGTGGAGCAGTGGCCGAAGCGAAAACGTACGAGGTGCGCACCTACGGGTGCCAGATGAACGTCCATGACTCCGAGCGGCTCTCGGGCCTGCTGGAGGACGCGGGCTACGTACGGGCCCCGGAGGGCGCCGGAGAGGACGAGGTCGACGTCGTCGTCTTCAACACCTGCGCGGTGCGTGAGAACGCCGACAACCGGCTGTACGGCAACCTCGGCCGACTCGCGCCGGCCAAGACCCGACGCCCCGGCATGCAGATCGCGGTCGGCGGCTGCCTGGCCCAGAAGGACCGCGACACCATCGTCAAGAAGGCGCCCTGGGTGGACGTCGTCTTCGGCACGCACAACATCGGCAAGCTGCCGGTCCTCCTGGAGCGCGCCCGCGTCCAGGAGGAGGCGCAGGTCGAGATCGCCGAATCGCTGGAGGCGTTCCCCTCGACGCTGCCCACCCGCCGGGAGAGCGCCTACGCGGCCTGGGTCTCCATCTCCGTCGGCTGCAACAACACCTGCACCTTCTGTATCGTCCCGGCGCTGCGCGGCAAGGAGAAGGACCGCCGGCCCGGCGACATCCTCGCCGAGGTCGAGGCCCTGGTCGCCGAGGGCGTCTCCGAGATCACCCTGCTCGGCCAGAACGTCAACGCCTACGGCTCCGACATCGGCGACCGCGAGGCGTTCAGCAAGCTGCTGCGGGCCTGCGGGAAGATCGAGGGACTGGAGCGGGTCCGCTTCACCTCCCCGCACCCGCGCGACTTCACCGACGACGTGATCGCGGCGATGGCCGAGACGCCCAACGTGATGCCCCAGCTCCACATGCCGCTGCAGTCGGGCTCCGACACCGTCCTGAAGGCGATGCGCCGCTCGTACCGCCAGGAGCGCTACCTGGGCATCATCGAGAAGGTGCGCGCCGCCCTCCCGCACGCGGCGATCACCACCGACATCATCGTCGGCTTCCCGGGCGAGACCGAGGAGGACTTCGAGCAGACCCTGCACGTCGTCCGCGAGGCCCGGTTCGCCCAGGCGTTCACCTTCCAGTACTCCAAGCGGCCCGGCACCCCGGCCGCCGAGATGGACGGCCAGATCCCCAAGGAGGTCGTGCAGGCCCGCTACGAGCGCCTGGTCGCCCTCCAGGAGGAGATCTCCTGGGACGAGAACAAGAAGCAGGTCGGCCGCACCCTGGAGCTGATGGTCGCGGAGGGCGAGGGCCGCAAGGACGGCGCCACCCACCGCCTCTCCGGCCGCGCCGCCGACAACCGCCTGGTCCACTTCACCAAGCCGGACGAGCCGGTGCGCCCCGGCGACGTGGTCACCGTCGAGGTCACCTACGCCGCCCCGCACCACCTCCTCGCCGAGGGCCCGGTCCTCGGCGTGCGCCGCACCCGCGCGGGCGACGCCTGGGAGAAGCGCACCGCGGCGGAGGCCGCCAAGCCGGCCGGGGTCCTGCTCGGCCTGCCCAAGGTCGGCGTCCCCGAGCCGCTGCCGGCCGCCACGAGCGGCTGCGGCCGCGACTGATCCCGACCGGTCCGGGGGCCGGTGCGACGGCCCGGGCGTTACGCTGCGTGCATGCTCGTAGCCGCCGCCATCTGCCCCTGCCCGCCGCTGCTCGTCCCCGAGGTCGCCACCGGCGCCGCACCGGAGCTGGACCCGGTGCGGACCGCCTGCCTGGACGCGCTCGGGGTACTCGCCGCGGCCCGCCCCGACCGGCTGGTCGTGCTCGGCCCGACCACCGGCGAGGCCGGTGAGGGACGGTACCCGCAGGGCGCCGGCGGCTCGTTCCGCGGCTTCGGGGTGGACCTCGACGTGACGTTGGGGGCGGCCGGGCAGACGCCCGCGGCCGGGCCGCAGCTGCCGCCCGCGCTCGCCGTCGGCGCCTGGCTGCTGTCCCGTACGCAGTGGACCGACGCGCCCGTGGCGGGACTGGGGGTCCCCGAGCAGCTGCCCGGGGACCGCTGCCTGCCGCTGGGCCGGGAGCTCGCCGGCTCCGCGTCCCGGGTGGCGCTGCTGGTGCTCGGCGACGGCAGCGCCCGCCGCTCGGTCAAGGCCCCCGGCTACTTCGACGAGCGGGCCGAGGCGTTCGACGCCGGCGCGGCCCGCGCCCTGGGAGCCGCCGACACCACCGCCCTGGCCGCCCTGGACGAACGGCTCGCCGCCGACCTGCTGGTGTCCGGGCGGTCCTGCTGGCAGGTCCTGGCGGGCGCCGCCGAGGGCGCCGGACTCCGCGGCCAGCTGCTGCGCGAGGAGGCCCCGTACGGCGTCGGCTACGTCGTGGCGGCCTGGACGTAGCCCGGTTCGGCCGGGAACACCGCGTCACGCCACGAGCGGCGCGAAACGCGGCGGCGCGGCGGACCCGGAGAGCCGTGCCCCCGCCGTCCGCCGCGCCGCGCCCGCCCCCGGGCGGCTACTTCTGCGCGCCCTTGCCGGCCTCGCTGTCCACCGCGGCGGCCGCCGACTGCTGCCGCGGGATCGCGGCGCCGCCGTCCGCGGCGGACGCCTCGGAGGACGGCGGCTCCGCCTCGTCCGCCGCCCCGGCCGCGGCCGCCCCGGTGCCGCCCGCCCCGGCCTCCGCGGCCGTCGCGTCCTGCGCCAGGTCCTCCGCGGCGCTCTCCACCGTGCCCTCCGCAACCTCCTCCACGGCGGATTCCGCGGTCTGCGTCGCCGCCTCGGACGCCGCCTCCGACGGCGCCTGCGCCGCGCTCGCGGGACCGACCGGCTCCGTCGCGGCGGCCCCGTCCGCCCCGTCCGCCCCCGGCGTCCCCTCCGCCGCGACCTCCGCCACGGCCGCCGCGGCACTCTCCTCCGCCGCGTCGGACTTGCGCCGGCGGAACCGCGAAAACACGCCCATAATTTCTCCTACGCTCCTCATGTGGGCGAAATCCCTCGCCGCCCGGAGTGTCCCCTTGCGTCGCCCGACGGGCCCCGGCAGCGCACCGGCGTTCGGGGATCTCGCATCAGGCAACGACGGCATCCGTGCCCCGTCACGTCGCTCGTTCGAGAGTGCGCCGGGAGGTTTGCGAGACTGGCGGGGTGAACACCGTCGCCCCCGCACCGCGGGTCATCGCAGTCGTCGGCCCCACCGCGGCCGGAAAGTCCGACCTGGGCGTAGCGCTCGCCCAGCACCTGGGCGGCGAGGTCATCAACGCCGACTCGATGCAGCTCTACCGGGGCATGGACATCGGCACCGCCAAACTCACCCCCGAGGAGCGGCAGGGCGTCCCGCACCACCTCCTCGACATCTGGGACGTCACCCGCGCGGCCAACGTCGCCGAGTACCAGCGGCTCGCCCGCGCCGAGATCGACCGGCTGCTCGCCGAGGGCCGCACCCCGGTCCTGGTCGGCGGCTCCGGCCTCTACGTCCGCGGCGCCCTCGACGCCCTGGACTTCCCCGGCACCGACCCCGCCGTCCGCGCCCGCCTGGAGGCCGAACTCGCCGAACAGGGCAGCGGCGCACTGCACGCCCGCCTCGCCGCCGCCGACCCCGAGGCCGGCCGCGCCATCCTGGCCGGCAACGGCCGCCGCATCGTGCGCGCCCTGGAGGTCATCGAGATCACCGGCCGCCCGTTCACCGCCAACCTCCCCGGCCACGAAGCGGTCTACGACACCCTGCAGATCGGCGTGGACGTCGAGCGCCCCGAACTCGACGAGCGGATCGCGTCACGGGTCGACCGGATGTGGGACGCCGGCCTGGTCGACGAGGTGCGCCGACTGGAGACCGCGGGGCTGCGCGAGGGCCGGACGGCTTCGCGGGCCCTCGGCTACCAGCAGGTGCTCGGGTACCTGGCGGGGGAGTGCACCGAGCAGGCGGCGCGCGACGAGACGGTGCGCGCCACCAAGCGCTTCGCGCGCCGTCAGGACTCGTGGTTCCGCCGGGACCCCCGCGTCCACTGGCTCAGCGGCGCCGCCGACCGCCGGGCCGACCTCCCGTCCCTGGCACTGGCGTTGCTCGAACGACCGGTCACAGCCTGATCACGTCATGGCATCGGGACGCTCCGGCCGTCATCCCGGTCGCTGAGGGCGTGTCATCATCGACCTTCGATCGAGGCGTGCAATCTGGCAGTGGGGAGGGCGCGTGGCAATGGAGGCCGGCCCTCGCAACCGAGCCCAACAACCGGACCAGGACGGCGCCGGGGTCGCACCGCAGGCCGAGGACGGCCCGGCGGCCCACGACGTCCACTCCGCGCCCCACGACCACCTTCCCGCGCCCGGCGACGGCATTCCCGACGGCCACCCGGCGACCCTGGACGCCTCGGACGGCCCCGACGCCGAACCGGGCCCGTCCCCCGAGGGCGGCGAGTCCTTCCGCGACCTGCGCCCGCCCCGGCGGCTCCGGCTGTGGCAGCTCGCCCCGATCGTGGCGCTGGCCGCCCTCGGCTCGCTGATGTTCGCCTTCCCGCTGGCCTTCGAGTTCGGCGGCGACGGCGGCGCGGTGATCGCGATGCTCGGCCTGCTGCTGTGCTGCTGCGCCGCCGGCGCGGGCATGATGGCCGCCCGCCGGGTCGGCCACACCTGGCCCGGCCTCCCGGTCCGCGGCTCCGGGCGCCGCGCCAGCTGGCGGGTGGTGCTCCTGTACGCGGGCGTGGTCGCCGTCCTCGCCGCCCTGGCGATCTGGCGGGTGGCCCGCCTCCGCTGAGGTCCGCGCCCCGGCCCGACGCCGGGGCCCCGGCCCCGTCCGGCCGCTCCGCCGTGCCGGCCGTAGGATTCAGGAGTGACCAGCACGCAGCGCATCGCTTTCCTCAAGGGCCACGGCACCGAGAACGACTTCGTGATCGTCCCGGATCCGGACGGCCGGCTCGACCTGCCCGCGACCGCCGTCGCCCGGATCTGCGACCGCCGCGCCGGAGTGGGCGGCGACGGCCTGCTGCACGTGGTGCGGTCCGCCGCGCACCCGGAGGCGCGGGCGATGGCCGACGAGGCCGAATGGTTCATGGACTACCGCAACGGCGACGGCTCGATCGCCGAGATGTGCGGCAACGGCCTCCGGGTCTTCGCCCGGTACCTCCTCCACGCCGAGCTGGTCGAGGCCGGCGACGTGGCGATCGCCACCCGCGCCGGGGTGCTCCGGGTGCACCTCGCCAAGACCGGCGACGTCACCGTCGCCATGGGCCGCGCCCGGCTCCCCGAGGACGGCGTGCTGGTCGAGGTCGACGGCCGCAGCTGGCCGGCCCGCAACGTCAACATGGGCAATCCGCACGCGGTCGCCTTCGTCGAGGACCTGGCGCACGCCGGTGAGCTGCGCACGCAGCCGCAGTTCAGCCCGGCCGCGGTGTACCCGGACGGCGTCAACATCGAGTTCGTCGTGGACCGCGGCCCGCGCCACGTGGCGATGCGGGTGCACGAGCGGGGCTCCGGCGAGACCCGCTCCTGCGGCACCGGCGCCTGCGCGGTGGCCGTCGCCACCGCCCGCCGCGACGGCCTGGACCCGGCCGCGACCGGCACCCCGGTGACGTACACCGTCGACGTGCTCGGCGGCAGCCTGACCATCACCGAGCTGCCGGACGGCACGGTCGAGATGACCGGTCCGGCCGTGATCGTCGCCGAGGGCACCTTCGCGCCGGAGTGGCTGGCGGGCGCACTCGCCGGCTGACGGGCCGGGACGGGGGCGCCGGAGCACGCCCCTCGCCCAGGGGAAGCGGTTTCGGCGAGGAGAAACGGTTCAGGCCAGAAACTTCCCTCGAATGGGTGATCCGTTTCACGCTGGGCGAGAGGCGGACAGCGCTGCGTGATGGGCTCGGTAGCATCAAGCACCGGCCCTGGCGCCCGAACTGACGGCGCCCCACCGCCGGTCGACGCCGCCGGAGGTGCCCATGAGCGCAGAGGCCACGAATCCTGGTAACCCTGAAGCAGCGGACCGCAGGCGCGGCCGCCCCCGGCCGGCGCTCCGGGGGCTGCGCCGCATCGGCCGCGCCGCACTCCTCGGCCCGGCCGCCCGGGACGGCCTCCCGGACGCCCTGGAGCACGTCGCCAAGGTGCACCGCCGCCACCATCCCGAAGCCGACCTGGGCATCCTCAGCAAGGCGTACCAACTCGCCGAGTCCTCGCACCGCGGTCAGACCCGCAAGAGCGGCGAGCCGTACATCACCCACCCGCTCGCGGTCACCCTGATCCTCGCCGAACTCGGCGCGGAGACCACGACGTTGACCGCCTCCCTGCTCCACGACACCGTCGAGGACACCGAGGTGACGCTCGATCAGGTCCGGGCGGAGTTCGGCGCCGAGGTCTGCTACCTCGTCGACGGCGTCACCAAACTGGAGAAGGTCGACTACGGCGCCGCCGCCGAGCCGGAGACCTTCCGCAAGATGCTGGTCGCCACCGGCAACGACGTCCGGGTGATGTCCATCAAGCTCGCCGACCGGCTGCACAACATGCGCACCCTCGGCGTGATGCGCCCGGAGAAGCAGGCCCGGATCGCCGTGGTCACCCGCGACGTGCTGATCCCCCTCGCCGAACGCCTCGGCGTCCAGGCGCTCAAGACCGAGCTGGAGGACCTGGTCTTCGCGGTCCTGCACCCCGAGGAGTACACCGCGACCCGGCAGCTCGTCGCGTCGTACGCCGGCCGCTGCGATCCGCTCGCCGCACTCGCCGCCCGGGCCCGGACGATCCTGGCCGAAGCGGGCATCGACGCCCAAGTCCTCGTCCGCCCGCGGCACTTCGTCTCCGTGCACCGGGTCCTGCTGTCCCGCGGCCGGCTCACCGACGCGGACCTGGGGCGGCTGCTGGTCCTGGTGACCGAGGACGCCGACTGCTACGCCGTCCTCGGGGAACTGCACACCTGCTTCACCCCGGTGGTCTCGGAGTTCAAGGACTTCATCGCCACCCCCAAGTTCAACCTCTACCAGTCGCTGCACACCGCCATCAGCGGCGAGACCCGCGAGGTCGCCGAAACCCTGATCCGCACCCACCGGATGCACCGGGTCGCCGAGGCCGGGGTGATCGCCCTGGGCAACCCGTACGCCCCCACCGACGGCACCGACGCCCCCGAGGGCGAGCGAGCCGACCCGACCCGCCCCGGCTGGCTCGACCGCCTGCTGGAATGGCAGCGCACCACCCCCGACCCGGACACCTTCTGGACCTCCCTCCGCGACGACCTCGCCCAGGAGGGGGAGATCACCGTCTTCTGCGCCGGTGCCGCCGCGGACGGCCCCGGCGGCACCGTCGGACTGCCCGCCGGGGCGAGCTGCGTGGACGCGGCGTACACCCGGCACGGCGACGCCGCGCACGGCTGCATCGGCGCCCGCGTCAACGGCCGCCTCGTGACGCTCGGCACCGTCCTGCACGACGGCGACAGCCTCCACCTGCTGATGGCCCAGGACTCCGCCGGCCCCTCACCGGAGTGGCTCGACCACGCCCGCACCCCCGCCGCCCGACTCGCCATCTCCCGATGGCTGGCGCGGCCCCAGGGCGCCGGCGAGCCGCCCGCCGCGCCCGCCGGTCGGCGCAGTGAACGCCGCCGGGCGCCGGTCCACCGCCCCGCAGGCCCGGACCACGCCGCCACCGCCTCCGGGCTCGCGGTGGCCGACCTGCCCGGCGCCACCGTCCGGCTGGCGGGCTGCTGCACCCCGGTGCCGCCGGACACCGTCACCGGCTTCGCGGTCCGCGGCGGCACGGTCACCGTGCACCGCGCGCTGTGTCCCGCGGTGGCCCGGATGGCGGCGATGGGCCGGCAGCCGGTCGGGGTGCGCTGGCGGGGCGCCGGCACCGGCGGCCCCGGTTGCCGGGTGACGCTCCTGGCCGAGGCGTTCAGCCGGCCGCACCTGCTGCCCGACCTGACCGAGGCGATCGCCGCCCAGGGCGCCGCCGTGGTCTCCGCCGCCGTCGAACCCCCGCACGAGCAACTGGTCCGGCACACCTACACCCTCCACCTGCCCAACGCCGCCGGACTCCCCTCCCTGATGCGCGCCATGCGCCAGGTGCCCGGCGTCTTCGACGTGGTCCGGGCCACCACGACGGTGCGGTCCTAGGCGACTCGCGTCCGGTCGGGGCAGATCGGGCGCGCGGGCGCAAGCCGGATGGCCGAGCCGCCGCTCGTTCGGGTGCCGTGCTGCCGTGCCGTCCACGGGCGGGCGGGCCGCGCTGATAGCGGTAGCCCATGTCGCTTCCCTTGCGCCGCCCGTTCCGCGAGCCCGACGGGCCCGTTCTCGACCGCACCACCACCGCCGACCGTTCGGCAGCCGACCCGGAGCGCCCCCGCGCCCGCCGCAGCCGGTCGCCCCGCCGGGTCGCCGCCCTCGGCCTCGCGATCGCCGCCACCGTCGCCGCGGCCGCGCCGCAGCCCGGCGAACCGGAGGGCATCGGCGACCGCCTCTTCCCGACGCTCGGCAACCCCGGCTACCACGTCACCTCGTACGACATCTCCCTGGACTACTCGGGCCACAACGACCGGCCGATGGACGCGGTCACCGTGATCAACGCCCGGGCCACCGCCAACCTCGACCATCTCAACCTCGACTTCGCCGAAGGCTCCGTCCGCACCGTCCAGATCGACGGGCGGCCCGCCGGCCACGAGCAGGCCGGCGAGGACCTGGTGCTCACCCCGGCCGGCCACATCTCCCCCGGGCAGGACCTGCGGATCGTCATCCACCACACCAGCGACCCGCGGGGCAAGGGCAACGGCGGCTGGATCCGCACCAACGACGGACTGGCGATGGCCAATCAGGCCGACGCCGCGCACCGGGTCTTCCCCTGCAACGACCACCCCTCCGACAAGGCGCTCTTCACCTTCCACATCACCGCGCCCCAGGACCTGACGGTGGTCGCCAACGGACTGCCCGTCGGCGCGGGCACCCGCGGCACGCGCCGCACCTGGACGTACCGCACCGCCCACCCGATGGCCACCGAGCTGGCGCAGGTCTCCATCGGCCACTCCAGCGTGCTGAAGCACACCGGACCGCACGGAGTGCCGCTCCGCGACGTCGTCCCGGCCACCGGACACGGCCCGCTCGCCCGCTGGCTCGCCAAGACGCCGGAGCAGATGGCCTGGATGGAGCAGAAGGTCGGGCCGTACCCGTTCGAGACGTACGGGGTGCTGATCGCCGACGCCAGCACCGGCTTCGAGCTGGAGACCCAGACCCTCTCGCTCTTCGAGAAGCGCCTGTTCACCACCGCCCAGCTCCCCGACTGGTACGTGGAGTCGGTGATGGTGCACGAGCTGTCCCACCAGTGGTTCGGCGACAGCGTCAGCCCCCGCAGGTGGTCCGACGTCTGGCTCAACGAGGCCCACGCCACCTGGTACGAGGCCCTCTACGCCCAGGAGAAGGGCGACCAGCGGGCCTCCCTGGAGGCCCGGATGCAGCGGGCCTACCAGGCGTCCGACGGCTGGCGCGCGGAGGGCGGCCCGCCGGCCCTGCCCAAGCTCCCCGACCAGGGACGGAAGATCGGCATCTTCCGGCCGGTGGTCTACGACGGCAGCGCCCTGGTCCTGTACGCCCTCCAGCACAAGATGGGCAAGGACGGCTTCGACCGCCTGGAGCGGGAGTGGGTGACCAAGCACCGCGACGGGGTGGCCGGCACCGCCGACTTCATCTCGCTGGCCTCCGACATCTACGGCCACAACCTCTCCGGCTTCTTCTGGGACTGGCTCTACGGCGCCAAGACCCCGCCGATGCCCGGACACCCCGAGTGGAAGCCGCAGGCGGCCCAGAAGCTCCCGGTGAACGGGCAGAAGCCCCAATCGGCGGAGCGGCAGGTGATGACCACGCCGGGTGCGCCGCACCTCCACAAGGGGTGAGGGCCGCCGGGAGCGGGTGCCGCGCGGCCCGTACGGGAGCCCGGTGGTCCGTCCGGGGAACACCGGAAAACCCGCGTGACGCCCGTCTCCCGGCCGTGCGACCATCAACGGGTCGACACCGGCCGGCGCCCGGGAATCTCCGGGGCGTCCCGGACGTTGAGCAGACCGAACGGCACAGCCACCTGTCCCGGCGGGACCGACCTGGTCCGCGGGGGCTCGCTACGACGCAAAGGATCAAATGACCTCCTCTTCTTCCCTTCCGCAGGACCGGCAGCGCCTCCCCGAGAGCCTTCGGGCCGACGCCCTGATGGAAGAGGACGTCGCCTGGAGCCACGAGATCGACGGGGAGCGTGACGGCGACCAGTACGACCGCTCGGCGCGCGCGGCACTGCGCCGCGTCGCCGGGCTCTCCACCGAGCTCGAAGACGTCACCGAGGTCGAGTACCGGCAGCTGCGCCTGGAGCGCGTGGTGCTGGTCGGCGTCTGGACGTCCGGGACGGTGCAGGACGCGGAGAACTCCCTCGCCGAGCTGGCCGCGCTGGCCGAGACCGCCGGCGCGATGGTCCTCGACGGCGTCGTCCAGCGCCGCGACAAGCCGGACCCGGCCACCTACATCGGCTCCGGCAAGGCCCTGGAGCTGCGCGACATCGTGCTGGAGTCCGGGGCCGACACCGTGGTCTGCGACGGTGAGCTCTCCCCGGGCCAGCTGATCCACCTGGAGGACGTCGTCAAGGTCAAGGTGGTCGACCGGACCGCCCTGATCCTCGACATCTTCGCCCAGCACGCCAAGTCCCGGGAGGGCAAGGCGCAGGTCTCGCTGGCGCAGATGCAGTACATGCTGCCCAGGCTCCGCGGCTGGGGCCAGTCGCTGTCCCGGCAGATGGGTGGCGGTGGCTCCGGTTCGGCGGGCGGCGGTATGGCCACCCGTGGTCCCGGTGAGACCAAGATCGAGACGGACCGGCGGCGGATCCGCGAGAAGATGGCGAAGATGCGCCGGGAGATCGCGGAGATGAAGACCGGCCGGGACGTCAAGCGCCAGGAGCGCCGGCGCAACAAGGTCCCCTCGGTCGCCATCGCCGGCTACACCAACGCCGGCAAGTCCTCGCTGCTCAACCGCCTCACCGGCGCCGGAGTCCTGGTGGAGAACGCGCTGTTCGCCACCCTGGACCCGACCGTCCGGCGGGCCGAGACCCCCAGCGGGCGGCTCTACACCCTCGCCGACACCGTCGGCTTCGTCCGCCACCTGCCGCACCACCTCGTCGAGGCGTTCCGCTCCACGATGGAGGAGGTCGCCGACGCCGACCTCATCCTGCACGTGGTCGACGGCTCGCACCCGGTGCCGGAGGAGCAGCTGGCGGCGGTCCGCGAGGTGATCCGCGACGTGGGCGCCACCGAGGTGCCCGAGATCGTGGTGGTCAACAAGGCCGACGCGGCCGATCCGCTGACGCTCCAGCGGCTGCTGCGCCAGGAGAAGCGCGCCCTCGTGGTCTCCGCCCGCACGGGCGAGGGCATCACCGAGCTGCTGGACCTGCTCGACGCGGAACTCCCGCGCCCGCAGGTCGAGATCGAGGTGCTGGTGCCCTACACCCAGGGTGCCCTGGTCTCGCGGGCGCACGCCGAGGGCGAGGTCATCTCCGAGGAGCACACCGCCGACGGCACGGTCCTCAAGGCCCGGGTCCACGAAGAACTCGCCGCCGAGTTCCGGCCGTTCGTCGCGGCCGCCTGACGGCCCGGGACGGCGCCGCAGCGCGCATACGACGAAGGCCCGCCACCGGTTCGCCGGGGCGGGCCTTCGCCGTGTGCCGTGGACGGTACGGACGGGTGGCGCCGGGCCCCGGCGCCACCCCTCACGTCCCTCCTACTGGTTCGCCCACTTCTTGCTCATCGCGTCGAAGATCGACTTGGCCTCGGTGCCCAGGTGCGGGCCGGCCAGCCACTGGGCCGGACGCGGCCCCATCGAGGTGTTGGAGACCAGCACCGGCTTGCCGTCCGAGCCCTTGACGAACCAGGGGCCACCGGACGAACCACCGGTCATGGTGCAGCCGATCCGGTACATGGTCGGCTTCTTGGCGTCCTGCGTCAGCCGGGTCGGCTTGTCGGTGCAGGACTGCTGCGCCGCGCCGTCGAACGGCGCCTCGGCCGGGTAGCCCTGTGCCGTCAGGCTCGGGATCTTCGACATCGCCGGGGCGTTGAAGTCCACCGAGTAGGCGCCGCCGGCGATCTCCTCCAGCGACTTGCCGCCGGTGCTCTCCTCCGGCTTCACGTGCATCAGCGCGAAGTCGTACGGAGCCATCGGCACGCCCGGAACGGCGCCGCCGCCGGCGATCCACTCCTTGGACGTCGCCATGTCGTCCGCCCACCACTTGCCCGACGGAACCCGGTCCTCGAACGGCGTGGTCTTCATCTGGGCGGCCGACGCACCGGTCCGGTTGAAGTTCGGGACGAACATCATGTTCCGGTACCAACCGCCGTTCTTGCCGGCGTGCACGCAGTGCGCGGCGGTCCACACGAGGTTGGACTTGCCCGGGTGCGCCGGGTCCTTGACGACGGTGGCGGAGCAGCGGGACTCGCCCTCCGGCGTGCTGAACAGCAGCAGACCGACGCCCGCCGCGGTGGAGGTGTACGGGGTCTTCACCGGCCGCGCGGTGACCGCGGCCGGCTCCGGGTCGGTCTTGCCCTGGTCCTCGGTGATGTCCGAGGACTTGCTCGGGTCCTGCGGGGGCTTGACCTTACCGATCTTGTCCGGGTCCCAGAAGTTCTTGATGACCGGGTTGATGAACTCGCCGGCCTCGCGGAGCCACTTGTCCCTGTCCCAGTTCTTCCACTCGCCGTTCTTCCACTTGTCCAGGTCGACGCCGTGTTCCTTGAGCTTGTCCTGGAGATCCTTGGGGATCTTGATCGCACCCCCGCCCGTGGTGTCCTGGGCCGAGTCGGTCGGCTTGGCATCCGCGTTGTCGCCCGACGGCCCGCAGCCGGTCGCGGTCAGCGCCACCACGGCGGTGAGGGCGGCGGCGGCCAGGACTGGCCGACGTATCGATCGCATGGGTGAGTTCTCCCCCTGTGTCAAACGGACTGAGCCGGTACGGCTCATGAGCGGCACCCCGGTCCGGGTCTTGTCATGAACCGCAAGATCCGGGTGCGACCCCCCACTATGCCGGTGTTCGGGGGGACGGCGGTACCCGGGTCCCCGGTTCCCGGCCGTCAAGGATCTTGCCGTCGGCCGTGTTCCCAAGAGGGTGCCGTCGTTGGTACGTACGGGGGACGGCCGGGCTGCCCGCCGGGTCTGCGCGGTATCCAGCAGCTCACCAGCAGGAGGACACAACTGCCGTGGCGTTGACCGAAACCGTGCCGGCTGCCGCGCCGCCGGCCCACGAGGGGATCCTGCGCCGCCAGTCCCTGCGTGAGTCCGCCGCCCGTACGTATGCGCGCTCGCTCCCGATCGTCCCGGTGCGCGCCCGCGGGCTGACCATCGAAGGCGCCGACGGCCGGCGCTACCTCGACTGCCTCTCCGGAGCCGGCACCCTGGCGCTGGGCCACAACCACCCCGTGGTCCTGGAAGCCGTCCGCGCCGTCCTCGACTCCGGCGCGCCCCTGCACATCCTCGATCTGGCCACCCCGGTCAAGGACGCCTTCACCACCGAGCTGTTCGCCACCCTGCCCGGCGAGTTGGCCGAAAAGGGGCGGATCCAGTTCTGCGGCCCGGCCGGCACCGACGCCGTCGAGGCCGCCTTCACCCTCGTCCGCACCGCCACCGGCCGGGACGGCCTGACGGCCTTCTCCGGTGCCTACCACGGCATGACCGCCGGCGCCCTGGCCGCCTCCGGGGGCGCCCGCCACCCCGGCGCGGCCCGACTGCCCTACCCGTACGCCTACCGCTGCCCCTTCGGCGTCGGCGGCGAGCGCGGCGCCGAACTCTCCGCGCGCTGGACCGAGAACCTCCTCGACGACCCCAAGGGCGGGCTGTCCCGGCCCGCCGGGATGATCCTCGAACCGGTCCAGGGCGAGGGCGGCGTGATCCCCGCGCCGGCCGGCTGGCTGCGCCGGATGCGGGAGATCACCGCCGCCCGCGGCATCCCGCTCATCGTCGACGAGGTACAGACCGGCGTCGGCCGCACCGGCACCTTCTGGGCCGTCGAGCAGAGCGGCATCGTGCCCGACGTCCTCGTCCTGTCCAAGGCGATCGGCGGCAGCCTCCCGCTCGCCGCCATCGTCTACCGCGAGGAACTCGACACCTGGCACCCCGGCGCGCACGCCGGCACCTTCCGCGGCAACCAACTCGCCATGGCCGCCGGCACCGCCACCCTCGCCTACGTCCGCCGCAACGGCCTCGCCGCACGCGCCGCGGAGCTCGGCGCCACGATGCTCACCCGGCTCCACACGCTCGCCACCGCCCACGACTGCATCGGCGACGTCCGCGGCCGCGGCCTGATGCTCGGCGTCGAGATCGTCGACCGGGACGCCGACGCCGACCCGCTGGGCGCCCGCCCCGCCGACCCGGCCCTCGCCGCCGCCATCCAACGGGCCTGCCTGGACCGCGGCCTGATCGTCGAACTCGGCGGCCGGCACTCCGCCGTCGTCCGCCTGCTGCCACCCCTGACCCTCACCGACGAACAGGCGGACGCGGTCCTCGACCGCCTCGCCGACGCCATCGCGGCAGCCGTCCGCACCACCCCCGGGCCCATGGGCTCGTCCCCCACCACCCTGCGAGGCACCCCCGCATGAACGAACGCCCCGGCCCCGACGGCATCCAGGCGGCCGAACGGCTCCCCGCCCACCACCCGGGCGCCGGCCTCATCGAGCCGTCCGTCCCCCGCCAGCAGCGCCGCCCCGGCGACGACACCTGCCACCAGCAGACCCCGGCCGCCGGCCGCCGCGCCCCCGGCCGGTACGACCCCGTGCGCCACCCCGACGCCGACCCCCTCGACCACCCGGACCCGGCCGTCGCCGCCGACGCCGCCGGCATCGAGAACCTGCTCCGCTGCTGGCTCCGCGAACACGGCACCCCCCGCCCGGCCGGCGGCCGGCTGCGCCTCCCGCTGCACGCCACCGCCACCGCCCTGCACATCCCCGTCCGCTACTGGTCCCCCACCGGCTGGCACCGCCTGGGCGCCCCCACCCTCGAAGGGACCCCGCCCGGCTCCGCCCCGCTGGACGCCGTCACGCTCGCCGCCCTGCTGCGCCGCGAAGCCGCGCACGGCGGCGACCGGCGGGCCTCGGACGGCGGCGAACACCGGGTCGCCGACGGCGACGAGCCGCCCGCCGCCGACGACGCCCCGCAGGCCCCGGACGGCGACGGCGCCGAACTGGTCGGCCGGGTCGCCAACTCCGTCCGGACCACCGCCCTGTTCATCGCCGACCGGCGCGCCCACCCTGCCGAGGACCAGGGCTCCCGATTCCTCGAAGCCGAACAGTCGCTCCTCCTGGGCCACCCCCTGCACCCCACGCCCAAGAGCCGCGAGGGCCTCACCGACGCGGAGACCCGCGCCTACTCGCCCGAACTCCGCGGCGCCTTCCCCCTGCACTGGATGGCCGTCCACCCCTCCGCGGTCGCCGCCGACTCCGCCTGGACCGAGCGCGGCCGCACCGTACCTGCCGCGCAACTCGCCACCGAACTCGCCGGCGACGGGCTGCCGCTCCCCGACGGCACCGTGCCGCTGCCGCTCCACCCCTGGCAGGCCCGGGACCTCGCCGCCCGCCCGGAGACCGCCGCGCTGCGCGACGCCGGACTGCTGCACGACCTCGGCCCGCACGGCCCCCGCTGGTACCCCACCTCCTCCGTCCGCACGGTCTGCCGCCCCGGCGCTCCCGCGATGCTCAAGCTCTCCCTCGGCCTGCGCATCACCAACTCCCGCCGCGAGAACCTCCGCAAGGAACTGGTGCGCGGCGTCGAGGTGCACCGGCTGCTGCGCACCGGCCTGGGCGCGCAGTGGCGGGCCGCCTTCCCCGGCGCCCCCGGCTTCGACATCGTCCGCGACCCCGCCTACCTCGCCGTCGACGGCGTGGACGGCGCCCCCGTCCAGGGCCTCGACGTCGTCATCCGCCACCAGCCGTTCGGCCCCACCGACGACGCCGTGTGCATCGCCGGGCTCACCGCCCCGCGCCCCTGGCCCGGCCACGGCGCGATGCGCTCCCGCCTGGAAAGCGTGGTCGGCGCGCTCAGCGCCCGCACCGGGCGGCCGGCCGGCGCGGTGGCCACCGAATGGTTCCTGCGCTACCTCGAAGCGGTCGTCCGCCCCGTCCTCTGGCTCGACGGGACGGCCGGCGTCGCCCTGGAGGCCCACCAGCAGAACACCCTCGTCCTGCTGGACGCCGACGGCTGGCCGGCCGGCGGCCGCTACCGCGACAACCAGGGCTACTACTTCCGGACCTCCCATCGCGCCGAACTGGAGCGCCGACTGCCCGGCATCGGCACCACCAGCGACACCTTCGTCGCCGACGACGTCACCGACGAGCGCTTCGCCTACTACCTCGGCATCAACAACGTCCTCGGCCTCATCGGGGCGTTCGGCGCGGCCCGCCTGATCCGCGAGGAGATCCTGCTCGCCGCCTTCCGGCGGTTCCTCGCCGACGCCGCGACGGCCCCCCGCGCCCACCGCTCGACGCTGCCGGAGCGGCTGCTCTCCGCCCGCACCCTGCGCTGCAAGGCCAACCTCGCGACCCGGCTGCACGGCCTGGACGAACTCGTCGGCCCGGTCGACACCCAGTCCGTCTACGTCACCCTGGCCAATCCACTCGCGCCCTAGGCCGTGTCGTCACTGTCGTCACTGTCGTCCCCAGTCCCCCAGGAGTGCGTCACGTGCCACCGACCGAATCCGGCCTCACCTCCGCGCCGGACGACACCCTCGGCGACCTGCCCGCGCCCGACAACGGCGCGGCGCCGCCCGCTGCCCCCACCCCGGCCGCGGGCCCGCTCCTGGACGACCTGGCCGGCTGGCCGCCGGCCGACACCCCCGCCGGGCCGTTCGCCCTCGTCCCCGTGGACCCGGACCGCGACCTGGACCGGATCACCGCCTGGATGAACGACCCCGCCGTCGCCGCCTTCTGGGAGTTGGCCGGCTCCCCGGAGATCACCGCCGCCCACCTGCGCCCCCAACTCGCCGGCGACGGCCGCAGCGTGCCCTGCCTGGGCGTCCTGGACGGCGTCCCGATGAGCTACTGGGAGATCTACCGCGCCGACCTGGACCGGGTCGCCCGCTACTACCGGGCCCGGCCCCACGACACCGGCATCCACCTGCTCATCGGCGGCGGCCACCACCGCGGCCGCGGCCTCGGCACGGCGCTGCTCCGCGCCACCGCCGACCTCGTCCTGGACCACCGCCCGCGGTGCGGCCGCGTCATCGCCGAACCCGACCTGCGCAACACCGCCTCCGTCGCCGCGTTCCTCGGCGCCGGCTTCCGCTACGCCGAGGAGATCCAACTCCCGGAGAAACGCGCGGCGCTGATGGTCCGCGACCGCGCCCACCGCCACCAGCTCTGACCCCGGGGCCGTCCGTCGACGGCCCCGGTCCGGTCCGCCATCCATCCGCCGGCCCGGTTGTCCCCCGCACGAGCCGGTCCGGTCCCGTACCGAGGAGTCCCACCTTGTCTCCCGTGCCCCGTCCCTCCGCCCCCGCCGGCCGACCCGGCCCGGCTACCGCGTCCGGCCGCCGCCCGTCGTCCGACGCCTGGCAGCACGCCGCCCGCCGGCTCTTCGCCAAGACCCTCGCGGAGTTCGCCTACGAGGAAATCCTCGCCCCCCAACCCGACGGCACCGCCCCCGACGGCAGCCCCCGCTACCGCCTCCCGATCACCGACGACCTCACCTACCGCTTCACCGCCCGCAGAGGCGCCTACGGACACTGGCGCATCGATCCCCGCTCGATCACCCCGCACGCCGACCCGCTGCGCTTCCTCACCCACGCCCACGACACCGTCCTCGGCCTGTCCGGCGACACCACCGGTCACCTCATCCGCGAACTGACCGCCACCCTCGCCGCCGACACCCGCCTGGACGCCACCGCGCTCAGCGCCGCGGAACTCGCCGACCTGGACTACGCCGCCCTCGAAGGCCACCAGACCGGCCACCCCTGGCTCGTCGCCAACAAGGGCCGGCTCGGCTTCTCCGCCGCCGACGCCGAGACCTGGGCCCCCGAGGCCCGCACCCCGCAGCGGCTGCCCTGGCTCGCCGCACACCACCGCCTCGCCCACTACCGCGGCGTCCCCGCCCTGGCCACCCCCGACCGCCTCTACGGCGAGGAGCTCACCCCCGCCACCCGGCACGCCTTCGCCACCACCCTCACCGACGCGGGCCACGACCCGGCCGACTACCTCTACCTCCCCGTCCACCCCTGGCAGTGGGACGAGACCATCGCCCCGCTCTTCGCCCCGCAGCTCGCCGACGGATCCCTCGTCCCGCTCCTCGCCGACGACGACCTCCGGCTCCCGCAGCAGTCGATCCGCACCTTCCTCAACCTCACCCGCCCCCGGGCGCGCACCGTCAAACTGCCGCTGTCCATCCTCAACACCCTGGTCTGGCGCGGCCTGCCCACCGAGCGCACCCTCGCCGCCCCCGCCGTCACCGGCTGGGTGCACGGCCTGCGCGACGGCGATACGTATCTGCGCGACGAGACCCGGGTGGTCCTGCTCGGCGAGACCGCCTCCGTCACCGTCGAGCACCCCCTCTACGACCGGCTGCCCGGCGTCCCCTACCAGTACAAGGAGCTGCTCGGCTGCATCTGGCGGGAGCCGCTCGCCGGCCACCTCGACCCGGGGGAGCGCGCCCGCACCCTGGCCTCCCTGCTCCAGACCGACCCCGCCGGCCGCGCGCTGACCGCGGAACTGGTGCACCGCTCCGGCCTGCCCGCGCGGAGCTGGCTGGCCCGGCTGTTCGCCGCGCTGCTGCCGCCCCTGCTGCACTTCCTCTACCAGTACGGCACGGTCTTCTCCCCGCACGGCGAGAACGCCATCGTCGTCTTCGACGAGGACGACGTCCCCACCCGCCTGGCCATGAAGGACTTCGTCGACGACGTCAACACCAGCGCCCAGCCGCTCCCCGAGCACGACGCCATGCCGGACGACGTACGGGCGGTGCTGCTGACCGAGCCCCCCGCCTTCCTCACCCAGTTCATCCACTCCGGGCTCTTCGTCGGCGTCTTCCGCTATCTCGCGCCGCTGTGCGAGGACCAACTGGGCGTGCCCGAGGCCGAGTTCTGGTCACTCGTCCGGGCCGAGATCCTCCGCCACCACGAGCGGTTCCCGCACCTCAAGGAGCGGCAGGAGACCTTCGACCTGCTCACCCCGGAGATCGAGCGGCTGTGCCTGAACCGCAACCGGCTGCATGTGGACGGTTACC
Source organism: Streptomyces sp. CB02959 (assembly GCF_002803155.1). GTDB lineage: Bacteria > Actinomycetota > Actinomycetes > Streptomycetales > Streptomycetaceae > Streptomyces. The sequence continues at coordinate 71,538 of NZ_NNBP01000015.1, forward strand.
GCGACCGCCGCGACCGCCCGCACGCCGCCGTCCACGGCACCATCCCCAACCCCCTGCACGGTCCGTGACCGACCCGCGCTGTCAGCGGTCCCGCGTAGGCTTGCAGGCGCTATGACGAAGCCCTCTCTCCCCGATCTGCTCCACGCCGCCGTATCCGCCGTCGGCGGCACCGAGCGGCCCGGCCAGGTGGCCATGGCCGAGGCCGTCGCCGAGGCCGTGGACGACCAGGCCCACCTGCTGGTGCAGGCCGGCACCGGCACCGGAAAGTCCCTCGGCTACCTGGTGCCGGCGCTGGCGCACGGCGAGCGGGTGGTGGTCGCCACGGCCACCCTGGCCCTCCAGCGCCAGCTCGTCGAGCGCGATATGCCGCGGACGGTCGAGGCGCTGCATCCGCAGCTCCGCCGCCGGCCGCAGTTCGCGATGCTCAAGGGCCGCTCCAATTACGTCTGCCTGCACCGTCTCCACGAGGGCGCGCCGCAGGACGAGGAGGACGGCCTCTTCGACGTCTTCGAGCAGGCGACGCCGACCAGCAAGCTCGGCAAGGACCTGCTGCGGCTGCGCGACTGGGCGGACGAGACCGAGACCGGCGACCGCGACGACCTGACCCCCGGTGTCTCCGACCGCGCCTGGGGCCAGGTCTCGGTCTCCTCCCGGGAGTGCCTGGGCGCCTCGAAGTGCGCGTACGGCGCGGAGTGCTTCGCCGAGGCGGCCCGGGAGCGGGCCAAGCTCGCCGACGTGGTGATCACCAACCACGCGCTGCTGGCGATCGACACCATCGAGGGCGCCCCGATCCTGCCGCAGCACGAGGTCCTGATCATCGACGAGGCCCATGAGCTGGTCTCCCGGGTCACCGGCGTGGCCACCGGCGAGCTCACCCCCGGCCAGGTCAACCGCGCCGTCCGCCGCGCCGCCAAGCTGGTCGACGAGAAGGCCGCCGATCAGCTCCAGACGGCCGCTGAGACGTTCGAGCGCCTGATGGAGCTGGCGCTGCCGGGCCGCCTGGAGGAGATCCCGGAGGAGCTCGGGTACTGCCTGATGGCGCTGCGGGACGCGGCCCGCACGGTGATCGTCGCGCTGGGCTCGACCCGCGACAAGTCCGTCCAGGACGAGGACGCCGTCCGTAAGCAGGCCCTGGCCGCGGTGGAGAACGTCCAGGCGGTCGCCGAGCGGATCGTGGGCGGCTCCGAGTACGACGTGGTCTGGTACGAGCGCCACGACCGCTTCGGGGCGTCGCTGCGGGTGGCGCCGCTGTCGGTGTCCGGGCTGCTGCGCGAGAAGCTCTTCACCGACCGCTCCGTGGTGCTGACGTCCGCCACCCTCAAGCTGGGCGGCGACTTCAACGGCGTGGCGGCCTCGCTGGGCCTGGGCCCGGAGGGCACCGCGGGCGACGACGAGCCGGCGTGGAAGGGCCTGGACGTCGGCTCGCCCTTCGACTACGGCAAGCAGGGCATCCTCTACGTCGCCAAGCACCTCGCCCAGCCCGGCCGGGAGGGCAGCCGCACGGACATGCTCGATGAGCTGGCCGAGCTGATCGAGGCCGCCGGCGGGCGGACGCTCGGGCTGTTCTCGTCGATGCGCGGTGCCCAGGCCGCGGCCGAGGCGATGCGCGGGCGGCTGGACATGCCGATCCTGCTCCAGGGCGAGGAGACCCTCGGCGAGCTGATCCGGAACTTCGCCGCGGACGCGCGGACCTGCCTGTTCGGCACGCTGTCGCTCTGGCAGGGCGTCGACGTGCCGGGCCCCAACTGCCAGCTGGTGGTGATGGACCGGGTGCCGTTCCCGCGCCCCGACGACCCCCTGATGAGCGCCCGGCAGAAGGCCGTGGAGGAGGCCGGCGGCAACGGCTTCATGGCGGTCGCGGCGACCCATGCCGCGCTGCTGATGGCCCAGGGCGCGGGCCGTCTGGTCCGGGCCACCGGGGACCGCGGTGTGGTGGCGGTGCTGGACCCGCGCGTGGAGCGGGCCCGTTACGGCTCGTTCCTCCGCAAGTCCATGCCGGACTTCTGGTACACCACCGACCGCAATCAGGTCCGTCGGTCGCTGGCCGCCATCGACCAGGCGGCCAAGACGGCAGGGGAGTAGCCGGGAGGCGTCGCCGCCAGGACGGCGCAGAGCCCCGGGACGGAACCGGCGCAGTGGTTCCGTCCCGGGGCTCGGTCGTGAGGGCGGGTGGTCAGACCCGACGCAGCACCGCGACCACCTTGCCGAGGATGGTCGCCTCGTCACCGGGGATGGGCTGGTACGCGGAGTTGTGCGGCAGCAGCCACACATGGCCGTCCTCGCGCTTGAAGCGCTTGACGGTGGCCTCGCCGTCGAGCATCGCGGCGACGATGTCGCCGTTCTCGGCGACCGGCTGGCGGCGGACGGTGACCCAGTCGCCGTCGCAGATCGCCGCCTCGATCATGGAGTCACCCACGACCTTCAGCACGAACAGCTCGCCGTCGCCGACCAGCTGGCGGGGGAGGGGGAAGACGTCCTCGACGGACTCCTCCGCGAGGATCGGGCCGCCGGCCGCGATCCGGCCGACCAGCGGGACGTAGGACGCGGCGGGCTTGCCGGCGGTCTCCGTCGCCGCGCTCGTCGGCTGGTCCGAGGCGCGCACCTCGTACGCCCGCGGGCGGTGCGGGTCGCGGCGGAGGAAGCCCTTCCGCTCCAGGGCCATCAGCTGGTGGGCGACGGACGAGGTGCTGGAGAGCCCGACGGCCTGGCCGATCTCCCGCATCGACGGTGGATATCCGCGGCGCTGCACCGAATCCCGGATCACTTCGATCACTCGGCGCTGGCGGTCGGTGAGCCCGGAACTGTCGGCACGAATACCCGGGGGACGTCCCGGCAGCGAGCGGGTCGGCTTGTGCTCTTCGGAGTCCGACGTGGTGTCTTCCATCGGCCGCGGTGCCCTTTGCGGTTGCTCGAATCGGCTCGGGGAGTGGCTTTGTGCGGTGATGGTCGCGCTGTCTGCGGTGGTGGTCACGTCGGCCCCTCTCGAAATGTTCTCCCTAGTTAGCCAACGGTAGTTGCTTTCGAAAGGTTGCGCCAAACACACGTTCGAGTGAAAAATTCCGCGATTGGCTGACCTGATCAAGCAGTGCGGTGTATGGCCGAATGGCAATTCGGGCCTCCGGGACGTCGCCCCGCTCCGGATTCCCGCCCGGAATCCGATCCGGAATGCCGGCCGGAACCCGTCCCGAAAAGCAGTGAACGGCACCGCGGCGGAGCTTCTCCGCGGCCTCGCCGATTGTGTCATCCCCACCCCTCCGGTCCCCGCGCCGGGTGGCTTCCCGTACCCTCTTGGACGGCCCTCGGGCGCGCCGCCACCGCGACACGCGGTAGGCAGATATAAGCGCCCCGACACCACATCTAGTGCTTAGATGCGGTCGGCCACCTACAAGTTGTGGTGTCGGGTCCTTCGGGCCCCACGGATCGCCTATGCTTGTGGCTGCTCCGAAGGGCCCGTACGGACCGGCCGGAGGTCAGTCGCCGTACGCCGGTTCCCTCGGCGTGCGTCCGTTTCCGAGGTGAGGAGGGTGGAGCCGTGCACTGCCCCTTCTGCAGGCACCCGGACAGCCGGGTCGTCGACAGCCGCACCACGGACGACGGGACGGCGATCCGCCGGCGTCGCCAGTGCCCCGACTGCTCCCGCCGTTTCACGACCGTCGAAACGGCATCACTGATGGTGATCAAGCGGAGCGGGGTCACCGAGCCCTTCAGCCGCACCAAGGTCATCGCCGGGGTGCGGAAGGCGTGCCAGGGGCGCCCGGTCACCGAGGACGCCCTCGCCAAGCTCGGCCAGCGGGTCGAGGAGGCGGTGCGCGCCACCGGAAGCGCCGAGCTGACCACCCATGACGTCGGGCTCGCCATACTGGGCCCGCTGCAGGAACTCGACCTCGTCGCGTACCTGCGCTTCGCGTCCGTCTACCGGGCGTTCGACTCACTTGAAGACTTCGAGGCGGCCATCGCCGAGCTGCGTGAGCAGCGCGAGCAGGGGCCGCCCGCGTGCGACGGGACCGACGAGGAGGCCGGCGAGCCGGTCATTCCCGTGCCCGCCGCCACTGCCGACTGAGTTCGGCACCTATCCAGACCTGGGCCGGGGCGAGAGCAGGGCGCCCCGGTCTCGGAAAGACATACACCGTGCCACGGAATTTGTGTGCACATATGGGCGTTTGCCCGTATAGGGAGACGGAATGACAGAGACGACGAGCGGCCCGGCACGAGGCTCCCGCGCCAAGGGCAGCAAGGCGGGCAAGGGTCTGCGTATCGAGCGCATCCACACCACCCCCGGCGTGCATCCGTACGACGAGGTCGAGTGGGCGCGCCGTGACGTCGTCATGACCAACTGGCGCGACGGCTCGGTCAACTTCGAGCAGCGCGGCGTCGAGTTCCCCGACTTCTGGTCGGTGAACGCGGTCAACATCGTCACGAGCAAGTACTTCCGCGGCGCGGTGGGCTCCCCGAACCGCGAGTCGAGTCTCAAGCAGCTCATCGACCGCGTGGTCAAGACGTACCGGAAGAGCGGCGAGGAGAACGGTTACTTCGCCTCCCCGGCCGACGCCGAGATCTTCGAGCACGAGCTGGCCTACGCCCTGCTCCACCAGGTCTTCAGCTTCAACTCCCCGGTGTGGTTCAACGTCGGCACCCAGCAGCCGCAGCAGGTCAGCGCCTGCTTCATCCTCTCCGTGGACGACTCCATGGAGTCGATCCTGGACTGGTACAAGGAAGAGGGGATGATCTTCAAGGGCGGCTCCGGCGCCGGCCTGAACCTCTCCCGCATCCGCTCCTCCAAGGAGCTGCTCTCCTCCGGTGGCAACGCCTCCGGCCCGGTCTCCTTCATGCGCGGCGCCGACGCCTCCGCCGGCACCATCAAGTCCGGCGGCGCCACCCGCCGCGCGGCCAAGATGGTCGTCCTGGACGTCGACCACCCCGACGTCGAGGCGTTCATCGAGACCAAGGTCAAGGAAGAGGAGAAGATCCGCGCGCTGCGCGACGCGGGCTTCGACATGGACCTGGGCGGGGACGACATCACGTCCGTCCAGTACCAGAACGCCAACAACTCGGTCCGCGTGAACGACGAGTTCATGAAGGCCGTCGAGTCCGGCGCGAAGTTCGGCCTGCGCGGCCGGATGAGCGGTGAGGTCATCGAGGAGGTCGACGCCAAGGGCCTGTTCCGCAAGATGGCCGAGGCCGCCTGGGCCTGCGCCGACCCCGGCATCCAGTACGACGACACCATCAACCACTGGCACACCTCGCCGGAGACGGGCCGGATCACCGCGTCCAACCCGTGCAGCGAGTACATGCACCTGGACAACTCCTCGTGCAACCTCGCCTCGCTCAACCTCCTGAAGTTCCTCCGCGACGACGACAAGGGCAACCAGTCCTTCGACGCCGCGCGGTTCGCCAAGGTCGTCGAGCTGGTCATCACGGCCATGGACATCTCGATCTGCTTCGCGGACTTCCCCACCGAGAAGATCGGCGAGACCACCCGCGCCTTCCGCCAGCTGGGCATCGGCTACGCCAACCTCGGCGCCCTGCTGATGGCCACCGGCCACGCCTACGACTCCGACGGCGGCCGCGCGCTGGCCGGTGCCATCACCTCGCTGATGACCGGCACCTCCTACAAGCGCTCCGCCGAGCTGGCCGCGGTCGTCGGCGCGTACGACGGCTACGCCCGCAACGCCGACGCCCACAAGCGCGTCATGAAGCAGCACTCCGACGCCAACGACGTCGCGGTGCGCATGGACGACCTGGACACCCCGGTGTGGGCCGCGGCCACCGAGGCCTGGCAGGACGTGCTGCGCCTCGGCGAGAAGAACGGCTTCCGCAACGCCCAGGCGTCGGTGCTGGCCCCGACCGGCACCATCGGCCTGATGATGGACTGCGACACCACCGGCGTCGAGCCGGACCTGGCGCTCGTCAAGTTCAAGAAGCTGGTCGGCGGCGGCTCCATGCAGATCGTGAACAACACGGTCCCCAAGGCGCTCAAGCGGCTCGGCTACCAGCCCGAGCAGGTCGAGGCGATCGTCGCCCACATCGCCGACCACGGCAACGTCGTCGACGCCCCCGGCCTCAAGCCGGAGCACTACGAGGTCTTCGACTGCGCCATGGGCGAGCGCTCCATCTCCCCGATGGGCCACGTCCGCATGATGGCCGCGGCCCAGCCGTTCCTCTCCGGTGCGATCTCCAAGACGGTCAACGTCCCGGAGACGGCCACCGTCGAGGAGATCGAGGACGTCTACTTCCAGGGCTGGAAGCTCGGCCTGAAGGCGCTCGCGATCTACCGCGACAACTGCAAGGTCGGCCAGCCCCTCTCCGCCAAGAAGAAGGAAGAGGAGAAGAAGACCGAGGTCGTCGAGAAGGCCGCCGAGAAGAAGGTCGTCGAGTACCGCCCGGTCCGCAAGCGCCTCCCGAAGGGCCGCCCGGGGATCACCACCTCCTTCACGGTCGGCGGTGCCGAGGGCTACATGACCGCCAACTCCTACCCGGACGACGGTCTCGGCGAGGTCTTCCTGAAGATGTCCAAGCAGGGCTCGACCCTCGCGGGCATGATGGACGCCTTCTCCATCGCGGTGTCGGTCGGCCTCCAGTACGGCGTGCCGCTGGAGACCTACGTCTCGAAGTTCGTCAACATGCGCTTCGAGCCGGCCGGTATGACCGACGACCCGGACGTGCGGATGGCGCAGTCGATCGTCGACTACATCTTCCGCCGCCTGGCGCTGGACTTCCTGCCGTTCGAGACCCGCTCGGCGCTCGGCATCCACTCCGTCGAGGAGCGCCAGCGCCACCTGGAGACCGGCTCGTACGAGCTGCCCGAGGACGAGGTCGACGTGGAGGGCCTGGCCCAGTCCGCGCCGCGACAGACCGAGCCGCTGAAGGAGGCCGCGCCGACGGCCAAGGTCGTCGCGGAGGCCCCCGCACCGGCCCCCAAGCAGGCGCACACCAACGCCGAACTGGTCGAGATGCAGCTGGGGATCAACGCCGACGCCCCGCTCTGCTTCTCCTGCGGCACCAAGATGCAGCGGGCCGGCAGCTGCTACCTCTGCGAGGGCTGCGGCTCGACCAGCGGCTGCAGCTGAGCCCGGCGCCCCACTGGGGCGGCGGCCGATGATCGGCCGCCGGGCGTGAGCTGACAAGGGCGGCGACACCGGGAGGACCCGGGGTCGCCGCCCTTTCGCTTGCGGCATGCGTGGTCCGGGGGGATTGATTTACGGGAGGAATTCCCTTTTGCGAGGGGGGTTACCTCTTGTGAGGGGGACTGCCTCTTGCGAGAGGTCTGCCTCTTACGGGAGGAAATCCCTGATGGTCCCGGTGAAGCGATCCGGGTCGTCGAGCCAGGGGTAGTGGCCGGCACCCGGCTGGACGGCCAGTGTGGCGCCGGGCAGCAGCGCGGCGATCTCCGCGGCGACCCGGGGCAGCGGGCCGCTGTCCAGCTCGCCCGCGAGTAGCAGCACCGGCACATCCAGCGTGGCCAGGGCGGCACGCGCCGCGACCGGGTCGAAGGCGCCGTCGGCCGCGTACCTCGCCCCGGCCTCCTCATTGCTCTGCGCGACCTCGCACGCGGCGTGCTCCTGGGCGGCGGCATCCCAACGGCCGTAGAAGAAGGGGGCGATGGCGTCCCAGTCGGCATCCGTGGCGGAACCGGCCCACACCGTCTCGTAGCAGCGGTACGCGGCCGGGAACCACGGTTCGGCGGACCGCAGGGCGGCCGCCTCCCGCCGGTGCGCCTCGGTGAAATCGATGCCCAGGGCGCGGGCCCGGGCGGTGACCAGAGTGAGGCTGCGGATCCGCTCCGGAAAACGGGCCGCATAGAGCAGGGCGAGATCGCCTGCCGCGGAGTGCGCGAGAACATCGACGCGTTCGAGTCCGAGGTGTGCGCGGAGCGCTTCGACGTCGTCCACTTGCCGGTCGCAGCGATAGGTCGCCGGGTCGGCGGGAATGCCGGAATCACCGGTGCCGCGCAGATCGAGCCGGATCAATTGGCGATGGGCCGCCAATCCGCCCAGATCGCCGAGGTAGGCGGAGGCACGCATGGGGCCCCCGGGAAGGCAGAGCAGTGGCTCGCCTTTCCCTACGAGGTGATAGGCGAGCGGGGTCCCGTCGGGCGCGGTGAGAGCAGACATGGCGGCAATCCTTGGCGCGGGTGAATCGGGCGGCAAGTGGTTATGCCGGCGCACGGCGAACGATGGGGAATCGAGGAATCGAGAAATTGCGATATTCCGGTGGGGGAGAGGGTGGGTTTTTTGGGGGGCGGGGGACTTTGGTGGAGGTGGCGGGCGCTGGGATTCTCGGGGCGCGACGTAGGTGGCTGCACGGCGCCGCAGCGAAGATCGCCGGCTTCCTTGCCGGGGCTGACGCCGGCCGGGCCGATCGCACCCTCAATGGCCGCGGCCCACCGTCGTCGTTAACGGGTGAGCGGGTGACGGGTGCGTGGGTGCGTCGAGTGGGCGGTACGCCGGAGGGGAGGTGGCTCGCCGCCGCCTCCCCTCCGGATCTGCCGCTGGCGCCGGTCAGCCGCCCATCAGCCTGCTGAACGCGTCCGGCTCGGCGTCGAACCCGCGCAGTACGGCCTGGAACCGCCATTCGCCGGAGGCGTCCCGCGCGAACTCGGCGACGGTTGCCGCGGTGGCGTCGGCCACCCCGGCGAAGTCGTTCCGCCCCAGCGTGGTGTAGCCCTCGCGGACCTCGATGAGCGTGTTCGCCACCTCACCGAAGACCCTCCGGCCGTGCGACTGCTGAATCACCACGCCCACCACGACGCGGGAGTAGCGCTCGGACAGCCGCTCCAACTCCAGTGTCATGACCTCGTCGTCACCGAAACCCTGGCCGGTCCGGCTGTCCCGGTTGAGGGTGATGGTCCCGTCGGGTGACCGGCTGTCGAAGTGCACCAGGTAGGCCGGTTCGCCCTGCGGCGCGTCCGTTGTGTACGTCGCCGCGATGATGTCCAGGTCGATGTCCGGCTCACCGGTGGGGCTGGGATCCCATCCGAGCGCCACCACGACCTTCTCGATCCCCTTGTTGAACGTGCTCACCGGGCTCCCCTTCCGTCAGCTCCCGAGGCCCAGCCCGTCCGCGTGACCGTGGACAACTCCCCAGGATTTCCCCGTGTTCGACCATCGTGCCACGCTGCCGGGGGCGTCGACCCGGTAAGTCCGCGGCCATCCGGGGGTGTTCTTGCGTCCGACGCAAAGGGGTCATCGTCTTCGGTGCAATGAACGCCATTGTCTCGGTGCAATGCTGTTCCTTGTCGCTGGCGCAATGGATCATTGTGTCGAGTGAGGGGGCGTAGGTAAGTCGAGGTGCTTTCCGTGCCGTTCACTCACCGATGTCGGTAAGTCGATACTGCTGCGGCTGTGTTCACGCGCATGCCGAACAAGAGGGTTCGCCCTGTGCGCCGTTCAGCCCGTCGCTGTGAACTGGGCGACGAGTGTGAGGGGCGGCCGTCGGCCTTCTGCGGCGCCGCGCACGAGGCGGCCATCGAGGTGGGCGGTGAGGCCGGGCAACATCCCTGTGCTTCTCTCCGTTGGCCCCAGGGGCCGGTGTTCACCGATCCGATCCCGTAAGGGAGTTCGGGGCGGGCGGTAGCCGCTGTGCAGCGGTTCCGGTGGCTGTCGGGTCGTACGATGGCGCGGTGCTGGTCAAGTGGATTCGCCTTACCGTCGTGGACCGCCGAGGGTTCGAACGGGGGCAGCGGAAATGGGCCGGGCTGCTGGGTGAGCCCGGCTTCCGGGGGCAGGCCGGGGGCTGGAGCCGGTCCCGGCCCGGCGTGGCCCACCTGGTCGGTTTCTGGGAGAGCCGGGCGTTCTACGACTCCTTCATGGCGCGCTCCCACGACCGGCTGGCGGCCGCGCAGACCGGCACCTACAAGGACACGCAAATCCGGCTGTTCGAGCACGAATTCGACGTGAAAGTGGGGTTCCGGCCGTCCTTCGGGGACGCGGACGTGCTGCGGTTGGCGCACTGCCAGGTGCGCCCGGACCGGGTGGACCACTTCGTGCTCATGCAGGAGAAGGTCTGGAACCCGGCGATGGCCGGGTCGCCCGGCATGCTCCGGGGGATGGTCGGCCGGGCGCCGGGGGAGGAGTTCCTGGTCCTGTCGATGTGGCAGTCGGCGGCCGAGCGCGGCAAGTACCGCCCGGAGCGCGTGGAACGGCTGGCGCTCCGGGCCCAGATAGCCGCCGACATCCAGACGATCACGGGTGATGTGGTGCAGCTCGAACCGTCCTGGACGGTGTGAGCGCCGCGCTCAGCCCGACCGCTCCGGGGAGCCGGACGCGGCGCCGGCCGGTCGGCCGCGGGTGAAGGCGCCCGCGCGGGCCGCGGCCAGTGTCGCCGCGGCGGCCTGGTCGGCGAGTGCTTCGTCGATCGGCTCCCGGGTGATGAAGAGCCGGAAGAACAGAGGGGCGGAGACGGCCCGGACCAGCGCCCCGGCGTCGACGGCGGCGTCCGGATCGGCCGGTAGCTCCCCGCGGTGGACGGCGCGCTCGACGAGCGCCCCGCAGCGCGCGAACCGCTCGGTGTAGTAGGCGCGCAGCGCCACGGCGGCCCGCTCCGACTGGAACCCGGCCGCGATCATCGCGGAGCCCGACGCGGCCGCCGCGGGTTCCGCGAACGAGGCGACGACCTCGTGGGCGAGCGCACGCAGATCGCCCTCCAGGGACCCCGTGTCGGGCGGCAGCCAGCTGTCCTCGCCCGCCAGGTCCAGGGCGTCGGCCAGCAGGCCCTCCACGTCCCCCCAGCGGCGGTAGAGCGTCGTCTTGTGCACCCCGGAGTGCTCGGCGACGTATTCGACGGTCAGCCCGGGATAGCCGAGCTCGATGAGGCCGGTCAGCACGGCGTCCCGGACGGCGGCCCGGGTGCGCGCCGTGCGCCCGCCGGGGCGCTGGGCGCCCGGGGTGGGAGGGGGCGCCGGATCGCTGCCCTCGGCCCGCTTGTTCTCGCCCTCGCCAGACAATTGCAACTCCAGTTGCGTTAGTTCGTTCGGTGTGTCACTCTCATCGTAACGCAACTCTCGTTGCGTTTGCCGGTCGGTCGTGCCGTCCGGCGTGTCCGCGGCATCACTCGGAGGATCACGTGCCCACGCAGATCTCGCTGCACGACGTCACCAAGGCCCACGCCGACCGCCCCCTCTTCGACGGCGTCTGCCTGGCCGTACGCCCCGGCGAACGGATCGGGATCGTCGGGGAGAACGGCGCCGGCAAGTCCACCCTGCTGCGCATCATCGCCGGCCTGGAACCACCCGATGAAGGCCGCGCCGTCCTCACCGCCCACGGCGGCACCGGCTATCTCGGCCAGACACCCGACCTCCCTCCGGACCGCACCGTCCAGGACGCCGTCGACGCAGCCCTGGCCGAGCTCCGCGGCATCGAGCGCCGCCTGCGGGTCCTGGAAGCCGCCCTCGGGGACGCCACCCCGGCACAGCTCGACGAGTACGGCGACCTGCTCACCCGCTTCGAGCTGCGCGGCGGATACGAGGCGGACGCCCGTGTCGACCGCGCCCTGCACGGCCTGGGGCTGGACGGCCTGGACCACGGCCGGCTGCTCGGCAGCCTCTCGGGAGGCGAACAGGCCCGGCTCGGCCTCGCCTGCCTGATCGCCGCCTCGCCCGAGGTGATGCTCCTCGACGAACCGACCAACCACCTCGACGCCGCCGCCCTCGATTGGCTGGAGGAGGCCCTGCTCGCCCACCGCGGCACGGTCCTCGCCGTTTCCCACGACCGGCTCTTCCTCCAGCGCATCGCCACCGCGGTCGTCGAGGTCGACGCCGACCGCCGCGCCCTCGTCCGCTACGGCGAGGGGTACGGCACGTTCCTCGCCGCCAAGGCCGCCGCCCGCCGCCGCTGGGAGCAGGAATACGCCCAGTGGTGCGACGAGGTCGCCCGGCTCACCGACCACGCCGCAGGTGCCGCACACGATGTCGCCCAGGGCCGGGCCATGAAGGACAACAACAAGATGGCCTACGACCGCGACCGCGGCCGCGTCCAGGCATCCGTCTCCAGCCGGGTGCGCAACGCCCAGGAACGGCTCCGACGGCTCCGCGCGGAGCCGGTTCCCCGCCCGCCCGAGCCGCTCCGCTTCCAGGCGGCCCCCGACGCCGGCGAATCGACCGGCACCCTGGTCCGGCTCGACGACGTCCGGGTCGGCGACCGCCTCGCGGTGGACACGCTCACCATTTCCGCCGGCGAGCGCGTCCTCGTCCACGGCGCCAACGGCGCGGGCAAGACCACCCTGCTGCGGGTCATGGCGGGGCTCACCGCACCCGACAGCGGCACGGTCGTCCGCCGGGGGCGCATCGGCCTCCTCGCCCAGGAAATCCCGGTCTCCCGTCCCACCGAGCCGCTGCTCGCCGCCTTCGGTCGCGGCCTCACCGGTGACGCCGACGAGCTGGCCGCCCTGCTGCTGTCCTTCGGCCTGTTCCGGGAGCGCGACCTCCACGTCCCCGTCGGGGTGCTCTCGGCCGGCCAGCGCCGCCGGCTGGCGCTGGCCCGGCTGCTGGCCCGCCCCGCCGACCTCCTGCTGCTCGACGAACCCACCAACCACCTGGCCCTCGCCCTCGTCGAGGAACTGGAAGAGGCGCTGACGGCCTGGCCCGGTGCCCTCGTCGTGGTCTCCCACGACCGCCTGCTGCGCCGCCGCTTCACCGGCCGCCCCTACGAGATACGCGACGGCCGCCTGGTCCTCGCCGCCTGCTGAAGGAGGGCGCCTCCCTCAGGAGCCCCACCCGCCACACACGGCATGTACAGGGCAGGCGCTTTACGCTGGCGGCATGGCCCGGCCCCGACGCATCGTCCTGCTCCGCCACGGCGAGTCCGTGGGGAACGTCGACGACACCGTCTACGAGCGCGAGCCCGACCACGCGCTCGCCCTGACGAAGAGCGGGCTGCGCCAGGCCGAGGGCGCCGGCCGAAGGCTGCGCGAGATGTTCGGCAACGAGCGGATCTCCGCCTACGTGTCGCCGTACCGCCGCACCCACCAGACCTTCCGGAGCCTCGACCTGGACCCCGGCAACGTCCGGATCCGCGAGGAGCCCCGAATCCGCGAACAGGACTGGGGCAACTGGCAGGACCGCGACGACGTGCGACGCCAGAAGGCCTACCGCGACGCCTACGGCCACTTCTTCTACCGCTTCGCACAGGGCGAGTCCGGCGCCGACGTCTACGACCGGGTCGGGGCCTTCCTGGAGAGCCTCTGGCGCAGCTTCGAGGACCCCCACCACCCGCCCAACGTCCTGATCGTCACGCACGGCCTCACCATGCGGCTGTTCTGCATGCGGTGGTTCCACTGGTCGGTCGCCGACTTCGAATCGCTGTCCAACCCCGGAAACGCCGAATGGCGCACCCTGCTCCTCGGCCCGGACGGCCGCTACGCCCTCGACCGGCCCTTCGAGCGCTGGTGTGAACCCGAGCCTTATGGCGTCACCGGTTAAAGTGCACAGCGATGACGACCCCTGATCCTCGTGACGCGGACCGCTGTGCGCGGGCTCTGGCGAGCCTGCGTGGCCTCTCCGTGGGCGACGCCCTCGGATCGCAGTTCTTCGCCCCCGCCCACTACCCCTCCCTCAAGCGCCGCGAGCTGCCGCCCGCGCCGTGGCGGTGGACCGACGACACCGAGATGGCCTGCTCCGTCCTGGCCGTGCTCACCACCCACCACCGCGTCGACCAGGACGCCCTGGCCCGCTCCTTCGCCGACCGCCACGACGACGGCCGCGAGTACGGCCCGGCCGTCGACCGCCTCCTCCGCCTGATCCGCGCGGGCGGCGACTGGCGCGAGCTGGCCGCCGCGCTCTTCAACGGCCACGGCTCCTGGGGCAACGGCGCCGCCATGCGCATCGCCCCCCTCGGCGCCTGGTACTTCGACGACCCCGAGCAGGCCACCCACCAGGCGGAGATCTCCGCCTACCCCACCCACCAGCACCGTGAGGCCGTCGTCGGTGCCATGGCCGTGGCCGCCGCGGCCGCCCTGGTCGCCGACCCGGCCCGCACCCTCGGCCCCGTGGAGCTGATCGACGGCGTACTGGCCCTGATCCCGCGCAGCGCTGTGCAGGCGGGCCTGCGCCGGGCCCGCGACATGCTCGACTACGCCGACCCCGGAACCGTCGCCGCCGTCCTCGGCTGCGGACGCCGCACCAGCGCCCACGACACCGTGCCGTTCACCCTCTGGGCCGCCGCCCGCAACCTCGGCGACTTCGAGCAGGCGTTCTGGACCACCGCCCGGGCCGGCGGGGACGTCGACACCACCTGCGGCATCGTCGGCGGCATCGTCGCCGCGGCCCCCGGCGGCGCCCCGCCACAGGAATGGCTCGACCGTACCGAACCGCTCCCCGCCTGGACCCCCGCCCTCTGACCGCCGCCCCCGCGCCGCCCGTCCGCCCGTCCGCCGCGGGGCGCAACGAGCCGCGCGGACCGGCGACTTCGCGCCCAGACGCCCGCCTCCCCGTGCCCGCCGGAGCCTTCGCGCCCACCTGCCGGCAACCGCTTCGGACCGCCGTACCGGGCCCTCCGCCGGCGCTCGCGAACGCCGGCTTCGGATCCGATGCGGACGGCCGCGCCGAATAGGCGTAATCTGGCTGGCGCCATGCCGTACGAGCCCCCCACCCATACCGTCGAGCGATCACTGCGCGCCACCACGGGCGCCAAGATCGTCGCAGGGATCGACGAGGTCGGGCGCGGAGCCTGGGCCGGCCCGGTCAGTGTCTGCGCCGCCATCACCGGACTGCGCCGGCCACCGGACGGACTCACTGATTCCAAGCTGCTGACCCCCAAGCGCCGCACCGAACTCTGCGAGGTGCTTACCACCTGGGTCACCTCGTACGCCCTGGGGCACTCCTCCCCGGAGGAGATCGACACCCTGGGGATGACCGCGGCACTGCGGCTCGCCGCCGTACGTGCCCTGGAGGGGCTCCCGGTCCGGCCGGACGCGGTCATCCTCGACGGCAAGCACGACTACCTGGGCGCGCCGTGGCGGGTCCGTACGGTCATCAAGGGTGACCAGTCCTGTATCGCGGTCGCCGCCGCGTCCGTGATCGCCAAGGTGCGGCGGGACGTCATGATGGCCGAACTCGGCCTGGAGTACGCCGACTTCGACTTCGCAGCCAACGCCGGCTACCCCTCGCCGACCCACCGCACCGCCCTGGAGGAGCACGGTCCCACGCCGTACCACCGGGTGTCCTGGTCCTACATGGACGCCCTGCCCAGGTGGCGGCACCTCAAGAAGGTGCGCGTCACTCCCGAAGCAGCCGCTCTGGAAGCCGGTGGCCAACTCGGCTTCGACTTCTGAGCGGAGCGGGGCAGGAATTCGGTACCCACTGACATGTCCCGCACCTACGTTTGATAGACATCCCTTTATGCCTCTCATCCCCGAGGAGCCTCAGATTCACGAGAGTGTCCCGGGTCCCCGCGCAACTCCGGCCGCCGGCCGCACCGCGCCGACCCCCCGTCCCGTACCTGGTCCCGGTCCCCGCCCCGCTCCGCCGCGAGGTGCCCCCGCGTCCAGTGCCCGTCCGGGCAAGCCCGGACCCGTCACCCCGTCGCGTGGGCCCGTCCCGGCCCCCCCGGCGCAGCGCACCGACTCCCCGCAGCCTCCGGTCGCCACGACCGGCAACGCCGCGGGCCCCCAGCTCCAGCTGATACCGGCACCCGTCGGCGGAGCCGTCGACGCCGCCGACGAGGCCGTCGACCTGCTCCTGGACTCCGGCCGCGCGCCGGGCGAGATCCTGGTGCTGACCACCGGTGAGAACCACCCGTGGGCGGCCCACGAACTGTCCTTCGGCGAGGCGTCCTACTGGGCCCAGCACGACGTCGCCGACGACGTGTTCTACGCCGCCGCCGGCGCCGAACGCGCCGCCGAACGGCCCGTCGTGGTCGTCGCGGTCAACGGCGACGACGACGAGGCCACCGCGCGGGCGCTGCCCGCCGCGATGGCCCGTGCCGGAGTGCTGCTGATCGTCTGCGGCGACCCGGAGCGGATCAACGCGGTGCTCGGCGCGAACGCCTGACCACCGCTGCCCCGGCGTGGCCCGCCGGCGCTCATGGCCGGTCGGGCTCGTTGGCGCGCCCGGGCACCGGTCGTCCGGCCGGGCGCGCCGCGGTCAGTACGCCGCCCGGTGGCGCGCTTCCGCCGCGCCACCGCCGGCGCGCCGGGGCGTTCCCCGGCCGCCGTTCCGCGGCTGCTCGCCCGATGCGGCGGTCCGCGCCGACGGGACACGCTGCGCACCAGCCGGGTCCTGACCAGGCGGGCCCTCCGCGGCCCGCGGGTCCTGTGGGGGCACCGCCGGCGAAAGCGCGCCGCCCTCCGGGGCGGGCGCACCGCCGGTGGCGCCCACCGCCCCGGTCCCCTCGGCCGCGCCGTGGCGGGGACCCACCCGCGCCGCGTCCGCCCTCCGGGATTTCCCGGGGGCGGTCACCCGGGGCCACCGCCCGCCCCGCCCTTCACCCAGTACCTGCCAGTGGCCCCGGGCCAGCGCGATGAACGCCCCGCAGCGGAGCCCGTGCAGGGTGCAGGCGTCGCGCAGCCCCCACATCCACGCACCGTCCGCCTCCGACCAACGGAGCTCGCCCTCCCGGTAGTGGAGCAGCACCGCCGTCCGGGCCGGAACCCGCAACCGCAGATCGTGCGGGATGATCCGACGCAACTGCGCCAGCAGCGCATTGCGGTAGGCCCAACCATCGGGAGCCGACGCCGGCCCCGTGAACGACGCGCTGGCAACGACCCGTTCGTCAGGGTCCAGCACCGCCACGATCACCGTCGACGGCCGCGGAAGATGACGGGTGTACAGGTCGGCGACGACCTCACGGGGGTTGCGTAGGAGCGGGATTCCGGCCGACGCCCACTCCGCCGGTTCCAACAGCCGCCCCAGGCGAGCGGTGGAATCGGCGGCTTCGGGCGGCGGATCCGGTGCGGGCCGGGCGAATCCGAAGGCCATCGTCCTCCCTTCGTCTGCGTGTCCGCGCTGCGGGCCGCGGCCGGGCGCGCCGGTGCACCACGGCATGACCCTGCCGGACCGCGAACGGCCGGATACCGGGAAGCACTTCCCATTCTCGCGGCTCGTACAGGCTTGCGGCAACGAGCAATTCCCCGCGAACGGCCGGAAACACCCGGTGCACCGCTGCTATCCCTGCCCGCCGCACCCGCCTCCGATACCCAGGTGCTCCCTCCCGTCTCTCCCGGGCCCCGCCGCCGGATCCGGCTACCCCTGCACGGCGAGGACCAGCGGAAACACCCCGCCTGCCCCGGCCCTGCGCAGCAACCGGGCGGCCACCGCCAGCGTCCAGCCGGTGTCGGCGTAGTCGTCCACCAGGAGCACCGGGCCGCCCGCTGACGCCAGCGCTCCGGCCAGCTCCGGCGGCACCACCAGCGAGCTGTGCAGGGCCCGCAGCCGTTGGGCGCTGTTGCTCCGCGGCACCCTCGTCCCGGGGCCGTCGTCCACCGAGGCCACCGTGCCCAGGAACGGCATCCGGCCCACCGCCGCGATCCGTTCGGCGAGCGAGCGGATCAACTGCGGGCGGCTGTGCGAGCCGAGGCTGACGACACCCACCGGGCGCGCCGGGGCGTCCGGCGCACCCGAGGCCCAGCCCCCGGGCCCCTTGGCCCAGTCGGCGAGGACCGTCACCACGGCGGCCGCCACGTCGTCGGGCACCGGCCCGTCAGGTGCCTGCGGCGCGAGCATCGGCCGCAGGCGGTTGCCCCACCCGATGTCCGACAACCGCCCCAACGCCCGGCCGGTCGAGGCCAGTTCACCCGCCGGGATCCGGCCCTTGAGGTCGACGCCGACAGCCGGCAGCCCCGTGGGCCACATCCGCCGCGGTTCCACCTCCACGCCGGGGCGGCCCAGTTCACCACGGGCCGCGTCCAGCGACGCGGCGGACACCTCGGCGGTGAACCGCGGACCGGCGCAGTTGTCGCAACGGCCGCACGCGGCAGCCGCCTCGTCGTCCAACTGCCGCCGCAGAAACTCCATTCTGCAACCCGACGCCGCGGCGTACTCCCGCATCGCCTGCTGCTCGGCCTCCCGCTGCCGCGCCACCCACGCATAGCGCTCCGCGTCGTACGCCCACGGCCGGCCCGTGGCCGTCCAGCCGCCCTTGACGCGCTGGACGGCCCCGTCCACATCGAGGACCTTGAGCATGATCTCCAGGCGGGAGCGGCGCAGTTCGACCTGCGGCTCCAGCGCCGGCAGCGACACCGCCCGGCCGGCCGCCGCCAGTACGTCCAGCGTCCGCCGCACCTGCTCCTCCGGCGGGAACGCCAGCGAGGCGAAGTACTTCCAGATCGCCTCGTCCTCCCGGCCCGGCAGCAGCAGCACCTCGGCGTGCTCGACACCGCGGCCGGCCCGGCCCACCTGCTGGTAGTACGCGATCGGCGACGACGGCGAACCCAGGTGCACCACGAACCCCAGGTCGGGCTTGTCGAAGCCCATCCCCAGAGCGGACGTCGCCACCAGCGCCTTGACCCGGTTGGCGAGCAGATCGTCCTCCGCCTGCTGGCGGTCGGCGTTCTCCGTCTTGCCGGTGTACGAGGCGACCGTGTGCCCCCGGTGCCGCAGGAACGCGGTGACCTCCTCGGCGGCCGCGACGGTGAGCGTGTAGATGATCCCCGAGCCCGGGAGCTCGTCCAGATGGTCCGCGAGCCAGGCCAGCCGGTGCGCGGCATCGGGCAGCGGCAGCACACCCAGGCTCAGGCTCTCCCGGTCCAACGGACCGCGCAGCACCAGCGCCTCGGCGGAGCCCTCACCCGTCCCCAGCTGCTCGGCGACATCGGCCGTCACCCGGGCGTTCGCGGTGGCGGTCGTGGCGAGCACCGGCACACCGGGCGGAAGATCGGCCAGCATCGTGCGCAGCCGCCGGTAGTCCGGCCGGAAATCGTGGCCCCAGTCGGAGATGCAATGCGCCTCGTCGACCACCAGGAGCCCGGTGGCCGCCGCGAGCTTGGGCAGCACCTGATCACGGAAATCCGGATTGTTGAGCCGCTCGGGGCTCACCAGCAGGACGTCCACCTCACCGGCCGCCACCTCGGCCTGGACGGTGTCCCACTCCTCGGTGTTGGCGGAGTTGATCGTGCGCGCCCGGATGCCGGCCCGCGCGGCCGCGTCGACCTGGTTGCGCATCAGCGCGAGCAGCGGCGAGACGATCACCGTCGGCCCGCTGCCGCGCTCCCGCAACAGCGCCGTCGCGACGAAATAGACCGCGGACTTGCCCCAGCCGGTCCGCTGCACGACCAGGGCCCGGCGGTGGTCGGCGACCAGCGCCTCGATCGCCCGCCACTGGTCCTCACGCAGCCGGGCCGTCCCGCCGGGATCCCCGACGAGACGGCTGAGGACGGCATCGGCCGCGGTACGCAGGTCTTCGTTGCTCATGCCCCCATGCAACCCGATGCCACCGACAACGCGCGAACCCTCGCCCCGGGCTGTGGAAAACCGCGGCACCCAAGAGTTATCCACAGGGGTCGCGGAACGCTGCGCGACCGCGGGATCTTCGAGCCATGAATCCGCACAGCGAACCGCACGAGCCTCACACCGACGACACTCACCGCGACGGCACCCACCCCGACGACATCGACGCCCACGACCCCGGTGGCGGGGAAGCCGGCAGCTGCGCCCGCGGCAACAGCGAGCCCGGCACCGACGGCGATCCCGCACCCCCCACCACCACGTCCGCGCCCACCGCCACACCCCGCGTGGGCCCACCCCGGCCGCCGACCCCCGACGACCATCCGCCCACCCCCTACGACCCGCCCAACCCCTCCCTCTCCTGCAGTGCCTACGCTGCGCCCACCGCCGCGGCCGACCCCGCCGTCCCCCACCCGCAGACCGGCGCCCGCTCGCCGGACCCCGCAGACCAGGACGCGAGCCCGCCCGCCGAGCCACAGGTCACCCTGCGCAGCTCGGCCGAGCTCGCCGACGCACTGCCGTACCTCCTCGGCTTCTATCCGGACGACAGCGTCGTCATGGTCGCGCTGCACGGCGAGCGCGCCCGGTTCGGCGGCCGACTGCGGCTCGGCATCCCCGCGGACCCGTCCCACTGGCCCGATGTCAGCGACCAGCTCGCCGACTGCCTGATCTCCGGCGCGCGCAAGCGCTCCGACCGCCTCGCCGGCATCCTCGTCTTCCTCTGCCAGGAACCAGCACCGGGCGAGAGCGGCCAGGACGTCAAGGAGCGCCTGCGCCCGCTCGCCCAGCGGCTGCGCACCGCCTGCGGCTCCCTGGACGTGCCGGTCCTGGAGGCCCTGTGCATCTCCAACGGCCGCTACTGGTCCTACTGCTGCCCCGACTACCGCTGCTGCCCCGCCGGAGGCACACCCCTGTTCCTCCCGGGAACGTCCGTGATGGCCGCGGCAGCCGCCTACGCCGGAATGCAGGTGCGCGGCTCGCTCAAGGAGATGGACGCCCGGCTGGCACCCCGCACCGGACCACGCGGTGCCGACCAGGAGAAGGCGCTGGACGACGCGGCCGCGGAACTCCTGCCGCGGATGCTCCAGCCGAACGGCGCCATCGCCG
Source organism: Streptomyces sp. CB02959 (assembly GCF_002803155.1). Lineage (GTDB taxonomy): Bacteria > Actinomycetota > Actinomycetes > Streptomycetales > Streptomycetaceae > Streptomyces. The sequence goes on from NZ_NNBP01000015.1 coordinate 92,017, forward strand.
TCCAGCAGGCCACCCTCGAACGGGCCGCCGCGATGATCCACCGGTTCCGCCAGGACACCCCCTCCGGCAGCAACCGCGCCCGCGACGCCTGCGACGACGCGCTGATCACCGACGCCGAGGCGGCCACCCTCATCCTCGGCCTCCAGGACCGCATCACCCGCGACCGGGCCGCGGAATGGATGGACGGCCCCGACGCCGCGGCGGCCCTCCGGCTATGGCGCGCCCTCGCCCGCCGCTGCACCGGCGGCTACGCCGAACACGCGGCGGCGCCCCTGACCCTCACCGGCTGGGTCTGCTGGTCCACAGCGGACGGCCCCTCCGCCCGCGTCGCCCTCAGCCGCGCCCTGACCGCCGACCCCGACTGCCACTTCGCGCAACTGCTGCACCGCGCCATCAACGAGGGCCTGGACCCCGAGCCGCTGCGCCGCTGCCTGCGCCAACAGCGAGAGGAGGCCGAGGGCGCCACAGACGGAGGCACGACGACCACAAGGGACCGGCGGCAGTCCGCCCAGCGGTCGGCGCCCCCGCGCCCGGCAAAGCCCACCCGCCCCCGCGGGCCACGCGGGGGCACCGGTCCCGGTTCCCGTACGACCGGCACGCCGGGCACCCGTCGGGCAGGAAGGGGTGGTGACCGAAGCCGGCCGTGACCGCACGGGGCGAGACACGGCCGGCGTGACCTGGGCGCCGCCGCACCGTTCACCTGTTTGGCGCAGGCCGTACGGAGCCCCGACCTCACCAGGGAGCGCAGAGCGTGCCAGGGATTGTCCCCACCACCCAGCCGGCCCACCGGCCCACCTCGGACCGGCGCACCACGCCGGCCCGGCTGCCCCAGCCCCAACCGGTCCATGCGGCGTTGGTCTGCACGGCCCTCCCGTCGCTCGCCGTGTCGTCCACCACGGGGCAGCTGACCGGCCAGGGCCTGGACGGCTGCTACCGCGACGGCCGGCGGATCCTCGCCCGCTGCGAAGTGCGTGCCGCGGGCGAGGAACCGCTCGTCGTCCAGGGGCGGTTGATCGCCGCGGACCGCGCCCTCTTCACCGGCGTGATCCGCAGAACGGGCGAGCGCGGGCCGGACCCGGAGATCCGGATGGAACGGATGCGGTCCGCCGACGGCACCGAACGGATCACCTTCCACAGCAGCGCCACCCGATCCGTCCGACTGCCCGTCGAGATCTACCTGGGCACCGACCTGGCGGACCTCGGAGCCGTCGCCGTCGGCCTTCCCGGCCCCGAACTGCGCGCCGCCGTCCACGGATCGGGCCTCCGCTGGTCCGGGCGCGGGGCCCACGCGGTGGTGACCGCCACCCCCGCTCCCCAGGACGCCCTGGCCTCTGCGGGCCTGCTCCGCTGGGAACTCGAGCTACCGCCCGGCGGCCGCCGCACCATCGAACTCCATCCCCGCCTGCAACACGGCGCGGGCGGCGTGCCGGCCCCGGCCGGGCGGGGCCCCGACACCTCCGTCCCCGGTCCGCGCACCGGGCCCGCCGGCCCCCGCACCCGCAGCGAACGGCCACCGCGCTCCTGGTCCCCGGCCCGCCTGGAGTGCGACGACGCCCGGGCGGACGCCCTCATGGCCGGCAGTCTCGACGACCTGCACGGGCTGCTGATGCGCGACCCGTCCCTGCCCACGGACGTCTTCGTCGCCGGTGGCTTCCCTTGGCGGTGCGGCCTCGCACCCGCCGAGGCCCTGTGGACCGCCCGCATGCTGCTTCCCCTCGGCACTCGCCTCGTCGCCAGCACCCTGCGCACCCTCGCCCGCACCCAACAGGCCACCCCAGGGGCGGATTTCGGCCGAATTCCCGGCCCGCTCCGGGACGCCGGACCGCACGCTCCAGCGGGCTGCACCGGCATCGAAGCCACCCTCCTCTTTCCGGCCGTCCTCGCGGAGGCCCGCCGCTGGGGCCTGCCCGACCAGGAGACCGAGCGGCTGCTGCCCGCCGCCGAACGCTGCCTCCAATGGCTGCGCACGGCCGCCGACCCACGCGGCGCGGACCGCGGCGGCTACCTCCCCGACCCCGCACCCGACGGCCCCTACCGCTGCGAGACACAGGCCCACGCCCACCGCGCCGCGGTCCTCGGCGCCGACCTCCTGGACGCCTGCGGATCCCCCGGCGCCGCCGAGCTCCGCGACTGGGCGGCGGAACTGCGCGCCCGCTTCCGCACCGACTTCTGGGTGGACGACCGCACCGGCGGCCGCCCCGCCGCCCTGCTCACCTGCGACGGCCGCCCGGTCCCGCACCTCGGCGCCACCGTCGCCCACCTCCTCGACACCGGCCTCCTGGGCGGCGGCACCTTGGCCCCGGGCCTCCTGGACGCGCCCCAGACCGCCCAACTGTCCCGACTGCTCCGCAGCCCCGCCATGGACTCCGGATGGGGCCTGCGCGGACTCGCCGCCAAGGAGAGCGGCTACAACCCCTTCGGCCACCGCAGCGGAGCGGTCCGCGTCCACGAAACTGCCGTCGCCGCCGCCGGACTGGCCGCGGCCGGCCACGAAGCCGCTGCCGGCGCCCTGACGAAGGGCCTCCTCGACGCCGGGGAGAGCTTCGGGCACCGCCTGCCGGAGATGTTCGCCGGGGAACAGCGCACCGTCGGCAGCATCCCTGTTCCGCACCCGGCGGCCTGCCGCCCCGCGGCCATCGCGGCGGCCGGCGCGGTCCAGATACTCATCGCCCTCGCAGGACTGCGCCCCGACGTGCCGGCCGGAACGGTCGCCGTCCGCCCGCTCGGCACCACCCCGCTCGGCGCGATGCAACTGACCGGACTGACCATCGCCGAGCAACCCTTCGCCGTACGGATCAGCCGCCTCGGGATGGGGATGGTCGAGGAAGCCGCGGACGGTCTGCAGCTGAGGGCTTGAAGGCCGCATGACCTGTTTATCGTCAGGCGGACGACTATGATCACGACATGCCTCCCTACGACCCGTCGGCCTTCCCGCCCTTCGCTGTCACCGTCGACCTGGTCGTGCTCACCGTGCGCCGCCACGCCCTGTGCGCGCTGGCCGTACGCCGTGGTGAGCCGCCGTTCCAGGGGCGTTGGGCTCTGCCCGGCGGATTCGTCCGCGCAGACGAGGACCTGGCGGAGGCAGCGGCCCGGGAACTCGTCGAGGAGACCGGCCTGCACGCCTATCCGCCGGAGGGCAGCCCGCCGCCCGCATACGGGGCGCACCTCGAACAGCTCGCCACCTACGGCGATCCCAAGCGCGACCCCCGCATGCGGGTGGTCAGCGTCGCGCACCTCGTCCTCGCCCCCGATCTGCCCGCCCCGCGGGCCGGCGGCGACGCCCACAGCGCCCGCTGGGCCCCCGTCGAAACCCTCCTGGACCAGGAGAACAACACCCACGCCCGCGACGGCGACCTGACCGCCCCGCTCGCCTTCGACCACGCGCGCATCCTCGCCGACGGAGTGGAACGCGCACGGTCGAAGATCGAATACTCCTCGCTCGCGACGGCCTTCTGCCCGCAGGAGTTCACCGTCGGCGAGCTGCGCCGCGTCTACGAGGCGGTCTGGGGCGTCGCCCTCGACCCCCGCAACTTCCACCGCAAGGTGACCGGCACCCCCGGCTTCCTGGTCCCCACCGGCGGGACCACCACCCGCCAGGGCGGCCGCCCGGCCCAACTCTTCCGCGCCGGCGGCGCGACCCTCCTCAACCCGCCGATGCTCCGCCCAGAGGTCTGACCCACCGCCCCAAGCTCCCCGCGGGCCGGGCAACGAGGTACGGCAACCAAGCTCCCTCACCGCCACCAGAGCACACTCCGGTGATCTCCCCACGGTGGCCGGACACGCACCGGCCACTGCTTCGCACCACCGCTCTCGACTACCTGCGCCCTCGCCCCCTCGCACCGTCAACGAGCCGCCCGCGAACTCACCGTCCTCGGTGACCTCGCGCCTCAGCGACCCCAGCGACCACGGTTTCCGCCACCACCACAGCGACGGCAGCATTCCGGCGACCAAGGCGACGCCGATTCCCACGATGACTTCAGGAACTCCGGCACAATCTCGCCGCCACCACCCGGCTCACCAGTCGGCTCCCGGCAACTCCCTTTCCTGCCGCCCCAACTGAACGCCACACACCACGGCGAGCGCAGTCCCGCACAACACCACACCCACCTCCCGCCCGATGCTCACCAGATGCCTTCCGGAAGCGATCGACGTGTTCCGGTCATGACGCCGTCTGCACCCCAACCGGTAGGCAATGCAAGGGTGTTGCCGCCGCCTCCCTGGTCTGCGCTTATGTGTTCACCGTGCTAACGGGCTGGCGACGCCGACCGGCCAAAACGCCGGTTTCCAGGCCCCGTTGTTGCGCTCGCTGTCCACAACTCGCCCCCGAAAGCGCGTTTCTTTCCGATAAAGCGTCAATTGCGAGATAACGGGCGATCACCCTTTCGTGTGCTTTTCACCAAAGACCTCAAGGCCGTTCGGAGTGCCGCCGACAAAGGATGCGTGAGTACCCTTGCGCACACCATGATGACCGCGGCTCGCCCCGGCGACACCGGCCTCGCAGGCCCCGGCGAGCTTGACCGCTACCCCTACGCCAACGCTGCCAACGCGACCGGCCACGACCGCACGGAGCGCGTCTCGCCGGTCTGGGAGAGCTCCGAGACAGATATCGGCCGGGTCGGCCGGCGCGCGGCGGGCAGCCGCGGCCGCGGCCTCCACGGCCAACTCGTCCAGCAACTCGGCCAGATGATCGTCTCCGGCGATCTCGGCGCCGACCGTCCGCTCGTCCCCGAGGAGATCGGCCAGCGCTTCGAGGTCTCCCGCACCGTCGTCCGCGAGTCACTGCGCGTCCTCGAAGCCAAGGGCCTGGTGAGCGCGCGCCCGAACGTGGGGACCCGGGTACGCCCGGTCAGCGACTGGAACCTCCTCGACCCCGACATCATCGAGTGGCGCGCCTACGGGCCGCAGCGCGACGACCAGCGTCGTGAGCTGTGCGAGCTGCGCTGGACCATCGAGCCGCTCGCCGCCCGGCTCGCCGCCGGCCACGCCCGCGAGGACATCCAGCAGCGGCTCGCGGACATGGTCGAGATCATGGGCCACTCCGCGGCCCAGGGCGACACCATGACGTTCGGCCGCGCGGACGCCGAGTTCCACACCCTGCTGCTCCAGCTCGCCGGCAACCGCATGCTCGAGCACCTCGCGGGCATCGTCACCTCCGCCCTGCACGTCTCCGGCGGATCCAGCGGCGGCTGCGAGCGGCCGGTCGAGACGTCCGTGGGCCAGCACATGCGGGTCGTCGACGCCATCGGTTCCGGCGACGCCACCGCCGCCGAATCCGCGATGCGGCAGCTCCTCGCCGCCCATGGCGAGGCCGGCGGCCAGGGTGCCGGTACGCCCGCCGACCACGTCGTCCCCGCGCCGCGCGAGCACTGAAGGCTCGTACCCGACCACGTGCGGACCGTGAGCACCGCGCGGACCCGTGCCCCGTACGCCCCTGCCGAGGACGCGCCGTACGCACCGAAGGAGCGCAAGATCGCCGGATCCGGGACGTCGACCGGATCCGGCGGAAGGTTTTGAGAGGATTGCATGTCATATGACGGGGAAGGGGTCGTTATGGGGTGTGACTCGGGCCACGCAGATTGGGCGTAACGCTCTCCGAGGAAGCGCGATGACGTAAGAGGTGATAGCCGAGGAGGGAATACGAGCGGCGTTCGTGACGCTGTTCAACTCCCCGGTTGCCCCTGCGCCGTCGGTCCATCCCCACCGGCGGTCGTCGGCTCCGATCCACAGTGGACGGGGTCGGAAGCCGTTTCCATCGTTCCGAGAGGTTGTTCGTGTCGGCCAGCACATCCCGTACGCTCCCGCCGGAGATCGCCGAGTCCGAGTCTGTGATGGCGCTCATCGAGCGGGGAAAGGCAGATGGGCAGATCGCCGGCGATGACGTGCGTCGGGCCTTCGAGGCTGACCAGATTCCGCCAACCCAGTGGAAGAACGTTCTGCGCAGCCTCAACCAGATCCTCGACGAGGAGGGTGTGACGCTGATGGTCAGTGCCGCAGAGGCGCCCAAGCGCACCCGCAAGAGCGTCGCAGCGAAGAGTCCGGCGAAGCGCACCGCCACCAAGACCGTCGCGGCCAAGACCGCCACGGTGAAGAAGACCACCACCGCTTCGGCCGCCGCCTCCATGGTGGACCCGGCCGCCGGTGAGTCGGAGTCCGCGCCTGCCAAGAAGGCCGCGGCGAAGAAGACGACCGCCAAGAAGACGGTCGCGAAGAAGGCCACGGCCAAGAAGGCCACCGCCAAGAAGGCCGGGTCCAAGAAGGACGCCGACGACCTGCTCGACGAAGAGCTGACCGAGGAGACCCCGACTCCCGGCAAGGGCGAGCCCGGCGACACCGAGACCCCCGAGAACGCCGGCTTCGTGCTGTCGGACGAGGACGAGGACGACGCCCCCGCGCAGCAGGTCGCCGCGGCCGGCGCCACCGCCGACCCGGTCAAGGACTACCTCAAGCAGATCGGTAAGGTCCCGCTCCTCAACGCCGAGCAGGAGGTCGAGCTCGCCAAGCGCATCGAGGCCGGCCTGTTCGCCGAGGACAAGCTCGCGAACAGCGACAAGCTCGCGCCGAAGCTCAAGCGCGAGCTCGAGATCATCGCGGAGGACGGCCGCCGAGCGAAGAACCACCTCCTGGAGGCCAACCTCCGCCTGGTGGTCTCCCTCGCCAAGCGGTACACCGGCCGTGGCATGCTCTTCCTGGACCTCATCCAAGAGGGCAACCTCGGTCTGATCCGTGCGGTCGAGAAGTTCGACTACACCAAGGGCTACAAGTTCTCGACCTACGCGACGTGGTGGATCCGCCAGGCCATCACCCGCGCCATGGCCGACCAGGCCCGGACGATCCGTATCCCCGTCCACATGGTCGAGGTCATCAACAAGCTGGCCCGCGTCCAGCGCCAGATGCTCCAGGACCTGGGCCGCGAGCCCACTCCGGAGGAGCTGGCCAAGGAACTCGACATGACCCCCGAGAAGGTCATCGAGGTCCAGAAGTACGGCCGCGAGCCGATCTCCCTGCACACTCCGCTGGGCGAGGACGGCGACAGCGAGTTCGGTGACCTCATCGAGGACTCCGAGGCGGTCGTCCCGGCCGACGCGGTCAGCTTCACGCTCCTGCAGGAGCAGCTGCACTCGGTGCTGGACACCCTCTCCGAGCGCGAGGCCGGCGTCGTGTCCATGCGGTTCGGCCTCACGGACGGCCAGCCCAAGACGCTCGACGAGATCGGCAAGGTCTACGGCGTCACCCGTGAGCGGATTCGCCAGATCGAGTCCAAGACCATGTCGAAGCTGCGCCACCCGTCGCGCTCCCAGGTGCTGCGGGACTACCTCGACTAGCCGAAACAGCTCCGAATGTGCCGCGAGCCCGGCCTCCCACCTCTGTGGGGGCCGGGCTCGCGGCCGTCCGGGTGCGGGGCGCCCCCGTTTGGGTCACTCTGGGTGGGTGACCGCTGTCCCAGAGTCAGGAGTCCGTATGCGCCCGACCATACGCGCCGCCCTCGGGGCCCTTGCGCTGATTCTTGCTGTGCCGGCCTCTGCGGCCGCGGATGGTTCGGTGGTCGGGGGGAAGCCCGTTCGTCGGTCGCAGAGCCCCTGGGCGGTCGCCCTGGCTTCGCACCAGCGGTTCGGGGACCAGCGCTCGGGCCAGTTCTGCGGCGGTGTACTGGTCGGGCACGCGACGGTGGTGACGGCCGCGCACTGCATGGGCCGGGATGTCCTGGGATTGCCGTGGCAGGAGGTCAAGGACCTGCGCGTCGTCGTCGGGCGCAACAACCTCACGGGGAAGGGCGGCCAGGAGGTCAAGGTCGCCAAGGTGTGGGTCAATCCGCACTACAACAGCTGGACCAATGAGGACGACATGGCGGTCATCGCCCTCCAGGAGAGCGTCCCCAACCAGCCGATTCAAATAGCCCGCCCTGACGATCGTGTCTACGAGCCGGGCAACGCCGCCACGGTCTACGGGTGGGGTGACATGACCGGGGACGGCAGTTACGCGTCACGACTGCGGTCCGCCAGGGTGAACGTTCTGCGTGACGCGGTGTGTGCGCGGGCTTATCCGGGCAGCGCCGACGGGGTGTACAACGCCACTTCGATGCTCTGCGCAGGGGAGCCCAAGGGCGGGCGGGACGCCTGCCAGGGGGACAGTGGAGGCCCGCTGGTGGTGCGCGGGCGGTTGGTGGGGCTTGTGTCGTGGGGGACCGGCTGCGGGCGCGCGGGCAGTCCCGGGGTCTATACGCGGGCGTCCGCGTTGCTTCCGGCAGTGATGACGCACGGCGCCGGCTGAACGGCGCCGACGGAGCGGTATGGGCCGGAGCGTACGAGTACGGGCGGCCTCCCCGGTGGTGCCGGAAAGACCGCCCGCCGCACGGCGCTCGGCCGCTACTCGCTCGTCGTGGATGCGAAGTGTCAGCGTTCCTCTTCGGACGCAGACTTTGGAGTGGTGGTGAGCCGCTCCGTCTCGTCCTGTATTTCCGCGGCGATCTTCTTGAGTTCTGGCTCGAACTTGCGGCCGTGGTGGGCGCAGAAGAGCAGTTCTCCGCCGGACATCAGGACGACGCGCAGGTATGCCTGGGCGCCGCAGCGGTCGCACCGGTCAGCGGCCGTCAGCGGGCTCGCGGGTGTCAGAACAGTAGTCACGTCGCCTCTTCTCTAGCTCGACGAGCTGTCGTACCAGGGTCAACATCCAACCAGGCCGAAAACGTTCCCGCTCGTGCCTTTTCCCCGAAAAATTTCTTTCGAGGGGGCCGGGTGCTGCCGGGTGGCGGCGAATGAGCCGTATTGCGTGGTGGTCTGATTCACGTTGGTTGCTGAAGTCTGCCCTCCCGGCTGGCTTGCCGGTTGTTGATGAGGACGTGCCCGGAGCCTAAATGGTTCATGCCTCGAAGGGAACGTGATGTGCACGTCACTCGGACGTCACCCCATCGAGCGATCGAACGTACGAGCGAAATTCTACTACCATGGTCATGCTCACGGGTGGCGTCACATCGGCTCTACTAGGCCTCGGTACCCTCTCACCGGCGACACCGCCACAACCGAGTCCGCGGAATGCGGACTGCCAGAAATTCAGCGAGGAGCGAACCGCGTGACCGCCGAGATGTCCGTGCCGTCCACCGCAGTGCTGACCGGGGCAGACCGGGACGGTTCCAACTACACCGCGCGGCACCTGCTCGTCCTCGAGGGCCTGGAAGCCGTCCGGAAGCGTCCCGGCATGTATATCGGCTCGACGGACAGTCGTGGCCTGATGCACTGCCTGTGGGAAATCATCGACAATTCCGTCGACGAGGCGCTCGGCGGCTACTGCGACCACATCGAGGTGATCCTCCACGACGACGGGTCCGTGGAGGTCCAGGACAACGGCCGCGGCATCCCCGTCGACGTCGAGCCCAAGACCGGGCTCAGCGGCGTCGAGGTCGTGATGACCAAACTGCACGCCGGCGGAAAGTTCGGCGGTGGCTCGTACGCCGCGTCCGGCGGTCTGCACGGCGTCGGCGCCTCGGTCGTCAACGCGCTCTCCGCGCGGCTCGACGTCGAGGTCGACCGCAACAGCAAGACGCACGCGATCAGCTTCCGCCGCGGCGTCCCCGGTGCCTTCGCCAAAGCCGGCCCGGATGCTCCCTTCGAGCCCGCGAACGGGCTGCACAAGGGCAAGCGCATCCCCAAGATCAAGACCGGCACCCGGGTGCGCTACTGGGCCGACCGGCAGATCTTCCTCAAAGACGCCAAGCTCTCCCTGGAGACGCTGCACGCCCGCGCCCGCCAGACCGCCTTCCTGGTGCCGGGCCTGACCATCATCGTCCGGGACGAGCGCGGCATCGACGGCGCAGGGAAGACGGAAGAGACGTTCCGCTACGACGGCGGCATCAGCGAGTTCTGCGAGTACCTCGCGCAGGACAAGGGCGTCTGCGACGTCCTGCGGCTGACGGGCCAGGGCACGTTCAAGGAGACCGTGCCGGTGCTCGACGAGCGCGGCCACATGACGCCCACCGAAGTCACCCGTGAACTGGCCGTCGACATCGCCCTTCGTTGGGGCACCGGTTATGACGCGACGGTCAAGTCGTTCGTCAACATCATCGCCACCCCCAAGGGCGGCACCCACGTCGCCGGATTCGAGCGCTCGGTGGCCAAGACGGTCAACGAGGTGCTGCGGGCCAGCAAGCTGCTGCGCGTCGCCGAGGACGACGTCGTCAAGGACGACGCCATGGAGGGCCTCACCGCCGTCGTCACCGTGCGGCTCGCGGAGCCGCAGTTCGAGGGCCAGACCAAGGAGGTGCTCGGCACCTCGGCGGCGTCCCGGATCGTGGCCCAGGTGGTCAGCAAGGAACTCAAGGCGTTCCTGACCTCCACCAAGCGGGACGCCAAGCAGCAGGCGCGTGCCGTTCTGGAGAAGATCGTCGCCGCGGCCCGTACGCGTATCGCCGCCCGCCAGCACAAGGAGGCGCAGCGTCGGAAGACGGCGCTGGAATCCTCGTCGCTGCCGGCCAAGCTGGCCGACTGCCGCAGTGATGACGTCGACCGCAGCGAGCTGTTCATCGTCGAGGGCGACTCGGCGCTGGGCACCGCCAAGCTGGCGCGGAACTCGGAGTTCCAGGCGCTGCTGCCTATCCGCGGCAAGATCCTCAATGTCCAGAAGTCGTCGGTCTCGGACATGCTGAAGAATGCCGAATGCGGCTCCATCATCCAGGTCATAGGGGCCGGTTCCGGCCGCACCTTCGACATCGACGCCGCCCGTTACGGCAAGGTCATCTTCCTCGCCGACGCGGACGTCGACGGCGCCCACATCCGCTGTCTGCTGCTGACGCTGTTCCAGCGCTACATGCGGCCGATGGTCGAACAGGGCCGGGTCTTCTCCGCCGTTCCGCCGCTGCACCGCGTCGAGCTGATCAACCCCAAAAAGGGCCAGGAGAAGTACATCTACACGTACTCGGACAACGAGCTGCGGCAGACGCTCCTGGAACTCCAGCGCAAGAACGTCCGCTACAAGGACGGCATCCAGCGCTACAAGGGCCTAGGTGAGATGGACGCCGACCAGCTCGCCGAAACGACCATGGACCCGCGCCACCGCACCCTGCGTCGGATCAACATCAGCGACCTCGAAGCTGCCGAGAAGGCCTTCGACCTCTTGATGGGTAACGAAGTCGCTCCCCGTAAGGAGTTCATCACCAACTCTGCCGCCACGCTGGACCGTTCACGCATCGACACCTGAGTCGGCCGCGGCTCCGTACGGGCGTCTCTCCACCCGCGGGTGGAGAGACGCCCGTCGTCATTTCCACCCGCGTCCCACCCTGGCTCCGATCCGGTCGACGGGCCCCTCTCCGTAGCGTCGGGAGGGTCGAAATTCCCCGTCCCACGGAGGCTCAGGCCATGAGCGGCTTGCTCAACATCGCTGTGCTCATCGCGGTTGTCGCGATCGTCTTCGCGCGGCAGTTCACGGCGCAGCGGATCACATCGGAAGGCAGGAAGTGGTGGCTGATGCCGGCCGTCCTGATCTTCATGGCGCTGCGGCAGCCCGCCCTCCTGGATCCCGCCCATCGCGCCGCCTCCGTGGTCCTGCTGGTCGCGACGCTCCTCATCGGACTGGCCAGCGGTGCGGCATGGGCGTGGACGACACGCATGTGGACGGACGAGAACGGCGAGGTCTGGACCAAGGGGACCTGGGCGGCAGCAGGTGTGTGGCTCGGCGGTATGGCTCTGCGCCTGGGCCTCACAGGCATAGCCGCTGTCCTGGGCGTCCACCAGGGCAGCCAGGCGACCCTGCTGTCCGTAGCGGCGATGCTGCTGACCCGTGCCGGTGTGACCACGTGGCGGTCCCAGGGGCTGCAGCAGACGTACCGTGTCCCTGTTGCGGTCTGAGACCTGCGCCACGCACCGAAAGGACCCGACGTGCCGCCGAATGCCTGGACGAGATGGCCGCTGCGGGAGTCGCTCACCCATGAGGGCCAGAGCGAAACGCGTCTGTGGATCGGCCGCGGTATACGCATCATCGTGATCGGGGGCCTGCTGTGGGCCACCTTCGGGGCAGGGACCTTCAGCGGTTGGGGACTGGTCGCAGCGGCCGCCGGAATGGCCATCACCGTGCTGGCGTTCCGGGGCTTCTTCCACCTGACACTGGAGCGACGGATCTGGCCCTCCATCGGGCTGTTCGTCGTACTGGAGGCCGCCGCCTTCGGCTTCTTCCTGGTCGGCGCCCGTTTGCCGGCGATCGTCCTCTGGTGCGCCTGCGCCATGACGGCGATGGAGCGACTGCCCCTCAGCGCCGCGGTGCCGTGCTCCGCCATTGCACTCGGTGCATTCGCCGGGGTGAACAACGACAACTGGCTGACCACCGCCGTGACTGCCGCAGGCCTGGCCCTGGCCGGCTATGTCGTACGCCTGGACGCCGAGGCGCGCGGCAACGCACAGCGACTGCTGGCCCAGGAACGCGCGGCCCGCAAGGCCGAGGCCGAAACCGCGGCGTTCGCCGAACGAGGCCGCATCGCACGCGAGATTCACGACATCCTCGCGCACAGCCTGAGTGCCCAGTTGGTGCATTTGGAGGCGGCTCGGCAGCTGATCCAGCGCAGCACCGATCTGGAGGCGGACCGTGAACAACTGCTGGAGCGGGTGGTGGCCTGTCGTGGAATGGCGCGAGAAGGGCTTGACGGCACGCGTGAGGCTCTTTCCGCACTGCGTGGGGAGATGATCCCGGTCGAGGACTTCCTGCGCCGCCTGACGGCCGCTGAGGGCACGCAGCTGGAAGTCGTGGGTGAGCAGCGCGTACTGTCCGCGGAGGCGGGGCTCGCGGTCCGAAGGGTCGCGCAGGAGGCGCTGACGAACGCGCGCAAGCACGCACCTGGCGCTCAGGTACGTGTGCGGCTGGAGTACGCCGACGACAACGTGGGGCTGGTGGTGCGTGACTCCGGTGGGCGCGGCAAGCCGGGTGAGCTCGCACAGAGCGGTTCCGGGTACGGTCTTCTCGGGATGCGGGAGCGCGCCGAACTCCTCGGCGGAACGCTGGAGTCCGGCCCCGATGAGGAGGGCTTTGTGGTGCGGTTGCGAGTGCCCGCATGACGGCGCGTGTGGTCGTGGCCGATGACCAGACAGTGGTGCGCGAAGGAATCGTGATGCTGCTGGGGCTGCTGCCGGGCATCGAGGTTGTTGGTTCGGCGGCCGATGGGGACGAGGCCGTCCGGATGGTCGCCGAACTCGCCCCCGACGTCGTCCTGATGGACCTCCGGATGCCGCGCTGCGATGGCGTTGAGGCCACCCGTCGTATCCGTGCGGACCACCCCGGCACCCAGGTCGTGGTGCTCACGACCTACGCCGATGACGACTCGCTCTTTCCCGCCCTGCAGGCCGGCGCTCGCGGGTACCTCACCAAAGACGCGGACGGGGATGAGATCGTTCGCGCCATCGACGACGTGCTCTCGGGTGAGGCCGGGCTGTCACCGAAGATTCAGCGGCGCCTGCTGGAGCGCATCGCCGAGCCTGCACGCAGCCGCCCCGAACCCCCCGACGAGCCGCCGGACGGGCTCACCGCGAGGGAGGTTGAGGTCCTACGGCTCGTTGCGGAAGGGCAGACCAATCCGGAGATCGCTCGTACGCTGCACGTCTCCACGGCGACGGTGAAGACCCACATCAACAACCTCTTCGCCAAGGCGGGGCTGCGTGACCGGGCGCAGGCGATCCACTATGCCTATCGGCACGGCCTCGCGGACCCTCCCGGCACGGCTGCACCGTAATCCGACGAGGCGAGGTGCTTGCCCCCGGGGCAGCAGGTGTTGTTGGTGTCGGTAGTTCGGTGGCTCTGACTTGGGCGCCGTGATGGAGGCGTTCCGAGGGCATGGACGCGGAGTAGCGCCTCCCTCCTGAGGGCTCGAGACGGGGCTCATCGAGGTGATGGCGAAGCCCGTGCCGGGGCCGGCGGTGGAGTTATCCACAGGCTCTGCGGTTGCGGATTGTGTGTGCGTACGCTCGCAGGGTCAGGTCTGCGAGTCGGGCCGGTCTCATGCCTTGTCGGTGGCGCCGCGGAGTGCCGCGCTGGGACGGGTGAGAGAGCCGGCAGGGTGCGCGCAAGGGCCGCGCGCGAAGGGGGACAGGCATGTGCGCCGTGGGGGCTGGTGCGCGGGTAGCGAATGTGGCAGTACGAGGCACGGGGAGACGGGCCACCGTACTGCGATGCCTAGGGCCGATGTTGGGGGTGGGGTTTGCCGCGACGCTGGGACTGGCGTTGGGAGTTGCGTGGGCTTGCACCGTAGGGGCAGGTGGCGGACGGCCTGGTGGAATGCGGCCATCCAGGCGTGGTGGGAGAGCAGCGGAGCCAGATCCACCCGCGGCGTCAGAGCGGCGGAAGAGCAGGCGCGAGGGGCTGCCCGGCGGCAGTGCTGTCCGCGAGCGTGGTGATGGAGGCGACCGCCATCCGCGTCGGTGGACCGAGCGGCGCACCACAGCTGGCGGGCGCCGGAGCACCATCGGTCCGCTGATCGATCACCACGCGCCAGGCACGTCCGTCTGCATGCGCAACGGTGATCGCCCAACTCCGAACGACGTCCGCAGCCGGCCCACCTCCGGACGTCCGTCCGTGGGCGTCCCCCGGTTCGGGCCGCACCGAGTCGGTCCGTATGACATCGAGTGCGTCCGCGCGCCGCTCCCGGAGCAACTCGCGGACCGCGAGGTCGGCTGCCTGGGCCGGCCGGTCCCACGTCGACCGGCCCCGGCACTGGTCGAGGACGACACGGCCACTGCGCGCCGCTTCCACGACATCCTCGACGAGTTCAGTCGAGGCGCGTCCGTAGGCGTAGCCGTGGGGGAGGACGAAAAGGGTGGGGGAGAAGCGGTGACCACCGATGTGCGTCACCTCCCAGGTCGCGTTGCCCTCGTCAGCCAGCCGGGCGGCCAGCGGGCGGCCGAGGAGCGCACAGCAGCGATCCCGCTTGCCGTTGGTGCACACGAGCACCAGTGGTTCGCCGGTGTACGGTTCCCAGAGACCGCGATGATCTCCGGCTCCCGCGGCGGCGAAATCCAGCCCGAGCGCAGCTCGAGGGTCGGTGACGACGGTGGTGCGGATCCAAGAGCGGCCAGGTGCCGTGTGCGCGAGGAAGAGCCGACGCCGGGGAGTGCCGTGAAGATCGGCATGGCGTCCAGGGCGGCGGATGAGAGCAACGCGTACACCGGTATTTTCCGTCGCAGCTTCCAAGGCCCGGCCGATGTGCGGGTCGAGGTGGCTGTCCGCCAGCGCCTTGGCTCCCCACGGTCCGGTCTGCTCGATCAACAGCCAGGTCTGGGCGGTAGCTGCCGTTCCGGCGAGGGGTTCGGCCGCTTCGAGGGAAGCGGTAGTGCATGTGCTCACGAAGGTGAGCCTAACCCGGAGCGCCATGTCCGGAATGCCGGGAGAGCGGCGAGGCATGCAACGACGAGTGCGGTGGTGTGTCGTGCCTCCGGTACAGCGGAGTCGGGCACGGAGGGCGATGGCTGCGGCGCCGTCCGGTGAGGCCGAGGAGCAGGAGACCGTTGCCGGCGGCTCCTACGGCGGGTGGGCGGAGGCCCTGAGGACGTCGCGTAGGGGGCGCATGCCTCACGTGGTCGGGGGGATGGCCCTTGACCTGCGGTAGAGCCGGAGCTCCAAGGACATCTGCAGGGCGATCTGGGGATGAGGCGCGTCCGGTACGCCGCGGTTGCAGTTACGGTCGTGACGTGTTCGTCCGGGGCGGTCCCGGTGGGGTAGGAGGCAAACCGGTTTGTGACGCGGGTGGTCCGTTACGATCGACAGCTCGTCCGCCGCCGGGCCGTGCGGCCCGCCACCTGCACCATGGAGGCGCTCCCTTGGCCACGCAACAGATCCCGGTCGTCGTCCTCGCGGGCTT
Organism: Streptomyces sp. CB02959; assembly: GCF_002803155.1. GTDB lineage: Bacteria > Actinomycetota > Actinomycetes > Streptomycetales > Streptomycetaceae > Streptomyces. The sequence goes on from NZ_NNBP01000015.1 coordinate 107,840, forward strand.
TCTGGGGTCGGGCAAGACCACCCTCCTCAACCATCTGCTGCGCGCCGGCGACGGCACCCGGATCGGTGCGATCGTCAATGATTTCGGCAGCATCGAGATCGACGCCATGACGGTCGCCGGGCAGGTGGACTCGATGGTCTCGCTCGGCAACGGGTGTCTGTGCTGTGCAGTCGACACCAGCGAACTGGACACCTACCTTGAGCGGCTGGCCCGCCCTGCCGCGCGTATCGACGTGATTGTCATCGAGGCCAGCGGGCTGGCCGAGCCGCAGGAACTCATCCGGATGATCCTCGCGAGCGACAACGACCGGATCGTCTACGGCGGACTGATCGAGGTCGTCGATGCCGCGGAGTTCGCGGACACCCGCGCCCGACACCCCGAACTGGACCGGCACGTGGCAATCGCCGACCTCGTGGTGCTCAACAAGGCAGACCGGATCGGGGACGAGGCGCGGCAGGAGCTCAACGGGACACTCGCGGATCTTGCTCCCGGCAAGCCGGTGATCAGCACGTCCTTCGGACGGATCGAACCGGAGCTGTTCTTCGACCGCGGTCCGGGGGAGGACCGCAACGCCGCCGTACGCCAGCTGTCGTTCGAAGATCTGCTGCGTGAGGCTTCTGCCAACGGGTCCCCGGGGGAGCGAGTCGACGGTGGTGGCGAGCATGACCACGAGGGTTGCGTCGACTGCGATCGCGATCACAACGGACACCTCCACGCCGCTTACGAGAGCGTGGAGTTCACGTCCGTCGAGCCGATGCATCCGCGTCGCCTGATGGAGTTCCTCGACAGTCGCCCCGGTGGGCTCTACCGGATCAAGGGATTCGTTCACTTCGACGTCCCGGAGAACCGTCAGAAGTTCGTGCTGCACGCGGTCGGCAACTTTCTGCGCTTCTACCCCGAGCCGTGGGCCAAGGGGGAGGAACGGTGCACCCAGCTGGTGATGATCGGCAGTGGAGTCGACGCGCCAGCGCTGCGCAAGGAGCTGGAGAACTGCCGGCAGGCAGCGCCGGCTGAGGCCGACGAGAACAGCATGTGGGGCGTGCTGCGGTATGTGCCCGCGCAGGAGGAATGAGGACGGTTGGGATGCGGGCCGTCCCGCTGTCTGCTTCGCTCACGGCGGGGTGGCCAGCCGTGAGGCGGTCGTTGCCCTTCAGGCCGGGAGCCGGCGAAGTAGGCCGTCGGCGGCAGCCCCTCCGGGTTGATTCCCGTTGCGTACAACTGACGCCGCCGGGGTGGTCGTTCGCCATCCCGGCGGCGTCGCGTGTGCGGTCCGTCGTGGTTACACGGGGCCGGCCAGTGCCGCCACCTGGCTGGTCAGCGCGAGGCCGGAGCCGTCTCGGCGGGGATCCGGTTCCGGCAGCGGGACCGCTGCACCCTTGGCGTCAGCGGCCCGTACCGGCGCCGGGCCGACCCAGGCCATCGTCAGGCAGTCCTCACCCTTCAGGAACCGCTGGCAGCGGACACCGCCGGTGGCCCGGCCCTTGCGCGGGTACTGGTCGAACGGGGTGAGCTTGGCCGTCGCCACCGAGTCGTCCAGCATGCCGTGCGACCCGGCGACGGTGAACACCATGGCGTCCGCGGCCGGATCGACCGCCGCGAAGGCGATCACCTTCGTACCCTGGCCCAGCTTGATGCCCGCCATACCGCCCGCCGGCCGGCCCTGCGGCCGTACCTGCGACGACGGATAGCGGAGCAGCTGCGCCTCGTCGGTGACGAAGACCAGATCCTCCTCGCCCGTGCGCAGCTCCATCGCGCCCACGATGCGGTCGCCCTCCTTGAGGGCGATGACCTCCAACTCGTCCTTGTTGGACGGATAGTCGGGCACCACCCGCTTCACGACGCCCTGCTCCGTACCGAGGGCGAGGCCCGGCGAGGACTCGTCCAGCGTCGTCAGGCACACCAGCCGCTCGTCGTCCTGGAGGCTCAGGAACTCCGAGATCGGCGCGCCACCGGAGAGGTTCGGCGTCGTGGTGTCCGGCAGTTGCGGCAGGTCGATCACCGACAGCCGCAGCAGCCGCCCGTGGGACGTCACCGCGCCCACCTCGCCACGCGCCGTCGCCGGCACCGCCGAGACGATCACATCGTGCTTGGCGCGCTTGGCGTCGGCGTCGAACGCCGTGTCCGCCGTGGTCGTACGCGCCAGCAGGCCCGTGGAGGACAGCAGCACCCGGCACGGGTCGTCGGAGACCTCCAACGGGACCGCGGCCACCGAGGCGCCCGCCGACTCCAGCAGGACCGTCCGGCGCGGCGTGCCGTACTTCTTGGCGACCGCCGCCAGCTCGCCGGAGACCAGCTTGCGCAGCTCCGCGTCGGAGTCCAGGACCCGGGTCAGCTCCGCGATCTCGGACTCCAGCCGGTCGCGCTCCGCCTCCAGCTCGATCCGGTCGAACTTGGTCAGCCGGCGCAGCGGGGTGTCGAGGATGTACTGGGTCTGCACCTCGCTCAGCCCGAACCGCTCCATCAGGCGTTCCTTGGCCTGGGCGCTGTTGTCGCTGGACCGGATCAGGCGGATGACCTCGTCGATGTCCACCAGGGCGGTCAGCAGGCCCTCGACCAGGTGGAGCCGGTCGCGCCGCTTGGTACGGCGGAACTCGCTGCGCCGGCGCACCACGTCGAAGCGGTGGTCGACGTAGACCTCCAGCAGCTCCTTCAGGCCCAGCGTCAGCGGCTGGCCGTCCACCAGGGCGACGTTGTTGATGCCGAAGGACTCCTCCATCGGCGTGAGCTTGTAGAGCTGCTCCAGCACGGCCTCGGGGTGGAAGCCGTTCTTGACCTCGATCACCAGCCGCAGGCCGTGCTGGCGGTCGGTGAGGTCCTTCACGTCCGCGATGCCCTGGAGCTTCTTGGACCCCACCAGGTCCTTGATCTTGGAGATGACCTTCTCCGGACCGACCGCGAAGGGGAGTTCGGTGACGACCAGGCCCTTTCGGCGGGCCGTGACGTTCTCCACCGTGACCGTCGCGCGGATCTTGAACGTGCCGCGGCCCTTCTCGTACGCGTCCCGTACGCCGCTCAGGCCCACGACCCGGCCGCCCGTCGGCAGGTCCGGACCCGGCACGAAGCGCATCAGGGCGTCGAGATCGGCGTTCGGGTGCTTGATCAGGTGGCGGGCCGCGGCGATCACCTCGCCGAGGTTGTGCGGCGGCATGTTCGTCGCCATGCCGACGGCGATCCCGGACGTCCCGTTGACGAGGAGGTTCGGATACGCGGCAGGGAGGGCGACCGGTTCCTGCTCCTGACCGTCGTAGTTGGGCGTGAAATCGACGGTGTCCTCTTCGATGGACTCCGTCATCAGGGACGTCGCCGACGCCATCCGGCACTCGGTGTACCGCATCGCGGCGGGCGGGTCGTCGTTGCCCAGCGAGCCGAAGTTGCCGTGCCCGTCCACCAGCGGCAGCCGCATCGAGAACGGCTGTGCCATGCGTACCAGGGCGTCGTAGATCGACGCGTCGCCGTGCGGGTGGAGCTTACCCATCACCTCGCCGACGACCCGGGCGCACTTCACGTACCCGCGGTCGGGCCGCAGGCTCATCTCGTTCATCTGGTAGAGGATGCGTCGGTGTACGGGCTTGAGACCGTCGCGGGCGTCCGGCAGGGCGCGCGAGTAGATGACCGAGTACGCGTACTCGAGGAAGGAACCCTGCATCTCGTCGACGACGTCGATGTCGAGGATCCTCTCCTCGAAGTCGTCCGGCGGCGGGGTCTTCGTGCTGCGGCGGGCCATCGCGGCTGCGGCTCCTTCTGCTGCGTCTACTGCCGATGTGTGATCAACGCTGTGGGATCAACGCTATTGGGTCAACGCTTCGGCCCGACGCCGGGATCGATGTTGACCGGCCGGCCGGCGGACCGACCGGCGAGTCCGATGAGTCTGACGCGGACCATTGTGGACCGCCCCACTGACAACGCTCACCACGACTCCCCCCTTCCCGCCCCGCCGCGGGGCACGGCGCACGTTCGGGGCCTTCCTCACGGGAACTTCGCCAGATGCCGACGCGGTTGCATACAGTGACAGAACTTCCTCGCAAGCGGATCGAAGGGACGTACATGCCCATGGGTCACACGGCCACAGAAGAAGCCGGCTCCGGCGGCCTGACAGCGACCGAGCACCGGCTGGCCAACGGCCTGCGCGTGGTGCTCTCCGAAGACCACCTGACGCCGGTGGCGGCCGTCTGCCTGTGGTACGACGTCGGCTCGCGCCACGAGGTCAAGGGCCGTACCGGCCTGGCTCACCTCTTCGAGCACCTGATGTTCCAGGGGTCCGGGCAGGTGAAGGGCAACGGCCACTTCGAGCTCGTCCAGGGCGCCGGCGGCTCGCTCAACGGGACCACCAGCTTCGAGCGCACCAACTACTTCGAGACCATGCCCGCCCACGAGCTGGAGCTCGCCCTCTGGCTGGAGGCGGACCGGATGGGCTCGCTGCTGGTCGCACTCGACGACGAGTCCCTGGAGAACCAGCGCGACGTCGTCAAGAACGAGCGCCGCCAGCGCTACGACAACGTCCCCTACGGCACGGCCTTCGAGAAGCTGACGGCCATGGCGTACCCGGACGGCCACCCGTACCACCACACCCCCATCGGGTCGATGGCCGACCTCGACGCCGCCTCTCTGGAGGACGCGCGGGCCTTCTTCCGCACCTACTACGCGCCCAACAACGCGGTCCTGTCCATCGTGGGCGACATCGACCCCGAGCAGACGCTGGCCTGGGTGGAGAAGTACTTCGGCTCGATCACCTCGCACGACGGCAAGCAGCCGCCGCGCGACGGCAGCCTGCCCGAGACCATCGGCGAGCAGATCCGCACCGTCGTGGAGGAGGACGTCCCCTCCCGTGCCCTGATGGCCGCGTACCGCCTCCCGCACGACGGCACCCGTGAGGCGGACGCCGCCGACCTCGCGCTCACCATCCTGGGCGGCGGCGAGTCCTCCCGCCTGTACAACCGCCTGGTGCGGCGCGACCGCAGCGCCGTCGCCGCCGGCTTCGGCCTGCTGCGGCTGGCGGGCGCGCCCTCGCTGGGCTGGCTGGACGTGAAGGCGTCCGGTGGCGCAGAGGTGCCCGCCATCGAGGCGGCCGTCGACGAGGAGCTGGCCCGCTTCGCCGAGGAGGGGCCGACCCCGGCGGAGATGGAGCGGGCCCAGGCCCAACTGGAGCGCGAATGGCTGGACCGGCTCGCCACGGTCAGCGGCCGCGCCGACGAACTGTGCCGCTTCGCCGTCCTGTTCGGTGATCCGCAGCTCGCGCTGACCGCCGTCCAGCGCGTCCTGGAGATCACCCCGCTGGAGGTGCAGGCGGCCGCCAAGGCCCGGCTGCGCCCCGACAACCGCGCCGTGCTCGTCTACGAGCCCACCGCACAGACCGACGCCGCCGGCACCGAGGAAGAGGAGGCGGCCAAGTGACCGACGCCACCACCCCCGCAGACGCCCCCGTGAGCACCATGGAGTTCCACCCGCAGCCGCGCGGCGGCGCCCCCAAGCCGTGGGCCTTCCCCGCGCCCGAGCGCAGCCGGCTGGCCAACGGGCTGACCCTCCTGACCAGCCACCGCCCCGGCCAGCAGGTCGTCGCCGTGGAGATCAACCTCATCGCCCCTCTGGAGTCCGAGCCCGAGGGCCTCGACGGCGTCGCCACGATCATGGCCCGTGCCCTGTCCGAGGGCACCGACAAGCACACCGCCGAGGAGTTCGCCGCCGAGCTGGAGCGCTGCGGCGCCACCCTGGACGCGCACGCCGACCACCCCGGCGTACGGGTCTCCCTGGAGGTCCCGGCCTCCCGGCTGCCGCGCGCCCTCGGCCTGCTCGCCGACGCACTGCGCGCCCCCGCCTTCCCGGACAGCGAGATCGAGCGGCTGGTCGGCAACCGCCTCGACGAGATCCCGCACGAGCTGGCCAACCCGGCGCGGCGCGCCGCGATGGCGCTGTCCAAGGAGCTCTTCCCGGCCACCTCCCGGATGTCCCGGCCCCGGCAGGGCACCGAGGAGACCGTCGCGCGGATCGACGCGGCCGCCGTCCGGGCCTTCTACGACACGCACATCCGGCCCGCCACGGGCACCGCCGTCATCGTCGGTGACTTCACCGGCGTCGACCTGGACGCGGCGCTGGCCGACACCCTCGGCGCCTGGACGGGCTCCGTCGTCGAGCCGCCGAAGCCGTCCCCGGTCGTCGCCGACGACACCGGCCGCGTGGTGATCGTCGACCGTCCCGGCGCCGTCCAGACGCAGCTGCTCATCGGCCGGATCGGCGCCGACCGGCACGACCGGGTGTGGCCCGCCCAGGTGCTCGGCACGTACTGCCTCGGCGGCACCCTCACGTCCCGGCTGGACCGGGTACTGCGCGAGGAGAAGGGCTACACCTACGGGGTGCGCTCCTTCGGGCAGGTCCTGCGCTCCTCCGCGCCGTCCTCCCCGGAGGGGGCGACCGGCGCCGCGCTGCTGGCCATCAGCGGGTCGGTGGACACCGCTTCCACCGGGCCGGCCCTCCAGGACCTGTGGACGGTGCTGCGCACCCTCGCGGCAGAGGGGCTGACGGACGCCGAGCGCGACGTCGCGGTGCAGAACCTCGTCGGTGTCGCGCCGCTGAAGTACGAGACCGCGGCCGCCGTCGCCGGGACGCTGGCCGACCAGGTGGAGCAGCAGCTCCCGGACGACTACCAGGCGCAGTTGTACGTCCGGCTCGCGGAGACCGGCACGGTCGAGGCGACCGCGGCGGTCGTCAGCGCCTTCCCGATGGACCGGTTGGTGACGGTCCTGGTGGGTGACGCGGCGCAGATCGCCGAGCCCGTCAAGGCGCTGGGCATCGGCGAGGTGACGGTCGTCAGCGGCTGACCCGACCGCGTGACGCCCCGTCACTCGACGGTTCGTCAGGTATCGGCTCTTGTCGACAAAGCGGCTCCCCTGGCGGTCACTTGCCACGGGAGCCGCTTTTTCTGCGCGCCGGGTCGGCTGTGTGTCGGGAGTGCGTGACTCCGTGGGGTCGCGTCCGGCGGGTGGTCGGCGTTGCCCGCTCGGTTGCGTCGGTTGCCCGATTCGCGTGTGGCGTACCGCACAAAAATCCGCTTCTGTTTGCCGATTGAAAGTTGTCCCGTTTAGCGTCGGTCCGGCTGTTCGTCACAAGTCCGCCACAACAGTGGCACCGGACAGCCATCGCCGAGTCCCCGTACGGCGCGAGCCAGGGGAGCCGGGGACCCATCCGTCCCTTGGGGTGAATCGGGCCCCTCTCCGGAGGAGCCCGTAGGAGACCTTCCTGCTCCGAACCCGTCAGCTAACCCGGTAGGCGAGAGGGAAGGAAAGGACCAGCCAGTACATGGCGTTCACCCGTGCCACCGGGAAGCACCGCCGTGCGAGCCGCAGCGCTCGTACCACCCGCACCCTCGCCGGCATAGCCACCCTCGCCGCCTCTGGCGTCGTCGCCTCCGTGGCGTCGCCCGCGCTGGCCGCCACGGACGAGTCGGCCCCCCACGAAACCGGCCTGCAGCAGGCCGTCGTGGTGGGTGACGAGCTCGCCGTCCGGATCGAGGCCCAGGCCGACGCGCAGCAGGCGACCGCCGAGGCCAACGCGGCCAGGGCGAAGGCCGAGGCCGAGGCCGTGCGGCTGGCCGAGGTGGCGAAGAAGAAGGCCGAGAAGAAGGCCGAGGAGGAGCGCGCGGCCAAGGTGCGCGCCGCCCGCGAGGCCGAGCGCAAGCGCCTCAACACCTTCGTCGCGCCCGTGACCGGTTCCTACGTCTCCACCGGGTACAAGGCGTCCAGCGGCCTGTGGTCCTCGGGCAGCCACACCGGCATCGACTTCCACGCCGCCTCCGGTACCCCCGTCCACGCCGTGGGCTCGGGCACCATCGTCGAGGCCGGCTGGGGCGGTGCGTACGGCAACAACATCGTGATCCGGATGAACGACGGTACGTACACCCAGTACGGTCACCTTTCGTCGATCGGGGTGACGGTCGGCCAGGCGGTCACCCCGGGCCAGCAGATCGCCCTCTCGGGCAACACCGGCAACACCACGGGACCGCACCTCCACTTCGAGGCCCGCACGGGCCCCGACTACGGCTCGGACATCGACCCGATCGCCTACCTCCGCGCGCACGGCGTCACCGTCTGACCTGACCGCGATCTCTCCGCCGCAGTACCGTCCCCCGGAGCCCCGGCCCGCCACCTGGCGCGCCGGGGCTCTGCTGTCTCTGTAGGGCCCTCGGTGTCTCCGTAGGGCACTCGGCGTTTCCCCCGGGCCATCGGCGGACCGCCCGCACGGCACCCCTCCCTCCCCCCGGCCGAAAAGCGCCGATGAATTCACGACGTCCCGAGGGGAAACGCGCCCCGGTCGAATAGAGTCGGGGAAAGTCGCCGAGCGGCGACGTTTCCGGGAATTACGGCGGAGGCACGGACGATGCGAGGTCACATTTCCGCGCATGCGGTGTGTACGGCGATTCGTGACGATATTGTGTCGGGTGTGCTCGCGCCGGGAAGCCGGTTGGTCGAGGACATTCTCGCCGCGCGGTACGGCGTCTCCCGGGTTCCGGTGCGGGAAGCGCTGCGCACCCTCCAGTCCGAGGGGTTCGTGACCACCCGCCACCACGCGGGCGCCTGCGTCGCCGAACTCACCGAACAGGAGGCCGCCGACCTCCTCGACGTCCGCGCCCTTCTGGAGCCGCTGGGCGCGGCCCGTGCGGCTGCCCGTCGGAGCTCCGCCCACCTGAAGGTGTTACGCGGCCTGGTGCGACTCGGCCGGGAGCGGGCCCGCCACGGTCACCCCGCGGACCTGCGTCAGCTGGACGCCTGGTTCCACGAAACGCTCGCCCAGGCGGCCGGCAGCCCCAGCCTCACGACGCTCCTCACGCAGCTGCGGCGCAAGATCGAGTGGGTGTACGCCGTGGAGCCGCCGGCCCGGCCCGCCGATTCGTGGGACGAGCACGGCGCCGTGCTCGACGCGGTGGCCCGTGGTGACGCGGAACGGGCACGCGCCCTCATGGCGGCGCACGTCGAACGGTCGCTCCCCGTGTACCGGCTGCGGCGTGCCGCTCCTGCTGTGAGGGAGGTGAAACGACCCGTCAACACGGCACGCGCCCGCACTTAACAATCGCCCCGTATACAAAGAGGGTGCGTAGGGGAATTGCTGGCGTGCGGAAGGAAAGGTGGGGGTGGGGCGGAGAGGCTGAGTGCTCGAGCTCCGTTCTCGTCACCCTGGCGCGATGAATTCACCGGAGGGGAATTCTGGTCGGCGAGATATCCGGGCTAGCGGAAATTCTCGTATGGCGAAAGAGGGGGCGGAAAAAGAAGGCGGTTGGGCGATTTCCGGGCGAGGCTCACCGACGCCCGTACGTAATGCCACAGCGTCCTGCCCCCCCACCGCGCTTCCGGACGCCGGTGTGACGCCGGCCGGCGAGACTGCCGCACGTGCCCGCACATGACCGCACACGACGTCACCTGCGATGGCCCGCGTAGCCGAGGCTCCCGCGACGCCTCCACAGCGAAACGACCCCGCCGCAGTAGCCGGATGTCCCGGTCACCGCGGCGGGGCCGCATCAGGAGAAGTAGTGGACGGGGCGCGCGGCCCCGGCGCTCCTCAGACAGTCTCGGGGAGCTCCTCGAGACCCTCCGCGACCAGCTTCGCCAGGCGCTCGAGCGCAGCCTCGGCACCCTCGGCGTCGGAGGCCAGCACGATCTCCTCGCCACCCTGGGCGCCCAGGCCCAGGACCGCGAGCATGGACGCGGCGTTGACGGGGTTGCCGCCGGCCTTGGAGATCGTCATCGGGACACCGGAGGCGGTGGCCGCTCGGACGAAGATCGACGCGGGGCGGGCGTGCAGGCCCTCGGCCCAACCGACATTGACGCGACGCTCAGCCATGGTGTTGCCCTTCAAAGTCGTGACTGTTGTCTAGACCATTCTCGCACGCTGTCAGGAGTGGTCCCGCAGTCCTCCGTCCCGGCTTCCCGGCCCCCCTTCCAGGTCCTCGGTGCCACTGCGGCGAGGCCCGGGAAAACGAGCGTACGCACGTCGAGCCCGTTGTCGGTGCCCCGCCGTACGCTGTCCGCATGCAGACGCCGCCGGATCACGCCTACCCGACCCACTGGGAAGCCGACGTGGTGCTGCGCGACGGCGGCACGGCACGCATCCGGCCCATCACGCCCGCCGACGCCGAGCGGCTGGTCTCCTTCTACGAGCAGGTCTCGGACGAATCGAAGTACTACCGCTTCTTCGCGCCGTATCCGCGCCTGTCCGACCGTGACGTCCACCGGTTCACCCACCACGACTACGTCGACCGGGTCGGCCTGGCCGCCACGGTGGGCGGCGAGTTCATCGCCACCGTCCGCTACGACCGGATCGACGAGCGAGGACTGCCCGCCAAGCGCCCCGAGGACGACCAGGCCGAGGTCGCCTTCCTCGTCCAGGACGCCCACCAGGGCCGCGGCGTCGCCTCCGCCCTCCTGGAGCACATCGCCGCCGTCGCCCGCGAGCGCGGCATCCGCCGGTTCGCCGCCGAGGTCCTGCCCGCCAACACCAAGATGATCAAAGTGTTCACGGACGCCGGGTACACCCAGAAGCGCACCTTCGAGGACGGCGTCGTCCGCCTGGAGTTCGACCTCGAACCGACCGAGCAGTCCATGGCCGTGATGCGCGGCCGCGAGCAGCGCGCCGAAGCCCGCTCCGTCCAACGCCTGCTCGCCCCCGGCTCGATCGCCGTCATCGGCACCGGCCGCGCCCCCGGCGGCATCGGCCGCACCGCCCTGCGCAACATCCTCGACGCCGGCTTCACCGGCCGGGTGCACGCCGTCAACCACGCCTTCCCCGAGGACCTGCGGCGTCTGGAGCCCGAGGGCGTCCCCGCCGCCCGTTCCGTGCGCGAGATCCCCGATCCGGTCGACCTGGCGGTGATCGCCGTCCCCCCGGCCGGCGTCCCCGACGTCGTCCGCGACTGCGGCGAACACGGCGTCCAAGGAGTACTGGTCCTCTCCTCGGGCTATGCCGAGGCCGGCCCCGACGGCCGCGAGCGGCAGCGCGACCTGCTCCGCCAGGCCCGCTCCTACGGGATGCGCCTCATCGGGCCCAACGCCTTCGGGCTGATCAACACCACTCCCGACGTCCGGCTGAACGCCTCCCTCACCCCTCGGATGCCCGGCGCCGGCCGGATCGGCCTGTTCACCCAGTCCGGCGCGATCGGCATCGCGCTGCTCAGCGGACTGCACGCACGCGGCCCCGGCGACGGCGGCATCGCCGGTATCTCCACCTTCGTATCCGCCGGCAACCGCGCCGACGTCTCCGGCAACGACCTCCTCCAGTTCTGGTACGACGACCCGCACACCGACGTCGCGATCCTCTACCTGGAGTCCATCGGCAACCCCCGGAAATTCGCCCGGCTGGCCCGCCGCACCGCCGCCGTGAAACCCGTGGTGGTCGCCAAGGGGGGCCGACACCACGGCACCGCCCCCCTGGGCCACGCCGTCCCCACCGTCCGCGTCCCCGACAGCACCGTCGCCGCGCTGATGCGCCAGGCCGGCGTGATCCGCGTCGACACCGTCACCGAACTGATCGACGCCGGGCTGGTGCTGGCCTCCCAGCCGCTGCCGGCCGGCCCGCGCGTCGCCATCCTGGGCAACTCCGAATCGCTGGCCCTGCTGGCCTACGACGCCTGCCTCACCGAAGGGCTGCGCCCGCAGCGCCCCCGCGTGCTGCCCTCCGCGGCGACCCCCGACGACTTCCGCGCCGCGCTCGCCGAGGCGCTCGCCGGACCCGGCTGCGACGCCGTCGTCGTCACCGCCATCCCCTGGGTGGCGGAGGAGGACGCCGCCGCTCCGGGGGAGAGCGAGGGCACCGCGCTCGCCGACGCCCTGCGCGCCGCGGCCGCCGCCGACCCGGGCAAGCCGGTCACCGTCGTCCACCTGGCGATGGACGACCTGGCCGAGACGCTCGCGGCCCCACCGGAGCCCTACGACCCGCACGCGCCCCGCGAACCGGCCGCCCCGCCTCAGAGCTCCGCCCCCGAAGCCCAGGCCGGGCCCGTCACCCCGCCCCGGCCGCCGCACCCGCCGTCCCCGCCCCGCCCCCCGGCCCCCGCGCCCGCCCCGGACCGGGCACCCGCCCCCGACGCCCCGGCCCGCCCCCGCCCCGTCCGCATCCCCGCCTACCCGGCCGCCGAGCGCGCCGTCCGAGCCCTCGCCGAGGCCGTCCGCTACGCCGCGTGGCGCCGAGCGGCCACCGAACCAGGCCGGGTGCCCGCTTACGACGACATCCAGGAGGCGGCGGCCGGCGCCGACATCGAGCAGCTGCTCGACCGGCTCACCACGGACGTCGCCCCCGGCCGCTCCGTCGCGCTGCCGCCCGCCGACGCCGAGGCCCTGCTGGCCCGCTACGGCATCCACTCCCGCCCCACCCTCCCGGCCCCCGACCCGGACGCCGCCGTCCGCGCCGCCGCCCGCCTCGGCTACCCGGTCGCCCTCAAGACCACCGCCCCCCACCTGCGGCACCGCGCCGACCTCGGCGGCGTCCGCCTCGACATCGCCGGCGAGGCCGAACTCCGCCGTACGTACGCCGAATTGACCGACTTCCTGGGCTCCCCCGAAGAGCTGGGGCCGGTCGTCCAGGCGATGGTGCCGCGCGGCGTCGACACCATCGTCCGCGCCGCCATCGACCCCGCCGCCGGCGCGGTCCTCTCCTTCGGACTGGCCGGCGCGCCCTCCCAGCTGCTCGGCGATATCGCCCACCGTCTGATTCCGGCCACCGATCGCGAGGTCAACGAGCAGATCCGGTCGATCCGCAGCGCCCCGCTGCTGTTCGGCTGGCGCGGTTCGCAGCCCGTGGACACCGCCGCCCTGGAGGAGCTGCTGCTACGGGTCTCCCGGCTCGTCGACGACCACCCGGAGGTGGTCGCCGTCGACCTCGAGCCCGTCGTCGTCGCCCAGCACGGCCTGGCCGTCCTGGGCGCCTCCGTCCGGCTCGCCAGACCGCCCGCCACCACTGACCTCGGGCCCCGCCGGCTGCCCGTCTACTGAGGCTCTCGCGGCCCGGCACGCCCCGTAAGATGGACCTCATGGCTAAGACCGGTACGACGACCCAGGGGCTGCGCGCGGCGATCGAGCGCAGTGGCTATTACCCGACGCTCGTGGCCGAGGCGGTGCAGGCCGCGGTCGGCGGCGAGCCGGTGGTGTCGTACCTCGTCCACCAGGAGACGACCTTCGACGCCAACGAGGTCCGCCGCCACGTCACGGTCCTGGTCCTGACCGGCACCCGCTTCATCGTCAGCCACACCGACGAGCAGGCCGCCGACGCCACCTCCCCGTCCCCCTACGCCACCACCTCCACGGAGTCCGTCAAGCTCGGCCGGATCTCGTCCGTGGTGCTCAGCCGCGTCGTCGCCAACCCCGAGTCCTACACCCCCGGCCAGCTGCCCCGCGAGGTCGTTCTCACCATCGGCTGGGGCGCGGTGGCCCGCCTCGACCTGGAGCCGGCCAGCTGCGGCGACCCCAACTGCGACGCGGACCACGGCTACACCGGTTCGTCCACCGCCGACGACCTCTCCCTCCGGGTCAGCGAGGCCGGCGACGGCCCCGACTCGGTGCGCGAGACGCTCACCTTCGCCCAGGCGCTCTCCGAGGCCACCGCGGCCACCAGCACCCGCTGATGGCCTACACCGCCCCCTTCTGGCCGGAACCGGAACCGCTCGACCCGCTCACCGCCCCGGTGCCCCGCTACGGCACCGGCTCTCTCGCCGACCTGCTGCCCGCCATCACCGCGGGCCAAGGCCTGCCCGGCGTCACCACCGGCATGGAGCTGGCCCCCGCCGACCGCGCCTGCGTCTTCCTGATCGACGGGCTCGGCTGGGAACTGCTGCGTGCCCACCCCGGTGAGGCCCCGTTCCTCACCTCCCTCCTGGACACCTCGTTCAACGGCACCGGCCACCCGCTCACCGCCGGCTTCCCCGCGACCACCGCCACCTCCCTCGCCTCGGTCGGCACCGGCCTGCCCCCGGGCGCCCACGGCCTGCCCGGATACACCTGCGAGGACCCGGCGACCGGCGCGCTGATGAACCAGCTGCGCTGGCGCCCGTGGACCGACCCGCACACCTGGCAGCCGTACCCCACCGTCTTCCAGCTCGCCGACGCCGCCGGCATCCACACCTGCCAGGTCTCGGCACCGGACTTCGCACAGACCCCGCTCACCCGGGTCGCGCTCAGCGGCGGCACCTTCCACGGCCGGCTCTCCGGCGAGGAGCGGATGGACCTCGCGGCCGAACAACTCGCCGCCGGCGACCGCTCGCTGGTCTACACGTACTACTCCGAGGTCGACGGCAAGGGCCACCGCTACGGCGTCGACTCCGACGCGTGGCGCGGCCAGCTCCTCTACGTGGACCGGCTCGCCCAGCGGCTCGCCGAACAACTCCCGCCGCGCAGCGCCCTGTACATCACCGCCGACCACGGCATGATCGACATCCCCTTCGACCCCGAATCCCGCATCGACTTCGACGAGGACTGGGAACTGCGCGCCGGCGTACGCCTGTTGGGCGGCGAGGGCCGGGCCCGTCACGTGTACGCCCACCCGGGCGCGGCGGCCGACGTGCTCGCCGTCTGGCGCGAGGTGGTCGGCGACCAGATGTGGGTGGCCGGCCGCGAGGAGGCCATCGCCGCGGGCTGGTTCGGGCCGCACGTCGACGACCGGGTCCGCGCCCGGATCGGCGACGTGGTGGCCGCCGCCCACGCCGACATGGCGATCATCGCCGGCGAACGGGAGCCGGGGGAGTCGCAGATGGTCGGCCTGCACGGCTCCATGACCCCGGTGGAGCAGCTGGTGCCGCTCCTCGAAGTCCGCACCTGACCGCAGCCGCGCCCCATCCGCGCGCCCCGCACCCCTCGACGTCCCGCCCGACCCGCACCGTCCCTCCCGTACGAGCCCGAAAGGCCCGCTGACCCCCCATGCCCGAGCTGGTGTTCTTCTCCGGAACGATGGACTGCGGAAAGTCGACCAAGTTTCTTGGGTATTCGCCATCGGCTGGTTTTGGTGTGGGTGGTGTTGTGTCGGTTGGTGGCGGGGGTGTTTGTGCCGATAGTGCCCTGTGTGTTGGTTTGGTTGGAAAGGTTCCTGTGGCCTGATGTCCGAATTGGTGTTCTTCTCTGGAACAATGGACTGCGGGAAGTCAACTTTGGCGCTTCAAATTGGGCACAACCGTTCGGCTCGGGGGCTGCAGGGTGTGATCTTCACGCGTGATGACCGTGCGGGGGAGGGGAAGTTGTCGTCGCGTCTGGGGCTGGTGACGGATGCGGTGGAGGCGGCCCCGGGGAGGGACCTCTATGGGTATCTCGTGGAGCAGATGACGTATGGCGGCAAGGTGGATTACGTCATCGTGGATGAGGCCCAGTTCCTCGCGCCCGAGCAGATCGATCAGTTGGCCCGGGTCGTGGACGACCTTGCTCTGGACGTCTTCGCGTTCGGCATCACGACGGATTTCCGTACGAAGCTCTTCCCGGGGTCTCAGCGGCTGATCGAGTTGGCGGACCGGGTGGAGACGTTGCAGGTCGAGGCGATGTGCTGGTGTGGTGCTCGGGCGACTCACAATGCCCGCACGGTGGGCGGCGAGATGGTGGTCGAGGGTGAGCAGGTGGTGGTCGGGGATGTGGACAGGCCCTCGGAGGAGGTCGGGTACGAGGTCCTGTGCCGACGCCATCACCGTAAGCGGATGACGAGCGCTGCGGAGCGAGCGGCAGCGCTGTCGCCCGACGTGCTGCCGGTCACCTCCGACTGAGGCCTGCACGTGCACCTGCGTCGGAGCCCACGCTCGGGGAGGCGACCATGCCGTCATGATCTGTGGGTTCTTCTTGGCGACATGCGGTGCCAGGCCGCAGCGACGCCGAGAACACGGGGAGCCCGGTGTGGAACACGGACTCGGTGCGATGCCGCGCCCGACCAGAGGCGAGCGCGTCTGTCGTGAGCAACGGAGGCCGCGACGCAGAACCCGTTGCAAGGGGGCCGTAGGTTCGAACCGGCAGGATTCGAACCCGCGACACCCGCTTAGGGGTTTTCCTGGGCGGGGCTGCGACCTGCGAAAACGGTCACCGTAGTGCGGTTGACCTGTGGAAACGTGCCTCGCCGGTTCTCGCGCGTTCGCAGCGTCTGTCGGCATCATGCGTGCCTCGTATGTGCCGAACACCGAGACGGGGGAAGTGCCCAGGTGCTGTTGCCCCAGGTCGCGGCCCGGCGCCACCGCGTGGTGCGCATCTGGTACGCCTATGGTTTTGCTATCTTCCAACGCCTCGCGGAGTTGCCGCCCTGGCAGTACGTGCGAGCACTTGGGCCGATCGGCAAGAGCACGTCGAGGGGTCCCATCGCTGAATCATGGGACGCGCTGGCTGCTGCCTCTGGCAAAGTAATCGTCATTGCTAGACGATTCTCGTGAGGAACCTTGTGAGCACGCTCGGTAGCTTCATCTGGTCAATCGCTGACCAGCTTCGGGGCCCCTATCGCCCCAACCAGTACGGGACAGTGATCCTTCCGTTCACGATCCTGAGACGGCTCGACTGCGTACTCGAGCCGGACCGCGCGGCGGTACGGGAGCTGGCTGCGAGGTACGAGAACCCGAACCGGCTCAAGGTTGAGGTCAAGAAGGCCACGGGGCGGACGTTCTACAACACCTCCAATTACGAGTTCGCGAACCTGCTGGCCGATGCGGACGGGCTGGCGGACAACCTCGCTGACTACATCGACCGGTTCTCCGCCGACGTGGACGTGTTCGAGTACTTCGACTTCAAGAAGGAGATCCTGGCCCTGGAGAAGGCCGGGCTCCTGCGTGAGATCGTCAAGTCCTTCGGCGCCGTCGACCTGCATCCCGACGTGGTTTCCAACGCAGACATGGGGGATGCGTTCGAGTACATCATCCGCAAGTTCAACGAAGCCGCGAACGAGACCTCCGGAGACCACTACACGCCGCGTGACGCGATCCGGCTGCTGGTCGACCTGCTCTTCGCAGAGAAGGACGTCGACCTCACCGAGGGCGGCATCATCCGCTCGCTGTACGACCCCACTGCCGGCACCGGCGGCATGCTCTCCCTGGCAGAGGAGCACCTGCTCGCCCAGAACCCCGAGGCCAAGCTGAGCCTATTCGGCCAGGAGTACAACCCGCAGTCGTACGCCATCTGCAAGTCCGACCTGCTCGCCAAGGGCCACGACGCGACCAACATCGCGTTCGGCAACACGCTCACCGACGACGCCTTCAAGGGGCGCCAGTTCGACTTCTGCATGTCCAACCCGCCCTACGGAGTGGACTGGAAGCAGTACGCCAAGGCGGTCAAGAAGGAGCGCGACTCTGCTGGCCCCTACGGTCGCTTCGCGCCGGGCCTCCCGGCGATCTCGGACGGGCAGATGCTCTTCCTGCTCCATCTGGCCCACAAGATGCGCGCGCCCGAGGACGGCGGCGGCCGTGTCGGCATCGTCATGAACGGCTCCCCACTGTTCAACGGCTCCGCCGAGTCCGGCCCCTCCAACATCCGCAGGTGGCTGCTGGAGAACGACCTGGTCGAGGCGATCGTCGCGCTGCCGACCAACATGTTCTTCAACACCGGCATCGCCACCTACATCTGGATCCTGGACAACACCAAGCACCCTGACCGCGAGGGCAAGGTCCAACTCATCGACGGCACGTCGTTCTGGACCAAGATGCGCAAGAGCCTCGGATCGAAGAACCGCGAGATCAGCGACGATGACCGCGCCAAGATCATGCAGTTGTACGCCGACTTCGAAGATGCCGATCCCGACCTTTCCAAGATGCTGCGCAACGACGAGTTCGGCTACTGGACAATCATCGTAGAACGCCCGCAGCTGGACGATGGCGGTAAGCCAGTCGTCGACGGTAAGGGCAACCCGAAGCCTGACTCGAAGAAGCGCGACACCGAAAACGTGCCTTTCACCTACGGCGGCTCGACGGCTGGCGCAGTGGGGGAGCGCGAGGTCATCCAGGCGTACTTCGACGCCGAAGTGAAGCCCCACGTACCCGACGCCTGGATCGACTGGGTCAAGATCAAGACCGGTTACGAGATCCCCTTCACTCGCCACTTCTTCAAGCACGTCCCACCCCGCCCGCTCGCCGAGATCGACGCTGATCTGGAGAAGCAGATCACCAAGATCATTGAGTTGCTGCGCGAGGTTGAGAAATGAGTCGGGCGAACTGGCAGAACATCCCACTCAAGCGAATCGTCAGCTCTGTTCAAAGCGGTACTAGCGTGAACGGTGCCCCCTGGCCAGCCCAAGGCGATGAGCTAGGTGTACTCAAGACGAGCGCAGTTTACGGTGGCGTCTTCAGGCCAGCAGAGAACAAACAGGTCGACAGCCACGACATAGATCGGGTCTCGTGCCCAGTGCTGGCTGGCTCGCTGATCGTGAGCAGGATGAACACAAGGCAGCACTTGGGCGTTGCTGCCGCGGTGCTTCACGACTACCCGGACCTCTTCCTACCGGACCGATTGTGGGCGGTGACCTTTCGTGGTGCTGACCCGCGGTTCATCGATTGGTGGACAAAGACGCTGGCTTACCGAACCCAGGTGGAGGCTGTCTGCGTCGGAACGAGCTCCTCAATGCAGAACATCAGCCAGGGTGATTTCCTGGAGCTTCGGATCGATCTTCCGGATCCAGAAACGCAGGGCTCCATCGCCGACTACCTCGACCGCGAGACGGCCCGCATCGACACGCTCATCGAAGAGCAGCAGCGTCTGATCGAACTTCAGCGGGAGCGTCGAGCGGCTGTGGTTGATGCGGCACTGGCTCCATTGAGTTCGTGGACGTGCACAGCACTGAAGCACGTACTCGATGGGATCGATCAAGGTGTCAGTCCGCAGGCCGAGGCAGGACTTGCAGACGAACCCGGCGCATGGGGGGTGTTGAAGACCGGATGCGTAAATCGTGGAGTGTTCCGCCCCAAAGAGCACAAACGGCTTCCAGATGGCTTTCCGTTCGATCCTGCTATTGCAGTGGAGGAGGGTGATGTCATCGTTTCGCGAGCGAGCGGGTCACCGGATCTCGTCGGATCGGCTGCGATCGTTGAGCATCTCGACTACCGCCTGATTCTCTCTGACAAGTTGTTCCGCTTGCAGCCGCGACGCTCGACGGATTCCAGGTTCTTGGCGTGGAGCCTCAACTCCGGCCGGTACCGGATCCAAGTGCGCCGTGCCATCAGCGGGGCCGATGGGCTCGCGAACAACCTCCCGCTGTCCAAATTGCGTGGCTTCGAGATGCACTTTCCGTCCTTGGAGGAGCAGCGCCGCATCGCTGCTTACCTTGACGACCAGACAGCAAAGATCGACATGCTTATCGTCGAGACCGAGCGATTCATCGAGCTCGCTCGGGAGCGCCGGTCGGCGTTGATCACGGCGGCAGTGACGGGTGAGATCGACGTACGAGGGGTGGCGTGATGGCTGACCACAACGAGGTGGTCTTCGAGACTGAGATCTGCGAGTACCTGCGGGATCACGGCTGGCTGTGCTCGAAGAATGACCGTGATGGTGGCGAGTATGACCGGGAGCGGGCGCTGTTCCCAGACGACCTGTTCGCGTGGCTGAAAGAGACGCAGAGGTCGTCGTACGAGAAGGCGTTGAAGGCGGCGGGGTCGCAGGCGAAGTTCCTCGACGTGCTGACCGCGGCGCTCGATCGGCCGCTGGAACATGGCGGTGGGACGCTGAACATCCTGCGTAACGGGGTGCAGTACATCGGCGGTGGTCGGTTGAAGATGGCGCAGTTCCGGCCGGAGACGTCGCTCAACGAGACCACGACGGCGCACTACGAGGCGATGCGGGTGCGAGTGGTGCGGCAGGTGCACTTCTCGACCGCCGACCAGCGCAGTATCGATCTGGTGTTCTTCGTCAACGGGCTCCCGGTGGCCACGGTGGAGCTGAAGACCGACTTCACCCAGTCGCTGGACGAGGCGGTCAACCAGTACAAGCAGGATCGCAATCCGTTGACGAACGGGCGGCCGGAGCCGTTGCTGTCGTTCGGGCACCGGGCTCTGGTACACTTCGCGGTCTCGAACGACCTGGCGGCGATAACCACGAGGCTGGAGGGGGAGAAGACCCACTTCTTGCCGTTCGACATCGGCTTCGACAGCGGTGCCGGCAACCCGCCCGGCGCGGACGGACGGTCGGCGACGGCGTATCTGTGGGAGCGAGTGTGGGAGAAGCACGCTTGGCTGAACATCATCGGTCGGCTGATGATCGTGCAGACCAAGGAGGAGTGGGACGTCACCACCGGCATCTCGGTACGGCGTACGAGCATGCTCTTCCCGCGGTTCCACCAGTGGGAGGCCGTCACGAGCATCGTCGAGGCGGTGAAGGAGGAGGGTGTCGGGCAGCGGTACCTGATTGAGCACTCGGCCGGGTCGGGGAAGACGAACACCATCGCCTGGACGGCCCACCGGCTGGCGCGGCTGCATGTCGGTGATCGGAAGGTCTTCGACTCGGTCATCGTGGTCGTGGACCGCACCGTGCTCGACTCCCAGCTGCAGGATGCGATCCGGCAGATCGACGGCACCGGCAAGATCGTCGCGACTATCAGCCCCGAGGACGTCCGCAAGGCCGGCGCGAAGTCGAAGTCGGGTCTGCTGGCGCAGGCGTTGAAGCACGGTGAGCTGATCATCGCGGTGACGGTGCAGACCTTCCCGCATGCGCTGGACGAGATCCGGACCGACGCCGGCCTGAAGGGCAAGCGCTTTGCCGTCATCGCCGATGAGGCGCACTCCTCCCAGTCGGGTCAGATCTCCTCAAAACTGAAGCAAGTGCTGACTGCCGAGGAGGTCAAGGAGATCGAGGAGGGCGGCGAGGTCGATGTGGAGTCGGTGCTGGCCTCGGAGATGACCGAGCGGGCCGAGTCGGAGAACATCTCCTACTTCGCCTTCACCGCGACGCCGAAGAACAAGACCCTCGAACTGTTCGGCCGCAAGGGTGCCGACGGGAAGCCGCGCGAGTTCCACCTGTACTCGATGAAGCAGGCGATCGAGGAGGGCTACATCCTCGACGTGCTCAAGGGATACCAGTCCTACGACACCGCGCTGAAGATCGCCGGCAAAGCCGAGAGCGGTGACGGAGGGGAGGTCGAGGAGGCCGCCGCCCGCAAGGGGCTCATGCGGTGGGTGCAGCTCCACCCGACGAACATCAGCCAGAAGGTGCAGATCATCGTCGAGCACTTCCACGCCAACGTCGCCTACCTCCTCGAAGGCAAGGCGAAGGCGATGGTGGTGACCGACTCGCGCAAGTCCGCGGTGAAGTACAAGCTGGCCATCGACGCCTACATAGCCAGGCGTCGCGCCGAGGACGCCTCGTACAACTACCGCACCCTGGTCGCCTTCTCCGCCGGGGTGACGATGGCCGAGGACGAGACCTGGCACAGCGACTGGGGTCCGCAGCCGTCGAAGGATGACGAGTTCACCGAGGCCAACATGAACCCCGGCGCCGGGGCTGATCTGGCGGCCGCGTTCAAGGGGGAGACGTACAAGATCATGCTGGTCGCCAACAAGTTCCAGACCGGCTTCGACCAGCCCTTACTCTCGGCGATGTACATCGACAAGAAGCTGCCGGGGGTCACCGCGGTGCAGACGCTCTCGCGGCTCAACCGCACCCATCGCACCACTGGTGGGGAGCAGAAGCGCAAGACGTTCGTCATCGACTTCGCCAACAAGCCCGAGGACATCAAGGCGGCCTTCGAGCCGTATTTCAAGAACGCGACCCTGGAGACCGAGACCGATCCGTACGTCGTCGTCCACCTGGCTAACAAGCTTGCCCAGGCCGGAATCTACGCCGAGGACGACGTCCGCAGAGTCGCCGAGCTGTGGGTGACCCGGAAGGGTAACAACGCGCTCTCGGCGGCGATCAGCCCGGCGCAGCACGACTTTCGGCGCCGCTACGCGCGGGCGATTGAAGAAGAGGACAACGTCGCCCTCAACGCGCTCGACCTATTCCGCAAGGATGTCTCCACCTACGTACGCCTCTATGACTTCATGTCCCAGATCGTCGACTACGGCGACCCCTACATGGAGATGCTCTCGATCTTCCTGCGCCTGCTGGAGAAGGTCATCGCCGAGTCCGCCTGGGCCGCCGACGTAGACCTCTCCGACGTGGTGCTGGTCGGGGTCAAGCACAACAAGGCGATCCCGGTCGACATCTCGCTTGTGGGCGACGGGCAGCTGAAGGGCATCAGCGCCGCCGGCACGGGCATGAAGAAGGATCCGAAGTACGTCGCGCTCCAGGTCGTCATAGACAAGATGAACGACCTCTTCGGCGCCGAATCGTTCGCCGAGTCCCAGGTCCGGGAGTTCGTGCAGGGGCTCGTCCAGCGGTTGCTCGCAGACCCGAACCTGATCAACCAGACCAAGGTGAACTCCAAGAAGCAGTTCCTGGAGTCACCAGACTTCCAAGCAGCCGTTACGGAGGCGGTTGCAGACAACCAGGACGCCCACAACACGATGGCTGACTACTTCTTCACCGACGGGCCGGCTATCAACTCGATCATCGTCGCCCTCGCGGATGCCTTCTACGAAGCAGCGGTCGATCAGCAGGTGGATTCTTAGATACGGCAGCACGCATGTCCCGCCTCCAGCAGACCACCCGCGGCCTACTGGGTTCGGGCTCGGGCAGCAGGGCCACGGATCCTGCTTGCCCTCACCTCCGCAGCGGCCTACCGCTACGCCGAGTGGGGCGCGGAGACGGCAGCTGACCCGCACGGCACGGTCGGACTCTGGCTCCTCGGCCTCCAGGCCCGGGCCGCCGCGATACTGGGCGACTCAGAGACCGTACGGGTCGCCAACGAGCAGGCGGCCGACCGTCAGGAGCATGTCGCCCCCGACGACCTGGGCCAGCTCGGCGGCCTGTTCACCTACGCCCCCGAGAGGCAGCTCTGCTACACCGTGGAGGCCGAGGCGCTCCTGGGGCACGGCGACGCCCAGCTGACCGCCCAGGCAGAACAGGCCGTCGAGGGCTGCGTGGAAGAAAGTTCAGTGCAGTTGCGTTGCCGGCCAGCGCCGCAATCCTGGGTGGCGGTACGACTGCCAGCGCGGACCCGGCGCCAAGCGGCTTCGGCGTAGACAGCGCCGCGCCAGTTGTCGGGAACACGGCAACTCGGCTCGTGGGCTGCGCTACTAGCGCTGCACCCGATGACGGTTGAGCGCGTTGGTGCCGACGAGACTGCGTCGTCGGGGCATGTAACACGAGAGATCTGTGCACGCCAGTGGTGCGGCCCGCCGAAGAAGTGGACGTCAAGCGGCTTCTGATATCGCGCCGTTGAGCGTCTCCGGCGCTACTGTGCTGACGACACCCACGGGTCGGGGAGGGGCAACAGGGATGATGGATCAGCCGTTAAGGGCACTGGCCGCCTACGGCGGGACCGCGGTGGTACAGATCGTAGGAACAGACGCGTGGCCTGCGCTTCGGCAAGCGCTGGCTCGCTGGATCGGCCAGGGCGACGAGCAGCGTGAGCTGTGGGCACTGCGGCACCTGGACGACACCGCGTCGGAGTTTGAGAGCGCAGAGGCTACCGAGGGCGAACAGATACGCGTCCGTCGCGCCCGCGCGGAAGCCGCACGGTGGCAGGCCGTAATCGAGCGCACATTCGACGAACTAAATGATGCCGAGCGGGCACGTGCCGCCGATGACCTTAGCGAGATCCTGCCCGAACAGTTGGTTCGGAACAACGAGGCCGGGACCGTTGAGGTTCACGTTGAGGGCCAGGGCAGCGTCGCTTCCGGCAACGTGTACCACGGCCACATCTTCGGGCACACCTCACCTGGACCGGAGATCGATCCGCACGACGACTGGCCGCAGGAGTCCTGATCCGTGGGTGACATCGCCAAGGGCGTCCTTGGAGGCGGATGGGCCCTGGTCGTCGGCTGGGTCCTGCCCGCCGCGCTCAATCTCGCGGTCTTCTTCTTCGCTGTCGTCCCCAGCCTGCGCTGCACCGCAGCCATCGAGCGTGTCTGGCCGAGCTCGGCCAATCAGACAGCCTTGTTACTGCTCTGTAGTGCCGTTGCCTTTGGTATCGTGCTCAGCGCTCTCCAGACCCCCCTCTATCGGATCCTTGAAGGCTACCTGCTGTGGCCGCGCGGCGCGTACGACCGTGGGTGTCGACGGCAGCGGGCCCGCAAACAGCGGATCGCTGATCTGATCGCCTGCCCGGAAGGCCGTACTCCGGTGCAGCGTGCACTTCTCAACGAGCAATTGGCCCGCTACCCGGCGGACGACGACCAACTCGCCCCGACCCGGCTTGGCAATGCGATCCGTCGCTTCGAGGAGTACGGCCACAACCGCTTCCGCCTTGACACTCAGGTGCTGTGGAACGAGCTGAGCGCCGCCGCACCCGTGCAGGCACACCGCCAAGTGGAAACAGCACGTACCAGCGTGGATTTCTTCGTGGCATTGCTGTACGGGCACGGGACGGTGGCGGCCCTTGCTCTCCTGGCCCTGCCGTCAGCCGGAGCCGAGCGGCCGCTGCTGATCGTCACCGCCATCGCACTGTGTGCGCTCATTCCGCTGTGGTACCGCTCCGCGGTGTACGCCACCGACGAGTGGGCCGCCGCGGTGCGAGCCATGGTGAACCTGGGTCGCAAACCACTGGCTGATGCGCTCGGACTCGTACTGCCGCAGCGACTGGCCGAGGAACGCACCATGTGGCAGCTCGTCACCCGGATGTCCCGGCGTCCCTACCGGGACGCCGCAGATACGGCCTTCGCGCCGTACCGGGCCGCGCCACCAGACGTCGAGACCGGTGCCGACCTGTGAGGGTTCTGCGACAGCTCCTCCGGGCGTGATCCGCAACCCGAGCAGGACAACCGCAAATTCGCTGCCCTGCTCGGAGTGTGCGGTCACGGTCATTGGTCGACTACGTCATCGCCCGGCCCATAGGTCGGGTATCGACTTCGCGACGGCACTCAGGGACTGCCGCTGAGCCCAACGGCCGATCCCCTGGGGCACGCTCACAGCTGTCGGCCGAGCTCACGTACAGCAACACGAGTCCGCGGGCGGGGAACATACACGACCGCGACCGCTGTCCACGACTGGGGGATTTCGGTTGTCCACCGTCACCGCACCAGGCGCAGTGGCGGGTTCGTCCTCTCCTCCGCGCCAGCGGAGGTGAACCGTACGGGCGCCGCCCCCGCGGCGAGAAGGCGCCTTTTCCCCGCGCCAGTTTGGCTTGGTCCTTCGCCCGGAGATGGTGGTGAGGTGGATTCCGGCGGCTTGACTGGTGGGTAGTGCCAACAGGTGGCCGGCGGTTGCATCAGTGGGGCGTGGTGCGTGAGGGCCGAGTTCTAGTCTCAGGGCGGCGAGAGCCAGGGAGGCGTTGTGGCGGAGAGGGCGGTGGTGCAGGGTCGAGGATGACGGCGCCGGCTTCTCGGGCCAGGAGGCGGTGTGTGCTTTCCCAGGTGCGGTTTCTGCTGCGGTCGCGGCGTTCTTCCCAGCGTTCCTGGAGGCGCATGCCGGTGAAGATGGCGAGGGCGCAGAGGAGGATGGTGGCGATCAGTGCGTAGATCGGGGTGTAGTGGTCGTCGAACATGGATCGGTTTTGGTCGACTTGGCTGGCGTTGATGCCGAAGAAGCCGAAGAGTAGGCCGAGGGTTCCGCTGACGGTGGTGACGAAGGTGACGGCGACGACGGTGCGGACGCGGCGGCGGTCGGCGGCGCGTTGTTCCATGCTTTCGACCGAGGTGAGTTCTGCGGCGATGGCGTTGCCCAGGCGGTTGAGCATCTGTCCGATGGTGGCTGCGCGTTCGGTGACTCCTATGGCGGCGAACAGTTCCTGGTGGAAGCTTTCGACGCGTAGGGCGGGGACGAGCATGCCGATTTCTGCGCCGGCCTCGACGCTGTAGCTGAGTTCGACTTCGAGTTGGCTCAGCCCGTCGGAGATGTCTTCCAGCGTGGTGCGTCGCTCGTGCGCATCGCCCTGGCCGGTTGCGCGGTGCCGGAATCGGTGTACGTAGGTGTAGGCGACGGCGCGGATCTCGCGAAGTCGGGCTGCGGAGCCTACGGCTTGCACGGCGGAGAGCAGGACGCAGTTCTCGATGTAGTCCTGGTGGCCGCAGAGGAGGCTGACGTACGGGCCGAGTGCGCCGATGGTGGTGGGGCGCCGGTTGAGTTCTGCGGGGTAGCGGATGGAGCTGTGTTCGGCGCGATAGGGCAGGTCGGTGCGGTAGATGACGCGTTGGACGATGTCGCCGTTCGGGGCCTGGTCAGGTGTGTCGACGCTGCGGAAGACCAGCTGGTGCCGTTCGGGGAGGAACCCTGGGACCGTCCCGTCCCCATTCGGGCCGCAGCCGATCCGGTCTGCCGCGAGCTGCTCAAGGGGCACTCCTGTGCAGCTGATGCTGGCGTAGTAGAGGTCCTCCAGCAGCGGGATGGCCTCGATGAGAGTCCCGGGGACATCCACGGTCAGGGCAACTACGACTTGGCCTGAAGGGACAAGGAAGTGCCACAGCTGCGCGGAGACCGGTTCGCTGGCGTGCCAGCGCTGACAGGCAAGGCTGGAGCAGTCCAGCGCTTCATGTCTGAGCACCCGTGGCAATTGCTGGTCGGAGGTGTTGTAGTACCTCGCCAGCCGCCCCAGATTAAGGACATCCCCTGGGCGCCCTGCGGCCTGGTCGACCGTTGTCGGGTCGTAGGTCCAGGAGGTCGCGTAGACGGTTGTCAGGCGGAGGGTCTCTCTGGAGGCGTAAGGATCGAAAGGTAACGGGTTCTGCCCGTCAGAGAGCGTGCCAGCGCCGCTCACGGTCGTCCTTCCGTAGAGAGTCCATGCGGATAGCGAATTCTGCCGCCGCTGGTCCGGAATGGACGTTCTGCATCAACCATGTGGTCATGCCCAGCTCCCGCACGGTGCGAAGCGCCTCATATCCGTGCCAGTCGGTGACATCCCAGTCGTACGTTCGACAGAAAGTGATGTAGTCGGCGGGCAGCAGGTCGAACCTGTCAACGGCGATAGCAGTCGGGATGAGGTCCCAGGCGCGGGGGCCGCTCGCGACGGCTTCGTAGTCGATGAGGAGTACCTGACCGTCGCGGGCCAGCAGATTTCCCCGGTGGGCATCTCCGTGGATCAGCCCTCCAGCGTCATCAGCCATGATGCTGCGGAAGGCCGCTTCGCTGCGGTCGCACGCTTCGGTGAGGAACTCGACATCCTGCCGTTCGATGCCCTGGGCAAGCGTGAGACGGCGCCGCATGATGGGAAAGGGATCGAGGACAGGGAGAGGGAAGTCGGGGCGAGGCAAAGCGTGAAGGTCCCGCAGGAGGCCGGCGAGGTCCATCAGGTTGGGTTCGACGTGGCTCGGTGGGACGTACTCCCAGAACGTAACGAGCCTGCCTTCCGCCTGGACCGGCTGCGGTAGTTCATCGCAGGGTCGGACAGCCGGGAAGCCCTGGGAAGTCAGCCAACGTGAGATCGCCAGCTCTTTGACTACCTTCCGCTTGATGTCCTCGGTATCGGCCCGGGCCACCCGGACAGCGACGCCCTCGGAGGGCAGCGCGTAGATCGCGTTCTCGCCCAGTCGCAGCAGATCGGCAGACTGAGACTCCAGTCCCACTTGGCTGCATGCCGACGCCAGGGCTCGTGCTCCACTCGCTTCCGTTAATCCCTCGTGATTCACGACTGCGTCCATTCGACCCAGCCTCACGGTCGCGGCTTTGAGCTGTCAAGGACCGTATGAGGCACGGTAGTTGCTTCTGGTCTGGGGGAGGCTGGATGCAACGTACGTTCGCCGTCAAGGTGACAGGCGTACAGACGGTCGACAGCGCGCGAAACCGGCTGTCAGGAGGCCGCCAGAGACCGAAGCGCTGGACGAACTTGCGTAAGGCATGTGGTGCCGCTCCACATGGATTCTGCGGCCGGGGCCTGTGCGCGTAGGCGTTACAGCCGCCTGATTCGCTCGGATGGCGACGTTGTTGACGGGGCTGCGTCGCCTGCGAAGGTGTCGCTCGACCAGCAGCGATGGCTGGGTGCGGGGCCTGGCAACGACCGGCCGACGAGCTTCCCCCCGACGCACCGATCCGGTCACGGCCTGATTACTCGGCCAAGGAGAGGGCTTGTCGGGGTAGTGCCGAATCAGCTTGCCCGGTGCCCGGGTGCTGCGCAGGCCATAGGCGCGGAGGTCCCATCGAGAGGCGGAGCCGCCGGTAGCCGCGTAGGAGTGCTACTGGTCGGGTTGCCAGCCCAGCTGGATCAGGGATGTGCCGCGTTTGCGGGTGATGTAGTGGGCGCGGCCTGGTGGCATGGGGCGGGGGCGGGTGTTGGCGAGGATGTCGCCTTCGTTGGGGTCGCCGGAGAGGATGAGGGCTTGGGCGCCGAGTTCGGTGAGGCGTTGGAGGACGGGTTCGTAGAGGGCGCGGGAGATGCCGGCGGTGGTGCGGGTGAGGATGAAGTGGATGCCGGTGTCGCGGGCGTAGGGGAGTTTGTCGGTCAGGGCTGCTAGGGGGTTGCCTGCACTGGTGGCGATGAGGTCGTAGTCGTCGATGACGACGAAGAAGCGGGGGCCCGTCCACCAGCTGCGGTCGCGGAGTTGTTGGGGGGTGACGTCGGGGGTGGGGCGGCGGCGTTCCACGAGGCCGGCGAGGGCGTTCATGTGGATGTCGAGGGCGTCGTCGGTGGGGGCGTATTCGAGGAGGTGGGTGGCGGGGATGGCGTCGAGGAGGGTGCGGCGGTAGTCGCCGACGACGATTTTGGCTTCGTCGGAGGTGTAGCGCTCGGTGATCTTGTGGGCGATGTGGCGGAGGGCGGCGGTCTTGCCGGATTCGCTTTCGCCGAAGACGAGGAGGAAGGGGTCGGTCTCGAAGTCGGCGTAAGCGGGTTCGAGGTTGGTTTCGTCGAGGCCGAGGGCGATGCCGCGGTGGGGGAAGTCCGATCCCTTAGGGAGGTGGGCGGCGGGGACGGTGAGGGGGAGGAGGCGGACGGCAGGGGCGGAGGGGCCGGACCAGTTTTCTGCGACTGTGCGGACGAACTCGGCGGTGGAGTCGGCGAGTTCGGTTGTGGCGCCCGGTTTCCCCGTATAGGGCAGGGCGGCGATGAAGTGGAGTTTGGCAGGGGTTTGGCCGCGGCCGGGGACGCCGGGCGGGACGTTGGCGGCGGTCTTGCGGTCGAACTCGGAGTCCATGGGGTCGGTCAGGCGCAATTCGAATCGGCCCAGGATTTGGTCCTTGAGGGCTGCGCGGACTTCCAGGTGGCGGGAGGCGGTGAGGATGACGTGGATGCCGAAGCCGAGGCCGCGGGAGGCGAGCTCGGTGACGACCGGCTCAAGCAGTTCGTATTCATCCTTGAAGGGGCCCCAGCCGTCGATGACGAGGAAGACGTCGCCCCATGGCTGGTCGGGGAGGTCGCCTTCGGCGCGGCGTCGGCGATAGGTGGCGATGGTGTCGATGTTGTGGGTGCGGAAGTACTCCTCGCGGCGGGCCAGGATGCCGGCGACCTCGGCGACGGTGCGCCGGATACGTTCGGGGTCCAGGCGGGAGGCGATGGAGCCGACGTGCGGGAGACCGGCGATGGAGCTGAGTGAGCCGCCGCCGAAGTCGAGTCCGTAGAACTGGACTTCGTGGGGGGTGTGGGTGAGGGCGAAGGCGCTGATGAGGGTGCGCAGGAGGGTGGACTTGCCGGACTGGGGGCCGCCGACGACGAGGAGGTGGCCGGTGGCGCCGGAGAAGTCGTGGTGGAGGAAGTCGCGACGCTGTTCGAAGGGTTTGTCGACCAGGCCGAAGGGGACGGTGAGGCGGCCGGTGGTGGGGTAGTCGGTGGCGTGCAGGCCGCGGTCGGGCGTGGTGGTCAGGGCCGGGAGGAGTTGGTCGAGGGTGGGGGCGGTGTCCAGGGGCGGGAGCCAGACGCGGTGGGCGGGCGGTCCTTGGCCGTCCAGGCGGTGGACGATGACATCCAGGACGGTGTCAGCCAGAGCGGCAGTGTCGGCCAGGGCGTCGTCGGTCCGTGTGGTGGCTTCGGGGGCGGGCTCCGCGGCCGGGGTGGCGCTGGCGACCGGAATGGGGACGGGTGTGGCGGTGAAGAAGGCGGCGCGCTGCTGGATGGGGAGCGCGCCGCGGTCCGTGTGGCTGTTGGGCGAGCGGTAGGGGCCCGAGACGTAGGCAGCCTTGAAGCGGGTCATCTCGTCCGTACCGAATTTGAGGTAGCCGGAGCCGGGGACGGAGGGGAGGTGGTAGGCGTCGGGGACGCCGAGGGCGACGCGGGATTCGGCGGCGGAGAAGGTGCGCAGGCCGATGCGGTAGGAGAGGTAGGTGTCCAGGCCGCGCAGCCGGCCCTCTTCCAGGCGTTGGGAGGCGAGGAGGAGGTGGACGCCGAGGGATCGGCCGATGCGGCCGATCTGGATGAACATGTCGATGAAGTCAGGCTTGGCGGTGAGGAGTTCGCTGAACTCGTCGATGACCAGGACGAGGGAGGGCAGCGGGTCGAGGGGGTGGCCGGCGACGCGGGCTTTTTCGTAGTCGTGGATGCCTGCGAAGTTGCCGGCCTGGCGGAGCAGTTCCTGGCGGCGCTGGAGTTCGCCGCGGAGGGAGTCGCCCATGCGGTCGACGAGGGAGAGGTCGTCGGCGAGGTTGGTGATGACGGCGGCGACGTGCGGGAGGGCGGACATGCCGGCGAAGGTGGCGCCGCCCTTGAAGTCGGCGAGGATGAAGTTGAGGGTTTCGGAGGAGTGGGTGACCGAGAGGCCCAGGACGAGGGTGCGCAGGAGCTCGGATTTGCCGGAGCCGGTGGCGCCGACGCATAGGCCGTGGGGGCCCATGCCGTTCTGGGCGGCTTCCTTGAGGTCGAGCATGACGGGTTGGCCGGATTCGTCGATGCCGATCGGGACGCGTAGGCGTTCGGGTTGGGAGCGGGGGCGCCAGGTGTGGGCGGTGTCGACGTCGGCGGGGTCGCCGAGGTCGAGGAGGTCGGTGAAGTCCAGGTTGGCCAGGAGTGGTTCGTCCTCGTCGGTGCCGTCCACGTAGAGGGGTGCGAGTTGGCGGGCGAGGGTGTCGGCGCGTTCCAGGGAGAGCAGGTCGGGGGTGCCGTCGTAGACGGAGACGGCGGATTCCAGACGTAGGCGGGTGGGGTGGGACGTTACCGACAGGCCGCCGCGGGGTTCATCGAGCTCGCCGGAGACGACTTCGATGACAGTGACGCCCTGGAGGCCCTCGGGGGCGGCAAGAGCGGAGTCCGGGGGGACCATGCCGCCGTCCAAGACGATGACGAGATGGGGCTGGTCGAGGAGGGGTGGGGCGTCTCGGTTGAAGCGGGGGCGGTCGGCGAAGTGGCCGGCCAGGAGGGTTTCGAGTTCGGTGACGTCGTCGGTGAACAGGCGTCGGGTGCCGGCGCCGTCGGCCGAGCCGGGCAGTTGGGCGTGCGGCAGCCATTTCGTCCACTCCCAGCGCGCGACGGCGCCGGGTGCCGCCACCACGGCGACGAGGAGGTCGGCGGGGGAGTGCAGGGCGACGAGTTGGCCGATCAAGGAGCGGGCAGTGCCCTGGGCGCAGGTCGGGTCGCCGGAGACTGTGAGGTGGTAGAAGGCGCGCAGGGAGACCGCGATCGGCATGTTGTGCAGCGAACCGTGGGTGGCGAGGAAGCGCTGCATGATGCCGGCGGTGAGGGGTTCGAGTTCGTCGACCGGGGCGGTGTCGGGGGCGACGAGCGGGGTGGCCAGTTGCTGGGTGCCCAGGCCGATGCGGGCCTGTCCGAAGTCGGCGTCGCCGATGCGGCGTTCCCAGACGCGGCTGCCCTCGGCAACGATGGACCACAGCTGGTCGGGGGCGGGGTGGAGGTAGTGCTGGGCGTTGCGCTGGGTGGTGGCCGTACGGCGGATTCGGCGGCGGGTCTGCGCCAGGTACTTGAGGTAGTCCCGGCGGCTCTGCGCCATCTCGCCCTGGGTGCCTCTGCGGTAGCGGACGATCTGGGCGATGACCATGCCGATCGTCGAGACGAGCATCAGCGCGCCCATGATGCGCATGAAAGGAGGCATGCCCGGCATGAAGAAGAAGACCACCGAAGAGCCCATACCGATCATCGGCAGGAGCTGCATCAGCACGCCCTCCTGCTGGCCGCGCGGCAGCTCAGGCGGGGCCTGAAGGTGCAGCTCGTCCGTGGCGGGGCCGGGCGGAAGCGCTCGGGGTGGGCGCTTGACGACGATCTGGCTCACCGAGCATCAATCCCTCGACATGGAGGGAAGTTCCGTCCCGATCGCCCCCTGGCGACGGCGCCCCCCGCGTCAAGCGATCCTACTGCCGACTAATGTGACGAGTGGGGAAGGGCCTCACGGCGCGGTGACGCAAAGCTGCGGTGGCTACCACGGTGCGGTGGCACGATGGCGCCCCGGCATGGGCCGCGTACGGAGCTACCGCGGCGATGAACAAGTGACCGGGTGGCCGCCTGACCGAGTGGCCGGATGAACAGGTGAGCAGGGGGCAGAGCTGAACACGGTGAGCATGAGTACGGGGACCGGCTTCCGCAGGGTCGCGGTGGTCGCCCCCGACAGTCGTATCGACGTGGCACTGCCCGAGAACATCCCGGTCTCCGACATCTACCCGGAGATCCTGCGCCTGACCGGCCAGCGACAGCCCCCGGGCGCGCCGACCGGCTACTACCTCTTCCGCGCCGACGGCGGAGCGCTCGACAGCGCCCGCACACTCGCCGACCAGCGCGTCGTCGACGGCGAGATGCTGCACTTGCGCCCCTTCTCGCAGTCGCTCCCACCGGCGGTCTTCGACGATGTCTCCGACGCGGTGGCCGCCGCCGTCACCCGTGATCGCCGCCTGTGGAACGACGGCCTGCTGCGCGGGACGGGCCTGGTCGGTGTCGGAGTGCTGCTCACCCTCCTCGCCCTCGTGCTGTGGTTCGCCGACCCGGTGCGGCACGACATGCACAGCCTGCCGGGCGTGATCGCCGGCATGGCCGGTGTGCTGTTGGCCGCGTTCGCGGGGGTCCGGGCCCGGGTCTACGGGGACCAGCCGTCCGCCGTCGCACTCGGCCTGGGCGCGCTACCGGTCGTGCTGTGCGCGGGCTCAGGGATCGTCGGTCCGGACGCCGGTCACGGGGCCGGGCGGCTGCAGTTCCTGCTGGGCTGTCTTGCCGTGCTCGTCGTCTCCGTTGCCCTGGTTGTGTTGTCGCCGTCCGGTGACGCGCCGTTCATCGCTGCCACGTTCGCCGCGGCCGTCGGCACCCTCGCCGCCTTCCTCGCCATCATCAGCGAGGCGACGGCTGCTCAGGCCGCAGCCGTTTGCGCGCCCACGGTCATCGGCTTCATGGCCTTTCTGCCGGGGCTGGCCACGCGCCTGGCCCGGCTCCCCGTCGGGTACGTCACCCCGCGCAGCCTGAGCCAGGAGTGGGAAGCGGGGGCAGAACTGAGGGGCGGTGAGGAGCCTGTCGGCCCGGACCCCGTCGACGAGGAACGCGTCGCCGCCCAGGCCCGCCGAGGCCATGAGCTGCTGCTCGGGCTGCTCGGCGGCTGTTGCGCGGTCCTCATTGGCGCAGCGGGCGTCCTCGGCTTCACCCACTCCGCATGGGCACAGCTCCTCGCCCTCGCCACCGGCCTGGCGACGCTGCTGCGCGCCCGGCTCTTCCGCTACACCACCCAGGTCGCCTGCGCGGTCGTCGCCGGCCTGGCCGCGCTCTCCCTCCTCGTACTGGGCGTGGCCTCCAACCCGCCCACCGGGATGCTGAACGACTTCCTCACGGGCGACCGCACCCCGCTGGACCTGCGTACGCTGTGGCTGGCGCTCGTGGTCATCGGCGCGGTGGCGCTGGTGACGACGGTCGCGCTGACCGTGCCGAAGAAGGGGCTGACGCCGTTCTGGGGGCGGGCGCTCGATCTCGCCGACGGATTCCTGCTGCTGTCTCTGATGCCGTTGTGCCTGGCGGTCCTGGACCTGTACAGCCAGGCGCGGAGCATGACCAGCGGCTGAAGAGACTGAAGGGCACGGGCCCCGAGAGCACGCAGGAGTGGACGGCTGCGGAAGGGCCGCAGCGGAGACAGGGGGAAGCGCAGCGTCATGGCATCACGGCGGGACGAGCTCAACGGCTACACCTTCGCCAAGAAACGGCTGGTGGCGGCCTTTTTGCAGCCGTCCCCGGACCGTACGGACGAAGGCGCCCCGAGCCCGCTGCGCGCGGTCCTTCCCGGCCTGGTCATCGCCGCCCTGATCCTGGCCGGATTCGGCGCCTGGGGCATGTTCCGCCCCAAGGCCCCCAAGGGCTGGGACACCCCCGGCGGACACGTCATCCTGGGTAGCAAATCAGCCACCTTGTACGTGGTGCTGGAGACCGGCGGCAAGAAGCAGCTACATCCCGTCCTCAACATGGCCTCCGCCCGACTACTCCTCAAACCCGACCGGTTCGACGTCCTCAAGGTCGACGAGAGCGAGCTGGACACCGGGAAACTCCCGCATGGTCCGACCCTGGGTATCCCGTACGCCCCCGACCGCCTTCCGGAGGCGGCCGATGCGGCGAAGAGCAAGCGCTGGGCGGTCTGCGAACAACCCGGCGGCAACGGCAAGTCTGTGCAGAAGGCCACCTTCCTCTTCGCCGACCGCGACGCGGACAAGGTTGAGGGACCGGGCCGCCTGCACGGCGGTCAGACCCTCTACGTCCAAGAGGCCAGGGGGTCCGGGGAGCCCGACGGGGCCCGCTATCTGATCGATCCGAAGGGCACCAAGTACCTCATCGACGGCGGCAGTGACACGGAACTGCTGCTGCGCGCCCTGGTGGGCAGCCGGCAGCCCCAGCAGGTCACCAAGGACTGGCTCGCCACCTTCCACGACGGCACACCGATCGCCTTCCCCACCCTGTCCGGGATGGTCGCCCAACCGGCCAACGTCAAGGGACTCGGCGCACGCGAAAACCGCATCGGCATGGTTCTGCAGGCGACAACCGGCGACGGCATCCAGCACTATGTCGTGCTCCAGGGCAAGGTCGTACCCGTCTCCGACTTCGTGGCCAAGCTGCTCCTGTTCTCCCGGCAGACGGCCCCGCTGGAGCAGCACAACCGCCCCACCGAGGTGGACGCACAGTCCTTCACGCCGCAGGCGCAGCAGCTGTTCGCCGAGAAGCAGTGGCCGCAGGGGGTTGCCGAGCAGGTCAACACCGCCACGGCGCAGGGCGGCCGGGGCACGGTCTGCAGTGTGCTGCGCGCGGTGTCGAAGACCGGCGGTACGGAGCTGAGTACCTGGGCCGGAGCGGATTTTCCCCAGCAGATCGCCAACGGCGGTACCAGCGCGTACGTCACCCCGGGAACGGGCCTGTTCTACAAGCAGATCCAGCCAGGAGACGCCGGCTCCGGGGCGCACTTCCTCGTCACGGACACCGGCCTGCGCTACGGCGTTCAGACGAACAACGACAGCAGCGCCACACAATCCGGTGCCGGCGCCGGCACCGCGGGCACAGCCAAGGAGGAGTACTCCGGCGAGCGCCCGCAGGAGACCAATCGAGCGCAGGTCCTCCTCGGTTACAAGGACGTCAAACCGGTGCTGGTGCCGATGAACTGGTCGCAGTTCCTGCCGATGGGGCCCCGGCTCGATGCGAACGCCGCCCGCCAGCCCCAGGGCTCCTGAGGAACGAGGAGACGCAGTGAGGAGGAGAACACGAGCCGCATGGGCCGCGGCCACTCTGCTCATGGCCCCGATCGGGACCGTTGCGCCCATGGCTCCAGCCGCGGTCGCACACGCCTCGGACGGAGAGGGCGTGACTCCGGTCCCGCTGGGGAACGGCGTCTGCACCTTCCCCATGAAGCAACAGATCAAGGAGCGCCCCTGGGCCCTGCAGCGCATCGTCTTCGACCGGCTGTGGCAGGACACCAAGGGCCGGGACGCGCACGGCCGCCCGGTACGCGTTGCCGTCATCGACACCGGCGTCGACAACACCAACCCGCAGCTGACCGAGGCGGTCGACGCCAAGCACGGCTGGGACTTCCTGCACAACACCAAGGACGGCAGGAACGACACGGCGGGGGATCCGAAGGCGCCGACGGACGGCACGTACGACCCGGTGGGCCACGGCACCAAGGTCGCCGGCATCATCGCCGCCCGCCCGCGTGCGGGCACCGGCTTCGTCGGGCTCGCCCCCGAAGCCACCATCATCCCCATCCGTCAGAACGACGAGAAGGGCAGCGGCAACGCCGCCACCCTGGCCCAGGCCATCCGTAAGGCCATCGCCGCCGACGCGGACGTCATCAACATCTCCCAGGACACCACCAAGCCGCTGACCTCCAACTCCGACCTTGCGGCCGCCGTCCAGGAAGCCCGGCACAACAACATCGTCGTCGTCGCCTCGGCAGGCAACGACGGCCTCGACGGTCGGCTCAAGGACACCTATCCGGCTTCGTACGACGGGGTGTTGGCCGTTGCCTCCTCCGACCGCAACAACGAACGTGCCCCCTTCTCCCAGAGCGGCGACTTCATCGGAGTGGCCGCCCCCGGCGTGGACATGGTCTCCACAGTGCCCAAGGGCGGCCAGTGCGTGGACAACGGCACCAGCTTCTCCGCCCCCTACGTCGCCGGAGTCGCCGCCCTCCTGAAGGCCAAACACCCGGACTGGAAGCAGCACCAGATCGTTGCCCAGATCGAGCAGACCGCCGAACGCACCGTCAACGGCAGGGACCCCTTCGTGGGCTGGGGCGTAGTGGATCCGGTGCGCGCCCTCACCGAGGACACCCACCCCATCGACCGCCCGAGCGCGAACAGTGGTCTGGCCAAAGCCACGCGGCCGGACCCCACCACCTGGCCCGACGGCGAGAGCTCGCAGGAGCGTATGGAGCGGTATGCGACGTACGGGCTGGGGGCGGGCGGCGTCGCGGTCGCGGTCATTGCGGGCCTGGCGATCGTCTGGCGGGACGCGCGCAAGCGGGGCGCACGCCCGCGGACGCCGCACGTCAATAAGTAGCCGTACTCACTTTCCTGGGCCCGTGGCCCGTGAATCAGGCGGCGCCAACGACTACGCTTCTGGAACATTAGGAGAAAGAGCTCCCCGCACGCGTGAACGCAAGACGCACGGTCGTTGTCAGAGGTGATGGATAGAGTGGCTCCTGACGTTGGTGACTTACGCGTAGCAGTATCCGGGGGGA
This sequence comes from Streptomyces sp. CB02959, assembly GCF_002803155.1. Lineage (GTDB taxonomy): Bacteria > Actinomycetota > Actinomycetes > Streptomycetales > Streptomycetaceae > Streptomyces. The sequence goes on from NZ_NNBP01000015.1 coordinate 144,834, forward strand.
AGAGCGCCATGCGAGCCGACGAGACCACGGGCATGCAGGTGAACGGGGCAGCCCCACAAGGCAAGACCGCCGATCTGGGCGTCGACCCCGAGAAGCTGAGGAAGCTCAAGGACCGGGTGGAAGACCTGCTGGCGCGCTTGAAGGACTCGAACGCGGGTCCGGCGACGCTCAGCCACCGCAGGATTACCCCTGCCTCCTTCGGCCAGGGCTTCGCCGAGGCGCAGAGCCTGGCTACCGCGTACGAGAAGGTTCTGTCCCAACTGGAGGCGTTCTCCAAGGCATTCGGCGACCAGATCGAGACGCTGAGCATCGGCACCCGGGTTGCTGAACATGGATACGAAGCCATAGATGCGGACGTGAAGAACCGTCTGGCGGCGATCCAACGCCGCACCCAGGAGCTGCACCAGGCACCACAGCCGGTGCAGCGGTCCACCGATGCCGCGGGCTCTTCCGTCGGTATGGGCGAGGGGCAGTCCGCGGGCGCCGACGGCATCTGACACGAAGGGGGAAGAAAAGAGGATGGCGGGGAACTCGGGCTCGTCCGGCAGCAGCAACTTCGAGAACGCAACGCACCAGGCCCTGTACAACATGGTGGCCGGCGCCGACCACATGAAGATCTCGTACACGGGCGCCAGCCTGGTCCAGGCGGGCAAGGAGATCGAGCAGATCGCCACGGAACTCAAGGCACTTGCCGAAGGGGTGCCGTGGGAGGGCGAAGGCGCCCTCGCTTTCCGTGAGTGGAGCAACGGCACCATCAAGGAGAGCCACAAGCTGGCCAGCTTCGCGTCAACCACCGGCAACGCCCTCTCGGATGCCGGGACGGCGTTGTGGGAGGCGAAGACGATGCCCGAGCCGAAACAGAACAACTCCGTTCAGCTGGACAGCGCGGCAACGCCTACCGCGCGCGGCGCGACGGGCGCTCCCTTGATGACGGACCCGGACCGCGAAGCGGCGGTGACGGCGATGAATCGGCTGGCCTCGTACTACCGCACGGCCCAGGAGAACATCGAGAGCCAGGAGCCGCCTAACTTCCAGCCCGCGTCGGGTTTCGTGCCGGATCCGCCTGGCGGAAGCAGGCGAATTGCCCAACACTCCGAGATCTTGGACCAGCCGACGGGCAGGGAGCCTTCGAATGGCGCAGGTGGTGCCGGGACCGCTTCCTCAACCGGGAGCAGCGGCGGTGAGCCGCACGTAGGGGCGTCCCGCACGCCTGTTGGCGGCGCGCAGCAGGACAAACAGGTGGGCACGTCGGTTAACTCCACCGCCCCGGTTTTGCCCGATGCGACGACGTCGAATGGAAGCACCGTTCCGGTCCACTCCGGTAGCTCTGGAAACTTCCCTGGTCCTGTCATACCTGGTCTGCGAACGAGCCCTGGGACAGTGGGGCCCCCTGCGGATCGTGGAAGTGCGACACGGGATCCGCAGTCGAATGCCGCTCGCCCTGGCACGGGCAAGAGGCTGTCCCGCAGCGTTGAGGGAGACGGCATCGTCGGCCCAACGTCCCAACGTTCCGGCATCGCTACCGGACGCCCTGGGCTGCCGGGCGGGAGAGTCATCGGCGAGGAACACGGTGTGCTCCCGTCCAGGCCGGTGAACTCTGGAGGGAATCCTTCCGCCGCTGGGAGCAGGGCGATCAGCGAAGTCGCGGCAAGTTCTGGACAGCGCCCAACCCCTCTCCATGGAGAGGCTGCCAACGCGCCCCGCGGTCTGGCCATGGGTGAGGACCGTAGTGCGAGAGCGCATGGCTATCCCGGAAGCACGAGTAGGGGCACGAGCCAGGGTGTTCCTGGGCGTCGCTTTGCATACGAGCCTGGCGGCACAGTGGGAGCTGCATCCGGCGGACCGGTGGTGGGCGGCGAACAGGGTTCCGGGTCGCACGGCTCTCTGATGGGCAGGAGCGGCGGAGGAAGCACCGTTGAAAGGCCTGCTCCCGAAATGTCGACCGCCGCAGGCCGGGGCTCGGCGTCCGCTCTGGGAGGAGCAGCCGGCCGAGCACAGGCACCGCTTGACAGGGCGGCTGACTTCACGCCTGGCGGATCTGGACTCGCACGGGACAACGCCTCAGGCGACATTGTGCCGGGGGCGCCGTCGTTCCGTCAGGGGCGGCGGCGTGGCTTCGCCCAACGGCCGGATTATCTCCATGAAGACGATGAGACCTGGACGACACAGGACCGTTCGGTTGTGCCACCGGTGATCGAATGACGTTGGCGTGATTGTCCAGCGGACAGGAGGAGACAGCACTGTGACTCGTGCGGCAACTCGCCTGCGGCGGAGGATTCACCTCCGGTTGACGGTGCTCGTCTGCCTTTCGGCTCTGTGTCCGGGCTTGCTCGCACCGGCAGCTGTGGCGGTGGACATGAGATCACGCCAGTGGCATCTGGATGCGATGCAAGCCGAGCGCATATGGCAGCTGAGCACCGGAGAAGGTGTCACCGTCGCCGTGATCGACAGCGGCGTTGACAGCTCCGTACCGGAGCTGCGTGGCCAGCTGCTGCCAGGCAAGGACTTCACGGGCCAAGGACGTGGAGCCAACCACGATGACGAAGGCCATGGCACGAGCATGGCGACGATCATCGCCGGCAGGCGGAGTGGGGACGGTCCTTGGGGGCTGGCACCGGGATCAAAGATCCTTCCCATCAAGAGCATTGACGGGAATTGGGCTATCAACATGGCCAAATCTATCCGCTACGCAGCGGATCAGGGTGCAAAGGTCATCAATATCTCCCAGGGCGGAACGGTCAGCGACGGAAACAAGGCTGTTCTGCAACCGGCAGTTGACTACGCGAACAAGAAGGGGAGCCTGGTCTTTGCTGGCACGGGAAATGAGGGAGGACAGGGGAACGCCCCTGCCTACCCCGCAAGTCTCCCTGGGGTTGTCGGAATCGGGGCTGTGGACAAGTCCCTGAAAGTAGCCAAATTCTCAACCTACGGGCCCCAGGTAGCGCTTGCGGCGCCTGGTGTCGGTATTCCCACACGGTGTACGACGGAACTCCGGCGCTGCATTGAGGATGGAACCAGCGATGCCACAGCCATCGCCTCGGCCTCGGCAGCCCTGATCTGGTCCGCCCACCCGGATTGGACCAACAACCAGGTCCTGCGCGTCATGATGGAGACTGCTGGCAAGCCGGAGAATGGCAAGGTCCCGAGTAAGTACCTCGGCTACGGGATCGTCCGCCCGCGCAAGGTCTTGCTGGACAAGGAGGGTGACCCTGGCCCTGCTGGCGTCAATCCGCTGGTTGCGGCACACAGCACGGCCAAGCCATCAGAGGCGCCGCAGCCAGGGGCATCAAAGGGCACTACCGGGGCGGCGCAGAAACCAACGAGTCGGGTGGAGGGTGGCGACTCCACGACATGGCCGGTAGTTGCTGGAATCGCCGCGGCGGCCGGGGTGGTGGCCATCAGCGGGCTCGCGATCGCTCGGCGTCGTAGAGCGTCGCGATGAATTCACGGAAGGAGGATAAGGCTCTGATCACCCACGAACACGGTGCCCGGTAGCGCGGGCCGCAGCGTTTGCAATGCACCGTAAATCGAAGCTGAGAAGAGAAGAATCTACTCGGCTCCACAACTTACTCATGGGGGAAGGCGGATCATGGCAGGGAACACCGCACTTACGTATGCGGAGATCGAGAAGCTCAAGAGCGAGATCCAGAGCGGCAGCCAGTCGATGTCTGCGCAGCTGCGTACTTTGGTGAACGCCATCGCGGCGGTCGAGACAGCCTGGACGGGCCAGGGCGCGAGCGCCTTCCGGCAAGCACAGAATGCGCTTAACGAGGATCACGCCGCGCTGCGTCGGATGCTCGACGGGATCAACGACGCTGTTGCCCGGACCGGCGTCACCAGCGACGCCAATGACGCCGAGGTGCTGTCCAGCTTCCGGGGCATCGACGTCAACGGTGGCGCCGCCGGTGGGCGACTGGACCCCGGCGCTGCCAGCGGCATCAGCAGCTACTAGACGACAAGGCTGGGGCATCGACTCCCCGGCGGGCACATCACGACCACCGAGTAGCAACTCCGAGAAAATGGGGGAGAGTATGGCCGGCGACCATAACCTTCGAGTTACCTACGGCGCTCTGGAGCAGACCGCCGCCGATATCGAGCGCGCCGCAAAGGAACTGCAGGCCGAGCTGGACAAGATCTGGGGCGCTGTCAAGCGCGTCTCCGAATCCTGGGAGGGCGAGGCGCACCAGGCGTTCCAGGCCGCGGAGCGGCAGTGGAACGCTCGAGCGAGCCACATCCAGAGCACGCTGCACGAGGTGTCCGCCAAGATCCGCGCAGGCAGCGCCGACTACCGGACGACGGACCGCAAGGCGGCGGGCTTCTTCCAGTAGCCGCCGCTGGTGGCCCGATCGCGGGTCTGGGCCTGACTGTGGGGTGGACACCGCCTCAGCGGAAGTCCACCCCACAGTGCTCTCTGCTGCGCAGCGAATCGTTGCGTTGGCGGTCCATACAAGGCTCTGTAGGCATGGGGCACTCAGACGGCATTTGTTTTCCGTCACCCGTGAGTTTTCCACCCGTATTGCCTTGGGTATGCGAGATCCTGGCCGACTGCTGGTCTGTCACGATCAATACTGATCGACGGTCTTTCCCTCGGGCACCTGGAAACAGGCCGAGATGAGATCGACGTAGATCTTCGACTTAGGCCCATTGGGGTTGGCGTTGCCGGTCTCGTCATAAAGGTGGATGTTGACCGAGTACTTCTTCTTCGTGGAGTCAGCGACCAGCTCTAGGCTTTTGCTTGGACTCTTATCTGGTCCGTAACTTGCGATTTTCCAACCATTCTTAGGAAGCTCCTCTTTGAGGCGCGTCATCGCTTTCTTCATGTCCTCGATCGGCGCGCCTGTGAGAGACCATGGATGGTGTATGACATAGAATTTATCGGCATCTTTTTCTCCGCATACCGAAACCCCTGGCCCGGGTTTACTTACCTCGCCTTGCAGGCCAATGGTCCTGAGGATTTCACTGGAGAGTCCCTTTGCTTCCTGCCTGACTTCGGACACCTCCCTGGTTTCGGGCGTGTAACTCGGGTCATTACTGGTGTCGGTCACGCTGGAGCATCCTGTCAGTACGGTGATCGCGGCCACTGGGAGCATGACGAGTGACTGCTTCAAGGCGCCCTGCCGGGATCGGAAGTGATTAGCCATCGGTAACTACCTTGTCATACTGCCCCACGACGACGGCTGCTTGATTCTTCAGGCTCCTCGATTCGGGTGTCCAGTAATTACTGTGCCCCTCTGTGTCAGTGCTCATCTGATTGGCTCCGAAGAGATCGTCGCTGGGAATGATGCCGATACCGCCTTTGTATTTCCATTGGCTGCCACCGTGGCCCCATCGTCCCATCTCCGGAACAGGGTCGCCGTCGGCGTCTTCATTCCATACATGCCCCTGCGGGACGTCCAGGTCTGTGGCCTTGCCTACCTGAACACCGGGGCTGCCCGCGAACACTATGTCGTTGGCGTGGAGATCACCTTGACGGGCAGCGGAGCCGATCAGTGTGGTGCCGTAGGAGTGCCCGATCGCCGTGAGGTGGCCATCGGAGCCCGGTTCATGTGAGGTCTTAAGGCCGTCGATGAAGCTGTTGAATGCCGGTGCACCCTCATCGGCAAAATGGCTCTGAGGAGAATCCCTTCCCAATTTTTGCGGCGCGTCATAGCCGAGCCATGTAACGGTTGAGATCTCCTGGCCGTCCGCTAGTGCGTGAGACTGTTTCCAGAGGTCGGTCATGCGCTTGATGTCGCCGCCGATCCCGCTGAGGTTCGATGTCGTCCCCGGTACGTAGACAGCGGTGTGGTTGGCCGTATCGGGGTTGCCGTTGGCGATGATCGCGCGCCCGGTGCCCTCCGGACTGAAGCCCAGCAAGTAAGTCTCGGGGAGGCCGTCTTTGGCAGTGGAGTCGAGCCGATTCTTTATGGCATCCATTCCCTTGAGGGCCGCCCTCACCTCTTCAGCGTGGTACTTGTTGTTCCAGGCCATCCATTCGTCACTCTTCACCATGCTCGCGTAAGGCCCACCGACGGATACCCACTGGGGCCAGGGCTCCGGCGGCATTGCGTCGAGCCGAGTCTGGTACGCCGCCCGGGTCTCCGTGAAGACGGCCCTATTGGCCTCGTCGCGCACGTCGGAGGGGACGCCGTCCAATGCTCCGATGCTTGCCGGGAACAGAGCGGTGTAGTCGGCTCTCTCGTCCGCAGAGAGACCCTTCCACCACTTAGCGTTCTCCGCTGGAGACTTACCCTTTGGAATGTCGTTGCGCTGTAGGTACTTTCCAGCGAACTTTCGCAGTGCGCTCATATCGTTCTGAGCGTCTACCCAGTCCGAATCGGTCACATTGAGATTGTTGTTTGCCTTGAGCCGGTCGAGCGTCTGTGAGTAATGGGCGTCGGCCTCGTTGGCATCGGTGATTGCGGCGCCGATCCTGTCGGCATAGCCTTGGGCCTTTACTCGTTGCGGATCGGTTTTAAGAACGACTCTCGGGCCATCTGCCGTTGTGCTCTGCTCGGGGTTGAGGGGAATCAACTCTGACTGGGACACCCAGTGAACCGAGCCATCCGGCTTAACGGTGAACTTCTCCGCTTCGGCGTCCGCTACGGCGTCTTCCAACTTCCTTTGAGCTGCGCACAGCTCCGAAGAAAGTCCGTTCAATGCCGTGCGGATCAGACCGCTCTCCACCTGAATGTAGTGGAAGTTGCGGCTCAGTCGCCGCAGCCGTTCGACCGCGGCATCGCATACCGCACCCTTCAGATCGCGCTGTAGTTTGGCTACGATCTCCTTTTCCACTCGATCCTTCGCCTCGCTGGCAGCGCTACCGACCCTGTGCCAACCCTCTGCAGCCTCGTCGAATTCTGAGGGCTTCAAATTGCGAAGCTGAGAAAAGCTCACCATCAGGACTCACCTCGGCCTTTAGGGGAGCTGTCGATTCTCGCTCCGTTCCTGGGTGTGGTCTTCTGTTCTTGGAAGGCTTCCTTGATGGCCTCATCGGTCTTGTAGAAGGCGTCACCGGACTTCTGGAGTTTATCTTTGAGCTCCTCGCATTCACGGCTCACGAGGTCGAGGCGTTGTTGCCACGACTGATAGACGCTGAGCTGTGATGCGACGCTTCGCAGGCCATCGACTCCGCTGCTGCCGCTCACGATCCCGTCCTGCTTGGTCTCCAGGTCCCTCAACGCAGCTTTGAGGTTCACGTGTACCGACCCGACGGCCTGGGAACCCTGGCTCCACGCCTGCCGAGACGAGCGAAGGTCACCTTGCCCGCCTCCGGAGCTCCAGTCCTCCCCACCGGCGCCGGCCAGATTCATGCGGACCGAGTTCTCATGCTTGAGCTCGGCCCACTCTTCCTCGAACGTCACTCCGCCCCCTGGCAAACCACGTGCTTGTTGGTATCACGCGCGGGTGCGAAGGTAGCAGCCATACCGGCACCCGTGCGTGAGTACGTGTACTCACATGCTGGCAGTTCCTGTCCGCGGTAGTTCGTTGCGTGCCCGTCGCCGATCCGTGCGTCCGGGCCGCCCCGAACTGCCGTACAAGGCTCGCCTACCCCTCAGCGAGTGCGGACCTCGGCCGCCACCTGGCGCCCCGTCGCTCGCCGGTGCGGGATGCCGTTCCTGAATTCGGAGACGATCGCCAGATGGCAGTCGGCAGGAGGGCTCTGCTGTACGTGGCCCCGCCACCGCATCGCCGCAGGATCGACAGCCCTGGTCAAATGGGCGTGCCCTGATCTTGCGAGGCGTTGAGGAACTCGCCCTTGTCGGCGTCACGTGTCAGTCATTCGTCATGCTGACGACCGACCGCGCGAGGTCAGTATGGTTCTCGCATGATTCGCGCTGTGGTCTTCGATGTTGGGGAATGTCTGGTCGACGAGACCAAGGAGTACGGAACATGGGCTGATTGGCTTGGTGTTCCGCGCCATACCTTTGCAGCGATGTTCGGAGCTGTCATCGCGCAGGGCCGGGACTACCGTGAGACCTTTCTGGAGTTTGATCCTGGTTTCGACCTCTCGGCGCAGCGCGAGGCCCGTGCGGGTGCGGGGCAGCCTGAGCACTTCGACGAGAGTGATCTTTACCCCGATGTCCGGCCGACCCTAGCTCAGCTCAGGGAGGCGGGGCTGTGGCTCGGGATCGCAGGGAACCAGACGGTGCGCGCGGGCCGCATCCTTCGTGATCTGTTCTCCCACGACGTGGATTTGATCGGCACGTCGGACGACTGGGGGGCCAGTAAGCCGGACCCTGAGTTCTTCGTCCGGGTCGCCGCAGTGGTGCCGTTCATGCCTGAGGAGATTCTGTACGTCGGAGACCGTGTGGACAACGATCTACGCCCCGGGGCTGCCGCAGGAATGCACACTGCGCTGGTGCACCGGGGCCCCTGGGCCACCATCCAGTGGAACACCGCCGAGGCTCGCGAGCTGCCGACGTTCCGCGTCGAAATGCTCACGGAGTTGCCCGAGCTGATCGGCAAGTTCAACGTGTCAGCGCGCTGACCGTCGTCGACCAGCCGTACAAGCGCTCGTCCAGTTCGCGTACGCACTGCTCGCGTTGGTGTGGGATGAGGCTCCGGCGTACTTCCCGGACGCGTTCCATGCCCGTGGCGTACCAGGTGATCTCCAGCTGGTCGAGGGCGGAGCAGGCGTGGTGGCATGCTGCCTCCGGCTGGCCGGAGGCAGCCTCGACGGCGGCCAGGTCGGCGTAGACGACTGTGCGCTGCTTGTCTTCCTCAGGAGGTATCTGGTCGAGGGCGTCGAGCAGCGTTGAACGGGCCTGCGGAAGGTGGCCTGCTTTGAGCTGGGTGTTTCCCTTGAACGCGGCAAGGCGTGCGGCGCTGAACCAGTCCATCCATGGGGGCACGGAGCGGTTTTGGTCTTCGGCCAGGGTGTCCTCGGCGTGCTTGATCAGGTTCAGCGCTGTGCGCAGGTGGCCGCACCGGGTTTCACATTCTGCTTCGACGGCGTCCAGCCACGCAAGGAAGGCGGCGGGAGCAGGGTGGCGGCGCGCGTACGTCCGGGCGGCCACCATGCGCTCGGCCGCGGCTTCCCGGTCACCGGACCAGCCGGGAATGAAGGCCGTGTGGGCGAGGATGGCTGCGCCCATCAGGGCGTCGTCGGCTTCGCCAGCCGCCTGCAGGGCCCGGAGCAGAGTGGAGCTGGCGGCCTCTGGTTCGCGGAGGTCGAAGAACTCGATGCGTCCGGCGAGGAGCCAGGTTTCGGCCAGCGACGAGGCCACAGCGCGGCGGGTTCGGCCGGCCGTCTCGGGGAGTAGCGCACACCCGAGGTGTGCATGTGCCAGTACCGCGGGGTGGAGTGTCGCCGGCGCAACGGACCAGTACATGCGCCGATGGGAGCGCGTGACGTCTTCATAGTCAGTGGCCAGGGATGAGGGCTGCATGGATGCCTGGGTACGGGAAGGTACGGCAGGCAGGCGACCGGACACGGGGCTGGATGCCGCCGAACGTCGTGGGACCGCTGCGTGATCACGTCCAAGTGGCACGGTGAAGCCAAGGGCTTCCATGTCCTGTCCGGTGAGTTCTGTGAGGCGTTGTTGCATGTCGGCGTGCGGACAAGGCGGTTTGTTGGATTCCCATCGACGAACCTGGCGGACGTCCACACCGAGAGCCGTGGCGAAGGCTTGCTGAGTGCTGTAACCCGCCGCGATACGAGCGGACTTGAGTCGCACGTTTCCTGCGGGTCGTGGCACGCCGCACCTCCTGTATTGGTCTTCTAACAGTTTTCCCCAGGAGTCCTCATCATCGCTAGTGCTCACCCAAACGATGTCATAAAAGCCCCTTTTCCTAGCAAGAAAAGTCCTCTGGAAGTCCTCGCCATGGCGATACAACCTGGCAATCCTTAAGGGCACGTTGACCAGACTGATGCGACCTCAGGAGCCCAGTCATGCCCAGCCGCGTACGTCCCGTCTACGCAGGCCCTTCCGTCCCTCAGCGGGGAGACGCCCACCGAGATGCGATCTGTACAACGTCAACCGCGCTGTCTGCCTCCATGCGCGACCCGATCGATACGGAGACCATCGCGGCGACCATTCGCCACGCCCTACACCTTGGTGCCGGCAGGCCTTCCCCCGGGGAACTGGCAGAAGCTGCGGAGACACTCACCGGACACATCGCAATGCTCCTCACCGAGGTCCGTGAGACAGCCCACGGAAGCCGGCCCGTCTGCGTTGAAGCAGCCGATTGCGCTGGCCGTTTCCACGGCATCGAGCGACAGATGAACGAGGGACTCGGCGACGGCGCTCTGTCCGCCCACGTTCAGGTGCACCTGCTTGCCCGAGACTGCCAATGGCTGCTGGCCCACCACACGGCGAGGGTGGGCTGGTGAGCGTCGGGCAACTGCCGGTGGTGTTCCTCTCTCCGGTGTGTCGGTTGCTGTCGTCGCTGCCTGCACATGCGGCAGGCCGACTACCGCAGTTACGCGGAACACAGGGGCTGGATGGTCGCTGGCCAGTGGGCTCGATTTCGCCGGCTTCACCCTGGGCACACGCTGGCCTCAGCTGCCCGCGCGGCTGGGCGCCATGTGCGAAGAGACAGCGCATGGAGGGGCCTTGCCATGTCTGGTTTGCCATGTGGAGCGGCTGGCAACGGAACCGAGGTATCAGTCCCTGCCCCTGCTGCGCATCGCCGAGACCGGGGGCGGATCGTCACCTCCTTGGGTGCCTCTGAACGGCCGGTCCTGTCTGTGCGTGAACGGATGAGGCGGCCGTGACGGATCGGCAGCGGCGTATTGCTGCCTACCTCACTTGCCTGGCCGCCCTGGTGCTGGTCCTTGCCACCGGCACCTCGGGGGCTGGCCGATGACGAGGAACTGCTGGTGCTGGCCGTCCACGACCGGTACTTCGTCTTGCCGAGGCCGTCCGCAGACCTGGGCTTTGGACGAGGTCGGACGGCGGCTGCCCGTGACTGGTGCAGAACCTGGCCACCACGGCGGGTAGGTCGGCGCGCGTCCCCGTCGATGCTATCGGCGGTGACAAAGGCAGTCGGAGTTGAACTTGGCAAAGGAGAAGTCTGTACTTGATCAGGTCGCGCATATACCCGCCGGTGCAGAGCATGCGGCGTTCGCCTCGACAAGGACCACAGCCATCAACCGCAGCCTTCGCCGCTGGTCCATGCCTCTGAGCAACAGCCGCTCCATGGCCAGGGCATCCTGGCATGGCTGCACGCCAAGCCGCGGCAGGAGCGTGACTGCTGCTCGCTACTCCACGCCGGCACACCAGGCACTGACACGGATGCCGCCCTGCAGGCTCCTGGCAGCGGTCGCCGTTGGCCGAGGTGACTGCGGCGACCGCCCGTACGAACCGCTACCCGTTGAGGCAGCGAGGCATCAACTTCAGACAGGAAGAGGAGGCCCGACAGCACCGAGCCCCGTTTGCGTCGTGCCTACCGGTGGATGATCATGCAGGCCATGCCGGGCAGAATCTGACCCGAGAGGTCTTTCCACTCGGTGCACAGTCGCGAGCCGTTCGGGAAGTTCTCGTTGATGCTCCAGCTGGTGTGGTCGGTGTCGCCGTTGGTGTCTGCCGATGTCCAGCCTCGGAGGTTCCGTTTCCGCTTCCCGTTCTTCTCCCGGAGCGTAAGGAGCGCCTGGGCGTGGATCCGGTGGGGTGTTCTGGCTGTAGTCACACTGTCCACGTGCAATCCACTGCCGTACACGGTGATCCGGTTGCCCTGCCGGGCCGCTGACCCTGTGGCCTCTGCCGACGGCACAGAAAGCAGCACGGAAAGCACGGCAAGAGCGCCGGCAGTAATCACGTTTCTTCGCATACCGAATGAACGGAAGAATCGACCTCGCAGTCTCGCACCCACGCGAAGTTCCTCCCCCGGCGTGAAGCCTGAAGAGCGGTATGACGGGAGCGATATCGTCACTTTGTCGGGACGGCCTGGAGTGTTTCCCGTTGGCCGCCCTCACCGTCTCGTGCGGATGCGCGTCATGCCGCCACCGATCTCCACAAGCAGCAAAAGACCTCTTGACCAGCGGCTTCCGCTCTTCGTGAGCGGCGAGGTTCGGTGGTCGCGTTCCAGCCGCGATCACCGTGGAGGTCATCCGCATGACTCCTATTCTGTTCGTCGCCGCATCCCTGACGTTGTTGTTCACCCACACCGGCCCTGCGGTGTTCGCCGAAGCGAGCATGAGCGTTCGGCCCGGACGTGGCCGCCACCGCCGTGTCGCCCGAGGGCGGCACGCCGCGCGAGGGGGGCGACGATGACTCCGCCGTTGCCCCACAAGGACGACGTGGTCCGTGTGCTGTGGCGCTGGACGAGCGACACACCCCATGCGCTACCGCGGGCCCGGACCACACTGCGCTGCGCGTTGGTTCAACTGGGGTATGAAGGCGAGCCGCTGGAGGATGCCGTGTTGGCGGTGTCCGAGCTTGCCGCCAACGCACTCGAACATGCGCCGGGCCCGTACGAGATGCGACTGCGTTTCACCGCTCCGGGCCTGATCTGCGAAGTGACGGACAGAGATCCCCGGTTGCCAGCAGTCCCCGCATTTCCCGCGACGGGTCCGTTCGAGGTCGACTCATCGAGGTGCGGTGGCGGCTTGGACGCCTTGCTCAAGGGCATGTCCGAGAGAGGGCGGGGACTCCACGTGGTTCACCAGCTCACTTGCGGAGCCTGGGGGTTCGCCGCTGACAAGGGAGGGCGGATGAAGGTGGCTTGGATGGCGATTCCGGGCAGCTGAGGCCGAACGCTCGACTCCGTGGCTTGCCGCCCCGAGGCGGCAAGCCACGCGCTTCGCCTCGGGGTACCGGAGGGAGGTGTCGTGCCTGTCGCGGGGTCCGTCAAGAAGGGAGTGAACCTTCCCGATCCGAGTGGAAAGTGCGACGCAGGCATTTCCAGCTTGCAATTGATCACGCAGGGTGGTTATTTGTCGGCTCTGAGTGACGAAAGGTGGGGGAACGTGGCGTTTCGTGGACGAGTGAGGTGGCAACTGCGCTGGGGCTGCACGGTCGCCGCTGTGCTGGGCCTGGTAGGTGGGTGCACTGGAAGCCCGCACGATGCGAAGCCGTCCGAAGCGGCCGTACCGACTGAGGTGGCTCGCACCCCGAGCACCCCGAGCGGGGATGCGGTTGCCGCCTACCGGGGGATGTGGAGCGATCTGACCGCAGTGTCGGCAGCCCCCGACCCGCAGTCGCCGCGCCTCGAGAAGCATGCGGCGGCCGGGGCTCTCGAGTTGATGAAATACGGCCTCAGGAAACAAGTGAAGGAAGGCATTGTAGCCAAGGGTGCTCCACGGCTGGCTCCGGCAGTCGTTTCCGCACGTGATGGGAAAGTCGTCATCCGTGATTGTGTCGACGGTACTGACTGGCTGCAATACAAACGGAACGGCGAGCTGAAGAACGACGTGCCGGGTAGCCATTTCAAAGCCGACGCTACTGTGGGGCGAGCCAAGGGCGTTTGGAAGGTCACTGATCTCTACATGGGCGAATCCGGCTCATGCTGATCAGGGGCATCGGGCTGAACAGTCGGGCCTGCGGCCTGGCCGTGTGGTGGGGAATCCTTGCGCTTTCACTCTCAAGCTCGCCTGCACGAGCAGACGGGAACAAGGACATGTACGGGGGAGTGACGTGCGCTCCAGGGGTTTGCAGCGCAGAAGCGAAGAGCGTCACAAGGCAGCCGGGATATTCCGGGAAAGGCAGGCCGGAGGCTCGGCCCCCAAGCGAGCACACGGAACAGGACCGCAGGGGAGATAAGAGCGCTTCAGATATCGGCGCGGATGACTGGGAGCATGGCTTGGCCAAGATGGGCCTGGTAAAGGCTGGAAAAGGGCTCCTTCCGCGTGTCGATGGCGAAGAGCCGAACGATCCAAAGGCAGACGCAAAAGGGCACGTGCCGGTGCGGATTGTGGTGCAGCGGGCGGTGTCACGGTTGAAATTGCCGAAGCCGGTGATCCGTACCAGCCCGCGTGAGGACTTTGCGCAGGTGGTCAATGTGCCGACGTGGATGTGGGTGGAGCGCGGCACATGGGGGCCTGTGACGACGTCGGCGGCTGTGGGTGGGGTGGAGGTGACGGCGACGGCTCGGCCGCGGAGGTCGGTGTGGTCTATGGGCGACGGCGGGAGTGTGGTCTGTCAGGGCCCGGGGACGCCGTACTCGGCCCGGTTCGGGCCCAACGCGTCGTCGCCGGACTGCGGTTACACCTATCGGCGAGCGTCGACGTCCGAGCCGGGGAAGGCATTTTCGGTGTCGGTGCGGGTGGTCTGGGATGTGGAGTGGAAAGGGGGTGGGCGATCAGGAGTGGTGCCGGGCCTGGCGATGTCGGCTGAGCGGCGGTTGGAGGTGGATGAGGTGCAGGCCGTTGTGACGAGCTGACGGCTGGAGTGGGCGGGCGGTGCGCTGCTGCCGTGCCGTTTGTCGGAAGTTGGACGTTCTTGCTGCGGGGTGAATTGTGGGTACTTCCTTGTCTTCTTCAGTCCCCAGGAGTGCTGGGGCCGGTGTGCCGGGGGCGCGACAGTCAGGTCCGGAGCGGAAGCCACTTGTGACCGGTGGTCGGCGGCGTCGGTTGGGCTGGGTGTGGGCGGGCCTGGGGGCGGTGGTGGTCTCGGCGGTCGGCTTCACAATGGTCGCCAAAGTGGTGGGGCACCGGGACCGGGTGCTGGTGCTGGCGCGTGATGTGCCGGTGGGCCGGGTCCTGCAACCGGCTGACCTGCGGGTGGTGGAAGTTGCTGCGGATGCGGGCGTTGTGCCGGTGGCTGATCGAGGCACGGTTCTCGGGCGGAGGGTGAAGGTGCCGTTGGTGGCCGGTGCGTTGCTGGCGCCCGGGCAGGTGGGGACGCCTGTGAATTTTCCGCCGAAGGGCTCTTCTCAGGTGTCGCTGGCGGTGGAGCCGGGCGGGGCGCCGCCGGAGCTCTCTCGCGGAGAACGCGTGGCGGTGCTGCCTGGACCGACTGGTGGCGGTGCGGCGCAGAGCGACGAGGACCAGGCGGCTGCTCCGGTGATGGGGACGGTGACGGGGGTGCGGGCGCCGGAGTCGCCGGGCGGGCCGCGGGTGGTGACGGTTCTGGTGGAGACCGGGGCCGCGAAGCGGGCGGCACAGCTGGAGCATCCACGTGTGGTGGTTCTGCCGGCCGAGGGGCGTGAGGCTCCGTGAGACGTTTGGTGATGGTCGGGTCGGTCTCGGGCGCGCCGGGAGTGACGACGACGGCTTTGGCGCTGGCTTCCGCGTGGCCATCTGAGGCGGATGGTGGGGTCCGGCCGGTGATGGTGGAGGCGGACGGGTCCGGTGGGGACCTGATGATGCGCTTCGGGCTACCGCCGGCGCCCTCGTTGCTGGATGTGGCAGCTGCGGTGGGGAAGCCGCATCCGGGGTCCTTGCTGGGTGCGGTGAGTGAACTTCCCTTCGGGGTACGGGCGGTGGCTGCGGTGCCTGGGCGCGGCCCGTGCACGGAGGCGGTGCGATTGCTGGCCGATGAGGGCGGTCGATGGGTGCTGCTGGGTGGGGAAGGCGACCGGGGCACGGTGTTGCTGGATGTTGGGCGGATCGGAAGCGGCGTCGCGCCGCTGCTGGAGGCCGCTGATCAGGTGGTCCTGGTGGCGCGGGGTGGCGCGGAGCCACTGACGCATGTGTCCGCGTACGGGCTGAAGACGGAAGCGTACGGCGGGCGGTTGACGCTGGCCATTGTGGGTCCGTGTCCGTATCCAGCGGACGAGATCGCGCAGTCGCTCGCCATCGAGCAGGTGGTCTTCCTGCCGTGGGATGGCAAGGCCGTAGCCGCGATGCACCGGCGGCGTGCGGGACGACTGCGGACGACCGGATTCCGGGTGAAGCCGCTCATGGCCGCAGCCTGCAAGCTGGCCAGGCAGCTGGCCGACTGTCGAGAGCAGAAGGCCACGGAGATGGACGCTGAGATGCAGCGGCGTCTGGTCGCGGTCGCGGGTGATGAGGGAGTGCCCTCGTGGGCGAGACACTGATGCCGCCGGGCGTGGTCCCGGCACAAGGCGAGCAGGACCTGGTTCTGCTGGTGCGGCAGCGGGTGGCGGCCCGTCTGGCGGAGTATGCCGGTGAGCGGGAGGCGGCGGGGCTGCCGACGGAGAGCGAGGCGGCGCGTCGGGCCACCGTGGATCGCCTGCTGGCCGAGGAACTGGGGGCCCAGCGCCGCCTGGCCCTCTCCTATGGGAGCCGGGTCGTTGATGCGTCCGTGGAGGAACGGGTCACCCAAGCGGTCACGGATGCGCTGTTCGGAACGGGGCGCCTGGAGCGGCTGCTGGCGGACACCACGCTGGAGAACATCTGCATCAACGGCTGCGATGTCGTCTGGGTCAAAGACGCCTCCGGCACATGGCACCGCGAGAGTGCCGTGGCAGCATCGGACGCCGAGCTGGTGGAATTCCTTCGCACCCTCGCAGCCAGTACAGGCGACGAAGAACGTCGCTTCGACCGAGGGATGCCCCGGCTGAACCTTCAACTCCCCGATGGGTCGAGGCTTTTCGCGGTGATGGCGGTGACCGGTCGGGTGTCGCTGACGATCCGCCGCCACCGCTTCCCGGCCGCCTCGATGGCTGAGCTGGTGCGGCTGGGGGTCTGTGATCAGCAACTGGCGGCGTTCCTGACAGCCCTGGTGCGGGCGCGCAAGAACATCGTGATCGGCGGCGGGACCAACGTCGGCAAGACCACCGTGCTGCGGGCCTTCGCGCACGAGATTCCGCCGATGGAGCGGCTGGTGACGATCGAGGACACCTTCGAGCTCGGCCTCGACGCCGATCCGGTGGCGCATCCGAATGTGGTGGCCATGCAGGCGCGGGAGCCGAACATCGAGGGACAGGGCGGCATCGACCAGGCGGAGCTGGTGCGTTGGGGGCTGCGGATGTCCCCGGACCGGGTCATCGTCGGGGAGATCCGCGGCGCCGAGGTCATCCCGATGTGCAACGCCATGTCGCAGGGAAACGACGGCTCCCTGTCCACCATCCACGCCTCCACCTCACGCGGAGTGTTCACCAAACTCGCCTCCTACGCAGCTCAAGCCCCCGAGCGGTTGTCCCTGGAGACGACAAACCTGATGGTCGCCTCCGCGGTGCACTTCGTTGTGCATCTGGGCTGGGATGCGGCAGGGCGACGGGTGATCGATTCGGTGCGCGAGGTCATCGACGCCGAGGGCACTCAGATCGTCTCCAACGAGGTCTACCATCCCGGCTCGGACGGGCGGGCTGTCCCCGCGACCCCGTTGCGGACGGAGACCTTCAACGATCTGGTCGCGGCCGGGCTGGAGCCCCAGGTCACCGAGGCGTCGTGGTGGGGAGCGGCCAGATGACCGCCATCCACTGGGGTCCCGGCACGGTGACGGCGGTGGCGGTGGCTTGCGGCACAGTGTGTGGCCTGGGGCTGGTGGCGATCGGCCACGGCGCCGTACGACGCGCGGTGCGCGAGGAGCAGGTGGGGCTCGGACGACGACTGCTTGGGCGGCTGCCTGCGGACTGGACCTCGCGGCGCTTCACGATCGCGGTGACGGTCGGAGTGGTCGTGGGCGCCTTGACGGGCTGGCCGGTGGCGGCGGTACTGACCGCGGTGGCCGGGCTGACGCTGCCTGGGCTGCTGGGCCCGGACCGGGCGGCAGCCCTGCGTACGGAGCGGATGGAGGCGCTGGCGGCGTGGACGGAGATGCTGCGTGACACTCTCTCCGCGGCGGCCGGCCTGGAACAGGCGGTGCTGGCGACCGCCGACATCGCGCCTGCCGCCCTTGAGGACGAGTTGCAGCGGCTGGCTGTCGCCGTCCGGTCGGGACGGTCCCTTTCCGTCGCGCTGAGGGCGTTCGCCGCGGACGTGGATGATGCGCTGGCGGATGTGGTGGTGGCTGCGCTGGTGATGGCGGCCGAGCAGCAGGCGGGGCAGTTGGCGCCGCTGCTGGGCGAGCTGGCGGAGTCGGTGCGCGAACAGGTGGCCATGCGGCAGCGCATCGACGCCGGCCGCGCGAGCGTACGGACCGGAGTGCGGGTCACCGTCATCGTCACGTTGGG
The DNA here is from genome assembly GCF_002803155.1 of Streptomyces sp. CB02959. Taxonomy (GTDB): domain Bacteria; phylum Actinomycetota; class Actinomycetes; order Streptomycetales; family Streptomycetaceae; genus Streptomyces. The sequence continues at coordinate 162,777 of NZ_NNBP01000015.1, forward strand.
GATGGCGGTGGGCATGGTGGTCTTCAACCGCCCGTACCTGGATCCCTTCGACACGTTGACCGGGCAGGCGGTCCTGGCAGCGGTGGGCGGCCTGTTTGCTGCCAGCTTCACCTACCTGTCCGCGATCGGCCGCATCGACGAACCTGCCCGCCTGATCACCCCAGCCGTCGCCGGGACGGGTCCGGCACCGGGAGGTCGACCGTGATTGTCGTGCTGCTCGGGGCGCTCCTCGGCGCCGGGGCGACCGCTGTCATCTACGGGCTGCGTCCTCCCAGGCCCGCGCTCGCCGATGTCCTGACCGCACTCAACATCCCTGTGCAACCTGTGCCTTCGTCGGCCGGGCGTGCGGAGGAGATGGAGTGGGCGACCCGGTTGGGGCGGCGTGCGGTGCCGCTGGTGCGGGCGCTCGGCTTCCCGACGAAGTCCTTGCGGGTGGACCTCGCAGTCTGTGGCACGGACGAGGAAACGCATCTGGCGGGCAAGGCCACCTGTGCAATGACCGGGCTGGTCGCTCCCTGGGCCGGGGTTCTGCTGCTGCGCCTGGGGGCGGATGTTGCGGCCGGGTGGTGGGTGCCGCTGTCCGGTTCCCTGGGCCTTGCGGCAGTGCTGTTCTTCGTTCCCGACCTTGGTCTGCGCAAGCAGGCGCAGTGGCGGCGCCGCGAGATGCAGCACACTCTCAGCCTCGTCTTGGACCTGACTGTGATCGCGCTTGCCGGCGGTGCGGGCGTCCAGCAAGCCCTGACGCAGGCCGTGGCCGCACCGCAGGGCTGGGCGGCCGGCACCTTGCGGCACGCCTTGCACGTCGCCCAGCTCACCCGCACTAGCCCGTGGACTCACCTGGGCGAACTCGGCCGGCAGCTGGGCGTCAGCGACCTGGTGGAGCTCGCCTCGACACTGAGCCTCGCGGGCAGCGAGGGCGCCAGGGTCCGGAGCTCACTGGGGGCGAAGGCGCGGGCGATGCGGCGCCGCAGGATCTCCGAGGCCGACGGGGCGGCACAGGCGGCCACCGAGCAGATGTCCGTGCCGGTGGTCGGACTGTTCGCCGCCTTCCTCCTGCTGATCGGATACCCCGCCCTCGCCCACGTGCTGTCCGCCACTTGAGCCCAGAAAACGCACAAGACCGAAGAGGAAATGCAGTCATGTTCGACGTGAAGACGATGGCTCGCCTGCTACGGGCCCACCTGGCCGAGGTGCGCCAGCACGCCCGTGCCCGTGGGGACGGCGGCTACACCACCGAGACCGTCCTGATCACTGCCCTGCTCGTCATCCTGGCCCTCAGCGTGGTGGGCATCATCGTCGCCAAAGTCACCGCCAAGGCCAAGGCCATCGACCTCGGATAGGTCATGATCAATTCCCCTCACAGGTGGCGCGACGATCGCGGGGCGGCGTCGACGCAGCTGGTGCTGGTCGTCCCGGTGCTGCTGCTCCTGGCCATGTTGATCGTGCAGTTCGCGCTGGTCTGGCACGCGCGGCACATCGCACAGTACGCAGCCCGGCGCGCTCTGGCCGCCGCCCGTACCCAGCACGGCAGCACTGCGGCTGGCCGGGCCCAGGCCGCGCGCAGTCTCGCGGCACTGGGCAGCCGGACCCTGACCACGCCGTCCGTGGCAGTCGAGCGCACCACCGCGCAGACCACCGTACGGGTCCGCGGAACGGTGATGGTCGTGGTACCCGGCCTGCACCTGCACGCCTCCGGCGCGGCCTCCGGCCCAACGGAACGCCTTACGGCCCCCGATGGAGGCCACCCATGATGCGTGAGGCGCGTGGTATGCGTGCCGGGGACGACCGTGGTTCGGCGGCGGTGGAGCTGGTGTTGCTCACCCCGCTGCTGGTGCTGATGCTGCTTGTCGTGGTGGCTCTGGGGCGGCTCGCCGACGCACGGCTCGTGGTGGCGGACGCCGCCCACCAAGCCGCCCGCGCCGCCTCCCTGGCCCGCACAGAGCACGCCGCCCATGCCCAGGCCCTTCGCGCCGCGGCCACGTCGCTCAAAGAAACCGGTGCCACCTGCACCAGCCCGAGCGTTCGTCTCGCCACCAGTGGCCTTGACCCCGGAGCCAATGTCTCGGCGAAGGTCACCTGTACCGCCGCCCTGGGCGATCTCACCCGAACCGGGATGCCGGGACACGTGCACCTGGCCGGTACTGCCTTCTCCGTCGTCGATTCCTTCAGGGGCAGAGTCAGGTGAACCCACGACTGCGTGCGCATCTTGCCAGCCTCCGCGCCAGGTTCGTTTTGGCAGACGACCGGGGGCAGGCCACGGCATTTGTCGTCGGCATCGCCGCCGCGCTCTGGCTGTTCGCCGGGATCGTTGTCGACGGGGGCCTGGCCCTGGCCGGCAAAGCCCAGGCACTGGATGTCGCGCAGGAGGCCGCGCGGACCGGCGCTCAACAGCTCGACATCGACCGGCTGCGCGATCACCAGGATGTCCGGCTCGTACGTGCCGAAGCCACCCGGGCGGCCCGCGGCTACGTCTCCTCCGTCGGTGACACCGGAAGCGCCGCGGTGAAGGGGAACGCCGTCACCGTCCACGTCACCCACCGCTACCGCACCCAGATCCTCCAGCTGGTCGGTCTACGGTCCCTCACCCTGCACGCGAGCGCGACCTCGCACGCCGAACGCACCACCCCGTAAAACTGTTCATCCCATCCGTCGCGGAGAGCGAACCGGCCACCATGACTCACCACGTCGCACTACGCGAGCGCCTGACCGCGGCCGCCACGGCCCTGGGCACCCTCACCGTCACGTTCGCCCTGCTGGCCGGAATGCCCTACGTGCTGTGGCAGGCGGTCGGCATCCCCTGGCCCGAGAGTGTTCACTCCTGGCACGAGCTGGGCGAGCGGCTCGCACAGCCGATCAGCGATCCCCTGGTCATCGACCTGCTGGCCACGGTCGGCTGGGTGTGCTGGGCCGCCTTCGCTTTCACCGTGGCCCGCGAAATCTGCTGGTACACGGCACACCTCCCACAACTGCTGCAGGACCGCCGCACCCACCACGACCACGTGGCAACCCTGTCTCTCAAAGGCTCGCTGGCCGCGCTGTGCATCGGCACCCTCGTCGTCGCCCTGCTCAGCCTCTGGCGCCCCGCCACGGCAGGCGCACAGCAGCCCTCTTTCGCGAACGAGGCCCCGCACCGGATCGCCGCGACAGCCCCGCTCAACCCCGCGCTGGTGCAGCAAGCCACCACCGGCGCCGCAACCACGGCGGCGATGTCCGGCCCGAAGGCCAACGGGCCTCACGCCAGAGCCGAAGCGGTGCGGCACATCGAGTACACGGTGGTGGAAGGCGACACGCTGTGGGACATCGCCGCGGTGCACCTCGGTGACGCGCTCAAATGGCCACGGATCTACGCCCTCAACAAGGACCGTGTGCAAAGCGACGGCACCCAGCTCCACGACCCGGACACGCTCCAGGCCGGCTGGCGACTGACCCTCCCTGCCAGTGACCACCCCGTTTCGCCGGCAACCACCGTCGCTCCCGACGGCCCCACGCCAGATTCCGTATCGAAGTCCCCATCCGCCTCACCGACGCCGCCCCGGCCAGCCCCCGGCCAGGGGCCTGCCACTGGCCGGCACGCCCTCTCCACACCACGACCGGACGACGCCGACTCGGGCCGCAAGGAAGAGGCGGAGGCAGCGCCGGGACCGGCCGCCATCGGGTTCGGGGAGGCGAGCCTGATCGGCATCACTGCGGCGGCAGGTCTTCTGGCCGCGCGGCGCTACTGGTACGTCCACCAGCGCCGCCGGCGTGCCCCGGACACGCAGGCACCCGCTCTCAGCCCCCTGGTCGACAAGGCCGCACAAGCCGCACACGCCGCCGCACAACCCCGCCGTCCCCACGACCCTGAAGCCCTGATCACTCGCCGTACCCCACCCCAACAACCCTGCAGTGCAGACACAGTGACCATCGGGGTAAGCGACAACGGCGAGGTGCCCATCGACGTCCTGGCCACCATCGGCGGCTGTACCTGGACCGGCCCCGGAGCCGAGGACGCCGCCCGCGCGCTGCTGACCGGCGTCCTCACCGCCGCCGAACGCCAACGCCCCGCCGCTCCCCATGTCAAGGCCGTTGTCCCGCAAGACCTCGCCGACTGCCTGCTGCCTGGCCTGCCACGGCAGTTCAGCGCGGTGACCCAGACCACCGACACCGCACACGCGGTCCGTATTGCCGAACAACACCTGGTTGTCCACGCCCGTGCACAGCACGACCGCGATACGCCGACGACCCGCCCAGCAACATCGGACAGTGCCGACGAGACCGAACCCGGCGCCCTGCTCCTGCTGGCCACGCCGGACGCCGCCCACATCGGACAGGTCCAGGCCCTGGCCACCCGCAGTCGACCCGGCGTCCTGATCGTGCTCACCCTCAACACCCCACTACCTGAAGCCGAGCACTGGAACATCGCCGCCGACGGCACCACCACCCGACCCGACGCGCACCTCCAACACCCCAGTCAGCTGGAGCTGTTCCACCTCACACCCGACGCGGGCCACGACATGACCGAGGTCCTCCTCGGTGCACACGGCCAGCGCTCCCACCTGCGCATCCTCCCCGACCAACGCCCACCCTCGCGCGAGTGTCGGCCGCAATCCGATCCCGCCGACGACGCAGAGGGCGAACCGCCCCCTGCCGACCTGCCCGCCACCACCCCCTCCCGTCCGCAACAGACCAAGCCCGTTCGCCTCCACGTCCTCGGCCCCGTCACGCTCTACGCCCGCGGTCACGAAGACCCCGTCGGCACCAACCTCAGGCCCGAAGTCCACGAATTCCTCGCCCTGCTTGCCGCCCACCCCACCGGACTCCTGGCCACCGACATCGCCGACAAACTCCAACTCGACCCCGACAACGAGCAGAACGCACTGAAAAACCTCCGCCGCGCCGTACGCCGCGCCCTGCGCGCCGCAACCGGAATCACCACACAGGAATTCATCCTCCGCCAGGGAGAACTCCATAAACTCCACCCGGAACTCGTAGAAACCGACCTCGCGGATTTCGCCCGGATCCTCAGGAACGCTTTCTCTGCAACGACGGATTCAGCACATGACGCCTTGTCTGCTGTAGGGGAGGCCCTGGCCCACTACCGCGGCCCCTTCGCGCATGGCACTGACTATCTGTGGGCTGACGCGATTCGGGAACACCTCACGACGCAGGCCACCGACGCCGCTCTCCGCCTGGCCCGCCAAGCCGAACATGCCACGGCCGAGCCGCAACAACGGGACGTCGTCCTGCCGCTTTTGGAGCACCTGGGAACCCTTCACCCGGATCACGAACGGCTGACCCAACACGCCATCCGCCTCTACCAGGCCGCCGGCCGCCACGACGCCGCCCGCCACTCCTACACCCGTCTCGAACGCCACCTCGCCGAACTCGGCCTCAAACCCGACCCGGCCACCCAAGCCCTCATCACACCCAGGCCCCACTCCCGCGAGGTGAGGTAAAGCCGCAGCTCACTGCCGCTACGAGCCTCACATCCTGCGTGAGGGCACGATGACGCGTCCTCCGTCGTTCCGGGGGGCGATTCCGCCGTCGCGCCCGTGTACGCGCTTGGAAGCGACGCCCCCACCGGTCCCGTAGCCGCAGGTCAGAGCCCCAGCGAGCCACCCGCGGGCGAGGGCGACTGTATATCGGTGCAGTTATGCATCCCGATCTACTTGTGACAAGCCCCGGCCGCCCGTGAACCCGGCGCGCATGCCGGCACCCAGCCGCGCGATCTTCCATGCCTCTAACCGGCCGTGTACATCTTCCTACGAACCTGGACTCGGGACTGCATAGCTTCGAGCACCTGTGAGGCGCGGCGGCGCCCGGGCGTAGCCGAGGGTGCCGCCGCGCCGGGGGCCGCGCCGGGGGCCGCCACATGCAGGCACCTGGGAAACGGTCGTCAATTCCACGGACCACGACGCCTTACGTCGCACACTTCAGAATTCCCCTGAATTACCGTCGTGAATTCGCGAGAAGTCCAGCATTATCAAGCCCAATTCGACTTCAGCTGAAATGCGGGTCGAGCTATATTTGAATTGTTCCCGGGAAGCAGGAACTGGAAATCCAGTCAATTCTTTCGCGGAGGATATCCGTGCGCGGGTGAAGTGCGGCCAAAAGAAATTCCAGCGCACCGCCGCCTGATTTCCGCCGCACGCCCCCATCTACGCCTGAAGAGGAGAGACCGATGTGCCATGCCTTTGACGACAACGCCCCCGTGATCCCCCGCATCCCCCGGCCCAGACGTCCGATCGAGCCCATGACCCGTCCGCCCCAGCCGCCTCGACGCCCCGCCGTGCCGCGCCAGTCGCCGCCCGCCGACAAGTAGCCGACCTGCCGCCTTCGGACGACCACGACAACGGAGTCACGTATGACCACGCCGCCCCAGCCCCCGTCCCAACCTGACGCTCAGCCACAACCCACATCCGCCGCCCCCGCCTCCATGACCGCCCCGTCGAAGACGCGACCGGGTGAGTTGCGCGCCAGGGTCGCCAACATCCCGGCGAAGGTGCTGGGACATTCGGGAGGCGCTGTCGGCAACGCCTGCGACACCCTGGTCGTTCGGGGCGAGGCGGAACGGGTGGGATCCAAGCCCCGTATGTACCGGGCAACGCCCAAGACCACCGCTGCCGCCCAGACCACCTCCACAAGCCCGCCGAGTCCCAACCCGTCCGTCCCCACACCACGGCCAACAACCCGGCCCGCCAACACGGCTCCGCCGCCGGGCGGGAAGCCACAGCCCATCACCCGCCCGAACGGGCAGCAGTACCACCCCAGGGCCCTGGCACACCTCCCGGACGTCGAGGCGTTGCGCAGGCTGCGCGAGGCGGGGGTTGCGGTGTTGCTGTACGGGCCGCCGGGCACGGGGAAGACGTCACTCATCGAGGCGGCGTTCCCGGATCTGATCACGGTAGCCGGAGACGGTGACACCACGGTCGGCGACCTGATCGGCGAGTACACGCAGGACTCAAGCGGCGGGTACGACTTCATCTACGGGCCACTGGTCACCGCCATGCAGGACGGGCGCGCGCTTCTTCTGGACGACGCGACGCTGATCTCCCCGAAGGTGCTGGCCGCGCTGTATCCGGCGATGGACGGGCGGCGCCAGATCCAGGTCAAGGCGCACAAGGGCGAGACGATCATGGCCGCCGACGGCTTCTATGTGATCGCCGGACACAATCCGGGCGTCCACGGAGCGGTGCTGACCGAGGCCCTGGCTTCGCGGTTCAGCGTGCAGATTCAGGTGGGCTCGGACTACGACCTGGCAGCCTCCTTGAAGATCAACCGCACGGCGGTCCGCATCGCGCGCCACCTCGCCACCAGCCAACAGGCAGGCGAAGTCGGCTGGACTCCTCAACTACGCGAACTGATCGCCTTCCAGAAGATCGCCGATGTCCTGGGCACCGAGGCCGCCTTCGCCAACCTGGTCGGCATCGCACCGCTGGAAGACCGCGATGTGGTCGCCGAGATCGTCACCAAAGCCCTCGGCCGCCCCGTCACCGCCCTCGCCCTGGGCCGCCAACTCTAACCACCGCCGCCGGGCCCAGCCCCGAGCCGGGCCCGGCCGCCCACAGCCCACCACTGGGCCACCCCGAACGACCACTGCACACCCCACCTTGCGAAAGGAACCACCCATGGCTGCCCAGTTGCACAACCACCTCCCACCTAACCCGCCTGCCCTGTCCGCAGCTGAATGGTCCACCGCCCGCTGGGAGGACGACGGCGGCAACCTTGCCGAAGTGCGCCCCAGCACGCAGCGGGGCCACTGGCTACGGATCGCCGCCGCCCTCAGCGCACGGCTGCCGGAACTGACCGGGCGTGAAGACATCCTCGTCACCTGCGAAGACGGCACCCGCTCCGGAGCCCCGGCCGCCTTCTACCCCACCACCGCCCAACTGGAGATCGACACCGCCCTCTTCGGACCCCTGCACCCGGCCACCATCCGCCCCGCCCGGCCCGGCGATGAAGATCGCTATCCCAGCGCGTGGGGTGCCTTCGTCCACGAGGCAGCCCACGCCACTCACAGCCGCTGGTACACCCCAGCGGAGCTGCGCGGCACCGCCGTGGATGTGGCCGGACAAATCCTTGAGGAATCCCGCGCCGAGCATGCACACCTGCACCGTCGCCCCGGCGACCGCCGCTACCTCCGCTCCGCCGTCCGCACTCTGGTCCTGACCGACTTCACCAGCGCCACCCCCACCGACCGCTGGCAGGCAGCCCTTGCGGCCGGGCTGCTCCTCGCCCGCCGCGACGCCGGAATCCTCGACCCGGACGAAACCCAAACCCTGGAGCACACCCTCACCAGCATCCTCGGCCCCCACCTCCTCCAAACCCTCGCCGAGATCTGGAGGGCGGCCCACGCCGCTAGCGACGAGGACGGAGCGGCGATGCTGGCCCATGCCCACGTCTGGTGCCAGGCGCTTGGCGCCACCCCCACCAGCGCACCCCCGCCGCCGGACCCGACCGGCGGCCGCGTGGGCGAGCTGGCCGAAGCCGTCGGCAAGGTGGTGGCCCAGGTGCAGGCGAACGAAACCGCCCAGGCCGAAGCCGAGGCCAAGGTCGCCGCCGCCCGGACGGCCCGCGTACAGGCCAAGGCCAACCACGCCGCCCAGGCGCGGCAGGCCGCGAAGATCGCCGAGAAGGTCTTCGCCTCCCACGGACGCCCCTTCACGCCCGGCGACCCCGGCAAGGGCCGCGAGCGCTCGCCGGTCACCGGAACCCGGGCACCGGAAGCAGGGGAGAAAGCGGCCGCCGGACGACTGGCCAGGGTGCTGCGGGCGGCCTCCTACCGGGAACGCATCGCCACCGTTACCGCCTCCGCCGCCCCGCCCGGACGGCTCAACATGCGCCAGGCCCTGGCCCGGGACGCCCAACGTGCCGCAGGTGCCACCCCCACCGCAACACCCTGGACCCGCACCCTCCACCGCCCCACCCCGACCCCACCCCTACGGGTCGGTATCGCCGTCGACGTCTCCGGCTCAATGCACCGCGCTACTGCCCCCATCGCCTCAGCCGCCTGGATCCTGGCCAAAGCCACCGCCCTGACCGACCCCGACTCCCGCACCGCCACCGTCGCCTACCACCGCTCGATCACCGCCATCACCGCGCCTGGACGTATCCCCGCCCGTGTCACACAGTTCAAAACCAAGGGAGGGGGCCACTGCCTCGCCGAGGCCATCGACGCCCTGACTGCCGGGCTCGACCTTGACCGACCCGGAGCTGGCCGCCTGCTGGTCATCGCCTCCGACGGCTACTACAACCCCAACGAAACCGCCCGCGCCGCCACCCGCATCACCGCCCTACGCAAGACCGGATGCGCAGTCCTCTGGCTCGCCTTCGCCCCCGACCCCCGCCCCCTGCCCGGCACCACCCTCCTGGAACTGACCGACCCCGCCCAGGCCATCACCGCCATCGCCCAAGCCGCCGCCACCGCCCTGGCCATCACCCGCCCGTAACCACCCGCCGCCCCGGGCCCCACCCGGGGCGGCACCACCGAGCCCCAACCCACACCGTCGCCCGAAACCGCACCACACGATCAACAGGAACGATTCCCACCGCCATGACCGACCGCCCCTACCCGTCGCCGTGAATCGGCCCCGGTCACGGCCACGGCCTGCTCCAGAACGCCGGCCACACTACCGACCTGCACGCAGCCACGCTTCGCCCAGCAAATGCACCCGCTCATCGCTGTCCAGGCCGTCATGACCGCACCGGAACGTGACCGCCCGCAGTTGGCCGTGCAGGGACCCCTTCGATTTCCGCCCCAGCACCGCACCAGTTCAGGGATGTCGGCGCCGGTACCCCACGGCAGGCCGCCCGCCTGCGCCACTCGTCGCTATCAAAGGAGGAATCAATGGAGCCGCACTACCGCCACGCCACTCACCGCCTGCTCACCGAGACACACCGTCATCTCGCCACGCACAGCGACCAGGCTGTCCCTCCCTTGCACGCACTACTCGCCCAGCTCGTCGTTGAGCTGTACGACCGCGATCTGCTCGGCGACCACCCGCTCTCGCTGGGCGGCATCGTCGACGAGGCCGCCTCCTGCCTGGTGAACCTGGCCACACCCCAGCGCGTGGTCCAGCGCTTTGACGAGGACCTGGCCGGTTGGCTGAGCGAACTCGACCGCCTCACACTTCCCGAGCGCCTCCGTCTCCTGGACACCGCCATCTGCCACACCGCCCCCACCCTGGCGCCAGATCGGCTTCCGGCGCGGCGTCGCACGGCCGGTCCGTGCCCGTGCCCGTGCAACAGCGGGGATTTCTGCGGTGGTTGCGGCCACGCGGGGTGCGCAGGCCGCCGCTGACCCGCAACCCGTCGGATCGGGGTGAGACACCGGTGTGGATCCGTACGCACTCGTAGTCAGGCGTTGTAGCCGGTCCCACGCATGGGCAGGTACCACCGTGACAGGCAGAGTCAGTTGACGACCTTGATGCAGGTCGAGGCCGTCGCGCGCTGAGCGTCAGGCGGGAGGGAGGGCACTCTACCCCGAGAATCTGCCGGCCAGGCCGTTGCTGAGTGCCTGGGCCCCGACCGACCCGGAGGGCTCGTGGGTCAGGGTAGGGCGTCGGCTGGGGTGCGGGCCCAGGCCGGTGTCTGCTGGCAGCTGGCCGGCACGGCGCCGGATGTCGGAGACGACCGGGCAGGCGTGGCCGGCCATTGGCGGTGCGTTCTGGTCGTCAGCGCTGTGGGCGGCGGAACCAATCGCCGGACTGACGCTGAGAAAGCCCAGCCACGATGGCGATGCCCAGGCCCAACTGAACGATCCCGGCTGGTGTGCCACGACCCAAAGTGCCAAGACCAAAAAAGGATCACGAACGATGCGAAGACGATCGCGGTGACCCTCGCCCTCTTTACATAGGGGGACAACCCATGTGTCAGCCGCAGGCCGGGGGGGGGTGCCCCTGACCCCGGTTGACGCCCGGTATCGCGAGGTGTCCGGGACGACTCGTGCTGACGTGGCGCGCGGGGCGCCAGGCTGCCACCCTCACTTGCTGCCGCTCGCTCAGTTGCTATTGGCGGCCGGTGGACGTTCGCCCTCGTGGGTGCTCCTGGTCCTGGTTTCTGCCCCGGTTACCGGGCTCGGACTCCGGGGCCGTCAAGAGTCGGTCTCCCGCTAGCTCATGGACTGTCAGTGCCGCGCCCTGGAGCTCGGTGTAGCGACTCGGCGCCCCGTACTGTCAGACCCAGCGGGTAAAGTACCGCCGCTCACGGGCGGCAGCGATGGCGGCTGGGTTTTTCACGTGCCGAACACCCGCCAAATCGCCTCATACTCGACCGTTCACGTGTGCAGTTCCTCACTCCATCCGGCCCGATCAGTGACGTGACCTTCGTCACTTTACCAACAGAAAACCCCTTCAACCTGGGCTGTTACCGGGATCTAGAGCCCGAACTGGGCGGACCAACATGTGAGTACCTGTCGCACAATCACCGTGACACAAGGCAAGATGAGGGCATCGCCGTCGGCGAGTGTGACGGGCGTCACGGATTTCCGGATTCACTTGCGTACGCGACAGTAACCGCATTCGGACATACGGAAGGCCCCACCCGGCGCCGGCCAAGCATCCTGGTGAGGCCCTCCTCAGTGCACCGTGTGCAGCGCGGCCCCGACCGTTAGGTCGGGGCTTTTCGCGTTACCAGGACCAGTTCTGCGCGATCTCGTAGACCACGCGGACCAGGAGCCCCAGCCATCGGGCGGTCTGCTTCGACCGGTCCCGCTTGCTGCAGCAGCGGCAGTGCTCCTCCGACTTGTCCAGCTCAGTCATCGGAACCCATCACCCCATTTCCGTGGGGACTGCGGATTTCGCAGCCCCGTGGAGGGTCCACATGCCTTCGTGGCCTCCCGGGGAGTCACGACGGTGCGCGAGCCCATGGGATGACAGGTAGCGGGCAGACTACCGGAGCGCTGCGGAATCCGTTTGCGCGTCAGTTCCTAACTGCTGGCCCGGTAGTCGGGCACTGCGTGCCATGTCAAGCGGTCGGATAGGCCACTCGGGGCACCGTTTTTGGGACCTCCAAGCCTCCGAACTGGGGGAGTTCTTGAGGGTGCGTCCGGTACGGCGTGCCAGTTCCCGCAGATGGCGTGGCAGGGTTCCTGACGGTTCGTCGGTGCGGCCTGCCAGTTCCCGCAGGTGGCGTGCCGAAGCTCACAAAAGGAGCGTGCGGGACGAGTGAACGCGCGCGCCCCCTCAGGCCGTGGCGGACGGTCAGGCCGGCCCGCTGAACGGCAAGAAGCACAACATGTGACGGTATGTCACCTGGCAGTACATGAAGAAGATCGCCACCGGCGACTTCAACGGCGACGGCCTTGACGACGTCGTCGGCATCACGGACGTCGGTGGTCTGTCCCGCTACACCGCTACGACAGCAATGCCGACGGCGGCCTCAACAACGGCGTTCCGATGTGGCACGACAACAGCTGGGGCGGCACCCAGATCCGGGCCGGGCGCATCCTGCATGGTGTGCAGGGTGCGCCCGGCTGGTGGTGCCGGCGTTTACTGGGGGTTGTTGGCCGAGGTGGCACCGGCCAGGCGGAACGTGCGCGGCGTGTCGCTTACTTGCTCGGCGATGCCGAGGCGAACCAGCTTGTCCAGCGCGTTCGCGATGGCTCCTGAGGACCGCTCGACGATGCGGCTGATCTTGGTCGCTGTGAACGCCTCGTTGGGGTGTGATTGGAGGTGGTCGATGACCATCTGCTGTAGCACCCCTGGTGCGAGCCGCCGCTTCTTGCTCGGCGGGGTGGTGATCGCATCTGCCGGTGTCGTTTGTGGTTCGGTGATCGCCAGTGGCGCGGGGGCTTTGTCGTCGGCTTCGTCGCGCTTGGCGTTATGTGACGGTTCGCTCTGGCCTGCGTCGCCCTCCTGGCCTGTGGTGAGGTTTGCGCTCCCGGTATCGGATGTGGGGCGGGTGTTGTCAGAATCTGGCTGCTCGGCTGCGGCTGTGTCGTGGGCGTCGTCGGCGTCCGGGGTCGGACCGTCTGGCTGGATCCCGCTCTCGGTGCTCTGTGTGATGAGTGCGGTAGGGGCGCTCTCGCCCACTGCGGCGTGGTCGTCGTTCGCCTCGTTGTCGTCCGTCTCCGGGGCTTCGGGAGTGGCGAGTTCTGGGGCGTCGGTGGTGGAGAGGCCCGGATTGGTGTTCGCGGGTGCCGGGACGTTTTCGTCCTCGGTCGGCTCGTCGTCGGGAGTGGGACGCCAGAAGTCGGGGGTGCGGCAGGGGCCGTCGTGGCCGCCGGGAGTGCGGGCGGCGAGGCCGCGCCTTTCCAGGGTGGCCAGGGCCTTCCCGGCGGTGGAGTGGCCGACGCCTGCGGCTTGGGCGAGTCCGGCGGCGGTGGTGGGTTCGGTGAGGGCGAGGAGTTCGGTGTAGACCGCGGCTTGCGCGTCGGTCAAGTCGGTAAGGCCGGCGAGCAGGACGGCAGCGGTTGCGGTGTCTGGTGCGTGGTTGTCGTCGGGGATGGTGTCGGACATCTGGGGTCCCTCGATTCCGCATGTGATTGGACTGTGAGGTCCCCGGCCGGGGTGGCCGCGTGTACGGCCTCGGGTGTTCGCCGACGCGTGCGCATCGCGTGGTTTCGGTGAACGTGGCCGTGAGGGGAGCGAGTTCATGGTTTGTGAACCCACGGGCTTTTGCGGCCACGACCATGGACGCTCGAACCGTGGGCGAAGTCAAGCGATGGGATTCCCGGAATCGCCGCTGGTCAGAGTGGATGGTGCGGTCGATGGGCCGGAGCTTGGAGAGCGGGGGGCGTGTCCCGGTTGGGGGCGGGCGTGGGAGGGCGGTCCCGGTGTGCGGGTGGTCGGTGATCCGTCCGGTGCCGTGGGCGGGGGCGGGTTCATCCGATCGGGGGTGGGCGGTCGGTGCGGTGGGTTTGGAGCTGGTTGTGGAGTCGGCGGGCGCGGTTGGAGCCGACGCCGAGTTCGTTGCGTAGCCGCCAGGCGGTGACCGGTTTGCCGGTGGTGGCGCGGGCGGCGTTGTCGAGGGCGACGGCACGCGGCCATACGTCGGCGTCTGCCGCCCCGGTTCCGACCGGTGGGCGGTCGGTGGGCGGGGGCTGGCCGTTGGGTGTGTTGTCGCCGGTCTCGGGCCCGGCTGGGTCCCTGCTTGTGCTGGCGGGGGTAGTGGCTGTGGTTGGACAGCGGTCGGTTTCGCTGGCCGGAGTGTATGCGGGCGGCCGGTGGGCGGTCGGCGGTCGGGCGGCCGGGGTGGTGGGGGCGGTAGGCGGTCGGAGGGTGTGGGCGGTGGGCGCTTCGGGGGAGGTGAGGTGGTCGAGGAGGGTGGTGATGGTGCGGCGGTAGGCGGCGATGGTTTCGGTGAGGGCGATGAGGAGGAGGGCGGGGGTGAGGTGGAGGAGGACGGCTGCGGGGTCGGCGTGGTGGGGCCAGCCGATCTGGCCGTCGGGCCACAGGCTCTGCCACGTGTTTATGAGGGCGGCGGTGGAGCCGGCGCTCCAGCGCAGGGTGGTGGACCAGGCGGGTGGGGTGATGCCCCAGGCGGCCAGGCGTGCGTCGACGTAGAGGATGCCGGCGAGTGCGGTGCCGATCATGGGGTCGAGGAGGACGGCGATGGGGAGGGGAACGTCGCGGCTGGTGGCGAAGCGGGTGACGTTGACCGTGGTGAAGACCAGCGCCAGGACTCCGACGACGCACAGGACCCGGGTCATGGAGCGGAGGAGGCTGACGGCTTCGCGGGCGGCGATCTGCTTCACCGGACACCGCCTCCCGCTCGCGCCACGGGCCTGGTCGCACCCTGGAAGGCAAGGGTCTGGGTGCGTGCAGGGCCCTGGCGAACAACAGCTCCGGGGTGCGGGGCGTCGATCGCCTGTCCGGCGCCGATGAACAGCGAGACGTGAGCGATGTGGTCCGGGCTGGGCCCGAAGAACAGCAAGTCGCCCGGGGCCAGTTGGGTGTCCCTTGGGAGGTGGGGGCTCGTGTCGTATTGGGCTTGGGCGACGCGGGGGAGACGGACGCCTGCGGCTCGGTAGGCAGCTTGGGTGAGGCCGGAGCAGTCGAAGCCGCCGTCGGAGGGGCCGTTTCCACCCCAGACGTAGGGGGTGCCGAGCTGGGCGTGGGCGAAGGCAACTGCTATGGCACCGGTATTGGTTGGGGTTGGGGTGATGGTTGTGTACCCGCGTGCCGCCGCGAGGACTTGGCTGACGTAGGTGTGGGAGTGGTTGTAGGCGAAGATCGCTGTCTGGAGGTTCTTGCCGCCTCGGGCGCCGTTGGCGCACAGCAGGCGCGCTGCCGCGTATACGGCGTCGACCGGGTCCCAGGGCGTGGGTGGCTCCTTTCCTCCGGGCGGTACGGGGTGGGCGTATGCCTGGAAGGTGGATGGCAGGAATTGCATAGGTCCCACGGCGTTTGCCGAGGAGATCATGGTGGGGTGGCGGGCGTGGTCGGTCTCGGTTTTGCCGATGGCGGCAAGGACGGTCCACGACAGGCCGGGGCAGGTGAGGGCGGCGCGCTGGTAGAGGGCGAGCATGCGGGGCGGGATGTCGTTCAGGGCGTGTGTGCTCGGAGAGGCCGGTGCGCTGCTGTTTGGTGAGAGTCCGCCGAGCGCTGCGGCGATGGTGAGGGCGGCGAGCAGAGGCAGGGCCAGGACTGTGCAGCCGATGCCGGTGATCGCCTTTGTGAGCAGGGAGCTCACGATCTGGCCTTGGGGGCGGCGGGCGGTTGCGGGGGTACGGGGAGGGTGAGGGATGTGTCGGCGTCGGTCGGTTCCAGGCCAGTGGCGGGGCTGAGGGTGGGCCAGTGGTCGGTGAGGGAGGCGAGGGTGGTGCGGCGGGCGCCGGGTTGGAGTGGTGCCCACCAGGGGCCCCAGGGTTCGGCGGTGGTGAAGTCTGCGGATGAGGTCGCCACGTTCAGCCCCAACTCTCTTGCTGCGTTGGCGAGGCGGTGCCGCAGGGTTTGGTCACGGGACTGGGTACGGGTGTGGATGAGCAGGGCCGGGCGGGTGCCGGTTGTGGTGGTGAAGGCGGCGTAGCCGGTGAGTTTGGCTTCGACGCGGGCGAGGGGTTGGCTGCCGGTGTCGTATTCGAGGAAGAAGGGCAGCAGGCGGTTGCCGTCGTGGTAGTGGGCGTAGGCGTCGGGGCGGATGATGTCGCCCCAGCGGCGGGCTGCGGAGTGTTCGGAGAGCCAGAGGGTGAGGCTGGTGGTGGGGGTGGTGTGGGCGTGGGCGGCGAGGTGGGTGAGGAGGTCGTTGACGCCGAGGTCGTGGCCTAGGGAGGGGGAGTAGGCGATGCGGCCGGTGTGGGTGGGGCGCCAGCCGAGGGCCGCTACGTCGAGACCGGCCTGGGCGGCGAGGAGTGCGGCTCCGGCGGGGCCGAGGGTGTAGTGCTCGGGGGCGGAGCCGGTGACGGTCAGGGGGCGGAAGGAGTCCACGACCGCGTGGTGGTGGAGGGTGCGCAGGCGGCGTTGGGCGGAGCGGAGTGAGGTGTAGGCGAGGCGGGTGATCTGGTGGGTGGTCAGGACGCGGTGCTCGTGGAGCATGCGGACCAGCCACAGGTCGCGGGCGGTGAGGCGGCGGGCGAGGGCGGCGATGTCGGTGTGTTGGGTGGGGCGGGGGCGGGGGCGGCTGGTGGCGGCGCGGGCGGTGTAGCGGGAGCCGGGGCCGGAGGAGGGGCGGGGGAGTGCGGGCATGGCGGATCACCTTCGGGTGGGGGCGAAGGGGCTTGGGGAGGGGAATGTCAGGGGCGGGTGGCTTGTCGTGGGCCGGTGCGGGAGGCGGCAGCGGTTCGCAGGTCTTTGGCGCGGCCGGGGGTGGTGGGTGGGAGGGGGTGGGTGGTGAGGGTGAAGGCGGTGGATTCCGCGCCGTTGGTCAGGAGGTGGGCGGCGGCTTGGTAGGGGCCGAGGTGGGCGAGGTCGTGTGCGGCGAGGGTGGGCAGGGTGTGGCGTTCCAGTGCGTTGGAGTCCTCGGGAGAGGCGTTGAAGAAGATCTTGTTGCGGGCGTTGGCGGAGATGCCTTCGCGCAGGTCGCGGGGGAGCTGGGCGAGGTGTTGGTGGGCCAGGAGCATGGACAGGCGGTAGCCGCGGGCCTCGGCGAGCATGTCCTCCAACGGGTACGGCAGGGTGAGGAAGTTGTGCGCTTCGTCGATGCTGAGGGTGGCGTCGATGCGCTGGTGTTCGGGGGTGCGGGCGCGGGCTGCGGCGGTTTGCCAGGTGCCGGCGACGATGAAGGAGCCGAGGAGGCGGGCGGTCTCTTCTCCGAGGGCGCCTTTGGGGAGGCGGGCCAGGAGGATGCCGCCGTTGAGGACGTCGGTGAGGTCGAAGGTGGAAGGGCCGGCGGCGATCGCGCGGCGGGCGAAGTCGCGCAGCAGGAAGGCGCGCAGCTTGTTCATGACCGGTCCGACCACGGCGGCGCGGGAGGGTTCGGACATCGACTCGTACCAGGCCCAGAAGCCACGCAGGACAGGGTCTTGGAGGGCGGGGATGATGCGCAGCCGGTAGGCGGACTCGCCCAGCAGACGGGGAACGTCGGCGAGGGTGACCAACTGGCCGGTGCGGTTGCGGTGTTTGAGGAGGGTCAGGCAGGCGGCGCGCATGACGTCGTCGGTGCGGGGGCCCCAGAAGGCGGTGAAGATCCGGCGGAAGATGCCGGTGATGTTGTCCACGACGACATCGATGTCGGTGCCGTCGAGCACGTTCAGGCAGGGCGGGGTGTGGGGGTCGTCGGGGTCGATGAGGACGAGGCGGTCGGCGCAGGTGTCGGGCAGACGGTCCAACAAGTCCGTGACCAGATCGCCCTTGGGGTCGATGACGATGACGCCGCGGTGATTGCGGACGTCGTCGAGGACGAGGTTGGCGATGAGGGTGGACTTTCCGGAGCCGGTGGCGCCCATGACGTGGAGGTGGTGGCGGGCGTCTGCGACGGCGAGACCTACGCCCCGGCGGGCGCCGGTATCGGAGTGGCCCAGGGGTTTGACGCCGTTGCCGGGGGTGGGCTTGGGGATCTGTGGGGGTGGGAGGACGGAGCGGGCGCCGGCTCGTCGTAGGCCGGGGGCGTCGGGGTCGTAGGGGAGGTGGGCGAGGGCGGCGAGTTCGGGCACTGAGAGAAGCGCCGGGCGGGAGGTGGGGAACTGTCGGGCGGTGAGGTGCGGTTCGGGGTGACGGAGGCGGGTGCGGGTGAGGTAGTTGCGGTCGGTGTACAGGCCGAAGGCGGAGGCGATGGCGTGGGCCCGGCCTCGGGCCACATCCTGGGATCGCTCCACCTTCGACGAGCAGGTGGCGGCGTAGGTGAGGGTGCACTGCCACTGGGCGCCGGATTGTTTGGCCACCATCTGGCGTACGGCGGTGCCGTGGTCGGGATCCTGTTTGCCGGTGGCGGCGGGTTGGGCACGGTGGAGGAGGAGCGCGGTCAGGGCTGGCAGACGGGCCGGGGTGTGGCCGGCTTTGAGTCGCCTTGCCTGACGGCGGGCGCGGCGCAGGGCGCGGCCGGTGGCGGGGCGGGCCAGGATCTGCACGCAGGCCGATTCATGGTCGGCCATGCCGGTGGCGGCCTGGAGCAGGGCGCGTAGGGGGTCGGTGGGGTGGTCGGTGCGGAGTGGGAGGAGGTCGGGGCGGGCCGGCCGCAGGCGCCCGGCCGTGCAGGTGACGGTGTCCGCGTGCGGGATGAGGGGGGTGGGATCGGTGATGCGGGTGTGGGCGCCGGGCCAGGCGGCTTCGACGGCGCGGCACACCAGGCCCATGGGGACGGTGCCCGGGACCCAGATGCGGATGCGCAGGCCGCTGTGTGACCAGGTGTATTCGAAGGCGAGGTGGGGCTGGCCGGTGGTGAGGCGGCGCCACCACGGGCGCAGCAATCCGGAGAGCTGGGCCCATAGGACCTCGCCGCCCTTGGGGGCGACATGGGGTGGCGCGAGGGTCTCGACGCAGCGGGCACCATCGGCGAGGTGCTGCTGGCGCGAATGTAGAAGGCGGCGCTGGGCTGTGTACCCACACGCTGCGGACACGAGGACGGTGGGGATCAGGAGGGGCGCGGCCGTGGTGCACCAGGCGAGGGCGGTGTGGAGGGCGGTGGGGGCGAACGTCTCGGGGTGGGTGAGGAAGTCCACCAAGGGTCCGCCCGGCGGGGCGATGGCTCGCAGCACGGGTCCGGTCACAGCGTCCGCCCTTCGTCGCCGTCGTCGCAGATGCTGTTGTCTGCGCAGTCATCGGCGTAGTCGGATCCCTCATCTCTTGTGTGCTGAGCGGTGGCCGCGGTGGCCAGCTCGCTGGGGTCTGTCGTGATCACGTCGTGTTCGCCTGGAGCGGCGACGCTGGTGAGGGCGACTTTGTGGCGGCGGTCGCCGGTCAGCAGCAGTGCCTCGCCTCGGGAGGCAGAGAGGAGGAATTCTCGCTCGCCGTGGCAGAGGTGGAAGTTCTCGCTGATGGTGTCGATGGCTTGTGGGGCTTGGCGGAGCAGGATCTGGGTGGCGGCGTTGGAGACGATGGCTCGGCCCAGCGGTGAGGCGAGGACATCGTCAGCGTCCTGGGTGACGATCGCCAGTCCGGTCCAGCGTTTGCGGGCGGCTTTGGCCATGCGGAACAGGAAGCGGGCGCCGGCCCCCTCACGCATCAGCCGCCATGCCTCGTCCACCACGACCAGATGGCGGCCCGCGCTCGGACGGGAGGTGACTTGCCGCCAGATGGCGTCCAGTGCGAGCAGCATCGCCGGGGCCGTGACCTCTTCCGGCAGGCCGAGGAGCGCGTAGACGACAAGATGCCCGGAGGTAGCAGCGGTGCTGGGACCGTTGAACAGGTGGGCGTGCGAGCCGGTGGTGTACGGGACCAGGCGGTCGGCGAGGCCCGTGGCCACCTCGCTGCCGTCCTCGTTCAGGACGGTGGCAAGGTCGGCGAGCGTGGGCGGAGTGCGCTGCCAGGTCCGAGGATCCGCGGTGATCCCTGCACGGATGTACGTGCCGAGGATCGCCCGGTCCAGCACCGCTTTCTCGACGGCGGTCAGATCGGTGCCGAGCAGGACGGCGAGGAAGGTGTGCAGGAACAGCACGCGCCGCGTCAGGGCGTCTTCACTGTCGCGTGCCGATACCGGGAGGTCGAAGGGGTTGAGGCATACACCTTCCGTACCCAGCCGCACCACGTGCCCGCCGACGGCCTCGGCAAGGCGGACGTACTCGTCCTCCGGGTCGATGACCGAGGCAGTGACACCGGTGAACAGCAGCCGCAGCAGTTCGAGTTTGGCCAGGTAGGACTTGCCGGCGCCGGAGCGGGCCAGGGTGATGGAGTTGTAGTTGTCCTGCGCGAAGCGGTCCCACATCACGGGGGCACCGGAGACCGCGTTCAGTCCGTACAGCACTCCCGAGGCCACGCCATCCTCGCCTGTGACAACCGGTAGGTCGGGGCTGGTGAAAGGGAAGCACGTGGCGAGGGCGGCGGTGTCGAAGGTGCGGCGGATTTTGAGGGTGTCGAGGCCGAGCGGCAGGGTGGCCAGCCAGCCCGGTAGCGCCCGGTAGGTCGTGGGCGCGACCGTCATCAGCAGTGACTCGGCGATGGCGCGGACGGCGGCGGCTTGTTCGGCGAGGGTGTCCTCGTCCGGCGCGTGCACGGTGAGGTAGAGGGCGACGTGGAAGAGTTTTCCTTCGCCGCGGGCGATGCGGTAGGCGAGTTCAGCGGCGTCCGCAGCGGCGGCCTCTACCTCGGGGTCGTCCAGGTGGCCCTTGTCGAAGCCGGTGCGGCGGCCGGATTCCAGGCGGGCGCGCTGCTTCTTCAGTCCGGCGGCGGCCACCGGGTTGGGGACGGGTTCGATGTGCAGGGCGATGTCGAGGTGTCCGGGGAAGTTCAGCAGGGGGGCGAGCCAGCCGGGGGTGACGTCCGCGGGGTAGCCGGTGACCACGAGGGTGGTGGCCAGGTGGGCGCCGATGGCCAGGGCGCGGGCGTGCACCTCGATGGCCTCGGGGCCAGGCGCGTTCAGCAATGCTGCGCCGTCGGTGGTGGGGGTGGGGGCTGGGCGGTGACGGCGGCGGAGAAGACGTTGAGTCACGTGAGGTCACCTTCCGATGCGGTCCTGTGCGGGGTGGGTGTGTCGGGGTTGCAGGCCGCGTGCACCAGGCGGGTGCTGTGTGGGCTGTCCTGGGGCGTGACGGTGATCTCGGCCGGTGCCAGGGCGCGGGCGGCTTCATCAAGGCGCTGGAGGACCCGCCACGCACCCGAATTCCGCATCACACTGGACGTGGGGGCTTCCTCGCGGGCGACCAGCAGGATCTGCCGGCCGAGCAGGTTGCCGCTGGCGGCGAGGTTGGCGAGGAAGTCGGCGTGCGCACGGGCGGCCGCCTCCAGCGCCGGGTGTGGTAGAGCGGCGGCCCCGTGCTGCAGGGCGTCGGCCAGCGGGGTGAGTTCGACGTGGTGAGAGCGCACCAGCAACTGGGTGGGTCCGGTGAGGGAGTTGAGCCAGCGGGCGAACGCGGCGGTCAGCCCTTGTTGTTCGGCCGCCGAGCGTAGTTCGAAGTTGACCGTGGAACACCTCGCCATGGCAGCGGCTCCCTCGCTGCCCAGGTCGAGCACGCCTGTCGAGGTGATGCCGTCATAGGGCATGCGCATGGCGGCCGGGGGTGGGCCTGCGGCCTTGGCCCAGCGGTTGGACACGATGGCGGGCAGTGGGGGAATGCCTTCGGGGGCGTGTACTTGGCGCTTGGGCGTGCGCGTGTGGGTGAGCGCGGCGAGCAGGAAGCGGTCCAGGCCGATGCCTTCCCGGTGGCCGAGCGCGAGCGCTGCCACGGCTCCGGCGATGGGAGTGGCCAGGGCCGCGTAGGCGAGCGGTGCCATGAAGGCGCGTGTTGCCCACCAGCCGCCGTACAGCATGACGGCTGCGGCGGCGAGGAGGGCGGTCTGCCGGGCGGTGAAGGGGCCCAGGAGGCGGTCGGGGCGGGAGATGTCTGCGGGGATACGTGTGGCGTATGTGGCGTCGGTTGGGTCGTCTGCTGCTGCCATGGGATCTACCTCCGGGGTGGTTCGAGGGGCAGCCGCAGCTGAAGGGGGCGCGGCGGCCGTGGACGTGCGTGTCCGGCGGGATTACGTAGGGGAGGGGGTTGTGCACCTGGTGCTGACGAGGGGAAGGTCGGCGGCAGTGGGGCCGGTCGGGTAGGGGAGTTGGGCGTTGGCGCGGTTGTCCGTTCGGCGCGGATCGGCTGCGACACCTGCGTGGGCTGGGGCGCTCGGGCCGGGACGCGCTCGACGGTGCCGGGGAGGGAGAGCTGCCGGATCCGGCGGGCCTGGCTGGGGTGAAGTACGGAACGAGGACCTGTCGGGGTACGGCTGAGAGGGGCAGCACGAGGGCCGGGACGTCGAGCAGCCTGGACGCCGGAAGCAGTACCTGCGGGAGTCCTTGAGGAGGCGCTGGCGATGGCCGTCGCCGGACGTGCCCCGCCTGCTGCCGGGGCTGTCGGTGCCGACCGGCCATCGGTGGCGGTTGCCGCCTGGGAACGTCCCGAGGAGGAACCACCGCGGGAAGGCAACGTTCGCCGCCGACCGCCTTCCCTACTCCCCGGCCCCGGTGCAGAGGGCCGCCCGCCACCGCCGCCCCCACCTGGACCAGGACGTCCCCCTCCACGGCCTGGGCCGAGTCCCGCTGTGCCACCTCCGCCGGGGCGGCGCCGCAGCAGGCTCATACCGGGCACGTAGTGATCCATGAGCCGGTACATCGCCAAGTGCCGGAGCATCCGCACCGCAGAAGGTGCATGCGGGCTATGGGCGGGAGTGCCGCGCAGGATGACCTGCATGGTCCAGCCGGGAATCTTGAACAGCACCCAGAACAAGCCGAGTCCGGCGAGCAGCGTGCCCAGCTGATCGGACTTCGGGATGCCCAGCGTCGAGGCACCTGGAGCGAAGAACAGCTTGATCGCGAGAACGAACGTGATCGACTGCGCGACCTGAATGACCAGGCAGCCGGCCAGGGCCCGCCACCACAGCCGGGCGATCGGATCGGTCAGCGGGTGGGCATGACAAGCCAGGGCGAGCGGTCCGCAGACGGCCACCAGCGCCAGCACCGCCACCCGCACCATGAAGCCGATCAGCACCGCCAGCACCAGCGCGATCATCATGATCGCCAACAGCAGCAGGTACAGCTTCAGCCCGGCCACCCCGAAGATGGCGAAGGGGAGGACGCGTTCGACCATGCCCTGCCCGGCGTCAGCCAGGTCGGTGGCCATGATGGCGTGGGCGAGGGCGTTGGACAGACTGATCGCCTTGCCCATCACCGTCAGCGAGGTGGCCGCTGCGACGATCCCCAACAGCAGCCGCGGGAGGATCTGTTTGAGGGCGTAGCGGGACTGGACGGTTTCATGGCCCATGACGGTGATGCCGCCGGCGGTCACGAACAGCACGTAGATGCCGACGGTGATCTCCAGCATGGCTTTCCACAGCCGTTTGACGTCGGCGTGCTGGGTGACGTCGGGGGTTGCCAGCAGGGTGTTGGCCAGAAACTCGCGGATCGGTTTCATGACCTGCTCGATCAGCGTGCCGAGGAACGAGGTGATCGCGTTCACGATCATCGCGGGGAAGTCGGTCAGGACGTCCCAGCCCGAGGAGGTGTCCTTGACGCACTCACGCCCCTCTGCCTCACACGCCGGAGGAGTAGGCCCCGGCTTCGGCTCCGGGGACGATGGCCGCGAGGGCTGTGAAGGCTTCGGAGACGGACGGCCCGGTGCGGGCGTCGGACCGGGCACGGGGTCAGGTTTCGGCGAGGTGGAAGGTGGCTTCGGAGCGGTGGCGGTGGGGCCGGGGGCGGGCTCGGGCTCGGGTTGCGGTGGCTCCGGAGCTGCGGATGCCCGAGCGGTTGCCGCTGCATAAGCCATTTTCGGTGCGGCGTTCTGCGCGGACAGTGCTACTGGAATGAGCACGGTCAGGATGCAGAGAGCGGGCACGGCCCGTGTGAGGCGCCTGACGCGGCTCACTTCCCGTCACCGCCGCTGGCGCCGATGATGTGCTGGAGCACGGTGACCAGGGCAGGGGCCAGGACCGCCAGCCCGTAGCCGATCGCCGCGGCTTTCAAGGCCCGCTTCGCGGAGTCGACTTCGCCTGGGTCGCCCCCGGCCATCAGATATCGCAGGCCACCGAAGGTCAGAAACAGCGTGGCGAGTCCGGACAGGATGCCGACGACCCAGTTCCGCAGATTCTTGATCACGGTGGGAATGTCCGCGACCGCCCACACACGGGGCGAATTCGCCAACAGCACCAGCGCAGCCCCCGCCGTGACGAAGGCGAACCGGGTCACCCAGCGGCCCTTCGGGCGGCTTGGCCGCCGGTGCGGCCGGCGAAATCTTGCGAGCATGGCGGACGCACCTCCAGCAGACACAACACGGCAGGGGAAAAGAGCGGTTCGACGGAGTGCGATGCGGCCAGGCGCATCACAGGGGTCGTGCGGTGTGGGGTGAACACGGAACCTGTCCCGGGGCCGTCCTCCTTGAGGCGGTGGGAGCAGGGGGCTCGGGTGTCAGCACGAGACGGTGCGTTCACCCCACACGGCAACGACCTGGCAGCAGCCCCGGAAGGGGGCCTGCGCCGGGGACCGTCACCGCCGGGTGCGTGGTGCGCATCCGGTGCCGACGTTCACTGGTAAAAGGGATTTACGGGCCCCGGAAATGACATTCCCGGCCGGAAGTCCCTCGAATGCACGGGGATTACTGGTCACGCATCTGGTGGTGCAGGTAGGCAGCCAGCTGCTGTTCGGCAGCGGCGCGGTGGCGATAGAGCTGACGTACACTCACACCCCGCTCATCCGCCAAGAGCTGCATCGGCTCACCATCCAGCCGCGTACGAGCAATCAACTGAGCCTCCGCGATGCCTACGGCACCGACGCCGACCGCACGCACCAACACCGCGTACTCGTCCCTCGCCGCACCGCTGCCAACCTCCAGGGAGGCGGCCTGACAGGCGGTCCGCGCCGTCGACCGGGTGAGACGGCCGAGGTGAACAGCTTCGTGCCCCGTCTCCTGCTCGACGCGTCGCCGAGCGGCGTAGACCAGCCGGTTCACCGCCCGGTCGGCCGCCGCGAACAGCTCCCGGGCAACGTCCACGGCGTCCGCATCCACGGTGGACACGGCAGAGGTGACGGCGGCCAGGGCCTCCTGCTCGACCTCGGCCCGCTCCACGTGGGCGGGACAGGCCAGGCGGGCCAGCATCCGGCGCAGCACCGGAACCGTCATCCCCACGGCCACGACGTCCCACGGGTCGCCCAGGCGCTGGGCCCGGCGCACTACTTCACCCCAGGCCTGCTGACGCAGCGTCGGCGAAGTGGCGGCGTGGGCAAGGCGGGAGCGGATCTGGTCGACGGGAAGCACAGGCTGCTCCGGCTCCTCACACACCAGATGAGCCGGCAGTGTGAGCGGCTGGGCCACAGTGGCAAGGGCGAGGAAGGACTCCTCCAGCGCCTGGAGAGGCGAGCGGCCGACTGGACGGGTACAGGTGGTGCGGCGGACGGCGGGGCGAGAGGTGGCGTGGGGGTGCATGTGCAGCTCCTTGCGGGAGTGGCGATCACTGTCGCCGCAAGCCCTCTCACCCCTCCGCGCCACTCACGGGCCGCCCGCGCGCCAACTCCGGGCGACCGCCGCGCCACTGGTTCGGCATGTGCGATGGCTCGGCGCCGGCCCACCCCACGTGACCAGCACCACCCTGGTGGCCCATCGCCCGAGAATCGAACACAAAGAATTTTCGGGCCGTGCCTACGGAGACCACCGCCCCGCCCAGGACTGGCTCGGCGGTGGCTCGCCACTGGCTCATATGCCAGTGAGGCGACAGCGGCTGTGCCATACGCGCTTTGCCGTCTTCTCTGCGCTGGCGACCCGTGCCGGCCCTCTGTCACTGCGTCCAGCGCCATGCTTCTTCGGGGAAGTCGTCGACGATGGACGCGACGGTTTCGGCGAGGGACAGAAGGTCCTCGTAGGTCTTGCGCCCGTCCGTCCACCTGATCATGCGGCTCCCCTCGATGCGCCAACCGAGCCGGGCTTTGTGCATGAGCCGTTCCAGGGCGTACGTGTTGATGAGTGCCGCGAAGTCGACGTCCTCTGAGTGGCAGTGCACCAGGTGGGTGCCGATCTCTGTCAGGTCCCGGAACGGGCCGGGAGTGCGAGGCAGCGCGGGATGCTTTTCTCGCCCGGGCAGCATCAGCCGCCTGCTGGTGAAGGCGGTGGCCGGGAGTGCGCGGGGCAGGGGGAGCACGGCCACGGAGTACGGCCACGCGACATGGGCCCGGCCACTGCGCTTCAACGCCCGGAGGTGGAACATGCTCACCTTCCGGCCCTGGAGGCTGCCCTGCAGCAGATGGCGAAGAGACAGGCCGTCCGGGCCGAGGCTGAAGGGGTAGCCGTCATGATTGAACGTGTCGAGGTAGCCGCGGTCGTTCTTGCGGTAGGTCCAGGCCGGGGCGTCCCGGAAGCGTTTGATGCTCTTGCGCACCTCGAACATGGTCGGCAGCCTCACATCACCTTCGGCCAGTTCCATGCCTGTTCGGGAAAGCCGTCGATGATGGTGGTGAGGGTGTCGACCATGGTCAGGAGGTCCTCGTAGGTCTTGCGTCCGGACGTCCAGCCGATCATGCGGTTTCCCTCGATGCGCCAGCCCAGCCGAGCGTCGTGCATGAGCCGTTCCATGGCGTGCGTGTTGATGAGGGCAGCGAAATCGTGCTCCTTCGAGTAGTGCCGGACCAGGTGGGAGCCGAGGTTTGGCAAGTACGTGTAGCTGTTTGAAGAGTGTGGAAGGGCCCCACGCTTCCAATCATTGGTATCCCATGACAGCAGGCAGCTGGTGACCCCAGTGGTCGGGAGTGTGCGGGGCAGGGGGAGCACAGCTACGGAGTACGTCCGCGAGGCTGCCCCCTTTCCTGTCAGGCGCGGCCATGCGAGGAGATGGAACATGCTCACCTCTCGGCCGTTCACGTCGCCCTGCAGAAGGTCTCGAATGGCGAGGCCACCCGGTCCCAGGCTGAACGGGTAGCCGCCACGCTCGAACGTGGTGAGGTAGTCCGGCGCTGTCTTGCGATAGATCCAGGCCGGATCATTGCGAAAGCGTTGGATGCTCTTGCGCACCTCGAACACGGTGGGTCATTCCAGTTCAGAGTTGGCGGCGTTGCCGGCGCCGTAGATGATGCCGTCGACGGGGGTCTCTTGCCAGGCAGGGAATGAATCGCGCTGAGTGGCACGGTGCTTGCCTTCGCCGATGTTGATCTTCTCCCCCAGATGATTCGCACCACCGGCAACGA
Source organism: Streptomyces sp. CB02959 (assembly GCF_002803155.1). Taxonomy (GTDB): domain Bacteria; phylum Actinomycetota; class Actinomycetes; order Streptomycetales; family Streptomycetaceae; genus Streptomyces. The sequence continues at coordinate 189,927 of NZ_NNBP01000015.1, forward strand.
GTCCGGCGCCGCCGCTGAACGCCGCGTCCCACAGGACGTCCTTGTGCTGCCCCTCGGCGATGTCCACTGCGTCCGCTGCGGCCTGCCCGCCCGCACTGCCCAGCCCGCCCATGGCGATCTTGCCGGGCAACTGGTCTTCGTCCAGTGCCGCGGCAATTTTCTTCCCCGGCGCCCACGCTTGCCCGTCCTGGCCGGCGGTTTGAGCCCAGCGGCTTACCTTCGGCGCCAGTTCCCCACCGGCTGTTGAGATGCCCGTGCCCACGACTGCGGACACGGCGGCGTCCTGGAGGTCCTGGCCCCAGGTGACCTTCTGCCCGGTGATCTTCTGCCCGGCGACGTTGCCGATGAAGTTGGCGTCCGTACTCTTGCCGAACTGGAAGCCGAACTGGAGCAGCTTGCTGCTGTTCATCGCCGTCCTGATCTTCTCCATCACTTCGGCGACGCGGATCAGCAGTTGCCCCAGCCGGGTTACTTCGCCCGCCGCCTCGGCGACTTCCGCGGCGGCCGCGCCGGCCGCGACGGCGTCGGAGAAACCGCCGGTCAGTACCGTCAGGCCGATGCCGATCGCCACCGTCGCGGCGATCTCCTCGGCCACCCGGTGGACTTCGTCGTTGGCCTTCTTGATGGCATCCGCGGTGTGTTCCAGCTGCTGGGCGACGGTCTCGAATTGCGGCAGGGCCTTCTCCACCTGGCCCTTGGTGTGGTTCCAGTGCGCGTGGAAGGCGTCGGCGGCGGCACCGGTCCAGTTGTCGCCGAGCCGGACGACCTCATGATCTTGGGTCTCGATGGTGCTCTTCAGATCGTGGGCCATGCCCCGCCACGCCTCGGCGCACGCCCGCAGCACCGACGGGTCCCCGCCAGGGTTGAACAGGTCGAAGCTCTTCTCGATCTGCGGCTGCTGCTCCTGCTGCTGACCGGCCATGTCACTTCCCCCCGAACTGCTGCGCCTGCGCGGCATCGGACGCCTGGTACGTGGCGACGGTGTGCTGCAGACCCGCGGCGTAGTGCTGCAGCCCGGTGCGTAACTGCTGCAGGGAGGTCACGGTGTGGCGGGTCATCTCCACGTACTGGGACAGGGTCTCGGTGGACTCGGACATCACGCCGAAGGCGTCGTCCACGTTCTCCGCGCGTGAGGCGAAAGCGCTGATGCGGTTATCGAGGTGGTCGGCGGAGGCGGTGAAATCCTTGCCGAGAGCCGTGACCGGCTCGGGGTGGATCGAAAAATGCTCATGCGTCATAGCTGTCCCCCGTGGAGATGCCGTGTGTGATCGCTACACCCAGGAGCGTAGGCAGACCGGCATCGCAGATCGGATGCGCAAGGCACGGATATTCACGGGCCCCTAACGCGATCCGCAGACCCCGGGCAAGCCCAAGGTGCGGCCCGGGCCGACGCAACCAGAGCGAGCACAACCAGTCTTGCCAACAGCCGTGGCTTGATTCCCACTGCGGCGCCAAGCTCAGCTACGAACTTGGCGGAGCCAAGTGAGCAGCACCACCCTGGTGGCCCATCATCCGAGAATCGAACACAAAAAATTTTCGGACCGTTCCTACGGAGACCACTGCCCCGTCCAGGACTGGCTCGGCAGTGGCTCGCAGGTGGCTCGCCACTGGCTCGCCCGGCCGCCGACCTGCGGCGAAGTCGACGAGCCGATCAGAGCCCAGCAGAAGCCGGCACGCGGGACCGCTGCCGCTCGACGAGTTCGAACGCCTCCAACAGCGATGACAATTCGGCGCCGTCGTTTCCCTATTACTCATGTCAGCACAGACGGCTTGGAACCCATGCCCCGGGCGCCACCCGCCGATGTCCACCAACCACCGCCGCACCGAAAGCGCTTCCCGCCGCCACACCCCCCGCCCGCTGCCGACCACCCTCTGGCTCCCCGCCCCCGACCAGCCCGACCCGGTCCCGGCCCCCGGCACCGTGCTGCCCCGCTGGGCGATCGAAAAGATCCGCACCGAGTTCACAAACCGACCCGGCCAGGCCCCCGCACCGCTGCTGAAGCTCTCCGTCTCGGACGCCGAGCCGGGCATGGACGCCCGGACCCCCGTCATCACCTACACCGACGGCACCCCCAGCAGACTGTCGATGCTGCTCGCCGAACTCCGCCCCGACGCCCTCCCCGCCCCCACTGACAGTCTCCCCGGGGCCGTCGGCGAGATGCCCGGGGCCATGGACGAGGGCTGGGCCGGCTTTTTCCACCGCGCCCACCGGCTCCTGCCCGCCGACGGACTGCTGTTGCTGGCCACCCGCCAGCGTCGGGACGACGGCGCACGACTCACCGACCCGCTCGGCTCCCTCATCGCCTGCGCCCGCACCGCCGGCTTCCGCTACCTCCAGCACGTCATCGTGGCCCACGCCCACCCCGCAGCCGACCGCCTCATCCCCGCCCCGCCCACCGACGCCGACCCTGGCGTCATCCACAGCGACCTGATCGTCCTGACCACGATCCACGCCTGAGCAGCGAGGAGTTCCCCATGCTTCGTTCCGACTCGGTGTGGAACACCGCCCCCACCTCCGCCCCAGCCCAGCGCAAGGGCCGCTACGTGCCCGGCTCGGCCGCTCACCCCGCCAAGATGCACCCCGGCATCGCCGCCCACGCCATCGCCACCTACACCCACCCCGGCGACCTCGTCCTCGACCCCATGTGCGGCATCGGCACCACCCTCGTCGAAGCCCTCCACCTCGACCGCAACGCCCTCGGCATCGAGTACGAACCGAAGTGGGCCACCCTCGCCTCATGCAACGCCCGCTCTGCCGCTCAAGCAAGTGGCGCCGGTACCGGAATCGTCCGCTGCGGCGATGCCCGCCACCTCACCGACCTCACCCCCGCCTCCGCCCGCGGTGAGGTGGCGCTCGTGGTCACCTCACCTCCCTACGGACCCAGCGTCCACGGGCAGGTGCGCTCCTCACGGGAGACAGGCGAACCCGGAGTCGTCAAGAAGGACTTCCGCTACGGCCACGATCGTGCCAACCTCGCCCATGTCTCCACCGACCGGCTCCTGCACGCCTTCACCGAAATCCTCGCCCAGTGCCGCCAGATGCTCCGCCCCGGCGGCACAGCCGTCATCACCACCCGCCCCTGGCGCGAACGCGGCGAACTCATCGACCTCCCCTCCGCCGTCATCGCCGCCGGCCAAGCCGCAGGACTCCACCCCACCGAACGCTGCGTCGCCATGCTCGCCGGCATCCGCAACAGCCGCCTCATCACCCGCCCCTCGTTCTTCCAGATGAAGAACGTCCGCGACGCCCGCCGCCAGGGCATCCCCCTCTCGGTCGTGCAACACGAGGACGTGCTGATCTTCACGAAGCCCGTACCACTACAGCGCACCGGTCCGAGTGCGACGACGGACGAGCCGAGGTGCACGGCCACAGCCGCATGCAGATCGGCAACCCCGGCCGCCGTCCGCTCCCGCACCTGCGCCCGAAGGGGCCGCTGTGGCGGCCGCTGACCTTCCGGTCGGCAGCCTGTTCTCCGGAGTCGGCGGCCTGGACCTGCGCGTCCAGGCCGCGCTCGGTGGCCACATCGCCTGGCACGCCGAAACCGACCCACGCGCCGCCCAGGTGGGACACGAGTCGCATGCGAAGGCACGCCCCGGCCGCCGTCGCAAAGTGCACTGCTTGCGGGAGGAGAACGAGCCCCGAAGGCGACGGAACAAGCCGACCGAAAACGATGGCAGCAGAGAGCGTTCTTACTCCGAAGGTCACGAGCCGAGCCACGCGCCTGAGGAGACCGGGACGGAAGGTCCTGCTAGGCGATCTTGGGGGTCCGGGTGTCTCAAGGTGATGGAGACGGTAGACGACGGATGCGACGTCACGGTGAGGTACTTGATCGCTGATCGCCGAGCCACTCGGATACTCAGGAGAGAGCTGGAAGTGGCCCGCCGGTGCCTCCGGCGCGAGATCCGGCGCGTGAACCGATGCGCCGGCACGGACGAGTAGGCGGTTGTTGATCCTTCGGCGGCCCGCCTCTTCGCCTCCCTACGGGGCAGATGCCTCGGCGAGTCGCTGTGATGCCTCGATGGCGTCGGCGACGTCGAGCCCGATCCGCAGTTGCCGCTCGTCCAGCTGCTCGTCGCGTACGTGCTGTTCGGTAGGGAGGTTGAAGGTGACGGCCCCGTGTGCCACGTCGTCTGTCAGCTCGACGCGCAAGGCCTTGGCCATGCGCCGGACGTCGCCCAGCTGCACCATGAATCCGAACCGCTTGCCGGGGACCGGATCCCGGTAGACCACCACCTTCACCTGATGCTCTTTGAGGAAGAGCTGCTTTCCCTCATCGTCCCGTGAGTTCCAGATGTCGGCGAAGGTACGGCCCGTGGGGGCGAACTTGCCGCTGCACTCCTCGAACTCGGCCAGCTTGGAGCGCAGGCGGGACAGCTTCGCTGACTGGGAGTTGAGCAGGGACCAGTAGATCTCTTCCTTCTCCGGGGTGTCGTACCTGCCTGCGCCGAAGTCGTCCTTCAGCCGCTTCAGGCGAGCCTCGGTGGCGGCGATGTCGCTGGACGGGTCGTGCAGATCGGCATCCAGTTCCCGAACCTCGGGGAGATGGCCCATGTGCTCCAGGAACAGCTTCGAGAAGTGGCCTTCGAGACTGAGAGTGGTTGCTGCCGCCGGGCTCTGGCAGGTCGCCCGGACCTGCTGCCTGCTGCACTTGTAACGCGAGTAGTGCCACTCTTTCGCCGGGCGGCCGCCCTGGGCTGGCTTCCGGTTGGTGTAAACAGCCCTGGTCAGCGGCCCTCCGCAGCTGCCGCATACCGCCACTCCGACGAGCATGGCCTTGCTCCGGGTGACCTTGGGCGCGAAGGGGCGGTTGTCGCGCAGTTTCAGGACCACCCGGTTCCACGTCTCGTGGTCGAGGAGGGGCTTCTCGGCGATCATGCGAGGGTTGCCCTCGTCGTCCTCGACGATCTCGCCCTTGTAGGTGTAGTAGCCCGCGATCTTGGGGTTGAGCATGATGCCCCTGATCGAGGAGTTGGACCACTGGCTCTCCACACCGCGCTTGCTGTTGGGCTGGATCAGGGAGAGCCAGGTGGGTTCGCCGCGCTCGATGAGCTCCCGTGAGATGGAGCGTAGGCTTTTTCCTTCCAGGATCTTTTCGGCGATTTCCCGTGCGAGCTCCTCGTAGTGCTCGATGGGGCGCAGGCGCTTCCCCTTCCCTTTTTCCAGCGGCACGATCTCGTAGCCGAAGGGTGCCAGCCCCGCTACCCACGTACCGGCGGCGAGGCGCGTCCTCGCTGCGTCTGCGGCGCGAGCCCTGATCGTGTCGAGCTCGCCCTCGGCGAAGACGGCCAGGATCTGGGCGAACATCTTGCCCATCGGGGTGGACATGTCGATCCCCTCTTGGCTCGACACGACGATCTTCCCGCGCTCCTGGCACCACTGGACGATCTCGCTGAAGTGGGCGACCCGACGGCTCAGCCGGTCGACCTTCATGACGCAGAGGACGTCCCACCGGTCCGCGTAATCGTCGCGGAACCACTTGCCGAGGTCGGGCCGCTTGAAGGGGTGGAGGCCGCCGGAGACGTCGGTGTCCTCTGCCCATGCGACGATCCGCGCGTCGCGACCGGGAGCGTCGACCCAGTGCTGGATGTGGTCGCGCTGACGCGGGATCGCGGTTGAGTTGTCGGTTTCCACGGAGAGCCGCAGGGAGCCCAGAACGCGCAATGTCATGGTCGGGACGCTACCCAAATATGGTCGATATCCCAGCAAAAAGATCCATTCAGACCAGATCTGAATGGGAATTGGACGTCTCCGCCTTGAGATCGCCGGAGTCCCAAATCAAAATGCATGCCGGGCTCGAAGCCTCTGATCGAGCCGGGTTCCGTCTACCTCAACGGCTCTGTGTGCAGTGTCTCTTGACGTTCGGGTGTCGGCGGGATGCGGCGATACGATCACGTGTGGTCGACTCGCCGGGGGCATGACCACCAGACGCAGCCAGTCCGCCAACTGGCGCAAGAAGATCACCGACCATGCCCTTGCGCAGGTACGCGGGTGTCTGCGGGACCCAGAGGTGTACCGCGAGCTCAAGGAGATCGCCGACCGGACGATCTCGCCCGAATACCACAGGCGGTGTCTGGTCGAGCTGTTGCAGGACGCCCACGACGCCCACCTTGCACGGTCCGTCGACGGCCGGGGCGAGGTCGTCCTCGACGAGCAAAAAAGAGTCCAGCGTCCTATATATGGCTACTGAGCTTGTAAGTGTGGTGTCGTCAGTTTGAGTCCGCTTTTGGAAAGGCATCCGTCGTTGATGTCGCTGTGGTGTTGGAGTTGACGGAGCCCGTGACGTAGTGCGCGTATGAGGTGGTCGGCGTCCGTGAAAGCGGTGTTGGCCTGGCAGCTGCGTTGTAGCAGGGACCAGATGCCCCGACGGGGTTGAGGCCAGGGCGTAGGGTGGCAGGTGGTGAGCTACTCGCAGGCGTCGATGAAAGCACGCATCCGGGCGTCCTTGTGTACGTTCAGGTTGTCCCAGACGAGGGCGATGGGACCGCCGAGCTGGTGGTGGGCGGCGTTCAGCAAGTCGCGGTCCTCAGTCCAGGCGAAACTGCGCCGGCTGCCCCGTTTGTGGTCCGTGCGCCGTTCGGGACGGTAGATCAGGCGCGAGCGTTCGCCCGGTTCATAGCAGGTCAGGGCGGCGATGGAGAAGCGTCGCTGGGAACGGCCGTGAATGCGGATGACCGGGAATTCCTGGCCTCGTGGTCGAGCACCCCCGCCACGGGAAGACTTTCCTGGCCGGTACCCACCGATGTCCTCCGCCGCGACGCGGCAACGCCGGCCCACGCGGCCGGGGTCGACCTGAAGGAGAACCAGGAGATGCTCGGTCACTCCTCGATCACGATCTCACGCTCACGCACGGAGAGCTTCAAAGGGGAGGGATCTGATGTGAACCCACGACCTCTTCGTCCCGAATTAGGTCAGTTCATGTTGCCCACCTGTCGCGAGCAGGAACTGTGCAGGTCAGAGGGTTGGTGGCGGTTCGTCTTGGTTGGCGTCGCGAGGGCCCTGGGAGAAGAGCTTCTCCCGGATTTCTCCCGAGAGGTGCGGCGACAGCATGACGGTTGCTCCAGCGCGTCGCGTTACGAAGCCAAATTTGCAAGATGCGGTACGCCGTATGCGGCAGCGTGGCGCACCGTCCGCCTATGCCTCGCTCGCGCAGAGGAGATCGGCTGAATTGTCCTTTCAAGGGCATCGACGCCTCCCTGTTCTGTCAGAGGGAGTTGGCCGAACTCCGGCGTGCACCTGCACATTTGGAGCAAGAATGGCAGCCTGGTGGATCAACAAGGCGCAGGGGGAGGAGTTCTGCATGACGAGCCAGGTGGAAGTAGGCGGCCTGAGGAGTGCGAAGGCACTGTCGTATGTGTGTGCGCATCGGGACGAACTCGCCGCGCTGCTTGCCGAGGACGGCGCCGCCTTGCGCGCTGTCGAAGCCGTAGTCGGCAGGCCGCCCGCGGACGACGGGTCGCTCACTGCGCTTCTGGACGCCTTGCACACAGCGGTCCGACATGCAGGCGACCCATCGGGGGTGTATGGGGGAACGGGCCGCAGCGTGATGCCGACCGGTGTTGCTGATTTGGAAGTCGTGTACCGGTGCCCCTTGCAGCTGTGCATCGGTCGATCAGGTTATGAAGTGGACGATGGCGTGCCGCGCTGCCAGTTCGCCTCGGGCGAGACCGCGCTGATCCGGGAGAGGCTCCCGTAGTGGGCGTGCTGCTCAGTGAACTCAGTAAGAAGCTGGCCGAGCGGTGGCTGACTCTCCTCGTACTGCCAGGCGCGCTCTATTTGGCGGTTGCCGCAGCCGGATACACCCTCGGGCAGAGCGCCGCGCTGGACGTGGGGCGGCTTACTCACGCGATCTCGGACGCTGCCCGGGCTCCCGAGGTGACCACGGTAGGTGGCCAGGTCGTGCTGCTCGCTGCCGTCCTTGCCGGTGCGGCCGCCACTGGTCTGGCCGCCCAGTCCCTCGGCTCCGTTGTCGAGCGTGTGGCCCTGGCTGCCGGCTGGGGCGCATGGCCGTGGTTGTTCGGCGATTGGGCCGAGCGTCACGTGGCACGCCGACAGCGTCGCTGGAACGCGGCACGGGCTGAGTACGAAGCCCTACGGCTACTGGAACGCGCTCCGCGACCGGCCGACCGTCCCAGGCCCCGGGAGCGTCACCGTGCGGCCCACAAGTGCGAACGTATCTCCGTGGAGCGGCCTGAACGACCGACCTGGAGTGGTGACCGGATCCACGCCACGGCGGTCCGGTTGGACCGAGACGCACATGTCAATCTCCTCACCCTCTGGCCACACCTCTGGCTCGTGCTGCCGGAAGAGACACGCGGCGAGATCGGCAGGGTTCGCGCTGCGTTGACGCGAGCTGCCGTCCTCGGTGGATGGGCCCTGCTCTATCTGCCACTGGCCTGGTGGTGGTGGCCTGCGGTGCCGCTTACCGCCACGCTGGCGGTCATTTCGGTACGTCGCCTCCGAACTGCGTCGGACTCCTACGCCACGCTGCTGGAGGCATCAGTGCGCCTTCACCTGACGGACCTGGCCGACAAGCTACGCATCGAGGAACAGCCGGTAGGCCCTTCACTTGGTAGCGCTGTCATGCGACGGCTGAGCAGCCCGGTGCCTTCAACGGAACCGGCTTTGTGAGCTCCGTGGAATTAAGAGTCTCGCCTTGGCAGTCCTGGACGGTGCGGCAACCAGATCTACCGGAGAACGGGAAGGGGCAGGACGGTTTATGCAGGGGCGCGAGCAGGAATTCGCAAGGAAACTCGAACTGGAGAAGTGCATTGCCGTGGTGGAGTTACGGCTGAACCGGCTCGCCCGCGAACAAGACCCTGGGGTGGTCCTGGAGCCGGAAGCGCTGGTAGAAGCCCGTCAACTTGCCTCGATACTCCAAGATGACGAGTCCGACCTGGAAGGTTACTACCTCCTCGGTTGGTTGCATGTCTCCAGGTACAAGGCACTTCCCGAAGGGGCTGGGCAGCGGGACAGAGAGGAGGCCGTCGCCAAGTTCACTCCCTGCTTCCTTTTCGGCGCAGATGAGGAGGACCTGCCGAACGAACTGCTTCCAGATGTGGCCCAGCGAGCCCTGGCCTTTGTCTGGAGGCTCCAGCAAGGAATGAGTGCTCCGCCGATCCCGGCGCTGCGCGCAAGAATGACCGATCTTCTGCGGCGCATCGCGGCCGTTATACCCCGTGGCGAAAGCGGGCACGCGGAAACTCTGTCCAATCTTTCCGTCATCCTGAAATCCCACTTCGACGCGGGTGGCGAACCAGCGGATCTGGACGCGGCGATCGATGCTGCCCGGGGCGCAGTGGAGAGCATGGCAACAGGTCACCCGAACGAGCCAGTTATGCTGTCCAACCTGTCAGGTGTGCTGATGGAGCGCTTCACCCAGACAGGTACGGTCGCGGACCTGGACGATGCGATCGAGACCGGCCGACTGTCGGTCCAAGCTGCCGCGGGCTCTCCTGCCCACGGGGCTGCCGGACTCAACAACCTGGGCACCGCGCTGCAGACCAGGTTCACCGAGAGAGGCATCCTGTCGGACCTGGACGCGGCGATCGAGGCCTTCCAGGAAGCATCAGGCCTCTGTACCGAGAACCATGACAAGGCAGGCGTTCTGCATAATCTTGGGGTCGCGTGGCGGGCCCGTTATGACAGCACCGGCGTCCCGGCGGATCTGGAGAACGCGATCGAGCGCTGCCAGGCCGCAGTCGAGGCTGCCTCCGAGGAACATCCTGAGCGCTCCATGTTCCTGTATGGGCTCGGCGACATCGCGCTGACTCGATTCGGGTGCACCGGGGAGACAGTTTATCTGGACCGATCTGTCAACGCGTTCCGGGAGGCTCTGGAGATGCTCCCGCTGGGGCACCGGGATCGTGGGCTTCGGCTTGCCGGCCTCGGCCAAGCTCTCCTGGCACGATACCGCCTCGGCGGCGATAGATCCGACCTTGATACGGCGATTGAGATGAGCCGCGCTGCCTCCCGGGAAATCATGCCGACCCAGACCGAGTTCAACGCGGTTCTCAACAACCTGGCCATCTCGCTCTGGCAGCGTTTCGAATGCTCTGGCCATATGGCCGACCTGAACGAGGCGATTGGTGCCGGTCGCGCTTCCGCTCAGGCCACCGCAGAAGGTCACGTCGACCGGCCGACGCGCCTGTCCAACGTCGGACTGATGCTTTGGACACGCTTCAAACACACTGGGGGGTTGCCGGACCTGGCTGCCGCGATCGAGTTCGCGCACGGAGCTGTGAAGACAGCACCCCGTGAGCATTCCGCCTTGGCAGCGATGCTGTCCAATCTCGGCGTAGTGCTGTTGCAACGTTACGAACGGAACGGGGACCCTCAAGACCTCGACGAGGTGATTCGAAGGAACCGCGAAGTCCTCGGCATTGTGGATGCAAGCAGTCCCGACCGCCCTCGTTTCCTCGCGAATCTGTGCACTGCCTTGCACGCCCGCTTCCAGCTCAGTGGAGGCTTTGAGGACCTGGACGCCGCAGTCGCGGCGGGATATGAGGCGACCGCCACCATCCCGTCCCACCACCCTGAGCGCCCGAGGTACTTGTCCTTGCTGGGAGGTGTGCTGACCGTCAGGTCCGAGAAGTCCGGGTCTATAGAGGATCTGGATGACGCGGTGGTTGCGTGCCAGGCCGCGCTCGACATCTCGCCCGCGGAACATCCGGAGCACGCCGACTACCTGTTCCAGCTCGGGACGGCCCTGCATCGCCGGTATCAGCGGACTCACTCGCGACATGACTTTGAGCACGCCTTGGCCGCCCACATTGAAGGCGCACGAGCCGACGGGGCCAGGCCCTCGATTCGGATTCGGGCTGCTCAGGCAGCGGCCTCAATGACCGGACGGCCGGATCCTGACCTCGCAGCTGATCTCCTGGCCGGTGCCGTACACCTGCTGCCCGAAGTGGCAGACCGCCGGCTGAGCCGTGGTGACCAGCAGCACGCCATGGGCAAGTGGTCCGGGCTGGCCGGAGACGCTGCGGCACTGGCTCTTGCTTCTCACGAAGGCACTCCCGCCGATCGGGCAGTGCGGGCACTGCAGTTGATCGAGGTGGGCCGCGGCGTCCTCCATAGCCAGGCGCTGGACATGCGGAGCGACCTCGCAGAGCTTCGCGAGTGCCATCCGGACCTGGCCTATCGCTTCGAGGTGCTTCGGGACGAGCTCGACCGGCCGATGGAAATGGCTTCCCCTACGGAGCCCGAGGGACAAGTCAGCGCCGCCGTACGTGCGGTCAAAGCCGAGGAGCAACGACGCAGCCGCGCTGACCAACTTCAGGCCACGCTGTACAACATCCGAACGCAGGAGGGATTCGCCAGCTTTGCTCGTCCCCCCGCTGTCAGTGAGCTCCTGGCACAAGCCACCTCCGGTTCAGTGGTGAGCTTCAACGTCAGCCACTACCGCAGCGACGCATTGCTGTTGACATCCGATGGAATCGAGTCCCTGAACCTTCCCGACCTCACGTACGACCTCGTCATCGACCAGATACAGACGTTCCACAGGGCCCTGGAAACCGTTGCTGATCCGCGCACGTCGCCCCTCACTCGAAAAGAGGCGCAAGCGACGCTTCACGCTGTCTTGGAGTGGCTGTGGGACGCCGCGGCCGAACCGGTCTTGCGTAGCCTCGGTTTGACCGGTGAGCCCTCTCCCGGACAGTCGTGGCCCCGCGTCTGGTGGGCGCCTGGCGGGCTCCTCTCACTGCTACCCCTGCACGCTGCCGGCCATCACTCTGAGCCGCCCCGGGCGGGCTTGAGAGACAGAGAACCGCCGACAGTCATGGACCGTGTCGTCTCCTCATACACCACCACTATCCGCGCACTACACCACGCGCGCCGTCATCTCACCTCCACACCGACTGTGAGCCGGTCACTGATCGTGGCCATGCCCACAACTCCGGGCGTCCAAGGCCGCCTGGACCACGTCTCGGAAGAAGCCGCACTGCTGTGCGGCCTGCTGCCCGAGCCGATGCTCCTCATGGAGCAGGACGCAGAGGTTGACGGCATGACCGCCTCCGGGCCGGGTACACGCCCGACCAAGGCTCGAGTCCTGAAGACTCTCTCCGATTGCGGGATCGTTCATTTCGCGTGCCACGGTGCCCACGACCCCGACGACCCGTCCCAGAGCCTGTTGCTTCTGCACGACCACGAACGTGATCCGCTCACGGTGGCGAGCCTTGCAGAAATGAGGATGGACTCGGCCCAACTGGCCTACCTGTCAGCGTGCCGAACAGCGTTCATGGAATCCGTGGAGCTGATCGATGAAGCCATCCATCTCACATCGGCCTTTCAGCTCGCTGGTTTTCCGCACGTCATCGGCACCCTCTGGGAGATAAACGACGAGGTGGCCTCGCATATGGCAGCTGACTTCTATGCTGAGCTCGGTGGGGGAACCGACCAGCATGGTGGCCTCGACACGGATGCAGCGGCCCGTGCTCTGCACCACACGGTGCGCAAGGTCCGTGACCGATATCCAAAGTTGCCCTACCTCTGGGCGGCCCACCTGCACGCCGGGATCTGAAAGCGGGCGGTGCCGCGGCCGCTGAGCCGCGGCACCGAGACACACACTGCCGCCGATGCCGCTCGCACCTTGGCCACACCTGAACGCAAGTGCGTGGTGATCGGGTGTCCGTGACGCGGATCTTCCAAGATGGGCACGTGGAGACTCCCCGAGGCTTATGACTCACACTGCGGCGGACTAGGTCCGGCCAGGCCGAGGTCCGACAGGACTTGGTGAGCCAGTTCGAAGGGCTGGTTGCGTGGGCCATGGGGTATGGAGGCGGCGGATTCGAAGCTGCGCTGTGCGGCGAGGGCTCTGGGGCCTACCAGTCCGGTGAGCCGGTAATGCCGCCAAAGGGGAATGGGCCGACGGGCATCGACCACGATGAGGTCGGGCCGACGCCAGACGACCAGTGCCCAGGCTCCCTCGCCGGAGTCCGAGCCCGAGCTGGCCCAGGCTCCGACCAGGGGCGCGTCTTCGGCGGCGCCGACTGCTTCGAGTGCCACCAGCGCGGGGTTGCTGAAGCGGCCGGTTACGTGGAGCAGGACCTGTCCATGGCGGCGCACGTCACGGCCCTTCTCGGTGAGGGACCATAGGGCGTCGGCGAGGGGATCGTCCTGGACGACGTCCGACGCGACATCGAACACGGCGGCATGGTCGACGGCTGGGCCGAAGGCTGTGTCGAGCAGCGTCGTATATTCCGTGACGTACGCGGAATCCATTGCGGGAAGCAGGTGGCCGACTGCCTGGGAAGCTTCGTTGAAGGCGAGGGTCGTAGGGGTGATCTCGTAGCGTGGGGCGTGGCTTCGGAGCACGGCGAGGGCGACTGCGGCGAGGCTGCCGACCTGGGGCTCGATCCGCTGGGGGAGATCGTTTTGACTCAGTGCGCGGACGGCGTGGGAGAGCAGTGGCAGCCAGTCGGTGTTTACCGGAGGCCAGGCGCCTGCTGCGACGGTCCACAGGGTCAGGCGGACGACGAGCATGCGTTCCGGCGGGCCCAGGAGGGGAGCGAGGGCGACGAGGCGTTCCACCCAGCGCCGGTATCTGCGGCGGATTGCCTGGTCGGCCTGCCGGAGGTCGGGCAGTGTGGGGGTGCTCGCTTCGGCACCGGCTGCCTCAGGGGCGTGCTCTGCAGCCACGGCCTCGGCGTCGTCCTCGTCGAGGGCGGCTTCGATGTCGTCGGTGAACCGCTCGTCCCAGGAGACGGGCAGCAGGTCCTGAAAGGGCGTGCCGGTGTTGGTGCGCAGAGGGAGCCCCAGTGCGAAGCGCGTAAGCGGATGCCCGACGCGCCCGGCGCATTCGTCCAGATAGCGCTCCCAGCCGTCCTCGTCGCCGTCCAGCGGGGCCGTCGCGTCCGTACCACCAGAGCTGTTGCTCGTCGATACGCCCGCTGGGGTGGGGGGCAGTCCCGTACGGAGGGTTTCCAGGTCGCCTAGGAACCGTTCGGCCAGCCGGGTATCCGTGAACAGGTCGGGTGGCCGTGTCGTGGGAGCCTGGGACTGGGCCGGGGTCATACGGCGCAGCGCGCGGTCCGGGTCGATGACGAACACGATGTTGCCGAAGCTCGATACGCCGTCGCCGTCGACGACGACCAAGCGCACACGGCTGCCCGCATCCGCGGGAGCTGTCACCGTCAGCGTGGCCTGGCCTGGCGGGATGTCGGCGATGCGCTCCCATGCCTCCGGCGGTGCTGCCGCCTGAGACAACTCCAGGTGAGCGATGTCGGAGAGAGGCCGGGCCACGCTGATCTCCAGGCCGTCCGATACGCGTAGGGCACCGAGCAGCAGCGGCCCGTTGCTGACCATGGGGCGGGGGAGGGGTGTGGCCGAGCGCAGCCGGGCGGCGGGCTCGTCAGTGCCGTCCGGAAGGAGGGTGGTGGGGATGGGAGTGATGACGCCGAGTTCGCAGTTGCCGCCTTCGCCCTGGGAAAGCAGCAGGGCCGTGGCGGAAAGGTTCGGGCTGCCGGTCAGGGCCCAACGCTGCCCCTCGGTGGCCCACTCGACGAGTTTCCCGTGGCGGTACCGCTGGTCGTTGTCGCTGATGACGCGTCCGTCGTACTCCTTCACCAGAGCGGCGACCGACGGGCCGTCGAGATCGCTAAGTCCGGGCTGGTAGGCGAGGCTGAACCGGCTCGGACGGAAGCGTTCAAGCAGCTGCCGCAGCGCTATGGAGCGCTGATCGTAGAAGGGTGCGAACACGGCCAGTTCGTCGACGGGCCCGTGCGGCAGCTGATCGATGATGGGCGAGTGCAGGCTACTGACGACACGGACCTGCGGTGCCGCCGGAGTCCTGTCGCGGTGGAGCCGGTCCAGCAGCGCCCCGACCCGCCCCAGTGCCTGTGGCACACCGGCGGAGAACCTCACCTCGTCCGGCAGGTCGCGCAGCCATGCTGACAGGTCCGGGATCGCGGTGGGACTCTGCTCGCCGTCCACCCGCAGAACCGTCCACAGCTCGGCGTTGGCCTGCCAGCCGGCCAGCGTGGTGTTGCCGGAGCCGAGGGCGATGGTGGCGTGCTCCGATCCGGCGAGGACCATCAGCTTGGGGTGGAACGCGGCACCGTGTGCGTATGCCAGACCGGCGAGGTAGCTGCGGCCGGCCCGCCGGACGGACCGGGGATCGTTCCGGGCCATGGAGACATCTCCCGCCACCGTGACGCGTGCGCCGGTGGCCTGGGTGACACCGAGGGCGACCTCCTCGAAGAAGCCGAGATCGGCCGTGAAACTGAGGAAGAGCGCTTCTTCCAGGCTTTGTCCGCTTGTCCGCTCCTCTTCGAGGACGAGGGTCAGCGGAGAGGCGAACGCAGTTGGGAGCTCCATCACTCCCGGTGTCGCTGCGGTCTCAGTCAACGAGAGCCCTCCCGCTCCTGGTCACCGACCAGTGCTGGTCGGTGTAATGCAGCACGCCGCAGGTGGCCAGGACGGTCCCGAGCTGGTCCAGCCGCAGGCCGACGTCACCGCGCCCCTCCTGACTCGTCCGGTACAGCAGCCCGCCCCGTTCGTGCAGCCGGGTCGGTAACCACAGCGTGCCGTCGGCACGTCGGCGGGACTTGGCCAGCGCGATCCGCTGCGACCGCGCCACCAGGTCGTAGGTGAGCCGGCGAGCGACATCGCGCAGTTTCATGGGCCGGGCCTCGTCAAGCCGCCGCTGGACCCATTCCGGGCCGAGCTCGACACCGCGCTGGCCGAGGAACGCGTCCCGGACCCGACCGGTGAGTTCGTCGACCCGACGGGCACTGGTGGCGAGCACCCGCAGTTCGGCGAGGGGCAGGGGATCGCCCGCCCACCGCAGGTCGTGCTCGGCGGGTAACGGCGCTCCGGTCGTGCTCTGCGTCGCGGGAAGGCAGGACAGGAACGCGTCCACCGTCATGTCGGGCAGCTCCGCAGCGAAGCGGTCGGCCACGTCCTCGATCGGTAGCAGCCCATCGACCTGCTCCACGAGCCAGGACCACAGGCGGCGCCACGCTCCGACGGAGTAGTTCCGCAGCACCACTCCGCGCCAGGCACCAGCCGCGTCGATGCCCCTGGTCACGACATCGGTGGTCAGGAAGTCGCCGAAAGCGAGCACATGACCGACGTCGCGGGTGAAATGTCGGACGGGATGTGTGGCGACCACACGAGCCAGAAGCTGAATCGTCTGTCGTCGTGTTGCCGAGCGGGAGCCTGCTTCGGCCGGCGCACTGGGCTCGCACATCACGTTCGCCAGCCACGCCCCGTCAGGATGCTCGCCGCCCATGCACACGCACAGCCAATCGCCGAAAGGGGCGAGATCATCCACCTTCAGTGTGTCCTCGGCGGCCAGCTCGAGCAGCCCGCCCAGGCCAGCTCGTAGTGCCGCCGTCTCGAGCCGCGGTCCAGGAACCGGCATGGGGCCCGCGTCGAGGACGCCGAGCGCGACCTCGGATCCGGCGTATGGTCCCCAGAACCCCCACGAATTGCGTACGTACCCGCCCTTGCCCGGGACCTCGGCCTCGGACATGGCGACCGTCCCGGCGTGCAGCCGCCGGGCCAGGGCATCGACCCCATGAGCACGCGGCAGCCACTCCAAAGCCTGCGGATGATGCGCGAACGACACGGCGGCCAACGCCACTTCCGCGCGACGCAGCAGAGTCTGGGCGGCCGGGACCGTCAGGCCTTCCGCGTCGGCTTGAGCCGCGACCAGCCCGTGCAGAGCGTAGTAACGCGCGTGCGGAGTCACCGCGGTCACCCCGGGCACCAGGTGATCGACCATGCGCATCACATGCCGCTCCACCGAGAGCGGATATCGGCCCGCGGCGACATCCAACCCAGGACGGCTCCAGCCCGGTCCGTCCACGAGCTCCCGCGCCTGCCCCTTCCCACCGACGGCGACCATGCGCTCAACCATCGGACCGAGAGGAGCTGAACGCCGCCGGCCGGTGGGTGTGCCGTGCAGCGAGCCCTCTGCGGCAAGACGGTCCTCCCGCCCATGTGGGCGAGACGGCTGCTGAGGAACGGAGCTGCCTCACTTCGGCTGCACTGCGGCTGCGCTCGACCATTTCCCGCTGCCACCCCCTCAATGCTGTCCAGTCGGGAAACTGATCCGTCATTCTGGCGTATCTCCACGGGGCCCGCGGGCAGTTCGCATACGAATCATGCAACCGGAGGAAACAGTTCGACGGCGCCGTGACGCTGCAGCCGCGGACGGCCGTTCTACGTGAAGAGCCCTGATCGTCATCGGCTCTCGGCCTCCGCGCTGTCGCCGTCCGCGGTCAACTGGCGCCATGCCTTGGCGATAGCTCGCCTGTCATCGTTGGTCGCTGCCGAGTGTCCTCGGGCGCCCTCGCACGGCCCAGGGACGGCCCAGCGCCAGCCTGGACTCTTGATGATCTCAAGCGGAGACGCACGAACCGTCGGCAGCCGGGCTAGCCTGCTGCTCCACTGTCTTGGGGGATGTATGGGACTGCGCATCAACAAGTCGTTCAAGATCGCACCTGGCGTCTGCATCTGGCTCGGCACCAAGTCGAGCAGCCTGAGCGTCGGGGGCAAGGCCGTCCGAGTCACCCTCAACAGTCGCGGCCGCCGTACGACGACGGTGCACCTCGCCCCTGGCGTGTCCTACTCCACTTCAAAGGGGCAAGGCCGAACCCGAGTCGCGCTGTCGTGGCGTTGTCGTGCATCGGAGCGAGCTCGACGACGTCCGTATCCCACTGGTGCACCTCATCAACGCAGAGCTGGACGGGAAGGAGCTCACGTTGAAGACGTCAGACACAACGACCTAGCCTCTAAGGCTCACCGCCTTCTCCGCTGTGCGGGATCTCCGGTCCGTAGAGTCCTTGGCTCGCGCCGCGGCTGCCCCACAGCTGAGGGACAACAACGACGTCGCGTGACTCGTACCCACACCCGCTGCAGGAGTTCGATCCTTACCTGGGGGCGTTCCCTCGCCACGTCGAGTCATGCGCTGTAGTCGGCTGAATGCACTTCTATTCAAATCTTCAGCATAGGCGAATTAGGAATTAACTGCTCCTGTTTTTGGCCCCCGAGTGGCGCAGCCAGAGGTGGAGTGGCATCATGGAATCGGTGGTTCCTATTCGGCGCGCTTTCACCTATTCCGGCGACTCCCCCATACTAAGGACATCTGTCGATAGTCGTTCCAAATTGGTGACCCGAGCTGGCCTGGAGCGAGAATGGACACCCCTCACCACGTCATCGTGATTGGGGCGGGACCCAAAGGAATATCATTGGCAGCCAAGGTGCATGCGCTGAAGAAAGCAAAGATACCGGCCCCAAAGCTTACTGTTGTCGATTACCAGGGCCCGGCTGCGCACTGGGCTGGTGTACTCAAGAAGTACACCGACGGCAGCCAAGCGCTTTCCGGTTCGCCACTGAAAGATGTCGGCTTTCCTTACGGCTCACAAGTCTGGGATGGCCTTGGTCTTCCTCCTGTCGAAGGAGCAACTAGCCGCGATTCTGCGGTTGATTACGCCATGCTTGATTTCAGTTGGCAGGCCTACCTTATAGCTAGTCGCCGAGGCCCGCACAATCGGTTTGCTGACTGGGTTGACCGTGGAGCGATCCCCCCAACACTGAAGGAATGGGCTAACTATCTTGAGTGGGTAATTACCAAGTCCAAGTGCGGAGTAGACCGACGGGAAGTGAAGCGGATTTCTGTTTCCGACGGCGAATGGGATCTGACCATGGATAAGGGAGATAATATCCGTGGCACGGGCCTCGTTATTACTGGACCAGGACCTATTAGACACCTGCCTGGATATGATCCGAAAAGTCATCCGCCGGCGGCTACGGATGCGGAGAATTTTTGGAGTCATCTAGAGGGGGTAACAAACGTTCCCCCGAATAAGGTCTTCGCAATCATCGGGTCGGGAGGTGCTGCTGCATCAGTAGCTCTGGCTCTATTGCAAAACGTGCGATCCGACTTTCGTCTGGAGATTTTAACTCCGGATGGTGTCATCTATTCCCGTGGAGAGAGCTACGACGAAAATCGCCACTACTCCGACCCTGATGCTTGGCGTTCATTCGATGACAAGAGCAAGAAGAAGTTCAATGAGCACACCAGTGCCGGAGTATTCGCGCTTGACGCTAAACGCGCCCTGAGTAGTGCTTACAACCTAGAGACCAGAAGTGCTGATGTTGAAGGAATCAAGGTATGGAAAAAGACGGGTGGAGTAAGTGTCTACCTAAAATCCGGCGTCACACGCCACTACGAGAGGGTGATTATTGCGTGGGGTTTCGATGGGCTCTGGTGGACTCCCCTGCTCGATAGTTCGCTACTCGGGCGGCTACCGATGACAGACAGAGGGGAGGTCGATTTGCGGGAGATTAAGTCAGGAATAGGCGAGAATCTTGAGCTTAGAAATTTCGATCCCCCTCTTCACCTCCCCATGCTGGCGGAAATGGAGGGTCCCGGCTTCCCAAGTCTCATGTCTCTAGGGCTGCTGTCTGATCGCATACTCATGCCGTACGCCAGGTAATTGGAAAGGTTGACGCGAAGCTGCCGGGATGGTAAAGTTATTTCTTTAATTTTCACGTCCGGCTTGGCGGGAGGTGTTATGTATCCGATGCATCCAACAATTGCATGGCAGCCCCCAGGTCTAACGACGCGCACTCTTCTGTGGCCTATTCCTAAGATCGTGAGCGTTTCTGAAGTGGCTGCGTGCGCCGGCTTGAGCTTTAGCGGGTTTGTGGAGCAGTGCGTCATGAAGGCTGATCCTTCAGAGATCGAGAAATTGCTAATCGATCCTCCGGTAGTGTCAGGCGACGAAGAAGCGGAGACGGTGCTCTACTGGTCGGAGGATGCAGACCTGAAAGTGCGAGACATCGTGCAGCACTACGCCGCAAAGAAGTGCCTGCCCGAAGTTGTCATTGCCGCCTGTGTGACTGTCAAGGGTGAAGAAGTATGTGCCAGCGGGCACTCGTAGGTGTGGCCCAGCACTGCGTCTTTTTAAGGGCTGTCCCGCAAGGTTTCGGCGGCCAGCTTCGCGGACCGAAAAGGTGCAGTGGCGTGCGCGCACTGTGTGTACGGTGCCGGAGTGATCGACACTGACGGTGCTCGGCTGGGCGCGGAGGCCGCGCGACGGCTGGCGGAGGCGGGCTGCTGTGAGATAGCCCCGGGGCTCAGCCTCGAGGAGTTCAGCCGGATCGAGGCGACCTACGAGTTTGAGTTCTCCCCAGAGCATCGCGCCTTTCTGGCCGCGGGGCTGCCGGTTGCCTCGCCCCCTGAGGAAGGCGCGACGTGGGAACAGCCCTGGCCCGACTGGCGCCACGCTGATCCAGACGACTTGCGCTATCGGCTGGAGTGGCCGGTGCGCGAAGTGCTGAGCGATATCGGTCATGGCCGCTGGCATCCGGCCCTGGGGACACGCCCGACCGCCGATGAGGAAGCCGTGGAGGTGGCCCGGGCTGCTTGCGGAAGCGCCACGACTCGTCCCCGTTTACGCGCACCGCTTTCTGCCTGCTGGTCGGGGTACGTGGGGACATCCCGTCCTGTCGATGTGGGGAACCGACATCATCTGCTACGGCCACGATCTGGCCGACTACATCGACCACGAATTCGGTGAGGTCGGCGAGGACGCGCCGTGGGCCCCGCAGGCGTCCGTGCTGTTCTGGAAAGACTTCCTCGGCTGAGATTGCTCCAGGGCTGGCGACAGGCATAGGTGATCTTTGTTGTGCCTGGTGTGATCACAGCCTCGGAGCCGTCCTGGATATCCCCGTTCTCAGGTGTGACCCCGCAGCAGTTCAACCGATTGGTGCGTGCGCTGCGACGCGAAGACGCCGACGCCGCCCGGCGAGGCCGGCCGTGGGGACTCTCGCTGGAAGACCGGGTCCTACTCGTGGCCGCCTACTGGCGGACCAACTTGACGCTGCGCCAGCTCGCCCCGCTCTTCGGCGTCTCGAAGTCCGCCGCTGACCGCATCATCCGCCACCGCTGACCTCTGCTGGCGCTCCGGCCCCGCAAACGGTTCAGTAAGGATGTGTGCTCATCGTGGACGGCACCTTGGTCCCTACCCGGGACCATCAGGTGGCCGAGCAGTCGAAGAACTACCGCTACTCGACAAATCACCAGGTAGTCATCGACGCCGACAGACAAGGCTTCCTTGGGGATGCCGAGATCCCGGGTGAACGTGGCACCATCCCCAGCCGCTTGAGTCCGCTACTGTAACCATTCCAGGAACGTGCGGCACATGGAGAATTGCGGGGGCGTAAGGGGGAAACTTAGAGGTGTGAGCTTAATTCCCCATCCGCTGCGGTCTGTCACAGAGAGCGCCGGATTCGGTTGAGTGCGCTACGTACCTCGACCGTCAAGGCGGCGTCCTTGCCGATGCGCCGCGTCAGGGCTGAGTAAGGGGCCGCAAGCTCCTCGAACGCAGAGTTCGTTTGTCCCATCGACTCTAGCGCCAGTCCTAGGTAGCAGCGAATTTCGACCAGCACGTCATCATCAGACGGGCGTGTGGTGAGCAGCAGGTCCATGAGCGCTCGAAGCGATTTGGCTGCTTCTTCCTCATAGCCTTGCCTCATGCGGCAGTACGCGGCCTTAGCCTGGCACTCCACAACGATGTCGCCTGGGTCTTGGCCGTCTGCTGTTAACTCGGCCGCAAGCATCCCGAACTCCAGGCAAGCAGCATTGAGGTATCCCTCATCGAACAGCGCTTGAGCCTGCCCGATCCGGGCTTCTACGGACAGAGCCTCCTGGGGCCGAAGCGGGGCGACCACAGGAGGAGGGATTTGGGCACGCCCCGAGCCTTGGGCTGGAGATAGTTCCATGAGCTGCCACCGGATTTCCGTCAGCCGGTCACGCAGAATCCGAGCGGAAGCAGGACGGTTGCTCTGGTGCTTGGAAAGGGCTTTCAGCAGCAGGTCATCAAGCACGGGGGGTATTTCCGCCCGCAGCAGGCGGGGAGAGGGGGGAGTGCGGTGGCGATGGCAGTCCATCACCTCGGCTGGTGCCCCCTCGAACGGCGGGGCACCGACGAGAAGTTCATACAGCACACAGGCTAGCGAGTAGAGATCACTGCGCACGGTGACAGGGCTCCCCTGCACGAACTGCTCGGGCGCCATGTAGCAAAAAGAACCCAAGACCCTGGCACCGATCGTCAGTCGGCGGTGCGCCGCTCCGAAGAGAGCGGCCACGCCGTAGTCCAGCAGAACCACCCTCTCGTCTTCAGTTAGCATGATGTTGGTGGGCTTGATGTCCCGGTGAATGACCGGAAAATCATGGGTGTGTTCGAGGATGTCGCAGAGGGCTTCACCTATAGACAGCACCTCCATCACGGGCAACAGCTTTCTGCGGCTGAGCACTTGTTCCAGGTTCTCACCGAGAAGGAACTCCATCGCAATGTACGAAACGCCGGGGCCGGATCGCACCCGGGCATCGTAAACCTTCGGTATGCCTGGATGGTCGAGGCGGGCGAGGAGCCTAGCTTCGCGACGGAAGCGCTCGATCGCCTCCTCCATCTCCTCGTGTTGCCGACCTCCGAGATCTCCAGCAAGGAGCCCGGAGCGGAGGGTTTTGACGGCGACGCTACGGTCGAGATCTAGATGCCGGGCGTGCCAGACCTGGCCCATGGTGCCTTCACCGAGCAGGGCACCCAGGTCGTAACGGTCGTCCAACCCCCATGTGTCACGAGGCACGATGGGCATCACCCTTCTCGGTCACGGAGTGGACCTCATGTGCGAGTTCGCTCAAGGTTCCCTCTCCCGGAAGGAGCCATCGGGACGGTCCCTCCACAGCGCCGGGCGCGTCCGTCCAACCCGCTGTGCGCCAGATGTGCATGATGAGCCCACTGGGTGTGTATCGCCCGTTGTCCGCCGCCCAGACCAGCGGCTTCCGAGCATCGTTCACCCAGGTGGCCATGACACGGTCCGGGTCCTCGTTCAGCCAGTCGCCGACTGCTAGGGCTTCTTCGGAGCCCGGTTGGTACAGAAGTCGAGCGCCATCCGGAATGCGGGCGCTCTCGACCAGGAGGCGCACAGAACTCGGACGGCGTCTGGGGCGTGCGAGCTCCGGCGAGACAGCAGCAGAAGCGCATTCGCTTTGTTCCAGTGCCTTCGCGGCGGTCTGTGCCAGCAGCCGGCACCTTGCGCCGTCGGCGAATAGGCCGGCAATGAAGGTATGCCGACCGAAAAGATCATTCACCGCGGTTACGAGAAGGGCCGGGGTACGACGCGCCCATGCGACGATTTCAGCCAGTACTGCTTCCCATTGGTGGTCCGGGACGGTGAGGGCCTCGTGGCCAGCTGCCTGGAAAGCTACGTGTGTGATGAGCAGGCTGCCGTTGTCGATCAGCGCGCGGACTCGGTCGGTGGCATCGGGGCGCATCTGGTGAAGTGCCTGGCTGACCTTGCGCAATACCTGGACCGAACGCCAGATCTGGACAGCACTCGGTTGCTTGTTGAAGAGCTTGATGTACGCACCGTCGGGCGTCCGCTGCCAGAGGAAGTCTGTATCCTTTTTCGCACCGGCGACGAGTGCCGCGTCGGGGTAGGCACAGGCCAGAGCGGTCGCTGCCTCCACAATCGAGCAGCCCACAGCGGGGGAAGGGGCCGGTACACCCCGCTTGTAAACATACTGTTTGCCGAGTGTCACTGCGAAGTCCTCGCGGATGCGCGCTTGCCGGCTGTCGAGTGCGATGAAGTCCTGTTCCTCCAAGTGCCTTGTGGAGTTCATGGCTCTGGTGATCCGCGCGGGAAGGTCGTGAGGAGCACCTGCCGTGCAGATCACCCTGATCGGCACGCGCGCATACGCTGTGGCGTTCGGTGCCATCGCAACGGCCTGCCGGACGGAGGTGACTGTCTGTGTGCCGTTGACGATGCGGGCACCGGACAGTTCTAGCCGGGCGGGCTCCCCCTCGGCAGCTCGCGCGAAGTACTCCACGTGGACGGCATCACACAGTACGGTGACGCCGCTGCAGGTGTACCAGAAGCCATGAGGATCCTCGACCAGAGCCTTGACGGTTTCCGGATGGGCCTTGATCAGGCCAGGGCTGGTTCTCAGCTCGGGTGCGTAGAGACTCTCCCCGTAGTGCTCATGCCAGTGGGCCAGTTCTTCCGCTCGTACCGTTCCTGAATACGACGGATAGGGAGCCAACATCCCATGCCAGCGATCCGTGAACGTGGCGGTGACGGTCAAGAGCGTGGCGGCTGCATCTTGCCGTGCGGCAGCGTAGAAGTCGGCCAGCCCTAGGAGTCTGACATCCAGGGACTCGTTGGTGACCAGGCCGACATCTGAGGCGGCGCTAGCCAAGATTTCTTCTGTGTTCGCGAGGGTATGACCGTCCCCCAGGACTGCTGCGACCAAGTGAACCTTGCAGCCCGGGGAAGACAGCACTTCTTCGACCTGATCGATCAGCCGGTGGAACCGGTGGTTGAATCGCTCGAACTGCAGATCGGCCACCTGGCGCAGGCCTACGGCCAGTCTGAGCGCGGCCTCCTGGCCGAACCGCGCTGCACCTCGCTCGCTCCACTTGGCTTGGATCAGCCAGATCTCGGGACTGGTGAGGGAGAATGCCACCGCGTCGATGCCCATGTCGCCAGGGCCGTCGATGACAGCCTCGGCGGCTTCCGCGACGCTGCGGTCGGTTAGCATCCGCACCGCTTTCGCCGCCAGTGCCCGGGTCAAGAAGATCGCGTTCTGCATCTGCTCCGAGTTGGTGGACACATCGGTCATGTCGATGACCCCGCCGAACTCCTTCGAGAGTGCGTAGCGGACTTGGCGGATCGCGACGGACCTCTGCGACTCCTGATTGGTGTTGTCACTCATGGCAGTGACCTCCTTTCCTCTGGGCAGCGCGGTCCTGGTATTTCAGGGCAGGTCGTGCGCGTACTCCACAGTGAGGGGACTGGCTACGACACACCGCGGTGCAGTGTCAGTGGCCGACATGCAAGTCGTGACTCGGGCGTATCCCTGTACCCAGGCAGCCGTGATGACAGCCGCGTGCACCGCGTCGAGAGTCTTGAGCAGGTCACACACTCCTTGCGCGCTTAGTTCGTTGCAGGGCTGATGCGCGTCGGTCACGAACTCATCGTGGGTGAGGGCGCTTTCCGCTGCCATTGCCCTGACAACGCGACCGGCAGCGGTGATGAAGGTTGTCCCCATGCTGCAGCCACCGTCGATATCCGTCAGGAGCGGCCCTTCGACCGGGACCGCAGGAAGGCCCAGTAGATGGCGAGCTGAACCGTGCATGATCAGGCGACAGGCGGCCGACTCGTACTCTGGGTCCTCACCGGGAGCGGAGTCGACAAATAGGACCATGTCCCGATAGTCGCCCTTGAGTGTGATGTACCGCAGTGGTGCCTCGAATTGGATCCACTGACCGGCGCGCAGGTCGGGCTCCGTGAACCATCGCGCCGCCTCTTCAAGGTACTCGACCACCTGAGCCAGCTGACGCTGTCGGGAGCTGTCGGCGTCGGTGGCCGGTGCGTCAAGATCGATCCCGCCGACGGGCGTGCTCAAGCGAAGGGCACCTGCCCGCCGCAATCGGCGGGGTTTCGGGATGAACTGCCGCAGCTTGGCGTCCGATAGATAGATGAACTCGCGCAAGGCCGCCCCCAGACCAGTTGTTCGCTTGTGCATCTATCTTGCCAGGACTCACTGACGACCTTCGCTGAATCGTGGTGATCTCGACCCCCTGATCGTGATGGACGCCGACCGCAACGGTCACTCGGCTCGCGCTCGTCCTTACCGCTGGGGCAGTTGTTCGGGGCAGGTTCGGCCCTTCTTGAGGGAGAAGGGGCGGAGAACCCGGCCTCGAACGTTCGCTGGATGGTGGCGGTGGCTAGGCAAGCCCGGTACACCGCCTTGAGGCCAGCGGTGTGGTCGGGGGAGACGCCCATGGAGGGGGCGTACTGCAGCCGGGTGCCACGGGGTTCGCGGAGGGCTGGCGGTGGGCAGTCAGTGGCGTAGTCGCTGGCTCGTGCCGCGCGCACGCGCCGCCTCTGAGGGCGCCGCCCCGGATCCGAGCCCGAGTACGACGATGCCGATAAGACGGATCCCGAGCTGGGAAGGCGGAGGATCCCGGCCCGTGCCCCAGAAGTTCTCT
>NZ_NNBP01000015.1:216017-228776 GCF_002803155.1 Streptomyces sp. CB02959
GCACTTGCCGGATGTGGACGAGCGCCGGCAGCCGACACGTTTCGTCGGTTCAGTGCAGGCCCTTCCAAGCCGGGGAGGGGCTTGTCCAATCAGCGGACAGTCTCTTCCCTGCTCGTACTGACCGACACCGAGGTCGCCCGCTGACGAACGATCTTGTCGACAGATAGCCGCTCACGGCCAGTGCGAGCACACAAGCAGCGCCCCACACCAGCCCCGTGACCATCAACTTCAGGTTGAACAAGCGCCCTGTAGGTCGGCAGCGGATAGGCAGTTTGAGAACATGGGCTTGTCGGGTTCTCCGACAAGCCGCAGAGAGCCCACCCAGATATGGCGGATACCCAAGCAAAAGGACACTGGCGCTGCAGATCGAGCACAACCGCTCGGCCCGCGGCCTGCAGGGCATGATCTTCAGCCGCGACGACCGGGCCGGCCACGGCAAGCTCTCCTCCCGCCTGGGCCTGGTCACGGAGGCCGTCGAGGTGGTGGACGCGCTGGACCTCTACGTTCACGTCGTCGAATCCCTCAGCTCCGGCGGCCGGGTCGACTACGTCATCGTCGACGAGGCCCAGTTCCTCGCCCCGGGACAGGTCGACCAACTCGCCCGGGTCGTCGACGACCTCGAACTCGACGTCTTCGCCTTCGGCATCTCCACCGACTTCCGCAGCAAGCTCTTCCCCGGTTCCCAGCGGCTGGTCGAACTCGCCGACCGCATAGAGGTGCTGAAGGTGGAGGCCCTGTGCTGGTGCGGCGCCCGGGCCACGCACAACGCCCGCACGGTCGACGGGCGGATGGTCGTCGAGGGCGCGCAGGTCGTCGTGGGTGACGTGCGCAGCGACGGTGCCGGCGCGGAGCGGCCGGCCGAGGTCGGCTACGAGGTGCTGTGCCGGCGCCACCACCGCCGCCGGCAGACCGCGGCGACCGCCCGCGCGGCCGCGCTCTCCCCCGACGTCCTGCCGGTCGACGCCCAGCGCTAGCCGCTCCGGGCCGCCGGGCGCGGGGCGCCTCAGCGCCGCTGGATGATGGTGAAGACCGCGCCCTCGTTGTCGGCGACGGTCGCCAGCCGCCCGTGCGCCGAGTCCCGCGCCGGCCGCAGCACCTGGCCGCCGAGTTCGGCGACCCGCCGCGCGGCGGCGTCGGTGTCCGACACGGCGAAGTACGTCATCCAGTGCGGACCCCGGTCGCGCGGCAGCGCGTTGCCGACGCCGTGGATGCCGGCGACCGGCTTTCCCTTGATGTGCAGCGTCAGGTAGTCGAAGTCGGCCGAGACCACGGCCTCGGACTCGAAGCCGAAGACGTGCTCGTAGAACGGGGCGACGGAGTTGGTCTCCTGGGTGACCAGTTCGTTCCACACCGGGGTGCCCGGTTCGCCGCTGACCGCGGTGCCCGGCATCGCCCGGCCCTGCCACACCCCGAAGATGGCGCCCTGCGGGTCGGAGGCGATCGCCATCCGGCCGGCGTCGTCGGCGTCGAGCGGGCCGACGCCCACCGTGCCGCCGCAGGCGCGGATCTGCTCGGCGGTCACATCCGCGTCGTCGCTGGCCAGATAGGTGGTCCAGGCGACCGGCAGGTGCCGGTCGGTCGCCAGCTCACCGACCCCGGCCACTTCCAGCCCGTCGAGGAAGGCACGGGCGTACGGACCGAAATGCTGCGGCCCCGGGCGGAATTCCCAGCCGAAGAGCGCGCCGTAGAACTCCTGCGTCGCGGGCAGGCTGTGCGCCAGGAGGCTCACCCAGCAGGGCGCACCGGGCATCCGCCGGGCTGCTGCCTCGGTCGTCATCGTCAGTCTCCTCGGAGCATCGGGGTGCTGGCCATGTGCGGTAAGGGCGCGAGTCCCGACCAGATGCTCGCACCCTGTCACCGGGTGTGCGCCCCGGCCGCGCCGTCCACGGCGCGTCCACGAGGGAGAATGCCCGTTTTGAGGTTCCACTTCCGTTTCGGTGGCGTTACGACGCCCCGCAACTCCGTCATACGGAGGGTGGGCACCCGCCTTCTGTACGTAGTCACCGCTACGCAAGGATGAGTCCCATGAATGCCATCATCACCGCTACCGAACTCGCGAGCGAGTTGGCGGGCCCCGCCGCGCCGCTCCTCCTGGACGTGCGCTACCAGCTCGGCGGTCCGCCCGGCCGCCCCGCGTACGAGGCCGGTCACCTGCCCGGCGCGGTCTACGTGGACCTCGACGGCGAACTGGCCGGGCCGCCCGGCGCGGCGGGCCGGCACCCGCTCCCCGACCTCGCCGCCTTCACCGCGGCGATGCGGGCCGCCGGCGTCAGCGCCGGCCGCCCGGTGGTCACCTACGACGGTGGCCAGGGCTGGGCCGCCGCCCGCGCGTGGTGGCTGCTGCGCTGGGCGGGCCACCCGGACGTGCGGGTCCTCGACGGTGGACTTGCCGCCTGGCAGGCGTCCGGTGGGGCCATGAGTGGCGACAAAGTGACTTTGCAGACGGGTGACTTCACCCCCGCGCCCGGTACGGTGCCGCTGCTGACCGCGGACGACGCGGCCGCGCTGGCCCGCCGCGGTGTCCTCCTGGACGCGCGTGCGGGGGAGCGCTACCGGGGCGAGACCGAACCCATCGACCCGGTGGCCGGCCACATCCCCGGCGCGGTGTCCGCCCCCACGACCGAGAACGTCGCCGACGGCAGTACGGCCTTCCGCCCCGCCGCCGAACTGGCCGAGCGGTTCGCGGCGCTCGGCGCCACGGCCGACGCCGAGGTCGGCGTCTACTGCGGCTCCGGCGTCTCCGCCGCCCACCAGGTCCTCGCCCTCGCCGTCGCCGGGATCCCCGCGGCGCTGTACGTCGGCTCCTGGAGCGAATGGTGCGCCGACCCCTCCCGCCCCATCGCCACCGGCCCGCAGCCCGGCTGAGCGGCCACTGAGGCCCGTCACGGGCTCGCGAAACGACGTCCGCCCGCCCCCTGCATGCCAGGGAGCGGGCGGAACGCCATGCGAAACAGGGCCGGAACCCCGCCCTTCCGGGCTATTCCGGCTTCTTCCTCCGGGTGCCGAAGACGATCTCGTCCCAGCTGGGCACCGCGGCCCGGCGCCCGGGGCGCACCCCATCCGCCTCGGCCTGCCGGTCCGTCGTCCCGGTCAGCCGATCGCGGTGGCCGGCGACCGCCCGCGGCATCAGCACGTCGGCGTACGCGGAACCCGCGCCCGCCCCCGCGCTCGCCGCCGGGGCCGGCGGCTCCTCGACCTCGGCCTGCTCCGCCTCGTCCTGCTGCGGCGCCTTGGCGCTCTCCGGTACGACCATGTCGCCCCGGAAGCTGGGCACCGCCTCCAGCAGGCTGGTCAGCGAATCCCGCTCCCGCTCCCCGGTGGCTTCCTCGCTCCGCTCGTCCCGCTCCCGGTCCTCGGCAGGCCGCTCGGGCATCTGGCGGTCCAGGGCGCGGTCCAGCGGCCGGTCGCGCGGCAGCCGCGCGATCCGGGGCACGAACGGGAAGCTCGGCTCGGGAGTGTCGTCGCTCTCCCCGATCAGAGCTCGCGCCTCGTCGTCCACGGCCTGGACCAGGCGGCGCGGCGGGTCGTACGTCCAGGTCGCCGACCGCGGTTCACCCGCGACCCGGTAGACGAGCAGCACCTCCCAGGTGCCGTCGTCCCGACGCCAGGAGTCCCACTGGGTGCTGTCCTTGTCGGCGCCGCGCAGCAGCAGCCGCTCCGCGACGGCCTCGCCCAGCTGCGGTCCGGTGTTCTCGCCCGGCCGGCGCACGGGGGTCTTGCGGGCCCGCTCGGCCATGAAGGCCCGTTCGGCGAGCACCGGTCCCTCGAAGCGGCGCACCCGGTCGACGGGGATGCCGGCGAGCTGGGCGACCTCCTCGGCGGAGGCGCCGGCTCGTATCCGCGCCTGGATGTCCCGCGGGCGCAGATGGCTCTCGACCTCGATCTCGATCTGGCCCAGCCGCGCTCTGTCGTTGCGGACGGCGGCGCGCAGCCGCTCGTCGATCGGAAGCGTGTACTCGGTGCTGTCCGCAGCCTTGAGCACCAGCCGTGTGCCGTCGTTGGAGACGGCCACGACACGCAGTTCGGGCATGGGGACCTCCCGGGTGGTGCCTGCCGACGTCACGTGCGTCGCTGCTTCCGCTAGTCGAGTGTGGCCTGCCCGGGTGCAGCCTGCCACAACATTGCCGAGTTGCCCGGCGTGTCGGGGCTTGGCCCAGAAACGCCGTTATGACACGGTTACCAGTTCGCAACGCTCAGTGACCATGCCGCTTACCCTGTCACCGACCACCCGTGCCGAGCGACGGCACCCCAAGGAGGGCGTCACCTTCAGTGCCCCTCCCGCGGGTCCGGGCAGCCGGACGGGAACCGGGGCCAGGGCTCGCCACAGTACTCCATTCGGGCCACCGAAGTGGACCGCCGCGCCGCGGAAGTTCTGGGTGCACAGCCCGGGCAAGTCACCTTGTCGACCTCTCTACCTGCGGCTCAGGTGGCGAGGTTCACAGATTCCACAGATTCGGAACTATTGGCTCCGCCATTTGGTCACTTCTCCATGCAAGATGGATCGAAGGGGCGACCAAAGGTAGGAGATGGACGAAAAAACCGAAGCCGACACGAAACAGAAGAAGAAGCGGATCGACCTGAGCATCGCCCAGGTCTCAGGCAGCGCGCTCGCCGCGGCCGTCGCCGCGTACCTCGCGGGTCAGCTCGGTGTGTACGGAACCATCATCGGCGCAGGTGTCGTCAGTGTCGTCGCCACGACCGGCGGCTCCATATTCCAGCACCTGTTCCGGCGCACCGGTGAGCAGATCAAGGAAGCGGCGGTCACCACGCGACCCAAGCCGCGCCGGGTCTCCATCACCCGATCCCGATCCACCACCCAATCAACCCAAGCCACCACCGGCACACCGGGGCCCGCGGACCCCACGATGGTGCTGCCCACCTTCGACAAACACGGCACGGAGGACCCGGTCACCTCCGTCGCGGCCCGCGACAGCGGACCCGCGAACGCCCGCACCCAGCTGATCCCGCGCGCCCAGCAGCCACCCGACGGCGACCCGGAGGCGACCCGGCTGATGGTGCGGCCGGCCGAGCGGACCATGGCCCTGGGACGGGCGGCGCTCCGGGAAGCCGACGCGACCGCCGTACTCCCTCAGGCCGGTGTGCCCGGCTCCGCGGAGCACGGCACCACGGCGCCCGGCATCGCGCCGCCCGGGACCGAGGAGACCAGCGCCACCTACGGCACCCGGCTGCGCGGCTGGAAGCGGCCCGCGCTCGGTGCGCTCGCCGTCTTCGTGCTCGCCATGGGAGCGGTCACCGCGACCGAGCTGCTCGTCGGCGAGACGGCGAGCGGCGTCAAGGGCACCACCGTCGGCAACCTCACCACCGGCAACGTCGCCCCGCCCCGGCCCAGTACCCCGCAGACCCCGGACCCCGGCCACTCCACCGGCACCGGCAACGGCACCGGCCGTGACGGCGGCACCCCGTCGCCCGACCCCAGCCGTTCCGGTAGCAGCGGCACCGACGGCACGGGCAGCGGTACCGGCCACAGCGGGCAGACCCCGACGCCGACCCCGAGCGACGGCGCCACCGGCTCCCCGAGCCCCGGCACCTCCTCATCACCCGACGCGTCGCCGAGCCCGTCCGCCGGAACCGACGGCGGCAAGGGCGACGGCTCCGGCTCGACCGGCGGCGGCGCCACGCCGGGGCACCAGCAGAGTGAGCAGAACCCCGGCGGCCGCCAGACCCCCGACCCCAACACCCCCTGAACCCCTGACGAAGGATCGCCCCCCTACGGGCGGACCGCCCGACCGGCGGACCACCCACGACCGCGGCCCGGTGTCCCCCCACGGGACACCGGGCCGCGGCACGTCACGAACCGACCGACGGCCGCTCACTCACCCAGGACCTGCCGCAGGTACCCGTTCGCGAACCGGCGCTCCGGATCCAGCCGGTCGCGCAGCGCCGTGAACTCACCGAACCGCGGATAGACCCCCGCGAGGTACTCCGCGTCCCGGGTGTGCAGCTTTCCCCAGTGCGGTCGCCCCTCATGGGCCGTCATGATCCGCTCGGCGGCACCGAAATACTCCTGGTGGGGCGTACCGCGGTACATGTGCACCGCGACGTACACGGTGTCCCGGCCCGCCGCCGTGGACAGCGCGATGTCGTCGGCCGGTGCGGTCCGCACCTCCACCGGGAAACTGATCTTGAAGTCCGACCGCTCCACCAGCGCCTTCAACGCGCCCAGCGCCTCGACCGCCGCCGTTCTCGGAAGCGCGTACTCCATCTCCACGAACCGCACCCGCCGAGGCGAGGTGAACACCTTGTAGGGGATGTCGGTGTACGCACGGGCCGACAGTGCCCGGCTGGAGATCTTCGCGATGCCCGGTATCGCGGCGGGCACCGCCCGGCCGACCGCACACGCCACCTGGAACACCCCGTTGGACAGCAGCTCGTCCTCGATCCAGCCGCTCACCCTCCCGGGAGGCGCCGCCGGGCCCTGGCTACGGTTGTTGCGCTTGGTGTTGCAGTTGCCGGTGTGCGGGAACCAGTAGAACTCGAAGTGCTCGTTCTCGGCGACGAGTTCGTCGAAGCGGCCGGTCACCTCGTCGAACGGCATCGGCTCCTCGCGGGCGGTCAGCAGGAACTCCGGCTCCACCGCGAGCGTCAGCTCGCTGACCACGCCCAGCGCGCCCAGGCCCAGCCGTGCCCCGGCGAACACCTCCGGGTTCTCTTCCGCGGAACAGCGCAGCACCGAACCGTCGGCGGTGACCAGTTCCAGGGCGGTGATCTGCGCGGCGATCGACGCGGAGTCCCGGCCGGTGCCGTGGGTGCCGGTGCTGGTGGCCCCCGAGACGGTCTGCTCCATGATGTCGCCCATGTTGGTCAGCGACAGGCCGTGCGCGGACAGCGTCTGGTTGAGGTGCTTGAGCGGGGTGCCGGCGGCCACCGTGACCGTCCCTGCCGCACGGTCGATCCCGCGGATGCCGGTCAGTCGCTCGGGGCGGATCAGCAGGCCGTCGGTGGCGGCGGCCGGGGTGAACGAGTGGCCGGTGCCGGCTGCCTTGACCGGCAGGCCGTCCGTCGCGGCGGCCCGGATCGCGGCCGCCAGTTCCTCGGTGCTCGCCGGTGCCACGGTCCGGGCGGGGCGGGCGGTCACGTTGCCCGCCCAGTTGCGCCAGGGCCCTCCCGTGCCGCGCCCTCCCGAGCCGCCGATGACGTCGGTGACTGCCATGGTGACGATGCCTCCCCTCCGCGCGGGCAGGCCGCGTTCGGCCGCCGTTGGTCAGCGCATGATGTCAGCCGCCGGCGCCGCTTCCGGGAGGGGTGACCGGAATCACAGCACCGAGAAAACGGGCGCAATCGCACGGCTCCCGGACATGTCGTACCGCCGGTAACAGGGAAATCCGGCGGAGCTGCACCGGCCGCCCGCCCACCGGTCGCAAACACGGGGGGACCGACCGCACCCGAAGTCAACCGAGTGCACGCGAAGTCACCCTCGACGGTGGCGTGTTGGGGCGGCCCGGGTCAGGGTGCAGAGAGGAGCGGCGGTTTTACCGGTGAGGTATACGGGGCGGACGGTCGCGGCGATGGCGCAGAGAGGAGAGCCGCCGCCACGAGTCGGGTGCACCGACACGGCAACGGCGCGGACCGCGTGCCCCATGGGGGCCGCACGTCCGCGCCGTGCCCGTACGTTCCCGGGTCAGCCCGCTCGCGTCCCGTCGCGGCGTTCCGCGGCCGGGGACTCCGCCGGAGCCGGGATGCCGCCGGCTGCGGGGGAGGACGGCGCCAACACGCCCCGCGGACGCAGCCAGCGGTAGCCGGCGAGCGCCACCAGCGCGGCCAGGACACCCGCCGCGAGCGGCACCAGATAGCCCCGGGCGGCACCCGCCGCGTCCACCACCCAGCCGGCCGCCGACGAGCCGAGCGCCACGCCCACCGCGAGGCCGGTGCTCGTCCACGTCATGCCCTCGGTCAGCTGCGTCCGCGGCACATGCTCCTCGACCAGCGCCATCGTCGTGACCATCGTCGGCGCGATCGACAGCCCGGCGAGGAACAGCGCGACGGCCAGCAGCACCAGCGAACCGGTCAGCGACGCCGCCAACTGGAGCGGCAGCATGCTCACCGCCATCGCGGCCACCCCCACCAGCCACCGACGGGACGGCGGCCCCGCCAGGTGCAGCAGCCCGAACACCGCGCCGGCCACACACGAACCCAACGCGTACACCGCCAGCACCAGGCTCGCCGCGGCCTTGTGGCCGGTCTCCTGCGCGAACGCCACGGTCACCACGTCGATCGCCCCGAAGATCGCGCCGGTCGCCACGAACGTCGCCACCAACACCCGCAACCCCGCCGACCGCAGCGCCGACCCCTTGGCGTGCTGCTCCCGCGGATGCGGCACCGGCTCCGTCGCGCGCTGCGCGGTCAGCCAGAACACCCCCACCGCCAGGAACGCCCCGGCCAGCAGCGGCCCGGACTCCGGGAACCACGCCGTCGACAGTCCGATCGACAGGATCGGGCCGACGATGAAACACATCTCGTCGACGATCGACTCCCACGAGTACGCGGTGTGCAACTCCCGCGGCGAACCCCGGTACAGCTCCGCCCAGCGCGCCCGCACCATCGAGCCCACACTCGGCACACAACCCGCACACGCCGCGAAGGCGAACAGCGTCCAGTCCGGCCACCGCTGCTGCGCACTCAGCAGCAGCCCGGCGACCGCCGCCAGCGACATCAGCGTCGCCGGACGCAGCACCCGGCGCTGACCGTGCCGGTCCACCAAACGGGAGATCAGCGGCCCGAGCACCGCCGCGGACAGCGCGAGCGTCGCGGACAACGCCCCCGCCAGGCCGTACCGCCCGGTCAGCTGGGACACCATCGTGACGATGCCGATGCCCATCATCGACAGCGGCATCCGCCCCAGCAGTCCGGCGGCGGAGAACGACTTGGTGCCGGGACGGCCGAATATGGCGCGGTAGGGACTGGGCAACGGGGTGCTCCGCCGGGTGAGGAGGTCGGTAAGGAATGTCTGTGGCCGATACAGCTTACGGCGGGCAGGGGGCTCGGCGCCTCCTGGTTTCCGCCCCGGATTCCGCCCTCCCGACCAGGGCCTGGCCCCTCGCGTCCGAGCCGGGAGTGGCAGGATCGGAGGCATGCCCGAACAGTGCGATCCCCGCCCCTACGACGCCCTGCTGCTGCTGTCCTTCGGAGGCCCCGAAGGCCCCGACGACGTCGTGCCGTTCCTGGAGAACGTCACCCGCGGCCGCGGCATCCCCCGCGAGCGCCTCAAGGAGGTGGGCCGGCACTACTTCCTGTTCGGCGGCGTCAGCCCCATCAACGCCCAGAACCGCGAACTCCTCGACGCACTCCGCAAGGACTTCGCCGACCACGGCCTCGACCTGCCCGTCTACTGGGGCAACCGCAACTGGGCGCCCTACCTGACCGACACCCTGCGCACCATGGTCACCGACGGCCACCACCGCATCGCCGTCCTCGCCACCAGCGCCTACGCCTCGTACTCCGGCTGCCGCCAGTACCGCGAGAACCTCGCCGACGCGCTCGCCACCCTCCAGACCGAGGGCCTGCCCGTCCCCCAGGTCGACAAGCTGCGCCACTACTTCAACCACCCCGGCTTCGTCCGCCCCATGGTCGACGGCGTCCTCGCCTCCCTCGCCGAACTCCCCGAGGAGACCCGCGCCGGCGCCCACATCGCGTTCACCACGCACTCCATCCCGACCGCCGCCGCCGACACCTCCGGCACCCCCGGCGACCACACCGACGACGGCACGGGCGGCGCCTACGTAGCCCAGCACCTGGACGTCGCCCAGGTCATCGCCGACGCCGTACGGGACGAGACCGGCATCGACCACCCCTGGCAGCTCGTCTACCAGTCCCGCAGCGGTGCCCCGCACATCCCCTGGCTGGAACCCGACATCTGCGACCACCTGGAGCAGCTGCACGGCACCGGCGCCCCGGCCGTCGTCATGGCCCCCATCGGCTTCGTCTCGGACCACATGGAGGTCAAGTACGACCTCGACACCGAGGCCACCGCCAAGGCCGCCGAACTGGGCCTGCCGGTCACCCGCTCCGCCACCGTCGGCGCCGACCCCCGGTTCGCCGCCGCCGTCCGCGACCTCCTCCTGGAGCGCGCCGCCACCGAACGCGGCACCACCCCCGAACGCTGCGCCCTGGGCGCACTCGGCGCCTCGCACGACCTCTGCCCCATCGGCTGCTGCCCCACCCGGGCACCCCGCCCGGCCGCCGCCGGCGCCGACTGGACCGGCCCCACGGCCGAGACCCCCGCCTGACCCGCCCCGCCCGCCCGGGCCCCGACCACCGCTCGTCCGAGCAAGGAGCACCGTGCCCGACCCGCAGCACCCCCACCAGCCGCACACCGACCCGCTGCACGACGAACTCCTCGAACTGGCCCTGGAGGCAGCCCACCGCGCCGCGACCCTGCTGCGCGACGGCCGGCCCGCCGACCTGGGGGTGGCCGCCACCAAATCCAGCCCCATCGACGTCGTCACCGAGATGGACATCGCCTCCGAGAAGCTGATCACCGACTTCATCGGGGAGCACCGCCCCACCGACGGCTTCCTGGGGGAGGAGGGCGCCGGCAGCCCCGGCACCAGCGGCGTGCGCTGGGTCATCGACCCCGTGGACGGCACCGTCAACTACCTCTATGGACTGCCCTCCTGGGCCGTGTCCATCGCGGCGGAGAAGGACGGCGAGACCGTCGTCGGCGTGGTCGCCGTCCCGATGCGCGGCGAGACCTTCCAGGCCGTCCGCGGCCGCGGCGCCCACCTCAACGACGAGCCGATCCGCCACCGGCCCGCCCCACCGCTCGCCCAGGCCCTGATCGCCACCGGCTTCGGCTACCTCACCGAGCGGCGCACCGCCCAGGCGGAGGTCGTCCGCGCCCTGCTCCCGCAGGTCCGCGACATCCGCCGCGGCGGATCGGCCGCCATCGACCTGTGCGACGTGGCCTGCGGCCGGCTCGACGGCTACTACGAGCGCGGCCTCAACCCGTGGGACCACGCGGCCGGCGTCCTGATCGCCACCGAGGCCGGCGCACTCACCGGCGGCCGCCCCGGCCGGGCCGCCGGCCACGAACTGACCGTCGCCGCCTCCCCGGGCGTCTTCGCCGACCTCCAGCCGCGGCTGGACGAACTCGGCGCCTGGCACGACTGACCCGCCCCCACACCGCGTGCGGACATGGCTGCGCCCCGGCACCTTCCCCCGGTGCCGGGGCGCAGCCGCTGTCCTAAGCGGCCGGGATCAGGCGTTGACGGTGTACCGCACGCCGTGCTCGGTCGCCAGACGCTGCAAGTCCTCGAGCTCCGCCAGCTCGACCTCGGCGAGGAGCTCGTCACCCGACTCGCGGGCCCGGACCAGATCGGCTTCGGTGTTCCGTATGCGCTGCAAAATACCTGCGGTGAACGCGTCCATGGTGCGCCCCCTCGTCGTGGGTCGGTGGCACAGGGGAGTGCCGACGGGTGGGTCGATCACGGCGTGGTCCCTGCGATGGAAACGGAGCGTGCAAAGACGCCGATACAGGGCGTGATCGCGGGTGTGCAGTCGTCCTCCCCACCCGCGCCCTCAGGGAAACCTCAACCGGCCCGGAAATCCGCGCCCCCGCCGCCCCGGACCCCGCCCTCCACCCCTCCACACCCCCCTTACCGCCGGTTTATGACTCTTCGGGGCAGGATGGAAGAGCTCTGAACGTTGGTGTGCCCTGCTCATCGAGGGCCGTAAGGAAGGACTGCGACGTGCGTGTTCTCGTCGTCGAGGACGAGCAGCTGCTCGCCGATGCTGTGGCAACCGGACTGCGCCGGGAGGCCATGGCCGTCGACGTGGTCTACGACGGCGCCGCCGCGCTGGAACGGATCGCGGTCAACGACTACGACGTCGTCGTCCTCGACCGTGACCTCCCGCTCGTCCACGGTGACGACGTGTGCCGCAAGCTCGTCGAGCTGGGCATGCCCACCCGCGTCCTGATGCTCACCGCCTCCGGCGACGTCAGCGACCGCGTCGAGGGCCTGGAGATCGGCGCGGACGACTACCTCCCCAAGCCGTTCGCCTTCACCGAGCTGACCGCCCGGGTCCGCGCCCTGGGACGCCGTACCACCGTGGCCCTGCCGCCCGTTCTGGAGCGCGCCGGGATCAAGCTCGACCCCAACCGCCGCGAGGTCTTCCGCGACGGCCGGGAGGTCCAGCTCGCCCCCAAGGAGTTCGCGGTCCTGGAGGTCCTGATGCGCAGCGAGGGCACGGTCGTCTCGGCCGAGCAGCTCCTGGAGAAGGCCTGGGACGAGAACACCGACCCGTTCACCAATGTCGTCCGGGTCACGGTCATGACGCTGCGCCGCAAGCTCGGCGAGCCCGCGGTGATCGTCACCGTCCCCGGCTCGGGATACCGGATCTGACCGCCGATGCCCTCGCTTCCCTCGTTCTCCAGCTCCAAGGCCGCACCGCCACCGCCACCGGTCCCGCCCAAGCCGGCCTGGGACCCGAAACCGGTCAACGTCCGGCCCTTCCCGTGGCTGCGCCCCACGATCCGGATACGGCTCACGCTGCTGTACGGCGGCATGTTCCTGATGGCCGGCATCGTGCTGCTCACGATCATCTACATGCTCGCCGCGGCCGCCCTGCACGACGGCAGCGCACTGCCGCTGAAGATCCTCGGCGGGAAGTTCCAGTCCACCAGTGACATCTGCGACCTGCCCACCGAGACCTCCGGGGCGCTGCTGCAGGAGGCGGTCAACAACTGCCTGATGCACCAGCGGGCGGTGGCCCTCAACAACCTCCTCAACCGTTCGTTGCTGG